>NZ_SORO01000001.1:1210000-2410000 GCF_004368965.1 Leptospira meyeri | reverse complement strand
ATCGACTGGGCTATTTTATATCGCAATTTTCAACCATAACGAGACGGAGCTTCTATGAAAAAACTTTTACAAATTTTTACCTTAATTTCCCTTGTTTTGCTTTTGGATTGCCGTCTCAAAAAATCGGTTTACCATCTAACACAATCTGAGGCAGAAACTCGTTTTGAAATCATTGAAGACATTCATTATGAAATGGATGTTCATTTAACATCAGGAGATAGTTTTACGGGAAAGGTCAAAATCCAGTTTTTGGGAAAAAAACTCAACGATCTACGATTAGACTATTTCCAAGGAAAAATTAATAGTATTGTTTTAAATGAAGAAAGTCTAACTAACCTTACTTACGAAAATGGTCATATCCAATTGCCAGCTAACAATCTGATGATTGGTAACAACACACTCACGGTTGAATTTGAAACTCCTTATGCAAAAACGGGAAACGGTCTGCATAAATTCACAGATCCTGATGATAAAGAAGTGTATTTGTATTCTCAATTCGAAGCTTTCCATGCAAACAAAATGTTTCCATGTTTTGACCAGCCTGATTTAAAAGCGACTTTCAAACTAAATGTTACTGTTCCTAAAAATTGGAAGGTAATTTCCACAACTCTTCCCAATGGCCAATCCAAAGGAACCAACACAGACGAAATTTCTTATTCATTCCCTGAATCAGCAAAAATCTCAACTTATGTTTTTTCTCTCCATGCAGGTCCTTATCAAGTTTGGGAAGATCATTTTGAATCCATACCTTTACGGTTATTCGTAAGAAAGTCTCTAGCAAAATATGTAGATCCCAAAGACTGGTTTACCTTTACCAAAGAAGGATTTGCTTTTTTTAATTCTTATTTTGGAATTCCTTATCCGTTTTTAAAATATGATCAAATCATCGTTCCTGAGTTTAATTTTGGTGCCATGGAAAATGTTGGGGCCGTCACTTTTTCAGAACGTTTTGTATCTCGTGCCCCAATGACAAGATCCCAAAGAGAAAATCTTTCTGACGTTGTTTTACACGAGATGGCACATATGTGGTTTGGAAACTTGGTCACCATGCGTTGGTGGAATGGACTTTGGCTTAACGAAAGTTTTGCGACTTATATGGCGAGTTTGGCCCAAGCGAAGAATTCCGAATTCAAAGAAACCTGGATTAGTTTTTTTGAAAAAATGAAACAATGGGCCTATGAAGAAGATAGTTATATCACAAATCATCCTGTAGAAGCAAAGGTTTCTGATACTGAAGAAGCTTTCACACAATTCGATGGAATCACTTATGGAAAGGGTGCTTCTGTTCTTAAACAACTAGTTTATTTTATCGGAGAGGAGTCTTTTCAACGTGGAGTTCAAAATTATCTAAGAAAGTATTCTTATTCAAATTCTACACTCACTGACTTCTTAAAGGAGTTAGAATTTGCTAGTGGTTTCCCAATGAAGAAATGGTCCAAAGATTGGTTAGAAACCAAAGGAACCAACCAAGTGGAACTAACTACCATTTGTACTGAGAACCAATTCTATTGGAAAATTGTACAATCTGCACCAGGATTAGAAAATAAACTCCGTGATCATAAAACTATCTTAGGTCTTTACTTTTTTGATAAACCCAACAAACAACTTTCCTTTGAAGAAGTTCCTGTCGTTTATTCAGGCCGGTCCACAAATGCAATTTTTCCGGTAAAAGCCTGCCCCAATTATACTTTTATCAACGCAGAAGACCATGATTTTTCCATTTGGAAATGGACAGAATCAAACAAAGATAATTTAGAATACGTTTTAGAATTTGACACAGATCCAATGCGAAAACTCATCTTGTGGACTGATTACTTTAGACAAGTACAACTTGCAAATATTACCTTTGATGAATTTAAGGATACGACAATTCGTTTGTATTCCTCCGAAACTGATATCAAAATCAAACGTTGGATTTTATCTAGAATAGCTGGCGATAACGGTTCAACCTATTTCACCAGTCGTTTTTGGTTTCCTGAAGAAAAACGAATTCGTGATTTAAATTCCTTACAAACATTCATATGGGAAGAACTTCTAAAGGCAAAACCGGGAAGCGATGAACAAAGATATTTGTTTGTGTCACTTGTTGATTCAACTTATACCGCCCATGCAAAAAAAAGATTGTATGACTTTCTGGAAAACAAACTTTCTGTTAACGGACTAAAAATCGACCAAGATTTACGATGGAATCTCATCGTAAAATTGAGTTCTCTAGAAACAGACAGAACTCAAATCCAAAACATCATTGATCGTGAGAAAAAAACAGATCCTTCTAGTAGGGGGGTTAATTCTAGTTTGGCGGCAGAAGGTGCCGAACCCAATCGTTCGGTAAAAGAAAAATGGATTCAAATCTTACTCAATCCCAAATCGAGTCAATATTCCTCCTCTACTCTTCGAGTGGTTTCCTATTCTCTCTTTCCTGAACATCAAAAAGATATCCAACTAACTTTTTTAGATACCTATTTGGATGCGTTGGACAAGTTTAACAACGGAGAAGATGAAAACTATTTGGATGCGTTTGCCAAAAGTTTGGCACCTGATTTTTGTACAGATGAAACTCTTCTGATCATCAAGAAGTTTACAGGAAACCATCCCCGTCTTCCTGCCCCTGTCAAAAAAACTCTTTTGAAACAAATTGATTCGGAAAAAAAATGTGTCGAAATGAAGAATAAACATAAAGATCTAATCGCAAACTAAGGAACTTCATTGAATCGAACTTTGCATTTTTCTATTCCCTTTCTGATTTTTTTGAGTTTGTTTTTTGGAAACTGTGCTTCCCCCGGGTTTGGGCCAAGGGGGTTTTTATACACCAAAACAAAAATTGGAATTTTTGGAACGGGGGAATTTTCTAAAAGAAGGGCTACATCTTGCGTACACTCTGTACTTGGACTAATTTCTTTTGGAGATGCTTCTTTAGAGTTTTTGAAATCTAGATCTAAAATTCAAAATGTAACCGAAACCAATTGGACCACCTTTGCCCTTTTGGGAATGTATGCGAACCTTTGTGTAGAGATTTCAGGTAACGAATGAAAATAAATTCCAATTCAAAAGGGAAAAAATTCATAGCTGCGATCCTCGCAATTTTCTTCAGTCTTTGGATGAATAATTGTGCTAATTTTGGACAACCACAAGGAATTGGGCCTACAGGCCTTCTCTATGCATCCTATTCCTTAGGTTTATCAGAACGGAACCTACCCAAACTACCTTTAAAAAAAGGAAAGTCCTGCGTGAAACGATATGGATTCTTTTTTACTAGCGGAAATGCAAGCATTGGTTCTGCCGCTAACACTTCCGGGATTGTAGAGATCTATCGAATCGAAAAAGAGGCAACAAATTACCTCTCTCTTTATTCTTCACTCTGTACAGTAGTTTGGGGAATTTAAGGTTTGGGGCGAACAACAGAATCCAATAAATCTGGATAATCAGAAATAATTCCATCCACTCCGCATGAAACAAGTCGTTTCATTTCTTTTTCTGTATTCACTGTCCAAGGAATTACAAACATACCTCTTTCGTGCGACTCTTTTACAAACTTAGGTGTGACATACAAAAAATATGGAGAAATAATATCGGCTTGTTTGTCTTTTGCAGCTGACAGAATTGTTTCTCTGTACCCATTCCCAAGTCCAATCGTCATTAAAAAACCTTGGAAGTAAGTTGGAACAAACAATGCACTAGTTTTGATTTTTGCATTTTTTGTTTTGGAAAAAGTTAAGGTACGAAGATCAAAAGACTGGATAGTGGAACGTTCCACTACTTTATACTTTTCAATGATTTGAATCAATTTTTCTGTATGTTCTTTTACTAAATTATCTGGTGCAGAACCATCATCAGGAAATTTGGTTTCGATATTGAATTCAAAAGCCTCTTTTGATTTTTTTTCCGCAAATAATACTTTTTCAAAAAATTCTTCTAAGGAAAGAAGTTTGGTTCCAGGAACAGGAATTTGTTTTGGAAAATTTGGATTTTTTTTGGAACCACAATCGTAAGATTGTAATTCAGCCAAAGTTAATTCATAAAGGGATATTTTTTTTAATTCATTACCATTTGCATTTTGACAAATGATAGGATTGGTATCGGAATCATGATGAATGACAATTCTTTTGTCTTTGGTAAGAACCGTATCCAATTCCAAAGTGACCATCTTATATTTGATTGCCTCTTCAAAAGCTGGCCATGTATTTTCTGGTTTGAGTCCTCTCGCTCCGCGGTGCCCTTGTAAATCTATTGTCTTGCGCAAACGATTCGGTGCCTCCACTGAAGCACAGTTACTCAAAGTAAAAGTGATCATACTCATCAAGATTAAACTAATTCTAATTTTTTGGTTTTTGCTCATCAATGATTTCCTTCCAGGAGAATTCTATCTTATGATATTATTGCATCATAGAAGAAAATTTCTTAAAATTTGGATAAAAAACTGAATTTAAAGGAAGTCACTTCTACAGATTTTCGATAGAGCAAAATTAGAAAAGAGTGGAAAAAACGAGCACACCACCTAGGCTAACCTCGGTGGCGGGCTCCAGAAAGGAAATTTAGCGTAACCCGAGTCTAATTGTACTTTCCTTCTGTAAGTCAACAGAATCCATGAGGATCTTATTCTTCCAAACCGTTCAAAACGTTTTTGGGCCCATTTCAGACCGTTAATAACGGTAATTTTGAATTTTTTTTATAAAACATGGAAAAAGTAAATCATTTCAGAACCTACCGAGAGAAACGAAAGCTGACAAGGGTAGAACTATCAGAAAAATTGAATATACCTCGCTCTGCTATAGAACTTTTGGAATCAGAAGATTGGGTTCGATCTAAGTTTGATTATGTCGTTATAGTTGCAAAAGAACTCGGACTATCTCTCATTGATCTCATCAAACAAGAATTCGATTATGATTTGGAAAAAGAATTTTTTAATGAAGAAGAATTCGAAGAAATCGTAGCTCGTTATGCCAACGCTAGGGTCACATTAATTTTATCCGAACTCAAACTATTCTGTCGAAATGCAAAAGTGCGTTTGGATGATTTTGATATCACAGAACTTTCCTTTTCGATGGGAAACTTGCACAAACTCATCACTCTAAACCAAAAACTAGAGAGAAATGAAATTACAGCCAAAGATGCACTGGCAGAATTTCCTCCCAAATGGGGAAAATTCAGCAATCGCCACAAATAGATTTTTCCAATATTAGAATTTTCTAAAAACTAGAAAAGTAAAACTCGTGGATTAAACCACAAGTTCGTCTTCTCCTGCACGAGCCACAACGATCTCGCCTGCTTCTTCCAGTTTACGGATGATGTTTACAATCTTCTGCTGTGCATCTTCCACGTCTTTCAAACGAACAGGACCCATAAAGTCCATATCCTCACGGAGTAAGTTCGCCGCACGTTTCGACATGTTTTTAAAGATTTTATCTTGTACTTCGGAATCCACAGACTTTAATGCTTTCGCCAAATCTGTGTTATCCACTTCACGCATTACTTTTTGGATTGCACGGTCGTCGAGTAGAACGATATCTTCGAATACGAACATCCGTTTTTTGATCTCTTCTGCAAGTTCCGGGTCTTCTTCTTCTAAGGCTTCGATGATGGTTTTTTCTGTTCCCCGGTCGACTAGGTTTAGAATTTCAACCACAGAATCAATACCCCCAGCAGAAGTATAATCTTCAGATGCAAGAGTCGAAAGTTTACGCTCTAATACTCGTTCTACCTCACGTAGTACGTCCGGTGATACACGGTCCATAGTTGCAATTCGTTTTGCCACTTCCGCTTGGATTTGGTGAGGTAAGTTGGAAAGGATGTTGGATGCTTTTTGCGGATCCAAATAAGAAAGAATAAGAGCGATGGTCTGCGGATGTTCCCCCTGGATAAAGTTAAGGAGGTGAGCCGGGTCTGTTCTACGAATAAAGTCGAATGGCCGTACTTGCAGTGACGAAGTGAGTCGATTGATGATATCGATGGCTTTCTGGTTACCGAGTGCCTTTTCGAGTAGGCCACGGGCAAAGTCGATACCACCATTGGTGATAAATTCTTGGGCCATCATGAGTTCATTGAACTCAACAAGCACCTTCTCTTTGTCTTCTGGTGTGATTTTATCTAAACGAGCAATCTCGAACGTAATTTGTTCGATCTCGTCTTCCCGGAGGTGTTTGAAGATTTCGGAGGCCACTTCGTTTCCAACCGCAACCAAAAAGATGGCGGCCTTTTGTCTTCCTGTCAGCGATGGCTTCTTATTGATCATACTTCGTCCCGAAATCCGTACTACTTAGTTTATCGGCGGAGTCTTAAAAAAACAATGAGATTTATTCTCTTAGAAAAAACGATAGAGTCAGTCTCTCCGACCAAAATTTGGTTTCCTACCTCTTCCTCCCACACATTGGAATTTCAGAGAATCTTTCCCAAATCCCATTTTTATGTTGACCGGTCTATTATTTTCTAAACCAATGGATTTGTGGGTAAAAAAGGATTAGAAACCAAACAGAAAATGATCGAAATCATGTCCGGACTTTTGGAAGAGTCTGGCTATGAGGCAACAGGTCTTACCGAACTAGGGAAAGAAACAAATACTCCGAAAGGTTCTCTCTACTTCCATTTTCCCGGTGGAAAAGATGAACTCACAAGCCTTGCTCTTCTCCATTCAGGTGATCAATTGAATTTGTTTTTCCAATCAGTCCTCTCCGAAACAGAATCCCCGATTCAGGCCATTAAACAGGTGTTTCATGCTCTTGAAGAACGAATTGTTTCCAGTGATTACAAAAAAGGATGTCCCATAGCAATCACAGCAATGGAAACGGCAAAGTCGAATATATCTGTTTCCGAAACATGTAAACAGATATATTCGCTCTGGTTAAAAACATTTGAAACATATCTTGTAGGAAAGGGATATACTCCGCGAATCGCTAAAAATCTTTCTATATCCTTACTCTCATTATGGGAAGGTGCATTGTTACTTGCTAAACTACAAAAATCACCAGAGCCACTACGTGTGGCCGCAAAAACTGCTGAATTACTTTTCAAACCAAACTAAACTTAGATAGGAAATCAAAATGAGACTGTCATCCAAAACAAAAATATTTTTATCAATCAGTGTAACTTCTATCATTATTTTTTTTCTATATTTCCTTGGATATCCGAAGGAAGAGATTCCTTCCTACATCGCTGAAGAAAAAATAAATTCTTCTCGCATTCCAAAGCCGACGGAAAAATCAAATTTGGTTTTTTCGATTCTAAAAACAGGAGAAGCCAAAACTTTAGAAGGATTTGTCATAGAGGGTGGGTCCGTATTCAAAACAGTCACAGTAGCCCATTCCGCTTTTTATATCCAACATCCGAAAGGAAATTTTTTATTTGATACAGGGCTCGGAGCCAAAGTAAAAGAACAGTTTCAAGTTTTTCCTTTGTATTTAAAACTTTTAATGGATTACAAACCTAATCAAACAGCATACGAACAATTAGATTCCAATGGTGCTGTCCCAAATTCCATTCAGGATGTATTTTTTTCCCATCTTCATTGGGATCATGCAAGTGGATTAAAAGATTTTCCTACAGCAAAAATTCACAGTTTACCAGATGAGTTGAACCACCCTAAAATTGAATTAGGATACATTCCTTCTCAGTTTGATGGGGATTCTGTGAATTGGAGTTATTTGGAGTTCAAAAATAAACCTTATGCATCTTATGCGAAGAGTTTAGATTGGTATGGTGATGGAACAGTAGTTTTAGTTCCTATGAAAGGGCATAGTGAAGGGTCGGTGGGTTTATTTCTACATACAGCAAATGGAGATACCTTCTTTCTCACTGGAGATATAGTTTGGCGAAGAGAAGGTTTTAAAGAAAAAAAACACAAACCAAGAGGGGCAAGATGGATTGTTGACTTTGACACAAAAAGTCTTGGTGAAGAGATCGCTCGTGTTAATGATTTAATTCAAAACAATCCAGAATTACAAATCATTCCGGCTCATGATCATGATGTGCAAAGTAAACTTGGATTTTATCCGCAACTTGTTGGAAAGTAATAATTCCATTATTCCATCGATCGGAACAAAATGAATGAGACAACTCGCTAGATGTTTTGAAATTAAATATGAAAATCCTCTTTCTTGATTTTTTACTTTGGCTTCTTTCCTTAGCGAGTTTAATTATTTATTTCACTAAAAAAGTGAATCTCTTTCTTTTGTACGGAATTGTTTTTTTAGCTTTAATTTCCCTTTTCCGATTGGGTTGGATTTTTTTTATGATTACTTATAGAAGGAAAAAGGAAATTTCCTTCTATATCATTTCGATGATTTCTTTACTGATGAACGGAACCAATCTAAGTTTTTTATTGTTTTTATTTCTTTTAGCTTTAGGTTTTACTGGTACTCACTAGTTAGCCTGAATATTCCAATTTAGATTCTAGAATGTTCCGCCTTTTTCTAAGCAACACAAACTTAGTTTTCTTCTAGATTTTTGATTCCTGCCACTTTCTCTTTCAAAAGTAAAGATTTGATTCCCTGGATGGATTGTTCTAAACGTTCCATTTCTTCTAACAAACCGCTCCGATTTTCTTCAATTTTTCCATGATACAAATGGGCTTTCCCTACCAACTGATGGTAATCCAGAGAAAGTTGATGAAGTGCAGAGTCCCATTGAATAGGTGCGATTCTTCTTTTTTTCCAATAGACTTTTTGTCCAAGGCCATAAATCCACTGAATTAGGCCGAACGCATGTAAGGGAAAAAGGATATAGAGAGAAACCAGGAACACTCTTCCGTAAGAAACTTCTTTCGAAAACAATCCCCAAAAATAGATCCAAAGTACGGAAAGCAACAAAACGGCGATGGTAAGGTTGGCCTTTGGAGTTTTGGGAGAAACTGAATTGAAAATGGAAAGGAGGATGACAGAAAAGATCAGTAGAAGGAGAACTTCCCAAGGGACTAAAGTAAAAAACAAATCCCAAAACTTTTGAAAATTCTCCCAACTGGTTTTGATCTGGTTGATGGTAGTTTGGATTTCAAGAATTTGGTTTTGGATTTTTTGAAAGAAGTCTGTAATCGCCGACATGTTGCAAATACTAGCCAAAATCAAAAATCATGCAAGTGGTTTCTTTACCACATTCTTGGTTCCTAAAACCTCTAGAAACTTACTCTTACTCTATTCCATCATAGCCATTCCCTTTTTCATTTACCATGAATCTCATTTGCCTTGGCACTACATTTTTGTTCTTTGCCTCATTTCACTGATTGTTGGACTTTTCATAACTTATGGAAGTTTATATGTGATTCAACGATATTGGGCTGAGACGTTTCATCCTTTCATTGAATTAGGTGTCGTTGTATTATTTATATTTTCTCTATGGCTTGCAGAGGTTTTGGTTTTTGAGGCTGGAACTGTTTTTCTATTTTTATTAGTGGCGGTTGCATTTCTCATTCGTGTGTTACGCCTCGAAGAATATGCACGTCTTTTGGTGGCGGCATGCCTCATCGCAAGCAACGCCCTCATCGCCTTCAAAGCTTTACAAGGTGCAGAAGTTTTATCCGCTTATCTTCTTTTTAAGAATAAATACCAAATTGAAGAAAAAGATCTAAATGGTTGGGTAATCACAGACAACAATCAATATTGGAATGAAGAACTTCAGTTTGGATTTACACTTCCTCAAGGTTTTTATTTTTTTAAACCCGAAGACTTATCTTTGGAAAATAAAACGGGCGCAGGACAAATTGCGGGTCTTCTTGCTTTCAGTGACCAAGATGCGGAAAGATATCCTTTTGTAAGAATCTTTTACTTTCCTGACTACTTAGGTTTCCAAGAAAATCAAGCAATTGCCGAATTTTCTGAATTCCTCAAAATACAAGTGAGTAAAGGAGATATTGAGGACATTCAAGAAATCCAACAAAAAGAATTAGAACCTTCAATTGTCACTTCTAAGTTTTGGACTTTTTTTGATCTCCTAAGACCGCGTTATGCGAAAACTGGTTTTATCTTAGTGGAAACTTCCAATCATGATAAACTTTTGTTTCATATCACTGAAAATTTAGAGAAAGGCGAAATTCACGAACAAGGCATTCGTGAATTTTTGTCATCAATGCGATTCGGAAATCGACTGCAAAGCAATTAAAGAAAGTGGATCCACTAAAGTATCATTTACCTTAGCGCCTAAGTGTAGGTGAGGACCTGTCGACATTCCTGTTGAACCAACAGTGCCAATTTCTTGTCCCTGTTTTACAACATCTCCCACCTTCACCTTAATTTCATCTTGGTGCATATAAAAAGAAAATATTTTATTCCCATGATCGACGATTGTGAAGTTTCCTTCATAATAAGTTTTTCTAGCAAGTACAACTATCCCATCTTGGATCGCAAAAATTGGCGTACCTACTTTTCCACGAAAGTCTACACCACCATGAGGTCTGCCTTGTTTATTATTATAATCTCGCCTAACATAGAATTTACTGGTAATAAATATTTTATTCAATGGATTTTTGAAATTATTTACAAATTGTAATTGGCTTTGTTTTGCAAATGCTGCTTCTTTTGCAGATTTACATTCTTGAATAAAATCTAAAGTTTCTTTAGGCAATTCTTTGGTAACAAACTTTTCATCCACCTTGATCTGTTGATTTTTTTTGATTACTTGGAATTTGGTCGGTTCTAAAATGATTTGATACTGTTTTTGTCCACGTTTAACAAAAAAAATTTTTGAAACAATTTCTAGGGTCATTGCACCGGCAGGTGTGTCGGGAGAAACCGGTAAAAAAGCAATCATACTCTTTTCTCTTTTGGTAAGGATCACATCCTTTCCTAACCAACTAACTTTATATGATTCGTTGATCCACTTTTTATCTTTAGGAGTCAAACGCAGGAAGATGACTTCTCCTCTTCCAAATCGCCTTGCTTCCATTAATAGTGAAAAATTTTTTTCTTCTTTTTTGACAAAGTAATTAGTAGGAATTTCACGAGCGGCAGATTTTTTTTTGACCTCTCGGGATTCGGCAGGGACAGGACGTACAAATGATAAAATAAGAACCAATAAAGACAAAAACCGTATCATCATTTTCAATTTCGGCTATTTTGTTTGAGTAGATTCGTTAAATTTTTTAACGAATTCCACAAAATCATGAGCGGGGAGAGGTTTGCTATAAAGATATCCTTGGATCATATGACAGCCTAAATCATGGAGCAAATCCCTTTGAGCTAGATTTTCAACTCCTTCCGCAATCACTTCCATACCCAAGGAATGTGCCATATTGATAATTGCCTTGCAGATGGCTCGGTCGTCTTCATTGAGTTCCAGATCGATCACAAAAGACCTATCAATTTTTAAAACATCTGCATTGATTTTTTTAAGATAACTTAACGAACTATAACCAGTTCCAAAATCATCAATAGAAACTTTAATTCCAAGTCCTGATAAATATTCAAAGGCTTCTATACTTTTTTCAGGATTTTCCATGATAGAACTTTCAGTTAGTTCTAACTCAATTTCCTCTGGATTTATCTCGTATTGCAGGATAGTTGATTGTACACGATGAGACCAATTAGCCCGTGCTAGTTGCTTTCCACTGACATTGATGCTGACAGGAAAGGCAGGAAGATTTTGTTTTTTCCATTCTTTTTTTAACTGGCAGGCTTCTTCTAATACCCAATCTCCAATCCTTTCAATAATGCCAGAATCTTCTGCAACAGGAATAAATTCTACAGGAGGAACCCATCCTCGCTCCGGATGTTTCCAGCGGATGAGAGCCTCTGCTCCACAAACTTGATTTGTAACAGTGGAAATTTTGGGTTGGAAAAAGAGCACTAACTCTTCATTTTGAATGGCCTTCCGCAAAGAATTTTCAATGTACAAACGTTTTTCGGAACGAAGAATGAGTTCGTTTGTGTAGAATTTGTAGTTGTTTCGGCCTAATTCTTTGGCCTTGTACATTGCCATATCAGAATTTTTTAAGAGTTCCGAAGAAGAAATTCCATCATTGGGAGAAAGGGCGATTCCCATACTGATCGTTGTAAATAAATCCCGACCCATAATGTGAAATGGTTGGCTAAGAATATCTAAAATCTTTTGTGCAAATTCAGCGGCCGCACTTTTGTTGGGAACATCAACTTTTAAAATAGCAAATTCATCTCCACCAAATCGTGCAACGGTGTCAACTTCTGTCATCACTCGTTTGAGTCTTGCTCCAACCATTTGTAAAAGGATATCTCCTTTGGTATGACCCAGACTATCATTGATAAATTTAAAATTATCTATGTCAAAAAAATAGAAGGCTAGCAAAGATTCTGAAGATTTATGATTTTTTAAAGCCTGGTTTGCATGATCTATGAATAATGTACGATTTGAAAGGCCAGTGAGAGCATCATAATAAGCTAAGTAAGTAATTCTTTCTTCAGATAATTTTCGTTCGGTGATATCTACACCAAAACTAATGATCCTTTTTTGATCCGTCTCTGTATCATCGATAGGAATGTATTTTCTTAAAAGGTAAGTAACCTTATCGTTACTATCTTGGATGAGTTCTTCAAATTGAACAATTTCGTTTTCTTTAGCTGCTATTTCTAAATACTTTTTTCTTTTTTCATAAAAATCATTCGGTAAATCCAATCGTGCCGCTAATTCTTCATCGGTTTTTTTGAATATCCATTTGCGAATATCTTTGTTTGATAAAAATACGGGATTTGTATATTCATATTGAAAATTTGAATTCAACACTGCAATATCAGAATCAAGATTGTCTAGAATGAATTCATAAAACGCTTTTTGATTTTTGACTTGTTCTTGAGAGCGTTTTCGTTCTGTGATATCGCGAAACGTGGCCCAAATTGCCATTTTACCATTCACAGGAAACAACCGGAATGAAGATTCTGTAGGAATCAAATGACCTGATTTTGTTTTTAAAGCCGTACTTTCTATCAAATTCCCTTGGAACTCTTCATCTTCATCCACTTCCACGGGAGGCATAAAGAAAGAAAATTCTTTCCCTACAATTTCTTCCAATGGATATTCTAAAACAACCACTGCTTGTTTGTTTGCATTGATGATCTGTTTAGTACCTGGATCAATTTGCATTAGAATGTCCAAAGACTCTTCAAAGACATTCTGAAGGACAATGACCTTCTCTCTAATTTTGTCATAAGCAATCGAACGATTCATATCTTCTATCAATCGCTCTGCAAAATTTAGTACTAAATCTAAGATACCAACTGTATAAGTTTGTTCGGCAAGGTGTAAAAATGTTGGATGAGCAGCTCTTGCTAATTCCGTCGGCGATAAAGGAGCAATCGAAAGTAAGATATAAGGAGATTCAGGAAATTGTTCGAAGATAAATTTTTGTTTTTCTAAAACAGTAGAATCATTCCAAAAAAGAAAGACTGCCGACTCTTGGATTGTACCCGGTTTGATATCTAAAATAGAATGAAAACTATGTACGTTGCATGTCTCAATGTTTGTTATGTCACGAAGGATGCGATTATAAAAATCATTACCAGATTCTTCTATATAGATGGTAATTTGTTTGAGTGACATGACCTTGGCATAGTAGACGAAAAATCCTTTTCCTTACAATTGATTTTTTTGATCGTAGATTTCTCTCATTGATTGCGTTCAAAACGATTTGTATGTAATGAAATTCACCAGATTGGGTCTGCACCCGGAACATCTGTCATCCAATTGTCAGAGTTCGAAAAAAAAGGGAAAACTATAAAATGAATTTGATTCTCATTTCCAGTACACAAGTTTGGATAAAAAAGACCGAGGTTCTATGAAATCTTTCCAAAATAAGACAAAATTACTAATCGTTTTGAGTATAATCGCAGGATTTACCTTCCAGTGTGAGAAGAAAAAAGAGGATGATAACACAGCAACTCTCATTGCCCTTGCAGGACTCACGTCTTCTGCTGGTGATTGTTCTGTTTCCGCTTCTGGAAAAGCAACCATCAACACTTGGACAACAGATGTAACAGGAACCACTGCCGGTACTATCTCCAAATTGGGTTCCGTACCAATTGTGGGACATACGACAGCAGCAATTAAGTTAACTTCTGATGCAGGTACGACTCTCAACGTAAACGGAAGTGCATTTATCATCGTCTACAAATCTTCCGCTTGCCCTTTGACAACTTCCAATATTGCGGCAACTCCAGCCAATTTTTCCATCACTGGAGCGACTGATTCCAATAGTGAATTCCCAAGTTCCTATAAAATTACGAACCAAACAGCAGCGATTACTTTCAATGGTGCTCAAGGCGCTGGTGATTATTATGTGTTTATTTATGCGATTCCAAGAAACGGACAATCTGCTGCTGTAAACTATACTTTTGCTCCATAACAGTGATTCGATTCCTTAGCATTGGTTTTATTCTTTTATTAACGAGTTTCTGCGCAAGGCAAGAAAGTGCCTTGTCAGACCAGGAACTTTTTGTAAACCAATTGGTCACTAATTTGATCAATGCGGGGAATCCCAATGCTTTGGATAAAATTGTTTTTTCCCGCGCCAACGGTGACGGGAGTTATACAACCAGGTTCAATGCAACCAATTTAGATTTTTATATATACTTCCAATTTGAAGGGAACAAACAAATCCCATTTTCAGAAAAAGATAACTTAACTTGGGACATCGCATTTAACAGATACAAGGCGGCTACAAACTCAGGAGAAACTAATCGTTTCGGACTCGGTGGTGCTTGTACGAGTAATACCACAAATTTTGCTGTAGCAAGCTCTAATTCCGCTAGTAGCCAAGGTTGTAATAGTTTCACCGTAGATGTGGCTACAACCACACAAGGAATTGGTGGAGCCGGTGCTATTTATGTAGGTAATGCTCTTGTTACTGAATGGTACTATTATACAATTGGAAATTTAACTCCAAAACCTGATATCTTTCTCATCCGTTCTGGAACAGGCCTTGCAACTTATGCCATTCATATTGAAAATTATTATAGTGATGCGGGAACTTCAGGTTATCCGACCATCCGATGGAAAAAACTTCCCTAATGTATTTTTTTAACCCGTTTCTATTGCCTATCCTTTGCCTGTTTTTATTATTTATTGGCGAGGTCCATTCCCAAACTCGACCACGCGAAAACGGAAAAAATCCAAAAACCGTTGAAAAAACACCTAACATAACAACGGAAACAACTCCAGCAGATCCAAACCAACCAACTCAAAATCCGACCGCCGTTCCAGAAGAGGGAAATAAAGAAGAAACTCCTACGGAAGAAGTGGATCGTTTCAAAGATTTGGATAATAAAAATGGGATTGTGGTTACAGGATCGCGCGGTGAACGCAGACTCAAAGACTCTGCAGTTGCTACAGAGGTTATTTCTAGAAAACGAATTGAACAAACAGGTGCGCGTAACTTAGGTGAGGTGCTAGATACTCAAACAGGTATCAATGTAACTCCGTTTTTTGGTGGGTCACAGGTCCAAATGTTGGGCCTTGATTCCAAGTATGTACTGTTTCTTGTAGATGGACAACGGATTGCAGGCCGATTGAACAATACAATTGACCTCACTCGATTCAAAGTTCAAAATATTGAACGAGTTGAAATTGTAAAAGGCAGTTCCTCTTCTTTGTATGGTGCTGATGCCATTGGTGGGGTCATCAATATCATTACCAAACAAGCAGAAAAACCAGAACACTACCAATTCCGAACAACTTATGGAAATGGAAGACAAACCAATTTTGGAACCCAAGGCGAAAAAAATATGATCGCTGATGTTGGTTTTAAAAATGAATTTGTAGCTTCCAATTTTTTCGGTGGCTTCAACCAATCAGCCGCTTATGACTTAGATCCAAAAACTCCAGCCACAACAGGGAATGCATTCCAGGATAATAACGTTGGTGGGAATATGACTTTTAATCCCGATGGAAAATTTAAGGTCAAAACTGGAATCAATTATCTAAACCGTAATCAGGCCGGTGTTGATTCCAGAAGCAATGGTGGCGTCTTTGATAGAACCAATCTCACGAACGACTTTCTTGGATTAGGTGCGATTGAGTATGCTTATGGAAAACGAAATATGGTTTCTTTACGTGGAAATTTCTCTCGTTGGGAAAATCATTATAAATTAGACCAAAGAAATTCAAATGAATTGGACGTAAAAGAACTCACAAACGAATTCTCATCACAGGGTGTCGCACAAATCGATCATGAAATTAACAATGATCATATGATCACTGCAGGTGTAGAATCCTATTCAGAAGAATTACAATCAGACAGATTACAAAGAAGAAACGCATTCCGAACAAGAAGAGCCGCATTCATCCAAGATGAATGGGTTGTTTGGCGCCAAGGTTTTGTTTGGCGATTGGTTCCAGGAGTACGTCATGACGTGGATTCCCAATTTGGAGGACAAACCACACCAAAAATTGCAACCAAGGTTGATATTACAAGTAACCTCGTTTTCCGAGCCAGTTACGGAAAAGGATTTCGACCTCCTTCTTTTCGAGAACTTTATTTACGCTTTGAAAACCCAGGTGTGGGTTATGTTGTGGACGGAAATGACAAACTGAGACCTGAAAGATCCACAACAGTAAATGCAGATATTGAATATGCTCCTTTTAAATTTTGGACCCTATCTCTCAGTGTGTTTCGAAATGACATTACCGATCTCATCCAATATAGTTTCGGAACAAGAACCAGTGAATTTGCTAACTTCCAACTAAAAAACATCCAACGTGCCTATACAAGAGGGGTGGAAGCTGGGTCCCGGGTTCGATTCCTCAAATACTTTGCACTGGAGTTGGGTTACAACCAAACCGATACAAGGGACCTAACAACAGATAGACCTTTAGAAGGGAGAGCACTACACCAAGGAACAATGAACTTTTTTGTAAATGCTCCTGGCGGTTGGGAATTTGCCCTCCGTGCCAAACGATTGGACAAAAGGCCTTTTTATAGTACAACCAATGAATTTACTGCCGGTTCCAGTACCGCTCTTATTGACCAACAAACCAAAAGCGTGGAAGAAAATAACAAAGTTGTGTATGGAAAACCCTTCACGTTACTAAACGTACGGATGGAGAAAAAATTCTTTGATGGAAGGATGTCCCTGTTTTTAGGAGTAGACAACGTCCTGGACCAATACGAGCTTACTTACAATCCTATTCGGCCCAGGTTTTACTATGGTGGACTCCAAGCCACTTTTTGAACTCAATTCGTATAAAGCAGTTTTTATTGTTTTTGTTCTCTATTGGTTATCGGGAGTTCCTGTGTACTCCGATGAATCAAAGTTAAATGCAAAACAATCTAAAATTTTAAAAGAATCGTTTTCTTATTTAGAATCTCTCGAACCTAAACGAATCAAAATCGATAAATCAACGTACAATCACCTTACACAATTTGAATCCATTTTTAAATTTGGTTTCTCAGGGAAAAAGTTATCTCGTTGGATACAATCACGGATCAAAAAATATTCTTATGGATCCACCGGTGATTATGTTGCTATGTACCATGACGGTGATGTTTTACTTGGTCGTACTTTCTTTAATTTAAATCGATTGGATCGAGTTCTTGTTTTGTTACATGAAGCAAGACATGCTGATGGCAAAAATTATAGTCATGTGGTTTGCCCCGAAAATTTTCAGTTTTTAAACCCTCGTGATTGGAAAATTCATCCTGCGGGAAAAAAAGGGTGTGACTCTGTTTCAGATGGCGGTTACGGAATCACTGCAGCGTTTTTGTTTGAATTAGGTGCTTATGGTTATCTCAACCAAACAGAAGCGGCACATCGTTATAATTCCGAAATATCTCGGGTGTTACGCGATTAATACAAACAAGCTTGTTTTAATACAGAATCTTCAGCAATTTTTAACTTTAATCTAGATAAAATGATTTTAGATCGAACACTCGATTCAATGTTTTTTGAATGATCAAAAATAAAGGAATGTTTTTCTTTCATTAACTTCCCTAACTCAATGCTGTGTGTCGGACAACCTAACAAAGAAGCAATGGCCTGAATCCTTTCTCCATTTCCGCGAGTTGTTTCTAATTCCAAAGGTCGTTCATTATAAGTAACAAAAACTTCTTGGGCACGATCAGCCCTCACAATTCCATCTGTTGTACAATTGGATGTACCTGAAGTAATTCCAAACGTTTGCGAAGATAAACTTCCATTGGTTGTGGCAGCAAGAACTTGCCCAATATCATTTTTCCAAACTGGGACCATAGATCCAAGCCCACATCCTGCCATCCCATACGGCTCTGATAATACGGACACGGGTGCTGAAATCAGCGAAGCAAATAAACTAACAATCGTGAGTTGAGTTTTAGAATAGGAATGAAAACTTCGGGTGAACATAGACCCTCCGTAATTAAATTGAAAATAAAGAATCTGAATTACGATCTACTTGTGGCAACCGATTGCCCTGGGCTAAAATTTCTCCAGACATCGAAAGAACGGCCCAAGATCTTTCCTCTTTTGATTTAGTCTGTAGAGATTGGATCATTGTATTTGTGAATGATTCCAATTTATGATGAAGAACGGTATTTGGAAGTGAAGATGGTTTCTTTTCTTTTGCTTCAGTCGATCTCATGCAGTTTGTTTTCCCGGTTGTCTTTAGGATCGGCGAGGGGGCCGGAATGACTAAAGTTTAAAAACTCCAAAAAAGGAGTCAAGAAGAGACATAATTCCGGGAAGGAAAAATGAAAACTCTAACTTCTCCTTTTCCCGAACCATCCGAATGCCAAACTTGACCAAAAACCACGTGTTACGAGGACGACCTTGCTTACCCCTCAAATCAATCTTTTTAAAAAATCCAATCCCATCCTAGCCCAAGTCATTGCCAACACCCGTTTGACTCCTGAACCAGGAAAGGGAAAACGTCCAAAAAAAGAAGGTGATTCTGCCGTACACCGAATCACCATTGCCGTCGACCACAATACTTATCCCTATATGATTGGGCAAAGTGCTGGAATCATTCCTCCAGGAGTAGATCCAGAAAAACAAGCAAAGGGCTCGGCTGACCCATCGTATACCATCCGTTTGTATTCCATCGCCTCACCATCGTTCAGTTTTGGACAAACCAAGGACAATATTGAATTCGTTGTCAAAAGGGACAATGTATACGATGAAAATGGAAACCTTGTTCATAAAGGTGTTTGTTCCAATTACCTTTGTGATTTAAAACCAGGAGATACCGTAACCATGACTGGTCCTGCTGGTAAAAAATTTCTATTACCCCAAGTGGATTACGTAGGAGATATTTTCTTTTTTGCAACAGGAACTGGCATTAGTCCTTTTTTGGGAATGGTGGAAGAGCTCCTTGTTCAAAAGTTGATTTCATTCCAAGGTAATGTTTGGTTGGTTTACGGGGCCCCTTACTCTGACGAAATTGTACTACGTGATTATTTTGAAGATATGGCAAAAAATCATCCAAACTTTCATTTTTTAACAGCTATTAGTCGAGAGGAAAAAAATTCTTTTGACGGTGGGAAAATGTACATCACACACCGAGCAAAAGAAAATGCGGGAGCTATTAAAAATGCTGTCAATGGAAACGGTAAGTTTTATATTTGTGGCGGTCCGAAGGGAATGGAAAAAGGAGTGATACAAGAGATCATGTCAGCTTGCGGAACTGATCTTTCGTATGATGAATTTAAGAAAGACCTAGAAGAAAAAGAACAACTTTTTGTAGAGACGTATTAAAATGGCAAAAACAGGAATCATTCGAGACATTGACAAAGGCCGGGGAGAAGTCATACGAGTAGAAATCTCCGAATATAAGGGCCAAACTTTTTTTAACATTCGAGTTTGGTATACAGATCCCAATGGAGAATTGAAACCAACTCAAAAAGGAATCGCCATTGCTCCAGCACTTGTTGGTGATTTAAAAGAAGCAATCGAAGAAGCAGAACGCTGGTTGGCTTAAACTAACTAGGTTTTTTATCTCCTTCGTTTGCATAAATAATCCTCTGTAAAATTTCTTTAGCAGAGGAAAGACTTTCTGCCACGCGGATGTGGTTGTACAACCTTGTGATTTCGAATATCTTTTTTACAGAATCATGGATGTTGGCAACCACGAGTTCACCACCACGCCTTCTTAGCCAACCAACTATCTGGATCACCATTCCAATTGCTGAAGAGTCAATATGAGAAGTATTGGCAAAATCAAAAACCACATACCGAAACCCATCAGACATTTTTTGCTCTAAAAGAAGTTTAATTTCAGGGCACTTATACAAATCAATATCGCCCGTTGTACGATACTCAAAAATTTCATCGTGAAGGATAACATCCTTTAGATCCAACTTTTCTGGACCTTTCATCATAATTTGTGAATTCATAAATAAGTGTTTGTTTAAATCATCTGACTTCGTTGTGATTTTCGTATCCAAAACTTGGAGACGGTTTAGGACTGAACCAAGTGCATTGGGAGCAAAGTGTAAGTTATTTTTAATATCTTGAATAAGGCCGAATAACAGTGCCTTGGCGTCTTCTATATGACCTTTTTTAACAAAATCAGTAATTTCTTTAATCCCTGTCGTTGCATTGGCGATCAAAATCTCTACCAAAACATCTGGATCTTGTTTTCCTTTGTTATTTCCTTTGGGAAACTGGAAGAATTCTTTTACAGATTCTAAAGTATTTTGTTGTAATAAATTATAATAAGATACGTTTACTTCACAAAAAGGAGATTCCGTTTGATTCACACGATCATCTATTTCCAATCGTAGCACTAAGTTACGAATGTCATCGGCCCTAAGATCACCTAATTGGAGATTGATTTTTTGCCGGGAAATGGTTTTGGAATCTCCCAAAAACTCATCAAATTCTTCCAACACTTGGTGGGAAGTTTCTGACAAAACTTGTTTCAATCGAACTCCAGGAGCTAGTTGTAATTCCACATCGATGGCTTGTGCATACAATGCTCCAATGTCTCCAAATTCATCAAAGAAAATATCGGAAGCCTTTTCTGGGTTGTCGATATAATGAAAATTTCCCCCACCTGCTTTGGCAATTTCAACTAGGATCTCTTCATTAAAGTCATTACCAACGCCGATCGTTGTGGTAGAAATTCCCATAGCCAAATGATCTTCTGCAATTTTTACCAATGCTTCTTTTTCTTTGATTCCAGAAGTGGGATTTCCATCAGTGAGTAATAAAACTCGTTTGTAAGCATTTGGAATTTTTGATTGGGTCAGACTTTTTAATGCGGACAACCATCCACCACTTAAGTTTGTCGAAGTGGCTACTTGGATATTTCTAATTTTATCAGTAACAGAAACTTTTTCTGTTAGGTGAGTAACTGGTTGGATGATTTGTACATCAGCAGAATAGGCAATAATGGCAACGGCATCATGTCTTGTCAGCCAATTGACAAGAGCACAGGAAGCATCAATCACTGATTCCATCTTTTCTCCCTTCATGGACCAACTTTTATCGATGGTTAACCCAATAACCAATGGTTTACGTTCATTGATTTTAGGATTGGCCGGAGTCCGAAACCTCAATAAAAGATGGTTTTCCTGTACCTCTTTTTCGTGGATTAAAGGGAATTCCAATTTAGCGTCTACAAACATGACCATAAAAAGCAAATTCTGAATAAATGTTTTCGCAAGAACAATTTACTTTATTCTGACATAGAAGGAATCATCATTATGTTTGGAAAAATTCACGAAGTCTATTCTTCCATTTCTGGCGAAGGAATTTCGCAAGGAATCCCTACTGTCTTCATACGATTTGCAGGATGTTCCTTACGATGTGGCAAAACAGAATCAAGAGCCTTGTGGTGTGACACAGCATATGCTCTGGGGCCAAACCAAGGAACTGAAAAAAATTTAGACTCAATTTGGAACGAATTAGAAAGTTTAGATCCCCATCATGGATACCAAGTTTTACTTACCGGTGGGGAACCCTTAGAAGGGAAAAATCGAGACCTTTCCCTTTCAATCGCAAACAAGATCTACCAATATAGAACCAAAACCGGTTTGCCCTACCCTGCCTCGCGTGTAGAAACAAATGGAAGCGAACGAATCACTGAAGATGCATTTTTTATTTTTACAATGGATTACAAACTTCCTGGCTCGGGGATGGAAGACAGGATGGATGAGGAAAATTTCCAGATTCTAGAAAAGAGACATAATTCACTTGACGAAATCAAGTTCGTTGTGCGAGATAGAATCGACTTTGAAAGAAGTATCGAAGTCATTCGCGAAAAAAAATACACACAAATATATTATATTCGCCCGTCCACGGTGAAGTGGATGCCAAAGAACTGGTCGAATGGATCAAAGTAGACAATCCGCCTAAGTGTCGTTTGTCGCTTCAAATCCACAAAGTGCTTTGGGGAAATCAGAAAGGAGTTTGATGGAAGTCCCTACTCAATTAAGTTTAGATTTTGAAACAACGGTTGAACCAAAACAAACAAACGAGTATGGGTTTCTTATCGATGAACCAGAGTTAGGTCTTGCAAAAGTCACAAAAGAATCTCCAAACTCTGTAGAACTATTCTTTGAATCCAAAGAAATTTTTCGAACTGTAAACAAATCAAACAAAAATTTACAGTTTTTAAATCAATACCCAGAATCTCTTCGTGATTGGGAAGAATTTCCAAAGGCAATGGACTTAAGTCTAGATGCAAGCCAACTCAAACTTACATACAATTTTAATAAATTATCCTCTCTTTCTAATTCGAGAACTCGTTTGCTACCTCATCAAATTGAGTCCACCTTCATTGTTGCCAATAGTTTAAAACCTAGATTCATTTTAGCCGATGAAGTGGGACTTGGAAAAACCATTGAAGCTGGTCTTGCGGTCAAGGAACTTATGTTTCGCCGTGGTCTTAAACGTGTGCTTGTGGTTGCTCCTTCTCCTCTTCTTGTCCAATGGCAACAAGAGATGAAGAACAAGTTCAATGAAGAATTTGCGATAGTTCGTAGAAGAAATTTCGTTACAAACGGGGTCGACCATTGGAGAAATTTTAATAAAATCATTACCTCAATTGATTTTATTAAAAATCCAAGATATGCTGAAGAAATCCTGGGAACCAAGTGGGACATTGTGGTTTTTGATGAAGCGCACAGGCTTCGTCGTGACTATTCCAAAATCACCCGTGGATATTTGTTCGCTGAAAAAATAGCAAGAAAAACCGAATGCCTCTTGCTTCTCACTGCGACACCATTTCGCGGAAAACTAGAGGAACTTTTTTATCTAATGCATTTAGTCGATCCCAATATCCTTGGGCCGTATCATACATTCGTAAATGATTATGTGGTTGGTCAAAAAGGTGACTTAAAGGAAAAAATCTCAAAAGTTCTACTTCGTCGTCGAAAAGTAGAAGTAGGAGGATTTACTAAACGATTTGCAAAAACAGTTCGGATTGATCTTTCTCCCATAGAACGTGCGTTTTATGATGAAACCACGGACTATGTAAAACGAGAATACAATATGGCAATGGGAACCAAAAACCGTGCCATTGGTTTTGTGATGGTTGTATTCCAAAAACTTTTGGATTCATCAGTAATTGCACTTCTTTCTGCATTACAAAAACGTAAGTTTATGTTGGAATCCAAGTTCCATTATATGAAGGAACATGAATCCACTCTGGACGATTGGGATTTAGATGAAACAGAAGGTGTTGAAGACTTCATCACTGAATTAGAAGACGAAGAAATGTCAAGTTTCCAAAGGATCAAAAGAGAGCTCTTTACTCTCAACCGCCTCATCCATTTGGGAAAACAAATCAAAGAAGATAAAAAAACCCAAAAACTAAAAGAAACTCTCTACCGATTAAAGAAAGAAGGTCATAAAAAATTCATTATCTTCACTCAGTTTAGAACCACACAGGACCATTTACAATCAGTTCTCGAACCTGACTTCAAAGTATCGCCCTTCCATGGTTCTTTGAGTATGGATGAAAAAGAAGTTGCAATCCAAAAATTCAAAGAAGACTACGAAATCTTAATTTGTACAGAAGCTGGTGGGGAAGGCCGTAACTTACAGTTTGCTAATATACTTTTTAACTATGACTTACCGTGGAGTCCACTGAAGATCGAACAACGAATTGGAAGGATCCACCGTTTTGGTCAAAAAGACAATGTATATATCTTCAACTTTGCTTCCAAAGATACAGTGGCCGAAAGAATTTTAGAAGTACTCACAAATAAAATTCGTTTGTTTGAAGAATCCATTGGTGCTTCAGATGATTTACTCGGAACCATCGAAGAGGAACTTGATTTCAATTCAAGCCTCATGAAGTTTGTGACAGGAACCAAAACCAAAGAAGAATTAGAAACCGAATTTGATCTTCGCATCCAGGTCGCTCAAAAAGGATTTGAAAAGCTCAATGCTCTTGTTACTCCAAAAGTTTTAGATTTTAATCTAAAAGATTATTACGACCATACATTAGAAGAACGTGAATGGAATAACAGTCATCTCGAAGAAGTGGTTGCCCAAGGTTCAAAATTTTTCCAATCTCACCTACCAGGAACTCTGACTTCCATAGGCAAAGGATCTTACGAATATAAAAATA
Organism: Leptospira meyeri; assembly: GCF_004368965.1. Classification (NCBI taxonomy): domain Bacteria; kingdom Pseudomonadati; phylum Spirochaetota; class Leptospiria; order Leptospirales; family Leptospiraceae; genus Leptospira; species Leptospira meyeri. The sequence goes on along the minus strand of NZ_SORO01000001.1, from coordinate 2,385,565 downwards.
CCGAAGGCAAAATCAAAAAAGCGACTTTTGATTCAGATTTAGCCCTTACGAATGATTCTCTCGAATTTATGGCTTTTGGACATCCCTTTGTTGAAAAAGTAACGGAATTACTCACACAAAGTGATGTAGGACGTAAAAAGAAATACCTACTCTCAAGTGCTTTAGGTCAAAAAATTCTTTTTGTTTTTCAAGTTGAATTTGATTTTTCGCTAAAACGAAAAGACCTTTTTTTCGTTGAATTTGATTTAAAGAAAAAGAAAACTTCAGTCCTGACTGAAAAACCGGCGGAATGGGCAGAAGCCAAAACATATGTTCCAGAAAAAGAACTTCCACTTTCAAAACTAGAAGAAGCATTTATTCATTGTTATCCGGTTGTCGAAACGGAAGCAGAAACTAAAAAAGAAATCCTAAGAAAGGAAACCTTGTCTATTTTTCAAAAAGAAGAATACAAAGTGGAACTTTCTCACCAAAAAACCATTCGTCAGTTAGAAGAAAAACTAATGCGCCAAGAGGCAGCTTATAAATGGGACAATCGTCCTGAAAAAAAAGCAGTCCTTCATAAAACAATGAAAGAAATTCAACGTGCAAAAGATGAATACACTGTAGAAATTCGAAAAATCAAAAACGGCGCAAAAATTTTCCACAAAATCCGACTCTTCCAAACCTACGTAATCATTTAATTTCATTTACATAGAATTTCCAAAAGATATAATTTGGGAATGTTCTTTCCCAAAATTCCTTTTTGGATCCAAATTCTCGTATCTTTATTGTTAGGTTTAGTTTTCGGAATTTTTTTGAATCCCGAATCTGGGTTTGTTTCTGCTCTTAATTTAAAACCTTATTTACCATGGATGAAACTACCTGGAGATATTTTTTTAAATCTACTACAAATGATTATGATTCCACTAGTAATTGTTTCAATTGCATTGGGAGTCTCTAGTCTAAGAAACTTAAAAGATCTTTGGAATTTAGGAAGTAAAACATTATTATACTTTATCTTTACAACAGTAGTGTCAGTAAACATTGGAATTTCCCTCACCCTCATCATCAAACCAGGAAATCAGATCCAGAATCAAACAATCACTTCAAACCAAAATAATCCGCCTGCTGCTTTAGACACGAAACAAGAATCCATACCGGAAATCATAGCCAATATTATACCAAAAAACTTAGTAAACGTTTGGTCCAAACAACAAATGTTATCTGTTGTTTTTTTCGGAATGATTTTAGGAATATTTTTTCTGACTTCCCGTGACTCAGGTGCTGCCTTAAAAGCATTCTGTCATTCTCTAGAGAGTTTTTGTTTATGGGTCGTTAAGGTGACAATGAAGTTAGCTCCTTTAGCTGTTTTAGGTCTTATGAGTTATGCTATGGTACAAATTGGGTTTTCATTAGTAATGGGCTTAGTTTCTTATATTGGAACCGTTCTCCTTGGACTTATTTGTATTTTAATTTTTTATGGAATCTTGGTGTTTCTCTTCACTAGGAAAAATCCGGCTCGTTTTCTGAACCAAGTTCGTGAAATCCCTTTGCTTGGTTTTTCGACTTCTAGTTCCAGCTCAGTCCTACCTTATTCCTTAAAAGTGGCGAAAGAAAAATTAAAATTAAAAGAAACAGTCGCTGACTTTGTTCTTCCTCTCGGTGCTACGATTAACATGGATGGAACTGCTTTGTACCAAGCAGTAGCCACGGTATTTCTTAGCCAAGTGTATCAAGTTGACTTAAATGGTTTAGACTTATTTTTGTTAGTTGGAACGGTAACGGCAGCTTCAATTGGAACGGCAGCTACGCCGGGTGTTGGCCTTGTTATTCTCGCATCCATCCTTTATACCTTTCAAATTCCAGTCGAAGGAATCACTATTCTTTTTGGAGTTGACCGGTTTTTAGATATGTGTAGAACTTCAGTAAATCTGACCGGCGATCTATCTTGCGCATTTATCATGGACCATATCTGGAAGGAAACAAAACCAAATGAAAAAACTTAAATACACACTTTTGTTAGGAATAACAGCATTCCTCATCCATTGTGATACAAAAAAGGATTACTTCGAAGATGTCGGTGCAAACCTTTTATGTACAACGTATGCCATTTGCAATGGAGAAACACCTGCAAAAACGGGAATCATTGGTGACAGTTGGACAGACATTCTTCTCGGATTCCCAATGGTTGAAACTCTAAGGCCACAACTGGAAAATCGATATCATTATAAATTTGCTGGTGCCACCTTGGGTGGAAAAACCTTACAAGGAGTCGTGAGCCAAGGCCTTCAATTCCAAGTGATTGATCAAGGTGGAGCCGATATGAAAGTAGTTCTTCTTTCATTGGGTGGAAATGATATCCAAGCAAACCTTTCTGAATATATTGGAAAGATCGATACGGTACAAGCGCAACGTTTTGCTACAATCAAAGCAAATCTCAAACAATTGATCATTACCGGGAACGCATATAAAATCGCTCGCTTTGGCGGTGCGCCAATAAAATGGATCATTCATGGTTATGATTATCCCAACCCATACATGCCACCTGTGATTGCCGGTTCTGAGGAAGGTTGTAAAACAAAGTTTGATAAAATTGGTTTAATTGTTCCTGATGCTGCTGTGTTTACTTCAAACCAAGTTGATGCATTCAACAATCTTCTCTTAGAAGTGACTCGCGAGGAACCTTCGTTGATCTATGTCGATTTGAGAAGTACACTGGGGGGAAGGCCAAATTCTCGTGCAGAATTAATGTTAGATTGTATTCATGCAAATAACTTAGGTTATACACTACTTGCTGATAAGTTGGCAAGAATTATCTACCCAATCACTAATATAGGATTGTAATATGAAAAATAAAATTATCGCTCTCTTTTTTCTTTTTGTAACTTCGTCTTTGTTCTCTCAAGCGGCAAACAATGGATTTGCACATCCGCTTCAAATTGAACCGGTTGCTGTTTATACAAAACTCAGAGGAAATCTCAGTTATTGGGACAAAGACTTCAACCAAGTCAAAGAAATAAACAAAAACCTAAATATAGAAGGGGAATATAAACTCACCGAGTCATTTTCAGTTGTTACTTCCATCGGCAGAAACCAATATTCGCAAACTGATACTGCAAAGGAAATCACTTGGGATCGTTGGAATGCTGGAATCAAATATGGCAAAATTTTTGAAAATGGTTCTTCCCAATTTTTAATCGGAGCGGGATTGAGACTCTATGATAAGAAAAGAAATACAGAATTCAGAGAAAGAGAAAATCCAGATTTCTATTTAGTCCGACCAAACTTCGGATTGGGTTATAAATATGGCATTTTTCAAATCATGTCAGAGTTTCGTTTTCAAACTGAAACAAACAGGCATGGGAAAGAATCTAGTTTGGAAGAATTCAAACGTTATTATCAAGTTGGAATTGCGCCATCTTTTGCTATTGCAGACTCAGTTCGAATTTTTACTGAACTTGAATATAGGGAACCTTTGGACAAAATTGCTGATAAAAACCTACGATATTTTAATCTTTATCCAGGAATCTCTATGAACACAGAAAGTTTTGGAACTTTTAGTTTTTCGGTTTTATTGGGTGTTCTGCCAAAAGCAGACAATGCGATGGATCGGGGAGTTCGTTTTTCCTATTTCTATTTTTTCGATACAAGTCAGTAGTATGAAACGTTTTTTGTTTTTCCCAATGGTTCTCTTTATACTCCAATGTTTGAGTATTCAAATTGGAAATCCTTCAATGACTATATTCAAAAACAAAGGTCAAGAAGGATGGTACTCTCCGGGAAAAGTGCCATTACCAACCGATACGTTTGTTGAATCCTGTATTACAAATTATTTCGGTTTGGTAAGCATTGGAAATGCAAGTTTAGATTTCATTCCTCGCCAAGCTCGCCCAAAAGAAATTCATAGTTTAGATCATTATTACAAAAACCAATATTTCTTTTTCCAAGAACTTTGTTTGCACATCGTAGGCCGATGAAACAGAATATTGATTCACTCAAAGAATTCGCAAAGAAAATAAAAAGCGGATTAATCTACGAAGAGATAGATTCCAAACTAAAAGAATTTCATTCCAAAAAAAACAATACTTCCAATAAATCATTGGATGCACTAACGGACAAGATTCGAAAAAAAGAAGAACAAATTGAAAAACTATATGACGACATCATCCTCTTACAAAACAAACTATCTAAAATTCTGGACCAGGAACTTAAAAAATAAAACCATCGAGCAAAGGATCTACGTTCTAATTCCATTCTTTTGTTCTTTTTTTTTACTCACGTGCGCTAGCTCAGGTTTTGGAACCCAAGGCCTCTTATACGAAGACCAAAGGATTGGGATGATGGAGACTGGCATCTCCGGAACGAAAGAAGGAACCTCTTGTGCCAAATCCTACCTTGGCCTTCTCGCCCTCGGTGATGCTTCTGTAGAAATGTCACAAAAGAATGGAAATATCAGAGAAATTACGTCTATTGAACTAGAAAGTTATAATTTCTTGGGGATTTACGCAAAACTATGCACAATAACCAAGGGAAATTAGTCGAAACTAAATCTAGAATCAATGAAAATGTGGAAGAAAATTCAAATTTCAATCTTGTTTGTTTTTTCCTCCCTGGCCTGTCTCCCTGAGCCACAACCTTCGCTATTGGGAGTTCTCGTGCTTCCACTAGTCACGCAAACCTCAGCCAACTTTACCATTGAATCAACAAACCCCAGTAATGGAGCCACAGGTGTTTCCTTAAACCCCACAATCACCATCGTGATGACCCAAGCCATTGAGTCCACCTCACTCAATACCAATATTAGTTGTTCCCCTTCTTGTCCAAGTCTTAGTGGTGGTGCTTCCAACAGAACCATTACACTAACACCGGCGAGTGCGCTAACAACAGGAACCACTTACACCATCACACTAAACCAAAACATCCAGTCGATCTTTGGGCTAACTCTAGGCACCAACACAAGTTTCAGTTTTACAACCCTATAAAAAAAGCCGACGTTTCCGCCGGCTCTATTTCATTTTCCATTTTGGAAAATCGAATCTAATGTTTGTGGAAAATTTCTAAAGAAATTCTCCACAAAATTTTTGTGTTCTCAAATTCAATTTCTTATCTAAAGAAATTTAAAATGATTCCGCCTTTTGTCACAAAAAACTCAGCAAACACAAGTGATGTGATCGCCATTAGTTTGATGAGAATGTTGATGGCAGGACCAGAAGTATCCTTGAACGGATCGCCTACTGTATCACCCACAACGGCAGCTTTGTGTTTTTCTGAACCTTTTCCACCAGCTGTTTTTTCGATGTACTTTTTAGCGTTGTCCCATGCTCCACCAGAGTTAGCAGATGAGATCGCAAGAACCACACCAGAAACTAGGGCACCAGCAAGAAGACCAGCAAGAGACTTCACACCAAACAAGTATCCAACGACAATTGGGCTAAGAAGAACGAGAAGGCCAGGAGGAATCATCTCACGAAGAGCAGCAGAAGTAGAAATATCTACACATTTTGCATACTCAGGTTTCGCTTTTCCTTCCATAAGGCCAGGGATCTCTTTGAATTGGCGACGAACTTCTTTTACCATATCAAGAGCAGCCTTTCCTACAGACTTCATAGTCATCGCAGAAAAGATAAATGGAAGCATGGCACCAAATAGAAGACCTCCAAAAACCAAAGGATCCAAAAGTTCAATCGAAGTGAGGTCAATCGCACCTTCTCCCAGTTCTTTAGAAGCATTTTGTGTTCTTGTGATAAAAGCAGCAAATAGTGCAAGGGAAGTTAAAGCCGCAGAACCAATCGCAAAACCTTTTCCAACGGCCGCAGTGGTGTTTCCCGCTGCATCCAAATTGTCAGTTCTGTCACGAACTTCTTTTCCGAGTTCCGCCATCTCAGCAATTCCACCAGCGTTGTCAGAAACTGGACCGTAAGCATCGATCGTAAGACCAATGGCAATGGTAGAAATCATACCAATAGCTGCGATTGCGATCCCATACATACCAGCAAGTATATTAGAAATTACAATTACGATCACAAGTAAAATCACTGGAACTACTGTTGATTTGTAACCAAGAGCAAGTCCGTAGATGATGTTCGTCGCAGCACCAGTATCACAAGCATCGGCCACTTCGCGCACAGGCTTGTAAGAATGAGAAGTATAAATCTCAGTGATCCAACCAATGAACATACCAGCAAACAAACCTAATGCGACTGAAGTGTAAACATTCCATTTGGTGATGGTTTTGTCTCCGATTTGGAAACTATCGATCATAAAGATGTCAGTTACAAAATAAAGAGCTGCAGCTACGATGAACGTAGAAATCCAAAGTTGGAGTTTGAGAGCTTTTTCTACATTTCCACCTTCTTTCACACGAGCAAAGAAAGTAGTGATAAGAGAAGCTGGAATTCCAATAGCAGAAATTAAAAGTGGATAGAGTAGAGCCGAGTTATTGTCAGCAAGAGCAGATGCTGTTGCACCTATGACTAGAGCCGCACAAGTTGCTTCCGCTGCCGAACCAAAAAGGTCAGCACCCATACCAGCAATATCACCGACGTTGTCTCCCACGTTATCAGCAATTGTTGCTGGGTTCCTTGGATCATCTTCTGGAATTCCTTTTTCTACCTTACCAACAAGGTCAGCACCAACATCAGCAGCTTTGGTGTAAATACCACCACCCACGCGACCAAAAAGTGCTACGGAAGATCCACCGAGACCAAAACCAGCAAGTGATTCCATAAGGATGTGTTTCGCAACTCCCACGTTTGTTCCTGTGAATAGAAGGAAAAGTCCAATCATTCCAAGAACCGCAAGACCTATAAGACCAAAACCCATTACAGCTCCAGAATCATAAGCCACGCGGAAAGCTTTCGAAAGCGAAGTTTTAGCAGCTTCTGCAGTGCGAACGTTACCAGCAGTCGCAATTTTCATTCCAATAAAACCAGAAAGGCAAGAAATGAGGGCACCGGAAACAAAAGCAACGGCAGTATAAATTCCTTCGTTGAACTCAGTTTTTGGATTATCCAAAAGTAAATAGATGAGAACCGTCATGAAACTGATAAATAGCAAAATGACTCGGTATTCTCTAAGAAGGAAGGCCATAGCCCCTTCTGCGATCGCTGCGGAGATTTCTTTCAATTTAGCGGTTTCTTTTTCGCTTCCACCGCCTGCGCCCACTTGGATGCGAACCACCCGAGCCGCGTAGAATATCGCCGTGACAATGGAAACTAGTGCCATGACGATGATGATTAACTCTACATTCATGAGATCCTCTTTGAGATTGTTTATTTGAATTTCTAAGATTATTTAGAAGATGACCGATGAGAATCCATAGATGATACTTCGGTCTAGGAGAATATGGCAATTTGGTGTTCTGGTAACAAGTCTATTTCTAGTTTCCAATCCAAATTTAGCAGAAACAGAGGTTCTGAACCCCGTTAAAGTTTTTTATGGATATGAAGATCTTTTGAGGATGGCAGAAGACAAAATTGTCCAAGAAACCCCAGCCAAAGCCTTCGATTTTCTCATCAAAGCCAAAGAATTAAATCCAGATCCGGACTTTCGGTACTATAATTTAGCAGCACGTGCCCATATGAAGCTTGGACAAATCTTCGATGGAATTCATGCCTATGAAGAATCCATCAAAAAGAAAAAAGACCAACTCGATTTGGTTCTTTATGTTGCTGATTTTTACGAAAAGGAAAGAAAACAAAAAGAAGCTTTGTTCTATACGAAATTGTATTTAGAACAAAAACCAAATGCAAAGTACAGATTGTTTACCGCTGCCATTTTATCCAGACAACTTGGATTGGAATCCGATTATGAATCCTATATCCAAATATTAGAATCAGACAAAACCTTTGTTTCGGAAAAAGAAGCCTTACAAACAAGCCTTTTGAAAAATATCAAAAACAAAAAATGGAAAGAAGCAGATGATTTAAGTTTGCGATACTTGGTGTACTTTCCTCGCGAAGAAACTATGTATGAAACTCTTATCTTGGCACGTAGGGGAAGAGAATCCGAACTTTTAGAACAAGCCTACCAATGGACAAGTACTGTTTTTTTAAATGAAACCAGATACTTCACGCGTTACGGAGTGTACCTCCAAGAAAAACAAAGATACCTAGAGGCTTTATCTTTATTTCGAAGAGGTTTTTACAATTTACTTAAATTTTTTCCCGATTCGGATGCAGGAGAAATTTTATTTCTCATTCGTCAAAGTTATGCGAATCTTGGAAAAGATAGAGACACCCTTGCCATCGATTCATTGGTAAAAGATTTTAAAAATCAAAACAAACTCACTGCCACTGAACTCGAAAACCACCAGTACACTTACCGCAAAAATAGAGAATATTTACTATTTTGTATCTCTTGGTTTTCCAATCGAGATGTGACAAAGGCTAACGAATACCGGCAGAAATTAAAAGAACGGGATATGGAATTTGAAGAATCAGAATTCCTGCGGGTAATGGGAGTGTTTTCTGCCCTCCCGCAGGATCTTTAAAATAAGAGACTAAAACCGGTCTTAACTATGGAACTTTTTCTTATCGTCAATTAACGACTGTACTACGGATGGATCGGCAAGTGTGCTAATATCCCCTAAAGTATCAAATTCGTTATTGGCAATTTTTCTTAAAATTCGGCGCATGATTTTCCCTGACCTGGTTTTCGGAAGTCCTGGTGCCCAGTGGATGACTTCTGGTCTTGCAATTTTACCAATCACTTTTTCTACCATAGCAATGAGTTCTTTTTTCAAAGCGTCATTGGTAGTGACACCATGTTTCACCGTTACATAGGCATAAATCCCTTGGCCTTTGATATCATGCGGAAAACCGACGACTGCAGCTTCGGCAACGGATTTATGTTCTACAAGAGCACTTTCCACTTCAGCAGAACCAATTCTGTGTCCCGAAACATTTAAGACATCATCGACTCGTCCTGTGATGCGAAAGTATCCATCTTTGTCTCTGTTGGCACCATCACCTGTGAAGTAATACCCTTTGAATTGAGAAAAGTATGTATCAAAGAACCGTTTTGGATCTCCGTACACTCCTCGCATCATGGAAGGCCAAGGTTTGGCGATGCATAGGTTTCCAGAAATTTCGCCTTTGTCTTTGATCTCCACACCTTCATTGTCCACAAGAACTGGTAGGATTCCATAAAATGGCCAACTTGCCGAACCTGGTTTTTGGGGGATGGCTCCTGGAACTCCAGAGATCATAATGGATCCAGTTTCAGTTTGCCACCAAGTATCCACAATTGGGCATTTTGATTTTCCAATATTCGTATGATACCACTCCCAAGCTTCTGGGTTAATGGGTTCACCCACGGATCCAAGGAGTCGTAAAGAAGCTAAAGATCTTTTTTTGATGGGTTCGATTCCCTCTCGCATAAGAGCTCGGATGGCCGTTGGTGCTGTATAAAACACAGTGACTTTGTATTTATCAATCACATCCCAAAACCTTCCTGCATCGGGGTAACTTGGCACTCCTTCAAACATCAGAGACGTGGCTCCATTCGACAAAGGCCCATAGAGAATGTAACTGTGACCCGTAATCCAACCAATGTCTGCCGTACACCAATAAGTATCCGTGTCCTTATAATCGAAGATGGTAGCAAAGGTAAGATTGGCACCGAGTAGATACCCAGCTGTGGTATGAAGAACTCCTTTTGGTTTTCCCGTCGAACCAGATGTATAAAGAAGGAAAAGTGGGTCTTCCGAATCCATCACGACAGGAGGGCATTCTTTTTTAATGTCGGGATCTTTCATCAGGTAGTGGTACCAGTGGTCTCTACCTTCTTTCCAATTTAAATTTCCTTCATCGCCTGTTCGCTTAACAACAATTACATCTTTAACTTTGTATTTACTTTCATCTAGAGCGATATCTACATTTTTTTTGAGTTCCACTGGTTTGCCACCACGATAGCCACCATCAGCAGTGATCACAATTGTGGGTTTACAATCTTCAATACGACCAAGAAGTGCTTCCGGAGAAAATCCTCCAAACACCACTGAATGGACGGCACCAATACGAGTACAAGCTAGCGTTGCAATGGCAAGTTCCGGAATCATGGGAAGGTAAATGAGAACTCTGTCTCCTTTTTTCACATGGAACTTTTTTAGAACGTTTGCAAAATGATTCACCTCGCGGTGGAGGTCATGATAAGTAAGAACTTTGGATTCGTCAGGGTTGTCCCCTTCCCAAATGAGAGCAGCTTTGTTTTTTAAAGGGGAATCTAAATGTCTGTCTAAACAATTATAAGAAACATTGAGTTTTCCACCTACAAACCATTCTGCTTTTGCCTTAGCAAAATCGTGTTTTAAAACTTTTGTCCATTTTTTAAACCATGTTAGGCGTTTTGCTTGTTCAGCCCAAAATTTTTCCGGTTTTTCTATGGACTCTTTGTATTTGGATTTGTATTCTTTTAAGCTAACGTTCGCTAACTTTGCGAAGTCTTTGGACGGTGCCACGATTCTTTCTTTCGGCATAGATTCCCTCTAGAGAAAGAATGCTGAACTTTTTTTGAAAAAAGTCCAGCATGAATCTGAAAATTTGAATTTAAAAATTGAACTTAATGGGAACCGGTTCGGATCAAATCTAAAAACTCACTCCGAGTAGTGGGATCTGTTTTGAATAGGCCAAGTAGACTAGAAGTAAATAGTTCTGAATTCTGTTTTTCCACACCACGCATCATCATACATAAATGTTTGGCCTTAATGACTACACCTACACCTAAAGGATCTAAGGTTTCTTGGATGGCTTGGGCAATTTGATCGGTGAGACGTTCTTGGACCTGCAGTCGACGTGCAAACACATCGACAATCCTTGGAATTTTACTAATTCCTATAATCTTTTTATTGGGAATATAAGCAACATGGGCTCTTCCATAAAAAGGAAGTAAATGATGTTCGCACAAGGAATACATCTCGATATCTCTTACCAAAACCATGCCGGTTGTGCTTTCTTCAAAGATCGCTCCATTCACAATTTGATTCAAATCAGCCTTATACCCACTGGTCAAAAAGTCATAAGCCTTTTTCACACGGTTGGGCGTTTTCACAAGACCCTCTCTTGAAGGATCTTCACCAATTTGTTTTAGGATTTCTTCGATTAAGTTTTCCATCCGATTCCTTTTTGAATGATATGTTCCACCTATTCTACATCCCAAATTATGAATGCAGAATAATTACTACTAATTTGACTAGACTTGACTTTAAAGGAAAAGATACATTTCCTTTTTTTAAATTAATTCTAAAGGACATAATCAATTACGGATGCGGCTAAAAATTGGATACGATGCACGGATGATCGAAAATTCTGGGATTGGGATTCGGATCCAACATATTTTAAAATTTTGGCCCATTTCGACTGAGAGTGCAGAATTGTTTATCTTTGGTGATCCTACCGTTTTAAAAAAATACAATCTTCCCAAACACGCAGAAATCATTGAATACAAATCTAGTATCTATTCCCCAAAAGAATTTTTAGGTCATCGCAGAATGGGTGAAATGGATCTTTTGGACATCCCTCATTTTAACATTCCCTTCCCATACATTCGGAAATGCATTGTTACCATTCACGATCTCATTCCTTATCATTTTAAGGCAGCACATAGTTCTCTCGTTAAACGTATATATATGCAAATTGTCTTTCGATGGATCAAATGGTTTGCTCGTAAAATCATTACAGTTTCCGAATACACCAAACAGGATTTGGTGCAATCTTTTGGGTATCTGGAAGATAAGATTTCTGTGGTGTATAACGGAATTGATAGAAAGATTTTTTTGAAAAAACCATTAGCGAATTTAAACGTTTTTTTAAAAAAACAATCCCTTCCAAAATCTTATCTTTTCACAGTTGGAATTGGAAAAGCTCACAAAAACTTTCCTTTTTTATTAGAAACCATAGAAGAATTATGGAAAGAAAAAAAAATAAATCTTCCGCTTGTGATTGGAGGAATCAGCAAAGAAATTCCAACAGAACTACGAGCATTTAAAGACAAATACCCAAATTTAATTTTTTTTCTTCCGCACTTGCCGTATGAAGAACTACCTCTTGCATATCAAGGAGCAAAACTTTTTATTTTCCCTTCTTTGTATGAAGGATTTGGATTTCCAGTATTGGAATCACAAAGTGTTGGCACAGTTGTCCTTTCTTCTAATGTTAGTGTCCTACCTGAAGTTTTAGGATCTACAGCAGAATACTTCGATCCCTACTCTAAAGAAAATTTAAAATCTAAAATTCTCTTTTTATTATCGAATGATAAAATACTAAAAGATTACCAAAAGAAAGGTCTAGTTAATGTAAACCGTTTCCTTTGGCACAATGCAATTCAATCGTTAGCTAACGTTTATAAATACTTTTCTATTTAAGTCCGTAAATATCTAGATTAGAACGGTCACACTGATACTGGTTGTGTCTTATAATAAAAAACATAAGAGACAGTCAATATACCAAATATAACGATAGGTGCAATTACTGTAGATACAGAATCTCCACTTCGCAAATGTGCAATCGCAGCCGAAATAAAAGTAATTCCAAACCCGACATATGCCCATTCCTTGAATCGGCGGGAAATTTGTGGAACAAGAATGATTAACGATCCAATCAGTTTCGCAATTCCTAATTCCACTCTAAAATAATCAGGGAAACCTAATCGATTAAAACCGACTGCGATTTCGGGATTCATAAAATAACTAACGGCACTGAAAAGCATTAGAAAAGAAAGGATCACTGTTGATACTCAATAGATGATTCGAAATAGATTCATGAGAAACTCCTAATTTAATGTTCATGTAACTATACTTTTTATAGTTACTATTATTTAGATATTAATTGTTGTGGCTTAGCTAATAAAAAATTTGGAAATATGAGAATTTTCGTTCAGTTGACGTGGCTTAATAGATCCAGGATCGTAGAATTGAACTGCAATGAAGGGAAAAGATCCAAAAAGCAATCTCGATCATAGTGAATGTGCTAATTTGATTTTACCACTTCGTGAGGCTCTAGAAATATTAAGCGGAAAATGGAAGTTGCCTATTATTATGTCTCTATCGTTTGGAAAGAAACGGTTTAAAGAAATTGCTGAGGAAATTCCAGGAATTACGGATAAAATGCTGTCGAAAGAACTCAAAGATTTAGAGAAAATTCAGTTAATTGAAAGAACTGTGATCGATTCCTTCCCTCCGGGAGTTGAATACTCAATCACAAAGCACGGAAAATCATTAGAAAAAGTGATTCATGAATTAACGCAATGGGCAGTTTCTCATTACCAAAAAAACCACTCGGACTCCATCACCTAATTACTAAAAAAATGCTTTAATAAGACAAAAAAAAATTCTTGTCGTACCGCTTGGAAAGCTAGAGACTGATTCTCAGAACCATGATCAAGTGTCACTGTGCAGAAGTTTTCTTTGAATCTATCTTAAATGTTGTCAAAGAATCCAATCGCCCTATACTAGAAGTCGCCCGCGAGATGGGAGCGGCTGATACTTGTACGGCTTGTGTTCCGGATATGTTAGCCTTCATTGAGCAGGAATTGGAAGGTCAACTTGCTGGAAATACAAGTCATTGATTCCGACTTAATCGGAACCCTAATTACAAAAGCCCAAAACGCCGAAAGAAAACGTACCAATTTTAACTTCCACGAACAACAGGAAGTGTACCAAAGGTTTCTAAACGTTCTTTCTAAAGATACGTACATTCCACCTCACAGACATTTGTCGGATCCTAAACCGGAAACCTTCATTATCCTAGAAGGGGAAATTGGTTTTTTGATTTTTGATGAAGACGGAGAAGTAAAGGAATCCCATAAACTTACAGCCAATGGGCCAAAACGTGGGATTGATTTACAGCCTGGTGTTTGGCATAGTTTGGTTTGTTTGTCCGAAACAGCAGTCTGTTTTGAAGGAAAGTCCGGACCTTATGACCCCACAGTCGATAAAGAATTTCATCCGAAATATCCACTGGAAGGTAACCCGAAGTTTATCGAAACCATCAAATCCTTTGAATCTTTATTTCTATGATTCGGTTTCTTGTTAGAATTCAGTCGTACCTACTTTTGATGATGGTTTCTTTTTCTTTTTTCTGTAAATCTCTGCCGTCCATTGTTCCAGTCAAAGAGCACAAACTACAATCAATCTCATCTGATGGATTATTACGCTCCTTTCGATATTACATCCCTAAACAAATGAAAGAAGATAAATTGCCCGTGGTTTTTTTATTACACGGAGGTGGTGGGACAGGTGAGGGTATGATTTACCTCACTCGGATGTCAGAAAAAGCAGAAGAATATGGATTCATCGCAGTTTATCCAGATGGTTATGCAAACCGATGGAATGATGGAAGGAAAATTCCTCATTCTATCACAGACAAAAGAAATACAAAAGATGTCGATTTTTTCCGGGATATCATTCGACATTTGGATTCTGAATACTCTATTGATTACAATCGAATTCATGCAGTGGGAATTTCCAATGGCGGATTTATGACACAACGTTTGTTATGCGAAGCACCTGATTTATTTAGTTCAGGTTATTCTGTGGCAGCAGTGACATCCCGAGGATTGAAAGAAATATGTTTTCCTCCGCCCCAAAAATCGATGGGTTTCATCATGGGAATGTCCGATGATGTAGTTCCTTTCCAAGGTGGAACTGTTTCAATCCCTGCAGATCCTAATAACCAATCGCAGAGAATTGCAGCAGGAGATGTTCTTTCCTATTTAGAATCATTAGAGTATTGGACCTCCAGTTTCTCCTGCAAAGAGGAGACAAAATCCAGCAAAAGACATTTGAACAAATTTTGGAAGAGGGACATCCAATACACTAAATTCACAGATTGTTTATCTGACCAAATTGTAGAAGGTTATTTGATCCCTGGCGGTGGCCATATTTGGCCAAATGGTTTTTATTACCAAAATGAAAAACAATACGGATACTTAAGTAAGGACTTGGATACAAGAGAGATTGTGTTACAATTCTTTCGAACAACGTATAAAAAAGAAAAGTTGGTAAATAACAATGCACCATTCGGAAATTAGAAATTCATCCACTGTATTTACCACCCTAGAAACGGGAAAAGGAGAACCTGTTCTTTTCCTTCATGGATTCCCGGATAACCATAAAACCTTTGCACCAATTATGGAAGTAATTGGGAAAAAAGGATTTCAATGTATTGCTCCAGTTATGCGAGGATACGAACCATCAACTATATCCCATGCTCATAAATTACATGTGGTGGATCTGGTAGATGATATTTTAGGTTGGATGGAAGACAGACAATGGGACAAAGTTCATCTAGTTGGACACAACTGGGGAGCAGTCATTGCTTATGCAGCAGGAATGTATTATCCCAACCGCATCAAATCAATCACAAGTCTTGGTGTACCTTTACTCCGAACTTACCAAGATTCCTTTCTTTGGGCTCCACAACAAACAATTCATTCGTGGTATGTTTTGTTATTCCAAATTCCTTTTTTAGCAGAACTTACGATTCGAACTAATGATTTTGCTTTGGTTGATTTTTTATGGAAAGATTGGTCTCCGGGTTATACACCAAACCAAGACCATTTAGCAGAGATTAAAGCTAATTTCCAAAATCCAGGAATTTTATCTTCTGCCCTGTCCTATTATAGAAACTTAAATGATCTTTTCACTGAATCTGGTCGGGAAAGTATTTTAGGAATTTTGGATTCTAAAATTACGGTTCCAACACAAATTCTCTATGGTTTAAACGATGGTTGTTTCCATAAAAATCTCTTCGAACATCTGTTGGATGAAACGGACTTTCCTTGTGGGTTTCGTAAAATTGGTTTCGATCATGCTGGACATTTCTTACATTGGGAAAAAAGAGATGAAGTGACTAAATTGATTTTAGAATGGTTACAAAAAAATAATTAAGAATCAATTCACTTTCTTTCGTCAAACGTTCTTTAAGGAGATTGAATATGTTTCAAAATATGGGTCTTTATGACAGAATCATTCGAGTAGTCGTCGGCTTGGTATTAGGTGGTCTTTATTTAGGCGGGGTTGTAGAAGGAACAACAGCAATCGTTTTGTTTGCTATCGGCCTTGTAATGATCGCAACTTCAGCCATCGGATTTTGCCCAGCTTACCTTCCATTTAAAATCACTACAAAAGAAAAATAATAATCACCAAAATTCGATTCTTCCAACTCACAAATTTAGGTTTGTGAGTTGTTTATTTTTTTTAAACTCACGAGAACTTCATAATGTTGAGTTCTTGGGAAAAAATCAAACAAACCTAAATATTCCAATCGATACCCTATCATTTCTAGTTTTGTAATGTCTCTCTTCAAAGTACTTGGATTACAGCTAGAATAAACAATTTGTTTTGGTGAAAATAAAGAAGCAGATTCAACAATTCCTTCAGAAAGACCTGCTCTCGGTGGATTCACAACCCAAATTGGAAACTTTGCCGTATGTTTTGGTAGATGTTTTTGATACAAATCACAGACTTCATATTCAAACTGCAACGCATTGTTTATCTTCGCATTTTCTCTTGCATAACGAATGCTTTTTTCATGTGATTCCATTCCATACAAAGATGCGATTTTTTCCCGAATTGAAATTCCAATGGTACCACAACCACAGAAAAGCTCTAAAATTTGAGCCGAATCTGGTAAGAGGAATTTGATTTTTTCAAGCCAAGGCTGCAATAGAAACCTATTAATTTGAAAGAAACCTCGTTCGGGAACTTTTAGTTTTGTATTAAAAATATTAACTTCTGTTTGGTCTCGTTCATAATTAACAACTGATTTGGAAGAAAGTCTAAGTTGGATCGATTTTTGTTTTGCTACAGATTTTTTAATTTCTTGCGGGACCCCTTCCCATAACAATCGTTTATCGACAGTTTTACAAACAAATTGAGATTCATTGACAACTCGGTGGCTATTTTTTGCGAAATATCCAATATCCTTCCCATTGTTTTGCCATTGCACATTGTTTCGATACTCGTTTTCTGGCCCGGTCACTATTTCTAGTTTCCCTTTCCATTCAGGAAACATGGCTTCTAAAAGAGTTGTTTTGATTTGGATTTCGTCCTGGTAGGAGATATGGCGGTAACTGCAACCACCGCATTCCATAAAAACGGAACAATCTGAGGGAATTCTCGCTTCAGAAGATTCAATGACCGCCGAAACAGTTCCAAACCATTCTTTTTTTCCTGTTTTGTAAAGACTTATGTCTACCAATTCTCCAGGAATTCCGCCCTCAACAAAGACAGCATGACCATCATGGTGGGCCAAACAAAAACCACCATTCACCCACTTTTCCAGTTTTATCCGCAACTTTTCCATTCTCTAGAACCATTCATTGAATATTCATTTGACACTGCACTCGCATTTAACATAACGGATAGGTACTCTTGGAGAAGTGGCTGAGTGGTCTAAAGCAGCGGTCTTGAAAACCGTCGTGGTAATCCCACCGTGGGTTCGAATCCTACCTTCTCCGAGTCGCTGGAGACGTGCCTGAGTGGCCGAAAGGAGCGGTTTGCTAAACCGTCGTACGAGCAATCGTACCCAGGGTTCGAATCCCTGCGTCTCCGTAGTTACTGTCATGAATACCGCCCAAATCAAAGAAAAAATCCAGACATTCAAAGCTTACTTACTTACCGATGAAGCTGCAAAAATTTTGGCTGTAATGCCTCTGTATTTTTCTTGGGTTCCCGTATTTACTTGGAAACGAAGTGTTCCGGAATTTGTGACTGTTTGTTTGTATTCCGCGGTTAATACTTGTTTGTTCTTGCTCATCCTTTTGTTCGCACAAGTAATCTCGGTTTTACCCTTCATTGGTCTTTATTTGGCAGCAACCATTCACTTACTTTCTGTACTACTTTATCTAGGAATTTCTGGATTTTTGATTTACTCCATCCGCTTGAAAAAAACCATAGAGATACCCGTTCTTTTGGACTGGGTAAAAATGCTTCAAGCATTCATTGCGCCCATAGCTCAACTGGATAGAGTATCTGACTACGGATCAGAAGGTTAGAGGTTCAAATCCTCTTGGGCGCGCGTGGAAGCTTTCGAATCGTTTCTTGGCCGCTATACAGAAGCCATTACTAACCACCCAGAAGAAATTCCCTCATATTCAGAAATCATCACTCGAGATGGAAACCTAGTTTCTTCTGCGTTTAATTCCGTCGAACAAACATTAAATCCAACAAAACACAGCGAAATTTTAGCAATCGAAGAAGCTCTTTCAAAAACAGAAGGTCGATATCTTTCTGATCATATTTTAATTACAGCTCTCGAACCTTGTTTACTTTGTGCAGGTGCCATATTGAGGGTAAAAATTCCAGAAGTGATTTATTTTGTTCCGGCAAAACCAGGGGAAGGAATTTCTTCTTATACCACCGAATCTATTTACTTGTTGAATCACTTTCCAAAGTGCACCCTCATCCCGAGATCCCACATAAAATTTGAATTTCTTAGTTTTTTCAAAGAGAAAAGGTAGAATTCTTTTGACCATTTCATTTTATGGAAGCCAGTAGAAACCATTGGAGAGATGTCAGAGTGGTCTATTGTGCATGCTTGGAAAGCATGTGTGCCAAAAGCACCCCGGGTTCGAATCCCGGTCTCTCCGCCAGGTTCTACACTGACTTTCTTTCCAATCCTAAGTTCAATTTCCACTCTGAATTGAACTCATTGGAAACCTCTCCAGATCCTTCCGCTAGACTTCGTATCCTGTCTTCCCCAGTTCCAGAAGAAAATATCCATAACCGTGATAAATATTTCATTGCCTCCAACATACGAATTCCCAAGATCAAAGTGATTCTCGAATTTTTTAATTCTCATCTTTTGAAACACGGACCTACATGAGCGAAAACCACCAAGTACTCTTTCGAAAATACAGACCCCAATTCTTTCGCGATGTAATTTACCAAGACCTTGCTGTCGGTTCCTTACAAAATGCATTTAAATCAAAAAAGATTGGTCATGCCTATATTTTCATTGGACCTCGTGGTGTTGGTAAAACAACCATTGCGAGAATTTTGGCCAAACGTCTGAATTGCGAACGCCCGGATGGAGTAGAACCTTGTAACGAATGTACATCTTGTTTAGAAATCACAAAAGGAAATTCTAACGATGTATTTGAAATTGATGCCGCATCCAATAGCGGGGTAGATAATATCCGCGAGTTACGTGAAAATGTAAAATTCAATGCGATGGGCGGAAAGTACCGTGTTTATATTTTGGACGAGGTCCATATGCTAAGCGGAGCTGCTTTTAATGCTCTGCTCAAAACATTAGAAGAACCACCGGCTCATGTTGTTTTTATTTTAGCAACTACCGAGTATCATAAAATTCCAGAAACAATCCTTTCACGCTGTCAAGATTTTCATTTTAGAAAAGTTCCTGTCACTGTTTTACAAAACTATATTGAATCTCTCTGTGAAAAAGAAAGTTTAAAGTATGATTCCGAAGGATTGTTTTGGATTGCTAAGAAAGGCGATGGTTCCGTTCGCGATACACTTTCCTTTATGGAACAAGCTGTTATTTTTACCGATGGAAATTTAACAGGCGTCAAACTAAGAAAAATGATTGGTTATCATGGAATTGATACCTTCACTGATTTTTTAAACCAAATACTAGATTTTTCCCAAAGTGCACAGATCTTTGAAACACTTGAAAATCTTTTCCAGGCAGGTATTGATCTTGGTAAGTTCGTTTGGGATTTTATTGAATTTTTAAATTCCCTCCTTCTCATCAAAGATAACTTAGCAGATCGAGAATCTATCAATATCCCTCAGGAAGATCTCCAAAAATTAAAACAAAATTATAGAGAATTAGATCGTGAGGTTTTAGTATTACTTGCCGAGCGGATTTTTGCTGTTCATGAAAAATTGAATCTAATGAAACTAAGAAGCTCCTACGAGATGAAAGTTTATTTAGAAATTCAATTTCGAAAATTAATTTTGGACAGAGAAAAACCGAGTGTATCGGGATTGTTGGCTAAAATATCAGAGCTCACCAAACTTGTCCAAGGTGATATCTCTCATATCCCTGACAGTTTAGAGACTCCCAAAAAAGCGGTTACCACAACTAATACTGAAGTTACACAAAAACAAGTTACTGTAACGAACACAGATCCAGGACCAACTAAAACCTTTTCTGATAAACCAGTAGAGAATCGGGAACCGGAAACAAAACAGCCTTCCCAACCAAATCCGAACTTGGATGTAGAAACAAAACGGACTTCGGAACCAAAGCCAAATCCTCCAAAACCCGCAGCTACAAGTCCATCTGCTCCAGAGGATATGGAAAAACTTTTGAAAGAAAAGTTTTCTGGGATGGAAGTTGATCCCAACCAATTTAAGAATTTATAAGTCCAAAGGTACGTATGGGAATTTTTGACCAAATGAAACAAATGCGAGAAGCTTTTTCGCAACTCGGCAATATCAAAGAAAAACAAGAAGAACTGTCTAAACGTCTCGCTCAGATTCGGGTTACTGCTTCTGCTGGTGCAGGTATGGTAGAAGTAACAGCATCTGCAGATGGCACACTCACTAATCTCAACATCAATCCCATTATGTTTAATGCAGATGATAAAAAGATGTTAGAAGATTTAATTCTTTCTGCCACCAATGAAGTACAAAGAAAAGCAAAAGAAACTATGGCACATGAAATGAAAAATGTTCTCGGCTTCAATCCCAGTGACTTCGAGGGAGTATTCAACCAAATCCAAAAGGATGGAGGATTTCCTCCTGTCTGATCCACAATTTCAAAAACTAATCCAATCCTTTTCTAGTCTTCCGGGAATTGGAAAAAAAAGTGCGACAAGAATCGGATTTCATATTTTACGAATGGATCCTACTACCTTTCGCGCTTGGTTGTCCAATATTGAAGAAGCAAAAAACAAACTTCGATTTTGTGATGAATGTGGTGGTCTTACTGAAGATTCTGTATGTTCCATTTGTCTATCGGACAGAAGAGACAACGGAATTCTCTGTGTCGTAGAACAACCAGAAGATATTTTCTTTATCGAAAACACAAAAGAATATGTTGGTAAGTACCACGTTCTCAATGGTGCCATTTCACCTTTAGATGGGATTGGTCCGGACCAATTACGAATTCGCCAACTAATGCAGAGGTTAGAGGATGGGGGAATCAAGGAAGTTCTGATCGCTACTAATCCGACACTTGAAGGTGACGCTACTGCATCCTATCTTTCCACTGTGATCAAACCAATGGAAATTAAAATTACAAGGATTGCTCATGGAATTACGATAGGTGGCACTTTGGAATATTCTGATCAATACACTTTGGGAAAAGCAATCAAATCCAGACTTACGCTTTAATTGTTATAATGCGAATATTGTATTAACTTTCTGCTAATTCTTTAATTTTTACTTTGGCCGTTTCCAACCATTCGATTGTACTTTCGTGGTAATCTTCAGCGTTAGGCAGTGGCGAAAAATCACCAATTTCAAATTTTAAAACGATATTTTCATTTTGTGTTAGAGTATATTGATAACTAACATCATATTCGGAAGGATCTAATTTGGCTTTTGGTAAAAATAAGTTAAGTTTCAGAGTTTTCAATTCATCAAACTCAGTGACTACCATCTTGGCGTGCCCTTCCCATTCTATAACCGAATTCAACCTTAAAAATTCTCCCGAATTATTTTCAGGAATATCGTCCCATTCTTTGATAAACTTTGGATTTGTGAGTATATCCCATATCTTATGTATCGGAGCGTTAATGGAAATTTGATCTGCTACTTTAAGCATAATTTTCTCCAGTAATTTTCAAAGATACACATCTATTAGAGAGATTTGAGAAATGAACCACTAATCTCATAAATACCCATTAGAATCTATGTTCGAATACAATAAATCCTTCCCGAAGGATTCTTCCGTATTTCGAATCTAACAATACAAAAAGTGCGTCTCCCGCAACAAAATACCCAGATCTAAAAATGATTTGGAAATCTGATGTTACGTTATAACGAATGTTAAAATTGTATTCCATCCCCATGTAGGTGGATGTTTTGTAACCATTGAGCTCACTAAATTCTCTATTGATGCGAATCTCAGGTGATTTTGTTGCCCAAAGTTGATAGTAACCTAAGGTGAATTGATAAGGACCAAAGGCAATGATATTGGAATATAATCCATATTCATTCAAACCAGAAAAACTCGATCCATTGAATAATGCATAACCACCAGTAAAGTCAGTTGCAATATTTGAAATTGAAAAACCTGGAGCTAAAGTACGGTATCCATTTCCTTTTAAATTTGCCTCATGTCCTTTCTCATCATAACCAGGTCTTCCGGTAGTACCGAGAGCAATTAAATTAAAGTTAAGCGATTCACTCCAGCGATAAGTAAATTGAAAATCATACATACCACCTTTAATAAAATATCTTTGGGTTGTGTTATAAATTGTAACATCATTTGAATCTGTAATAGCTCGTAATTTTTTTACAGTTCCTGTATTTAAAATTCCGTGTACGATAAATGAAAATTTTTGAAAATTGAATTCATTGTGAAGTCCATACCAGGCAAGTCTAGCTGTTTCATTATCAGACTTATCATTATCATCTAAGAAGTAAGCATAGACTTCGTTACGAATATTGCGAAAATATTCAAACTTCAATCGATTGTAATAGATATTAGAACTTTGATAATTTTTGTCTGCGAATCCATTTTTATCAACGTCCATAAAACTTTGATCGCGGGCTCGTAAAATCCCCCCTTCCAAAGACAGACGTAAAAATTGAAAATTCTTAAGAATACTCACACCTGTTCCGGTAGAAAACAAAACCCTTCCTTGAGCAGAACTAAAAAGTTGTTGTCCGACTTTGATAAAAAGTCCCGATTCAGGGATACGAAAGTTTAAGTATAAAAAGTTAGTTTGGACATTGACGGCGGCGGTCCGACCTCGTTCTCCACCAGACCCTGGTCCGACCAGACCTGGGTCAAAACCATCTGGACCTGTTGCGCGCAAGCCTTTTCCTCCAAATGGAATATCACCAACTTGCATCCCCCAAACTCCCTCCACATATTTATTAGCAGAGAAACTCATATTATATAAAAAACGAGAATCGTAATAACTTACGTCTTCTTTTCTTGGAGTGATTTGACTTGGTAATCCTTGTTGTCTCCTTTCTAAATCTGATTGAATGGTTTGTTGTTCTGTTTGAAGTCGTTCTGTATTTTCCTTTTCTAAATTCGTAATTGGAGTTACTGGTGTTTTTCTTTCTAATAAAACATCACGTCCAACATTTGTTGCACGAACCCGAAAGGACACATTAAAATTCATAAAAGTTCTTTGTGATTCTTCCTCTTGTGCGACCAAAACACTGCAGGGTATCAAAAGAAAAATTAAATAATTTAAAAGTAAATTTTGTAATGACATTAGTGATTATTCTTTTTTAACCCATTGATTGGATTTAAAATATTTGTTTATCAATCCTTGAATTTTGCCAGTCCGCTTCAGTTCCTTGATAAAAAAATTTAAGTTATAAAGAAATTCTACATCTCGTTTGGCCGTAGCCATACTTATATGATCTTCCTGTACAACTCCGAGGATAGGTAAATAGTTTTCGCGAAGTGAAGAATCTTTTTGTAAGAGTGCTTGAATGTAAAATGAATCTGCTACGAAGGCATTCACGTTATTTTTTTTTAATTCATTTAGCGCTGCTTCATTTGTGAAATATGAAAAGATTTGCGCTTTAGGAAAAGCATCTCGTAAAAATTGATGATTGGAACTATTTGCCAGTACGGAATAGGATATACCTGTAATATTTGTTAGGTCATTTAAATTACGAAACAGTTGGACAGTAACAATCTGGCCTTCTGGTTCTGGCGGAAGTGCTGTTCGATTCACCAAAGCAGCAGGTGTCGAAATCAAATAAGGATCAGTAAAATATACATCTCTAAAACGATTGATAGAAGATGAAATCCCTGCCATTGCAATTTGTGTATCACCTTTCTCTAACATTCTTGCATGTTGATCAAAAGTCCGAAGAGGGATAATTTTTAAATCCACATCTAAAAATTTTGCATATTCTTGGGCAAGTTCCACATCTAGTCCCGGAAAGTTCGGGTTAGGATTTTCAATATAAAATGGATCATAAAATTCATTTACTGAAACAGTCAGAGTTTTGGTTTTTTTAATTTTTTCCAAAACCTGGCTTGGTTCAGCAGAAATTGAAGCGGAAGAAAAAAATGCCCATAGGGAAACTAACCCGATAAATTGAATCCTTAGAAGAGGTGACATCCCCATTACCTTTTCTTCGGAAATGGAAACGGCAAGGAAAAATTAAGGATCAATTAGGACAAATTCAGTTCGACGATTTTTTTTAGAGGAGACCTCATCCGTACCTTGGACCATAGGTTGTGTTGGTCCTTTTCCATCTGTCAAAAGTCGTTTTGGATCGACACCTTTAGAGACTAAATACTGTTTAACGGAGTCCGCTCGTTCCTTTGAGAGAACCATGTTGTCTTCAAAGTTTCCCGTTAAATCTGTATGACCTATGATTTTCATCCTTTTGTCAGAATTTTCATGTAGATAATCAACGATAGCATCCAAAGAAACTGACGATTCTGGTTTCAACACCGAGGAGGCTCTTTCAAAATATACCGAATCCAAGGAGATTTTTTTTGTTTCTTCCAATTTCTTTTGCACGATATTCTCTTGTTTTGGTACGGACGCAGTAAAAAGATCAAACGACCTTCCTTCCACTTTTCTACAAAACAAAAATGTTTTTTTCACCTGCTGGAAGACAATATAAGCTTCGTCATCACTTGAGTTGATGGGAGCACCTAAATTCTCAATATCCTTAAACGAATCCCCATCTATTTTTGCCATATATAAATCAAACCCGCCGTAACCACCAGGCCGATTCGATGAAAAAAACAAAATACTACCATCATCATTAAAGGCTGCAGCAATAGTCGCATAATTATCATTAATTGGTGATGCTAACCGTTTTGGCGTAGACCACTTTTCATCTTTGAATTGGCTAAAATACACTTTTGCAAGATTTGGTTTACCAAAAGGATACCTTGTAAAAAGTAAAGTATCTCCCAAAAGATGCGGATTTTCTTCTATTTCCTCAGTGTTGATCGGAGCAGGCAACGCCACTGGTTGGTTCCATTCTTTTCCATTCCAATTGGAAACATATAAGTCTCTAGAAATTCCTACTTTCCCATCAGGTAACATTACTTCTACGGATCCATCTCGATTTGAGGATAACAAAAGAGTTTTTCCATCGCGAGAGATAAAAGGACTTTGGTCATCAAAAGGAGAATTTAAAACATCTACTTCTTCTGGAAAATCCCAAGTCCCATCTTTTTTCCTTTCTGATTTGAAAATTTCCGTATAACCCTTACTGGAACGTTTCGAATAAAAATATAAAGTTTTAGCATCGGGAGTCATCGTCGGACCAAATTCTTGGAATTCTGTATTGATGGGGCCTTGGATCGGAGCCACAATCAAAGTCGGTTCGCCGTCTTGTGTTTGGCTATAAACAGAATTGGAAAACAAAACGAAAATGAATGCGAATCGATAAAATGGAACAAAGGAAAAATTCAAATTCAGTAAATATTGAATGATTGTTTTTTTCGATCGGATGATAATCTCGGAAATATCTGCACTACGCATATTTCCCCAAACTAGGTCATCCATATTAAGCAAACGGAACTGGGAATATTCGAGATTCGCATAACCGCCATTTATTGCCCTGTTTTTGCTGAACGCATTTTCCAGCGGACGGGTGGGATATCCGTATTGCGTATAAATCCCTCCTTCAGTGAGTGATGTCCTAAAATTAAGTCCATCAGAGGATAGAAGGTTTGATTTAAGATTTGAATTGTATTTTGAGAAAAAGGAATAGGGCATTTGACACCTCGGTCATCTGCCCTAAATTACTAACGAACGTAAGGTTTTAATACATCCGGAATTTGGAAGGTTCCATCTGCAGATTGGTAATTTTCGATCACTGCTGCGAGTGTTCGACCGATCGCAAGACCGGAACCATTCAGAGTATGGACGAGCAGGTTTTTTCCTTCCTTTGATTTGTATCGAATTTTTCCGCGTCTTGCTTGATAGTCTTTGAAGTTAGAAACTGAGGAAATTTCCATAAAACGACCAAGTCCCGGCATCCAAACTTCAATATCGTAGGTTTTGGAAGAGGCACTGGACATATCCTTACTACAAAGTAACATTACGCGGTAGGGAAGTTTTAACTTCTGCAAAATAGATTCAGCATCTTTTAACATCTTTTCGTGTTCGTTTTGCGAAGTTTCAGGATCGACAAACTTCACAAGTTCCACTTTTTGAAATTGATGTACTCGCACAAGACCACGAGTATCACGACCGTAAGATCCAGCTTCTCTACGAAAGCAAGAAGTATGCGCACAAACCGAAATGGGTAACTCTTTTTCAGAAATGATTTCATCACGGTAATAGTTGGTGAGAGGAACTTCCGCGGTTGGGATTAAATTGAGTCCGTCTTTTTCCAATCTGTAAAAATCTTCTGCAAATTTAGGGAGTTGTCCCGTGGCTGTCATGGATTCATCATTCACAAGAACGGGAACCCACATCTCTTCATATCCATTTTCCGAAGTATGTGTATCGAGCATCAGATTCATAAGTGCTCTTTCCAGTTTGGCACCAAGTCCGCGGTATGTATAAAACCTAGCACCAGAAAGTTTCACTCCGCGTTCGAAGTCGAAGATACCCAAAGCCTCCCCGATATCAAAATGTGTTTTTGCTTCAAAGGAAAATTTAGAAACTTCTCCCCACTGGCGTACAAGGACATTATCCGCTTCTGATTTTCCTTCAGGAACAGATGGATCGAGTAAATTCGGAAGGCCCAAATTAAGTTCATGTAAAGATTCTTCCTCTTTAGTGAGTTCTTCTTCAATGGCTTTAATCTGATCACCAACACCTTTCATCGAAGCTGAAATTTCAGTGATGTCTTTTCCTTGTGATTTCTGAATTCCAATTTCTTTAGAAACTCGATTCCTTTCAGCGCGAAGGTCTTCCACTTCCAATTTTAACTTTCGTTGTTTTTCAGAGATTGATTTAATTTTAGCTTCAATGTCAGTCGAGACAACACCTCGTTTTTGTAAGGTGGAAAGTAACTCTTCAGGGTTTTGAACAATACGGTTGATATCAAGCATGGTGATAAGCCTTTCTTTGTGTGAATTTTAATGAATTTTGATAAATGCGATCTGCGACTTCTGCATTGGTTTCTGTTCGTAAAGAAAACATTTTTTCGAGGACAAAAGGTAAATGTGAAGAATCATTTCGTTTTCCTCTATGAGGCATTGGTGATAGAAAGGGAGCATCTGTTTCAATTAGAATCGTTTCCAGTGGAATCTTTCGTGCTGCTTCTTGGATATCTGTTGCTGACTTAAAAGTTACAATCCCTGAAAAAGAAACATAATACCCTAAATCCACAAACTGTTTGGCTGCTTCATAATCATAAGTAAAACAATGAATCACACCAAAGGCTTTTGATTTATATTCCTTTAATGCTACATATGTATCTTCGAAAGCGTCACGAGAATGGATCACTACAGGTAATTTATTTTCAGAAGAAAATTCTAGAAATTTACGTAACACTTCATTCTGCGCCAAACGTGTGCTCGCATCATGATAGAGATCGACACCAATCTCACCAATCGCAGAAAATTTTGAATCATCCATTCGGGATTTTGCTAAATCTAAAATTTGATCCGCATTAGGAAATTCATGAGTTTCAGTAGGATGACAACCTATCGAATAGAAAATTTCTAAATCATCTTTCGAATGTGTTTCTGAAATACGAACGGCTTCTATCGAACTGGGTAAATCGATCCCGATTTGAACCATGCGGTCTACACCAGCAATTCGGGATTTCGCCAGAGTTTCTTCAATCTCCTGGCCTTGTTCCCGAATTATGTCTAAGTGGCAATGAGTGTCAATGGTTGAATATCCCATAAATAGCAAGATTTGTAATTTCCACTGGATGAAAATGAAAATTCAATCGAAAGATATAGTGGGTGCATTAACTTTTGTTTAAATAGTCGAAGGCTAATAAAGAACGTGGAAGCAAAACAAAGACTACATCTAATTTTTTACCGGTTAAGGTATAAAGTCCAGGAATGGAAGCTTAAGTTATCCCAACGTTACGAGGATCTTGACAAAAAAGGTCGTGAACGTCTGACAATTATGGTCATTCCTCACACCGATCGAAAAACGATTAACTTTGTCATCTCCTACAAAGCCATTTCCATCTTTATTGGAATTATGGTGGTACTTCTTGTGATCAGTGCTGTGAACGTTCTTTCTCATAGCGGATCCATTCACCAACTCACAGAACTCAATTTAACAAACAAAGACTTTATCAGACAATCTTCAAAGATGAAAGAAGAGGTTAACTCTCTTCACGAAACCATCCAATACTATTACGAAAGAATTTCTAACCTCTATATCAAACTCGGTGGGGATCCTTCTCGCGTTTCCAAAGGGATGGGTGGACAAGCGGGACAATTCCTCGCATTACAAGGAACACCTCAGTCTGACATCACGGATGAATCTTTCCGAATCAAAGAAGACATTCACAATTTAAAATTATCCTCAGAACTTTCTGAAGAAATCATCAAACTCATCAAAAAAAGAAAGAGTATCATTCGAAATACTCCATCCATTTGGCCAACAAAAGGTTATGTATTATTTCCTTTTGGAAAATACATTTCTCCAGTCACTGGAAAAGAAGAATTCAATAGAGGACTCGACATCGGATCTTTTCCTGGTGCTGAAGTCATCGCAACTGCTCCTGGAATTGTTTTTGATACTGGATATTCACCAGCCACTGGTTACTACGTAAAATTATCACACAGGTTCGGATGGAAAACAATCTACTCCAACCTCGATAGAATTCGTGTTAAGAAAAATGAAAAACTCTCCAAGGGTGACATCTTAGGTTATGTTGGAAAATCACCAGAAAATCCGATTTACCATCTTCATTATGAAGTACATGTTGGTACCCAAGCGTTGAATCCGTTTTCGTTTCTCAACCAAATTCAAGAATAATGTCCAATCCATCTATAGAAGAAGAATTTTTAGTTAATAGCATCATTGGGGAAGGAGCCGAGTTCGTCGGTGAATTTAAGTTCCCTGGCCTCATTCGTATCGATGGAAAATTTCGAGGAGTTCTCGAAACTACCGGAAAGGTACTTATAGGAAAATCTGGAATCGTCGATACAGATATCAAAGCACGAGTGGTTGTTGCCGGTGGAGAAATTCGCGGTAATATCTATGCAACAGAACGAGTTACATTACTTTCTAGCTGTCGATTGGAAGGAGACATTGTCACTCCTCGCCTCATCGTAGAAGAAGGTGTAGTGTTTCACGGAAAATGCACAATTAATCCCACTCGTCACTAGGTGGGTTTATGATCATCCAAAACAACAACCCTAAGTCGGTATCCACTCAAACGAAAAAAGGATCCAAAGAAAAACTAAACGGTTCTCTTGGGTCAGTTGATGAATCCAAACAAAGTTTTTTAGAAATTTTAGAATCCATTGTTCCCGCAGGAAAAGAAGAAACCAGGGAACTAAACGAACTTTGGAAAGATTTACCCGATTTGGAAAAAGATCTTATCAAAGATCCAAATCACAAAAATCTCGAATCTTACAAAAAACATATAAAACAAATCGCAGAACTAATTTTGAAAAAAAACTACAAGGTCATGCAAGCTCCGCAACGGGGACGAAATGACCAAAAAGACGTACGTTATGTAAAGGTCATGGATGAAAAATTGGATTTACTCGCCAAAACAATGTTTTCTCCCAACAACAGCGCGTTTGTGATTTTGAAACAATTAGATGAAATCAGAGGTCTACTTATTGATCTAAAAGGATAAATCTTTGCAAACTCCCGACCGACCTAAGTCAAAAAATCTTCGTGTCCTCTCTAAAACATTTTCATATTTAAAACCATACAGACTCCAAATGGCTCTTTCCTCCTTTGCCTTACTTTTTACGGCAGGGGTGACTCTAGGCCTCGGCCAGGGTTTACGTCATTTGATCGATGCTGGATTTACTGCTAGATCCAAACAAGAATTAGGTTACTCACTTGCCTTTATTATTTTAGTGGGAATCTTTCTTGCGATCGGAACATACATTCGTCATTATGCAGTGTCTTGGATTGGAGAAAGGGTTGCCTCTGATATCCGAAAGGACGTGTTCAAACATATCATCTTTATCCATCCAAGTTTTTTTGAAACCAATTCACCTGGTGAAATCCAATCACGAATCACAACCGATACTACACTCATCCAAACGGTAATTGGATCATCCGCATCCATTGCCCTTCGGAATATTTTGATGTTTGTAGGGGGAATTATTTTTCTTTTTATTACAAATGCAAAACTCACAATGATTGTTCTCCTAAGTGTTCCCTTCATTGTGTTTCCCATTTTGTTCTATGGAAAAAAAGTTAGAAATTTATCTCGCACCACTCAGGACAAAATTGCAGGAATTGGAACTTATGTCAGTGAATCCCTTCTCAATATAAAAATCCTCCAGTCTTTCCACCACCAAGAGGAAGACATTGAAAAATTTTCACACACAGTAGAAGCGGCATTTGATGTAGCAGTGGCTCGTATCAAACAAAGATCGCTCCTTATCGGTGCTGTCATTTTATTCATCCTAACAGGAATCAGTGTGATGCTTTGGATCGGTGGAACAGATGTACTGGAAGGAAAAATTACTGGCGGGGAACTCATAGCATTTTCCTTTTATGCGATCATGGTTGCCAATAGTGTCGGTGCAGT
Source organism: Leptospira meyeri (assembly GCF_004368965.1). Classification (NCBI taxonomy): domain Bacteria; kingdom Pseudomonadati; phylum Spirochaetota; class Leptospiria; order Leptospirales; family Leptospiraceae; genus Leptospira; species Leptospira meyeri. The sequence continues at coordinate 2,354,805 of NZ_SORO01000001.1, read as the reverse complement.
TTCCGAAGTTCTCGGAGATTTGCAAAGAGCCGCTGGTGCCACAGAACGGTTGATGGAACTTCTTTTATCGGAATCAGAAATTAAAGATTCACAATTTCCAAAATCAATCTTCGAGGTTTTACATCCAAACGAAGGAAATGGAAACTTGAATGTAGCTACTTCTCAACAAAAAGGATTAAAAATCAATTTAGAAGATTTAGAGTTTTCTTATCCATCAAGACCAGAACAGAAAGCCATCAGAGGGATTCACTTAGAAATTCCTGCAAACAAAACCACAGCTCTTGTTGGTCCATCCGGTGGTGGAAAAAGTACACTCTTTGAACTCATCCTCAGGTTCTATGATCCCACTGCAGGCAGGATTCTCATCGAAGGTGTAGACCTGAAAGATTTAACATTAAAAGATTTACGTTCCCTCATCGGATTTGTTCCGCAACAGCCCATTCTCTTTAGTGGAACATTACGAGAGAACATTGCCTATGGAAAACCGAACGCAAGTTTTGAAGAAATAGAGAATGCCGCAACCAGTGCCTATGTCACAGAATTTTTGAGCCAACTTCCTGATGGATACGAAACCAATTTAGGATATTTAGGAACAAGACTCTCCGGGGGACAAAAACAAAGGATTGCCATAGCAAGGGCCATACTTCGTAACCCAAGAATTCTTTTGTTGGACGAAGCAACATCCGCTCTTGATTCCGAATCGGAACAAATGATCAAACAAGCTTTAGATTTTTTAGTGAAAGAAAGAACGACCATTATGATTGCTCATCGACTTTCTACAGTTGTGAAATCAGATCAGATTGTTGTGATTAAGGAAGGGGAGATTGAGTCCGTCGGAACCCATGACGAACTCATTCGAAAAAGTGAATTGTATGAACGATTGGCGAAATTACAATTTCACACCGAGTTGCTCTAAAATTCTTTCCATGTCATTTAAGTTGGCGTAAGAAAAAACGATCTTACCTTTTCCATTCGTTTCATTGTGAGCCACTTCCACTTTAGAACTGTATTTGTTTCTGAGTTTGGATTCTAGCTTTACAATACTTGCATCTCGTTTATCAGCAGCAAAAGAAGAGGGCTTTGATTTTTTATCCGGATGTAAAAGGTTAGAAACAAAGTTCTCTACCTCTCTGACATTCCATCCTTCTGCGATCACTTTCTGTCCCACTTCCAATTGTTTTTTTGGATCAGGGATAGAGAGAAGAGGGCGAGCCTGTCCTTCCGAAAGTTTTCCTTCCTTCACTAAGTCTTGTAATAATTTAGGAAGAGAAAGTAGACGAATCAAGTTAGAAATGGTAGCTCGGTTTTTTCCCACTCGGGTCGCAAGGTCAGTTACCTTTAACCCTCGTTTGTCGATAATTGCCTGATAAGCCAAAGCCTCATCCATTGGATTTAGATTTTCTCTTTGGATATTTTCGATGAGGGCAAGTTCCATCATATCTGCTTCGGAAAGATCGCGAACAATTGCAGGAATTTTTGCAAAGCCAGCAAGTTTACATGCACGTAATCTTCTTTCTCCCGCTACCAAAAGAAATCCAGATCCCGAAGGATTTTTTTGTACAACGATAGGTTGGATCACTCCATGTTCTACAATGGTATTGGATAACTCTTGGATCGATGCATCCGAAAATTGTTTTCTAGGTTGGTGTGGGTTTGGTAAAATTTCTGTGACTTTAATTTCTCGAAGACCGGTTTGTTCGTCTTTAGAAATCTCTACGTTGTTTTCATTTACGGGAATTAAATTCCCAAGACCTCTTCCTAAAACTTTACCTTTGCCGAGTGCCATAACTTTATGCCTTCCCTACAATTTCTTCCGCTAAACTTTTATAACTTTTTGCACCCACACCATCTGGATCATAGTAGTTGATCGGTTTTCCAAAAGAAGGTGCTTCTGATAATTTTACATTTCGTGGAATGACAGTTTCATAAACTTTCTCTTTGAAATAGTTACGAACATCTTCTGCTACTTGGTTTGCTAAATTGGTTCGTTTGTCATACATAGTAAGGAGTACACCTTCGAGGGTAAGTGATGGATTCCATTGAGACTGTACAAGAGAAATGATTCGCATTAATTGCGAAAGTCCCTCGAGAGCAAAGTATTCCGTTTGCAAAGTGATCATCACAGACTGAGAAGCACAAAGTGCATTGATAGTAAGTACACCGAGAGATGGAGGACAATCGATTAGAATATAATCATAGGATTCCTTTACAGATGCCAAAGCATCTTTCAATTTGAATTCCTTTCTTTCCATCCCAAGAAAATCTACTTCCAATCCCGAGAGGTTGATGTTGGAAGGAATAATATCCAAATTGTTTACGAAGGTTTTTTGAACAGCTTCTCTCGCAGAAAGTTCACCAATCAAAACTTCATAAGTAGTTTTATTTAAAGACTGCACTTCCAAACCAAGACCAGAGCCGGAGTTTCCTTGCGGATCGATATCAAGGAGCAAAACTTTTTTTCCCAAATCAACAAGATTGGATGCCAAATTGATCGCTGTTGTCGTTTTACCGACTCCACCTTTTTGATTACTGATCGAAACGATTTTACCCATTCTTGCTCTTAGTCTCCTTTACGATTTCTTTCCAGTCGCGGGGGAATCCCTTTTTAGGAAGGGAATTCTTTTGTAGTATTTTTATATGTCTCTTTCCCACAAACTCTAATTCGGGAATGGGAATTTCTTTTTTCATAAAGAAACCATTGTTGCTTAAGACCTCGGTTTCTTTTTCTAAATCTTGGTAGGGTTGTGCAAGAAAGGGACATAAGATTCCTTTCTGTTTCACCATTCTCGTCGTTACTTCTGCGATGTATGGATAAGGAACCATTGCTCTCGAAGTCACGACATCAAAATTTGAATTAATTTCTTCCGTTCGAGCATAGATAAACTCCACTCGTTTTTTGACTTTGGAAAGAGTTCCCGTTTCGATTTCTGTTTCGAGAAGTGCAAGTTTTCGTTTTTGAGAATCGACGAGAAAAACATGCGGCGCTTTTTTTAAGAGGGCAAAGAGAAAACCAGGAAGCCCGGGCCCAGTTCCTACATCCGCTACATTTGTTTCACGTGAAACATATCCGGTTGCTTTCAGTTTCCAAACAAAGATAAGCGATTCAATAATATGTCTCTCCAGAATCTTTTCCGAATCATTTCGAGAAAAGAATCCTCCTTTCTCGTTGTCTCGTTTCAGAAACTCATAAAAGTTTTTCACTAATTCCCAATCAAACTCTGGCTCCAACTTGGGAAACAAATCTGGGATGATGGTTTGGATTTCTTCTTGGATCGTTTTTTCTGACATAATCTCGTTATCGTTTTAAATGAATTCGCCGATGTCTCCTGTAGGAGAACTCTTTTCCATGATTCGAATCATTAGTTTTTTAATCATCCTTTCCTTTCCTATTTTAGGTTATACACCCGGCAAGTGGTCCCACAAAGACGCTTACTTGTTTAAAAAAGTTAAAAAAGTTCCGAACAAAGAGATCGTTCGTAACGGAGAGGGTCAGGTTATTTATGTCGCAGAATATGAATACAACAGTGATGGAAAATTGATCAGTGAAACTTATTCCGATAAAGAAGGAAAGAGTGATGGCAAAACAATCTTTCGATATACAGAAGGATTACTTTCTAGCGAAGAAGTCTATGACAATGGTGGACACTTAGTCGAAAGAAAGGATTTCCAATTCAAAGGTCGTGCTTTGAAAAAGATGAACGTAAAAGATGGCGAAGGCCGATTGCTAATTGTCTATTCTATCGAGAGTGATGGTGAAGGGAACATTTTTGCTGCTGAAGGAAAAAACTTAGAAACCAAAGACAACGAATCCTTCCGATTTCAAATCGATCCTAAACGACCCAATGTTCAAATTCAATATCTGACTGATGATAAAAAGAAGGGTCTTGGAGAAATTCATTTTAAGTTTGATGGAAAAGGAAACCTAGTGGAAAGAGAATTCTTCCAAGGTGAGAATCGACGTGTCCACAAACTCAAATACAAAGCAGATGGAAGTTTGGAGTCACATTCGTTTCACGTGAAACAAGGTGACAACTGGATCCTTGAAAAGACCCACGTGCTTGTCTACGAATAGAAAAAATGAACTCCGTTTCAGAAGATCATTTTGGCAATCGATAGCAGTAATTTTCAAATTGGAATTTCGGAAACTTGGAACCAACAAAAGTTGAAGGTTGCCAATTATGAAATGATAAGTGGTGGTCGCTTAATACGGAAGAATACCTGAAAACGATAAGCGGAATGTTTTAGCTGAATTCAATATTTGATTTTAAAAAGATAAAAACTTTATTTTGCGAAGGCTAAAACTTCAAATAGCCGGTGATTCAAAAACAAACATTTTCGATTCAGTGATTGCACTTTAAGATTTCTAATTTAAAAAACAGATTCATAGATGAGAAACAAAAACCAAGAAGGAATCCCCTCTTGGTTTTTGTTTGAAGCGGATTATTAATCGATAGTCCATTGGTTCTTTTCACGAACCAATTTCTATCGTTTGTCCACCAGATGATAGAGTAGAAGATCCACATCGGAAGGATCCACGCCCGAAATATGCAAAGCATTTTCTAAATTCATAGGGCGGTGTTTTTCTAACTTCACAACCGCTTCTGTTTTCAATCCTTTCACGCTGGCGTAATCAAAATCATTTGGGATTTGAAAGTTCAAAAATTTCTTACGGTATTCAATCGTTTCCAATTCTCGTTTGAGATAACCTTCGTATTTGACTTCCATTTCCAAAACAGCTTTCTCATCTTCGTTTAGGTTTTGAAGTTCGGGAACAAAAGTTTCGATGTCTTCGATTTTGATATCAGATCTTTTTAAAAACGAAGCCACTGTATGACCGAATTTATAATTCTCAATTTTCTTTTCTTTCAATACTTTTGTGAGTTCTTCGGTCGGCTTCATGGAAGTCACAAACATATGGGTTTTGATTTTATCAATTCGAGCATAACGATCACGCATTTCGTGGTAGAGATTCTCTTCTACAAGACCCATTTCATATCCATATTGCATGAGTCTTTGGTCGGCGTTGTCTTGGCGTAAAAGCAATCGATACTCAGCCCGACTTGTGAACATCCGGTAAGGATCTTCTACGCCTTTGTAAACCAAATCATCCACAAGAACTCCAATGTAAGACTCACTGCGTTTGAAAAGAATTGGTTCTTCTTTTCTCACAGAACGAATCACATTGTAAGCAGCAACAAGACCTTGTGCTGCGGCTTCTTCATAACCAGTAGTTCCGTTGATTTGACCGGCGTGATAGAGACCTTTTACTTTTTTGGTTTCGAGAGTTGGGTTTAGTTCTGTTGGATCTACAAAATCATATTCGATTGCGTAACCCGGGCGCATGAGTTCCACTTCTTCTAAACCTTTGATGCTTCGAAGAAACTTCCATTGCACTTCTTCCGGCAAACTTGTGGAGACACCATTGAGATACATCTCGCTTGTTTCATAACCTTCCGGTTCGATAAAGATTTGATGACGATCTCTCTCTGCAAAACGAACCACCTTATCTTCAATCGAAGGACAATACCTTGGGCCAATACTTTTGATCTGACCCGAATACATCGGTGAGTATTCTAAGTTTTGTTTGATCAGTTCATGTGTTGTATCGTTGGTGTAAGTGATGTAACAAGGAATTTGTTTGCGATCGATCTTCTTAGTTGAAAAAGAAAAGGGGCGAGGGTTCTCATCTCCATCCTGAATATCAAGTCCATCAAAGTTGATCGAGTTCTTATGAACACGAGCAGGGGTTCCTGTTTTTAATCTTCCGAGTCGCAATTCAAAACGAGAGAGTGTGTGGGAAAGACCTTTGGTTGTAGGTTCCCCAATTCGACCGGATTCTTTTTGGTAAGTTCCAATATGAATCACACTGGATAAAAAAGTTCCTGTGGTTAAGATCACATGATTCGTATAAAAAGTAAAACCTCGACCAGTGATGACACCTGCGACTTGGTTTCCTTCGACGATCAAATCTTCAACAGTGTCTTGTCGGATCGAAAGAGTTTTTAATTTTTCCAACTGGTGTTTGATCATCAGTTGGTATTGTTTTTTCTCTGCTTGTGCACGCGGAGCCCAAACCGAAGGACCCTTCGATGTGTTTAACATCTTAAATTGAATTCCCGTTTGATCGATCACTCGACCCATAAGTCCACCAAGTGCATCCACTTCACGAACCATATGTCCTTTTGCAATTCCACCGATGGCAGGATTACAACTCATCTGTCCGATAGTATCAAGGTTCATTGTGATGAGTAAAGTTTTGAGTCCCGCTTTGGCAGAAATATAAGCAGCTTCTGTTCCGGCGTGACCTGCACCGACAACGATACAATCAAATTGGTTAGGATAAAAGGATGGATTCATATTATGTCTTCTTAAGTATTCAGTTCTTATCGAAAGTGAGAGGGAGTGGGATTTGCGAATCTACTCCTTAGAACGATATCAAAATCATCGGCCTAAGCTTCGAGAGAAAAAAAGATAAAATTCATTTTCTAATTTTGAAACTTCAGAAGATTGGAGTGATAGGAATCTCAATGGCTCAGAATTCATTCCCTTATACATACTTTGAAGGAAAGATCGTTCCTTCCGAGGACGCGAAAGTTAGTGTCCAAACTCACGCCTTACAATATGGGACAGGCGTCTTCGGTGGAATCCGTGGTTACTACAGCGAAGCGAAAAAAAATCTCTATGTCTTTCGATTACCGGAACACTGCAAACGACTTGTGAACTCCACAAAGATCATGCAGCTCCAAATCCAAATCACACCGGAAGAAATCCAATCCATCATTCTGGATCTCCTTCGTAAAAATGAAGCAAAACAAAATGTATATTTAAGACCTTTCATCTACACTTCTGCCTTACAACTTTCGCCGCGTTTCCATGACGTAAAAGCAGACATCACCGTGTATGCGTTGAAGCTTGATGACTACCTCGACACACAAAATGGACTGACAACAATTGTTTCCTCTTGGCAAAGATTTTCTGATAACCAAATTCCCACCCTTTCCAAAGTGAGTGGCGGGTATGTGAACTCGGCTCTTGCCAAATCAGAAGCCGTTCAAAATGGAATGGACGAAGCCATCTTTTTAGATGCGAGAGGATTTGTATCAGAAGGTTCTGCCGAAAATCTTTTTATCGTTCGTGATGGAGTGATCCATACACCAACCATTCCATCTTCAATTTTAGAAGGGATCACAAGAAGAAGTATCATTCAAATTGCAAAAGACTTAGGGATCCAAGTTGTAGAAAGAGACATTGCTCGTTCCGAACTTTATATCGCTGATGAATTATTTTTTTCAGGAACAGGTGTGCAAGTAGCTTGGGTGAAAGAAGTGGATCGTCGTTTGATTGGAAATGGAAACATAGGTCCCATCACCAAAAAAATCCAATCTATCTTTTTTGAAGCGGTTCGTGGTGAACAACCAAGTTATATGAATTGGCTGACTCCGGTATACTAAAGACCAATGGCTGATGCTCTGTTTTCATTCGACCAAGTCTCAGGCCAAGATGTTGCACTGACTTACTTAAAATCTTTTTTAAATGATAGGTCACGAATTCCCGGTTCCATTATTTTTTATGGACCCGATGGAGTGGGGAAGTGGACAGCCGCTGAAAGATTCTCGAGACAACTTCTTTGTTTAGAAGGAACCTCTTGTGGAGTTTGTGATTCCTGTCGCCAATTTATGAAAGGAGTCCATCCCGACTTCATTCAATTTCCCAGAAGAAAAAACATTGCGATTGGAAAAGAAAAAGATCCAGAAGACTTCACCATCCGTTGGTTGTTATCAGCAAGGATTCCTTTTAAACCACATACATCAGATTACCGTGTAGTTTTATTTCCCGAAGCAAATCGTATTAACAATGAAGCGGAAACCACTCTCTTAAAAACTTTAGAAGAACCTCCGCCACATACAAAGTTCATTCTTATTGTTAACGATTTAAAAAACTTAAAACCTACCATCGTCTCTCGATCGGTATGTGTTCCCTTCAACTATCTCCCTCAAGACGAAATCAAAAAGATTCGTAGAAATGAAATGACCGAATCCAAACTTTATTACGGCGGATCACTCAATCCCTTTGAAATCTCCGATGAATTTTTAGAAGAGTGGCATGAGAATGTAAGGGAACATTGTCACGATTCCATTTTACTTTTTAAATTAGAAAACTGGGTGAGAGACCAACTAGGAGAATTTCGATCGAACAAAGAGGGCTTAACTGGAATTGATTTTTTAGAAATGATTTGTTTGTTACTTCTTTATGAATACAGACAAAAAAACTTTGAAGCCAATGTAGGGAGGATTGAAGCCATCCTTGACTTCAAAATGAAACTGCATTATGAAATTCCTGCGCTTGAGTATGTTCTTTTATCACAGTTGTTTTTAAGACTGGCTACCTAATTTGGAATATAAAAACCAAATTCTTTTAGAATGTTTGATTCATTAAGTATCACCTAACGTCCGCTACTAAGCTAAACAATGTCAAACCAATAAGGTGACATAATTTTTTTATTCGGTTCGACTATTTTTTGTAGTTTGGAGCGTTTTCGGATTTTTCATTTGAATTCTACCTACTTGCTAAAAGTATAGTACCCGATTTCACATTTAGGGCGGGAAACTTGGAAAGACGTTGGGAAGAAATTTTAGAAGAAATATCGAAACAGATACCTCCCAAGTACTTTTCTAATTTCATCGCACCACTCAAATTCGATAAATCTGAGAACCAGGTGGTCCACTTAACGGCTCCTTCCACCGGAATCAAACGCCATGTGGAAACCAAATACACGAGTTTCATTGAAGATGCCGTTTATCAAGTTATAGGTGATCGTTTTCGTGTGTCGATTCTAGCTGAATCAGAAACATCCACACAGATTTTTAAGGAAGTCATCCAATCCAAATTTGATGAATCCGACTCGGACCTAAATCCAGAATTTATTTTTAGTAATTATATCACTTCCGATTCCAATAAGATCGCTTATACAGCTGCAAAAAGTGTGGCGGAACAGCCAGGGAAATACAATCCACTTTATATTTTTGGACCAGTAGGTGTGGGGAAAACTCATCTCTTACATGCAATCGGAAACGAGATCAAAAAAAAGGATCCATGGAAAACGGTTCGGTATGTAAACAGTACCTCGTTTTTAAATGAATTTATTTTTACCGTTCGTCAGAATAACCGCGAATCTCTCGAATCTTTTAAAATTCGATACCAGTCTTATAATGTTCTCCTCTTTGATGACATTCAATTTTTGAATGGCGGGGCTGAAAAAACCCAAGAGGAATTTTTTGCACTCTTCAATTTTCTTTATGATAGAAAACGCCAAATCGTCATTGCATCCGATAGACCCAGTTACGAACTACCGTTACACGAAAGGCTAAAATCTCGATTTGTACACGGACTCCAAGCCGATATCAAGTCGCACGATTTGGCACTGCGGATCGAACTTTTGCGAGCCAATTTTTCTGAATTCAATATTCCTGCAAGTGACAAACTTCTACAGTGGCTTGCTGAACGATTGGAAGGGGATTCCCGCGCTCTGATTGGAATCGTAAACGATTTGGTCTTATACAAAAAGGCCTATGAATACTTTTTACTCACAGAAGAGAAAATTCAGGAAATTGCCGAAGCACGTTTTCTTACGAATAAAAAACGAATTGGATTCAGTCCTGATATGGTCATTGATCTTGTCTGCGAACGTACCAACATCGCTCGGAAAGATTTACTCGGAAAGAGTCGGAAAGCCGATTTCATCCCACCGAGACATCTCTGTATGCTTCTCCTTCATGACGTCCTTCATATTCCGAAAGCACAAATCGGCAGAATTTTTTCGACTACACATTCGACCGTCATCCACGGAATCGATAAATTCAGAGAACGTATGAAAACAGACCCACAATGGGAAGACCTGTTTCATACCATCAAACACAAGATAAGTTTCCAATAACCTGTAATTAATCCGACCATTACCTGTCGATAAACTGTCGATAGGACATAGTCAGTCCTTATTGTCCCTTAAGTTTTCCGTAACCTGTTCAAAGTGACATAAATATTGACAGTTGCAAAAAGGAAAAAACCTGACATAATTCAATAAAAATTGATGTTTCCAGGCTTTATCGACATACTGACAGAACCAACGGAAACGACATAATATATATAAAGATATATAATATAAATAAGAAGAAGAGGAAAAATGAAATTCACTGTCAATACTACAGAATTCCTAAAAGCAATCAACTCAGTGGATGGAGTCATCTCAGTTCGAGAGATTAAATCGGCTCTCTCCAATCTCAAAATCCAAACAGGTGAGAATGAAGTTTATCTTTCTGCTACCGATTTAGAGATCGCAATCAAAACTTCTGTTCCATCCACCATTGGAGAAAAGGGAACAGCATCTTTACCTGCGAAACAACTATCGAGTATTTTTAAAAACTTAAACTTTGATACAAGTTTACTCACAACGACAGACCAATCAGAAAACTCAGAGACAACCATCACTGATGCCAGTGGCAAGATGGACACTAAGTTTAAAGTCAATGGAATTGATTCAGAAGATATCAAAACAATTCCAAAAGTGGATGAGACAAGTGTAGTCGAATTTCCTTGCCAAACCATTCGTGAGATGTTTCGTAAAACTTCTTATGCGATGGCAATTGAAGAAACTAGGTTTGTATTCAATGGTTTATTTTTAAAACCGGACAATACAGACCTAATTGTTGTCGGAACGGATGGACGTCGTCTTTCTAAGATTGTTCGTAAGTTTCCAAAACAATTCCCATTCAAAAATGGTGTGATCATTCCTCACAAAGCTGTTCGCGAGATGCTTAAGATGATGGAAGGAAAAGAAACAGCTAAAATTGGATTTGTAGAAGAACAAATTTATGTTTCTTCTGGAAACGTAGAACTTCTTTTCAAACTGATTGATGGAAACTTTCCTGATTATGAACAAGTCATTCCAAAACAAACTTCAGAATCGGTTCGAGTTGTAAAAGCTGACTTTTTAACTTTTTTAAAACAAGCTCTCATTTCTGCAGAAGAACCTTCAAAACAAATTCGTTTGGCTTTTACTAAAGGAAATGTCAATATTAGCTCTTCCAATCCTGGTACGATGATGTTTGATCATAATATGCCAATTGAATACAATGGAGAAGCAATCACAATTGCCTTTAAAGGTGATTATTTGAGTGATGTGGTGAAAGCTGTGGATGATCCTGAGGTCATTTTAGAATTCACAACTTCAAGTGCCCCGGTTCTTTTTAAAGATCCTTCAGATAGCGACTTTGTTTCTGTCATTATGCCAATGAAACTTTAATGTTTCTAAAGAAAATTTACATAAAAAATTTTCGGAATCACGAAGAGACTCAGTTAACATTCAAATCACGTCTTATCTTTTTTATTGGAAACAATGGAGAAGGTAAGACAAACCTTCTCGAATCCATTTCTCTGTTATCCTATTTAAAAAGTTTTCGCGAATCGGATCAAAACCAACTCCTTCGGTGGGATACAAAAGATACCTTCATACGTGCTGAATTTGAATCTGAAGAGAATGATTATTTATTTGAATATGGAATTGAACATTCTTATTCCAAAAGAAAAAAACTAAAAGTTAACGGGGAAGAGTTTAAAAAAATCTCTGACTATGTAGGATACTTTCGTTCGATTGTGATGAGCCCTCCGGACATTCTCATTATTGAAGATGGCAATGTGGAAAGAAGAAGATTTTTAGATGCCTTTATTTCTTCCACCAATCGTTATTATTTAAAACAACTTATTGAATATGATCGTCTCTTAAAACAACGAAATGCTACTTTGAAAAAAGAAAATTCTACAGATCGGGAAATTGGAATCTGGGATGAACCGATCATTGAACATGATGCGGAAATTCGTGAAATCAGAACCAAAACCATTGAAAGTTTGGCCGGATATTTTCATAAAAATTTACAACAGTTAAGTTCAGGAAAAGATCCTTTTTTTTTAACTTACAAACCAAATATCTCTTCGAAAGAAGAACATAGACAAAAACTCATCGTTAATCTTCGAAAAGACAGAGCGATTGGTTATACCAGTTGTGGAAACCATAGAGATACGTTGCCAATTGGATTTGATGATAAAGATTTAAGTGGGTTTGGATCCCAAGGACAAAAACGAAGTGCGGTCATTGCACTTAAAACTGCTTGTTTCCAAATGATCCGCGATACCACGGGAGAAGCTCCGGTTTTGCTTATTGATGATATCATCAGGGAACTGGACGTCAAACGAAGAGAATATTTTGTAAATCTTATTTCTGAATGTGGGCAGGCATTTTTTACTACTACAGACTTGGAAGGAATACATGAGTATGTTGGAAACCTAACAGTTGATAAAGAAATCTACCAAGTGGAAGGTGGAAAAGTGAAGGTGTTTTTAGAAAAATGAAAAAAGTCGAACTCCACGAACTCTTCCAAAGTTTGGAAAAAATGGGTATGGACAGGGAAGCTGTCTTTCGGGATCAGATTCTAAAAACCCTACGCCTTCGTTGGAATGAAATTGTTGGTGATTATTTTGGAAAACAGAGTTTCCCGAAATCTATTGAAGGTAAAAAACTCACAGTTGTTTGTCGTCACTCCATGGTTTCCCAGGAATTGGAGTTTCAAAAGGCAGAACTTTTGGTGAAAGTGAACTCAATTACGAACCCAGTTTTATTGGAAAAAATTCACTTTAAAACGGGAAACGAATTCCAAAATCCTAGGTCTTAAGTCACTTAAATCTCCCCGTTTTCACTTGCCCTTCGAGGGTCTTTCTAGGATACTTCCTATAGGGTATCTTATAAATTTATGTCCAACGAAACCGATCAAAACGCCTATTCAGCCTCGAAAATCAAGATCCTAGAGGGTCTAGAAGCGGTCCGGAAACGCCCCGGAATGTATATCGGAACCCAGGATGAGTCCGGCCTACATAAGATGGTTTATGAGGTTGTAGATAACTCTGTGGATGAGGCAATGGCTGGCCATTGTACTGAAATTGATGTCCGCATTTTACCAGACCATATCATAGAAGTTCGTGATAATGGTCGCGGGATTCCTACAGGAATTCATCCGGACAAGGGTAAGTCTACCATTGAAGTAGTATTAACGATCTTACATGCCGGTGGTAAGTTTGAAAACGATGCTTATAAAGTTTCTGGTGGATTGCACGGGGTAGGGGTATCCGTTGTAAACGCTCTTTCTACTTATTTAGAAGTGGAAGTCCACCAAGATGGAAAACTTCATTATCAAAAATACCAAGCCGGTGTACCTGTTGAAGATGTAAAAATTATAGGAGACACATCTCACCGTGGAACAGTGGTTCGCTTTAAAGCAGATGATACCATTTTTACCACTGTAGATTTTTCTTTTGATACTCTTTCTGCAAGATTTAGAGAAATTGCTTTTTTAAACAAAGGACTTCTCATCCGTATTGAAGACCAAAGAAAAGACGAAGTTGCTAAACATGAATTTAAGTTTGATGGTGGAATTGTTTCATTCGTGGAATATATTACCGAATCAAAACACCCTCTTCATAAAGTTTTACACTTTGTTGGTGAGAAAGAAAATGTTTGGGCAGAGATTGCTCTTCAATATTGTGATACCTATAGCGAAAATATTTTTTGTTTTACCAATGCCATCAATAACAACTTAGGTGGAACTCACTTAGAAGGGTTTAGAACCGCTCTTACAAGAACTCTAAACGACCACTTAAAGAAAGACCAAATCCTTTTCAAAAAACAACCCAATGGTTTACAAGGGGATGATATCAAAGAAGGCCTTTGTGCTGTGATATCGATCAAAATCCCACAACCACAGTTTAACTCACAAACAAAAGAAAAATTAGTTAACGCAGAAGTAAAAGGTCTTATGCAAACCATCACAGGAGAAGGACTCAATCGATTTTTCGAAGAAAATCCTGCTGTGATCAAAAAGATTTTAGAGAAATGTATTTTAGCATCCAAAGCTAGAGAAGCAGCAAGACGTGCACGAGATTTAACAAGAAGGAAAACTGTTTTAGAAGGTGGTGGTCTTCCTGGTAAACTCGCAGACTGTTCTGAAAAAGATCCTGAACATTGTGAATTGTATCTTGTCGAGGGAGATTCGGCAGGTGGTTCCGCGAAACAAGGTCGGGACAGAAATACCCAAGCCATCCTTCCTTTAAAAGGTAAAATTCTAAACGTAGAAAAAGCACGTTTGGATAAAATTCTTTCAAATGAAGAAATTCGAACACTAATCACTGTTATGGGAACAGGAATTGGTGATGATGAATTCAATGTTGAAAAACTTCGTTATAAAAAAATCATCATTATGACAGATGCAGATGTGGATGGATCACATATCCGAACACTCCTATTAACTTTTTTCTTCCGGTATATGAAACCAATCATTGAACAAGGATCTTTGTTTGTGGCGCAACCTCCATTGTATCTTTTGAAATTTGGAAGAGAAGCTGTCTATGTTTACTCTGATAGGGAAAAAGAAGAAATTCTTAAAGCAAGGCCCAATGACAAAGTTGTGATCCAACGATACAAAGGTCTTGGAGAGATGAATCCAGAACAACTTTGGGATACGACTATGGATCCAAAAGAACGAGTTATGTTACAAGTGAAATTACAAGATTTTGTGGAAGCAGAAGATACATTCAACATCCTTATGGGTGATGAAGTATCTCCACGTCGTCGTTTCATTGAAGCGAATTCTTACAAAGTTGCAAATTTAGATCTTTAATTGGAATTAGGATAAAAAAATGACCGAACAAAACGGCCAAGAGAACGAATCAAATAAAACCTTAGCACTGAATCTTTCCGGTAGACCAGACGTAGCCGGTGCACTCAAAGCCGGTGTGCGGGTCATTCCGGTTGAAATTGAAGACCAAATGAAGGAAGCTTACCTTGATTATGCGATGAGTGTCATTGTGGGTCGAGCCCTTCCCGATGTTAGAGATGGATTAAAACCAGTTCATAGAAGAATTCTTCATGCGATGAATGAAAGAGCCTGGAGATCAGATCGTCCTTATGTAAAATCAGCAAAAATAGTTGGGGAAGTGATTGGTAACTATCACCCTCATGGTGACTCGGCAGTTTACGAAACTATGGTTCGAATGGCCCAAACTTTCTCAATGCGAGAGACTTTGATTGATGGGCAAGGAAACTTTGGATCTGTCGACGGTGATAATGCGGCGGCCTATCGTTATACGGAAGCAAAACTTACGAAACTTGCGGAAGAACTACTCAAAGACATCGAAAAAAATACTGTTAGCTTTTCGCCAAACTTTGATGATACGAGACAACAGCCGGATGTATTACCAGCAAATTTTCCAAATATTCTGGTAAACGGTTCCACAGGAATCGCAGTGGGTATGGCTACCAATATTCCACCGCATAACCTAAAAGAATCGGTAAATGCAGTAATTGCTCTCATTCAAAATCCAGACATAACACTTCCGGAACTCATGAAAATTCTTCCGGGACCTGATTTTCCAACTGGTGGAACAATCATTGGTGGCGAAGGTCTTTACCAAGCCTACGCAACAGGAAAGGGTTCCATTCGCATTCGATCTAAAGTTGATATCGTCGAAAACAACAAAGGTCGTGAGATCATTGTCATCAATGAAATTCCTTACCAAGTAAATAAGAAGAACTTACTCGAAAAAATCGGGGAGCTTGTGAATGAGAAAATCATTGAAGGGATTTCTGAAATTTTGGATCTTTCGGATAGAAAGGGAATTCGCGTTGAAATCCATGTTAAAAAAGATGCAAATGCGCAAGTCATCCTAAATCAACTTTTCAAACTCACACAACTGCAAGTGAGTTACGGAATTACAATGCTTGCGATTTTAAATAACCGCCCAAAGATCTTCTCATTAAAAGAAATCCTAAAATCATATGCAGATCATCGAAATGAAGTCGTTGTCAAACGTACTGAATTTGATTTAGACAAAGCACAGAAACGAGCACATATCTTAGAAGGACTTCGCATTGCGCTTGATAATATCGATGAAGTGATTCGTATCATTCGTGCATCCAAAGATGTAAAAGAAGCACAAAGTTCTCTCATGGCAACGTTCTCACTTTCTGAAATCCAAGCAGATGCGATTTTAGAAATGCGTTTGCAACGCCTCACTTCCTTAGAAGTTCAAAAGATTATCGAAGAATTAGAACAAGTGCGACTTCTTATAGCTGACCTAGAAGACATTCTTGCCAAACCAGAACGAGTCAAATCCATCATTTGTGAGGAACTTGGAAAAGTTTCCCAGTCTTTTGGAAACAATCGTACAACTGAGATTAGTTTAGAATCTTTAGAATCCTCAACATTCAATGCAGAAGATTTGATTGCAGATGAAGAAGTTGTAGTTCAACTTTCTGAAGATATGTTTATCAAACGTCTTCCTATGGATACCTTCCGTCGCCAAAAACGAGGGGGAAAGGGAGTCCAAGGAATCTCCACAAAGAGAGAAGACTTTGTTAAAAAACTCAGTAGTGCCATGACTCATGATAACTTAATGCTCTTTTCCAATAAAGGTAGAGCATTCCTCATGAGAGTTTATGAGTTACCGATTGCTACAAAAGAAGCACGCGGAAAATCACTCAAAGCAGTGATCAACCTAAATGATGATGAAATCATTACTTCCTTATTCACGTTTAGAAATTTTGACGAATCGTATTTGCTTATGGTTACAAGAGATGGATTTGTGAAAAAAATTCAATTGGATGAATTTACAAATACTAAAAAATCCGGAATCATTGCGATCGGACTACGGGATGGTGATGAACTAATCGATGTGATTGCTAACCCAAATAACTTTGATGTGTTTATTGGAAGTAAAAATGGTCTCGCTATCCGTATGAATTTGAATGAACTTCGTTCGCAAGGTAGAACAGCTTCTGGTGTGACTGCAATGAAGTTGGAAGACGATGATGCCATAGCAGGAATTACAAAAGTAGAACCGGGAACCAATTTATTCTGCGTATCCGAAAACGGGTTTGGAAAACGAACTGATTTTGAAGAGTTCTCTACCAAAGGTCGTGGTGGTAAAGGGATGACCTATTTGAAGATTGGTGAAAAAAATGGACGGGCTGTAGGTATTGCTTCTGTAAAAGAAGAAGATGAACTACTTGTCATCACTCAATCCGGAATGGCCATTCGTGTAGAAGTCAAAACAATATCGATGTTGGGACGTTCTGCTATGGGTGTCAAAGTGGTGAATACCAAAGATGATGACTTTGTAAAAGACTTTGCAGTCGTTAGAGATTCA
This sequence comes from Leptospira meyeri, assembly GCF_004368965.1. Classification (NCBI taxonomy): domain Bacteria; kingdom Pseudomonadati; phylum Spirochaetota; class Leptospiria; order Leptospirales; family Leptospiraceae; genus Leptospira; species Leptospira meyeri. The sequence continues at coordinate 2,337,558 of NZ_SORO01000001.1, read as the reverse complement.
GAATCCGATTCAGAATAAAGAGGGATTATGGTTACCATCGGGGGAGTGACAATCAAAGGTGATGTTGTTCTTTCTCCGATGGCTGGTATTTCTGATAGTCCGTATCGACAAATCACAAGGCGGTTTGGTTCCTCTTTTGCTTATACGGAATTTGTTTCCACAGAACAATTGCTAATGGGCAATACAAAGTCATTGGATATGTTTCGTTATTTAGAAACAGAACGACCCATTTTTTTTCAAATTTTCGGATCGGATTTAGAAACGGTAGTCAATGCTTCAGAAATTGCGGCTTCCAAAAAACCAGATGTGATCGATTTGAATATGGGCTGTTCGGTGGCAAAAGTTTCCCACCACGGATCAGGGGCAGGTCTTTTACGAAATGTTCGTTTGGCTGGTGCTATGATTGAAGGGATTCGAAAAAAAACCGGTCTACCAGTGACTGCAAAGATTCGTCTTGGTTGGGATTCCAATTCCTTAAACTATTTAGAAACAGTCAAAGTATTAGAAGGATCTGGTGTATCAGCCATTTCCGTTCATGGTAGAACTAAGGCAATGGCGTATACTGGCTTTGCTGATTGGAATGCAATTGGTGAAATTAAATCAAAAGCGAAAGTTCCTATTTTTGGAAACGGGGATGTGGCCAGTTTTTCTGAAGCGATGTTTAAGAAAAAAAAATACGGTGTCGATCTTGTATTAATTGGTCGTAGAGCCATTGGAAATCCTTGGATTTTTTCTGAAACTCCCAAGGAAAAAATCGATTGGGTTCAAATAAAGGGAGTCATCTTAGAACACTTAAATCTGATGTTAAATTTTTATCCTTCAGATGATGATTATGCTTTGGTACTTTTTCGAAAGCACTTTATACGATATATAGAAAATACTGGATTCCCAGATGGCATCAAAAGAGAACTTTTAACAATCACAAATGTGAATCAATTTATAGATAAATTGGAATCCGTAAAAATAGATTCTAAGTTTTTGGAAACAAGCGAAATAGAAAACGAGAGTATAAACTGTGAAACGTTTGTTAGTCTCGCGTAAAGGAAGTTAAAATGGCAGATTCAAAACAGTCAATATTCTCGGATAGTTATAGTAAATATGGTGGCGTGAAACAGAAACGTAAAGATGCACGTGTGAAGTTAGATGTTCCTTGCACAGTGGAACTAGTGAAATCAAAAAACACACCCGTGACTGGACATCTCTCCGATTTAGGAACAGGTGGTCTTGCATTCCAAACAACTGCAATTTTTTATGAAGGGGACCAAGTGAAGGTTCAATTTTCGCTCCACCAAAATCCGTTAGAAATTATTGGAACAGTACACCGAACCGCTGGTAAAACTACTTCAGTCATTTTCCAACCTTTGGCTGCTGCAGAACACAAAGTAGTTCAGGAGTTTATCCATAAACACTACTTTGATCCAAAACTTAAAAAATAAGTTTCTATTTAAGTAAAAAAAAAGCCCCCTGAATAGGAGGCTTCTTTCGCTGAAGTGCAAAAAAGTCAGATTACTGAGCTGCAGTTGCCTTTGCTTCAAGAGCTTTTTGTCCACCTGCATATCTGAGGTATCCAACGCACTGACATTCTTCCCAAGTCTCAGGCTCGCCAACGTTTGCGCAAATTCCTGTTTCGTTGTTAAGAGAGCAGCAGTCGTAAACTCCAACTCCTTTGATGATACCTTTTGATTCAGAAACAATTACGGAACCTGTAGATTGACCATCAGATACGCCAGAAGCTTGTTCTAAATATTCACCTAATATTTTTTTCAAACCATCACCAGCAACTTGAAGACGAGCTGCTTCACGGCAAGTGGATTGTTTCATAGCAACTGAGTTAGCTTTGATTGCTTTGTCAGAAGCACGTGCAGAAAATTTCATGTAAAGATAATCGAATTCTTTCTCTTTCCCTTTGCAATATTCAGCAGGGCTCTCGCCACGTTTTGCAGCAGCGGCATCAGGTGCACAAGCCCAACCTTCAAAAATCCAACCATTTTTACCTACGGTCGTAGCGTCTCTTCTGCCTCCATCATTGGATCCGCAAGATACAACAAATGCGATTAGAGAGGCACATACGATAAGCGATTTCTTCATAAAGAATCTACTCCTTTTCCGAAGAATTTGATCCTATAAAAAACCCTTGTCAATCTTTTCTCAAAGAAAACGAAAGATGCCTGCAGGATAAAGATTTACATTTTCCGTGAATGGACCGATTCTAATTTTATGTCTCGCCGCCCCCTCCGAATTCCCTCTGCATTGATTTTGATTTTTATTGCGTTCTTTCCCGAATTTATTATCGGGAAAGAAATTTCTATCCTTCCAGCGTACATTTCAGGAGAAGTTCCACCAGTACTAGGATCAAGACGAGAAGCGGGGTTCGAATTGTCCCGTCTTTCACGACACTATATCAAACGAAATTTTTTTACTGAAGTTACCGATCCGAAACTTGTTGAAAATTATTTAAATGAATCAGAATGGAACGAAGAAAGCGAACTAAAAGACCAGGATCTATTTTCTTACTGTACGGAGTGGGATTCTCATTTTGTAGTCCAAGATCAAATTGATTTCGGAAATCCGATCCTTGTAAAAACGGTTATTTTTAACTGCAAAAATCAAACAAGGCAAACCATTCAATCCAAACTCATATCAAATTTTGTTTTGGCATACGAAAAACATAATGAAAAAAGTTTTCGATTTTTGCCACCTAGGTTTTATGAAAAGAAGAATAAGATTGCTCCTAATTATGAAATTAATCTTTTTGTAGACATTCATTCTTCGTATGCTTATTACAAAAAAGATATTCTAAAGAGTTTGGCCTCTTTGTATGATCAGGACGGACTGTTCTTAGGTGTGACACTTGTAAAGAAAGATAAAATTGTCACCATCCCGCCAACAAAAGAACATAATGAAATCAAAAAATTAATGGAAGAGACAGGTTGGCAAGGAAACAACCAATCCGAATCGATTGTATCCGCATTACAAGGATTAAAGTCTAAAATTTCCTCTGGGAAAAAAGAATCAAGAAAACTTTTTTTGCTTCTATCTTCCGCCGTGAAGGAAAAATCCGGATCGATTATCATGGCATTGAACGATTTACGACATATGGAAATTGAACCAGTTTTATTGGTTCCCAATCACTCTGAACTAAGCACAATCAGAGAATTACAAAGGATAGGTAAAGCCAGTAATAGTAGAGTTGTAGGAATTACAGAATACCAAAAAATCGGTACATCAGAAGGATATGAATACCTTTATTTAAACCAATTCAATGTATATTCCTCTATAGAAGAGTTACAAATGCCTTTCAATTGGAACCAGAACCAGGTTAAAAAGTTTGATGCTTCTTTGGTTCGTGCTGCAGTCGATGTGATCACTCCGTACAACTTGTATCTTGCTTATGAAAAAATATCTGATAAACGTGTCTTGGAAAAGGAAGAAATCAAAACAGATTTAGAATTTATACTTCGAACAGAATCCAATACAGACCAAACGGAAAAAGATAGATTCCAAACAGTTCTTGTAGAATCAAAAGGAGAAGCTATTTGGATCCAGTTGCCTTATGATGTGGTTGTGACAAAAGGAAAAGAGTATTTGATCCAAACAACATTTGTTCTTGATCCTCTCTCTACATGGGGGGTGAAAAATGCTCCTGCTGAAACAAATTTATTAAAGATCAATACAACGTATCCAAAGACTCTTATGGTAAAACCTTCCCAGGCAAAAAAGTTTTTAGATACAAATAAAATTAGAGAATTCAATGGTTATTTACAAGGGACAGTGAGTGTCATCAAAAAAAAGTAAAGAAACTTCAAAATGGATTTCTGGTGGATCCGATATACAAAAGATTCGCAATCAATGGATCGAAACTTCTAATTCCAAATTACCAATGTTAGTCATTGGAGATAGAGGTGTTGGGAAAAGTTTTTGGATTCAAAAGAGTTTAGAACAAAAAAATATATCTCCAAACACAATCATAAGTTTGGATTTTTCCTATCCATTTCCATTTACGGATTCCTTGGAAAAAATCAAATCTTGCAAACAGATTGTTACCATTTTGATTGATCGTATGACAAAGGCCAAACCAGAAGAAGTTTTGTTATTACAACAATGGTGGAAGTCTGAAAAATACGAAGAAAAATCTAAAGTAAACTTGTATTGGGAAATTCATTCTGAGGAACTAGAAATTCTAAATCAAAAGAATGTGTATGCAGATTTTTATGATCAGTTGAAGTCATTTCGGTTTGAACTACCCAATCTGAAAAAAAGAATTTCTGAATTACCGTTATTTGTTTCTCAGTTTTTAGAAGAGGCAAACGGTGATCTTGGTAAAAAGATTACAGGTATGGAAGAAGAGTTTTTTGTTTTTTTTAAAAACAAAACATTTGCCTCAAATCTTTCTGAACTACGAGATATGATCTTTGCGCTTGTTGGATTTTCTTCTGGTAAACAACTACATTGGAAACAGATTCCTTCTCATTTTTTTGAAAACAACTTAAGTGAATTAGAAGTTAAACCTGGAATCAGTTTGGAAAATTATGAAAAAGAAATCATAAAAGCGAATTTAATTTATACAAAAGGAAACAGAGAAAAGGCGGCCAAACTTTTAGGAATCTCTGAAAGGAATTTGTACCGCAAATTACATGAATATCATTTGGAAGATCTTTCTTGAAGTAAAGAGAAGAGGTGCATAATTTTCTGTAAAAAATAATTCCTTCCTTCTTCGTCGCGAAGACCTGATTTGAATTTGATATTCATCTCAATTACTTGGTCATAAAACAAATCTAAAATTTTATCTGTAAATAAAGCCGAATCAGAAACCAATTGCCTTCTTACGAAATTTTTTCTCGCATCAGAATAACTTCCAGTTTTTAATAGTTCATCCATAATGGGAATGGGTACTTCGCCATTGTGCCTTGCTCGAATGACTTTGATTTTACGAATTTCATCCAGTTTGTAACTGAGTCTGGTTAGGAAACTGAGGATTTCAGAGTTCTGGTCACTAAACTTTGTGAACTCTTTAAAAAAATCAACCTTTCGTTTTTGAATCAAAGTTTCTACAAGTACATTGGTATTCAGTTCATTTTGACTAAAGAGAACTGAATTAACATCTTCGATTGTAAATTTGGAACGATGTAAGTATTGTTTGAGTTTTTTTACGCTTTTAAGATAAGCTCCGACATTTGCAGGAATTCGATGAATGAATTCATCGGCTGCATTTGGTTCAAAGTGCACTTGTTCTTGGTCACAAACTTCTTTGAATACTTTAGGATAATCACTTGGATATAAAAACTTGGTTTTGTAATAGTTTAAGGTACCTTGAAAGAGTTGGATTAAACTTTGAGGAATGTCTTTTCCATCGTAATGGACAATGAGAAAAATTTCATCAGAAACAGAGGTTATGTTTTTTCGAAAACCTGAAGCAAAGTCTTTCCATTCTTGTGTCGCCTTTGTATCGAGTATGGGTTTAAAAAGAGCAGCAGCTTGTTTGACAATGATAAGTTTTCTTGGATAAAACATATCAGGAGTGAAAAGTTCAGCAAAAAGTTTTGCCTGCTCTCCTGATTCAGATACGATCAGAATGATTTCGTATTCCCCTGCAGATTTAGAAAGCGCTTCTTTGTAATGATCGATGATGAGTTCAAATTCATAGGAATCCTCTCCCGTATAGGCAAAAAATTGTGGGGGGTTACTTGTCTGAGTTTTGAATAGTTGGAAAAGAGAGCTAAATTCTCTCGCTTGCGATTTTTTTGTTTCCATTTTCTTGAATCTGGTCTAATCTTTCGAAAGGAAAGAGGCGATATTCATAGTATGGAAATCTCAAGTAATGTGGCAAGAGTTTCAGGACTGGGCGAACCGTATATGTATGTGTCTCCCACATACAATACACAAGCGGTAGAGCAAGTAGAAGCGATCCAATCGCGTTCCTACCAGCCAAAATATGTTTCCGGAGAAACGGAAAAAAAAGCGGCTGAGGTGCAAACCAGTCCAGATGCAAAAGCGGCTTACAAACCTGGAAATTTAGTCAACCTCTACGCATAAAAGAGCCTTCCCAATAAGGCAACCACGTCGAAGAACGAGCTAAAAAACTTCGGAGGGGAAATCCCATCACATTTGTATACGATCCAAGTTTTGTCGCAACCGGCCCGTTTGTATCCTGAATTCCATAAGAACCTGCTTTATCAAAAGGTTGGCATCTCAAAATATAATCTCGAATTTCTACCTCATTCCAATCTTTAAATTCGATTACAGTTTCCTCGTAGAAAAAATCAACCTTCGATCCAATTTGCAAACCGGCCCCAGAAAATACGGAATGTTTTTTCCCTGAGAGTGTTTTGAGGATACGAACGGAATCTTCCAGGTCGACTGGTTTGTGTAAAATTTCATTTTCAAATACGACTATGGTATCAGCGGCCAAGTAGAGGTTGTTAGGGTCTCCATTGATTCCTAATTTTGAGTGAACCATTCGTTCTAAATACTGAAGCGCCGGTTCGTCCTTCTTTTGAGACTCGTCAATGTTTGCTGGTGCTACTTGGAATAAAAAACCAAGGTCGGTGAGTATTTGGATCCGTCTTGGTGATGTCGATCTGAGTATAAACAAATTCTTGCTATTCCTTACGGGATATTGTTTCATTTCATAATGATGAGTCCTCGACTTTTGGCTATTTTTTTATGGGCGATCGTTTTTGTTTTTGGATGCAAACGTGGTTTTTCCGAAGACATCCAAGATTGTAATCCAGTTGCGGATTACTATGAAAAAGGAACACACTACATAAGAAGAGATTTGGTTCGGGATGATAATACTTTGGATTATAAAAAACTTTTGGAAGACACAAAACCTCAAGCTAGCGATTGTTATCCTTCCAATCACGAGGTAAAATGAGTTTATTTGATGTAAAAGGAAAATCAATTTTGATCACCGGAGCCAGTCGAGGTATCGGCAAAACATTAGCTCTCGGGTTTAGAGACGCAGGTGCCATTGTTTATGGGGCAGGTTCCCGACCAGAATCCATCGAATGGATGGCCAAAGAAGGTATTAATGGCGTTGTATTGGATGTTCGTAATGAAGGTGCCGCATTTGATATCATTGGCCAAATCAAAGCAAAACATGGAAGGCTCGATACACTCATCAACAATGCTGGAATTGCAACGAATACTCCTGCTTCTGGATTCAAAGAAGAGGAATTACAAAATATAGTTCAGACAAACTATGTGGGTGTTTTTCGCAATTGCCAAGCGTATTACAAACACCATAAAAAAGAAGGTGGAAACATCATCAATGTGGCTTCAGTTCTAGGAATGGTGGGAAGTAAACTTGCTTCTGTGTATTCCGGGACCAAGGGAGCTGTCATTACTTTATCGAAAGCCCTTGCTATTGAGTGGTGCAATAACGGTTACCGAGTGAATGTGATTTGTCCTGGTCTTATCGATACCGAAATGACCGATATGATCAAAGACAAAGAATTCATCATGAAACAAGTGCTTGCTGGAATTCCTATGGGTCGACTTGGAAAACCAGAAGAATTACTAGGTGCGGCGATATATTTAGCTTCTGATTCTTCTTCTTATATGACGGGTCAGTGTCTTGTTCTCGATGGGGGACTTACAGCACAATAATCTCTGCTGTGAAACAGAATGATTCTATACCTCCATCCAGAAAATCCTGAAGTCAGAAAACTCAAACAAATTTCAGAAAGGTTGAAGGATGGAGCAGTATTTATTTTTCCCACTGATACTGTTTATGCGATCATTGCAGATGCACACTCCAAACTAGGTGTTGAGAAAATATACGCAATTCGTAAACTTCCCAAAGACAAACCACTTTCTTTGATGTGCAAAGACATTTCTATGGCATCGAATTTCATTGAGTATTTACCAAATTCAGCCTACCGTCTGATGAAACGAGTGACACCTGGTCCTTTTACCTTTGTTTTAAAGGCCAATAAAAATCTGCCAAAACCTTCTGTGGCGCATCATAAAGACAAACAAATTGGAATTCGGATTCCTGATCATATTTACCTTAGTGAACTTTTAAAAATCCATGATTCTCCTCTTACATCCACCTCTGCTTTTTGTGATGATGAGTTCATCATCGATATTGATGATTTAGAATCCATTTATGGTAACCAAGTGGACGGGATTGTAGATGGTGGGATTGTAAAAATGGAACTATCAACCATCTTACAAATCAATGACGACTCAATCGATTTGATTCGGGAAGGTAAAGGTTATGATCTTATTTCTGAAGAAATTTCTAGTTAGAATGAAAAATTTAAATTAAGATCTAATTCCAAAACAATCAACTTGCTATTGAAAATCCATTCAAATTTATAATCATTTCACATAGAAGGTTTAAGAACTGAATTATTTATAATAAATTAAAAAGTAAGACCGGGAATTTTTTTAAGATGAGCTTCATAACTAAACATTCTTTTTTCTAAATGTTTCGGGAGTTTGATTGGAATTTGTTTTTGCGTATATTTGGCAATGGGTATGATTTTATATCCGTGAGGGTAGATCCAAACGGAATCTGTGCTTACATTTTTAATACGTTTTTGATTTTGTGAATTTATCTCTAATGAAAAAGATAAAATGATCCCACCATCGGTGTTTTCTCTATTTTGTGCGGACAAAAAATTTCCAAGGGAATAGGCAACGAGTCGATCCTCTCCATTTTTATCTTCCTGAAATTGATCGATTCTTTGTACTACGTGAGGATGCCCCCCCAGGATGATATCAGCACCAGCGTCGAATCCAATCTGAACCCATTTTGTTTGCCACTTGTCCGGTTTTTCTTCATACTCAGTTCCATAATGATACCAAAGGATGACAAATTGAATTCCATTTTCTTTGGCAAAACTCACATCGTCCTGAATTTGTTTTTCATTCAAAAGCCGAACGATTCGATCATTTTTGACGGGAATTCCATTTGTGGAATATGTATAATTATAAATCGCAATTTTGATTCCGTTCACTTCAATAAAAAAATCTTTTCGTTCTAGATAATCCGAATGCGATTTGAAAGTTCCAATGGGAACCATTCCCATTTGATTTACGGAGTCAATGGTATAATCAATTCCGAAGGCTCCTTTATCCGCAGAATGATTGTTCGCTGTCGACAAAATATCAAATCCTGATTTTCTGATTCCTGTTAAATAACCGATCGGCGATCCAAATCTAGGATATCCGGTAAATTCATTAGGATCATTTGTTATAGTTGTTTCTAAATTCCCTAATGTTAAATCAGCATCTTGTAATGAATTTGAAACGAATTCGAAACTACTGCTCGAGTCATACTCTTTTGTCTTTGAAAAATAATAAGAGGAGATTTGCGAGTTATGGCACATGAGATCTCCAACAACTTTAATTCTCACTTGCCTAGTAAAGTAAACATCGGGAAGAGTGTAACAAGATAGGAAGGGAATAGTGATAAATCCAAAAAACATAAAGCGAAATATTTTAGTCATAGTTGGTATGTTTTTAGTTTTATCCAATTGTGGTTGGGAAAAGGATTATAAACGAGCTGCCTATTTATCGATGCAGCCCGATACAGATTTAATCTTAGCACCATTTCCATTCAATATTTTTGATAGAGAGGCGAGGGACGCAATCACTCTTTCGCATTATTCAAAAGAAGAAATTAAAAATATCTTAGAAGATCATGATTTATCCTGGGACGAGTTAAAGAACCAATGGCAACTGGATGCAGAAGATGAACATTTTTCGAAAGAAGTTAACTACACTTCGCATTACACTCAGTATTTTTATGATACTGAAATTCCGATTTGGATTTACGGACCGAAATGGATCAGAAATGGGCAATACTCAGACGAAATCAACCAACAACACATTCCATCCATTTATGGAAAAATTTTAGATTTTCAATTTAAGAATACAATCGATGTTTCCTATTTGGAAAAAATATTCCAAAATCAAAATGTTAAACCGGAAATCATCGTTACCATTGTTGTGGACCAAGGGGGTAGACAACTATACAAAGCACATAAAGGGGCTTATCCCTTCCTTGAAGATTTAAAAAACAACTCTGCATACTTTAAAAAGGCAAAGGTAGCTCACTTAGAATCGCATACAGCCGTGGGTCATATGGCGATTGGAACCGGAGCCTTTCCTAGAGACTCAAAAATCTTCTCAAATGAAATTTACACATATGCAGATGGAAAAGTTCTCCACAGGCCCGTCTTCCAAGGAAAAAATAAAGATTGGGATTTGAGCGAGATGCAAGTTCCCAGTTTTGCTGATGAATGGGATATATCAAAGAATAATGAACCTGTAATCGTAAGCCAGTGTTATGCGGCTAGGGCAGCAGTGGGTATGGCAGGACATGGAAAACTTTTTTCCCAAGTTTCAAAAAAATCTACAACAAACCCTCCTGATAATGATTTTGTTTATTGGCAAGACGTGAAAAATTTATCATGGTCAACCTATAACGATGCTTTCCTTGTTCCTAAATCAGTGCAAAAGTATAACTTGTACCAATTCTATTTGAATCATAAAAAAGACATCTCCACACATTTTGAAGCCAAAGATCCGATCGATTTAATCGCAAAAATCCACCACTTCCAAGGATCAGAATTTCAGGCAAAAATGGATGGTGCCCTCTTTCGAGACACCATTACAGAAACTATCATCAACACGAAAAAAGATAATGATGGAATTACCGATCTTGCGTATGTAACCTTGAAGGCTACGGATGCTGTAGGGCATTTATATGGATGGGAATCAAAAGAAGCAGAGCAAGTTTTAAAGGCTACGGATCAAGAAATTCAAACTATATTTGAATTTCTTAAATCTAATTTTGGTGATCGCTTCATTATGGTAGTAACAGCTGACCATGGAGCTGCACCTATGCCTGAAATTTCCAATGGCCTTTTCTTAAGTCATGAACAATTTTTTTCTAACGTGAATGAACTGCTACCAGAGTCTGAAAGAACAAAACGTTCTCTTGTAAAATGGGTGGCTCATTCTCAACTATCTTTGGACAAAGATCTGATGCAAACGTATCAGATTAGTGAAGAAGCCATCATTCAAAAGATCATGTCCATCCAGATAAATGATCGAAAGTTTTTTAGAAAGGTTTGGAAACGGGAAGAAATCCCGAATCTATCTTTATAAAATAGATTCAGGGATTTTGGTTATTTCTTTTTCACTGGGACTTCGTCTTTTTTAAAGTCTTTTAGTTTAAGAAAAACTTTGATCTCCTCAAAATCAATGCGATCAAGGCTTACTGTGACAGGATCACCTATAAAAAATATTTTGGAATATTTTTTAGAATAAAAAGAGAAATCATTTTTGATGACTATTTCAAATTCATCGGTAAATTCAGATTTATCCAAAACACCTTCTAAATTAGAGATATCCAATTCTACAAAAATTTGGGAAGGTCTGATCCCAACGATAAAACCTTTAAACTCTTTAATTCCTGTTGATTCTAAATAACGAAAGGATTTGATTTTTACAATGTCTCGTTCGGCATCAGCAGCCCTTCTTTCTTCTTCAGAACAATGAAGTCCCATAACCGCTATTTCATTTTCAGAATAAGTTCTTTCTGTTTCTAGAAGCGTAGCTTGTAAAACTCTGTGCACAATTAAATCGGGATATCGTCTTATGGGTGATGTGAAATGACAATAGTCTTTAAATCCAAGCCCCCAGTGACCCAAAGGATCTGAACCGTAATAGGCCTGCATAAAACTTCTCAAAAGTAGATAATTGAAAATTTTTCCAACAGAATTGTCTTCAATTTCTTTCACGGCTTTCATAATCTCAGCATAGCTTGTATCTTTGATTTGGATATTGTATCCATTCAATTGGAGAAAATGATTAAGAGTCTCTAATTTTTCTTCATCCATTGCTTCGTGGATACGATGCAGGGAAGGTGCTTTTCTTTTTCGTAAAAATTCATCTACCTTTAGGTTGGCAGACAACATCAACTCTTCAATGAGCATATGACTTGTTAGTCGTTCGCGATTTTCTATCCCAATGGGTTCTTTTCTTTCATTCCAAGTGATGGTGGTTTCTCGTAAATTTAAATCAATTCTACCCGCTTCCATTCTGCGTTTGCGAAGGGCTTCTGTGAATTGTGAAACTTGATACATCCAATTTTTTGGATCTTTGGCTTTAATTTCTTCTTCGGCCATCTCATAAGTGTATCTTGTATTCACTTTGATCACAGATTTATAAAACTTAGCATTGTAAATTTCACCTGTTTTACTTGCTTCCATCTCGACGGTAAAGGCAAGACGATTGGTATTGGCTACCAAACTGCAAAGGTCTTCTGATAAAATGGGTGGTAACATGGGAACCACACGGTTTGCTAAATAAACAGAAGTAGCTCTTTCGTATGCTTCCTTATCAAGAGGAGAATCTTTTTCTACATAGTACGAAACATCTGCAATGTGAATCCAAACGCGAAGTCTGTTCCCTTCATCGACAAAGCTGATGGCATCATCGAAATCTTTTGCAGTTATTCCATCAATTGTTACGGCATATAAATCTCGTAAATCGGTTCTGCTATTCCAATCAGAAACTGTTTTTTCTGAAACTTCTTCAGGAAAGTCCAAAGGTATGAAGTCTGGATGCACCGGATCATAATTGTATTTCATTAAAATCCTTTGTAAGTCACCGTCTTCTTTTGTGTCCGATTCGAATCGGATAAAACTCACATCGTAAAGATTATCTTGCGGAATCGCACCTTCTTTGAACTTTACGATTAAAATATCGTTCACATTGATCGAATCAAATGTATCCTTAAGAATAGATTTAACATGAAGGACACCTTCTTTTCCTTCCCCGAGCATATCTAGAAAATTTCCAAAAACAAATTTGTTTGTTTTTTCTCTGACTCGCATTCGGTAAAGAACTCGGCCTCGTTTTAGGATGTTCGTGACTTCAGCTTCTAACCTGTCTTTTTTACCAACTCCCAATGGAATGACTTCAACCTTGTCACCGGTAATGGCTGAATTGGTCATTGGTCCTGGAATGAAAATTTCGTTTTTAGAAGGAAGGGAAATAAATCCATCTCCTCTTCTCGAAATTGAAATTCTTCCTGTTAGGCGAAAGGGACTTGCAACGGTTAAGTATTTTTTATTAGGAATAAGCAATCCTTCTGCTTCTAACAAGTTGAGAAGTTGATCGATTAAAAATTCGATTTCTTTTCTAGGAACTTTTTCTTTTCGTTTGAAGGATTTTACTTTCTTCGTTTTCGGATCGGGTCTTTTGAATTCACTTGATTCGGTAAATTTTTTTTTGATCTCTTGTCTTGTGATGTCCTTTCCAGACTTTTGGTCCAGAAATTCTATGATTTTTCTTTGTATTTTATAGGTATCCATAAATTCATTTGTGATCTACGTAGGTCCCGCGAATGTAATTTGGCAGGAGAGATAAATAGTCGTTTTGATTCGATTCTGTTTTGAAATACTGTTTCAAACTATACTGTAGTATAGACGATAGATTTAAGTTTGTCGCTTCAATTTTTGTTGCCGTTGGTGGATAAAACTTTGGCAAATTTCCAGTATAATACCAATTGTTAGGTGTCCATTCATTGGTTTTGATTTTGGCTTCGATGATTTCGGGAGTCAGATCCAAAGAATCAGAAAAACTTCTTTCGGATTTAAACTTTGTGTAGTATTTTCCTTGTTTCCCATCCAGACAAAGTAGGGAAGATTCTTCAGTCTTTACCTCTCCTTCCATCCCAATTAAATAAGCTTCTAAACTATCGACACCGAAAACTGGAATTTTCCATAATTGGGATAGGTCTCTCGCAGTAGTGACTGTTATGCGAATGCCAGTAAAAGATCCTGGTCCACTTGCCACAATAATAAGATCTGGTTTATTTATTTTGGCTTTCTCTAGACCAGAGCGGATGTATTCTACTAACTTATAAGAAGATTCTTTTGGAGTTGTTTCCGTTTGTTCGGAAAGGATTTGTAATGAAGATCCAGCCAAATGGGTTGCGATGAAGACCTGAATCCAGTCTTGGGTAGTGTCGAAGTAGAGGACGTTCATTGGAGTTCCTTTTCCGACCATTCCAAAGTATAGGAACGAACTTCAATGGAATCTGCTTCAATCGACAAATGGATGCGATTGGACTTTGGAAGATAAGGTTCAGCAATTTGCCACCATTCGATGGCAGAAATTCCTTCTTTACCCCAGATTTCTTCAAATCCTAAATCTTCTAGTTCTTCTAAAACTTTAATTCGGTATAAATCAAAATGATACAAGCGAAAGTTAGGTGAATCATATATATTGTATAAGGAGAAAGTAGGTGAATTGATAGAACTTTCTGTTCCAAATCGACTAAACCAATCTCTGATAAAAGTGGTTTTGCCAGCGCCCATTTCTCCTGAAATCAATATGACAGGGAATTTGTTTATCTTTAAAAATTGATCTACCAATTGGTCCAAACTATGAAATACAGGGTTTAGTTCCGATTCTCTAAGAGCTAGAAAATTGGCCTTCATTGGTTAAAGAATTTCTCCACATCAAAAGAATCAAATTGGTATGCAGTCCTACAAAATTCGCAAGTAATTTCAATTTTTCCAAATTCATCGATGATAGAATCAGCTTCTTGTTTCCCTAGGGATGCAATGATATCTGCCACTTTATGTCTGGAACAATCACATAAAAATTCTGGAGATTCTTTGCTTAAAACTTCCAACTCCGAACCGATTTCTGTTTGGAGTGAGGCTAACATTTCATCGATACTGAGTGTCCAAAAGGCTTCTTTTTTGACAAGAGGTTGGATTTTGGAAATCAGATACCGAAAACTTTCTTCAGGTGCATCAGGAAGCGCTTCAAAAAACAAACCTTTTGCGGAAAAATCATTTCCTGGAAAATCAAAGGGATACACTTCCATTCCTACAATGGCTTTGATTTGTTCTGATTCGGTTAAGTATTTGATAAAATTTACTTCGAATGTGTCTTCTACTAGGTTTGTATAAGATTGGTATGTGTCCGAATCAAAATCCCAACGGATTACTTTCATAATCCCTTGGCCTAAAATAAATTCGTTTCGGATATCTCCTTCTTCATGGCTAGCAGAATAAGCAACAGATTTCATTTTACCGTAGCGATCACTGTAGGCTAAGGCTTGTTTGTTGGAATCATCTTTCCATTGGATGCTTACTTTTTGTTGGTTTTTCGTCATCTCTGCGAGAAACAACGCACCCATCATGGTTTTGGAAAGGAATACGGACATTTCTTTGTTCAGAGAATGAAGAAACATAGGCTCTTTGGCAGTTTCTGTCAAATCGACTAAAGTAAATCGATAGTGGTGGGTGTTGGATATACCTAAAATAACTTGGTCAGACATTATTTGATTGAAAGAGGTGTTTTCTGATTCAGTCTGTGTCACAAGATAGATTCTGCAATCGCAAAAAGGAAAAATATGATCTTTGGCGCCTGTTATTACCCCGAACAATGGAACCCTAAGGATTGGGATGAAGACCTAAAAAATATGAAAGAGATGGGTCTTTCTTCAGTAAGACTCGCAGAATTTGCTTGGGGACTAATGGAACCTAAGGAAGGAAAATTCGACTTTTCTTTGTTCGATGCAGTTTTGAAGAAACTCCAAGAACACGGAATGACAGCCATCCTTGGAACTCCTACAGCTACCTTTCCACCGTGGTTGTACAAAAAATTTCCGGAAATTGTTCAGGTATCCAAAGAAGGGATCGTTAGAGGGATTGGGACTAGGCGCCAGGCTTGTTTCTCTTCCCCAGCTTATAAAAAAGCGACAGAGCGAATTGTGACAGCCATGGCAAAACATTTTGGTAATCATCCAGCAGTAGTAGGATGGCAAATTGATAATGAACCAGGCCATGAAGGTTCTGACGTTGATTATTCACCTTTAGCACTAAAAAATTTTCGCACCTGGCTAAAGAATAAATACAAAACAATGGATTCGCTTAACAAACGTTGGGGGAACGTATTCTGGGGAGTGATCTACACGGATTGGAATGAAATTCCATTACCAGCAGCTCACGTAGCAAGTAACTTCAATCCGGCAATGATCCAAGATTATTACAGATTTCAATCAGATGAGCTGGTTTCTTACATTCATTTCCAGGCAGAGATTTTAAAAAAATATAGTAAAGGGAAACCACTCACGACTAATCTTTATCCTTCTCCTTTTTTGCCAATCACGGATATGACTAAATTGTTTTCCAAATTGGACTATGTGTCTTGGGACAACTATCCTGTTTGGGGGAACCAACAGGAACCATATCCACATCCGTTGGTTACAGCCACACAGCAATATTCGAGAGGTTTGAAGAATAAACCATACACTGTGATGGAACAATTCTCAGGTGTACAAGGTCATGATACTTTGGGTTACCTTCCACCGCCTGGACAAATCGGACTTTGGCTGACACAAGCGATTGTAAATGGTGCCAACCAAATCTATTTCTTTCGTTACAGAACGGCTCGTTTTGGTCAGGAACAACTTTGTTACGGAATATTGGATCACGGAAAAAGAAAAACATCTAAATATTTTGAGTTAAAAAAGACCATTGAAGATATCAGTGAATTTGCAAACGATATTGCTGATTCGCCTTACAAGGCAGATGTGGCAATTTTACATGATATAGAAAACTCACGTAATTACAAACACCAACCATTGAGTGACGGTTTAAAGTTTTCGCCAGTTTCATTTGCCCAAGTTGGTTACGATATTGAACTTGCCACTTGGTTTGCAGGAACCAATGTTTTAAATGTAAATTCTCACTCTCTTCCAATCAGCGCAGACGACGATTGGTCAAAGTACAAAGTTCTAACATTACCTCTATATACAATGTTCGATCCATCGATTGTTGAAAAATTAAAAACCTATGTAGCAGGTGGCGGAACTTTGGTTCTCGGGTTTAGGGCAGGAATCAAAGACAAAGACCATTGGATGGTTGAAGAGCCAGTTCCTGGAGTGTTTGGAGAAATGGCTGGAGTGGAAGTGTTTCAATTTGAAGCACCGGCAACAGACAAAGTGGGAATTCGGATGGGAATTTTACCGCTCAAAGGATCAAAGTTTTGTGAAATTTTGGAGCCTACAACGGCCAAAGTCATAGCGAGATACAACGATTCGAAAAAATTTTACTCAGGTAAACCAGCAATCACTCTAAATTCTTTTGGAAAAGGAAAGGTTTATTATGTGGGAACCTCTTTAACACCAGAAAGTTTTATCTTATTGTATAGAAAGATATTAAAGGGAGCAGGGGTATCTTTTGGTTTTCTTGGTGCGACAATTGAACGTCATCACCGCGAAGGAAAACAATACAATTATGAAATCACAATGAACCACTCTAACCGATATAAGTTGGCGGGACTTTCGATTTTAAAGCCATTTGGTTACAAAATCAAAAGAATTCCCAAATAAAGCTTTGGTATTTTAAAATATAAGATGAGAATACACGATTTTAAATCAATCAATCGGATTTTAAACGAAACATCCGCAAAAAATAAACCAGGTGAAATCTATGTTGATAATTTACACACACCTTACATTCAATTTCCTGATCGATTTGTTATCCCAGGTACTTCTGTCACACAACCAGAGTTTGGAGATATAAAAGATTTTGTTCAAACTGTTTTAAAGTATATTCCTGAAGCAATTGAAGGAACTTGTTTGTTGCCAGAACCTAGACCTAAAAGAGAAACTGGAAAGTTGTTTTTTGTTCGGCCTATGTTATTTGGGTCTTCCCGTTTTTTATATGTTTTTTCCGTGGATATGTTGTATTTGGGTGGAGCTAAGTCAGAAGAAATCAAAAAACCTGGATCACAAAATATGACTCCATCGATTATCACAGATCGATTGTACTTTCAGACCAAAATCATTCATCTTCACTCCACAAAAGAAGACGGAGAAGACATTATCGACTTTGAAGCAAAACGATTTCAAGGTGGGGTATTTCGAGTAGAATCAGAAAAAGATGATAACAAACCGATCCGTAGGTTTTCTGAAATTTTTGATGAAATTGATTTTTCGGAAACAGAATCGAAAATTCGTGAGGAATTAGGAATTAGTTCTGATGTTTGGAAATTAGGCAGAATTTATACTCCGATCGGAATTGATTATTTGTCATTATCGCTACGGTTTTTAGTCCCCAGTTTGCCAAAAACCATCCAACAGTTTAGAAGTTTTTATCCAATTCTCACCGATACAGAAGATGGAATTCCTGAAGAAACATTAAAAAAATATCATGAATATCTCTCTTCTTTTGAAGTGGAAAGGACACAATCGAAGTCCGGTAATATTTTATGGAAAGTCATTCAAAAATCATCCGATAAATAAAAAGCAGGTAGTATGGGAATCTCTTCACCAACCATTAATTTCCCCGTAGATGAAACCATCAAACGGATCGAATATGTAAAAGCAAATGCGATGGGTATCATCCATGAAGCTAAAAAAATCCAACGAGAAGTATCCTCAATTCGTTCGGAAACAGATGCCGATAAAAAAGAACGTATCGATGCCGCCGATGGAAAATTAGGTGATATTTTGATTCGTTTTTTACAGAAGTCCTTTCCGAAAGATGGAATCATTTGTGAAGACAAACCAACCATTGACGGTGGTGATTTTAAATGGGTTTTGGATCCGGTGGATGGTTCTATGAATTTTGTTCGAGGACTTCCTTTGTATGCAATTTCTTTTGGTTTAGAACATAGAGAAACGCCTGTTGGAGGTGTGGTCATTGTCCCTCCACAAGAAGCCGTATATTCCGCTGTTTTGGGAGAGGGTGCTTATAAGAATGGAGAACCTATTGTCACATCTAGAATTTCCGAACTAAACCGTGCCATTTTTTCTCCCAATCTTCCGACAAAAAGAGCTCACATGATCCAAGAGATTATGGCTGATCTATCTGGTTTTTTAACATACGCAAGGTCCTTTCGTAGAACGGGTTCTTTTGTTTTGGATGCCTGTTTCATTGCCGAAGGTGTGATGGATGCCATTTGGGAAAAAACTGTCAAACATTGGGATGTTTCTGCAATTTCTGTGATCTTAACGGAAGCAGGCGGGAAATTGACTGACTTAAATGGAGTTCATTACTATACCGGGCTTCCTGAGTTAGTAGCTTCTAACGGAGTTTTGCACTCAGAAATTTTAAATTTATTAAAGACAGTTCGTTCTACAGTCAGTCGAAATTAATAGAGGGAAACGATTAGAATCGTTCTACTTTTTTAGTTTACGATTTGCTTTTGCGATCCATACTAGATACAAAATACAATTACACTTGAATCCATCAGGAGACCGATCATGGAACATAAACTCCCAGAACTTCCTTATGCAAAGGATGCCCTTCTTCCGCACATTTCACCTGAAACTTTAGAGTTTCACTATGGAAAACACCACCAAACTTACGTTACAAACCTCAACAACCTAATCAAAGGGACTGAGTTTGAAAATGCAACTCTTGAAGAAATTGTAAAAAAATCTTCTGGCGGAATTTTTAATAACGCTGCGCAAATTTGGAACCACACCTTCTATTGGCATTCTCTTTCCCCTAAAGGTGGCGGAGCTCCCACTGGTGCCGTTGCTGATTTAATCACAAAATCATTCGGATCTTTTGATGCGTTTAAAGAAAAGTTTTCTCAATCGGCAATCACCAATTTTGGATCAGGTTGGACCTGGCTTGTGAAAAAAGGCGACGGTTTAGAAATCGTGAATACAAGCAATGCTGGTAGTCCTTTGAAAGATGGACTCCAATCTTTGTTAACGATCGATGTTTGGGAACATGCTTACTATATTGATTTCCGCAATGCCCGTCCAAAATACGTAGAAGCATTCTGGAATTTAGTGAACTGGGACTTTGCAAATCAAAACTTAAAATAAGAACGGATTTAAGAATCGCACTTAGAAAGGCAGGTTCCGGAATTCGGACCTGCCTTTTTTATTTCATTTAAAGATTCAAAATGAATCTTGGTACCTAATACAGAGTTTTTTATGAGCCAAACACTTCCGAAAATCAAAATCCCCAAAAAACCCAATTACAATTCTTTAGCTTTGCCGGAAGGAATCGAATTTTGGGAACTCTTTCGGGTCATTGAGGCGAAATACGAAAATTGTTTTTTGTTAGAATCAGCAGGAGACAATCAATACGATTCTCGTTACTCTGTGATTGGATTCCAACCATCTCATCTCATTCTCGGAGAACCTGGTATTTTGGAAATTGATGGGAAAAAATACCCTGTTGAAAATCCTTATTTTGCTTTAAGAGAACTTACTGATTATAATTCGCTTAGTATTAGTTATGCGGGTGGTTTTGTTGGTTATCTTGGTTATCAAAGTATGCAATTCTTTGAGCCAAAACTCCAACTAAAACCACATCCTGATTTTCCAGCGATGATTTTCGGATTGTATTTGGATGGACTTATTTATGATAAATTTACTGGGGAACTCATTTATTTTGATAATGGAACTAATCGTATCCATGAAGTGAACCAAATCTTAGAACAGCTAAAAAAAGAAAATTCACAAAAACCAAAAGCAACGGTCTCCTTAGTAAAGGCTGGATTATCTAAGGAAGTTCATAAACAAATGGTGGAAGAAGCTTTAGAAGAAGTAAAAGCAGGAAACACCTTTCAATGCCAAATTGGATTTGAAGAAATTTACCAAGTGGATGGAAATCCATTGGCTATTTATGAAACATTACGAGAAATCAATCCATCTCCTCATATGTATTACGTAAAATTTGGAACTCGTACCATTTTAGGTGCAAGTCCCGAGTTGTTGTTTAGGTTGCGACAAGGGGAAATGGAATCGTTTCCTTTAGCTGGAACCACCAAACGAGGAGTTGATGCAAAAGAAGACACTCTCCTTGCTCGTAAACTATTAACGGATCCTAAAGAAATCGCAGAGCATAATATGTTAATTGATCTTCACCGAAATGATGTAGGGCGAGTGGCAAAGTTTGGTACAGTAAAAGTGCGTAGGCGTTTTGATGTAAAAAGATTTTCCCATGTACAACATATTTCTAGTGAAGTGGTCGGGATTCTTTCTTCAAAAGAAGATATGTTTTCTGGGCTTGCTTCTTCGTTTCCAGCAGGAACCTTATCAGGTGCTCCCAAAATTGAATCGATGAAAATCATAGAGCGAATTGAAAAATCGCCAAGAGGTCCCTATGGGGGAGCTGTTGGAAGTTTTGGTTTAAATGGAGATTGTACTTTTGCCATTCCAATTCGTAGTTTTTTTGTGAATGGAAAGAAAGGATTTGTACGCGCTTCGGGTGGGATTGTTTTTGATTCTAAACCAGAGGATGAATACCAAGAAATTATCAATAAAATGGCCTCCGTTCGAAAAGCCTTAGATTTGCATAAAGGTCCTTAGTCGGATAGCGGACAGCTATGTCAAAACGAATCGAACGATAAAATAAGGAGAAAGTGAAACAATAATGAAAGTACTCATCTTAGACAATTATGATTCTTTTACATTCAATCTTTACCAAATCGTAGGAGAAATCCTCGAGGAAAGAGAGAAGCCCTTTCAATTGGATGTCATCCGAAATGACGAAAAGCCCTTTGAATGGATTAAGTCAGCTAACTATGATAAAATTATTATTTCGCCAGGCCCTGGTCATCCTGCAGACCCTGCTTATTTTGGTGTGAGTGCGGATATATTGAAGGAACTTGGAAAAACAACGCCGGTGCTTGGAATTTGTCTTGGAATGCAAGGAATGGCGACAGTATTTGGTGGTGAAGTTGTACGAGCTAATATAGCTATGCACGGAAAACTTTCACCCATTGAACACGATGGAAAAGGAGTTTTTTCTGGCCTTACACAAGGAATAGAGATTATGCGTTATCATTCATTAGTTGCAAAAGAAATTTCACTTCCCAATGATTTGGAAATTACGGCTCGGGTTTCTGCAGGAGAAGGGAAGGGTGAAATCATGGGTCTTCGCCACAAATCCTTAAAAATAGAAGGAGTTCAGTTCCATCCAGAATCCTTTGGTTCGGAAGAAGGTAAAGACCTACTAAGAAATTTTATTAATTCCTAATTAAACCATCTAATAAAAATTAGCTGAAACTAAATTTAAAATTGAACCGATTTTCTATTGTTCTATTTTAAATCCTTTAACATAGCATCTTCCCATGAAGCAAAAAAATCAAAATCGTTACTTGCTTTTTGGGAATCGTCTCCACCAAACAATGAAAATCGTTTTCGTTTGGTTTCATTATAAGTAGTGATTGTATTGATTTGACCCTTTTCTGTTTTTTTAAACGTAGCATGAATTTGTGATCCGCCGCGTCCTTGAGTTCCTTGGATGAGTAAGGTAAAAAAATCATTAAAGTATTCATCCATATTTCCTGGGATGAAAAAGTTTACAAAACCTTGCGGAATGACATAGAAAAAGTTTCCACTAATCTCTTTTTTTCCAATTCGTAAAAAATGTCCGTCTAGTGTATCCGTTTGTTTATCAAAAGTTGTTTTTAGTTTGTATTCTAAATTCTGAATTTTGGCGGTGATTCCAAATGATCTGATTTCAATATCAGCCAAAAAATGAATCTCTTTGGGAGATAAAAAATATTCTTTAGGTGGTTTAATAGGAAAATGAAATTGGATAGTTTTTCCCTGGTTTGTAATTTTTAATTTATGGGTGGGATTAAATTTGTCCCAGATTTCAAGGTTTAATTTGGTTTTTTCTAACCGAGATCCAGTACGTTTATAGAAACCAGGGAACTGCGCTTTTGTTTCTTCGTTGATAGTAAATTCCAAAGTGTGCCATTCTGCATTTTCTGTGACATGGCACTGCATCACATCACAAAGAAATTGTAGGTTTTGTGAAGTTGACTTTAATGATTGATAGGCATTATGATCATCAATTGCTAAAGCAAAATCATGAACCCAAGTAAAAAAATCTCTAGGCTGGTATCCTTTTAGCTTATGGATGATTTTTCTTTCCACAGCATAAATTTCCTTCTCTTCCCAAAGTTTTGGAATGTATGTTACTTTGGCCAGGTAATCATATTTAGGTGGTTCTGGTTCATTCCAATGAAGATTCCAGTTTTGTTGCTGATCCAATGATCCATGGAGAGATAGGAAGGGAAATCCTTCCGTTGTTTTTTGGAGCTGAGATTCGTTTTCTTCACTTAAACTACCTGCAAGCGCAGCAAAATAAATTTCGTTTTTGGAAGTCGACTTAATGGAACGTTGTAAATGGTCATAACCTTTCCAAAATTGATAATGACTTTCGTTTTTTTGAAAACAATTAGTGACAGTGATAAAAACAAAAGTCCAGATTAGATATTTTTTTATGTTATAATTCTTTTTTGAGAATACCATATATTTCTTCGATGAGATCATTCTCCATATGTTCCTGATAAGAGGATGAAATCATTTTGCCTGATTTGTTGTAGATTCGCAAATACGTTTCGCCTTTTCTTAGACCATCTGTTAGATGTCCTTTCCGATCTAAAAGAATGTTTTCGTATTGTTTTGTTTTTGATTCTTCTAAATAATCTTCTACAAGTTTGTTTGTTTCACGAAAATCTAAATAGAGAAGGAACTGGACTTTTGAACTGTCCTTCCAAAGCAAATTTTGCATTTTCCAATATAGTTTTCTGCCAAGTTTCCTGCAAAGTTCGAGGTCACGAAGGAAACAGCCCATTAGAACCACTGGTTTTCCTTTCACTGAGGTTTCAGAATACGATTGCCCATATTGGTCCTTCATATGAAATTGTGGCATGTGCTGCGCACTCCATTCTTCATTTGATGCAAACAATAATGCCAATACAAAAAGAACCAAATGCTTCACGGTTTTTAATGTATTCATGAATTCATTAACGGCAAGTGCAAAAATTTCCTGTGTATTGATTCCGATTTTTTTTATCTTGGGATGTTCTAGTTTCACAAGTAAAATCAAATTGATTGATTCTTCAGAATCTTTGGCTTTTTTTGAAGTGGAAGAAGAGGAATGGAGGAATATTTTTCCCGAAGATATATCCAAACTAAAAATAAATACCAAGAATTTTGGGGAATTACCAACAGTTCTAAAGTCTATTCAGTACAAACGTGGAGTTCTTGCTTATGAAGATTGGGAAGTTCTGATTCCAGAATCCTTTCTTCCTGAGATTCAAAAATTTACAGAGAGGATTGTAACAAATTCCGAACCCAAGGTATATTTGTGTATTTTTAAACTCGATGATATTCTTTCTCCTAATGTAAAAATTTTAAAGACAAGTTTTTATATTTTAGGGACAGAAGAGGGACTGGTTTTGTTATTTCACGAGATTAATACGAACATCAGTTTTCAAACACAATATTCATTTGAAGACTGGGTTATATTTCATCCTACGAAAATCAAACCTATCTATAGACCAGAACTTTGGTTAAAAGACAAACAACACACTAGCATTTATAAAAGTAGTAACTTATCAAAAAATGCCATCTACGGAAACATAGTTGTGTTTAATTTGCCGGACTTGATGCCTAATCCTCCTCTTTTTCGATATCCAAAAGAAGAGGAGAATCCTCCTCCCACAGATCAGTGGAAATCAGTCCCTGAAAAACTAAAAACCTTAGAGGAAATGAGAAAGAATCGGCTCATCACAGATGACGAGTATGAAAAGAAAAAAACAGAACTCTTAAAAGAATTTTAGATTCCGTCTCCATGAATGAACTCTTGAATGAAACGGTCATCTTCCGGTGCATCAGTAGAAGATTTTTCTAGTAATTGTTGTTTTTCATAAAGTTTATTAATCAGCTGTTGCTGTGTTTCGACTTTTTCCAGCAGAACAGAAAAAACTTTTGCGATAGGATCGGGCATTTGATTATGCTCTAACATTTGCTCTACACTATCAGATGCAATGTCACCAGCTTTGACAACTTTTCCTGGAATACCGACTACAGTACAACCGGCTGGAACATTTCGCATAACAACTGATCCAGCACCAACGCGAACATGGTCTTCGACTGTAATATTTCCAAGGACCTTCGCACCCGCTCCGATGACGACATTTTTTCCGATGGTAGGGTGTCGTTTGCCAGATTCTTTTCCAGTTCCACCTAGAGTCACTCCCTGGAAAATTAAAGATCCACTTCCCACAATTGCAGTTTCTCCGATGACGACTCCAGAGCCGTGGTCGATAAAAACTCCTGGTGCGATTTTTGCGCCGGGATGGATATCAATCCCAGTTAAAAACCTGCTAATGTAATTTACAAGTCTTGGAATGATGGGCAATCGAAGTAAATAAAGCAAATGGGCAAATTTATGAAGCCAAAGGGCATGTAGACCTGGGTAACAAAGAACAATTTCCAAATAGGATTTTGCCGCCGGGTCAAATTTTTTGATGATTCTTATATTTTCGAACATTGATTAGTTGGTTTTAAAATTACTGATTAGACGAGTCAACTTTTCCGAAGGTTGGGAAAGATTTAATGCAGATTGGGATTGTGGATGGGAACAGAAAATTCACTTGTTCAATGGATTCCTGTGACCTGAATTACGGAAGAAATTTTTCTTTTTGTAAATTCTGAAAATCCCAAACAACTTTGCCAATTTGAATGGAAATGACACAGTTTTTCCAAATGCATAGAAGGCTGTTCCCTCTGAATGAAGTTCAGATCGATCGGTTATTCCAAATTTCTGTGGTCAGCTCTGTTTCTAATTGATTCTATAATTAGGTTATATAATCTTTCAAGTAGAAATAAATTTCTAGGTTGTTCCTACTTTGGAATCAAAAAAAACAATACACATTCTTCTATTTATCTTAACTTTTTTTACGTTAACATTCTCAGATATATTTCTTAATCCCCAGGTACCACAAACATTAGAGAATTATAAATTAATGTTTTTAAGTAACTGGCCTTATTCAGCATCGCTCTTGTTGATTTTATTTGCTCATGAAATGGGGCATTATCTTCCAGCAAGATTTTATGGAGTGAAAGCTACTTGGCCTTTTTTTATACCGTTGCCAATTGGACCAATTGGTACCATGGGTGCCGTTATCCAAATCAAACAACAGATTCCTGACAAAAAAGTTTTATTTGATATCGGAATCGGAGGGCCAACTGCGAGTTTGGTTCTTTCGATGGTTGCTTGGTTAGTTGGTATCAGTCTTTCAAATGTAATCGAAATTCCCCCTGATTTCGATCGTTCCGGGTTCTTATTTTTTGGAGATAGTTTGTTCACTTATTTTACAACACAATGGATTCTTGGCCCAATTGATCTTTCGAGTATGGATATCCAAGCACACCCTCTCGCAAAAGCGGGCTGGGTAGGACTTTTGATCACCGCTGTAAATCTTTTGCCTTTTGGCCAATTAGATGGAGGACACGTCATATACTCTATGTTTGGTGAAGGATATCGAAAATGGATTCATCGTTTATTTGTACTTTTTCTTATTTTTTCCTTAATCCATTTTACTTGGTTACTTTGGGGTTTTATTATTTATTTTGTTGTTAAGGTGGAACACCCTTTCATCCGGGATTCTGTTTCAGGGATTGGAAAAATTCGATTCTATTTTGGAGTTACAATGTTAGTAACATTCCTAATTATTTTTGTTCCAAAACCAATTATATTAGGATCGGAGTTTAACGATTCTTCATTACTCAACGATATTTTTCGTCTGATGACTCATTACATTGGATTGGAATTATGATTCGTATCTTATTTTTATTTTTAGCATTATCACTGAGTATATCTGCGCAAGAGAGCAAAGAATACAAACTAACAGACAAAGCATACGGTCTTGCTTGGGACGGTGTTAATTTTTGGTATATTGATACCAATCGCCGAGCCATTATCAAAATCAATGAAATCGGCGAACAAGAAATTTTTAACTTAGGTTTGGCGAATTTACGTGGAATTAGTTTTGATTCTCGAGAGGGAAAACTCCTTGTCGTAGCACCTAAACAAATTTTGAAATTGGATCCCAATTCTGGTGGTATCACCGACAAAATTCAAATTCCACTTTCAAACATTGCCGGTATTGCAAGCGTAGGAAATTATTATTATATTCTTGATTTGGATTCTGGCAAGGTTCAAATTTATGACCAATCTTCTTCACTTTTGATAGGTGGTTTTTTTACTGATCGAACAAGACCACGCGATATTTGTTATGGGAGAGAATCTTTATGGATTTCGGATTCTGCTGACAATAGTATTTATCGATACGACACCAAATCCGGTAAAATCACTGGTTCAATTAAAACTAACCTTCGCTCTGTGCGTGGGGTTTTACTCAGTGGATCCAAACTTTGGGTAGTCGATCGTGAAAATAAGGAAATTAAAAACATTCCCTTCATTGAAACAGAAAGATTTATTGCTTCTGGTGAAGAAGAGTACAACTTAGAAGTATCATTAAAATTCAAATTGGATTCTGTTTCTTTATCTAAGGCGCAGATTGCTATTCTCCATCCGCCTTCGAACGAACAACAAAGAATTCGTGGTGTAAAATTCTCGGATGCTGCTTACCAGCCATCTTTCATCCAACGAAATCGAGTTCATTTGAAAAAACTCTCTATTGAAGATTTACCGGGAGAACAGATTGTTAAATATAAGTTTTCTTCAAAGAATCAATTTATCAAATACTACGTTACCGATGAATATTTAGACAAAGAAGCTGAATATCCAGGGGATGTAACTGCTTTTTATGAAAAAACAAAAGAAGAGTTAAAACTTTTACCCCGGGACTATTTGGATGCAATTTATCAAGCACGACAAACAAGCATTAGTATTAATGATTTTAAAGATAAAATGAAAGAATTGGGAGTCCCTGTCCAACCTTTTCGAATGATTCGCTTTGAAAAAGGAAAAGCAAAATCAATTCAAGATTCTCTTTCCATTTTTCTCTTGAGTTATGGTTGGATACCAATTGGTGACTTGGGACTTGGAAGTAATACGGACAAACGGTACTTTGAAAAAAAAGAAACTGATTTAATTTTATTTCAAAGTTTGAATTCCAAATCATCCATTTCTCCTGTATACTTTCGAAAGGATGCCAATTCTGAATGGGAAAATTTACCTGCAGAAATTACTTATAAAATTAAGTAATTTTTCAGTATTCTTTTTATTCTTTTGTTCTCCTCTGAGTCAAAAAGTTGATTCATTGTTTGTTGACAAAAAAGTAGAAAAAGAAATAAAATTTCGAGATTTAGTTGAGTCTACTTGGATTCAATTTCCTAAATTAGGATTGTATTGTGAAATGGAAATTTCCTATCACAAAATCTTTTGTAAGATCCAAACAGTTTTAAGTTTTCGAAAACTTTCAGAGTATTTGGAAATTCCGATTTTCGAATCTGGTCCCCATACAAAATACTATTTAGAATTAAACTCGACCAATGCCTTTGGACATTATCATCCGGAATTTCCGGTAAAACTAAGAGAATTTCTCCTTCCGGCAAAAACGAACAAAACTTTATATACATTCACTTTGCCCATTTATGAAAGTTCGATTCGAAGTACGGCCCGTGAGTTTTTTATTGTTTATCAGAAATTGGATTCTAATCCTAAGTTTTTTAGAAAAGAAGCCGATCGATATTTGATGTTAGTGGAAGAGGATAGATTGGATCCATATTATCTGGATCGGTTTATTTTATTTTTGTATCCTGCCTTTACAGATAATGAAGATCCGGAAGAGTCATCTAGATTTGTTTATAGAAAGGGTGATGAATCAATTGATGCCCAAATAGTGAAAGAATTGGTGGGATTTTGGCTCCGTAGAAAAGCTGATGGAACAGATACAGATTTTATTTTAGGTTTAGTTGAATTACTTAAATTGTACGATCCGGAATTTTATTTGAACCGAACCGTTCCAACTTCCAATTAATTTTGATTATCCTAAAATATCTTTTACTGCATCAATCACATCTTTTTCATCGGATTTTGTCATTCCGGCAAATAGTGGCAGTGAAACCGATTTATCATACATCTGACAAGCATTTGGATATTCTTTACGATTGTATTGAAAAGTTTTTTTATAATAAGGATGTTCAAAGATGGGAATGAAGTGAAGGCTTGTCCCAATATTTCTTTCCTTTAACTCTTCAACTAATGTATCACGACCTACTTTTGCAATTTTTGGATCTATTTCAATACGGTAGAGATGCCAACTATGAATTCCGTTTGAATCTTCTTTAGGAAGTTTGATTCCTTTTAAGAAACTAAATTCTTCATTATAATGTTTTGCAATTTCGGTTCGACGTTCCCAAAATCCATGTGATTCTTTTAATTGCACCACACCGAGAGCGGCAGCGATATCAGTCATATTGTATTTATAACCAGCATCAACCACTTCATAATACCAACCTGGTCTGTTAAACGCATCACGGTTAATTCCATGAAGTCGCATCTTTCGAATTCGTTCTGCTGCTTCTTTATGAGAAGTAGTGACCATTCCCCCTTCTCCTGTTGTGATTCCTTTGGTGGCATAAAAACTAAAGACAGTAAAATCTCCCCAAGTTCCAATCATCTTCTCCTTGTGAACTGCTGGGAAGGCATGAGCTGCATCTTCAATTACGTATAAATTGTATTCTTTTGCAATGGAGAGGAGTCCTTCCATATCACAGGTATATCCGGCTAAGTGAACAGGCATGATCGCCTTGATGCGTTTTCCTGTTTTTTTACTTTTAAGTTCTTTTCCGTTCCATTTGCATTTGGATTCTATTGTTTCTCGTAAACTATTTGGAGTCATTAGATTGTTGATGGGATCAACATCAGTTAGGATGGGTTCTGCTCCGAAATAACAAATAACTTCTGCAGTAGCCGTGAAGGTGATAGAACTTGTAATTGCGGCGTCTTCTGAAGTAAGACCGATTGCTTCTAATGCTAAATGTAAGCCAGCAGTGGCTGAATTGACGGCGATGGTTTCTTTACTGCCGACAAAGTCACCAAATTCCATCTCGAATTGTTTGACTTTCGGCCCAGAGGTAACCCAACCCGATCGTAACACCTGGGCGACTTCTTCAATGGCGTCCTCGGAAATCGAAGGCAGAGCAAACGGTAGGAAGGTTTTGCGAGAAGTGAGCATATTCATTTATACGACATAATTCAGAAAAAATTTCCAGTCTTTTCCGCCCCCAAAATTCCTATCGACGGGAATTTTGAAACCTAAATAGGGATTTTCACCAAAGGCTTAAAAATCTACTTGTAGACACCTAGGAAACTTTGCATTCTTTCCTGGAACATGGAAGTTCCCTTTTCAGAGATTTTAAATCGTATTGCTGTCATTGACCGTGACATTGCAGAACTCAATCGTTTGAAGAGTCGCCTGCCAGCTGACAGACCGTACTCGCCCACTATCCAGCTTACATTCGATAAACAAATCAATACTTTGTTAAACGAGCGAGTTTCTTTAATGGAACTCCCAATCCTCCATCCTCCCCTTTGGTTGCTTTCCAAAGAGGGATTGGAACCTGCTGATGAATCATCTATTTTAAAAGAGCGAAAGTCTTTACTTGCAGGAGATTTGTCGGTTGCTCATCCGAATGAACAAGATGTCATCAACTTCATTCGAGAAATTCCGAAAACAGAAGTTCATTTACATTTAGAAGCTTGTGTGAATAAGGAAACTTTAAAGTTTCTTTATAAGAAAAATGGAATAGAAGTTACAGACCAAGAATTCGAAGATAAATATAATTTCAAAGATTTGAATGGTTTTATTCAGGTATTCTTCTTTGTACAGGGATCGGTAAAAGAAGCATCCGATCTTGGTTATTTTATCGATAGTTTAGCAGATTACTTACGTTCTAATCATATCGTTTATTGTGAGGCGTTCTTTGCTCCTTCTAAGTTCATTCAAAACGGGTTAGATTTTGATGAAATGGTCGAAGTGATGGTAAGTCGCATTCGTCAAATCGAAGTCAAAGATGGAATCACCATCCGATTGTTAGTTGATGTATCTCGATCCTTTGGTCCAGAAAATGCTATGAACAATCTCAAACGAGTATTGGGATTAAAACATAAAGAAGTCATTGGAATTGGACTTGGTGGTGCGGAACTTATGGGTCCTGCTAAGGACTATTCTGAGGTATTCAAAGTAGCTCGCGAATCAGGTTTGCGATGTGTGGCTCACTCCGGCGAAGATGATGGGCCTTGGGCTATCTGGGATGCAGTCAATCTTTGTAAGGCGGAAAGGATTGGACACGGAACTTCTGCGATCCAAGATCCAGAACTTGTTCGTTATATGAAAGAAAACAAAATTCCAATTGAGATTTGTGTGACTTCAAACGTCTTTACTGGAAAATACGTTCGCAAAGAACAAAACCATCCGGTTCGTTATTATTACGACCAAGGTTTGATGTTGTGTATCAATACAGATGATCCTGATATCTTTAATGTAAACCTTACGTATGAATTTTTCAAACTCTATCGTTTCTTAGATTTTTCTATCGATGAAATCATTGATTTGGTGAGACAAGGTGTACTTTGTACTTTCCATCCAGAAAAAGAAACACTTTGGAAGTCAATGGAAGAGAAAATAGAACAGATTAAATTGAAATACAATTTAGTTTCAGATAAACAAATTGCTGCAGTTTGAAAAAACAGTCATATAAGCCTACATATTTTTGAAAATTTTCCTTTCTTATATAACTTTATTTTTGTTCTTCTTTCCTCTGTATTCGCAAACAGAGCAAGGAGAATCAGTTATTGTATCTGAAAAAGAAACTTCTTTAAAACCAGAACAAAATAAAAGAAAAATATTCAGTTGGTATAATGATCCAACAGGTCCAAGGTATTTTTCGATCAATCCTGGAGTTCAATTTCTAAGTTCTTCTTTAACTATCACAAGTCCATATGGTAAAGCATCAATGGCTGAAGAAAGAAATTCAGTCGATGAAAATACTAGTTTTTTGTATGATCTGAAGTCAAAAGAATGGCAGTTAGGTGAATATTGGGGTTTATTCATTCTGAATAGAAATGCTAAATTTAGAAATAGTCGACAAGTAATCCAACTAACTCCTGCAACAGACTCAAATAGTGGAAGAGAAAATGTAGATCTAAAAACCCAAACTTTTGGAACATATTCAATGGTACTTCCAGTATTGTATCTTGGAAAAGCAGGAAATGAAAGTTTTAGAATTGGCCTAGGTATGGGGGTTGGAAAAGTAAATGTTCAGGGAACAGCTGATTTTAATGATGGATTAGGATTATTTGCAAATGCTGTCGCATTCAATAGTGGAAGAACATTAGATGATAAAATTGAAAACTTAGGTAGGTTTTCTCTTTTGACGTCAGGGAATATTGATGGTGATCCATATCGCGCTTATCTTTTATCTAATCTTTCGACAGGTAATAATTTAGAATTATTAGGAGTTTACTCGCTGTTAAAAGGTGATCTTTCTACTGGATCTATCGAACCTCTTAGTTATTTGATATATGCTGGTGCAGCAAATGGGCAATTGAGCGCACTTGAAATATATGCATTATCAAGTTTGGGTAAAGGAAGAATTAATTCAAAAACAAATCTTGCAAAGAGTTTCTATTTCTTTTGGGAAATTCCGCTTGGCCCAGTCACTTGGAGATTAGGTTTTGGTGGTCCATTTTATACTCAAAACAATTTTACTGTTGAAATTCGCGGTTTTGAAATGTCACTTTATACACCGATTGAATTTTGATTTAGAATCAAAAAAATAGATCAGAATATAGATTATTCAACTAACCGCTTCTTTTAATGTCGCAATGTCGATTTTTCTCATCTTTAACATAGCCTGTGTTGCTCGTTCTGCTTTGATCGGATCTTTGTGAGATATTAGTTGTAAAAGTATTTTGGGGGTTACTTGCCAATACATGCCAAATTGATCTTGGAGCCAACCACACATACTTTCTTTTCCGCCATTCGCCAAAAGAGCGTTCCAATAATAATCAACTTCTCTCTGAGTTTCGACACTGATCATAAAAGAAACGCCCCAAGTGAATTTAAATTCAGGCCCACCATTATAAGCTGTAAATTTTTGTCCGTTTAAAATGAACTCCCCTTGCATTGGATTGGCAGTGATGATTTTGGATTTTTTAAATACCGATGCATAGAACTTTGCCACCTCTTCAATGTTTGCATTAAACATAAGAAAGGGTGTAATGCTATGCGTTGGATTGGCGTGATAATCTAACTTTTTCGAATTGGATTTTGTTTTGGTTCCACTTGTTTTCTTCTTCTTTGGTGCGGCCATGTTATTTCCCTCTTATCATTTGATCTGCTTCTGTTAGTTTTTAATTTTTGAATGGGATATTTTAAAAACAGAGTTATCAGATTGGATATTAACAATCTTTCAACTATTAATTATAGGACTCAGAAGAAAAAAGAGATTCTTTTTTTTAAGTAAGCCAACACAAAGACAAAATTTGGTCCTGTGCTAAAAAAGGACTATTTTAGAACTTTGGTTCTCCCATCAAAAACCAGGCATTGAGTATTTTCTCATTTTTAATTTCATAAATTGCCAATACATCTATGCTTCCTTTTCCTTCTGGAAAATTTCGAGTAACCAATTCTTGATCTACAATTTTATCGGAAAAATAATTTCTAGAAATTAATTTTGCAAAAAGATCTGGTTCTTGAAAGCGAATTAAATGCCTTTCTTTGATTTGTTCGATTCCCTCGGCTAACAAAGTATTCGGATGAAGATAGATTCTTGCGTCTTTATCCCAACATTCTAGAAATAAATCAATTTTTTTGTTATTGTAAGCTTTTAATTGTTTATCAATTATTTTTAAATTTGTTTCTTCATTCATAAGTGATTTTTATAACAAATAATATTTGAAAACTAGGGATAGTATTTTATGTAAAATTATATTAATGCTTAAAAAAGGCGTTAACAATCATTACATAAGGAAAAGCTATTGTTTCTCTGAAAATAGAATATAGGTCACGTATTTCTATGTATCTAGCATATGATGTTTTGGTATTATCGAATCCTGCACTTTTTACAAGATAATTTGATCTAGGAAGATGATAATACTGCGAAATGATAAGAATCGTTTCCGATGTATTAGATTTCAAGATTTCTTTTAAATTTTCCGCTGATCTTTCCGTAGTGTATCCAAAATTATCTTCAATGATAAGATTTGCATCTAAGCCTTGAGAGATTAAATATTTTTTCATTACTTTTGCTTCATCAAACCCTTCTTTTCCAATCCCTCCAGAGACTATTATTTTTTGAATTAAATTTTCTTTATAAAGAGTAATGGCCCGATCTAATCTGGCTTGCAAGCGATCCGAGGGCATTCCATTTAGTTCTACTTTATTACCAAGTACAAGAGCAAAAGTTGATTTTAAGTCTTTTTCTTCTGTTAGCCCATTATAAAGGATATAACCAACAGAAATTAATAAATAGAAAGAGAATATCTCCGTTAATAGGATAAGTTTGACTTTGAATTGTTTTATCGACATGAATTTGTTAATGTTTTTAAATTTAAGCTTTAATTTGGTTTGGAAATCAGTGCTCCCAGAAATTCGGAATTATTCCATTCTTCAGTGATAAAACCATTTTTAAATTTTGAAACAATCATTTCATCCCACTGAATTGATTTGTCTATTTTTAAGTTTTTGTTCTTTGAAGGTTTAATTTTTCCTCGTAAAGTTCTTTTCCATACGATAAATTCTTCTGTCTGAACTAGGAATTGAATTTTTACTATTTTCAAATTATCCAAAAAATTATGTAAATCCTTAGCCCACTTGATGATGATCTTGTAACCTTTATAATCCTTTTTTGAAGTATGGACAATGTATTCATTTGAAAAAACATCTTTGATTGATATTGTATTGTGGTTTGTGATTAGTTCGTTCAAGATGAACAAAATTTTTTCCTGATTTTCTATATTTGCTTTCACACTTCAATTTCTCCTTATTATATCCTGGGTAATTTAGTGATGAAGTCCAAAGCAGGAAAAGAAGAATTTTCGGTTTCTACCTAGAGAATAGATTGACAATAAATGATTTAATATTAAACTATCTAAATAAAGGAGTCGGAATGTCAAAATTCCGGAAACCAAATGAACTCAGCAGAAACTAAAGAGAATTCGACCTTTTTAGAAAACTCCCCAACTTTGCCTTCCTTGTTTTTGGGGCATGGCAGTCCTATGAATGCGATCGAGGAAAATGAATTCGTGGAAGGAATGCGTGCTCTTGGTAAAACCATCCCAAAACCAAAAGCAATTCTTTGTATTTCCGCACATTGGGTGACGGACGGAACTTTTGTAACGGCTATGGAAATTCCTCCCACCATACATGACTTTGGTGGATTCCCAAAAACATTATTTGATGTCCAATACCCTGCTCCCGGCAGTCCTGAACTTGCAAAACTAATTCAGTCTACTGTTAAATCTCAAAATGTTCAATTGGATTATGAATGGGGATTGGATCACGGAGCTTGGAGTGTCATCAAACATATTTACCCAAAAGCTGACGTTCCCGTTGTGCAATTAAGTATGGATTATAAAATTTCGCCGGAAGCCCATTTCCAATTGGCTAAAGAATTATCTTCCCTTCGAAACCAAGGTGTACTCATTCTTGCCAGTGGTAATATAGTACATAACTTGCGTATGGTGGCCTGGGAAAGATTGAACGAAGTATATGGATTTGATTGGGCCCTTGATGTGAATGAAAAGGTCAAACATTGGATTTTGGCTGGAGACAACGATTCATTAATTCAAATTCGAAATCATGGAAAAGAATTCGAATGGGCCATTCCGACTGCAGAACATTATTTACCTCTACTTTATACTTTAGGGACAAAATTGGATTCAGATTCTATTTCCTTTTTTAACGATAAACCAGTGGCAGGTGCTTTAACAATGACTTCTGTAAAATTGGAATCAAAACAATAGAGATAAATTTAAAATGGAAAAGCCATTAGAGTATTTAGTCCGCAAACCAAAAGTTTCTATAGAAAACCCACCACTTTTACTTTTATTACATGGGGTGGGTAGTAACGAAGAAGATTTGTTTTCGTTATCCAATTACCTTCCTGAATCCTTACTTGTTGTTTCTGTAAGAGGTCCTTTGATTTTAGGAACAGGGAGTTACGGATGGTATGAAGTATTATTTACGACAGGCCAACCTAAGATTAATTTAGAACAAGAAGCCGAAAGTAGAAAACTCTTACTTCAGTTTTTGGAATATCTAAAAACAAATTATCAATTTGATGAATCCAATGTTTGGATTGGTGGCTTTAGTCAAGGTGCTATCATGTCTTATTCGATTGGTTTATTACATCCAGAGAAAGTAAAAGGGATCATTGCACTGAGCGGAAGACTCTTAGAAGAAAACAAAATACAAGTGAAAGTCTCCGAAAAAGTTCTGGGTAAAAAAATATTTATATCTCACGGCACAAATGACCGAGTCTTGTCTGTTGAGTATGCTAGATCTGTGAAAGGATATTTAGAGTCTATCGGACTTCATCCTCGTTACCAGGAATATGAAGAAGGCCATAGCATCAATCGTGAGATGTTAAAAGATCTAATTCAATGGTTGGAAGTGGAATTGGGAAATCATAACTAAAGATTCAAAGATTTCATTTTGAAATTTTCCCTGTAAGTAGAGCTCCACTTTTAAACTTGTTAAGTCTATCTTTACAGTGTTTGTTTAGATGGGTTTGAACGCTATATGCGCATCTCGTTTAACCAACACCTATGAGGCGATACCAGCGAACTTTAGCGTATATTCGTAAAGACTGCGCGGTTGATTGCATTACGTTTATTGCCCACCAGGAGACCAATAAACGACCCGTTTAACATTTATACATACAATAGTAACGACTATATGTAATGCGTTTATTACTCAGCTACCAACTTACTCTCCTTTGAAATCATAAAATCCAAAATCTAAATTATAGATGAGTTTAAAAAAAACCTATAGATCAAAGTAAATTGAACTATAGGTTTTCATGTAAATGGGTTGATAGTTCGTTACTAGTTCTTTGTGAACAAAAGTATTAGCGAACTCAAAAATTTAGAACTCTAATCAATAATCCCCAATCGTTTGAAGATCAGTGGGATTCGTTCCAAATAAGGTTTGATTTGGAAAATTTCATCCAGGTCACTTTCTTTGAGGATGGCCGAACATCTTGGATCTTGTTTCAAAAGGTCACGAAGATTTTTAGATTGGTCCGCCCATACCGCCATTGCATTTTCCTGAACGATTAGGTAGGCATCTTCACGAGTGATTCCACCTTTTTCAATTAACCATAACAAAACTTTTTGCGAAAAGATTAGTCCACGCGTTACATTTAATGTACGTTCGGTGGCATCTGGGTATACATGAAGTCCCTTTAACACAAAGTTCATTTTTTCTAAAATATAATCGAGTGCGATTGTGGAATCTGGAAGGACAATTCGTTCGGCAGATGAATGAGATATGTCTCTCTCATGCCAGAGTCCGACGTTTTGTAATCCAACGTTTACATTAGAACGAATCACTCGTGAAATCCCAGAAATTCGTTCGCATACGACAGGATTTCTTTTGTGAGGCATTGCCGAGGATCCTTTTTGGCCTTTGGCAAATGGTTCTTCTACTTCACGGCCTTCGGTTTTTTGTAAGAGACGGATCTCAGTTGCCATTCGATCCAAACTGGCTGCAACCACACCGAGTACTGACATATAGAAAGCGTGACGATCGCGAGAAATCACTTGTGTCGCAATCGGATCCACAGTTAATCCAAGTTTGGTTAAAACATATTCTTCAATTTTTAAATCAATATTGGAATAAGTTCCGACGGCTCCCGACAGTTTGCCTACAGCAACTTGTGAGCGGGCGTCTTTCATTCGCTCTAAGTTTCGAGTCATCTCTGCATAGAAAAGTGCAAACTTAAGACCAAGTGTCATTGGTTCTGCATGGATACCGTGAGATCTCCCGATACAAGGAAGGTCTTTGTACTCTTTTGCTTTTTGTTTAGTCGTTTCTAAAAGGGTTTCGGTTCTTTGGATGAGAAGGTCCATCGCTTGGACCATTTGTACACAAAGTGCTGTATCACCAACGTCACTAGAAGTTAATCCAAAGTGAACATGTCGGCCTGCTGGTCCTATATAAGAGTTTAGGTTTGTCAAATAGGCGATGACGTCATGGTGTACCTTCGATTCTATTTCTAGAATTTCATCTACATTGAACTTTGCCTTTTGTTTGATGGTTTCTAGGTCTTCTTTGGGAACCTCACCTCGGTTGGCACGGGCTTCGCAGGCATAAATTTCAATATCTGTCCAAATTTTAAATTTGTTCTCTAATTCCCAGATGGCAGAAATCTCTGGATGGCTGTAACGATCGATCATAAGGGCAGTCTTTCATTAGAAACTTCTCTTTCAACTGGGAATTTTACGATTGCCGAACGATGTTCGAAATTCAAGTTTAGAATCTAGTAATAAATCCTAGGGGGGCATATGTCCAAAGAATTCGAAGGAAAAGTAGCACTGGTAACGGGAGCTGCCTCTCCCATTGGTTTGGGAAGAGCAATCGCAAATCGAATCGCATCGCATGGTGCAAGTTTGGTGCTTGTTGATTTGAATCAGGAAAAAATTGAAGAAGCTGCAAGAGAAGTAGAAGCTAAATTTGGTGTGAAAGCAATTGGAGTTGCTTGTAACGTAACAAAACCAGAAGATTGTGATGCCGCCATCAGCAAAACAAAAGAAGCTTTTGGAAAATTAGATTTTCTTGTAAACAACGCTGGAGTTTTAAAAGACAATCTGCTAATTCGTATGTCTGAACAAGAATATGACTTTGTAATGGATGTTAACTGTAAGGGTGTTTTTCTGATGACTAAGTCAGCTAGTAAACTCATCCTCAAGTCTGATTCTGGAAGAATTGTCAATATTTCTTCTGTTTCTGGATTAACTGGCCAACCTGGCCAAGCAAACTACTCCACTTCAAAAGCGGGTGTGATTGCACTTACAAAAGTATCTGCACGTGAATTCTCTGGAAGGAACGTACTTGTAAATGCTGTATGCCCAGGTTATGTGCAAACTGAAATGACTGGAACTCTTTCCAAAGAAGTTCAAGAAAAGTTAACAGATCCAGCTGTGATCCCTCTTAAACGTCCTGGAAAACAGGAAGAGATCGCATCTGCTGTGAAGTTTTTCTTAAGTAATGATGCATCTTACATCACTGGAACATACCTCCGAGTTGACGGTGGTGCTGCTATCGGGATGTAGACTTTTTATCCTTTGCCTTAGGTGCGACCGTGATTGGTTTTGCCACCTTTTGCACCTTAGGCGAAGATTGTTTTGGTTTTGACTCTTTTGTAGATTTTTTCTCTTTTGAAGTTTCAATCAAAAGTGGATCTGTGGTTGGTTTTTTCTTTTCTTCTGGAACTGGTGGCGTTTGAATCTCATAATCATACCGCACTGTAGAACTCCAGTTCCCAGCAAAGTCTCTAACACTTGCAAGCACCGTATGTTTTCCTGGTTCGTATAAAATCTCTGGTTCAAAGATTTCCAATCGGCCGTCTTTCGGAAAAAACTCAGCTTTGCCGGGAATTCCATCCACTGTGATGTCAAATCCATCTGGCATAATTCCCGATCCAACATCCACAGCTTTTAGATACAAAGCAAAATCTTCCCTTGGGTAAACAGTTTTATTCATCAACTCATGCAAATAAATATTTGGTGGAGTTTGGTCTGAAAGAACAACGAACATTCCTGTTTTGCGTAATCTTACTTTAAAAAACTGACCCCAAGAACTAAAAGAAGAACCGTTAATTTTTTTTACATTTCCATCAGCCAATACTTCATATAAGTCTGCTGAGTTGATGTCTTTTGTTTTAGGAACCTTTACGTAAAGATCATAACCTAAATTAAAATCTTTAAAATCAGGACCAATTTTATATACACTCGATAGTTGATTCAGACCTTTTGTGTTGATTTGAATTTGTTCCTGCGCTTCAATTTCGAAAAATGCTTTTGAGTATACTGCATTCACGGGAAAAAACAATTCTACTTTTGTATCTTTTGATTTGAAAGTTGTATAACGATCGTAGTATACATTGTATTTCCATTCTTTAGTGACAATATGACTATAATCACCCTGGTCTTTTAGAATATAAAAAGAAGCAAAAGACATCTGGCCTCCCATGCCAGTTGCCCGAATTGTAATCTCCTTTGGTTCTCCCATTCGCATTTGTTCGCTATCAAGGAGACCCTGTTCTCTTCCATTGCTTCGCATTCCAAGCAGGTCGTTTCCGTCTCTTGTATGTAAATAATATGAAAATGGATTTCCATTAGGTTTACTTACTGAGCTATCATATAACAATACATTCTTTCTTGTATGTTCTTTTAATATTTTTGATAATTGAAATCCCTGTAAAACGTTTTCACCAATTAACATATCTAAGGTAAAAATTCCAAGACGATTGCTATTTGATTTTTGATGGATTGCTATTTGAATCCCAACTTTCCCTTGGATGAAAAGTGTAGGTGACTCTGATAATTCGAATCTATTGCCACTGGCCTCATAAAAAGGAATTTCTACAGTTTCATTTCGGCCATTGATGAAAGTTCGAGGAGTTTGTGGTGTAATCCGTAGAGCATTGAAGACGATTGGTTCCGCCACATTATATCCCAGACCATAGTGCACAGGATTATAATAGACATTGTCTTTAAAAAGTTCAAAGTGAAGGTGTGGTGGACCAACTCCCGTATCACCAGAAAATGCAATGGTTTCTCCTGCTTCAACTTCCACTGCTTCTGGAAGGGCAATATCAAAATCAGTTCTGTCTTTATAGCGTTTTGCTTGTTTTGATTTTAAAATCTGTTTTATAATCTTCTGAGAAAATTTGTGTAAATGCCCGTAACGAGAAGTCATTCCATCGTCATGTTGTAAAAATAGAGCATAACCAATGCTAGTCCATCGCCTTTGGACCCGAGTGACTTTACCTTTTGCCACAGCTAAGATAGGAACTCCAATTTTTCCGCCTGTAGAAAAGTCTTGCCCCATATGAAAATGGCCCGTTCTAAATTCGCCAAAGGTGCCGGTTATGGAATCATATCCTTTGACTGGCCAGAGATAAGGATTTTTTAATGTAAACCCAGGTGGGAAATCAGAGATAGATATTGCAGAGAGAGGGAAAAAACAAGCTATGAGTACTAATACGAAAGAACGCAACATCAGATTTCACTATAATTTTCGGCTCTTATGGTGAAAAGACTTATAAGAATCGAGGGGTGTTTCTGAATTTCCCCTCGTTCTCAGAAATTTTATTTAAAAACGGGTCTCCGTTTTTCTTTAAGAGCTGTCATTGCTTCAAGTAAATTATCAACAACACCAGGTTGTTCAAAGGATTTGATTGTGTCCTTTTTATATTGCTCTAAGTGTGTTATCAGTGCTCCATTCAAAGTATTCTTAGTCGCCCGGTAAGCTGCTTGCGGAACTTTTGAAAGCGTTTCAAGTTTCTTTAAAGCAATTTTACGAATCTCTTCTGGGGTCGGTGCAATTTCATCAATGAGTCCAATTTTTTTTGCCTCTGCACCTTTGTAAGTAGTTCCTTCCAAACATACTTCCGCCCAATATTTAGGATCTACACACATTTTAATACGATCAATAAAACTTCCGGGTAGTGGAAGTCCAACGTTTACTTCTGTAAAACCAATCCTTCCTTTTCCATCCAACATATATTTGAAATCAGAAGCAACAGTGATGACGGCACCACCACCCATCGCATGGCCGGTGACTTCGGTAATGAGTGGTTTATCAAATTTAACTAACTCACCGAATAAGATAACAATGCCACCGACTTCATCAATTAGTTTGTCTCTACTGGTAGAAAGTAGATTTTCTGCATCGAGTCCATTACAAAAAAACTTAGGGTTGTCAGTGGTTAAAATCACTCCTCGTTTGGAATTATCGGCTTTGATTTCATTTAAAATTTCACCGAGATCTCTCATGTTTTGACCAGTAAGTGAATTTTGGTCGTTCATTTGAAAGCGAATGATTTCGCCTTTGCCATTGGGAATATCGATGACTTCTCGTTTGTAGTTCATTGGTTACTTCTTTTATTTGTTGATTTTAAAATTTATAACTGTGTAGGTTTTTCAGGCAAATCAGAATTAGGTGGAGTTTCCGTTAGTGATTCTGAACTGCTTGGTTCTTCAGAGTCAACAGGGATTGTTGCTCCACCTATTGGTATTTCGATTTTTACATCACCTAAAGAGGTTGGAGGTGGTGGTGGATTTTCTTTACCACTCTCTTTGGTAAATTTATCCTTTTTCTCTTTTTTTCTTTGTTCCTCTTTTTTCTGTTCTTCCATCTTAACGTATTCATCGAATTCGTTTGGAGCCATAAAAACTAACATTTTTTCATCATCTGACGCATGTTCAATGAAAGCTCCCATGTGACGACCGGCAATAAAAACAACTTTTTCGTGATTTGAAAAAAGTTTCATCACACGTTCAAAAACATCTACTTCCTCTTTACCTAGTTCAGGAACCACGCGAACATCGAAACAAATACGTTCTGCATGAATCGATTTCAAAAAATTTGGTGTAAAAATCTTTTTAAATTCTGGGAATACGTAACGTTTGAGATTAGCACGACATTGAAACAAAACTCTTCCATGTCCCCGATCCACAACAACAAATGACATATTGTCTCTTGTTTTGGAAGATTCGCTGAATTTATATTCTTCAACATGCGAATGAATACGATCTAGAAGAGGTTGTTTGATTAATGGTTTTACCATATAATCTGTAAAACCAAGAGCTTTATGATTTGTAATAAAGTTGGTATCTTCTTTAGGAATCATCGCCAAAATTGGAATGTTATGTGTGATTACATCTCGACGAAGTTCTAAAACAAATTCTAATTCTTTTTTGTCCTTAAAAGACAAACCCATTAATATAATATCAGGGTTAGAGGATTTCACATATTCTTGGACTGTTTGCGAAAATTTTGTTATGACAACTCGTTGGCGTAAACCAAGGAAGATGTTTTCCAAATCCTGAGCTGAATTTGGATCGTTTTCAATGGCCATAATGAAATGCATAAATAATTTTTAAATTAAACCTTCTTCTGATGCAACTCGAAACAAATTCCCGACTTTCTTTTGTTTTTCTGACAAAATTTTATCTGTCAATACTTCTTTCACAACATCTTCGTGAATCGAGTGCAGAATTTCAAAATCTCTTTTATAATCAGAGACAGTCATTTTTCCAAACAAAATATTTGCTTGAAACTGATAGATTTGGTGTTCCATAAGAAATCGCAAAGTATCATAATCCTCCACGGCCTCTGCAGTAATCACGGCTTCCCTGTTATCCGCAAGTCGTTTGCAATAATCGATAAATGCCAAGTTGTCCAAAAACTTAATTTGGTCTTCTTCCATTTTAAATTTAAAACTAATGGGATCTAATTTGAATTCTTTGATCATAATTCCAAGATCTAAAACAATTTGATGGGACTGACTTTTTACCCCAAAATCGTCCGCAGCAAAGCTCATTCCATGAGAATAAAAAGCATGGCATACATCTTTTAGTGGAAAGTGGGAATCATCATATGGTTTTTCTACAAGTTCAAATCGGATATTTTCAGGAAGTAAGTCTTTGTTTTGAATGAGTCGTTTGAGTCGATTCACTCGATCCATGTTGGAAAAAGTATCGATTAAAGATTGTGGAGAAATATTGAATTTTAATAAACCCGGAGCTCCCTCGCAAGCGATGATCAACTTTTCTAAAATCAAAAGCTCAATACGATTTAAATCTTGGTCGGAAGGAATGTCATTGATCAGATCTTTGTAACCAATATAGGCCCCACCACCAAGAAAAACTTCGCCTCCTTTCACTGCATAAGTTTTATCTTTTGGATTAAAAATGACTGTGGGTTGGATCATGGCTTCATGAACTGATCCAGAAATATAAGTATTGGCTTTGTTGTAATAAGTCCAACTCCAACGAACTAAGTTATCGTTTAGATTTTTTTCCGAGGATTTATAAAGTTCATTATAAATTTCATCACTATCAGAGATAAAGTTAGATTGGGTCCTTGAGACTCCAAAATGAAATGATAGAATTTTGTTTTGTAAACATTGTTGTTGGAATTTTCCGACAGAATTTTCGATATTAGGAAATCGTTCAATATCCCATTCGAAAAGTGGAGAAATTCCCATAATTAATATATTTTGTTTTTCTATGTAATGAAATCCAAAACTAATGTCTTCTAAATCCAAACAGGAATAAAAATCGGTTCGAAGTAGATCCAAAAAATCAGTGAGTTCAATGCCTGTGATGTTTTCAAAGCGAATGAGGAAAAGAGGTTTCCCTTGGTTCTCTTGGATGAAATGTTTTTTGAACACATCCAAGTCCTTCATACCAAAATAATAGGGACCTGTTAAAAGTTGATTTTTCAAATGTAGCCTGCGTATATGATTTGATTCTCAAACGACTTCTTGTAATTTTATGAGAATTCAAAAGA
Source organism: Leptospira meyeri (assembly GCF_004368965.1). NCBI lineage: Bacteria > Pseudomonadati > Spirochaetota > Leptospiria > Leptospirales > Leptospiraceae > Leptospira > Leptospira meyeri. The sequence goes on along the minus strand of NZ_SORO01000001.1, from coordinate 2,293,239 downwards.
AAAGGCAACAAGGATAGTAACTTATGTTTAGTTTTATTTGGTTTTTACTGATTGGTCTTGTAGCAGGTTGGCTTGCTGGTCGTATTTTGCGTGGGAAAGGGTTTGGACTCATTGCCAATTTGGTAATCGGAGTTGTGGGTTCCTTTTTAGGCGGGATCGTATTTCGGTTTTTTGGTTTTAGTACAAATAACCTGATTGCAGAACTAATCGTGGCAGTGGTGGGAGCAATTTTACTCATCTTCATTGCAGGGATGATCAAAAAAAGATAAACCAAACGGAGAGATTCCATTGCAAGATGGATCCCTTCAAAATTCAGAAATGACAGGGCGACATAAATCGTCCTATCATTTTGCTTTCACTGCATCATGTCAGAATCAACTCAAATCACCGGTTGTTTAATCGAGTTCTACACCATCACCTAACTCAAAGTTAGAACTCACAACTTGGACGTCGTCATTGGCTTCTAAGTTATCAATTAACTTCATCACCTTTTCTGCTGTTTCTTTGTCGTTCACTTCTACAGTGGTCATGGGAATGTATTTAATTTCGGACTCTTCCATATTCAGACCTTTGGTGGAGAGTGCTGATTGGACCGCTTCGTATTCAGCAGGAGCCGTGATTACCGTATACATTCCATCATTGACTTGGATGTCTTCGGCACCGGCACCAAGCGCTAAATCAAAGAGAGCTTCTTCAGAAATTTGATCCGCCTTAAGTGTAATTTGTCCTTTGCGTTCAAATAGGCGAGATACCGCACCTGCGTTGGCAAGGGAACCGCCAAGTTTGGTTAGAATGCTTTTAATTTCGGGAGTCGTACGGGATTTTTTATCAGTGAGGACATCCACCATAATGGCTACCCCGCCAAGTGCGTAACATTCGTACAGACACTCTTCATACACCATACCTTCTAAACCGCCCGTTCCCTTTTTAATGGCCCGTTCAATATTGTCTTTTGGCATGTTGGCAGCTTTCGCTTTTGTAACCGCTAGGCGAAGTCTTGGATTCCCTTCTTGGTCTCCGCCACCTTCTTTGGCGGCTACGGAAATTTCTTTGGCAATCCTTGTAAAGATGGCCCCTCTTTTCGCGTCAATGGCCCCTTTTTTTCTTCGAATCGTCGCCCATTTCGAGTGTCCTGACATTGTTTTCTCCCATGGCTAGGATTTTGGATTCAAAAGATTTTTCAACAGATTTAAGTCGCCCTAGTTTCTTGACTCAGAGAGAAAATTCCAAAGTACTGTAAAAAAACATCTATAAGGCACACCATGATTGATTTTTCCATCACCGATGAACAAAAAGCCCTCCGCGATTTAGCAAGAGATTTCGCCAAAAATGAAATGATTCCCAAAGCGGAACACCATGACCATACCGGTGAATATCCGAAAGAAATTTTAAAGAAAGCTTTTGACGTAGGCCTTATGAACATGCACATCCCTGCGGAATACGGTGGGGCTGGTCTTGGTGTTTTAGACGAACTCATCGCCTCAGAAGAGTTATTTTACGGATGTTCGGGAATGGCGACTGCCATCCTAGCAAACAATCTCGCATTAGCACCTGTTTTACTTGGTGCTGATGACTATGTCATGAAAAAATTCATCCAACCAATGTCTGAGACATTTACTCTCGCAGCGTATGCAGTAACCGAGCCTGGTGCCGGATCGGACGTAGCTGGGATTCGAACCACAGCAAAAAGAGTGGGTGATGAATACATAATCAATGGATCTAAAATGTGGATCACTAACGCAGGTCATGCAGACTGGTTTTTTGTATTAGCAAAAACAGATCCAAATGCAGGTCATAAAGGGATGACTGGATTCATCGTAGATGCAAAAACTCCAGGAATCATCGTTGGTAAAAAAGAAAAAAATATGGGGCAACGTTGTTCTGACACTCGTGGAGTCACTTTTGAAGACGTAAAAGTTCCAAAAGAAAACATGATTGGAAAAGAGGGTGAAGGATTCAAAATTGCGATGGGTGCTTTTGATAAGACCCGCCCTGCAGTGGCAATTGGAGCTGTGGGTGTGGCTCGCGCAGCACTTGATCATTCCATTCGATATGCAAACACACGTAATGCGTTCGGAAAACCAATTTCTGTCAACCAAGGTGTGAGTTTTATGATTGCTGAGATGGCTCGTGACATTGAAGCAGGAAGACTTCTTTGTTGGCAATCGGCTTGGCTTATTGATAACGGATTTAGAAATACATACCAAGCTTCTATTGCAAAAGTATTTTGTGCTGATATGGCAATGCGTGTCACAACAGATGCAGTGCAAATCTTTGGTGGTTATGGATTCAACGAAGAATACCCAGTGGAAAAATTAATGCGTGATGCGAAGATTTTCCAAATCTACGAAGGAACTTCACAGATCCAACGTGTGATCATTTCTAAATTTCTTAATGACGGAGTTGGGATCGAAACTCCTAACGCATAAAAAATTGGATTTAGAACGAGTGGGTTGGTTTCCAATTCCACTTGTTCTCTCCTAGTATGTTTCTTCTCATCGACAACTACGACTCATTCACTTATATTCTGTACCAATACCTGAATCAAATCACACCGACAACTGTAATGCGCCATGATGAAGATTTGCCGGCAGATTTGTATGAAAAATACAAGGCAGTCGTTTTATCGCCTGGCCCCGGGCTTCCCAAAACTTCTGGAAAACTTCTTCTCCATTTACAATCCATCTATAAATCCTTACCTGTTCTTGGTATTTGTTTAGGACACCAAGCATTGGCAGAAGTAAGCGGTGCCAAACTAGAGCAAACGAGAGACATATTCCATGGACGCCCTTCAGAGATTATTCACAATGGCCAGGGTGTATTTAAGAACATTCCTAATGGATTTTGGGCCAACCGGTACCACTCATGGGCTGTTTCGAAAGTTTCATTGCCAAGTGAATTGGAAGTGACAGCCGAAACAAAGGATGGAGTCATAATGGGAATTCGTCACAGAAAATGGAATAAGGTCTTTGGGGTTCAGTTTCATCCGGAATCCATCCTCACCGAACATGGGGAAACCTTGCTTCGTAACTTCTATGAGGAAGCCATCACATGAAATATTTTTTTAGACTTTTGTCCTATTCTGTGCATTACCGAGAACGATTTGTATTGGGTTTGGTATTTGCCCTTTTGACAGCTGTTTTAAATGGTATTTCTTTAACTGCACTCATACCTTTATTTGATTCGTTAGGTGGAGACAAAAACAATAGGTTTCACTTAGATTTAACTCTACCTGAAAAAACAATTTTAGTCCAAGAGGTTCTTTTGGGGACTGATAGTTTGGATGGATTGGAGCGGATCAAACGTCTGATCATCTCCGCGAAACTTCAAATCAACCAATTCACAGAAGATATGGAGCCGAAGGAAGTAGTCTGGGCAGTCTGTATCGCAGTTTTCCCACTTTATCTTTTAAAACTTGGTACATATCTCCTATCTGTTTTTTGTATCGCAACTGCTGGGTATAAGGCTGTTCGAGATATCCGACAGGAACTATTTCAAAAAGTCCAAAGGTTACCTCTGACTTATTTTTATAAGGAAAAAACTGGACTCATCATGAGTCGGGTCATCAACGATGCTGAAATTGTGGCCGCAGTCATTTCGAGTAACTTACGTGATGCGGTCATTAATTTCTTTTACGTTGTGACTCATTTAATGATTCTGATTTATTTAAATTCAGAATTATTACTCCTTGCTTGTCTCACAATCCCCGTTGTGATTCTGCCCGTAACATTATTTACACGAAAAATTTCTTCATCTACAGCAAGGTTCCAAGAAAAACTAGCAGATCTCAATAGTCATATCCAAGAATTTATTTCAGGGATCAAGGTCATTCGTACCTTTCGCCAAGAGAAACAAGATCTTAAAAAATTTGATAACATCAACTACAAGGTTTACCGTAGGACTTTCAAGGGGCAGTTTTACTTACAAATGGCACCAAGTCTTGTGGAGTTAACATCTTCCATTGTTGTGCTTGGTTATTTCGCTATGGGTGCAAAATTCATTTATTCAGGTAAGTTTACGCAAGGTGAGTTTATGGCCTTCCTCCTTACCTTGTTATTTTTACTTCGGCCTCTCACCCAACTATCTCAAATGGTGGGAAAAATCACCCAAGCCAATTCTGCCGGGAAACGAATTTTTGAAATCATCGATCGTGATCCAGAAGTTGTTGAACATGGGGATGAGACTGTACTCGAAAAAATAGAGAAGGGAATACAGTTTGATGACATTCATTTTTCGTATCCAGGAACAAACCAAGAAGTATTAAAAGGTATCAACTTGGATATCAAATTGGGTGAAACCTATGCATTTGTTGGAACCAGCGGATCTGGTAAATCCACACTTATGGATTTAATTCCACGGTTCTTTGATCCTACTGCAGGAAAAATCCGCATTGATGGAACTGACATTCGTAATTTTTCCCTCAACTCTCTACGTAGAAAAATTGGAATTGTCACTCAGGAAATTTTTCTCTTTCACGGAACGATTGCAGATAACATTGCTTATGGGACGGGGGCGGCAACACGTAAAGAAGTGGTTCGTGCGGCTCGTCTTGCCAATGCTCACGACTTCATCACAAATATGGAAAATGGTTATGATACCGTCATTGGAGTTCGTGGGCTTGACTTAAGTGGGGGACAAAGGCAACGTTTGGTGATTGCTCGTGCTTTGTTACGGAATGCAGAAATTATGATTTTAGACGAAGCAACAAGTGCTTTGGATGCGGAATCCGAAAGACTCGTCAGTCGTGCTTTGGAACGACTCTTTAAAAATAGAACCACCTTCATCATTGCCCACCGCCTTTCTACAGTGCGCCGTGTGAAAAATATTGTCGTGATTGAAGAAGGCGAAATCAAGGAACAAGGGGATCATGATTCCTTACTTTCTCAAAACGGAATTTATAAAAAATTATATGATAGTCAATTTGCGGAAGCGGAGATCCAAATATGAAAAAAGTTTTAATCGTTGATGATAATGATCGTTATGCGAATAATCTAAAATCGTATTTTGACTCAAAAAACATTCCGTCTGATCGTGCAATAGATGCAAAGGAAGGATTCGCACTTTTTTCCAAAAATCCAAATTACGATATGATTGTTTCTGACGTGACTATGGAAACGCAAACATCTGGACTCTGGATGATGCGACAAATTTACAAATCCGGTTATAAGGGAATACTTGTGATTGCTTCTACTGGTTTTGATGTTTTTGGTGTGATGTCGTTTTCTTCTTTGTTTTTACCCTGGTTTTGTGGGCTTCATTGGATGATCCCCAAAGTCCCACTCAAAAAAGGAACGGTGGAATGGGTTCCCACCGTTCTTTCCAAAGGAAAATCTAATCCTTTCTAGGAACTTTAATCTCTTCAATCGGATTAAATAGGTTATTATGTTTTCCTTTTTTCAAGTTGGAATATTTCCCGGAGTTTCCATCGCTTCCTAACTGTTTCACCTCTATGATATCTAGTTTCGGATAAAAAACCCAACCATTAACAAATGCTCCCCGAGCTCCCGGAAGAGTGGATTCCATCTTCACTTGGATGTATTTATCAGTTAGAATATCTTCTCCAATTCGAACTGCAAATTCCTTTTTTGTTTCAGACAGAATCAGACCAATCTCTTTATTTTTAATGTAAGACACTGGTCTTGATCGTTCGTTTGGTTCTGCTCTTAGATAATCATCTTGGACTAAGATGATAGCATATTTACCAAAAGCTTTGCGGCGAAGTAATGATTCCCCAATTCGTTTGTTTAATTTTTCATCGGTTTGGGATTCATTCAACCGAATGAGAGCAAAAGTGGCGGAGAGGGATGGATTTTTGCTAATTTCGTCTACAGCCATCAGTGCAAGACTTGGCTCTTCTACTACAACTCGTTCCAAAATCCTTAAGCTTTCTCGGCTACCGTGAATTGCAAGTGCTTCCAATGCAGCCTCTTTGATTTCTTGGTCATTTGACTTAAGAAATTTATCGAACACTTCTACATCAGCATCTAATTTATGATAGGCGAGTCCTCGGAGAGCACCCGAAACAATCACAACAAATTCGGATGCAAGGCCAGTCGTGAGAATCATTTCCCTTCCAGCAGGGTCTTTTGTTTTTCCGAGACCCTCATAACTCACAGCAATCACTTCCGGATCTTCTGCTTTGGTTCCTGCGATAAAATAGGATAGGGACCTTTTGTCTCCAAGGTCAGACAGTGCTTTGTAGGCAGCAGGTCTTACTTGGTATCCGTCTTTATCAATAGCATTTTGTAAACTAATCCGGCCTGCTTTCAAACGACCAAGAGCAAGAGCGGCGGCAGAACGAACTCGTGGGATAGGATGTGAAGATAAGATCATTTCTAGTTTCTGTGGTTTGCGGTAATATTCCCATTGAAATACTTGGACAAGTCCATTCCGAATTTGTTCAGTGTATTCCCTGTCTTTTTTTTCTTCATCAGAAAGAACTTCTTCCTCTTCTTTTTTAACAAGTTCATTAATTTGTTCGTTCGCTTTAGCTTTTCCAGTAACTTTCGTTTTGCGATTGAGTCTTTTAATTGAAATTTTTGAACCAGTATCTTCTTTTTTGAGAATGATTTTTTCCGGTTTTTTCTTCGGTTCCTCTACTGGTGCAATCAAAGGATCTGTCACAACTGGTTTTGTTTCTGCTTCAGTTATTTCTTTTCCTTGGTTGTAGTTTCCTGAGTCAGATCTTAAATGCCGAATTGCATTTTGAATTCCAATCGCTTTGGAATTAAATTCCTTTAGGGAATCTAAAATATTACCTAATTCATAACTGACTCGGCCAATGGCTGGTCCATCAAAATCATTTGGAGTGCTATCAATTAAATTTTGGTTGGTTTGCAAAAGTTCAGGAAGTTTGGATACTATTTGCGGAAGGTCCTCTTCCAAATATGCAGCAGCTTGCATTTCTTTGGTAACAGGTTCCCCCACCGTTTTTTTGCTATCAGCACGAAGGGCAACATTTTCTCCAAATTCTAATAGAGCAATGGTCTTATGTGCTTCTTGAATAAAATCATCGTATTTACGATTATTCGTGACGGGGATGATAACATTCTTTGTTTTATGAGGATCTAAATCACTTCCCTGGTATTCTTTATACTTTGGTGAAACATCTGTTAATTGGTATGGTTTTGAACTGGAACAACCTATCAACAGAACAAGGACCACCCATAAACTGCTCTTCCAAATTATGTCTTGACCCTTTTGAAACATCTGATAGCCTACTTCCATACTTTGAATATCGGATACTTACTATAAGTAAAATTAGCGGCAACCTAGCTGGTCTTAAGCCAAACCAGTTAAAAAAGTTAAAATCTCTCTCGGAAAGGCGTCTTCGGGAGGATTCTATCATCTCCATGGACCTCGCAAGGCTCGTGGGCGAGATTTCAGTGGAAATTGGTAGGCAGGTAGGACTCCTCATCGAACGAACAGGTTATGTCACCCATTTAATCGTTGGGAATGATCACTCCATCGAAATTCCCCATTTGGACCGTTACCGTGTCGCTCATTCGAGGCTTCGTGGGCTTAGACTCTTTCACACACACCTCAAAGAACACCCGTTAAACCAAGAAGATTTGATGGACCTTGTCCTCAACCGATTTGATTCCATTACAGCAGCTTGCGTTGGTTCTGATGGAATTCCCAAATTCTTTTTTTCTGCCTTTATCAATCCAGATCTAGATGCAAAAGAACCTTGGATCCTTTCTCCCAAACAATACCCAGGCCAGTTGAAGTATGGTTACTCGGAACAAGTGGAAGCACTCGAATCCGAATTCACAAAAAAAACATCTAACCTCAAGGAATCACAAAAAGAAAACCGAGCTTTTCTTGTGGGTGTGTATGATGTGCGGAAAATGAAACGTTCCCCTGAACATTCGATGGCGGAACTCAAAGAACTTTGTCGCACGGCAGGAATTCATGTTGTTGATACCTACGTCCAAAAAAGAGACCCCGATCCCAGAACTGTTGTTGGAAAAGGCAAACTACAAGAGATCATTCTTACGTCCGTTCATAAAGATATAGAACATTTGATTTTTGATTTAGAATTAACACCTTCTCAGGCCAAAAAGATCTCGGATGCCACCGATTTAAAAATCATCGATCGCACCCAACTCATTTTGGATATCTTTTCGAAAAATGCAAAATCAAGAGATGGGAAATTGCAAGTAGAGCTTGCCCAACTCAAGTATTTAAAAAATCGACTTTCTGAACTGGATGACAATATGAGTCGCCTAACAGGTGGTATTGGTGGAAGAGGACCTGGGGAAACAAAATTAGAAATTGGAAACAGACGTGTGGAAGAAAAAATCACTCGTTTGGAAAATGAATTAAAAGACCTCAAACGTCGTAGAGAACTCAACCGAAAGGCTCGTTCCAGAAATGAAATTCCCATTGTGGGTATTGTTGGTTATACCAATGCCGGAAAGTCAACACTCCTCAATGCCCTCACCAATTCGACTGTCATTGCCGAAGACAAATTATTTGCAACTTTGGATCCTACGACCCGCAGGATTCGATTCCCAGAAGAAAGAGAAATCATTATTTCTGATACCGTGGGATTCATTCACGATCTTCCACCGGATCTTTCCCAAGCATTTAAGGCCACCCTTGAGGAACTAGGGGATGCTGATCTATTACTGCATGTGGTTGATTCTACAAACTCTAATTATACGGAACAAATGGAAGCTGTGGATACAATTCTTAATTCATTACAATTGAATGAAATTCCTAGAATGGTTGTTTTTAACAAAGCAGACGGTTTGGATGAGGAAACACGAGCTTCCTTCGAAAAAAACGAAGCACTTCTAGTTTCTGCTGTTACCCGCGAGGGACTTTCTCATCTTTTGGATTTGATTGAAGAAGAACTTTGGAAAAAAAAGGAACTGAGTCCGCCGGTTACGGTTCCCAGTTTGTAATGGCTTCTTGTTTGGTATTAAAAATTTGCACCTTACGGGGCAAATCCATTAACCGAATCACGTTTTCTAGAAAATGATTGAGTCCCCCAATCAGAATTTTTCCGTGATGACTCTCTACTGTTTTGATGATTCCAATGAGTGTTGCCACTCCAATGCTATTGATATAATCTAACTTGGTTAGATCTAAAATTATATTGTAAACAGAGTCTCGAAAGATCACCGAAATGTTTCGATTGATCTCATATGCATTCGTGTTGGTGATCTGGCCCACAAAAGAAACTACCAGAACTTGTTCCCCTTTGATTTCGATGAATTCTGTTTTGAGATCCAGGGATGGAAACTGTAAATCCGCCATAGCGAGTTACAATTTTTCCAAAAGCCGGATGGCTACAGTTTTCTGTTTGATGATGGTCGACATAGTATCAATTTCCTGCAGAGATTTTTGAAATTCCCCTTCCGTCGCAGAGTGTGTGACAACAATCACAGACACAGGTTCCGAAGGAGACTCCTTCTGTTGGACGGATGCAATTGAAATATTATGACGGCCGAGGATCTTAGAAATTTCAGCAAGAACTCCAGGTTTGTCCACCGTGGAAAAACGTAGGTAATAACGAACCAAATTGTCCGGCTCTGGAAAAGCTTTGGCTTCGGGGAAAAGGTTTTTTTCCGTAGCGATGTCTTTACTGCCCAGTCGTGTTGCATAATAAATGATGTCAGATAAAACGGCACTTGCTGTCGGCAACCCACCTGCACCCTTTCCCGTAATCATTCCTGAATCGGCTTCTTTGGTTTTATAAAAAATTGCATTGGATTCGTTCATCACATTTGCCAAAGGATGGTCGAGGGGGACAAGAGTTGGGTGAACTTTGGTGAGAACTCCCGCAGAACTTCGTTTAGAGATTCCTAAAAGTTTGATTCTGTAACCAAGAGAAAGAGCTGATTGGATGTCCAAAGATTGTAGGTCAGAAATTCCTTTTACGGAAAGGGATGCGAACGAAACGTACTCACGGAAGGCAAGACTTGCAAGCAAACTGATTTTATGACCAGCATCAATTCCTTCTACATCAAAAGTAGGGTCTGCTTCTGCAAAGCCTAGGTCTTGTGCTTTTTTTAAAGCTGTGGAATAATCCCAACCCTCTTGTTCCATTTTGGTTAGGATAAAATTTGTGGTTCCATTTAGGATGCCGCAAATGACTTCAAATTCGCAAGAAGAGAGTCCATCTCGTAATGTACGAATGATGGGGATGGAACCGGCTACTGCTGCCTCATAACCAAGCTCAGCACCCGTTTTTGTGGAGATTGGATACAATTCCCGACCTTTTTCGGATAACAATGCCTTGTTGGCTGTGATGACGGTTTTTCCATTTTCTAAGGCGGAACGAACCGCTTTGTATGCGATATCAGTTCCGCCTATCAATTCAACAATCATATCGATATCCGAACGATTTGTTACAGATAATACATCGTCTGTTACTGGAACGTTCGTTTTACCTTGGAGTTTTCCCGGGCTTCGAGTGGCAATGGTCGTTAGTTGTAAGTTGATTCCATAATTAAGTTGGATTTTTTCTCGGTTTTTATCCAAGAGTTGGAGTAAGCTAGTGCCGACAACTCCGGCACCCAATAGACCAATACGAACTTCTTTCATCTAGGATCACGATTTCGTAGGAGAAAGGGAAACACACTTAAAAAAAATTTAAAAAAAAACAAATTTGAGAAGAAGTTCTTCAGCTTTTTTTGTTTTTATGTGATAACTATAATTAGAATTGTCTCGGCAATAAGGATTATCATTATGGCAACGAAAAAATCATCATCTGCCGCTAAGAAGAAGGCTGTTAAAAAAGCGGCTAAGAAAACAAATACGGTTAAGAAACAATCTACAAGAAACGAAAGTGCATCACTTTTCAGAAACGATGAGTCCGCACAAGTTTCCCTTCAATCCCCGGTATCTCACTCCGAAGGATCATCCCAAACTAAAGAATCAGGAAATGGAGTGTATCTGTTTTTGGTTCTCGCCGGAGTACTTGCGATCGGGTACTTAGGATATGTGAAATATTTCAAAACAAAGGCACAAACTCCAGTAGCTACTGCTTCAGTTCCAGCGGATGCACAAACAAAACCAGTTGCTGCAGAACCTGAGAAAAAAGTCGAAGAAGCTCCTGCAGAAGAATCTACCGCCGGGTTCCTTGTAGACAAAGTGGCTTCTAAAAAATGGTCAGAAGCAGCTGCGTATTGTAAATCAGTAGGTGGAGTGGTTCCTTCTAAAGAGGATCTTGTAAAATTTGCTGCCACAGCTCCAAAAGAGATCAAATCTAGCGAAGAGAAATATTGGACAAAAACAGAAGTGGACAAAAAGTCTGGTTTGGCTTACCGTTTTTCTAACGGAAAAGCACCTAAAGTTGATAAAGCTACTTCTCTTAAGGTTCTTTGTAAAAACTAATCTCTAACGAGAGTTCGATTGGATCGGGGCGAGAATTTCTCTTCTGATTTTGACCGCAAGATCAGAAGAAGCAAACATCTTCCCCGATGCGTCCGTTAAATAAAAACTATCTTTGGCTCGGCCTGTTTCAAAGTCCGTTTCAATAGTGGCACTACGAATGTTGATTTGGTTTTGCATTAAAATGCGAGATACATAATACAACAAACCTCGCCCAGCACTACTTTCCAAATACAAACAAGTTTCATTTCGTTCGGGCAAATCGCTAAAAATAAATTCTGGTGTTTCACGAAAGAAGGTGGCTACAGCGGGTTCTTGGATTTGTAATTTCTCCAAAATTTCTTCAAACTTGGTATTCTTCGAGAATACGGAATCCATCATCATTCCAAGTTTAAATGCTGCCTGGGTGGTATCCCCGCCATCTGCTTGTAAAATGAACGAATCGATTGTAAATTCCCTGCCTTTCTCAATTACTGTACTGAGTTCGCCGGAAAGAATGTCCATTTTAAGAGCATAAATGATCGTCGCGATTCGGTGGAAGGTACCAATTTGGGTAGAATCCGTTTTGAGGGAAATGAGGATATTTTCCTTCTCTCGTTTGTACTGAAACTCGATCAATTTCGCATTTTCCTTTCCCACAGATTGTATACATGCACAGGAAATTTCAATCAAAAGGTTTCGGCAAAATAGGCCGATGATGATAAAAGACAGTATGAAAAACTTGTTAATGATTCTATTTGTTTTGGGTATTGTGATCTCACCCGTGGTTTCACAAGAGGAAACTTCGGAAGAATCACCTTTTGCATCGACTAAAAGAAAAGTTCAACTTTGGAAAGGAGAAGTTGTCGGTGTTTATAAAAACAGACTTTGGATCAAAGTTCGCATTTATCGCAACCAACGGATTTCTAAACTTTCTCTCGGCGAGATTAAATCTTTATTTGCTGATACAAAGGAATTTCCTGTGTATCAGAAACTTACCAATATCAAACAAGGGTCTCTTGTAGTCCGAGATACCGTTTGGGAAGAAAAACACATTAATAAAAAAAACCAATTCATTGAAGTTGTGTTAGTAGGTGATTACAAACCTGATCTAGATTCAAAAATGAAAGAGATCACAACTGACGCATATATTTCTAGTTATATCGAAGAAGATTTTTTTACGGAACCAGATGCATTTTTTAAAGGAAGATTTACTCCACCTAGAAAAACAGTCTTTCATCCTAAGGATAGAAAAGAGATGGTCCTTGTTACCCGAGGTCTTTTTTTATACGGCCAAGGAACGGATCCTTCTAGTGATAGTTTTAATCCTTATTTTTTAGAACCAAAGCCTTCCAATTTAAAAGAGATCCCTTCCTTTTATATTGATAAATATGAAGTCACAAATGCAGAATATGCATATTTTCTAAAACAAACCAATACCCCAGGCCCTCCTCATTGGATTGGGGGAAAATATCCCGAAGGGGAAGGGGACTTCCCAGTGGTTCATTTGACTTATAGGGAAGTAGAACGGTATGCAAGTTGGGTGGGAAAACGCATTCCTACGGAATGGGAATGGGAAAAGGCAGCACGCGGTCCTGGAGTCATCGAATTTACCAACAGGGATGAAACCGTAGGTTACCAAATCATTGCGACCAAGTATCCTTTTGGGGATGAATACGATTCTTTGTATTGCAATACAAGAGAATCGAAACTTGGAAAAGCTCAGTCTGTACTAGAGTTGTCAACGGAAGGAGCAAGTCCTTATGGTGCGATCGGCATGTGTGGCAATGCACCGGAATGGACATCCAGTGATTATCAATTGTATCCGGGACACCATATCAAAAATTTTTCTTTTGGAAAGATTTACAAAGTGGTTCGCGGAGGTTCTTATTCGGATTCAGCGAAAAACTCGACGGCAACCGCTAGATCTTACGGCGGGATTCCAAACCTATCCGAAGATAGGCGAGCCGGATTTCGATTGGTAATGGATTACCGAGATTAATTTACTTACAGATGGCTTCTGTTTTTTTTCCAAGTTTTTTGCAGATCTTTCCTAGAACTTCTTGTTCGTCAGGTGATAAAATTGCAAACTCAGAAGTGATCCGTTTTACATGATCAGGGAAAATTTGTTCAATGAGTTTTTTCCCATCGTTTGTTAGGTGGACAGAAATAAACCTTCTGTCTTCCACTCCTCGGACACGTTCCACTAGATTTCTTTTTTCCAGGTTATCGATCACCAGAGTGATGTTTCCCGTACTCTTTAAAATTTTGTCCCCGAGTTCTTTTTGGCAAAGGGGTCCCAAATGGTACAAGGTCTCTAAAACTCCAAACTGACTTTCTGAAATATTCCATTTGGTAAATTCAGAAATGAGTCGAGAAGATAGAGATTCGGCAGCTCGTTTCAATTTAATGAACGCATCTAGCGCCTGTACTTCTTTTTTAGATCCTTTGAATTTTGTTCCCATTAATTTAATATCAAACTATCAAATCTTAAACCAATTGTCAACTGCTTTCTTGGCTCTTTTGGAAAAGTTCTTTCATGAGTCGAAGTGTTCCAGTAAGCCCTAAAACCACAGAAGAAGCTGCAATTCCGCCCATGAGTGCTCCTGCCACTCCGGGAGAACAGGCATCGGCTCCCGTTAGGTAAAGATTTTTGATTGTTGTCCTCACACCTAACCATTCTTGTTTGAAGCGTTCCGGTGTACAGGAAAGTCCGTAAATGGAACCTTCTTTATGACCGGTAAAAAATTCCGTAGTGATGGGTGTGGAGAGTTCCGTGAATTCGATGAGATCCCGAAATCCGGGAAATCGTTTCTCTAAAAATTCTAACATCCCTTCGGTGATCGTTTCTTTGAGTTTTGTGTAGTCTTCCCCTCGTTTTTTCCAGGGTTCATCTTTCCATTTGGCAAAAAGAGTATAATCAGCAAAACTGATGGCTTCGGCAGTGTGGCCTTCTGCATCAGGATTTTTTAAGGAAGGGAATGACAAATACATCATGGGAGGTTTTCCTTCTGCTAAATCATTCCTTTTCGCATAACAGGCATCATGGTTTAGATCAGGAAAGATCCAGTGGTTTTCGCCGTGGAATCCCAGTTTTGTCGGAGATTCTTTAAACCCAATATACAATGTAATGGAAGTCGTTCCTTGGGTACTAAGAGTTTCCAAAGATTTTTGGAAAGAAGAGGAATATTCTTTTGGTAATAATTTGTTGTAGGTGGTATAAGCACCTGCATCGGAAACAATCACATCGGCAAAAAATTCTTGTTCGGAAAAAGTTTTTCCTTTTTGAACTTCTACTTTCACACCGACTGCTTTGTCTCCTTCCAAAAGGATTTCCTTCACCGTATGGAGGATTTTTAAACTCCCACCGTTTTCTTCTATAATGGGTTCAATTGAATCTACGATTTTGGAAGAACCGCCAATTGGAAAATAACCACCATTAAAGTAATGGGTGACGATCATTGAATGGATGGCAAAGGAAGACATAGAAGGTGGGAGTCCGTAGTCACCCCACTGCGAACAAAGAAGAGCTCTTAAATTCTCATCCCGAATATGAGTCTCCATATATTCTTTGGTGGTGATGTATGGAGTGGGGATGTGGTTCAAGTTTAAAAACTTGGCTGCCTTTTCGAATACTGATGGCAAAGCTTTTAAAGTAAAATGCCTTCCAAACCATTGGGTAAAGGTTTCGACATCTCGAAAGTATCTATCAATGGCTTCGGATTCTAGAGGAAACTTGAGTTTTAAGTCTGAAACAAATTTTTCTTTTTCGCCATAAACAGGAAAACTGAAACCAGGGTAATCGAAGACTTCGAACGGCTCTTGCATTTTGTTCCACTTCACACCTTTTCTTGTGATGGAATCAAAAAGTGTTCGTAACATGGAACCTTCACCTAAGTCCCCGATATAATGGATCCCCACATCCCATTCAAATTTTCCAAGTCGTTTGAAGGTATGTGTGAAACCACCTAACTTAAAATGACGTTCTAAAACGAGTACTTTCTTTTTAGCAACTTGAGAAAGGATAGAGGCGGCTGTGAGGCCACCAATACCAGAACCGATTATGATTACGTCATATTTATTTTCCATTAGTGGTATTTAGTCTCTACAGTGTATTCTACGGTGACTGTTTCATTGGGTTTTAAAGGAACATCTGCATAAGCTCTCGTAGCGGATTCTTTTGTAAATTTATGAGAGGATTTTGTGATCGTCCAATCACCCCATAGGCTTGCATAGAACCGAACTTCGATTTCTTCTTTTTTTCTATTTCGGATCTCTGCTGAGTAAGTTGATTTATCTCCTCGTGAAAGTTTGAACACTTCACTTGAAAGTCGTTTGCCATTAGCTACTACATCAAAGGCTTGTCCTGTTCGAATTTTTACTTCTTCATTTTCAGGAGTGTGGTCAATCGTATCTTCACCTAGAAGTTGTTGTCTTCCTTTGGAATCTGCTTTGAAAACACGTATGGTTCCTTGTGGTAGGGGGCGACCTAAATTGTTTTTCTTAGCATTTTTGAAGATGTACTTGATAGTTGCGTTATTGAAGTTTTTTTCGTTCCCTTCATACATAGGAAGGTTTTCAAAAACAAAATACTTTTTGATTTCAATTCCTTCCGATTGAAACAATTGAACTTGTTTGGTTTGATTATAACCAATATTGGTTGGTTGGTCCAAAGTGTATAAATAATACTCAGACAAATTCTCTTGGTTAAATTCTGGTGCAGCATCGGATTCAGAATACTCTTTCATCATTGTCTTTTTTACAGCACGAGGTTGCATTGCATAGGTGTTGGATTGGTTGGAGATTAAATTTACTTTTCCTGCCACGAGTTGTAACGTTGCGTTCTTAAACTCAGCACCTGAGTTGTTGTTTAAAGTCACCCAAGAGTTAAGACCACAAAGATTTTCCTCTTTATCCAAAACAAGGATATAATCAGCCGACCAACCAAGTCCATTGGTTTGATAAGAAACTTCTAAAGTTTGTTCCTTTTCTACATCGTTCTTCAGTTTCCAGACGAGTGTGGGTTTCGCAAAAAGATTTTCGGGAATGGTGGGAACGGTCACACGTCCATTATATCCAAGCGAAATTTCATCCCCAATTTTATACACAGGGTTTCCGTTATTAGAGATTAACGTCGCTTTGACGGATGTGGTTTTTTCTTTGGACTCATTGTAAAGGGTGACTTCCTTTCCAATGTATTTGTCCATCAAACGTTCTGGGGAAATTAAATCGTATTCATAATTTTGTTCAAACACTGTGAGTTTTTTAGGATCTTCTCCTTTTACTCTTACTGTTTGTGGGATAATTTGAGAAGGAACATCTTCAAAACGTAAGGTTCTAATTCCTTTGGATAAATTCAATTGACGAGTTTCCCGAACAAGACCAATGCCCCCATTGTAAATGGTAACACTGACAGATTTGCGGTCGGACTGGGTGGACATATCAAATGCGGAATCAGAGGTAATGCCTGCTGTAAAAATCAGGAGTGTTAGAGTGGTGAAAGGTAATATTTTGGATTTCATGTATTCTCCCATGAGCATTCTACAGTCTTCGAATGTAAAAAACGAATGCAACCAAAATCGTTATAGGGAAACTGCACTTTAAGAGGATTCATATGGCAAATGTAGTGAAAATCGGGGTCATTGGTGGAACTGGCCTATATTCAATTGATGGAATGGAAATTATCAAAGAAATCCATCCTGAAACTCCTTGGGGCAAACCATCGGACACGATCACTATTGGTCGATTTAAAGGGAAAGAAATTGCGTTTTTGCCAAGACACGGAAAAGGACATTTTTTAAATCCAAGCGAAGTTCCGGCCAGAGCCAATATTGCCGCATTAAAACAGTTAGGTGTAGAAGAAATCATTGCATTTAGTTCTGTGGGAAGTTTACGCCAAGAAATAGCTCCTAGAGATTTTGTAATCCCTTCGCAAATCATTGACCGTACCAAGGCTCGACCATCCACATTTTTCGAAAACGGAATGGTGGCACATGCACCATTTGCGGATCCTTTTTCACCAGGACTTGGTAAAAAAGTAGAAGAGGCTGCAAAACAAATTGGTCTTCCCATTCATTCCAACAAAACACTGATTTGTATGGAAGGGCCATTGTTTTCTACAAGAGCTGAATCTCATATGTACAGATCGTGGGGAGCCGACATCATCAACATGACTGTCCTTCCTGAAGCAAAACTAGCAAGAGAAGCAGAGATTCTTTACCAAATGGTTTGTATGTCAACCGACTATGATTGTTGGAAAGAAGATGAAGCCCATGTCACTTTGGAAATGGTGTTGGGCAACTTAAGCAAAAATGCGGAGACAGCGAAGTTGTTACTTTCGGCGCTCATTGATTTCTTAGGAAAGTCAGATGATACTAGTCTTGTGGGAAGCACAAAGTTTTCTTTGGTGACTGCTCCTGAAAAAAGAAACCAAGAGCAAATAAACAAATTAAAATTTCTTTTTCCAACTTACTTTTAGTCGGATTTTACAGCTTGTTCCAAAGTCGGAAAAATTTGGAGCAGGCTTCTTAGTTTGGTTAATTCCAAAACATATCGTACTTTTTCTGAAGGGGATATGATTCGAATGAATCCTTTTTGTTTCATCAGTCTAGAATGAATTCCCAAACAAACTCCAAGTCCAGAACTATCAATATAACTAACTTGTTCAAAGTTTAAGAAGACGTGATTGATCCCTTTGGAAATAAGAATTTCCAAGTTTTCTTTCATGACCTGTGAATTGTAGAGATTGATTTCTCCGGACAATTCGAAGTAAACAGCAGTTTCTGGGAGAGGGACAAATCTCTGTTGGAGGACTTCCATTTTGAAATCTCCACTCTCAACTGTGTAATCACTCCAGTTTTCGATCATATCAAAACTTCCTTAACCCCGTCCGAAATTTGAAACTTATAAAAGTCTATCGCAACGTTAAACTTTTGTTGATAACTTTTTTTCAAAACTTCTTCAATTTTAGAAAAATGGTTTTTGGTATCTAGTACGAGTACGCATCCACCGAAACCACCACCAATCATTCTTGCACCAGTGACGCCTAGGCTCTGCAAAGAATCAACAATGAAATCAATTTCGGGACAAGAGACCTCAAATTCTTTAGATAAAGACCAATGAGTTTGAAATAGTGCGGAACCAACATCTCTGAAATTACCTGATTCCAAACTTTCAATCACAACTTTGGTTCGTTCTCGTTCAGAAGTTACATGTTTAGTTCTTTTTATTTCTTCTTTTGTTAGGTGACATTGATCAATTTCGGAGTCTGAAAGCTTTACATCGTACAATTGCGTAAAATTTGGATACTTTGCTTTAATTTTTACCAATGCCGATTCGCATTCCGACCTGCGTTTGTTATAGGCACTATCTTTCAAACTATGCTTAACATTTGAATTGATTAGATAAAATTCGTAGTTTCCTAAGTCGAAGTGGTGATATGAATACTTTAGAGTTTCAGTATTTAAGGAAATACAATCATCTTTTTTGCCTACAGCAATGATGAATTGATCCATGATTCCACATTTTGTTCCGACAAAATTATTTTCAGCTTTCTGTCCAATTAGAGCAATTTCTTCTCGTGTTATTGGAAACTCAAAAGTTTCTTTAATCGCATAACCAGTTGCCACTTCAAAAGCTGCTGAGGAAGAAAGTCCAGAACCTTGGGGAATATTTCCATCAACTAATAAGTCGAATCCCGGAACAATATGGCCTTTTTTTTCAATTTCAAAAATAACACCTGCAATGTAGTCAACCCACGGAGATTTTGAATTTGGTGAAAATGGTTTTTTGAGTTCTACAGTTTCTTGATAGGAAACCGAATGCAAACGATAGTTTTGAGAATCATTGGGACGCAATAATACTTGGACAAAAAAATCAATCGCTGCTGGTAGCACAGTTCCACCCAAATAATCAACATGTTCTCCAATTATATTGATTCTAGCAGGTGCCTGAAATAAACGAGGCAGTTGATTTGTTTTTCCAAATATTGATTCAAATTGATTCAAATTTTCTTTACTTCTTAAAGAATCCACTTCATCTTCCTTTCGATGCTATACTTTATTCAAGGACTGGTGCCATGTCGAACTTAAAAATTTCGGATAGATTTGCGAAATCTTTTCTTACTGAAACTCTGATCCAAAATGAATTGGAAAAGGCGGAAAAAGCGCGCCAAACTTTACTCCAAAAAACAGGTCCCGGAAATGAATTTTTAGGTTGGGTCGATCTACCTGGTAAAATTAGCGGAGATGATCTCCAAAAGTTAAGAGTGGCCGCAGAAACCATTCAGTCTCATTCACAGTTTTTGGTAGTAGTTGGGATTGGTGGCAGTTATCTAGGAGCGCGAGCTGTGATTGAAGCATTAACTCCAGAATTTAGTGCTCCCGAGACACAAAAAAAATCGGTAAAGATTATTTATGCAGGACATCATTTGGATGCAGATTATCATTCTCGACTTTTAGCATTCCTTGAAAATAAAGAATTTTCAGTAAATGTAATTTCTAAATCAGGAACAACAACAGAGCCAGCGATCGCCTTTCGTTTGTTACTTTCTCTTTTAGAACGTAAGTATGGAAGAGAAAATGTAAAAAAAAGGGTTTTTGCAACAACCGATAGAGAAAAAGGAGCCTTAAAACAATTAGCCGATGAATATGGATTTCCAACATTTGTGATTCCTGATGATGTAGGTGGTCGGTATTCCGTTTTTACGCCTGTGGGATTGTTGCCAATTGCAGCAGCAGGTTTTAGCATCAACAAACTCATAGATGGTGCAAAACAAATGGAAACCGAATTAAAATCCAAATCGGCATCGGATGGAAATATAGCTACTATCTATGCTGCGATTCGAAATGCTCTTTATACAAAAGGAAAAAAAACAGAAATATTAGTAAGTTATACTCCTGCTTTGAGTTTTTTATCTGAATGGTGGAAACAGTTGTTTGGCGAAAGTGAAGGAAAAACAGGAAAAGGAATTTTTCCCGCATCTGTTCAATTCACAACGGATCTACACTCTATGGGTCAATACATTCAGGATGGAGAACGACTTTTGATGGAAACAGTCATCAAAGTGGAAGCTCCTAAACAGGATGTTTATTTAACGGAAAAACCAGACGATCGCGACGGCTTGAATTATTTAGCTGGCAAAAAACTTTCTGAGGTGAACCAAAGTGCTATGTTAGGAACATTGATTGCTCATAGAGACGGTGGAGTCCCTTGTTTGGAAATCACATTGCCTACTTTGAATGAAGAGATGGTTGGGGAATTGTTGTATTTCTTTGAATTTGCCTGTGGGGTCTCTGGTTATATGTTAGGTGTAAATCCCTTTGATCAACCAGGTGTTGAAGACTATAAAAACAATATGTTTGCTTTGTTGGGCAAAAAAGGATTCGAAAAAAGAAAAGAAGAAATCTTAAGTCATATAAGATGAGTTTACAAAAGCTTGAATTTTGGAGAGTTCCGTTCCAAATATATCTTTTGTAACATAAGAATCCCAAAGTTTTTTTGTTCCTAAATCAAGAACCGTGCCGGGGAAAATTTCTCCGGTAATCTCTCCCTTGAGTGAAGATTCCTTAAAAATATCAGATAGATCATAATATTTGTTTTTTTCTAAATGGATGAGACATTTTGGATTTAATAATGCAAGCCCAATATAATAATTCGGTCCTTTTCCAAAGGTTAAATTTCCGTTTTCATTAATATCAATTTTCGTGTAATTTTGATTTGGTGGTATTGGAAGTAAATATAAATGAATATTTACTGTTTGAGGTAAACTGGACTTTGGTAAAAAATTTTGGTCTGGAAAAAACAATGTATCAGGATTGATTAACAAAATTGGTTTTTCATAATAATTTTCAGGTAAACCAGTTCGAATTCCTCCAGCTGTACCGAGAATTTCTTTTTTCTCTTCTAAAACTTCAATTGGGATTTGAGAAAAGTTCTGAACATGAGATTTGATTTGGTTACTTAAATAATGTGTATTTATCCAAATCTTTGAAGTATTCCATTTTTTCAAAAGATACAAACTATAATCAAGAAGAGAAATACCTTGAATTTTTAATAGAGGTTTCGGACAACTTTCTGTGAGAAATCCCATCCGTTTTCCAAATCCTGCTGCTAAAACAAATGCATTCATAAATTCTTGAAGTCCTTGTGGTGACTCAGTTCTTCACGTAAACTTCGAACAAAAATATAAAGTGAATCGGCAAACATACCTAATTGAATGATTTCTTCTAATTGGTTCAAACAAGAGATGATTGAAGGTTTAAATTTGTTTTTTCCATGATCTGTCACCATTCGGAAATATGTTCCTAAAGCCTTAAAAGACCTCTGTAATGCTTGAAGATAAAAAGTATCATTAAATTTTTTGGATTGGTCAATATTTCGTTTTTGAAACGATTTTAACATTAAAGAACGAAAATCTCTGGGTAGTGGATAGTAAGCATCATATAGGATAGAAGCTAAGTCATATTGAGGGACTCCCATTCTTGCATCCTGAAAATCAATCAGAGCATATTCAGATTTTGTAGAAATTAAAACATTTCTACAGTGAAAATCTCTGTGAGTGAAAACGTTAATTGGGTATTTGTTTAAATAACCGATTGTTTCTTCAATAAAGGCTTTACCTTCATTGGAAATTTCTGTTTTGATTTGAAATAACTTTCTAAAGCCTTCAAACTTTTCCAAAGTTAAATTAGTTTCAAAACTGAGTTTCTCTGTATCAAATTTTCGATTTTTTACTAGAGAAGGTGGATCAAGTGACTGGAGTTTTAAAATTAAGTTTATTAGTATCGGAAACTTATTTTTATAATCATTTAGAGCGTATGAACTAAAATCTTTTAATCCTTCAAAACTCATAAATGTAAGTCCTTGATCTCTGTTTATTTCTAAAACTCTTGGAACATGAACTTCATTTGCATTAAGAAACTCAGAAATAAGGATAAAATCTTCATTTACTGTTTCATCGGCACAAACTACTTCTTCATTTCCTTGAGAAGTTGTAATTCGAAAGTACCTGCGAGTGGATGCTTCTTCTTGTAATGGTTCTATTTTTGGATTTTTACCGTAACGGGAAAGAACCAATTCTAATTGTGAGTCATTTAAACCTGAATACACTGAAGTCACTATGTTTCTAAAAGCTTAGGAAAAATAAAATGAAATTTAGAACCTTTGCCTGGAGAAGATTCAATTTCTAGTTGAATATCGAAATTATCAACGATTTGTCTGACAACAAACATTCCAAGTCCAGTACCTTTCCCTAACTCTTTTGTTGTAAAGTATGGTTCATAGATTTTGTCCAAAATTTCGGGAGACATACCTTCGCCATCATCGGTAACGATTAGGTGTGAGTATCTTTTATCTTGGTAAGTTGAGATTTCTATTGTGCCTATGTTATTGGTAGCATCAGCAGCATTTAGAAGAATGTTGGAAAGTAATAATGCAAATTGATCGGAATTCATTTGTATAGGAATTTCTTCCGAAGTTTCTTCTCTTTTGATGTGGCAGTATTTTAATTTAGCTGTTTCTTTGAACACCTGAAGGACGGAAGAAACTTCCTTGTTCAAATTTAACGTTTTGGATTGTTCATTGTTTGATTTTAATGATTTCCCAAGTTGTAATAGGTTTGAAGTTAGTGCTCTTAATTTTTCTGTTTGGTTCAAAGTTACTTTTAATGCACGGTCTTTTAACATTGTGTCCGCATTTTCTCGAGAAGCCATCTCAACAAAACCTTGAATTGCAGTGAGAGAGTTGTTAATTTCATGTCCGATGCTTGCGGCCACAACAGATAAAAATGCTCTTCGTTCGGAGTGGATGAGTTGCTCTACCATCGCTTTTTTTTGTGTTACGTCTCGAATGACACCTGTATAATAAATATCTCCATCTAAACTGTACGAACAAATTGCAATATCCGCTAAAAAAGTGGTAAGATCAGAACGAAGTAATGTTACATCGGATAATTGGAGAGTGGATTTGTTTTCCTCTTCATTCAAAACTTTTGAAACTTGAGCCATATACTTTTGCATTTTATTTTCGGTAAACAAAAGATTAACAGACTGCCCAATGAGATCCAATGGTGTATGAAAACGAAACATTTCAAAACTAGCTTTATTCGCAGAAACAATCGTTAATTTTGAATCGATGGTGATCACTGCATCAGAAGTTGCATTTAATATAGCCGCATTTTGTCGGTTTAAATCTAAATTTTGAGTCCGAAGAGCTTTTTCTAATTTTTCCGATAACATTAGTTTTTCTAAATCGGAATCTTTTTGGTTTTTAACTTCTAATGCTCGTTTTACGACAGATAGGATTTGAGTTCTATCAACAGGCTTTGATATATACTCAAAAGCATGGTAACGAATAGCTGATTCTGCCGAGGAAAGATTTGGATTTCCAGTAATAAGAATGACCGGCAAGTTGATTTGTTTTTCGGCAATAAACTTTGTGAAATCAATCCCGGACATCCCCGACATTAGAATATCAGAAATTACTACAGAAAAAGGTTCACCAGAAGAAATCCTTTGGATAGCTTCAGAAGCAGACTCGGCGAGTTCAATTTGGTAGCCTTCTCGAGATAAAACTCTCTTTAGGGCGACTCGAATATCTTCTTCATCATCGACGATTAAAATTTTATCCATTTTCATCTGTGTGAGCAGGAAGGTAGATTTCTACCTTTGTCCCTGTTCCTTCCTTTGTCTTAATATAGATCTCACCACCATGGTCAGTGATGATCTTTTTAGAAATAGAAAGCCCCAAACCAGTTCCTTGTTTATTCCTTCTCGTTGTGAATAGTGGCAAAAATACTTTTTCCAAAGTATCGTCATCAATTCCAGGTCCATTGTCTTCTATTGAAAATACAACCCACTCTTTTTTTTGATTTTTGACTAAATCGATACCCAATTCGATTTTTGGAAACTGTCTTGTTTTTTCCATTTCAGAGAGAGCATTGATGGAGTTTACCACACAATTAATTAATACTTGTTCAATTTCCTGCCAACGAACAAAAATTCCGGGTAAATTTGGGCCAGCATGGCGAGTAAAACTGATATTTTTCTTTCGGCAACTCACCTCTACTAGTTCACTTGTTCTCACCAAAATATAATATGGAGATACAAAATCGCGGTTGGGACTTTCCATCCTACCCAAATCAAGTAACGCCTTAACCAAATCTCGAATGCGTAAATTTGCAGATTCAATCTTTTTGAGAATGTTTCGCCGTTCGCTCGGATCGGTTTCATCGACAGTAATCAAATCATCTAAATATAAAAGAGCACTTTGAAGTGGGTTGTTGATTTCATGAGCAAGCCCAGCGGCAATTTCACCAATACTTGCAAATTTCATAGATTCAATGAGTTGTCGATCTTTTCGTTTAGCTTCCGTGATATCAGAAAACACCAACATAATTTTTTTATCATTTAGGTCATATCGCCTTACAGGAATAAAGCGAATTTCAAAAGTTCGTTCCTCACCTAAAAGAACATAATCAAATTCAGTAGTTTGGACATTTTGATTTTCAATAACAGCGTGTAAAACATTCATTAGTTTTGATTTCATGTTTTCATCAAAGAAATGAAAGATATCTTCGCCAACTTCAAAGGCAAAAACTTGAAACAGTAAAAACTTAAAAATCGGAGCAATTTCAATTATTTTTGCATCTTGATTTACAATGACAAATCCATTGTTCATAGTTGCAAAAAATGTTCTTAGTTTATCCTCACCATATTTTATAATTCGCTCGGCATTTTGTAATTCAGAGAGATCAAGTAAGAGAACAGAAATACCATTTGGTTTTCCCTGTTCTGTTGTGATAAAGCTTTGTAATTGAAGGGTAATCAAATCGCCATTGTACAATTTGAATTCAAAAATTTTTTTTATATTTTGAATTAGTAGTTCTTTGGTAAACTCTTCTGATAACGGAAGAATATCTGAAACATGATAAGATTGAATTTGATTTGCTGATAAACGAAAAAAATCTATTAATTTTGGATTTGCATATTTTAAGTTTCCATTTAAGTCAGTTTGGAAAAATGGAATTTCTAGATGGTCGATGACTTCAGACTGTTCCTTTGTGAACTCATGGGTCCAATTGATTGATATGGCGTAAATTTCTGTATCAGAATCAAAAAATTCAGTTAAGGACGAAAAATGAACAGTGGTAACGATACTTTCTGAATTTTGTTTTTTTAGAAGCCATTTGTATTCACTTTTCGATTGCGGGTGGGTATGAATTTCCGAAATTAACAGCTCATGGTCACAAAAGAGGTTTTGTATTTTCAAAGAATTTGGATTTTGAATGTCCAAACGTTCCTTCGTGATTTCATCTAGATAAAGAATTTGATTCGATTTAAGATCGACGAAAACCAAACCATTCTGGGAATGGGAAAGTAGCTGCGATAATCTTTCAATTTTTGAATTCAACATTATGATTAAATATTTTTACCGAAGCCTTTTTAGAAACTATCAGTCCCAGAGACGTAAATCAATGAAAAATATGGGTGGGATACCCTGTTTCGTTGCGATGGGAGGACATAAAATTTTTTATTGGAAATTTGGAAAGGGCAACCAAAAACCAATTGTTTTTTTACATGGATTACTCGATGAAAGTTTCGGGTTTCGCCGAGTCGTCAAAGAATTGTTAAGTGATGGTTATCCACTATATGTTTTCGATTTACCTGGATATGGAAAAAGTAAACTACCATTAATAAAATATCTCTATCAAATCGATGTTTGGGCTGATCTGTTACTCGAATGTTTTCAGAAATTGGAGCTAAAAGATATTTGTCTTGTGGGTCATTCGATGGGTGGCCTCACATCACAACATTTAGTTTTGTTGGATAATCACCACCGAGTGCAAAAACTAATCCTTTTGGCTCCAGGTGGAATCCCACATCCTGAACGCGAGAGGATGCGAAAAATCCTTTTCCCAAAGACGGAAAAGCAGGTTATTTTATTGTTAAGGTATTTATATGGAGAAGAATTTCCAGAACCAGGATATTTATTTCGCCATACGCTTGTTACAATTTGGAATGAAAAACCAAATGAATATTTACAAGAAAATACATTACGTAGGGAAGATGAGATTTTTTTTGACTCAAAAATGAAAGGAATCAAAATTCCAACTTTGATTTTAGCAGGTGCTGAAGACGAAATTACTCCACCGTTTATGATGAAAAAAATAAATTCCTATATTAAAAAAAGTAAATTGGTATGGATTCCAAAAGTTAGACATGCAATTCATTTGGAAAAACCAGATGTTGTAGCAAAGAATATTAGGATATTCTATAATACTTAATTATTCTCCATCGTCACCAATCGCATCGACGGGGCACATCGCCATTGCCGCTTTTGCCTGTTTTTCTTCAGCGGGTGTAGTCGGCTGTTTTTTGAAGAAAATATGGCTTTCGTCAGCATTGTACTGCATCAAACTAGGGGCTTCCTTAATGCAGTCGTTACAGGGAACGCAAGTCTGGTCGACATAGTATTTTCCTGGGACATTTTCGGGTTGTTTGCTACTTTTATCTGCCATAGAGTATTTTTACTTTTTAACAGACCCCCCCCTATAAAATAAAGCATATATGACGAAAAAGAACATCCTCATCGTCGAGGATGAACCCTTCCTCGGACTCAATATCAAACAGAAAATCGAATCTTTCGGTTTTCATGTGATAGCTGTTGTACCATCCGGGGATGAGGCATTTCAAATTGTTTCCGAAAAAGTTCCGGATTTGATTTTGATGGATATCAATTTAGAAGGTTCTTTAGACGGAATCGAAACGGCAGAATCTTTGCGAGAGCAGTTTTCTGTACCTGTGTTATTTTTAACGGGTTTTTTAGATGATACCGCCAGACATAGAATCAACCAAAACTCGTCCTATGCTTATTTAATGAAACCTTTCACCTCCGAACAATTGAAAGAAGCTGTTTCCGGCTTTACTGCTTAAGATTTCTCTATCGATTCTCTCCATTCCCATCGAATCAAAAATTCCCGATTTCCATCTGCACCTTGGATCGGGGATTCTGCCAGACCTAAAAATTTTAATTTAGGATCTAAGTTTTTGATCTTTCTCCAAATAGATCTAATCGTATAACCAATATGATGCGAATCCTTTAGAACCCCTTTTTCTAATTTGGACGGATGGACTTCAAATTGAGGTTTGAATAAGGAAATTCCTTGCCAGACAATATTGGGTTTTGATTGAAAAAGGGATATTAAGGAAACAAAGACGGGAACAAGAGAAATAAAACTTAAATCCATAGTAATCCATGTTTCAGGTGTTAATGGTTCTAGTTTGGGAATGCTCAAGTCTTTTAAATGTGTGCGATCAAATATTGTGATCTTAGGATCGTTGGCAATTTTTTGGGCCAACTGACCATACCCCACATCGACTGCAATCACTCGTGAGGCACCTTTCTCCAAAAGAACCTGGCAGAAACCACCTGTGGAAGAACCCAAATCAATACAGGTTTTGTTTTGGACATTGGCACTCGGAAAAGATTCGAATGCACCTAGAAGTTTATATGCTCCTCTGGAAACATAGGTTTTGATTTTTTCTTTAGTACGAACAATGTCTTTTAAAGTGATTTTTGTTCCTACTTTTGAGATGACTACATCATTGACGAGTACAGACCCAGAAAGGATTAACGATTGTGCTAGCTTTAAATCGATCGCATGACCTTCGCGAACGAGGTACTCATCCAGTCTAATTTTTTCTTTCGGCAATGTAATTCGGTAATCCTAAAAAGAATTCATTGTTTAAGGAAGGTAAATTAGAAACAAGGGAAATTGCTTTGGATACGGATTCGTCTCGTAACCTTTTTGTTGTTTCCATTCCATAAAGACTCGGGTAAGTCAATTTCCCGGCTTTGGCATCTTTACCAGGCGTTTTTCCAAGATCCGCCAGGTTTCCTTCCACATCCAAAATATCATCGGTGATTTGGAATAAAAGTCCAATTTCTTTCGCATAACCGGAGATCACTGATTGTCTCTCTAACCAATCAGGTCTTAAACGATTGCCTAAGAGGAAGGATGCTTCGATGAGAGCTCCCGTTTTCTTTTCATGGATGGATGTGAGTTTGGATTCTTTACCCTTGGCACTCGGACTTTTTTCTTCTACTATGTCTTCCATTTGTCCCAGGATCATTCCATTCATTCCCGCACCTTTGTGTAGGATTTGTATGGAGTCGCGGATGGCAGTTGAGTCCGTGTTTTCGTACAAGGACAATAGATAAAAACTTAAGGAATTGAGTGTGTCACCTGCAAGGATCGCAGTGGCCTCATCAAATTGGATATGACAAGTAGGCATTCCCCGGCGTGTGTCATCATCATCCATTGCTGGTAAATCGTCATGGATGAGAGAATATGTATGAATGCATTCGACAGCCAGTGCCGCTAAGTAAACGGAGAGATGTTCTTTGGAATTGAGTTTTTTTGGTAAATGGTTTGGATGAAAAAATGAATTCAGGACAAAAATAGGACGGATTCGTTTTCCACCAGCTTTGAGACTATACAAACAAGCATCCGTTATGCGAGTAAGTGGTTGGAATAATTCCTTCGTGTAGGATTCAAAAAAAGTATCAAAGAGTTGTTTTGAGTTGGTTAAGATATCGGAAAGTTGAATAGACACGGGAAAAAAGAACCGGTTCCCTAAAGAACCGGTCGTTTGTTTGGTTCGAACTTAGTTAAGTTCATACCCTTTGAAGAAAAACGCAATTTCTTGAAGTGCGTTTGCTACAGAGTCAGAACCGTGAACCGCATTTGCTTCTTTGCTTTCTGCAAAGAGGGCACGGATGGTTCCTGCTTTAGCTTCTTTAGGGTCAGTTGCACCGATCACGTCTCTCCAATGTGCCACTGCGTTGTCTCTCTCAAGAGCGCAAGCAACGATTGGGCCAGAAGCCATGTAAGTGCAAAGGTCATTATAAAATGGGCGAGCTGCGTGAACTGCGTAAAATTGTTTTGCGTCTTCAAGGCTAAGTTTTAGGAATTTCATTCCTAGGATTTTAAATCCTTCTTTTTCAATTCTTTGAAGGATGTCACCGATGTGTTTGTTTTTCACTGCATCGGGTTTAAGCATGATAAAAGTTCTTTCCATATCTCCAAAAGCATGGAGAAACCGAAAAAAGCAATCGAATCTTTATGTGCCTAAAAAACGAACCAAAAGAAAAGAAGTTGGGAGAAGATCCATTTTTTCAAATCCCATCTCTTCCCAAACATTCAGGTCGATGAGAATCAATGAATAACCAGTGATTTTATTTAAGGAAATGGGATAGGGATTTAGATCTGTTTCGGGTTGTACTAGGTCTTCCACCTTGATTTTGTTCGACTTCATCCCTTTGAGGGAAGTTAGTTTTTGTGCAAATCCAAGGATGGGATCCTTTTCCCCTTTGTAAAGGATGGCCACTTTTTCAACAGATTCCAAACCGTTGTCAATGAGGACACCCACAGTGGCAGGGCAGTAATTTAAAATTCCTTTTATTTTTCCTCCCGTATAACTGCGAGAAAATAGAGGTTTGGCAGCACCAATGAGTAAAATGTCAGTATGTTTGATTTTGGCAAAATTGACAATTTCATAAGTGACATTGTCAGTGATGCGGTACTCTGTTTGGACTTGGACACCCATACTAGAGCCTGTTTGGCGAATGGCTTCAAAACTCGCATCACGGTAACGGCGAATTTCTTCATTCGACAAGGAGTCGTTTGGTGAAATGTGTAATGCAGTGATTTCCAAATTTTTCTTTTGGTTGCCGGAAAGGGAATAAGCAAACCGAACTAAACTTTTTCCCATTTTTTCTTGGGCAAATGCTACTAACACACGTAACTTGCGATCGACAGGTTTTTCGGTAGGAATTCGTTTTTCCGATTTAGAGAAAAACTTTTGAATTCCATCTAAGAGTGGACCTGTGGAGAGGGTTGTGACAAGAGCCATTAACACAAAAACTGCAAAAATTTCCGGACTTAAAATTCCAAGATCATATCCGATATTGAGAACCACAAGTTCCATGAGTCCTCTTGTGTTCATAAGAGCACCGATGGAAAGTGCATCTTCCCAGTTGGATCCTGAAACTTTTGCCGCAAAAGCGCTTCCCACGAATTTTCCAACAACGGCTACAAGGATGACGAGACCAAACACCATCCAAAGGTGAGAACCGTTCAGTAGACCAATTTCTGTTCGGAGTCCTGTGATCACAAAGAAAATCGGTAGAAACAAAATGACTGCAATGTCTTCGATTTTTTCTGCGATCAGTTTTTTGAGATTTCCTTCTGCTGGCATAATCACACCAGCAAGGAAGGCACCAAAAAGTGCATGAATTCCTATCACTTCTGTTGCCAGAGAAGATAAGAATAAAATCATCAGGATGAGGGCCACTGCGGTTCTTGTTAAGTTTTCACGTGATATATAAATAGAACCCAATCGTTTCAAGAAAGGAGCTACTAGATAAATCATTGTTAGGATATAAGCAAAAGACAACCCTACAGTGAAAAGTGCCGTGTTGAGATTTCCTGCTTTAGAAATGGTAACAATGATCGCAAGTAGGATCCAAGCCGTGATATCATCTGCCGCAGCACAGGTGAGGACCATGGCGCCGAGTGGTGTCCTTGTGAGATTTCGTTCTTGGAGGATCCTAGCAAGGACAGGAAAGGCAGTGATACTCATTGCAATTCCCATAAAAAGCGAAAAGGACAAAAAACCTACATTCGCAGGAGCGTAATCTGTATAAAAATAATAAGCTAAAATCATCCCCAAAAAGAAAGGGAAGATGATACTGGCATGGCTAATCACAACAGCAGAGTGGGCTTTGTTTTTAAGAACCGAGATATCGAGTTCCATCCCAATGATGAACATAAAAAGAACTAAACCAATTTGGCTAAGGGTTCCTAGCGTGGGAAGACTTGCTGGTGGAAATAAAAATCCCATGGTCTCTGGGAAGTAGAAACCGAGCAGTGATGGTCCGAGCAAAATTCCAGCCACAATCTCTCCCATAACGGAAGGTTGTTTGAGTTTTCTGGAAAATATATATCCAACAAATCTAGCAGCTCCACAAACAATGATGATTTGGAGGAAAAGAAGAGCTAAAGGGTGGTGAAATCGATTGAAAAAATTTTCGGTATCCAAGTGTTCATTGGTAACAGTGACAATATTTTTGGCTGCTTCGAGGAGAGTTCCTGCTTGTAGAAGAAAATACCCAAGGGAACCAAACAGTAGTATGGTGAATCCATAAAAAAAAGAAGAACGTGTTTTCATAGAATCCTCATTTCCAAATTAAATAGAGAATTTTTTGGTAAGGGCTTCGCCCACAATGTCCGGAACTTGATTGGATACGGCTCTACCATGTCTTGCTACTTCTTTGACGATTGTGGAAGACACAAAAGAGTATTCATTGTCTGCCATCAAAAAATAAGTTTCGATTTCTGGTGCTAATTTTTTGTTCATAAGAGAAATGGCATATTCGTAGTCAAAATCTGTGACAGCACGAAGCCCACGTAAAATCACACGTGAGTTTTTTTCCTTACAATAATCAACAGTCAGACCTTCGAAGGAATCAATTTTGATTTTGTCCCATCCTTTAAAAACCTTTCCGATCATTTCCACTCGTTCTTCAGGGGAAAACAGGGATGTTTTTTTGGAGTTTATGGCAACGGCAATGATGATCTCTTCGAATAACGGATGAGCTCGCCGTATAATGTCGAGATGACCGTTGGTGAACGGATCAAAAGAACCTGGATATACGGCGATATTTTTCATCTTATTTGTTTACCCTTGCCCATTCTTTCATAGGCAGTCCGTAAAGGTTGATAAAACCTTCTGCATCGTATTGGTTGTACAATTCTTCTTTTTCAAATGTAGAAAGTCCTGCATTGTAAAGAGACTTGTTAGATTTTCGTCCTACAACTGTGCAACTTCCCTTGTACAATTTGATTCTCACAGTTCCGTTTACATACTTTTGCGTATAATCCATATAAGCACGTAGAGCATTCATCTGGTTGGAATACCATTGGCCATTGTAGATATAACGAGCGAACTCTTGCGAGAGTTCATCTTTTTTGTGTTGGGTGTCACGATCGAGAGTGATGGATTCTAAATCGCGGTGTGCAATATGCAAAATAGTTCCACCTGGAGTTTCATACACTCCACGAGATTTGATTCCTACAAGTCGGTTCTCTACGATGTCAACTCGTCCCACTCCGTTTTTTCCACCTAAGTCATTCAAGGTTTCCATGACTTCGAGCGGATTCATTTTTTTTCCGTCGATGGCAACACAGTCCCCATTTTCAAAATCCAATTCTAAATAGGTTGGTTTGTCTGGTGCTTTTTCTGGAGATACGGTTAGGATAAACATATCTTCTTTTGGTTCGTTGTATGGATCTTCTAAAATTCCACCTTCAAAAGAAAGGTGCATTAAATTTCTGTCCATACTATATGGTTTAGCGGCTGTTACTGGAACCGGAATTCCTTTTTTCTTTGCGTATTCAATCAGATCCGCTCGACCACCAAAGTCCCAAGTTCTCCAAGGAGCAATGATTTGTAAGTTAGGCGAAAGTGCTTTGAAAGTGAGTTCGAAACGTACTTGGTCGTTTCCTTTTCCTGTCGCTCCATGAGAAAAAGCATCAGCACCTTCTTTGGTTGCCACTTCTGCCATAGCTTTGGCAATGAGGGGTCTTGCGAGAGATGTCCCGAGTAAATAACGCATTTCATAAATTGCATTTCCCCGAATCGCTGGGAAAATAAAGTCTCGTGCAAATTCCAAACGTAAATCTTGGATATACACTTTGGAGGCTCCGGTATTTTTTCCTTTTTCTTCTAGGCCTGTGAGTTCTTCTTTTTGACCAACATCGGCACAAAAAGCAATGACTTCACAACCGTAGGTATCTTTCAACCAAGCCAGGATGACGGAAGTATCGAGTCCTCCGGAGTAAGCGAGAACGATTTTTTTGGGAGCAGATTTCTCTTTCATAGAATAAGGTCAAAATAAAAGAAAAAACTAAGAACACAATTAAATATTGTCTGAAACGAAATTGTGTAGTAGATTTGGTGGATGCGTTTTCCCGTTTCTTTTTCTGTTTTTGTAACCATTACAGTTTTTACAATCCATTGCCAAAAGCAAATGGTTCCGCAAGAGGATATCTCCCGATCTGTACCTAATCCAAAGATATACATCCAAAAAGAGGGAATGGGAAAACGGGGAAGTTTTGTGGGGATAGAACCCTATCTTAACAAGTATAGTTATGCAACGGAAGATAGTTTTTATTTGGCTTTGAACGATTACTTTCGGATGGCAAAGGACAATGAACTTCTCTTTGTTGATCGTAGCATAGTTGTTTTACCAGAATACATTGGAACTTGGCTTGTGGTCACTGCCGAGGACAAATCTATTTTTGCTACAAATACAATCCAAGAAGGCATGGAAGTTTTGGTAAAAAAAAACTTGGGCTCTTTTCTTTGGCACTATTTTTTCAGCAGTTCTTACTCGAGTGACACTTTGAAAGAAACACTTTTTCGGATGAAGGCTTGGCAAATGTCTGACAGGTACCAATCTGTCTTTGCAAGACTTGCCAGAGAATATCGAGTATCGATTGTTGCAGGTTCGATTGTCTTACCTCATCCGAAAGTGATAGAAGGAAAAATTACCCCCACTGACGGTCCTTTGGAGAATGTAAGTTTTTATTTTCACTCAGATGGCAGAGTAGACGACAAAATCGTAAGAAAACTGTTTCCCATTACCGACGAAAAAGAATTTCTAAAAGAAGGTAAGTTGGATGAAAATCCAACTTACCAAACTCCGCTAGGTAAGTTATATACAATGGTTTGTGCCGATTCTTGGTTTCCTGAAGTATACCAAGAATTTAAAAAAACAGAATCGGAGCTATTGGCAGTTCCTTCTTTTGTGTCACCTGCTGATGCCTGGACAACCAAATGGCAAGGTTACAATGGTTATGCGAATCCAAACGATGTGGATCCCAAAGATATCGGTACTATTTCGGAACGGTCGGCCTGGAAAAAATATGCGATGAATGGTCGCCTTAAAGATCCAAAGGTCAAAGCGGGAATCAATGTGTTTTTTCGAGGGGAAATTTGGGATCTTGCCGCCAGTGGAGATGCCTTTCTGTCATTATCTGGAAAATCCGTATTCAATCTTGTGAAAGAAGAAAAAAACCAAGGAAGAATCTATGCTCTCAATCTCTAGAAAATCCTTTTTGGCCTTGTTACTTTTTTGTGCGGGCATTAAATCTAAAATTCGTTATTTTTATTTTAGTGATTCAGAAACTAAAACTGTGGCTGCCTTTTCAGAGGTAGTCCTTCCTATCACCGAACCTGGAATGCCAAATTTAGAAGAAGCAAATGTTATGCGAAGATTGGATGAGGAACTGTATTTTGTATCAGAAGAGATCCAAGAAGATTTTCATTCGGCGGTAATGGTGTTAGAATACCTACCTATTTTTTATGGACATTTTAGTTTTTTTTCGAATCTTTCACGGGAAAAACGGGAAGAGCTTTTATCCCTTTGGTCAGAGACAGATTCTGATATCGTCCGTGCTGTAGTGGGAAATTTAAAACTATTGGTCTGTTTAGTTTACTATGGCCACAAATCTACTTGGGAACAGATTTCTTATCCAGGCCCCTTTGGCAATCCTCCTGAGAAATGGAGCGAAGCAAGAATCCACTATCAAAATTTGGTGAATGGGAAGGAAATCTAAAATGAAACCAGGAATGTATCGTGATTACAAAAGTTATGCGAATAAAGAAACTATCGTTGTTGATGTAGTGGTGATTGGTTCTGGTTGTGGTGGTTCTACGATGGCCTATGAACTTTCCAAAAAAGGAATCAAAGTAGCACTCCTCGAACAGGGAGGAAACTACCACACAGGAACCTTTGACAATCATGAGCTAAATATGGGAGGAAAAGTTTCAGCAGAGAGAAATTTTCATACCACAGCAGATGGTGGGATCAACCTCGTTTATGGAAACAATTTGGGTGGGGCCTCAGTTCATTACTGGGCAGACAGTTATCGCACTCCCGATGACAGATTGTTGTTATGGAATCGTAAATACGGAATCGAAAACCACCTTCCAGAAGACTTACATTCATATTGGGCGGAATTGGAATCTGACCTTCATGTAACTCCTGCGGGAGAAGAATCCTTTAACCCAATGAACCGACTTTTCCGAAGCGCCTCACAAAGATTAGGCTGGGAAGGACATTCTGTCCCACAAGCGCGGAAAAACTGTCAGAAGTCTGGTCATTGTATGCAAGGATGTATGTTTGGAGCCAAACAATCCCAACTTGTGACTCATATTCCAAGAGCCGTGCAATTAGGAACAGATGTGTATACCGACCTTCGCGCTGAAAAGTTAAACTATATTGGTCAGAAAGTATCCGGCCTCGACGCTGTGGTGATTGACCGTAGGACACTCCGGCCAACGGCTACAAAAATCACTTTTTTATCCAAAGCCGTTTGTATTTCCGCTGGTGGATTCGGCAGCTCTACTTTTTTACTTCGAAATGGCCTAAAAAAAAGATTACCGGCTCTTGGTGAGTTTCTAGCAATCAATCCTTCTCCCATGGTACATGCGTTATATGAAGAATCCATCGTTCAGTGGCGAAACATTCCTGCCGCTTATGGAGTAGAGGATTTTCGATTAGCCCGATACCAAAATGGAAAGTACAAAGAAGGCGGGTATATGCTAATGCCAAATCAATTGCAACCAGCCACTCTTGCTGCCCTCATTCCTAGTTTTGGAAAGGACCATTTTTCTTATATGAAACAAATGGAACATTTGGGTGGAACCATTGGTTGGATTGATGATGTAGACGGGGAACTTGGTTCTATCGAAGTGGATATATTTGGGAAAAGAAAAATCAACTATCCATTTGGAAAAGTCACCAAACAAATCTTTAGCGATCTTACTTACAAACAAATGAAGTTAAACTTCGAAGCTGGTGCTAAAGAAGTTTTCCTTGCAGGTATGAAACTTCGTAAATATTCCAAACTTCCTAAAAAAGAAGAAATTGATGCCCTTGCTTGGAAACCTGCGGAATTTCCGATGGCAGCTCCCCATCCTGCGGGAGGATGCCGGATGGGAAAATCGAGTGAAAACTCGGTGGTGAATTCTCGCCACCAAGTGCATGGATTTCAAAACTTATTTGTGGCAGATTCTTCCGTATTTCCTACGGGAGTCAGCGTGGATCCAAGTTTTACCATTATGGCTTTTAGTAAAAAAGCCTCTGGATTTGTAATGGATGTTATGTGAGACTTTTGTTTCTAAAAACCGCTACGGTTTCTACGTGGTCGGTTCTTGGAAACATATCCACTGGTTGCACCGAATTTAAGAAGTATTGCCTTGCGAGTAGATTTGTATCTTCTCGGAGACTTACAGGATCACAAGATACATAGACAATTTTTTTGAAACCCATTCCCAAAATTGTTTCTGCCACTTCGACCCCAAGCCCAGTGCGTGGAGGATCGAGCACCAAGGTATCAAAGTTTTTTCCAAAAAGGGTAGGTAATACTTCGGCCACCCTTCCTTTGCGAAATCGTACATTATGTACTTTATTGTATTTTACTGATTCTAGTGCGGTTTTGTGTGAGTT
This sequence comes from Leptospira meyeri, assembly GCF_004368965.1. Classification (NCBI taxonomy): domain Bacteria; kingdom Pseudomonadati; phylum Spirochaetota; class Leptospiria; order Leptospirales; family Leptospiraceae; genus Leptospira; species Leptospira meyeri. The sequence goes on along the minus strand of NZ_SORO01000001.1, from coordinate 2,256,336 downwards.
GGGATTTTCTTCAATTCCTATCACTTCTTTGCAGTTTCCGGCAATCCAAAACGAAATGGTACCAATTCCAGAATAAGCGTCTATGACTCGGGAATTTGGTTCGATTTCGTCGAGAACCAAATTATACAAACTGGGAGTTTGGATAGGGTTTACTTGTAAAAAAGTAGAAAGACCTACGCGAAACTTATGTTTTCCAAAATGTTCGTGGATGTATGGCCTACCCCATAACAGGTGTTCTTCACGACCAAGAGCCATAGTTGTATGTTTTGTATTGATGTTTTGGATGATTCCTACAATTTTTCCAAACTTTCCTGTTTTCCCAATTCGGTTTTGGATGGCGGTGTGGAGTCTTTTGGATGCATCTTTGGCATGAGGAAGATCTTCTTTAGCAGTGACAATCCCCAGAATGATTTCTCCTGTGGAAAAAGATTTTCTAGCCACAAGGTATTTCATCATTCCTCGTTTAGATTTTTCGTTATAAGGCAGAAGTCCCTCTCTTCTCGCCCATTGTTTGACGGCCAGTGCAATTTCGGTAAGCCCTGGATCTTGGATTTGGCATTCGGTTTGGTCGAGGACAAATGTAGATTCTTTATTAAATAAACCTAATGTGAGTAAGGTTTTATTGGCAATGTTTCTACGTCCAAAAGGGAGTTGGATTTTATGACGGTAGTATTCCGGTGAGGGACTAGGAACAATAGTGCGAAATTCTAAATGGCGATAGGTTTTAAAAAGTTCTTTGATGTTTTGTTCTTTTTTTCGAAGTTCTTTGGTGTAATCGATGTCTAGATAATTACAACCTCCACAGGTTCCGAAATGAGTGCAGATTTTTGTTCCAGGACTTGTTGTCATTATTTGTTTCCTGATCCTACAAGTTCAGAGATACTATTGAGTTTTTTTTCTTTTACCACTTTGTCGAGATAAGAACAAATTTGGTAAGGAAGAAACGGTCCTTCATAAATGTAACCAGTGTAAATTTGAATCAGGTTGGCACCTGCCTCCATCATCCTTTGTGCTTTTTCTCCTGAGTCAATTCCTCCTACACCAATGATGGGAATTTTACCTTGGAGAGTTTTGTAAGCAAGGGATACAAAATGAAGGGATCTATCGAAAAGTGGTCCTCCAGAGAGTCCTCCTTCTTCTGGATTTTTTTCACCGAGTACGTCTTTATTGAGTGTCGTGTTGGTCAGAATGACTCCGTTAATTTTATAATCCAAACATACTTTTAGATTTTCGATTAATTCCTCTTCCGAGAGATCGGGAGCAAATTTTAGATACAAAGGAATGGGAAACTTGTTATTGAATGCAGATTGGATTCCTTCGATGAGATCGATAAGAGTTTTTTTCGATTGGAGGGAACGCAAACCCGGAGTATTGGGAGAGCTGATATTGATCACAGCATAATCCCCATAGGGAACTAATTTCTGAAGCGTATATACATAGTCACCGACTGCATTTTCTAATTCTGTGATTTTTGATTTTCCCGCATTGATTCCCCGTACACCGGACTTTTGTTGTTTTTTGATATTGGATTCGGCAATGTCGGCCCCAGGATTATTGAATCCCATTCGGTTGATCAGGGCTTTGTGTTTGGGATAACGGAAGAGCCTTGGTTTATCGTTGCCTGGTTGTCCTTTTGCAGTGATCGTTCCTACTTCAATAAATCCAAATCCCATATGAATCATTGTGGGAAAAAGTTCTGCTGTTTTGTCGAATCCTGCGGCAAGTCCTAATGGATTGGGGAAATGGATTCCTTGGATGGTTTGTTCCAGCCGTTCCGATTTGTATGCAAATATTGAAGAAAGTGTCTTATGGAAAAAAGGGATCTTTTGCGAAAGTGAAAGGAACGTTGCTGCCAAATGGTGTGCGGATTCTGGATCCAAGTGGAATAGAATTGGTTTGATCAGGTGATTGTAAAACAAGAGAGAACCTTAACGTTGATTCTTTTTTCGCACTCTTTTCTTACAATTTCTTTCCGAAAATAGCGTCCTTCTAGAGACTCATTATCAGGACCTTACGAAAATGGCACCAAATTCTTCATTTGCCCGTATTTGGCAGAATCCTTCCGACTTTCCGCCGGAAGCTGTACTTCGGGAATTGGAAAACCTACTTAGGTCCAATCCAGATTTCTGGCTCAAAATCAATCGAGACGGATTTATCGTTGATTATAAAACATCAAGGTTTGTGAACATTGGGGACAAACCAGAAACGCTACTTGGCAAACACATCGATGTGGGTCTTCCTCCTTATTTACGTGAAATCACTGCCGAAGCTTTGGCATATTTATCTGAGAAAAAAAGCCAAGTTTTTTGGAAAGAATACTCTTATGGTATAGAACCAAACATTCGATATGTGGAAGTTCGATTTGTAGTTCTCTATGAAGGTTATATCATGTCCAACCATAGGGATATCACAGAAAGGAAACGATTGGAGAATGCGTTTTTAGAAAGTGAATCGAGATTCCTTTCCATGGCACAAAATGCCGCCGATTCCATTATCATCATTAATGATGAAGGTATTATCCAGTTTTTTAACAAAACAGCAGAAAATACCTTTGGATATACACATGATGAAGTCATTGGAAAAAATGTTACGATGATCATTCCTGGTGAATATAAAGAAAAACATGATGAGTACTTAAGAAGATATAAAGCAACAGGGACTCAACATATCATCGGAGTGGGAAGAGAACTTGTTGCACTAAGAAAATCAGGTGAAATTTTTCCTTGTGAATTGTCCGTAGGTGAATTTAAAACGAAATCAGGGAAAATGTTTACAGGTATTTTACGAGACATTAGTCAAAGGAAAATCCAAGAACAAGAGTTATACCAATATAGAAACCATTTGGAAGAGTTGGTAGAAAGCCAAACGATGGACTTAAAAATGTCCAAAAACATTGCGGAAGAAGCTTCCTATATGAAATCTCTTTTTTTAGCAAATATTTCGCATGAACTAAAAACACCAATCCATGCCATTTTAAGTTATGCTGAACTAGGAGAAGAAAAATCTGCCACAGTAACTCCAGAAAAGATTAAAGAGTATTTTCAGATTATTGATTCTTCCGGTAAACGATTGTTAGGTTTGTTGGAAAATTTATTAGATATTGCCAAATTAGAATCTGGCAAAATGCGTTATTTATTTGAGAAAAATTGTCTGAAAGAAACGGCAAAGTTTGTGATCAATGAAATGCGAGTGATTTTGGAAAAAAGAGGGATTACAGTTGTCTTACTAGATAAGGAAGAACGATGGGAAGCCGAGTTTGACTACGAAAGAATCCAACAAGTGATACGAAATATCCTCTCAAATGCATTAAAATTCATCCCAAATGACACTAATATTGAAATTAGTATGGTTAGAAGAGAATTTATTCCGAGAAAAACTCAGTCATATGTCAACGGTATCGGAATACAGATTCGCGACTTCGGACCGGGGATTCCTCCGGAAGATTTGGATAAAATTTTTGAAAAATTCATCCAATCCAAACAAGTGAAAGCGGGGACAAAAGGCACGGGGCTTGGTTTGTCTATCTCCAGAGAAATTGTGAATGACCACCACGGGTTGTTGTATGCCGAGAACCATGAAACAAAGGGAGCAGTTTTTACTATGTTAATTCCTTGTTCTCGTGAGGAACTCCGATGATTAATTTACTAGCCGTTGACGATGAAATGATCAATTTGATGATCATCGATGAATCACTTTCTGATAAAGGATTTACCGTCGTAAAAGCAAAGGATGGTGAAGAGGCATTTCAAATCCTTAGTTCTGGTTCTACACTTTTTCATGCAATCATTTTGGATCGACTTATGCCAAAGATGGATGGAATCGAACTGCTAAAAAAAATCAAACGATCTGAAAAGTACAAAGACATTCCAGTTATTTTCCAAACAGCGATGAGTTCAATCACGGATATGACAGAAGGTTTGGATGCTGGTGCTTTTTATTATTTAACCAAACCATATTCGAGAACATTATTAATTCGTATTGTCCAAACGGCGGTTGAACATTTTATCAAACTCCAAAGAGCCAAAGAAGATCTCCATAAAGGAATGGGTGCTCTTCGTCATATGGTCACCGGTGAATTTCGTATTCGGTCCATTCGCGAGTCGCATGAGTTAGCACCGCTTCTTGCCAATGCTTGTCCTGATCCCGAACGTGTGTTAACTGGTATAATGGAAATTTTAAACAATGCCATTGAACATGGAAATTTGGGAATTTCTTATCAAGAAAAATCAGAACTCCACGACAATGATAAACTTATGGAAGAAATTTTCAGAAGGCTGGATACACCGGAGTTTAAAGATAAATTTGTAAAAGTTACCTTTGAAAAAAATGACGAACGTATTGAAATTCGAGTGAGTGACCAAGGGAAAGGTTTTGATTGGCAAAGATATTTGTCAGTGGAAGCAATGACAAAGAATGCTTTCAAAACCCATGGTCGTGGGATTTTTATGGCTCGAAAGTTATCTTTTGACGACCTTTCTTATACAGACGAAGGTAGAACAGCTGTCATTCGAATTGACCTGTCTAATAAACAAGGGAATTTACTTACTGACTTTCAAGAATAACAAAAGTTTATAAAAGAAACACTTTTGGACTAGTGAAGTTTGGGATGATTTGGTTTACATGGTTTTTTAGTTCTGCTTCAGTATGAGAAGTAGCTACACCAATGATGGAACATCCTGCTGACTTTCCTGATTGTAGGCCAGCTAACGAATCTTCAAATACCACACATTCTTTTGGTTCGAGTCCTAATTCTTTTGCACACAGTTGGTAAACTTGGGGGTGTGGTTTGCCTTGGTCAACTCTCGTTCCGTCCACGATCACATCAAAAAAATGTCGTAGTGAAAGATTATCTAAAGTAAAATCTACGTTCATAGGAGGAGCAGAAGTTCCCAAAGCAATTTTTACTTTTTTGTCTTTTAAAAAATACAAATACTCAATTAACCCTGTATGTGGTTTCATTTCTTTTTTGTATAAAGTTTGGTACCAACTTTCTTTTTCATCACCATACTGTTTACATTCTTTGTCAGAGATATCTCCAAAAATCATTCTAAAAAGATCGGCATTGGTTTTACCATTGAATGTATCTCGATAGATTTCAGAGTTTAACGGAAAATTATATTTTTTAGAAAATTCCATCCATGCTTTGAAATGAAAAGAATGATTGTCTACAACCACACCATCCATATCAAAAATAAATCCTTTATGATTCATTTATTTTCCTTTCATATCCACCGACAAGACCCGAAATATAAGCCGGAATTTTGGTTTCAAATGTAAGTACTTCTTTATTGAAGGGATGAGTCAATTGAATTGAAAAAGAATGTAATGCCATTCTTGGATAAGTTCTTGTGTCATTCCCGTATTTTGTATCTCCAACAATTGGATGTTTTTTGTCTGATAAGTGAACGCGAATTTGATTTTTGCGACCCGTTAATAATTCGATTTCTAAAAGTGAATATAAATTTGTTTCTTTGAGGATTTTGAATTTTGTTTTAGAAAGTTTTCCTAATTCCGGATCGTCAGTGGAATACACTCGATGGGCTTTGGATTCGACCAGATAAGATTGAATCATTCCAGATTTCTCTTTCCAAACACCATGGCTGACAGCTAGATATATTTTTTTTGTTTTCTCCCATGATTCTTGCAGAGTTTGTTTTGCAGTTTCTGTTTTTGCAAAAACCAAAATTCCTGAAGTTTCTCTGTCTAACCGGTGAACAATGTAGATTCTATTTTTGGATCGTTCACTCCCTTTTTTCACATAATCCATAAGGGCAGCATAGGCGGTTTTTGATTTTTCGGATTCTGTTGCAATGGTCAGAAGGCCATGAGGTTTATCTACGACAAGGATGTCTCTGTCTTCATGAAGGATGGTTAAGCCTTTTGGCAAAAATCTGGTATTTGTCTTTTGTTTCATTCTTTCTAGAGATGGTGATCTTTGGCTCTCCTATGAGTCTAAGAAGGGCGCAGATGGGGTCAAGACTTGTCCTGTTCCTAATCGAGAAACCCAGAACTAAGTTCAGGGAAGAAGATAGTTTAATTTATTGAATTTTATTCCGTTAAAACGGATATTGGTTCCCAAGGAAACTCATGCAGACTTTAGAATCTATGCAAGTGAATCATTATGTCCCTTTATTCCAACCGATCTTTTCCGTAGAGGAACAGACAGTGGTCGCATACGAATCCCTGGGTCGGAGAAGAGACGAAACTGGGAATTTGGTTTCAATTCCAGAATTCAGCGATCCGCATGTTTCGGCCCTTCGGATGAGTTTGATCGATCAGCAGTTGCTTGGACTCGCCCTGATAAAAATTCAAACAACGAATGATTTACTTTTTGTTAACATGTCTCCTGACCAAGTGATTTTGGAATATGAAGAAAGCCGTTCGAATACATTGCCCATTTCAGATTTGGTCAACAGTTTTGGAATTCCATTAAATCGAATCGTCATCGAGATCACCGAAAAATCAGGAAGTTATGGAACTGATGTATTGGCAGCGGGAGTTGAACTTTTACGCGAACAAGGTTTTGGAATTGCTTTGGATGATGTTGGTTCTGAATCTTCCAACTTAGAACGATTAGGTGCTATTAAACCTGATATCATAAAAATCGATTTGAATTTATTAAAAAAATCAATCGAAAAAAGAGAATACCAATCCATTTTAGAATATTTAAAACAAATTTCTTTAAGCATTGGTTCCCAATTGCTTTTTGAAGGAATTGAAACTGAAGAGGAGTTGTACCGGGCAATTAGTTCCGGAGCAAGTCTTTTGCAGGGATATTTTTTAGGAAGACCTTCTGATTTAGATCATGATAAAAAAGCAATTTGTGATACTGTAGTACCTCATTTACAATTGTATCATGAACAGAAACGAAAAGAAGTCGCTACTGAGATTGAATTTGAAAAACAAATCAAATCGAAGTTAAATACAATTAATTTAAAAACAATAAAACTAGATAATCGAGTCATCATCGACCCAAATTCATTTTTTAAAATAGATTCACATGTAAAAAGAGTTTATGTGACAGACTGGTTGGGCACTCAAGTATCACCGTATTATGAACGGACAAGTGAAATGGGTTTTAACGAAAACCTTTTGTTAATTCAGAAAAACTGGTCTTATATGCCTTTTTTTTATAAACACGTGAAACAAGTATTTCGCGATTCAGAGAATTGGCAAGTGAGTGATCCTTATTGGGATAAGGAACTAAAAAAGAATGTAATTGTCTTCTCACGAGTGAATGAAATGGGTTATTCTTTTTTTGTGGACTTGGCATTAGATTAATGTTGTTTCGTTTGGTAATCGAATCGCATTCCACATAAGTTCTTCAGATTCCTTTAAAAAACTAGGATCCAATTTAATTTTTCCACTTCTGGAACCTTTGACCAATCCAACAAAGGCTCCCCAAACAATGGCAATTAATGCATCAGGTGGCAATTTTCTGAAAATAGAACGATTGTTATGTGCAAAACGAGTTAGGAATTTTAACAAAGTTGCTCGTTTTTCTATACTCTTTTTATCTAAATAAGGAAGATTGTACTGCATTTCCAAAAAATCAAATGCCAGTGGATTTTCTTTTTGGAATTCGGCCATTGATTGCCAAATGAAATGAAACTGTTCCCTGGGACTATTATCGATAGGAAAATTCGTTTTGATTTTATCATATAGATTTTCTTGCCAACGTTGGAAGAGGCTATTGACTAGTTCTTCCTTGCTAGCAAAATATCGATAAATGGTTCCGGCAGCCACATTGGCTCGTTCAGCAATGAGTGGCACTGCAGTTCCATCAAATCCTTTCGCTGTGAATAATTCCAGGGCAGCAGTAAGGATCTCTTCACTTTTATTTAGCTTTAACGACTTTTCTACCAATGGTGCTCGCTACCATCCAAACAGATTGGATGTATTGTTCCTTTTTCAATGGAGATCATTCAATCTCTAAATCTCATGTTTCATTCTTTTTTTAAAAAAGTACTTGTAAAGTAAAAAAAGGAATGAATATTCATTCATTATTTTACGAGGATGAATACGGATCGGTAATGGCAATTTCGAGAAAAAATCTGATTTCTAGACGAACTGTTGTCAAAACTTCAGCTTTTGGGGCGGTTCTTTTATTCCTATCCACTTGGAATTGTAAACCATCACCAGGATCTGTGATCACTGGGAGAGGGATTTCCTGTCGATTTTTAGATCCAGAAGCACAGGAAGTTTTTTTTCATTTGGGTGATGCTTTGTTGTTTTCGTTTCTTCCCAAGGATGTTTTGGAAAAAGAAAAGGTGATCAATGAAGTAGTTCTTGGAATTGATTCCTATTTAGATTCCTTACCAATCCATACACAAGATGAAATCTTAGAAGCGGTTCAATTTCTAAAATTAAGAGTTGTTAGATGGTATTTGTTTGGGTCTGGAAGTGATTGGGCACTGAGTGACCGCACAGTTGTCATTAGAACCTTAAATCAATGGAAAATGTCTTATATCACTTTGTTTCGTTCTTTATTCTTTTTATTACAATCAATGATCACAATAGGTTTTTTTGAAACATCTTACTCGTGGAAACATGTTGGTTATCCCGGTCCAGAACACGCTTTAGGATTACGCCATGGATAAATTAATCAATGTTTCTTATTTGCAAAAAGATTTAGATTTAGAAGCAGATTTTGTCGTTGTTGGATCTGGTGCCGGTGGTGGAACCAGTGCGGAGATATTAGCAAAAGCTGGGTTTAAAGTTATCATCGTTGAAGAGGGAAATTATGAGACGAGTAAAGACTTTAATCTGAAAGAACTTTCTACTTTTAATCGATTGTACTTTGAGGGTGCAACTCGACCAACAAAAGATAGAGCATTTACGGTTGTTCAAGGCAGAACTGTGGGTGGGTCAACAGTGGTCAATTGGACTACGTGTATCAAAACACCAAAGGAAACTTTAGAATATTGGGAAAATGATTTAGGGATACAAGGTTATAGTTCAAAAGAGTTGGAACCTTGGTTTGAGGTTGCATCCAAAAGACTTTCCATTCAAACATGGGAAGCTCATAACCAAAACAATAATTTACTTAGTCTTGGTGCTAAAAAGTTGGGATGGCGTTATAGTTCGATTCGGCGCAATGTTAAAAATTGTCATATGTTAGGTTATTGTGGATTAGGTTGTCCAGTTGATGCCAAACAAAGCCAACTAGTCACTACAATTCCGTCTGCATTAAAAGAAAAAACAACCTTACTCTATAATACGAAAGCCATTCGTTATGAGTGGAAAGATAATCGAATCGATCATTTATATTGTATACCGGCCAATGTTCATGGAATAAAAACACCGACGATTCGTTTGTTTGCAAAACATTTTATTACCAGTGCAGGAGCGATCAATTCTCCTGCTCTATTGTTACGATCAAAACTTCCTGATCCATACCAATTGATTGGGAAAAGAACTTTTGTACAATTACACAATTACTCTGTGGCAGAAATGCCTTCATCAGTTTTTGGATTTTTTGGAGCTCCACAATCAGTCGCATCTGATGAATTTCTATGGAAGGACGGAGTTACAGGGAGAGCTGGCTACAATATAGAAGCAGTTGGAGCACAACCGATTGTTCTGATGAACTTGCGTAAGTTGGTTGGAGATGAGTTTGAAGCCTATGTAAAAAGTTATCCAAACTTGCATGTATTAGTATCACAAATTCGAGATGGGTTTAATGAAGAAAGTCAAGGTGGAACAGTAAGTTTAAATGATGCTGGTTATCCAATTCTTGATTATCCATTGAATGATTATATAATTGATGGAATTAGAAGGTCTTACCTCTCGATGGCGGAATGTCAGTTTGGAGCAGGAGCCAAGACAGTTGTACCAGCTAATAATGCAGTTTCACCATATTCCTCTTGGATAGATGCCAAAAAAGGAATTGAGTCAATGATCATTCAATCGCCTAATACAGTTGTAAACTCAACACATCCGTTAGGTGGAAATCCAATGGGTAAAGATCCAAAAACTTCTGTAGTTGATACATCAGGAAAGTTTCATCATTTAAAAAATTTATCAGTGATTGATGGATCAATTTTTCCAACAAGTCTTGGTGTGAACCCAAGTTTTACGATTTATTCCATAGCATCGAAATTAGCCAATCAACTGGCAAGGAAAATAATCTAATACTATGTTAACGCGAGTAGAAGAAATTTTATTTGCTTCAATGATTTTTTTCCTAATGGTTGCAATGGGAACAACCCTCACGTTAGAAAATTTTAAAAAAGCAATTCAAAGTAAAAGACCACTATTAATCGGAATGTTATCTCAATTTGGATTCATGCCGCTCATTGCTTTTGGATTATCAAACATCTTTGGATTATCACCTTTATTTTCAGTCGGACTGATTTTGGTTGGATGTACACCAGGTGGGACTACTTCAAATTTATTAACTTATTACGCAAAAGGCGATGTTGCCTTAAGTATAAGTATGACGATTACTTCAACTGTTCTCGCAGCAGTTATGATGCCATTTTTGTTTTGGCTGTATTGTTCAGGCTTCAATGCAGAACAAATTCAGATTCCTTTTAAAAGTATTATTGGTTCTATAATTATATTAATCATTCCAGTTTTGGTTGGAATTAAAATAAGATCATCTAATCAAAGATTGGCGTTAAAAATTGAAAAGATCGGAAGTATTTTAGGAATACTAATGATCTTATTTTTATTAATTGTTATGATTCCAAAAAACATTGAATTACTGAATAAGACAACTTGGGAGATGTACATTTCAGCAATTCTAATTACAGTTTTAGGGTATTTCTTTGGTTATGCATTTAGTAAATTTCTAAATTTAACAGAACGCCAAAGTACAACGGTATCGCTTGAAACTGGAATTCAAAATGGGCCACTTACAATTGCTGTCATTTTACTAAGTTTTTCAAAAAGCCAGATAAATGAAATTCTTTGGATGCCGCTTTTGTATGCTCTGTTTGTTCCCGTGACTTCATCATTTGCTACATATTATTTTTATTTAAAATCAAAAAAGAATCAGAAGGAATTAGTTTAATGAATTTTTATTTTTCGGAAGAACAAAATCGATTGCGAGAAGCAGTGGCAACTTATGCAAAAATTGCGGGAGCAGATCCACAAAGAGACATCGAGGAAAGAGACAGTGAATTTTCTTGGGATGTATTAAGTGCGTTAGGTGAGAAAGGATGGACCGGAGTAATTGTTCCAGAGGAGTACGGCGGTTTGGGTAAAGGTGCTGTCGAATACACAATCATTATGGAAGAAACAGCAAAAGAGCTTATTTACGGTCCTCAAAATTTAATCCAAGCACAACAAGGATTGTTAGCCGTGGGAACGGAAGAACAAAAACAGAAATGGTTACCTGAGTTAGCGAAAGGAAAAATAATGGCAGCGCAAGCAATTTCCGAACCAGATGCAGGCTCTTCCTTTCAAAATATTCAAACTACAGCAGTCAGAGATGGTAACGAATGGGTATTAAATGGTCTGAAAGTTCATATCAATTTGGGAAAGGAAGCTCAATTGATGATGGTTTTGGCAAAAACTGACAAGGGTTTAACGGAATTCTTAGTCGATAAAGATACGAAAGGTATTCGTTATGAGAAACAAGATCCTATTGGTTTACGTTCAGCTCCTATGTATGATGTATACTTCGAAGATTGTCGTATTCCTGCTGATACAGTTTTGGGAAGAGAAGGAAGAGGAATTGAAACCTTTATGGCCATCTTCAAACTAAGCCGTTTGGGTGTAGCGTCACAGTTGATTGGAATTGCTCGTGGCTGTTTAGAACATGCAGTATCATTTACAAAATCTAGAAAGGTAGGTGAGAATAGAGTTTCAGATTTTCAAGGAATCCAATGGATCATTGCTAAATTGACTGCAGAATTGGAAGCAGCCAAACTTGCAAGAAACCAAGCTGCTTGGTTACATGATCAAAAAGTTAATCATAATTTGGAAACTTCAATTGCTAAGTATTTAGCAGGAGTAATAGCCGATGAAACGGTGAATAAAGCATTTACATTAACAGGTTCTCATGCTTGTTATCGCAATCGTCCTTACGATCGTTATGTGAGAGAAGTAAAATCACTTTTGGCTGGCGGTGGGAGTTCCGAAGTAATGTTAAACAATGTCGCAAGAGAAATTTTAAGACCATCCTACCACTATTAAAATGAAATTTTCAGGAATAACATTAATCACCGGTGCAAATGGCTTTATTGGCTTTGCACTTTTAAATGAACTCGCAAAAAATCCATCTTTAAAAATTCGTGTTACGGATCTTAAGAATGATCGGATCAATTTGCTAAATAACAAAAATATAGAATACATTCGATCTGATATTCGTAATGAAGTAGACCTAAAAAAACTATTTTCAGGAGTGGATCGTGTATTTCATGTGGCGGGAATTTGTAATCTTAGTACTCCGTATGAAACTTTAAAACCTATCAATGTCAATGCAGTTGAAAAAATCACTGACTTTGTTTTGGAAAATAAAGTAAAATCTTACGTTCACTTTAGTTCCTCTAGTGTGTATGGAATCTATCGTGGAACTCCTTTTAAAGAAACCGATTTCTGTAATCCTATGGATGCTTATGCAAAGAGTAAATATGATGGGGAACAAATTGTATTAACAAAAATTTCAAAAGGATTGAAGGCTGTCATTCTAAGACCGTGCACTGTTTACGGTCCTGGCTGTAATGATGGTGCGGGAAAGGTGTTTTCTCGACCAGGAAAAATTGTAGGGATTCCAGGACGTGGAGACAAAAAACTAGCAAACGTTAGAGTTGAAGATGTTTCCTCAGCTGCCATCTTTTTATCGGAAAAGGATAACGTATTTGGTGAAATTTTCAATATTGCTGACGATAGCCATCCAAGTTTAGGGGAAGCATTGGATCTTGCTTCAATTGCCTTTGGCTCGAAGATTAATAAAATACATATTCCATTAGGTATTCTAAAGGTGTTGGCTAAACTTGAGGCTCCAATAGCAAAGTTAAGGGGAAAGATACCCGACTTAGAATTTGAAGCAATTAAATACTTATATAAAGATTATTGTATGGATAATCAAAAATTAAAATTAGTTGGTTATACCATTAAATACCCTGATTTCAAAAATTCTATTTTAAAAATGCAATTTGTTTCTTAAGGAGATTCAACAAAATGAGCAAAGTAATTGTTATTAGTGGAATTGCGCAAGGGATGGGTAGAGAAGTTTCTCTCATGTTGGCTGCAAAAGGATATACTATTTGTGGTTTTGATATTGAAAAAAAACACTTGGATAGTTTGTCATCTGAATTAACAAAGTTAAACGCAAGTTTTCATCTAGAAACACTCAGTATTACTGAATCTGAAAAAATCTTGAAGTTTAAAGACAATGTAATAAAAAAATTTGGAACAGTCGATACCGTTGTTTCAAATGTAGGAATTGGTTTTTTTGGTCCTTTTGAAGAGGTAGATTTAAACAAGGCTTTACAATGTTTTGATATCAATGTCATTGGTTGTGCGAGATTACTCCAAGCCTTTATTCCTTCAATGAGAAAGTCGAATAAAGGAAAACTAGTTGTTATGTCTTCGCTAGTAGGACAAGTCCCATTTCCGTTTGAGTCGATTTACTCAGCTACTAAGTTTGCGATTGAAGGGATGGTATCTTCATTGCGTTATGAAGTAAGTCCTTTTGGAATCCAAGTAGCGATGATACAACCTGCGCAAGTGTCTACGAATTTTGCTGCCAAGGCACAAAAGTTACCAGAAAAAGATTCCCCTTATTTTGAGCGATGCGTGCGGTTTATTGATAGAGATAATGATTTAATTCGTTCGGCCACAAATCCACAACAAGCAGCCGAAAGGATTGTAAGAGTTATTATTTCGAACCGACCGAAACTGTTCAACCAAGTTGATTTTATGAGTACTTTCTTTTTGGGACTCAATCGCTTTTTGCCTCAAAAGCTAAAAGATAGAATCTTATTAGATCATATGAACATAAACGTTTAGAGATAATTATGAAAGTTCCTAAACTAGAAAAAAGAACTTTGTATTACTTGTTACAGGAAGGGAAACGCCTTTATGGTTCTCTACCAGCACAAAGTTTTAAAGATCATAAAAAAGAATATCAAGATATTAGTTATAACGTATTTGTTTCAAATGTTGAAAATATTTCAAAGGGTTTGTTATATCTAAATGCTAAAGCGGGGGACCGCATAGGAATTATTGCCGATGTGGGTCATCAATGGCTACAAGTGAGCATGGCGATTACAAATATTGGTTGTGTTGATGTACCTCGCGGGACGGATGCGACACTTGATGATATCGGTTATATTTTAAATCATGCTGAATGTAAAATCGTTTTTATTGAAACAGAAAAAGCTCTGCAAAAGTTTCTTCCAGAATTAAAAAAATTAAAAATAGAAACAATCATTCTATTTGGAGAAACAAAAAGTGAAAAAACTGATTTAGCAATTCCAATCTTAAATTTTTCTGATTTAAAAAAATATGGAGTCACAATAGACGATGAAAATTTCCATAAGAGAGGAAAACAAATTCAGGAAGAAGATATAGCGACTATCATTTATACATCAGGGACAACAGGAAAACCTAAAGGTGTTATGTTGACTCATGGAAGTATTCTTTTTGAAATTAACTCTTTAGTGGCGGAGTTTCGCAATACTGGAGTACAAGTTGGTGAAGGTGATGTTACTTTAGGATTTTTACCACCTTGGCATAGTGGAGAACGAATCTTTGAGACTATTTGTTTTTATTCAGGTATAAAAATTGCATTTACTAGTGTTCCTGAACTTGGAAAAGATTTAGCTAAAACAAAGCCAACTATTTTGTTTACTGTACCTCGTGTTTGGGAAAGTTTTTACGATAAAATCAAAGATACGATTCACAAAAGTGGTTTATTCAAAAAATATTTTCTGAAGATACTCGTTTGGAATTCAATGAATTTTTCTCTTTGTTATGACAAGGCTTTCGATCGAATTCCTCGCCTTAATGAATCCAAAACTTTCCTTCAAGTTTTATCTCAAATTTTCCATTTGATTAAACTTATAATTTATCTTCCGTTACTTCCTATTTCAAAATTAGTGCTTTCTAAAATATTATCCGTATTAGGTGGAAGGTTGCGCTATGCATTTGCCGGTGCAGGAGCCTTGCAAGCGGAAGTGGATCGTTTTATGTATGCGATTGGGATGCCTATATTAGAAGTTTACGGTATGACTGAGAATTCTGGTGTTTCAACTATAAGGCACTATAACGATTTTTCCGTTGGGAATGTAGGAAAACCGATTCATGGAGTGACTATCAAATTAATTAATGAATTTGGAAAAGAAATTACGAAACCAGGAATCAAAGGTGTGGCCCACCATCATGGATTTCATAATATGAAGGGTTATTACCTGGAAGAAGAAAAAACCAAGGCAGTGTTAACAGCTGATCGTTGGTTAAATTCTGGTGATCTACTTGTTTATACTGCACAAGGAAATTTAAAATTTGCTGGTAGAGCAAAGGATACAATTGTTCTTTCTGGTGGAGAGAATGTAGAGCCGGAGCCAATTGAAATTTGTTTGAAACAAAGTGAATTTATAGATCAAGCAGTCGTTGTAGGTCAAGATAAAAAATCATTATCAGCTCTTATCTTATTAAATTTAGATAAAGTGCAATCTTACCTTAACTTACAGTCAATATCTTTGGATTTGAACAATTGTATTTTTAATGAAGAAGAGACTATATTAAAGTTAATAAAAGAGGAAGTAAAACGATTTGTGTCCGATAAAAATGGTTTCAAATCTTTTGAACGAATTACCAATATTTTTATCTTACAAAATCCATTCGTAATCCACGACGAGTTAACTCAAACGCAAAAAGTGAAACGGAATCGAGTACAAGAAAAGTATCATAACGAAATTGAATCGATGTATCGCAAGTAGGTGGGGAATATGTATAAATCTTGGAATGTAGAAATTGAGGATAGAATTGCGACAGTCAGATTACAAACCAATGATTTGAATGTGATGGATATGGATTCTCTTTTTGAACTAAAAAGTTTGAGTAAAGAATTAGAGAACAACAATAAAGTTTGGGCCATCATTTTAGAAGGTGCAGGCAAACACTTTTCATCTGGAGTGAATATTGAGCTTTTAAACAAAGCAGCTGAAATCAAAGCAGAAGAATTTAAAACGCATATGCGCGAGATGCAAAGTTGTTTTACAACATTTGAAAATATTTCTAAACCTACAATTGCAAAAATACAAGGATTTTGTATGGGTGGTGGTTTTATGTTGGCTCAATGTTGCGACTTTCGAATTGCCAGCGAAAAATCTGTATTCTCAGTTCCCCTTGTAAAATTAGGATTAACCGTTCTTATGGGAACGAATCGGATCACTCGAAATGCAGGAATTGCAGCCACAAATGAAATTGTAATGTTAGGTGATAAATTCAATTCGGAAAAAGCTCTACAATACAATTTAGTTACCAAAGTAGTTCCTCCTGAGAGTTTGGATGATACAGTATCTCAGTTTGTAAATAAATTCAAATCATTGCCTCCACAAACCATTTCTATTACCAAACAGATTATCAAACAAGGAGACAAAATCCCTTTGGATCAAAGTTTAGAACTAGAGATTGACTTACAATCAAAGTTGTTAGGATCATCAGACTTAAAAGAAGCTTTGGAAAGTTTCGCTAATCATCGTAAACCAGTTTTTACCGGAAATTAATGATGAGCATTGAAGTTCTTTGGCAGAATGGAAAAGAAACAGTCAATCGAATTCGTATTGTTTTGTTTTTTATCTTTTTTACCGCATTGTTAGGAACAAAAGATAGTATGCCTCCCGCTATGTTTTTGATCCATTTGTCTGGAACAATCATTATGGGAGTTTATGCTTCAGTTTGTTTTTTATGGCTTCGATATGGTAATCCTCCAGAGTGGTTCCATAAGTTGTTAATTATTTTAGATATAGGCATTCATTTAATTAATACATCAATTGATTGCAGCATGGGACCCATTGAAGCAAAGTCTGCATTGAACAATACAGCAGTTTTACTCGTTGTTTATTTTTATTTAATTTATTCCGGATTTCTAGGAAATCCATGGTTTGTTTTATTGAATGGATTTTTTGCTGGATTGGGTGTGTTCCTTTCTTATTATGTTTCCGTAACATATGGTGGATTGATTCCAACAGAAGATCCTATATTATATATTCAAACTGGATATGTAGGTACTTCTGCAGAAATTGTTAAAGGAATTTTTATTATCGTGAGTGGAGTTTTACTTTCAAGACTCATTGCTCTTTTGATTCGTATCAGCGACAAAGGAATTGAAAAAGCAAAAGAATCCGAAGAATTATTACAAAAGTCTATCCAACAAAAAAAACTTTTACAAAATGCGGCAAAAAATTTAGAATCTTCTATTCATCATTGTGGAGATTATATTTCACAAACTGCTGAAAGATTAGAATCGCAAGCAGCCTCTTTAGAACAAGTGACTGCTATCAACACGGAACTCTTTTCTTCATTTGAGTCCAATGCAAAGATCATCAATAACCAAAACATTAAAATTACTGATTTATTTTCAGGTTCGAATGATTTAAATCAACTTGTTGTTACCATCAGTGATATTAATCAGGAATTGATTTTGTTAGCGACTGAAAACAAAAAAGAAACAACCGAAATTGCAAGTGTTTCAAAACGGACCAGTGAATACCTAACTTCAATAAAATCTTCTTTTGATAAAGTAGATGAAATCAATCAGATCGTAGCAGAGATAGGTGAAAAAACAAACTTACTTGCACTTAATGCTTCGATAGAAGCTGCGCGGGCTGGAGATGTAGGAAGAGGATTCGCAGTAGTCGCAAGCGAAGTAAGCAAACTTGCGTACTTCACTGCCACAAATGCAAAAATCATTTCTGAGGTAGTAGAAAATTCCAGAAAGTTTATTCTTTATGGGTCTGAAGTTTCTATGCAAACTGGGAATTTAACTACAAATCAAATTCAAAAATTAGAAAAAACAATGGAACGTGTAAGTTATATGCACGAACTTTTTGAAAAACAAAAAACAATTATTTTTGATACCCTAGGTCGTCTGAATGAAATCAATGATTTGTCCTCTCAAATTTTATTTAGCACAAAAGAACAAATTTCAGGACAAACTGAAGTCAATCGAGGGATTCTTGCCTTAGAAGATGAGGTGAATCAAATTTCGAATGCTTCCAGAAATTTGGAGCAATACGTAGAACAAATTAGGTTTCAATCGCAAGAGTTATTGACTTTGAGTGAATCTTAAGATAAGATATATATCTTTGGAGAACATACATGTTTCAATTGAAACCACAACTGGTAAGTATCTTAGGAATAATATTCCTTAGTTTCTGTATATTCAATTGTTCTAATGCAAAGTTAGAACCTGGTCAAATTGTAGACCAACACGGGAAAACAATCATTCTGATTCCTGAACCCGGACCAGAACCCACCATTCAGAAAGAAATTAAAAGTCCAATTTCTCTTTTGTTAGCTGATGGAAAACTAAATATATCTGGTTGGTCGAGATATCCATATTTTCAAATTGAAGAATCTCATATTAAAGTGGATCCAAAACGCTACAAACGATGGGAACATTATACGTTCTATAATGAAAAATTTGGTGGAGCTGTTACAGTAACCGACATTGGTAATTTGGCCATGGGAAGTATTGAACTTTTAGATTTTTCAACAGGAAAAATTATTTTTTCCAAAACAGAATTAGTGAGACCAGGTGAGATTTTTTTCCCAACTAATACGATCGATCCAATTGAATTCAAAAAAGGAGATCAGTTCATTCGGATTACAAAATTAAAAGGAAAAAGACTTATTGAATACTCTATCATCGGTGATTCAAAATCAGAGGTTATTTTAGGTAGTTTGGAATTAGAAGAAAAAGCTTCAGAGGCACTAGCTGTCATTACTCCTTTTTCGGAATCTACATTTTTTTATGAATATAAAATGCCTAGTTTGCTTTGCAAAGGTTCCATTCAATACAACAATACAACCTATGAATTTGATAATAAAAGTTATGCTGTCTTGGATTGGGGAAGAGGAACTTGGCCTGAAAAAAACAAATGGTTATGGGCCGCAGGTGCTGGCCTTGTCCAAGGGGAATTACTCAGTTTGAATTTGGGTTATGGATTTGGAACTCCAACAGAAGCCACAGAGAATGGAATTGTATACAAAGGAAAGGTTCATAAATTAGATAAAGTCACTTGGAAATACGATGTAACCGATTATAAAAAACCTTGGAAATTTATTAGTAATGAAGGACGACTTGAATTAGAATTTACACCGGTGTATCTCCTACATTCGGACATTGATTTAATGGGAATGATTGGATTCTTGAAACAATTGTACCAAAATTTTACTTTCTCCGAAATTCTAGAGTTATTGAAAACGGAAGCATATTTGAATAAAGCATTTGGGCATTATAACGGTTATGTGGTTCTTGACAACGGTACAAAATTAGAAGTGAAAGACATTGCTGGTTTTGCTGAACAAATGTACCAACAATGGTGATTTAAACTTTATAATTTCTGAGTGTGTTTAATCGGATAAAGCTTAAAACTACAACGAAAGTGATTATGGCTCCTGCAGAAATGACAGCAGCCGTAATCGAAACTTTTACAAGTAATAGTCCCGACAATAATCCGGATACCGCAGGAACTACTTGGCTTGTAATTGTATATAGGCTAACAAGCCTACCTCTATACTCAGTGGTAACTTCTGATTGAAGAATGGCAACGATAAGGCTAATGCTTGCACCAGCACCGAATCCGCTTATGAACAAAAACAAAACAGAAACCCATACGATCGTGCTAAATCCTATTCCTAAAAAACCCAATCCACAAAAAAGTCCTGCAAGGAAAATCATCTTCCCATAACCAACTTTTTTAGCTAGTTTCAAAGAAACTCCCCCGCCAAGTAATAGAGCAAGAGCAAGTCCTCCTAAAAAGAAACCACGCTCTAATTCCCCAAGTTCCAAAACTCCTTTGGCAAACCGGGGCATCATCACTTGTACAGGCCCCATCGAACAATAGATAACAATAGAAAAGAGTAAGGTTTGTTTGAGAAGAGGGTGATTTTTAGCGTAAGATACTCCTCTTAAAATTCGATCCCATGCAGAAGATGACTTTCCGAGGCCATCTGTTTTAATTCCCAAAAGAAGAACCATTGCAATTAAAAATAAAGTAATTCCAGTTAGGTGAACCATTTCCCAGGAATGGATTTTTCGACAAAAGGCTAAGATAGGGGGCGCTGCTCCAAATCCAAGCATTACTAAAATATTAAAAACGACTGCCAAATTTACCTGGCGGTTACCGGCAAGCCTTCCCAAAAGCGACATCCGAGCAGGAGCAAGCACTGACCAACCCATACCAACAAATGCAGCACCAAACAAGTATAAAGCGATTGAAATTTGGCCTTCCAATTGCGATGAGAAATGTAACAATCCCAAAGCAATTAAAAAGGAAAGATGGGCAGCCTGCGCTAATTTCTGTGGAGAATAGGAGTCACACCAGGCGCCTGCAAACCAACCAAGGACAAGGGGAACGCCAAAACATAATCCAAATCCAATTCCAGCTAGCGCATCAGCATTCCAAACATCTTGCGCATATAAAATAACACTGTAGTTTGTTAGATGTCCGGCTAAAAATCCCAAAAATGAAGCCATCAAAAATCGAACAATTTGTCCTTGGTTGTATTCTTGTTTTGTATTCATTTTGATTGTTTTATTTCCATTAGAGTTGGTTGGCCATCTTCAATCTGCCAACTTGGAAAGGCACCATTACAAGTGTAAGCTTTGCCGTCAGGTCCAAATTCAACATCTCTTGTAAAGGTTACCTTTCGACTCATTGGATATACTTTCCATTCTTCTGTTTTGATATCCATAGCCATGAGGTTGTCTGACGAAGTACCATTCACCCAAACGATATTTCTTGGTCTGTCAACGTTTAGAGAATAAGGAGTTTCTACGCCGTCAATGGCAGTTGGCAAAGGATACAGTTTAAATTTTCCATCTTCGGGCGTATACTTTGCAATCGAACCTTCTGGAAATGCTGAGATCCAAATGTGGTTGTCTTTATCGATTCTTAATCGCCTTGGCCCTTGGAATGGAGTTTCAATCAATTGGAAACTATCATCTTTCGGATTGATCACTCCAATAGTATCAGCATGCAAACGAGTGAACCAAACATTTCCATTCGGCGCAATGTCAATTCCATAAGGTAGTGGCATTCCACTCACTCGTTCATCCACAGGCAATAGATGCATAGGGAATCCCCAATTCATAAGTTTCACAATGAATCCACTAATCCATAAACTAAAACTTTCTTTTTTCGTTCTAGCTGGTAAGGTATAATTTTTGAATTTGTTTGATCTACGATCAAACATTCCGATTTGGTTTGAAAGTGCTAAAGTAAACCAAACACGATCTTCGTCATCAATACGAACAGTGTGCGGATACAATCCATCCTCAAACATATGGTCAGTAAACTTTTTTGTGATTGGATCAAATTCCGTGATTCGTTTTTGAAGAGAAGGTGTAATGAATATATGCCCATCAACAGGTGATTCTGCAAGTGAATGTAATCCAACATAGGTTTCGTGTTTCTGAAACGAACGTAACCTTCCTGGTAGGAGCCCACCCAATTCGTCGTCCGGTTGTTTGGGTACTTTATAAACAACCGTTTTACCAGTGTTAGGATTAATTTCCCAAAGTCTGTCTTGGATGTTATCACCGACATATACTAGTCCTGTTTTTTTATGGTAGAGTAGATCGTGCATTTGGGAAAAACTATCTCCCATTGGCCATTCTCTGATGACAGCACCGTGAAGTTCTTTTCCCCAGGCCCGGCCAGGTTGTACCCTTTCTGGGTGTTTTAGTAAATCGATATAAGCATTGGATAAAAGAGTTGGGAGCTTTTTTTTGGCTTTGCCATGGGGCCTTGCTCCATAACCCATCATTCGATTGATGATTTCTTCCCAGTCACCAGCGGTAAAGGCACGTCGCATAAAAAAACTGCCTTGTTGGTGGCAAAAACCACATTGTTCTAAATAGGTTTTCCTTAAGTCTTTATCTTCTCCGAAATTGAGAGCGGCCACCCAACTATTAGAAGGATATTGGCTTACAAGAAGATTGATGTCCACAACCTTCTCCATTCGAAAGGATTGGTACGAGCTTGATGGAAAGGTTCTTAGGTTTTGGTCTTTATATCCAATTTTTCGCAATCGAACAATCACAGACGGTGCATAAGGAAAAGGTAGATTGATTCGTCCATTGGGATTTGTAAACATAGTCACTTCTGGAGTGATTGTAAATTCCAAACCTTCCGGTGGATAACCATGGTCATCCCGCGGTGGCACTTGTGGTTTTTCGGCTTTCACTGTTACCATTACAAGGTCTAAAGGTTTTCCAGAAGAATCTTTTACTTCTATTTCAATGGCAAATAACGGAACATAGGCGAACAAAACAAAGAATAAAATATGTTTAAGTTTCATAGTAAGGGACTCCTTTGGCTTTTAAATATAAAATGAAAGTTTCTTTCGATGTGAATTTTGGTGTATATCCAAAGACAGTTTTTAGCTGTTTGTTAGATAAAACGGGCCGGTAACGCAAAAAATCAATTTGATCCGGGCCATATTGTGTGAGATGTAATAACCTTAATATAAACAGAGCAGATTGTAATAAAAAGGCAGGAATGGCAATGTATCTTTTCCCGATCATAGAACTAATTTCTTTGAGAGTCATTGCCCCATCACCTGCAAGATTAAATGCACCTTCTTTTTTTTCAAGAATCCCTTTGGTGATGATTTGGATGACGTCTTCGTCCCAAATGAAGACAAACGGACTTAAATATCCAAAAATACCCATAACAAATGGTTTTCGGAACATATCAGTGATTAGGTTATTCACTGTGGTTCCTAAAATGGTCCCTGGTCTTAATATTAGTTGTTTCAGTTCAGGGTGCTTAGTACGGTATTGGGAAAGTATTTCTTCAATTTCTCTTTTGTGTCTGGAATAAGCAAAAGAGGAATGTCCGCGAATAGGATCTGTTTCTTCAATCCATTCTTTGTTTTCTTTATGATATCCATAAGCCGCTCCAGAACTTGTGATCACCACTTGTTTGGTATTAGATGAAATAGCACCATCTAACACATTCTTTGTGCCTTCGACATCAATTTTATGTTGGATGGCTTCACTCATTCCTGGAGGTGGATTAAGAATAGATGCAAGATGAACAATGGAATCTGGTTTCCATGTTTGGATTAATTTAAGAACCTCCTCTCTTTGGCTAATGTCTAAAGTTTGAAATTCCAAATTTGTAATTGGATCCAAACCTTGGAGTGGCCTGATATCTGTAGTAAGAATTTTCCAGTCGGGAAATTGTTTTGAAATATGTTTGATGAGCGTAGTGCCGATATAACCGGCACCCCCAGTGATTAAAACCCTCAATCTTAAGGTCCTTCAATTGGAGAAAATTTTCGCCAAAACAAAACTAACAAAAGCCCAGAAACAATATGCCAAATTCCCCAAAAAGCAGCCACCAAAGCCATGTTTGGTTCCGCTTGAAATTGTGTTAAAATAAGTCCAAGGGCGAGACCAGAATTTTGCATTCCCACTTCAATGGTAATTGCTCGTCGATTTGATACGTCTTGTTGGAAGGCACGGGCAATCAAATTACCAATGATGAGAGCAACTAAATTATGAAAGATAACAATTAGAAAAACAAATCCAATGTTGTCTAAAAAAACTTTCCAGTTGCCACCGACAGCCACTACTAAAAATACCAAAAAAATAACCGAAGAAATCCGTTTGAAAAATGGAGTAATTTTATGAGCCAATCCTGTTGCAAAATTGCCTATCGACATTCCTAGTGCCAAAGGAAGTAAGAGTAAAATAATTAAACCTTTGACAATCATCAGACTATCAATATGTAATTCTCCAGTTCCCGAAATCATAGCTTTTGTAACTGGATTACTATGTGCCGTTAATGTAAAGTTAAGTGGTAAAGTAATGATTGCAAAGGCACTCGAAACAGCCGTCATACTAACGGAAAGTGCTGTGTTCCCACGTGCTAAGTGTGTAATGATATTCGACAGGTTCCCACCAGGGCTTGCTGCGACGAGTAACATCCCCAACTCAATTCCTGCAGGTAAATCAAGTAATAAAGTGATCAGGAGCGTGATCCATGGTAAAAACAAGGTTTGACCAATGAGTCCGGCGAAAACCGATACAGGTCGTTGTAATACCGCTCGAAACGCTATGAACCTAAGTTCTAATGCAACACCGAAGATCATCAGTGCTAAGATAAGACCTAAAACGATTTGGTAGTCGTTATTATAATTCATCCTCATCGATTCCTATAAAAAAATCTAATTCCAATAACGAACGCATTTTTGATTTCTATACGTTCGCCGGACGATATCTTCTTCTATAGAAGTTTCAATTCTATCTTTTTTTGAGTGAGAACAAAGCCGAACCTAAGTTATTTCTGAACAGTAACTTCTTTTCCAATGAAATCACTTGTTTTAACTAGGTTGAGATCGTTACAAAATTCACAAAAGGATAGTGATTTTATCCTTTTGTGATGAGAACCTTATTTGGTTTATGTTTTCTTTAAATTCAAAATCCTGATGCAGTAATTGCTGCTTTCGTACAAGGATTGTTATTTGGATCACAAGTGAACATTTTGAAAGTAAACAAATCATTCGGATTGGGCCTTTGTGAAGTAGATCCAAAATTTGTTCCACTTGCAAATCCTAAATCGGAACAAGAGGAAGTAGAGACTGCATACTTTTTAATATTCGTATTTAGAAGTCCACCTGCACCTCCTTGAGGAGTATTGAAGTAAGCCGTTGGCCCAATATTTCCTCCGTTCAACTGAAATGTATCAAAACAGGTTCCAGTAAACGATCCTCCAAGATCTGCAACTTCCATCACCACCAGTGATTTATTTCGATCCGCGACACCATTGAGTAAATTATTAATCACTAGTGAAGAGATATCTTCTCTGTTTTGTTCTTTCGACTGGCAATTCCAAACAAAGTGAGAAACCACTAAGATGATCAATAATCGTATCATTAAATTTGATTTTATATGCATTTGAGTTCCTCTTAGTTTGGTCTATAACTGTAAGCTTCAGGAGAAACAACTCCGGTCCAAAAGTTCGCCTGGAATTGCAGGTAAACTCTTCTGTCATCAATCGGCATTGCATTTCCTGTGCTCGGATTTACATCAAATTGGTTGCCAAGGACTTGGTAATAAAGTTGAGCTTTAAAATGGTGTTTGTCACCGAACAAGTTCAAACCTGCCCAATACACACGTAATGAATCGGTAGGATCCACTTTTCCATTTCGATTGAAGTCTCCTTGGATATATTCATACTTAAATACTGGCATAATGTAGTAGCGATCCAAAAATGGAATGTTGTAACCAATCGTTCCGTGGTATCCAAATAAATCATTGGAAGCGGCTCCACCGAACTTTGTATAGGCGCCAGATAAATAGAAACCTTTGTAAGTAAAGGTACTATCATATGTATGACCTACAAGGCCCATTTTTGGCCGAGCCAAAGTTGGCACAGAGTTTTGGACCAAAAAATTAGGATTTCCGTTCGCATCCAAACTTCCTCGATCTGGATTGGAACCTTGCGCTGTTAACAATTGAATTCCACTAGTAGTCCCTGGAGTGTATTCCGGAACATAAAGTGCAGGTGTAAT
The DNA here is from genome assembly GCF_004368965.1 of Leptospira meyeri. Lineage (NCBI taxonomy): Bacteria > Pseudomonadati > Spirochaetota > Leptospiria > Leptospirales > Leptospiraceae > Leptospira > Leptospira meyeri. Next base: position 2,230,626 of record NZ_SORO01000001.1, on the reverse strand, counting down.
TAAATTCTGTGTTTGGACGTAACCAGCACCCACAGACCATTTTAATTCACGTTGGAAAATTTCCTCTCCTTCTTGCCAGTTGACTGTTTTTCCATCTGACTCTCGTTTGAGTCCACCAAACACGTTTACTTGGGCTCTAGCGTAGTAAATAGGCGAAGTGTTTACTGCTCCATATCGGTTAGCAGTAGTTAAATCCTGTCTTCTTCCTGTTCCGTAGTCACCACCACCCCCTTTTCCATTACTCACCATCAATGAAAGTTGTAAGTATCTTTCCCATTTATGATCAATTTCTTTAAGTGGAGTTGCTTGGATCATCACACCATTATCAAATTGTGGGATGGCATTCACGATCATACTTCGTTCTAGAGTGACAAAGTTAGCAGAAGATTGTAAATACTCTCTGCTGAATTGAGTTGGCAATTGACCAAATACAAATCGTAAACCACCATAAGGAATTTTTGCATAAGCAAAAGCCTCGTGAATATAACCACGATTGTCTTTTAATCTAGTATTTGTCACATAACTGGTAGTCGCTGGCCTACCATTGGCATCTAAATAATTTAAAGTACTGGTTGTTTGGACCACGTCAGGTCGGTTGAGCATATTTTCCAAACGGAGTTGGATGTTTGTTCCCCACCAATCGTTTTCATATTGGGCTCCTAACCGTAACCTTCTGAAGTTCCAATCCACGGTATTAAAATCACGATGTCCGTTATTGAAAAGAGAGTCCTGGGATCCAGAAACACCACGAAATTGGATCCGACCATAAATCGTGAGTTTTTCCTTGGCTGTATCATCGGGCCTATGAGCAAAGGCGTCCGGAAGGGTCGTGATGTCCCCGTTTTTCAAGGGACGGTTGTATTCTACCTTCACTCGGTTGGGGCCGGGTTTGGTAAATATTTGGCCAGATTCTGTGTCTTCGTAGAGTTCTTGGTAAACTTTCGCTTGTGGTTCTTTAGTTTCTTTTTTATGTTCTTTGGCTTCCGTCGTTGTGGTTCCTGCAGGACCCATTTCTTTTGTTTGGGGAGCTTCTGGTTCCGCAGAAACCGTCCCTACAAAGATGAGGATGGCCAAAATGGCTTTTGAGATGGTCTTCATTCGATTCTAGTCATGACTGATTTGGATTTATGACAGTGGAGGTTCTCTTCCATTGCAATGTTTCAGTCTGGTTACAAACGTATTGAAGTACTGTTGGGATTGGATGACAGGAATGTTACAATTTGATTACAGGCCCCGTGATAGGGTCAAATTTGTTCGTTTTTTTAGCAAAAACTCGGTTTGTCATAATTCATTAGGAAATTTATTACAAAAAGATCACGATTTTGTTTTGGCAAGAATTGAAATTTTAATCTGGTTGTTAGGCGGCTCCGCTTGGCGCGGACCGGGCTCTCCGCTCCAATCTTTCCTGCGGAAAGGATTTCCGCTACGATCCCTTCCGCTTTTGTTTCCTACAATTGAAACTGGTCGCAAATCCCTTTCAATTTGTCCGCCGTGTTAGAAAGATTTCTCGCAGAAGAAGACATTTCTTCCGCCCCAGCAGCCGTGTTGATGGTATGTTCGTTGATTTGGGTGATGACATCGGTAATTTCTCTGACGGCTCCTCTTTGTTCATCTGCAGCCACTTTGATTTGGTCCGATTCCCCTTTCACAACAATTGAGTTTTCTAAAACTGATTGGTTGATTTCTGCTTGAGAGCCCATAACTGAATAGAGGGAATCCATTGCTGCGGAAACTCCATTGATGTTTCGGATGATTTCTTGGATGAGAGATGTGGAAGACTGGATGCTTTTGGCCCCACCATCCAACTCCTTCGAGTTTTTGCCGATCATTTCTGAAATCGATTTGATAGAAGATGCAGTTCGAATGGAAAGTTTGGAAATCTCTTCCGCTACTACAGCAAATCCTCTACCGGCATCTCCTGCCCGAGCCGCTTCAATGGCTGCATTGAGTGCCAATAGTTGTGTTTGGTCTGAAATTTCGTTGATAATGGCAATGATAGCCTTCATCTCGTCCGATGATTTTAAAATATTGCTGATCATATCATTCATACCAGTTAGCGACTGTTCGCCTTCTTTTGCTTGGTTGGATATGGATTTCATTCGACCTAAAGTCAAATTGATTTCGTCAGCCACTCGTTTGACACTATCCGCAAGTTCTTGGATTTTAATTTGAAATTGAGAAATGTTATGATGTTGGATATCAATTGAACCAGTAATGTTTTCCATACTCGCTGACATTTCTTCTACAGTCGCTGACATTTGTTCGGTGGAAGCTGCCGTTGCTTGTGCACCTCCAGAAAAACTATCAGAACTAGAAGAAAGTTGTCCTGCGCTGGAAGCAAGCTCCTGAGAAATAAATTGAATCTCTGATACACTCTTGCGAAGACTCTGTAAAAAGAGATTGGTATCGCCACTTAGTTCTCCAATTTCATCATCATGAATGATTGCTAGCGATTGGCTTAAATCACCAGAAGACATTTTTTTGAAAAGGTCTCTAAGTCCTGCAATGGGTTTGAGTCTTTGGGTGATCAATCTATACAATGCAAAAACAGAAAGAGCCAAAATGAAAAAGGCAAAGATACCTATCTTCAATAACATATCATGAACAACGGTAAGAATTTCACCTTTGGAAGCAATGGTAGCCAATCTTATATTGTATTGGCCGACATCTATCACAGTAGCAATTTTATCTTTGCCAAAGAAATATTCCATATGTTCATCTGATTTTAGAGCGAGTAACTTTTTTCCCCAATCTAACTTTTGAAGATCCAACTTTAAGATTAAAGATTTATCGGGATGCCCAATGACTTGGCCTTGTTTATCTGTGATCGCAATAAAACCTTCTTTCCCAATTTTCACATCCTTTACGACTTCATCGGTGAGATGGTTGAGAGAAATTGCAAAAGCAAAGATTGCCACCACTTGTTTGCCTTGGAACACAGGCATGGTCAATACGGCAACCGGCTCCTGGGTCACAGGGGAACGATTCACTTTACTCAAAAGAGGTTTTCCTTCTAGAACGGCTTTGATATTTGCATCGAAACCAGTGTTGCCCCATCGAAATCCAATGGCCTTGCCCGTGGCATCAGAAAAAACCATTGGGTTCTCTTCGGCAGTAGACAAAAATACATTCTCGTAAAACCCAAATTTTTGACTGATATTGGCTAGGAGAAGGTCTAGGTACTTGCGATCCTTTTTAATGCAACGTTCTGCAAATTCAGGATTAGAGGCAGTCATTTCAGCTAAAAGAAATTGTTCGTCAAAAAAATTCTGAATGTGTTTGCCGGAGAGCCTTGCAACGTTTTTCATCTCACCTATGTAAGCATCGACAATGTATTCTTTGCCGATAAAGTACGCAAACGACGATATCCCTAAGGTTAAAACCATTATGACGGAAACACTCAGGGTGATGATAACGATCTTTAGGCTATTGAATTTCATTTTGTCCTATCCTAACAAAAACAAATAGAATCATATGTCATGATCCTTCGAACTAATTTGTCAAACCACATATAAGGACGATTTGTACTAATTTTTTCTATCCCAAATCTTTTTCGTTTTTTTTTGGGATTCGATTTTGTGAACTATCTCTATTTTCGGAATCGTTGGAACCGATTTTGAAGCCTTAAAACGAATATAATTCGTTTTTAAGTTTTTTCATCTTAGGATGGATTGGTTTTCTTTTGTTATCTATTTTCTTTTCGGATGACCAATTTTAATCCCGACCACACCTCATCTACGGCACAAACTTTGACGTCGACAAGTCCCAACTCCAAGGCAAAATCGCGAATTAGATTTTCATTCATATCAGAAGGAATTTTCGAAGTTTTTTTAGGCCAAGAAATCCAAATCATCCCATTTGGTTTTAGGAATTTGATTAGTTTTGGTAACTTTTCGTTGTACTCTTTTGATGCAGTTGTGAAAAAGTGAATCATATCCATTCCCGATTTTGGTTTCTCTAGGATCTGGATTGGTTTGGGAAAATTGCCCCAGGTTTTGGTAAAATCTTTGGAGGGAAGATTGATGAAATGCAGGACCATATTTTCTTTGATCCCTAACTTTTCAACGAGTGGTTTTCCGGAATAACCTGCCGTCATAAATTTCCCCCACCATCCTTTTCGTTTTGGCTGAGTCAATCACCTCGTATTTTTGCGAAAAGAGAAAAATAAGGTTTTAGATTCTATCTAATGGCCTATGCGCGGGAGGAGGTTTGTAGGCCCGTACTGTTTGTTCTCGTTTAAAAAATGTAAATTTCTTATAAAAATAGTAAAATACAGATCATTTCAAGGTATTTTGATCCGTAGATGAATATTAGCAATAAAATATTGCGCCTAATCACCATTCTGGTGATGTAATGAATCGAGGTATTTAGTGTTAACGATCGCAGATCTTTGGAAACAAGGGAAAATCATCATCAACAGAATCAGATTTGGTTTGGTTCTTTTATTCTTTCTTGCAATGATCGGAGCCAAGGACGAATTCCAACCAAAGATGTTTATGATCCATATGATCGGAACATGTACCATGGCATTCTATTGTGCCGTTGCATATTTTTTAGAAAGAAAATCAAACCCTCCCACTTGGTTTCATAAATCATTGATATTACTAGATACAATAGTCCTTGGTGGAACCATCATTATGGATTGTACTCTCAGTTTAAAAGAAGCACAAGCAGCACTTGCCAATGCAGCAGTTTATTTTATTTACTTTTTCAATGCCATCTATTCTGGATTTTTAGGTGATCGTAAATTTGTTTTATTAAACTCATTTATCGGTGCTACGACTTCGGCCATTGCTTTGTACTGTGCTGTAACCATTGGGGGAATTAAACTTTCCGTTGACCCAGAACTCTCACGTCAAATGGGTTATGTCGGTATGGCTGGCGAAGTTCTCAAACCCGTTTTTATAATGATTGCCGGTTATATCGTTAGTTTGTTAGTTCAACTCCTAACAAAAATTAGTTCCCTTGCTGAAATCAAAGCGGATGAGGCAGAACTTCTCTTAAACCAAACCAAAGATAGAAATAAAATTTCAGCAAATGCAGCAGTAAAACTCGAAAGTTCTATCACTAACTTCAGTAATTTTGTGTCCCAAACTTCCGTTAAACTAGAATCGCAAGCTGCTTCCTTAGAAGAAATCACTGCAGTCATTTCTGAACTCTCCAGTTCTTTTGAATCGAATGGATCTTCGATTGAAGAACAAAACAGTAAAGTTCAGGGAATGGTATCGGATACGGAAATCCTAAAAGAAACCGTGGACCAAATTCTTGTTCAAAGTGAACGACTTGTAGAAATTGCAGAGATCAACAAAAAAGAAAGTATGTCTGTAACAGAAGTTGCTGACCAAACGGCAACTCATTTGGAATCTATCCAATCTTCCTTTGACCAGGTAAACGAAATCAACAACATCGTTGCCGAAATTGGGGAAAAAACAAACTTACTGGCGTTAAATGCTTCTATTGAAGCGGCAAGGGCTGGAGATGTTGGAAAAGGTTTTGCCGTTGTGGCAAATGAAGTTAGTAAACTAGCCGAGTTTACAAAAAACAACGTAAAACGAATTTCTGTCGTTGTTAAAAGTTCAAAAGAAATCATTGCCAATGCTAGAAATGCATCCAAAGAAACAGGGGAGTTGGCAAAATCCCAAATTGACCGTTTGAACCAAACTTTGGTCGAAATACAAGACATGAACCGATTGTATATTGAACAAAGAAATACTCTCTCGGCGATTCTAACGGAACTGGGACAAATTCGAGAACTATCCAAACAAATTTCCGAATCCACCAAAGAACAGCTGCTTGGTCAGAAAGAAGCATCAAAAGGGATTGTCCAACTAGAAATGGAGGTCAACGAAATCAGCCGTGCCTCCAAAGACCTAGAAGAACATATCGAAATGATCAAAGATGAAGCGAACAAATTGGCATCTATGAGCCAAAGTTAGTTCTAAATTTACAAACTTCCATCCTGACAAATAACGACTAACTTAGACTCTTTTCTAATTAGTTTTTCGTTTTTCGTTATTTGTTTTTGGTTTGGTATATGTAAGAATCTACCACTAAATCCCCTTTAAAAATCCAATGATTTCATCTTTTACACTCTCGGTTCTCAAAATCATTTTGTGGCCGAGGCCTTTTGTTGGCACTAACTTGGAATTTTTCCATGCTTTTGAAACCGCAAGTCCCATAGCAAATGGAATTTCCAAATCATCTTCATCATGAATTACAAGTAGGGAGTTATCAAATTTTGGACCTGCTTTTCCTAAATCCAAGCTACTGAGAGGTTGTTTGACCTTTCGTTCTAAAACGAGTCGCATGGATTCACTTTCTTCTTCTGTCAACTGGTAGTATGAACTAAAACTTTTTCTAAGAATTTCCAACCGTAAAGGTGGAGCAATGTAAACTAACTTCTTTGCATTAACACCTAATTCTTGTGCTACGGTAGCAACAGCTCCACCGAATGAATGTGTAATGATATAGTCGGGATTTCCTATTTGTTCTACGAGTCTACGTACCATCTTCGCAGATAAAACAATATTTGAATATCGACCAGAAGAAAATCCGTGCCCAGGTAAATCAATTCCAATGACGTTATAACCTTCTTCTACAAGAGCAGGAACAATTCGTGAAAAATTTCCCGTATGCCCATTCCAACCATGGACCAGAAGAACAGTTTCTTTTTCTCCTTTCCAATGAAAGTATTGGATGCGGTGTTCCTTCTCTTGAAACTCTTTTTGTTCTGCCAGTGTTAACACATCCATTTCCTTTCTGGAAGGTTTTTGTTTTTGTGTAGATAAAAAATAACCAGCGGCCACATAACCAAAGAACATCGGTTTTCTTTTGGCGAAGGCCCATTTTTCTTCCATGGTGAATGGATAGGTTCTGTTTAAAGTACGAACGATCGTGCTATTTGTTTCCATAACTTAAATCCTCTTTTAATAAAATTCTGACTTTATTCCTTTTCAAATATTATATTGGTGTCGTTTGATTAATTCGTTAAAACTTTGTTTGGTTCTTTTTTCTGAGTTTTTGTCTTCCAAAAGCCGGTTATAAAAATGAAAACCTAAGATTAGTCCCCAAATTTCTTGTACCATTTTGTCTACATTTGTATTTGCATCTAACTCTAACGTGTCTTTCGCATCTTGTACAAATTGTTTTAGTGTTTTCTGCCAACTGAGTTGTGTTTTCTTCAAATGATCTCTCACAACGCCGGGCCTATCGTCAAATTCCGAACTAGATGACAAAAACAAACATCCTCCGGGTAGGCTATCCGTATTCGCCCAAGACAGCCACATCTGAAAGGCTGTTTTTAATCTCGTTAATCCCGGTTTTGTTTTAAGTGCAGGGTACACTACATTCCTTCGAAAGAGTTCACTTCCAACTCGTAGCACCTCGATTTGGAGGTTTTCTTTGGACGAAAATTTTCCAAAGAGCCCACTTTTGGACATTCCCAATTCATCAGCTAGAGATCCTATGGTGAGTCCTTCCAAACCTTGGATGCTTGCCATCTGGACTGCTTTGTCCAAAATCATTGATTTTGTGTCCTCACCCTTACCCATAATTAAAAGTACGATCGTTCGTTTAATTTTGTAAAGTAATTTTTTGGGGTTTTTGGTAATTCGATAGGCAGTTTTAAATATTTTTTTGACTTGAGTTTGTCTGAGATTCGATACAATCGTGGCCTATGCAACAGTACACATTTAACAAATATTTTGCTAAAAAAAGTTTTTTGAAAATTTTTGGTGGTGAAATTCGCATCTTTGATGAAAACAAAAACAATCTTCTCTTTTTCGTAAAACAGAAAGCCTTTAAATTAAAAGAAGACATTACAGTTTATGCCGATGAAACAAAATCAAAAGAACTCTTAAAAATAAAAGCACGCAGTGTGATTGATTTTTCTGCGACTTACGATGTGGTAGATCTTACTTCGAATGAAGCAATTGGATCACTTCGTAGAAAAGGATTTAAATCTATCCTAAAAGATTCTTGGGAAATTTTAGATATAAAGGATCAAGTAGTTGGTTCGATTGATGAGGATAGTATGTTAAAAGCGATTCTTCGTCGGTTTTTAACGAATTTAATTCCCCAATCGTTTTTCATTACAATCAACAAGAATCAGGTAGGAATTTTAAAACAAACTTTTAATCCTTTTGTTCCACAATTCAATATCGATTTTTCTTCTGATGTTGCCAGTGCACTGGATCGAAGAATGGGGATTGCGATTGTCATATTGTTACAAATCATTGAGGGTAGACAACAGTAGAATTTGGATTTGTGATACAACTTACAATTCTGTGCTAGCTGATACACAGGGTTTTTTCCCCTGCCATCATTAGATGGCGGGGGACGGAAATAATTAGTTCACTCCGTTGGAATTTGGAACAAATCATCCCACTCTTTTATAAAATGTTTCCGTCGCTTTTGCTTCTTCGCCTTCGGGTGAGATATTAAAGGCCGTTAGAGAAAATTCCTTATCACTGAGGAACTGAATTTCAGTTCTCCAACCCCAAAGGGCTTCCCCATATTCTGGGTTACCATAAGAACCAAGAACGGAAAATCCATTTCCTATTGATTCTCCACTAGATAACATAATTTGAGTTCCCATATGAAAACTATCGATCCAGGAGCTTGTGAATCTCTTGTAGGGGATATCGAATCCGATGACCATTTTACCTTCAAAGGGTTTGCCTTCCAAACTACTGTGGTAATCCAGAGAAATGAAACGACCACCAAACAAACTAGTGATGGTGACTTCAGCAGCCGATTCATCTGCTAAAACATCTTTTTCAAACCAGGTCTTAGTGTTCCCTTTCCAGTGGCCAAGGAGTTGTTGTAATAGTTTATGAGGGCCGTTCTCTAGCGATTGTTCGAATTTGTTTGATGTCATTTGCTTACCTTATGGATTGATTTCGTTCAATCAATTATGCTTTGTCTTTTGGTGAAAGTTCTGGTTTGATATTTCCTTCGGCCATTCGTAAGTCACGGACGTTTTTTTGAACAGCAACGGCAGCAAATAAACTGAGAACAAAAGAAATTCCAAAAAAACCTTTTTCACTCAAGGCGAGAGTTGCGTTCCAAAGTCCGATGAAAAGTAGCGAGAGAGTCAAAGCGACGGAAAACCAACACAATCCAATATAGATACCGGTAACAAATAAACCTTCCAATTGGTCTCTTACAGTTTTTTGTAAAGAAACGGCAGAAAACAATCCATACATTAAAATCGTAATATAAAAACCTTTTTCGTTTAACATCATGTCGGCGTTCCAAATTCCTACGATGAATGTAAACATACCAATAACGAGAGAAAGCCAGGAAGCGCCAATAAAGGCAGCAGAGGGTTTTTGAGGTTGAGTGATCATTTCGGAAGTTGTATTGCCCTTTTCTGATTTGGTCAAGAATTTTGTTAATATCATCGAGACTTTCAGGGAAGTGTCAATTCTTGGATTTTTTATATTGTGGTTGAGATCGTATAATGAATCCTGATTGAAATATTGAGTCATAAAAAAATTGATTGGTTATGGATTCGAAAATTACCTCGATAGAGAAAAAATACTTAGTTGGTAAAAAAATAGAAATGTCTTTGGCTGCAAGTGTAACGCCAGTTTTATGGAAATCTTTTGTTCCTTCTATTGGTTCCATTCAAAACCGAGTTTCAAAGGAAATGATTTCTTTGTCAGTTTATCCTATTGATTATTTTCAAAATTTTAATCCAAATCGTATTTTTACCAAATGGGCAGGAGTTGAAGTTATTTCCTTTACCGATTTGCCGGAGGGAATGGAAGTTTTGGAAATTCCAGCGGGTCTTTATAGTGTATTTCTTTACAAAGGCCTAGCAAGTGAAGCAGGCCCGTTTTTCCAATGGATTTTTAGAGAATGGTTTCCTAATTCAGGATATGATTTGGACAATCGACCACATTTTGAAATTCTCGGTGAAAAATACAAAAATGAAGATCCTAGTTCAGAAGAATTGGTTTATATACCCATAAAACCGCGTTAAGGATACGGAGGGCTAGGTCACCTGCCATCGTTAGATGGCGGGGGACGGGAGCGTAAGCGGACCCCGAAGGAGCCTGACCCATTTTAAATGAAAGTGGATGCTCTAAAAGATTGGGAACGCCCCAAAAGATAAACCATTAATTGCCGAACACTGCTTTTTTCTGTTTCCTTTGATATGAATACAATCCAAAGATTCAAATTCAAACTTTTGTTTGTTTTTTTATTTTCTATTACGCATAATTAATATTTGGTTATGAACATTGATCTTGGATTGAATGAATGAAACTTCAAGTGATTCTATTGATCAATTGTTTTCGTATATATAATCTTACCAAACACAAGTTGAGAAATTCTATAGGAATGAATGGAATTCTTAGTTGATTGGAAATTCAGTCAGGATACAATGTATGGATGCGTTTCGGACTTCTCATCGTACTTGTCGCTTTCATCCATTGTACTGAACCAGAACTCAATAATCCAAAAGATTTTGAATCCGATTCTTTCCGAGCAAACGAAGTACTCCTTTGTCTCACGGGGCAAAGTTCTGATTGCCAAACAGCGATTCCCGTTTGTACCGAATGTCGGTTTTATTCGACAGGCAACACCTATGATGGAAATAGATCTGGGATCGCTGGAGCGGATGCGATTTGTATGAGTGATCCTAAAAAACCACCATTTCCAAGAAGAGCAGTCTACAAAGCATTCCTTGTGGATGATGTGAATCGAGTTGCCTGTACGACGTCAAATTGTAGCGGTGGAATTTCCGAACATGTGGATTGGATTTTAAAGCCAAATACATCCTATTTTAGAGCCGCAGATTCAACAAAGTTTACGGTTACCGATAGTGTCGGAATTTTCAGTTCACAGTTGGCACATGTGGATGTAAACGTGCTCACAAATACATTAACGGGTCTTGCAACAGGTGGTTGGACAACTCGGACAAATAACCATTGCAATCGTTGGACGGATGGCACAGGAACTGGCAATGCTGGTGTTGCCGCAAATAGCGTTTCCGTCTTTACTTCAACATTAGGAAGTTGTAATGCTCCATCCGTTATCTTATGTGTGGAGCAGTAAAATCAACTTTGAAATCATACAAAAAGAAACCAAAGTTTTTCCTGAGTTCAATCTGGAATTTGGTATGTTACCTTTGAGCATTTAACAATTGCAAAATGCCCTCTTATTCAAAGAGGGCTATTTCTTTTTAAATTTTATAACAAATGTCCTCCCGAAACTTCAATGTCTTGGGCAGTGACCCATCCAAAATCATCGGATAAAAAATTGACAATGACTTTCCCTATGTCTTCTGGCAATCCAATACGACCAAAGGCAGTTTGATCGGCCAAAGGTTTGATGTATTCTGGGTATTTATCAAAAACTCCATCTCCGAAGTTACTATGTGTTGGGCCAGGTGATACGGCGTTCACACGAATTTTACGAGGTGCCAATTCATTTGCTAAGTAACGAGTCCAAGTAGTCAAAGCAGCCTTTAAAGATCCGTAAATGGAATAACCTACAAAAGCTTTTGTGCTAGAGGAACTGGATGTATTGACAATGGCACCACCATCTTCCATAAGACCAATTAACTTTTGTGTTAAAAAGATAGGGCCTTTGTAGTTGGTATTTAGAATTTGCTCAAAGTATTCTTCGGTTAAATCTTGAAATACCATTGGCCCACCAATCCCACCGTTGTTTACTAGATAATCAAAACTAGTTCGGTTCCAAATGTGTGAAAGTTTGTTTTTAACCTCATCAACAAACATTGGAAAGGTTTCTTTTTTCGTTAGATCCAACTTTAAAGCAACAGCTTTTACCCCGCTTTGTTTTTCGATTTCTTTGACTACTTCTTCTGCACGGTCCCTATAAGAATTGTAAGTGAGGATCACACTGATTCCTCGTTTGCCAAGTTCAAGAGCTGTTGCTTTTCCAATACCATTGCTACCACCGGTGATGATTGCTATTTTCATAAATATCTCCTATGATCAACTTGTGCAACTGATGAGTTTTCGTCAGAGAAAGGAAGACATTGTGTCATTGTCTTTTTCAAACGGATTCATTGTTTGCAAGTTTTGTTAACAGAAATATAACCGAAGGGAAGTTTTGTAACAAGATCCGATGATACCAAATAATTGCCTAAAACTACCGATCGATACTTTTTTCGATAAAAAAATCGTTAAAAAATAGGCTTTTTTTGTTAATGTAGTGCCTAAAAACATCTTTTGTGTTAAGATAGGTTGTGCAGAAAATACTGAATGAAATTGTGGAACTTTGTCATCGTGCCACTACGGAACCTACAAAAACTGGGCTTCCGCGAGTGCTGATGATCCAAGGGGAAGTTCCAACGCACCAACTCGCGGCCGTCTATGAACCATTAGTTGGTCTTGTTGTCCAAGGTGGCAAAACCATATCGATTGGAACACAGGTGGTTCACTTGGAAGGACCATCCTATTTTGTCATTCCGACAGAAATGCCAGCAACGGGTTATGTAAGACAGGCAGCCAATGGTCGTCCCTATTTGTCAGTTGCCATTCAGTTAGATCAAAAAGTGTTACTGGATTTATTAAAAGACACTCCCCAAAACTTCGAAGGTAACAAAAGTAATTTCGAATTTTCTGCCTGTCCAGCTACTGTTCCTTTTTTAGAAGCTTGGTTACGAATGTTACGGTTAATGAAGACACCGGAACATATCCCTGCATTAGCACCAGTCTACGAAAGAGAAATTTTATATCATGTGTTGATTGGCCCAGAGGGATGGAGGCTTCGGCAATTGTTCCAGTCCCATCAAAAAGGATCGAGCATTCACCAAGCGATCCAATGGGTCAGACAAAATTATACAAATAGTTTTGAAATCGATCAATTGGCGAATAGAGCTTGTATGGGAATTACAACCTTTCATAGACAATTCAAGTCCATCACGGGCTTAAGCCCGATTCAATTTCAAAAACAGTTACGACTTCTGGAAGCAAGGAAACTTTTAACCTATAGCGGTTATTCGGTGACTGATGCCGCTTTAGATGTAGGTTACGAAAGTACATCGCAATTCAATCGGGAATACTCTCGTTTTTTTGGAACCTCTCCTGCTCGTGATGCGAAACAATTAAAAGAGATGGAAATGGTTTAGCATTGGATTTTTTATTCATCGGGAACGAACATAGAAAAATATAACAAATGTCATAGCTTTTATGTGTTTAAAATTCGATCGGCATATAAAAAGACATTTCAACTGTAGTGAAAGAAATTTTGTATCCGTTTTGTGCATAAAAAGGTCCACCTAATCCCAAACGCCAATTGATTGCACCAATAGGAATCTCCCAAAAAAAATAAAAACTTTTTGCATAGTTTGTCGAGGAATTGACTCTACCGATTCCTAAGGTTAACAAAGCGTAAAGTTCAAGTGGACTTAAATTATTTCCTGTGGCTTGTGCGTAGTATAAAGCTAACAATGGATTGATTGTTTTTGGATTTACATCTCCTTTGATTAATGTATAAGCTCCAAGTGCTTCTAAGTTATTTCCATATGATAAATTTGACAATAAGTAGGCACGGTATGGATCTCCATCAATATTTCCATTGTTCAATAAGGAATATCGACCCATGTTATCAATTTTTTCGTCGAGGTTTCTTCCTCCACTAAATATCATTATGTTATTAAAATAACCATTCCCATCATTAAAATCGGCAGTGCCTTGTATGTTGACTTTTGAATATCCTAACCCTAATCCAATTCTAAATTTATCGTTACCTTTTTGACCGTAATAAATTGCAGGAAGTATCATATGATAACTACCAAAAGTTTCCGTTCCTAAGTCTTGATTTTTATATTGTTTAATTGGAGAAGACCGATTAGAGGAACCTGATTCTCCTTCACTCGCCATATTTGTTTCAGTAATATCTGTTATTTTTTGTTTGGATTGGCGAAAATTAACATTTCGATTTAGAATGAATAAACCCCAATTTTCTCCTACTTGCCATTCATGTGATTTTAAATCATAAAGGAAGGAAAGATTTTGATCCATTCGTTGGTCATCCATCATAACGGCTCTTCCACCTGTAGAAGATACGATCTTTAAATCACTTAAGTTGGCTTGGACACCAGGATAGAAAGTGAAATATTTTGCACCTTCTTCCTTTTTGAGAGAAAAATCTTTTGAAGGGATTGGCGGGGCTGGTTTTGGAGGTGGTTCTACAATTAAGTCGTTTTGAATCTGAAATTTTCGATCTCTGATTTCTTGGCCGGCTGGTTTGGTTTTACGACCTTCTTTGTCATTGCTAGGTTCTTCGGCAAAGAGGGAAAAAGAAATACAAAGGAAATAAATCAGACAAGTTTTACGAATCAAAAACTGCATTACCGGCAAAATATGATATTCAATATTTATAAATCTAGAACATTTCAGATGTTAGGTTAGATATTGTTACAAAAACTTCCGGTTTGATAATTTGATTCTAAGTCAGACTTAGATCGGCAAACCTACAATTTCTAGGTTTTGATACATATTTTCGAAAAATCATACTTGCAAACTCGGTTTGAATTCTTAAATTTTATTCCATGTCCTCTTCATCGAAACCAAGTCTTTTCCATCGTTTTTTAGGTTTTTATTTTCGCTTAATTTGTATACTTTCTGTGGATTTGATTGTAACAATCATCAACGGACGTGTATTGGGTCTTACGAGCATATATGAAAAACCCGTTGTGACTTTAATCGGTATGGGTGTGATTCTATTACTTTTTTTCTTTTTGTTTTCCATCATTGATAGACTGACAAAAATCGTTTTGAAAATGACCGTGGAAATGGGAAATCTTTTGGTCTTCCGCAAAACAGCCGTTTTTCTTATCTTATGCGGTATATCATTTGGAATTTATATTTTTTATTATCATGCGTGGTTCGGAGAATGGCCAAAGATTCAATTTGGTTCTTTTCTAATAAAGAATCATTAATAAAAATACTTTTAAACGAAGATTATTTTCCTATGAATGATCGTACAGTTTGAATTCAGCTCGTCATTGTAGATTGCATAAAGTAATAAATCAAAAATTCAAAGTTGCATAATCATTTTTAATAATAATATTTTTTACGATTCCTGAACTGGAGATTTTTCCAAAAAGGTCTGAAACGATCTCGGGACTCAATTCGAAACGTGAACTGATTTTTTCTAATGCAGCTACAATAGATTTGCCTTTTTGTAGTAAGTCGATGAAGAAAAATTCAACAGGTTCAAGTGATAGAACATAAAGATTAGAATTTCGTTTATATAAAAGAAGTTGTTCAGAATGATTCAGATTGGAAAGGTCTGGCGGAGAACTTGATTTTCTATTTTTCCAAATTGAGTAAACTGCGAATTGATTTTGTATTAGTTTTGTCGAATCGCTAAATTCAAAAACAGAATTTTCTAACTCCTCTTGGTTTCTTATTATAGAAAATTCAAAAATTTGATTTTCTTTTTTGTGAAAACATTCAGAGAAATGTATTTCAAATTCAGCTAAATTTGTTAAAAAAGGTAATTCTGGAAATGATTTTGTTAAGAAGTCGGGGAAATTTTTGCCGTAGTTTGACAAATCATAAGATAAATGGTGATTCTGTTTGATATAATTTTCAATTATTAAGTCGAAAGATTGTTCACCTAATACGTACAATACAGATTCGAAATTATCATACATTACTTCTTTTAATCTGTAAATATACGCCTGTTTATATACCGATGTAACTTCTTCTAGTGACAAATTTCCGCAAGCCATGATTTGGTTTTGGAACGGTGAATCTATGTTTGATAAGATACTATTCAAGTATAAATTCTGAAGTTCTGATAGCTTCATTTTTGCCTCTCCTTTGAGTGATCATTCTTACTTTGTTCAGTTCTTCCTCTAATCTTTGGAACTCTGGAACATTCTCATCCCATTCAATCATCATTGGGATATTTTTTGGAAGGAAGTCTAAAGATTTTTCAAATAGATTCCAAACTTCTGGATGCACCGGCTCTGCATGAGTATCAAATAGAAAATTTCCCATATCTGTAAACCCTGCTAAATGAATTTGAGCTATGCTGTTTTTAGGGATTGTTTTGATGAAATCTAATGGGTCGAATTGAAAGTTTTTTGCATTTACATAAATATTATTTATGTCCAAAAGAATTAAGCACCCTGTCTTTTCAGTTAGTGATTTTAAGAATTCCGCTTCGTTCATTGTGGAGGATGTATAACTGAAGTATGCTGAGATATTTTCGATTGCAATTTTCCTTTGCAGTTCATTTTGAACATAATCAATATTATTTGCGATGATTTCTAAGGATTCTTCATGGAAAGGAATTGGAATTAAATCATGTAATCTGGTTCCGTTCCAATTATTCCATGCTAAATGATCCGATACGAGAAATGGATTCAATCTTTCAATCAATCGTTTTAATTTTTTAAGGTAATTCGGATCAATTTGATTTGTACTTCCCAACGACATACCAACACCGTGGCATGTGATGGGATAATCCATACGAATGGATTCCAATACAGACATAGGTCGTCCTTCAGTGTTCATATAATTTTCACTGATTACTTCAAACCAATCTATGTCTGTATTTGGTTTTTCCGTAAGATAAGGATAATGCTCTCGTCTGAGACCAACACCAAATATGGAAGTTTGATTTTCCAATAGTCTTACGTTTTAACGAATTTACCGCCTTTTTCGGCACACTCTTTTTCAGACGTTCCTTTCCAACCTTGTCCTTTGCATGAATTTTTCCCAGCACAAGTATGTCCCTTTCCTCCGCAATCTCCCTGACCTTTGCAAGCATTGATACCGTGACATTCACCCTCTGCTTTTTCCGCCATTTGGGTTTTTGCGCTCATACAAGATGTGAAAGTAAGTCCAGCGATTGCGGCACCTAAAAGTATCCCAGATTTGTAATTCATAATAAACTCCTCGTTTGATTTGTATTTTCTTTCGTTTGAAAGTTGAAAAAGTTACATCTGCGAAAAAAAAATTGTTATTTATAATTAAATTGATTTATGAAGAGAACATTCGAAAGTTGAAGAGTGTTGAAACAATCCAAGAATAGGATCTCATCGGATGAATTATCCGGTTTGATGCGTTCTGCCCAAGAGGGAGATTCATTATCTTATAAGAAATTGTTGGAAGAAATTTGTGTGATTCTTAGGGCACTATTAGCAGTAAAAGTATTTGATTCAGATGACAGAGAAGATGTTCTTCAGGAAATCCTAATAGCAGTCCATCTTTCTAAACATACTTTCCTACCTGAAAAATCTTTTTTACCTTGGTTGTCTACAATTGCAAATTATAAGATCATTGATTATATTCGAAAAAAGGAACGTAAGAAAAAGAAAGAATTCATCTTGTCTAATGAATATTTACCAGAGAATCAAAATATACATTTAGAAGATGATTCGAAAGAACGTATTGACGAAATTTTGACTAAACTTTCAGAAAAACAGCGATTGATATTTCGGTTGCTTAAATTGGAGAAAATGTCTGTTGCAGAAACTGCAAAAATTTTGTCCATGTCCCAGTCAGCAGTCAAAACGGCAGCACATAGAATCTATAAAGTCATTCGACTTCGTCCGGGAGGAAAATTATGAAAACTGAAGAATTAATTAAAATTCTTACGCAAGACAACAAAAAAGTATCTCCACTAAAAAGTCCCGAGCATCGGTTTCTGGTTTGGACTTTAATTTCTTTACTAAGTATGTTTGTGATTTTGTTTTTTTCGATTATCATTCGAGGACAGTATAATATTCCACAATTTTGGGGATCCAATCTTGCTTTAATGGCAATTTTTATTTTTTGTGGGCTTGTTTTATTTAAAAGAAATATTCCGGGACAACAATCAAGATATGACTATCTGTATTATAATTTAGTACTTGTTATTTGGTTCTGTTATTTGGTTTTTTCCGTTTCATTTTTAGATAGGGGTTTATTTTTATCTCTTTCGGAAGAGTTTAAAAACCACGGTTCGAGTTGCGTCGAATTGGTTCTTTTGATCACAATGATTCCGGTGATCCTATTAAATTTTTATTTAAAAAAGGGATTTATTGAGCCTTCCATTTTATACCAATTTTCCATTTATGTTTTGCCTTTTGCATTTGCCCAAATTAGCATTTCATTTTTTTGTCCTAATGAAACGTCCACTCATATACTTGCTTGGCATAATTTAGCTCTAATTCCATTTTATAGTCTCATTTCATTTTTGGGCTTTAAACTAATTCAAATTAAAGATTAGAATTTTTAAAATAATATGTTGCTCATTTTTGAAAGTAAATGATCCAAAGAATTTATAAACTTATCATATTCTTTAGCCTCACAATGTGTAGTTCTGGAAAGGACGTTTATATTTCTGGGAACAAGGTGATGTTGCGCGAAAAGCCAAGTGAAAAATCAAAGGTCATTCTACAATTAGATAGAAATACAAAGGTCACAGTTCTGGAAGAAATTTCGAATGACAACTCTGATTACAGGCATTGGTCTAAAGTTCGTTCGTTGAACCATTCCGATGGATATGTTTATTCAGATTATATTTTTTTAAATCCAGAAAGTTTTCCTCCCGGCAAGAATACAATTCCGCAACTGGGATATGATCTGAACGATGGAAACTTAAGGATTTTCGATAAAAAAACTTCAAATTTGATAGACACAATACCAGTTGCTAGTCACTTTCAGAAAGTTTTTAAAACAGAACAAAAAGGACATTTTCTTTTAATTATCTTAGAAAATAACGAGGATGTATACGAAGGAATTGTATACGATTTGAATCTTCGCCGAGTGCTTTTGAAGAATCTCAGTAAACAAATTCACATGCATATGTGTTATTTTGAATCCGTCTCACCACAAAATTTATTTCTAGTGTTCGATGCTGGTACGGGATTTGTTCGCACAAAATATGTATTTGATTTATCAAAATCCGAATTTCATGTTTTTGATGATATGAGAATGGCTTTCCAGTGGATAGCTCCAAAAACATTTATCTTTTATGCCACACCAAAAGAGGGAGAAACAAACTTACCAATTTTGAAAGGTGATACCATCTTAGAAGAAAAAAGAATTTGGAGAAATGGTAATATCTATAGAACCAATACCACAAGGTACACTTACCAAGATTAAATTGAAAGTAGATCGGAAGTTTGATTCTCGGCAAATATCGAACTAGGGGAGACGACGTTCCTCGTAGCTGAGCCTTCGGAGAAGGCGTTAGCGGTCGTAGACCAAGCTAGGCAGGCAGTGCCGAAGCGCAACGTTTCCCTCGAATTAAACGAATATCACTTTCAAAACCAACTAAACATTTATATACTTTAGCTAATAACCAAGTGGAAGTGTTTGCTTCGAAAAGCACTTAAGGGATGGCTGCGGGCGGGAGCTCTGGCTACGGAGGACCCGGCGAATGAGAGAAGCGAATGCCGAAACTTTGGAGACGCCGGGAGTCGAACCCGGGTCCTATCATCCTCAAATGCAGCTTCTACACGTTTAGTTTGCAAATAAATTTCGGAAAGACTTACCCTACAAACGGGGGACTAATTCCTATCCTACTTAAAGTTCAATCCGGTTCGAAGCGGGCGACAAATCCGAAAGGTCCTTAGAGAGGTGTCGGTTTCTTGGCCACCTAAGGAAACAGCCAATGAAACCGTAGAGCTTAAAATTAAGCTGCTAGAGCAAATTCGTTATTTGCAGTTATTGTTTTGAAGGTTTTTAAGAGGTCCCTCACCCCTACGTGCCACTGAATCCAAGCCAACAACAGTCGAAACCAATGTCGTCCCCAATTCTTAATACTTAGACGAGTAAAACACAGGACTGAGAAAGGAAAAGCAAAAAAGGTTGAATTGGAGTTTTGCTGTGCTGAAATGAAAGAATTCCTATGAATTTATCCATTTTGTTTCGAATTACAGTCACTTTACTTTTTGCATCCGTTTCTTTCGTATCCTGTTCACAAAAGGAAGTTCCTTCCGATTCCGAAATTCGACAAGCCGTCTATGGCAGCGATACTGGCCAAGTTGTTCGTGTTTTGGGCCAAAAACAGATCAATTTGGATGAAACTCCCGAAATGGAAACATTGGTGTTGTTTCAGTCAGGGACAAGCGAGGTTCTAGCAGCTTTTCGAAAGGATGGATCGAGTTGGATCTTTCAATGGAAGTTAGAATTCTTTTTGCAGAATTTAGGTGCGATGTTTTACGATGCGAAACTCAAAACTTGGGTTCCTGGATCAGCACCTGGAAAAGAGAGAGTTTCCTTTGCTGGTGATTGTCTACGCCGGATTGTACTATCTGAACTCCCGGGAGACAATTTTAATTCCGTCTTTATTGAAGTATTGGCCGAAGAACCACCGTTAGGTTTATTCTCCGTTCCTATGGGATACCGAAAAGGCAAAAAAATATGGGACGGGTTTCAACTCAAAGAACACGAAGAATTAAAAAGAAGTAAACGAGTAGACTTTGAGTACAATAATAAAGATAAATCCTTTCGAATCTTTCCAACTAATCCAAATTACTCTCAAGAATTCGTTTTTAACGGTTGGGAGATGATTCCAAACCTTCCCATGCAACCGGTTCCATCTTTTGTATCTTTAGAAGTATCTCCAAAATTTGAGACTGGGCACGAATCACTTGTAACTTTACAACTAAAGAATCGTGGAAACTATGTTAGTTTGACCTACCTTTCCCTATCATTTCCAGAAGCTGGTACTGTTCGTTTGGCGGGAGAAACTCAAGGAGTTCGACTGTATAAAAAAGGTGATATTGTTTTTAATGTTGTCCAAAACAAAAAAATTCCAGCTGATTATCCATTGTTAGAAGTTACAAAAGAAGGATGGGCAAATAACTTTCGTTATGGAGTAAAATTTTATTATACACCAAAAGAATCTGCGACGCCAAAAATTTTATTTCGTTCCACATACAAGTTCTATCATGAAATTGTTTCCATACCCAATCAGTTTTCAATTGCACCATTTGAACGTGACCAACAAGGATTCCCTTCTTATCTTTTGGGATTAACTGCAAACTAAGCGGAAATGAAACACCAATTGACGGAAGAAGTCGCACTGGCTAGAAGGGAAATCGTTCGCATTCAAGTGGATCGATTTCATCTTTACTATTATGATTTTTTTCACCGAAACGAAACAATCGGGATGGCAAAATTCTTTTTTGAAACTGTGTATAATTTGGATGGAAAGGAAGAATGGGAAACGTTAGCTTTTACTACGTATGATAAAGTTAAGAACATGATGAAGGAAGGGACAAGAGAGAACGTCGAACGTCTCATGGAACTTAACAAAATAACAGATGAATTGGATATCCAAATGGCAGAACTTCTTCTCACTAAAGGTTGGGAATCGGGAAAGGAAATCAGCCAAGAAGAGTATTTTTCGTTATTTTGCGAGTTAGACCAACGTGATACACGGAGAAAACAATTAGAGGTTGTACTTTTTAACCTTAAAAAATTTTATGAATTAGCACATAAACCAGTAAGTGCATATATCATAAAACCTGCTGCCATGATGTCAAGATTGCTTGGAGTTTATCCCTTGTTCAAAAAAGTAGAGCAAGGTTACTATGCCACTTTACCTGTAAACCAAGAACTGTTTAACGAGTTTTACGCGATAGTCCAAGAAAAGGAATGGGAGTTTTTACATAAAGCATTTCCCACCCTGAAAGAGGAAACATGAGAAGACGTTCCAGGTTTTTGTCAAAAGAAGAAGAACATATAGAAGCCCATGATCGTTGGTTGTTGACCTACGCCGACATGATCACTTTATTATTGGGACTATTTATTATATTGTATGCAATTAGTAAAGTCGATGCCAACCGCCTAACGGAAGTAGCAAAAGATATTAAACGTGGGTTTGGATTAAATGTAAGTTCTGTTGGTGCTCTTTTAGACGGCGGATCGGGAATTTTGGAAGATGATACAGTGGAGCCTAAGTCACAAGTATTTAGGCTATGGGAACGAATTGGATTTGCTTTAAAAACACTTAGAGAAAAAGCAAAATTAAAATTGGGACTTGCAGAAACGGAAGAACTCAAATTAATTTTTGCAGGTTCTGATTTGGCATCTGATGATATATTAAAATCAGATCCTGATCTTAAGTTTGCTTTTGAACAATTGGCAATCTTATCAAAAGGAATGGATATTGATATAGTCGTTCGTGTTCAAATCCCTTATGAATCACAAATAGATAAATCTAAATTTCAAAATTCATGGGACTATCATTCACACCGAGCTTCTTTACTTGCAGAGAAAATGGTGAACGAATATGGAATTCCTAAAGAACAAGTATCTGTTCAAGGTTACGCTATGTTCCAAAAAGCAAAAGACTCAGATACGCCAGAAAAAAAAGCCAAAGAAGAGCGAATTGAAATTCTGATTCGCAAAAAAGAAACAACTGAGAATTCAAAATAACAAAGGAAAATCAAAAAGCTTTATGAAGTTACTAAACATACTTTTTCCAAAATTGGGTGAGGGAACTAAACGCAATGTTTATAACATGCGTAATTGGGGAAATAAACGTTATACGGTTAGCACAAATAATTATTGGAGAAATATACGTAATGCGTATATAACCATCCAAGTTTTTATAGAGGATATGGAAAATACAATTAAATCTTTTATGAATGCTGCGGCAAATATACGCACTACGCATAAATCCCGAGTAACAACAAATGATATGCGAACTACGAATAACGGCAAAACTTATCTTTCTCTTCTTAAATTGAATAAAAAAAATAGAATTCTTAGCTTCTTTTCTATCTTAGTTGTAGTAACAACTGTATCCTGTAAAAAAGATAAAGGGATCGTAAACTTAGAATGGCAGAATGAATCTTTAAGTTTAACATCTGAAATTTGTGCAAAGTATAGAGAGTGTGCTGACAAGGAATGGAAATCCATTCCTGAAAATCTAAAAAAATTTACCGAAGGCAGACTGGATGAAGCGCAATGCCAAAAGCGATTTCGCGAAAGTAATGCATATAAACTGATCGGTGCAGATCCGTTTGCGATACAAACCGCATATAAGGAATGCCATAAACAAATTTTGTTGTTTAGCTGTAAGGACTTACAAGAAGGAAAGATTGAAACTGTCCCTACTTGTGTGGCTTTTCAAAAGATCCAGAACGGAAATTAAATGAAATAAAGAATATATCGACTATCGATTGAGTAGAATCGTTAATTTTTTTCCTCAGATTCTAAATCGAAATTTGTTCCATTGAATTTATATTTGCTGGATTTGATGGTACTAGGAGACTCATCTCCTTCGGGGAGAGGGCTAGTTGCGATCGTAATATAGAAATTTTTATTTGTTTCCCCAAAACTTGCGCTTCGAGATCCACCAGAAGAGAATATTTTTTTGAACTGATTATCTTTTTCATGAAAAACAAAAACTAAATTATAATCATCACCATAAAAACAATCACGACAATCCTCAAATTCACTTTTAGTTGAAGTGATAATAACATGATATTTTTCTTTTTTTGAAATAAATGTATAGAAGTCAGACTTTGCAGGATCTATTTCCTCTCCGCTTTGTTGATCTAAAAATTCAATTAGTTTACGTTTCTTTTTATCTGATTCTTTGAATTGAGAATATAATACAGCGTATCGATCAGAAACCTTTACATGGTTTGAAGAAATGTAACAATCTGTAGAGTATTCAACTTCAATTTCAGAATACCAATCTGCTTTTCTTCCAGTTTGTTTGTAAATATGAAAGAATACCTTACCATCTTTTGTGATATATCTTGAATCAAGTAAATAGAATTCATTTTCAGAAACTTGGTCATTTTCTACAGGATATAACTTTCCGTGTTTTTTTATATAAACAGTATTGGGAAAAGTTGTAGTATAAGCCCAACCTTTTTCTTTTGATTCAATATCTTCGCCAATTACGAAATTGTCTGGTGATTTGCTAAGCATCAAATATGGAGTGAATACAAAACCTACATTATTATTTTTTGTTTTTACTTTGGCCCAGCTTCCCGTTTTTCCATTTACAATAACTGAGTTTTTTCCTTCTTCTATGACACTAACGATCTCTTTTGTAGCAAGTTTTTCAATGGCAGCACTAGTAGTATTCGGCTGGCTTCGCAACACTAAGGAAGAGGCAACAACGAATCCATAGATAGGTTCGTTTGTTGTAAGAAATAATTGTGTTGGTGAATTAGAGTTGTCTCCAACATTTTCTTCAATATAGCCTACAACGTTTTCCTGTTTTATTTTATGCCATAACTTTCCTTTTTGATTACTTTTAAAATAATTATATGTAATGATGTTAAAGTGAGAGTCTTTTTTTAATTCAGAAACAATTGTACTTTTGTCGTCTGGTTTTGAATAAACTATTGTATTTGGTTTAGAAGTATAACCAGAACCTATCGGAAAACTGGAACAAGAAATCAGAGCTAAAACTACAGCTGAAAGGATAATGTTTCTTTTTAATCTTATTGGAACTAACATCAAATATGATCTCCGATTTCCGTTGTTATGCTGATTTAAAGTTCTATTTCTAAACAATCAATTCTAAAATCCCATTATTTCTTTGATATAATTCGCATTTTCTTCTGAAGTTAACAATTTCAAAAGAAGTAAAGCAACACCTATTGCTGTCGCTGGACTCCAACTTGTAATGATGTTTTATCTATGACTATCGGAGAATTTTGTACAATGGCTCCAAGTTTTGCAAGTTGGTTTTGCCTGATACTTTCTTTATGATTGTATGTTGTTGCCATTCTTTGATTTAAGACACCTGACTTGGCGATGGGCAATTCCCCGACACAAATAGAAGCAATGATTTTATCTTGTTTGTCAAAATGTCGAATCAACTCTAGAAATTCTGGATGATAAGCCTCTTCATAGAAACCGTATTCTTCAAATCCTCCAGGAATTGCTAAAGCGTCGAATTCATTTATGTTCACTTCGCAAATTTGGTAATCCGCATTGAGTTTAACACCAAACGAGCCTTCGACTTCCTTTTTGAAAGCGCAGGTATAAAGTTTTGTTGAATTGTCTCCATCAACAAGATTCCAACCAATGACATCGATGAAAACACTAGCTTCAAATGATTCGAAACCTTTTGCAAGTAGGAGTAATACTTTTTTCATCGTTAAACAGTAACGGAAGAAATATCTTATTTGATAATTAATTTACTCGCAAAAACTGCTTTAGTAAAGTCTGCAATTTCAAAGTCTTCTAAATTTGGAAAAATTTGTTTAACGTTTTGAAAAAAAGAAACTTCATCCACTCTCATGTAATCCAAAAGAATTCGTAAACCGTATAGACTTTCCAAAAGTTCTTTCCTTTGAATCCAAATTGAGTAAGATTTCACAAAAGTAAGAAATGACAATATGAATACTAGTAGTTTAACGTTTTCTTGATTTAAACCCATTTTATTAAATAGATCAAATTTCAAGAAATCTTGGTAAAATGTAAAATATTTAGGAAATAGAAAAATGCTGGTGATCGAAACAAACAAAAAGACCCAACCAGCAAAATAGATGTGAGAAGTTTTTGCATTAAAAAATATTAGCTCATCATCGGTACCAAGTTTTATATGTTTTAGAAACTTGAAAATGAACTCCTGTTTATCTGCTTTTTCGTGCATATATTTTTCCTTTTGCAGTCTCACTCATCTACTTTGATTTTACCTGAGGATATATTTAAAGATTCAAACGATACAATTTGAAATGGTGTTTGTCCATCAATTGTACCGTCTACTTCAGCAATAAGAACAGGACGTTTTGCAACCCGTAGGTCGATCATCAAAATTCCTTCCACTTGGTAATCGTTCCCCGAGGCTCCATCATCGACAATAAAAGCAAAAGGAATAACTCCTTCGCGTAGTTCTGGTGCAAATATTTCATCGTCACCATTATCGATAATGTATTTACCTAGAACATTCTCTTCTTCAATGTCACCGAATCGATCATAGAAATCGATTCTTTTGTTTTTACTCATATGAAACCAATCGAAAAGACGAATGTTCTTTTGAGTTTTTTTCTGGCCTTCAAACGGTATGGTTACATTTGCCGATTTGCCAAAAAGATATTTATGTTTCCCGATGACTTGATTGAGTATAACTTCGTATTGATTCATAGATAACTTTTTCCAATAGGACTGTTTGTTCACTTTGTTTTTGATTCAATGTTAATACTGTTTAAGATGAGAAACGAATGCATCAGAATGTCCTGCCATTCTTCCTCTGGAAATTTAGGATGATAGATTAGGTTCATTGAAACTCTGTAAGTTTCGTTGCTATCTTTCATATAATAAAAAGCGTTTATCTTTATTCCCAGTAATTCACCAGGCCCCATTAGAATCTTTGTTTTGTCTGTTTTAAATGTAAGGAGTTCGACCCATTTGTTTACTTCGTATGGTGGATTGCCAAAATCAGTAGCCCTTGATTCTTCTACCAATGTATCAAAGGATTTGATTGATTCAGGTATGACTGATACAGCAATGAGTAAGGAAAAACATTCCTTTTCTTGGATACAGTCTGCTTTAAAGAAAGTGATTGGAAACTTGTCCTTCATGTGTATGGAGTCGGATCGTTTTGCCGCTTGGGGAACGAAGATGGACATGGCTTTTATTTTTTGTGCTTCAGTAGTAGAGAAGTTGATTCCACGAAAGGTATCTAATGTTTCTGATTCTGTAGCGAAAATCGTGATAATGGGAAAGGCGAAGATACAGAGAAGGATTAATTTATGCTTCATTTTTATAGAATTTTCCTTTGATTCCATTTAATTTTACACTTAATGAATTGGTATGGCTTAATAATTGAATTTTGCATTATACGAATGTTATACGTGGAAATAAATATTTGATGTATGAAAACTACAACTTATTTATTTTCTTAATTAAATTTTAATTGTTAATTTTTAATATAGCTATGTTTGAAGGAAGCGGAAGAACAAATGTAGCGAAATTCAAGTTAAATGTGTGTTTAGAATCAAAGACACCATGTTTCATTTCCAGATGCAATAGCTTTACACTGTTTGCTATCACACCAAGATGGATCCTTGCTCGCTACACCTTTGCAGTCGTTGTCATTGCACCAAGTCCGATCGCGTGAAGCCCATGCTTTGCATAGATTGGAAGAACACCAAGATCTATTTCTACTAGCAACACCCTTACAGTCATCGCTGTCACACCAGGTTCGATCACTTGATGCAATACCTTTACAATCATTCGTATCACACCAAGTTTTATTTTTCTTAACAATCCCTCTGCAATCCCCGGAAGACAAGTTCGATAAAAAGTTTTGATCCCATGGATTTGCCGAGAGAGAAAAAAAGGAAATAAAGAGAAATATATAAAATAGATTTAACTTTAGTTTGTGTTTGTTCATAGGTTTTCTCCTCTAAGAGGTGTTTCGATTTAAACTTTTCTTAGATCCCCCACCTGATCACAACTGCCGCAAGCCCACCACCCACTAACGGAATCACCACGGGAAGCCATGCATATTTCCAATTGGAATTTCCTTTGTTGGGAATTGGCAATAACCAATGGGCAATCCTTGGTCCTAAGTCGCGTGCAGGGTTAATCGCATAGCCAGTAGTGCCGCCCATAGATAGTCCAATGGCCCAGACAAGAAGAGCGACAAATCCGGTTCCCACAACACCTGTGGCTCCACCGTTAAACGGAGAGAAGATGGCATGGATTCCAAGGATGAGAAGAAAGGTCCCAAGTCCTTCGCTAATGACATTGGAGGTTGTGTGTTTGATGGCCGGTGATGTGGAGAAAACGGCTAGAATGGTTCCAGAATCTTTGGTTTCTTTCCAATGAGGAAGGTAGTGTAAATATACGAGGGTGGCTCCTAGCGCAGCACCTGCGACCTGGGCAAGGCTATAGGGGAGAAAGATGGAAAAATCACCCGACTGGATACAAACAGAAAGTGTGACAGCGGGATTTAAATGGGCACCAGGGCTTCCCAAGGCCTTTGCCACCAAAACACCGAAACAGACCGCCAGTGCCCAAGCTGTGGTGATGGTGATCCATCCCCCGTCTTTTGCTTTTGATTTTTCTAATAAAACACCAGCAACTACACCGTCACCAAGTAGAATGAGAACAGCAGTTCCAAAAAATTCACCAACTAGTTCCAAATTTGCCCCCTCTGGCTTTTCGTAAGGTCTTTATCTAAAGGGACATAGAACTTCCATCAACCTTTTTTGAAAGGCTATCCCTCCAATTTATTCTAGGATTTTCCATTGAATCATAAATCGTGGGAAAATAGACCATGAAAAATAGCGCACTTGAGTATCACTCTAGGTTTCCGAAAGGAAAAACCAAAGTAGTTCCGACAAAACCAACGGAGAACAGTTACGACCTGTCCTTGGCCTACTCACCGGGAGTCGCTTACCCTTGCCTCGAAATCGAAAAACAACCTGATCTCGTTTATGAATACACTAACCGAGGAAACTTAGTCGGAATCATCACCAATGGAACTGCCATTTTAGGTCTTGGAAATATTGGAGCTTCCGCTGGAAAACCAGTGATGGAAGGAAAGGCAGTTTTATTCAAAAAATTTGCCGGTATTGATGTCTTTGATATTGAAATTAATGAAACAGATCCTGAAAAATTCATCACAATTGTAAAGGCCCTCGAACCAACGTTTGGTGGAATCAATTTAGAGGACATCCGTGCGCCGGAATGTTTTCATATAGAAAAAACATTAGATGAAAGTATGAAGATTCCTGTTTTTCATGATGACCAACATGGAACTGCGATCATTTCAACTGCTGCACTACTCAATTCATTAGAGATCACCGGTAAAAAAGCTGGTGATCTAAAGGTTGTGATCAATGGAGCAGGGGCTGCTGCCATTTCGATCGCGGAGATGTTAACACATATCGGGGTTAAACATGAATCCATTTTTATGTTGGATTCTCGTGGTGTCATCAACCACAAACGAACTAACTTACATGAAACGAAGTTACCTTTTGTTCGCAAAACTGATGCAGATACGTTAGAAGATATTTTTCCTGGAACGGATTTATTTATTGGAGTGTCCGTTGCCAATGTTGTAACAGAAGCAATGGTCAAAACGATGGCTGAGAAACCCATTATGTTTGCTCTTGCCAATCCCGATCCAGAAATTCCTTATCCAGATGCAAAACGTGCAAGGCCAGACCTCATTATGGCAACGGGTCGCAGTGATTATCATAACCAAGTCAACAACGTACTTGGATTTCCATTTATCTTTCGTGGGGCTTTAGATGTTCGTGCAAAAGTAGTCAATATGGAAATGAAGTTGGCTGCGGCGTATGCATTAAGTGAACTCACTAAACTTCCGGTTCCAATCGAAGTTTCTGAAGCTTATAACGAAAAAGAAATTCGATTTGGCGCTGACTATATCATTCCAAAACCTTTGGACTCAAGAGTTCTTTACCATGTGGCACCTGCGGTGGCAGAAGCTGCTGTCAAAACAGGTGTGAACCAGGTTCAGTACCCAGGACGAGAAGCTTATGTAAAGTTTTTGGAATCGATCATGGCCCAACAACATGAGCCAATCAGCGCGTTAGAAATCCTTACCGACTAATTCCAACAAAATACAACTATCCATTCTTGCGAGGGGACGGTTGTATTTTGATTTTGTATTCAAGCCAGTTTTAATTCTGTTTTAACTCAGTTAATACTCATGGTAA
The DNA here is from genome assembly GCF_004368965.1 of Leptospira meyeri. Classification (NCBI taxonomy): domain Bacteria; kingdom Pseudomonadati; phylum Spirochaetota; class Leptospiria; order Leptospirales; family Leptospiraceae; genus Leptospira; species Leptospira meyeri. Next base: position 2,201,024 of record NZ_SORO01000001.1, on the reverse strand, counting down.
TATCTAAATCTGACTGACACACAGGTACCTAGTGAATTTAGTTGGAATGAACTTTGTTCGCAATCCAACTATCAAGTGCTAGTTGGCCTCCGCCGGCGACCATCAAAATCAAAGCAATTCCAATGGCTAAGATATGGTATTCAAATCCCTCACCGGCTTGTTGGTTGAACCAGTTCATAAAAAAACCATTTTTTCTCACATAAACCGCAGCTCCCAACATGGTAAGGGCAATTCCAAATGAAGAAAGTCTTGTGAAGAGTCCAAAAATGAGTCCAAGTGCCCCAAAGGATTCTGCTACAATGACTAAAAATCCAATGGCATAGGGGATTCCTTCCGATTTAAAAAAATCCAAAGTGGCAGCAAATCCATACCCTCCAAACCATCCGCATAACTTTTGCAATCCGTGTGGCAAAATCACAAAACCTAAAACCAGTCTGAGTAAGGTAAAAAACCAACTTGTTTCTGTGTAGAATAATTTTTCTAACATTTATATGTCCTTTTCTAAGTGTTGGTTCTATCTTATGGAAAAAGAGAAAGTTGGTAAATGGAGAGAATCTGATTTTTATGGTAGTTTTCGTTTCAAACGTCTAAAATTTTCCGGTGAGTTGTCGGTATGATTTTTAAAAAATTTACTAAAATAGGAATTATCTTCGAAACCTAAAGTCAAAGCAATTTGGTTGATATTCAAATCAGAATGTAGTAACAGCCGTTTAATTTCCAAAACCAACCTTTCTTGGATGATTGATTTTGCTGATTTTCCATATTTTTTTTGGCAGAGTTGGTTTAAATTTCCAGAAGAAGTCCCAATTTGTTTTGCATAATATGAAGTTGTTTTTTGGTCTTTGAAATGATTTTCTAATAAACGAAAAAAATCCGATAACTTGGAATCGACGGTTACTTTGTCCGTAAAAGATGTATTAAATTCTTTCAGTGATTGTTGCAAAACCAACTGAATCAAAAGATAGATCATGGAAGAATTGGGAATTGATTTTGAATTTTTTTCGGCGAGTAATCTTTCAAAATCATTTTTGAATTGGTCTCCATCTTGGATGGTGAGTTTAGAAATTTCATTTCCCAATTGGAAAAAAGGATAGTTTTGAAAGCTGGTAACTTGCCCGCCATGTTCGGAGAGGAAATCAGGATAAATCTTTAAGGCAAAACCTTTCACTGGTTTGGAAAAAGTCCAGGAATGCACTTGGCCCGGCCTTAAGAAAAAAAGACTATTGTTTGTAATCGAATGGGTATGGAAATCGATGGAGTGGGTTCCTTCTCCTTCCGTAAAAAAGAATAACGCAAAATAAGAATGTCTATGGGAACTATCAAAGTCCTGGAATTCATTTGGCAATTCTTCCAAACGACCAACGTAGAAATAAGGATTTTTGTCATCCTCATGAACATCTGTTAAATGGATCATGGGAATGTTTTTGATTTCAGTCTGCATTTTCTTTGGTAAATTTAGAGTTTTCATTTCTGAAGTTGAATTCAAGTAACCACCGACCGACGTAAATCCACAGAATTCGAACCGAAAGAGATGCGGATAGCGGCATTTTCCCTCTTTGGGAGAATTTTCTAGAATTGAATCGCAAAAGAGACTACGAAAAAAATCTAAAAAAAATCGATTTTCCCCTAGAAAAAGTACTTGTCTAAATTTGTGCAACGCACATAACTGTGTTGTGCATTGCACAAATAGGTGAAAACCAGGAGCTAAATTATGGAAAAACAAATCATGGACATTCTTAACGCAGGAATCGGACTTTTCCAATCGGGAAAAGAAGGTCTTGAAAAAGCAAAAACTCAGTTGGAAACAACTTACAATGAATTAGTATCCAAAGGTGCTTTGGACAATACGGAAGATTCTGTAAAGATTCGCCAATCCGTTGACAAAATCCTAACAGACATTAAAGAATTCTCTAGTGTTGCTGGAAAAAACTACGACGAAACTCGTTCTAAAATCGTAGAAAACTACAACAAAATCGCTGAAGAAATCAAAGCAAAAATGCCTGAAGGAAAAATTGAATCCGTAAAAGCAAAAATCAATGAAGTTGCGGAATCTATCAAAAAAACAGGTGCTGCAAAAGCATAAGTATCATTTAAAAAGAGAGGGTCGGGTTTCCGACCTTTCCTCTCTGTTTCTCCATTGTTTTAAGTCTTCATTCTATATTTATCTAATTTCTCATTCGCTTCTTTTAAAATTCGATAACCTATCAATCTCTGCCTAAGTTCAGGTGGACTGGTTTACTTTCCCTATTGACAGAGGATCGTTTTTGCTTCATTTTGGAATCAATGTTTCGTTACCATGTTTTACTCATTTCTATTTCTTTATTTTTTATTTCTTGTTCTTTGGCCGACCTACGCCCTCCCACCTTACAAAAAGAAGGTTTCAATCCTGACTTAAGAAAGAAGGGATTGTCGATCATTACGAGTCCACCAGTGAAAGAACTCACGCCGGGAGATTGGAAAGGATACAAACAAATTCAATTTGTTTTGAAGGATGTTTGGCATTCTAAGTTTGTTCGATTTTTTACACCGATCAAAGAATCGGAACAAAGGCTTCGTGTGTATTTGGATTTTGAAAAAGATGCAATGGAAGTGGAATTCCTCGGCGGTGAAAAAAAAGGTCTTATCCTTGGCCTTGTTAAAAAAGATACTTATCAAATTGCCGCTGATACAGGAAAAGTTTTTACTGGTGACGATGAAGTTCGAGTTTACTTAGAATCCCTTCGTTTGTATCTAACACTACCTTGGCGACTGACAGAATACCCCATCATTCAATATGCAGGTCCAACTCAAAAATTAGGTCAAGACTATGAAGTGGTATATTTTACATCTGTTCAGGTGAATGCCACTCCCGATACAGACCAATACGTTGGTTACTTTGAAAAAACAAGTGGTGCCTTAGAATGGATGGAGTTTACCTATCGCGAACTTTTTAGTTTTTATAAAGGTGTGATCAAATACGGATACTATGAAGTTTGGAACGACAAACAATACCCCAGACGAATCAGTATTTTAGACAAGTTTGAAGATTCTGATTTTGTTCATGAAATCCGAATCGAAAAAATCGAAATTCCAAAACAACCAATGGAAGAAGAAGACAAGGTATTGGAATTACCGGAATAGCGAAAGGGATCGTAGCGTAAATCCTGCATAACATGCAGATTGCAGCGGAGAGCCCGGTCCACCACCGGAGGTGGTGGATTCGCCCCAATGGTATTTTAATTTAAAGTAAATCGAATGGGAACAAGCACCTTTACGGTGATGGCTTTTCCTTCTAAGATGGAAGGAGAAAATCTTTTTCTTCGGTAAACTTTGATGGCTTCTTCTTCAAGACCACCACCTAACTGTTTTCCTACGGATCGGACTCGTAACACTTCACCTGTATTTCCAATGATCACTTCTAAGGTCATCGTTCCTGTGACACCAAGAGCCTTTGCATCAGAAGTATATTCTGGGCGAACGTTAGGTGATAGATCCACAGGAGAGGTAGCTCCAGAAACAATAGGATCGGAAGCACCAGCTATGCGTGGGTCTTCTTTTTTTTCTTCTTTTTCTTTGTCAGTAAGATCAAAATCACCATCGGTTGGTTTGGAATCGGTAGATGGTTCCTGGATTTGGACATTGTCGATGAATGCGACTTCTTCTACAAGGTCATCCAAACTATCGGTTTCCAAATGAGGAGTGAACCAAAAGAGAATGATGATGGCTTGGACAAAGGCAGAAATGGCGAGGCCAGTTTCGATTCTATATCGATCAATGAATCGATGGATTCTCTCGCGTTTGGATCTTTTCTGTGTAACAACTGTTCCGTTCACGTTACTTTCCTTTTAACCCGCCACCTTGAGTGGTCTTGGTAACGAGAGAAACCTTTAAGGCTCCAATCTCTCGGAGAGTTTCGAATACATTGTCCAACTCTTCATACGTTAAATCTTGATCTGCGTGGATCAAAACTTTTAAGTCAGGTGTAGTGGAAATTTTAGCTCTGATTTCACTCATTGCTTCGTTAAGTTCCATTTTGACTGAGTTGAAATAGACAGTTCTCTTTTCATCAGCAGTTAAGTAAAGATTGGCTATCTTTTTGTTTAACTGTTCTCCACCAGGAACATCTGGTAGATTGATGGGAAGGTCTGGATCCGAATCTAATACGGAGGTTACCATAAAGAACACGAGGAGTAAGAAGGCAATGTCTGCCATCGAACTTACGGGAACTGAAGGTGCGACTCTCTTTCTTCGTAACATATTATTTCTTCTTTCTCACTGAGATTTTTTCAAATCCGCGAAGTTGAACTGCGGATAAGGCATCCAACATCTTTGCATATTTGGTATCACCGGTTGTAACAATGAGTGCTAGTTTGTTTTTAAGATCCGGGATTTCCATTTGGTTTAGGTCATCACGAAATTCTTTTAAACTAGAATATTCTTTGGTTCCGAAAGCCGGGTTACGCATTTTGTATCGATCTTGGGTGACCAAAATTTCATATACATTTTTACGTAAAAAAGGCTGCGGTTCGGATTGTTTGCGTGGAAGGGAAATATTCAATCCTTCCTTTACAAAGAATACAGCAGTTACCATAAAAAATACCAAGAGTAGAAAGGCAATATCCGACATAGATGCTGCCGATATCTCCTCTAGTTCTTGTTTTTTCTTTAACTTAATCATGGTTAGTTACTTTCCGTTACTTACGCTTTTTTTCCAGCTTTAAGTTTTAAGTATTCTTTGTAGATTTTGTTCGCTGCTTCTTCTACTTCAGAAGTAAAGAAAGCGACTCGGCCTTGTAAGTATTGGTAGAATGTCATTGCAGGGATCGCCACGATAAGACCAGCAGCAGTTGTGATGAGCGCTTCTTTGATACCACCAGCAACCACTTTTGCGTTCACTTGGTCAGCATTTGCAATCGCATCAAAAGCATTGATCATACCAGATACGGTTCCAAGGAATCCAACTAGTGGTGCAATCGTTGAGACTGCAGAAAGAACAGTAAGGCCTTTTTCGAGAAGTGTCATCACTTCACCAGCTTCTCTTTCGATACCAGCTGCAAAAATCTCTGGATCGTTTTGAGAAACTTCCATACCATTTTTTAATACGTCAGTGATTTTTTGTCCTTCGTTAGCTTTTAAAAATTCTTCAATCCCATTCATTCCAGAAGCATCAATGGCATCTTGTAAGTCTTGGTTGTATCCTTTTCTGATTAGTTTTGCTGTGAAGAAAAAATACATCCTTTCTAGGATCACACCAAATCCAACGATAGAAGAAAGCAGTAGTGGCCACATAGACCATCCACCTGTCACAAACAATTTTACGAGTCCGATTTCGGATTCTTGTTGTGGCGCTTCCGCAGGAGCTTCTGCTACGGGAGCTGGAGTTTCCGCTGGTGCTTCCGTTGTTTGTGTGGATTCAGTTGTTGGTGCCGCAGGTGTTGCCTGTGCTTCGATTTTTCCTGCAAGAGTAAAGATTGTGATGAGTAGGGTCACAAAAGACAAAGCGATTTTCTTCTTTGTCAGGTTACATGAAAAGTTCATGAATGTCTCCATATCTAATTGATATGTTTCAAATCTAGAATATCTCTGTTACATTTAGATGACAGTGGAATGACAAAGTAGGGAATTAGAGGGAGGAGAAGATCTCTTTTAGTTTGGGAATCCCTTCTAAAAACAAAGCTGGCCCTGGTTGTAATATTATGCTTGGGTCTAACTCAAAGATTCTATTGGATTTTAAGAAGTTTGTCGATTGCCATTCGGGTTTGTTACGCACCCAGTCCCAATCCATCGCTTTCCCACACCAAGAACCAACATAGACATCTGGATTGGCAGTTGCTACATCTTCGGCCGTGATGATTCTGTCTTTTGCGAGTTTTTTCTCTTTTAAGTGGGAAAAACAGTCTATTCCACCGGCCAGTTCGATTGCTTCGCTCACCCATTGGATGCCAGTGATCATGGGTTCATCCCATTCCTGAAAAAAAACTTTGGGTTTGTAGGATTTGGAAGTATTCACCTGTTTCCAAAGGTTGATCTGACTTGTCCATTCTTCGATAAGAGAGTTTGTTTTTTCTACTTGGCCCACAAGGTTTCCGAGCATTTGCATATTGGATAAAATTTCTCTGATCGATCTTTGGTTAAAGATCAGAACATTTAACCCTCGTTCAATGAGGTCTTTTGCCAATTGGGATTGGATATCAGAAAAACCAATGACGAGGTCTGGTTCGAGAGCTGTAATTTTTTTTAAGTTCCCACTGATAAAGGCAGAAACTTTGGTTTTTTCTTCCTTTGCCTTTGGTGGCCGTTCTGTATAAACCGAGATTCCTACAATACGTTTTTCTTCGCCCAAAAGATAAAACATCTCTGTTGGTTCTTCGGTGAGACAAATGATTCGTTCTGGACCCATACTTATGTTTCCAGAAAACGAGCCAGATCTGTTTGAGATCCAAAAAGAACAATGATATCATCTTCTTTGAGAATTGTATTCCCGTGTGGAATTCCTAAGATCTTTTCTGATTTGGAATCAGAAGCACGTTTGGTATCTTTGTTTATGGTAGGACGTTTGATGGTGATGACATTGATATTGTATTTATGACGTAAGTCAGCATCAGCAATGGTTTGGTTGATATAACGTTTCGGAACCGTGACTTCTACCACACTGTATTCATCCGAGATTAAAAAACTGGAACGCATTCCAGAAAAGGATAAGGTTTCGGCCATACTTCTTGCTGCTTTTTCTTCTGGGTTAAACAAATCTTTGATTCCAAGAAGTGCCAAAACCTTCATTTGCAATTCTGTTTGGTAACGGGCATAAATATTTTTAACACCACATTTTTTTAAACTTTCAGCACAAATGATAGAGGTTTCAAAATCATCGGCAAGAGCTATGACAGCATAATCCACATCGGCAATTCCTTGGGATCGTAATGCATGTTCGTCAGTGGCATCTAATGTAACAGCAATGGTAACAAAATCTTTTATCGAATCGATGATCATTGGGTCCTTATCAATGGCAATGACTTCATGTCCATCATCAAATAGATAACGTACAAATAACTTTCCAAAACTTCCAATTCCAATGACTGCTATTTTTTTTCTTTGCATACGAAGTTCAACCTACAACCACATATTCTTTCGGATATTCATACGAGATACGATCTACTTTTTTGGAGAGCGCGACAAGTAAGGTCAAAATTCCGACCCTACCCACAAACATTACCGTACAAATGATAATTTTACCAGAACCACTCAGATGAGGAGTGAGACCACGAGTGAGTCCCACTGTACCAAAAGCAGAAACCACTTCATAACATAAATCAATGAAATTTACATTCTCAGTAATCAATAAACCAAAGATGGCAACAAAAATTACGAATAAAGATAACACAATAGTGGCGCTGGCTCTCGCAATAGATGAATTAGCAATTGTTCGGTGATCTATTTCCATCCTTTCTTTTCCACGAATTTCGTTGGTTATGTTTATAAGAGAGATGGCAAATGTTGTGGTTTTGATCCCTCCTCCTGTAGAAACAGGAGAAGCTCCCACCCACATTAAAAAGAAAGAAATGAAGGTGATGGGAAATCCCATTTGGCTTAAGTCCAAAGTATTAAACCCAGCGGTTCTTGTGGTGACCGAATAAAACAAGGAATGAAAGATCTGTTCCGAGGCGGTAAGACCTTTTAAACTGGAATTCTGTTCTAAAAAATAATATGAAATCCAACCGAATAACAAAAGACAGCCGGTCGTCCAAAATACCAACTTGGAGGTAACAGACCACCGAAACTTAAAGTCAAAAGGATTGGATAGTCTTGTTCGAATTTGAAATAATACGGGAAACCCAAGCCCACCGAGTACTATCAGAAGCATAATCACCGATAAAAAACCTTCTGATCTTTGAAAGGCTTCGGTTGCCAGTCCATTCGGTAACAAACTAAAACCAGCATTACAAAATGCAGAAATAGAATGAAAGATAGAATAATAAATTTTTTCAGAAAGGACAATCGGGAAGTTTTCTGGGAAACTATAAAATAATAATATAGCACCGATGGATTCAATCACAAGAGTTTGGATCGTTATTTGTTTTAAAATTTCTTTTGCACGACCCATGGTTTCTTCGGAGAGAAGGTCTTTGATCATCATCGTATCACTTACGGAAACTTTTCCAGCAAGGAAGATTGAAAAAAAACTGGTTAGGGTCATAAGCCCTAGTCCCCCCACTTGGATGAGAAGTAAAACAATCAATTGTCCAGTCAAAGTGAAACTCGAACTTAAATCGACTGTCGAAAGGCCTGTCACACAAGTTGCACTGATGGTTGTGAATACAATATCAATAGAAGGAACACTTCCGTTGGTGGATTTCGGAAAATGTAAAAAACAAACTCCGAGTAAAATGATAAAAGCAAAAGAAGAAACAAATACGATGGAGGGATTTAATTTTTTGGAATCATGGTTTCTGGAAAGTCGATAAAAATGGGCTAAGTTAGAAAATAAAAATAAAACTTGGTTTGCCGATAAAAAGATCAGCGTGGTATCATCTCCCGAAATATGGTATGACTTTAGTATAGAGACTATATTTTTTTCATAAATAAACTCTAGGCCTAACATCAGCAAGATGATAAGTTCTATTTTGTGAATGGATACGTATTCTTTCCATCGTTTGTTCGTAAAAATTAAATGGATGGATTCATATAAAATAAAAAACGAAACAAGAGTTCGAATCGAAAGTGTTACGTATTCTTTCCAACTTTCTGGATAATAGAATCCAAAATCTAAAATTAGAATCGTAACGGACAAAAAACCAAAGAATATATAAAACATTCTTCCCATCCAACGGAAGTGCTCTATGTAAAGTTTTCGGATTTCGAATCTTTGGACTTGTAAATAAAGAAAAAAACGTGATAGGAAAACGAAGAATCGTTTGAACTTCAAGGGTAAACTTCAGCCAATTGTTTTTTCTTTTCTCGGTGTTCTTCTATTCTTTGTCTATCTAGATAAACATTGGTTCCAGAAAGACCTGTGGTTCCCGTAATGAGAATCCCACTTGCTAAGGCAGATTTTTGCAGAGCAGGTGCAAGCAGGGCCACTCCTCCTGCTGAAACAATGAGAGCAAATGGTAAGGTTAAAAAGAAAATGATATATGCCCTTCGGAATTTTGTTTCTTCGTAGACTGCATCTTCATCAAACTCTTCTTTTTGTTTTTTCTTTAACTCTTGTTTGATTCTACTTTTTTGCAATTGGTTTTGTAGAGCTTGTTCGTTGATTTCCCCAGTGAGTGGGTTGATCGGTAAATTTTGTGAACCTGTTAGATTGTAGGGATTGGCCGCTGATTGGCTCGAGTTGGAAGTGGTTCTGGAATTCATTAAGGCGCCAGCACCGGGAATTGACTCAATCCCACTGTATTGGGTTTTCACATTTTTGGGAGTGGCGAGAACAGGAGTTTCAAATTTGGGTGGAATGGTTACATCCTGCAGTACATTGGATTCTGGATCGGATTTCGGAAGATTTCTAAGATCGTAGTTATTTGTGTCGTAAAAACCTTCTTTGGTTTGTCCCAAAACTGGTCCCATTGCCAAAGAAAAGACAATCATGGGCACAAAAACTTGGGAAAAAATCCGCATACTTTCCAGTTTACCTAATCTCTGTCAGGGTCAATCCAATTCACGCCCTGAAAGTTTGGTCGATCTATAGGAAAAAGACCTTTCCCGGATGGTTTCCAAATCTTTTTCAGACACACCAGCGGTATGGGCGTGGTGATACTCCTCGGGCATTGTGGTTCCAAATAATCCTGGGTCATCGGATCCTATGGTAAGTTTGATATCGTTTTGCAAAAATCTTGTGATGGGGTGATCGATGTGCGACTCCAACATTCCAATGTATAAATTGGAAGAGGGACAGCATTCAATCACAGCTTCGGTTTGTGCTATCTTAGACATAACAAAGTTTTGGAAGGTATGGAGGTACTGGGACTGTTTTGCATCGAACTGGATTTTTAAGAGTTCAGAATCTGGTTTGGTTTTTAGTTCCTTTCGTTTCAGTTCGAGTTCTTCTTTGGGATAAAAACTGCCAAAGGAGGAAATTTCATCATAAGATTCCAATTCGCATTCAATTTGGTCTTTGGCTTCTGATACAAGCTCTGTCCTTTCATCTCCCAAAAAATAATCAGAATCGATTCCGAGGGCCAAGGCATGTCCAAGCCGATGCACACCATTCAATGCGGATTCCAAAACCCACCGGACTGCAGAGAAAGGAGTTTTGTCTCGGAAACTTTCTCCTACATGATAGAGAATCGACAAGGCAGTGTTAGGTTCTGCTTGGTTGTCTTTAATTACGGATTGGAAAAAAGATTTTTTATCTTTTGGCGGATGGCCTTCTTCGATATGACAGAAATCGATTCCCACAAGTCCTTCTCGGATGACAGATTCTTTTTCCATCCAATTTTTCATCCAGTCATAGTGCCTTTCAAAATTGATATCTCTATGTAGAGACATCACTAGTTTTGATTGGATGGTTTTGCCTTCTTTTTTTGCTGAATTTTCTCCTTTGGTGAGGCCTTCCAAACAGGCCATTAGTTTACTATAAAAACTTTCTTTTGGTTCTTCTTTCCCAAACATCAAACGATATTCAGCGTAACTGATATCTTCCAAACTATTAGATAACACAACATCATGTGTCACTTCTGTTATTTCTCTTTCATCAAACTTAACGAGTGCGATGATGAGGTTGAACTTTGCTTGGAAATGTAAAAAAGGAGCCTTTTCTCGAAAGTGATAGAGTTTGGAAAATTCTTTTATGTCAGCATAATCTTCAAAAAAAGTGGAAGGCCGAATTTTTATCCCATAAGCTTTTTCATAAGAATCTAAATAGAGATGCCATCTAGGTTCTGGGTTATTTTTTCCAATTCGATACAAAGTTTCAGGGGGTAAACATCCATAAAGGTGGTTGTGTAGATCGCAATACATATAAGAATGACAAAACTATGCTTCACAAAATTAGACGCATCTTGAAGCCAACTCGATTGAATCAGAAAATTCTTGGATTAGCAATCCCTGTTTTTTTTGGAATGATCAGTTATACAGCCATTATGGTAGCAGATACTGCTATGGTAGGGAAACTCGGTGAGGTTCCTCTTGCCGCAGTTGGATTTGGTGGGATGGTTTATTTTTCCATCTTCGCCTTTCTTATGGGCGGATCAATGGCCGTACAAATCATCGTAGCACGCCGATTTGGCGAAAAAAATGACAAAGGGGTCGGAATCACTCTAGTTAACTCCGTATATTTGTCCTTAGTTTTAGGATCTCTTTTGTCCTATTTCGGATTCCTTTATGCTCCAGAGTTTATGGGTTGGATCGGAGATGATCCGCAAGTGATCGAAGTGGCTGGCGTTTATCTTTCCTATCGATTCTTAGGAACAGTTCTCTTTTTTGTTGGGTTCGCCTTACGTGGATTTTTTGACGGGATTGGAATTGTGCAGGTGGGGATGATATCTTCCATTTTAGCCGCAGTCACCAATATCTTTTTTAACTGGTTACTCATCTTTGGAAACTGGGGTTTCCCAGCTTGGGGAGTGAAAGGTGCGGCCATTGCCTCTAGTTTGTCTTCAATTCCTGCTCTTCTCATTGTGGTGTTTTATTTTTTCCGAAAAGATGTCATCAAGTACTTTCAGTATCAAATTTTTACTCCAAGTTTTGAAATCATCAAAGAACTTTGTATGGTTGGATTCGCTCCTGCTGTGGAAGGAACACTCGTAAACTTTGCCTTTTCTGGATTTTATAAAATTGCTGGAATGATTAGCACAACCACTCTTGCTTCTGCTAGTGTTGTATTAACATGTCTTAGTTTGTCTTTTATGCCTGGATTTTCTTTTGGGATTGCGGCCACTACCATTCTTGGTCAATCAATGGGACAGGGAAAACTTCGATTGGCTTATGAAGGTACAATGCGCTCTGCCACTTTTTCAGCCATCGTCATGGGAAGTATGGGACTCTTTTTTATCATCGCAGGTCCTTGGCTCATTGGACTTTTTACAGATGTTCCCGCCGTTGCAAAGGTAGCATATCCTGCACTTTGTATTGTGGCCCTCATCCAAGTGGGAGATGCGTATCATATGGTGATTGGTTCTGCGCTTCGTAGTGCAGGGATGATGTATTATGTAATGTTTGTTTATCTCATTGTATCATTCATCATCATGTTGCCGTTGGCCTATTTATTCGGGATTGTCCTAGCGTGGGGTAATTTTGGAATATGGTCTGCGTTTTTTATTTGGATTTTACTCATGGCAGTGATTTTTGTCAGAAAATTTCGTAAGAAGGAGTGGGTGAACATACGAATTTAATAGAACGAGGGGAAAATGAAACGAACAGAATTAGAACGACAGGCCATACAAAACTTTTTAAAGTCTGTGGATTTGTTCAAAAAACTTCCCCCTGCTGTTCTGTTAAGACTGGCAAACAATGTCCAAGAAAAATTAATTCGAAGCCACGAAGCTCTCTATTATAAAGGAGAGTCTTCGGAATCGATTTATATTGTTCGGTATGGCGAAATCCTTCTTGAGAATGTGGCCGGGCAAGGTCATGTATATGTGGGTTCGGGTCAGGTTTTGGCCGAGAACTCACTCATCTCCAGTTCTAACCATTCTACTTCCGCCATCGCTGTCATTGATTCCCTCGTTTATGTTTTGAATGGAAAACTGTTTTTGCAATTGGCATCCCAAGAAAAGGTTTTTGCGCAAAACATCATCCAGATGATGGGCTCTCGAATGCGAGAGAACTTAGATCGACCTAGCCATAAAGATACTTTTTCCGGATTACGAAGGTTATGTGTTCATGTTCCCTTAGAACCCGAATACCATTTTGGTGAAAAAGTAAAAACCTTTTTAGATGAGTATGGTGAGGTCACCAAAAAATTATCATCAGCCATTCCCATTTCCACTTTCAAAGGAATGGACCCAACAAAAATTTCAGAATACTTAACTAATCTTAGAAGTAAAACCCCTTTACTTCATATTTATTTTGATGAATCCACTTCCAGGATGGATTTACATTATCTTGTAGTACAATCTGACTTTATTGTATTTTGGGAAGATGAACCGGAAAAGTTTTACAAAGAAAAAGAAGAAATCATCAATTTTTGGAAAACTCGAATCCGAAACTTTGAAGGCCGTGCCATTCGTATGATGGAAAGTGGTGTTCGTAAAAGTTACCTTCCCCAAGACCAATCACTCAAAACATTTTATCAAAAAGATACGTTAGCCAGATACCTTGTGGCAAAAACGAGAGGTTTGGCGTTAGGTGGCGGTGGAGCCAGAGCCTTGGCGCATGTTGGTTTGTTAAAAGTTTTACATAGAGAAGGAATTCATTTTGATTTTGTTTCTGGCGCATCGATGGGAGCTGTGATTGCGGCTTTGTATGCGAGAAAAAATTCACCGGTAGAAATCGAAGAGATGATTAAAAATTTCTTCGGTGGATTGGAAAGTGCCTTCGATCCAACGATTCCGGTTGTTGCCTTTTTTAAAGGTGCCAGAATGAAACGAATGTTAAAGAAAGGGTTTGGTGACCAAAGAATTGAAGAATTGCCTCTCCCTTTTGCCACTTCCGCAGTAGATTTACAAACAGGAAAAGAACATATCTTTGACCAAGGACCTATTACAGAAGCACTCACCAGTGCGATGAGTTTGCCTGGTGCCTTTCCTCCTTACAGACTTGGAGAAAAATTACTCGTGGATGGAGGGATGATCAATAACGTTCCGGAAAACCTCATTCGCTCTAAAGGTGCAGATGTTGTGATGGGAATCAATGTTTCTCCTTTGCAAGAAATTGTCCCGGTCAAACTCTTTGAAGATCGTAACACAACAGAAAAAGGATTCTTTCGTTATATTTGGGATACTTTAAAATATCCTCCTATCTTACAGATTATGACAAGAACCATCACCTTGGAAGGAAGAGAGATCACTCGCCTCAAACGACCTAAAATGGATCTTTTTGTACATTTTCATTTGGAAGAATTTCAGTTATTTGATTTTGCTCGTTACCAAGAAATCATCGATAAAGGGGAACAGGAAGCAGAAGCGAACCTGGCTGAGATCAAACAATTGTTTTCTTAAACATCGAAATTTGGGAATTATAGAATAGATTTTAGTAATTTTGCATTCATCTTATGAAATGGATTGATAATTTTTAATCTGTTAATTTTTGCTCCATCATTAAAGTCTTCAGACAATAAATAATCGCAATCGAGTTCTAAAGCCGCCAAAACAATCAAAGAATCATAATAAGATAATTGATTCTTCTCTCTTAATTTCAGAGCATTTTTGTAAAATTCAGTTGTTGGGAAAAAAGAACAAATTGGATCTAAGATTTTTTCTATGAAACTTGAAATATCCTGACCTTTCATTGGTGTTTGTCCTTTTGTAAGCATTACATTGCTAAATTCTTGGATGACTTGGTAACTTATAGAAAATCTATCAGATTTAAAAGAAGCTTTTATGATATTTGAAGAGATTTCCTTTTTTTCAAAATCCTTAGGTGAAAAGAAGTAAATAAATACATTCGTATCGATGAAGATTTTACCTTTCATTGGCTTCTTCACGAGTTATTTTTCGGTTTATCTTCACATATTCAAATTTTTTCAAATACGCATCTAAATCAAAATCTTTTGGCTCAGATTCAGAATAAGCGCGGAGCCATTCATTAAAAATGTCATTTAGTGACCTTTTTTGTTTACTTGCTTTTAAACGAGCTTTTTCAATCGCCCTTTCGTCAGCTCTAAAAGTAATACTTTTCATATTTACTATTTTACACGATTTTCGTGCAATTTGTCAAATTGAAAATTGGTTATTTTTTACAGTTACCAATTTCAGATTAATTCTCTATTTCTCTCTTTATTTTCTTCCAATCTCCACCTAAAGAAAGTTAGATCCTTTCTCGAGATGGAGTATTTTTCGGTTTGCGAAAGTTTGCTATTGAACCTTCGCATTACAATGAAGAAAGGATTTCCTTTTTTTTGGCTTCAAACTCTTCTGCGTTGATTAGTCCCTGGTCGAGTAGCCCTTTTAGTTTAGCAATTCGTGCGGCCGGATCATTTGCTGCCGGTGCTGTTCCCCCTTGGCCCCCACCTTGGTTCATCATATTACCCATCATCTGGCCCATATTCATCCCCATTCCCATGCCCATCCCGGCACCCATCGCTCCGCCACCTTGGCCTTCGTTTTCAGCAGCAGCTTGTCCAATATCGAACATTTTCTTTTGTTGGTATTTATCGCCTAGCATATCGATTTCGAATTTATCGGTGATGATTTTTTGGATTCGTTGGTAGTTCGGATCGTTCTGGTCAAAGTTCACCGAAGATACGTTAAATTCGGTTAAATCGATTCCATATTTTTCAAATTCAGGAGCCAGTTTGACCCTTCCTGCCGTAGAACTTTCATCTCTGAATTTATTGATCTCTACCACGGATGTGTTGTTGTTTAAAATAACTTCTGAAATAAAATCACCGATCCCACGTACAATATTTGGTTTTAAAAATTCATCAATGGATCCGTTCGTAGTTCGATTCCCACCTTTCACTACATTGAGTAAAAAGGATCTTGAATCTTTGATTCGAAATTTATAATCACCAAAAGCACGAATGTTTAATACAATTTTGTATTTGGGATCTTCCAAGGGAATGGGAGTGTTTGTTCCCCATTTCATCGCAAAAATGGCTTTGTTCACATAATAAACTTCCGCTGTGAAGGGAGTTTTTCCACCAAACGGAAGGTTGACGAGAGCTTCTAAAATAGGAATATTTCCTGTTTTTAAAGTATGGGTTCCAGGCCCAAAGGTATCCAAAGCCTTTCCTTCTTTAAAAAAGATGGCTTCTTGGTTTTCATCCACTATCAGTTGTCCTGCGGTACTGATTTCATCGGATGGATATTTCCAAACGATTTCATTGGGACTTCCTTCAAATTTTATTCTATCGATTAGTGCCATGGTTTATTTCCTTATTTTATTATTTTAAAAAGATAGAGTTTCTTGATTCAAATTGTGTTTCGAAATCTAACAGTAATTTGTTGATAGATTCAATTGCCGCTTCTGGGTTTGTTGCAAAAGAACTAGGTAGGATATCCAAAATTTCTTTTTGTATGTTCCCCACTTTTTCCAACATCGAAAAGTCATGGTTTAGTAATTTTTCCATTTCTTCTGCAGTGGCTTTGACCCCAGTGCCAAGTCCATTGAGCCCATACCCAGCAGAACTCACCTTCATAATGATTCGGTCTAGAAGTGTTGTCGCCGGATTTGTTTTTCCGATGTTTTGGATTTGGGCCTTAGCCACAAAACCTTCTTCCAATTTACGAAAACTTTCCTTAAAAGAGTTTAGAATTCCTCCCAGTTCTTTTCGGATGAGAAGATCGGTTTTTTCATACTCTTGGTTGGCAAGAGCTTCTTCAAATAGTTTAGTTTCTTTTAAAAACTTTCGAATGGGATCTTGTTCGTTCTTAAAACGTTCTAATGTTGTTTTTAACCAAGTTTGGTCCATTTTATTCCTCTGTTATAGAATCTTCTAACGTTTGTATGGTGTCACAAGTGATGTAGTTAAAGATGACACTTTTTTCTGTTTGGTAAAGTCCTTTGGTTGGGAGAGATTTCCATTTTGCATAATCAAAATCGCAATCATGTTTTTCTCCTTTGGTTTCTCCGCTGGACTCTGTGAAATGAACTATATATTTTTCTTCCTTGGGTCCTAATCGTTCACAACCAATGTTTGTGGTAGCACATTCTCGAATTTGGGGAGTGGGCCAATAGGGTTCTTGTGTGGTTCCAAATCCTTTGGCAATTGCGTTGCGATCAAAGGCCCATTTATCGATGCGGTAACTGCAGTGGTCATCATAAACGGGCTCTTGTCTATATTTGGTGGTACAACTTTCACTTTCTGAAAAGGTTCCGTCTCCACGATCTGAACGAACTGTATGACAATCTTCTCCATCAGGAATGCTGTTATAATTTCTGATTTGGCGACTTCTGGACACACTGTACGCACCCATAGGCATTGAGTCACACCATTCGGATTCGGAAACTGGTTTGAATTGGTCGATGGCAATGGTGCGAGACCATTCATGATGAGTGATTTGTAGTTCTACTTTTTCAGTCCATAAAACGCCAAGGCAAACAAATCCAATCCCACCGAAAACAATGGTTCCAAGTAACCACAAAACCCATTTCGGAGTTTTGGGATGAGGTTTGACAAAGTCAGAATTCGGAAAAGCTAAATCTTCTTTTGCTTTCTGAACAGAGTCTTCCGTGAGACCGTCTTGGTTAGAACGAAGTTTTACATTTTGTGCACCATCTAAGGAACCCCCACAGTTTCCGCAGAACGTGGCTTTGGCTCCATTGGGGGTTTGGCAAAAAGGACAAACCTTATCAACTCCATAATAGATATGGTCTTGGACAGCAACTTTGTCTGCATCGTTTGGAAAGTATCGACGACTTGGATCCTGTGTGGCACCACAATTGGGACAATGCCTATGTGTTTTACCGAGTAATTTTTTGGACCCGCAAAATTCGCAGTCCCAAAGCATTTCATAGATTCTTTCTTCTGCCATCGCAACCAAGGTTTATCTGCAAAAAATTGACTTTTGCAAGAAAAATATTTTCAATTCGTAAAATCCCACATAGAATCTTTCCAACATGAGATTGGTACTAAATCTAGTTCTTAAGTTTCGCTATTTCCTTGTTTCTTTTGTCATTCTGATTCTCTCTCTCGGATATGTTCAGTCTCGATCAAAACAGAATACAGTTCATCCACTTGATAGTTTGTATTTGAAATTATCACCTAATATAGTTAAGGCGGAAAGGAAAATCACCTTTCGAAGACTCTCCCTTCATTTGCGAGGTGTGATTCCCAGTGTCACCGAATGGAAAGAGTTGGACTCACTTCCCTCCGATTCCAAAGACCAAAATTTAGAATCCTTTGCGGTTCGTTTTTTAAAACAACCCGAGTTTGCCGAATACTGGGGAACTAAGTTTACTTCCATGTTACGAGACAAATCCAAAGGACGTAAAATCCCTACAGGTACTTTTTTTGAATACATTGCAGGATCCATTCACAAAAACAAACCCTATGACCAATTGATACAAGAAATGTTAACATCTACAGGCAATGTAAAAGAATCACCGGCTACTATGTTTTATATTCGTGATGGAGCAGATCCATTACAAACGGCAGAGTATGTGGGAAGGTTGTTTTATGCAAAACGGGTGGCTTGTGCTAGATGTCATGACCATCCATACATCTCAGATTTTACTAGAAGGGATTATTATGCTCTTGCGGCTTTTTTTAGCCAACAGTTCTATCGCGATGGATCTTGGGAAGTGGATCGATATGGAAAAACATTAAGTTATGTTCCCAGAGAATTAGAAGTGCATCTTCCAATGGAAGACCAAAAAAATCTCCAAGATAAAAACAATGAATGGAACAGAGACAATTGGAACAAATGGACCGACGAACAACGAAAAGACTACCAAAAGAAACATGAAGTAGAGTATGCCACACTTTTCTACCAACCAAAACTAGGTCTTCGTTTTCCGCACACAGATGATGCCCCCGGTGGTGATTTGGTAAGGCCAAAGTTTTTAGATGGAAAAGAGGCCAAATTAAAACCCGGTGAGGATCGTAGGAAAGTTTTTGCTGATTGGTTAACAAATAAATCCAATGATCGGTTTCGAAAAGTAATCATCAACCGAGTGTGGACGGAACTTATGGGTTGGAGTTTTTTCACTCCCCTCGATGATTGGAATGAAGATACTGTGGTGACTGGAGAAGAGATCTTAAACCATTTGGATTCTTACTTTTTGGCGAACCACTTAAAACTGAAAGAACTCATTTTATACATTGTCACTTCCAATGCTTACAATCGTTCCCTGACAAAAAGTCCAAACGAACAAGACCCCATTCGGTATTTTTCGCCGAAACGATTGGACAGTGACCAACTCCTGAACTCTCTCATACGAGTCTCTGATTCCCAAAAGATCAGTAACATTCGGGAAAGGAATTTATCTTGGCTCTCGGGTCTTATGGATCAAAAACCCTATGATTTGACTGGTACAGGTTCGGTTCGTATCCCTCAGGACAACTTAAAAGAATTCTCGAATGCTTCCGAGGTGGAAAGACCTGCTCCTTACCATACCATTTTATCAGTTTTTGGATCTGGTCCACGGGTGGATATTTCGGATGATATCTCGGAACTTACCATTGAACAAATGTTAACTTTAATGAATGGTCGTGTGGTTGGAAAACTAATTTGGGATTTTGGGAATAAAGAGTCTTTGGTGAAACAAGAGTTTGATCAAATAAAATCAATGAATTTGGTTATCTCCAATCTTTATTTTCGACTTTTAGGTCGAGAGCCAAGTGTTGGAGAAAAGGAAAAGATAAAATCACTCATGTCAAAACCGGATAGTGTTTTTGACAAAGACCTGCTCCAAGACATTCTCTGGGCTCTTATCAATAGCCAAGAGTTCCAACATATCAATTAAGGAATCAAAATGGATCGCAAAGAATTTCTAAAAAAATCAATTCTCAGTTTAGGACTCAGTCCTTTTTTATTTTCTACAGGTCCGTTTGGTAGTTTAGGTGCGGAAGAAGAAGAGGAGGAGTCCATTGCCCTTCCTTCCAAAGTAAAGTCAGTTATCTTTATTGAAATGATGGGAGGGATGAGCCATGTAGATACATTAGATCCAAAACCGAATAGTGCGTTTGGAAAAGTAAGTTCTAGTATTTCAGGATTATCTGTCTTAGAACCGTTTTCTCTTACCGCCAAACAACTGCATTCGATTGGCATCATTCGCTCTACATGGAGTGAAGAAGGAGATCATGGGTTTGCACAAATGTTACTGGGTACAGGGTATCGAATGACAGAAGCTATGGGCTTTCCCGACATCCCTCATTTCGGTGCAGTGATTGCTTATGCAAAAAAATCAAAAGTTAAATCTTCCTACTTTCCAAGTTATGTTACGATTGGTGGCCGTGGTGGGAAAAATGGAAATTCAGGATTTTTAGGAATCGATTATTCTGGTTATCATGTTGGGAATGTGGATGAACCCATCCAACATTTGAATCCCTCCTATGGAAAATTTGCAGAAGATCGAATTCTTCGAAGAAAAGATTTGGTTTCTTTTATGAATGAGGAATTTTCTAAAACCTATCCCACAAAGGAATCCAAACATTGGAAAAATATGCTCGTGGCAGCAGAAGAGTTTCGAAATTCCAAAAACATCGATAGTTTTCGCATTAGTTTGGAAGATGAAAAAACAAGAGCAAGATACGGAACCACATGGCAAGGGAAGGCTATGTTACTGGCGAAACGACTCGCGGTACAGGAAGTTCCTTTCATTCATATCTCTATTGGAGGTTGGGACACACATACAGGCAACAAAGCACAAGTGACAAAAATTATGAAAGAAACAGATATGGGAATTGCTTCTTTATTAGAAGACTTAAACAATACCGGTCTCATTAAACAAACGTTATTTGTTCTTACCAGCGAATTTGGCAGAACCCCTGATGTCGGATCGAGGGATGGTCGTGATCACCACCCTAAAGTTTGGTCGACTTTACTCGGAGGGGGTCCCTTTACCAAAGGTTTTGTATTAGGAGAAACAGATGAAACAGGATCCAAACCAGTAAATCCCAAAGAAGCTCTACATGTGAGAGATCTTATCGCCACCATTTACCAAGCTACGGGAGTCAATCCCGATGGTTCACTCACCAATTCTTTTGGCCGTCCGTTTCTTTTGACCACGAAGAAGGCCAAAGTTTTTGAAGGTTTGTTTTAGAGCCGGGCTTGGGAGGTGATAATTCTTGGAATTGATGTGAGAAGGGGAACTGGGGAGGAAATTGGTGTTACTTTTTGAGAATATTTACCTTTCTAGGTTCATTTTTCCTTTTCTTACGAAAGAAATTTAAAATACTGATCCCTGATCTATGAAAAAAGCACTTATTACCGGAATCACAGGCCAAGACGGTTCCTACCTGGCAGAACTCCTCCTCCAAAAAGGATACGAAGTCCACGGGATCGTTCGTAGAACGAGCCTTTTCAATCGCAATCGCATTGAACATCTGCACGGAAACCCAAACCTCCACCTCCACTACGGAGATATGACGGATTCCTCCAACCTAAACCGTATTTTAGAAAAAATCCAACCATCGGAAATCTATAACTTGGCGGCACAGTCCCATGTTCAGGTTTCCTTCGAAGTACCAGAATACACTGCGGAAGTGGATGCCGTTGGAACCTTACGGATTTTAGATGCGATTAAACAAACAGGAATTAATACTCGTTTTTACCAAGCATCAACTTCAGAACTTTACGGACTTGTCCAAGAAGTTCCACAAACGGAAAAAACTCCATTTTATCCTCGTTCTCCGTATGCTGTGGCTAAACTTTATGCGTATTGGGCAGTTGTTAACTATCGTGAAGCGTACAATTTGCACGCATCTAATGGAATTTTATTCAATCATGAATCTCCCCGTCGCGGTGAGGCTTTTGTGACCAGAAAAGTGACCATCGGAGTCTCCGAAGTAAAAGCAGGAAAACTCCCACACATCACTATGGGCAATATTGATTCCAAACGTGACTGGGGATATGCTCCTGACTACGTAGAAATGATGTGGATGATGTTACAAAAAGACACTCCTGATGACTACGTTGTTGCCACAAATGAAACACATACAGTTCGTGAGTTTATCGAAGAGGCTTATAAAATTGCGGGATTCGAAGTAGTTTGGGAAGGCAAAGCTGAGAAAGAAGTTGGTAAAGACAAAAAAACCGGACAAATTCTTGTTAAAATCGATCCAAAATACTACAGACCAACTGAAGTAGAACTTCTCATTGGAAATCCTGAAAAAGCAAAACGTCAGTTAGGTTGGGAACCAAAAGTAAAATTCAAAGAATTGGTTCAAATCATGATGGAAGCAGACTTAAAAAACCAAGGTTTTTAAATCTGCAATAAGGTTTTCGTTATGAAATTGCACTAAGTGCAGAATAACGTTTCGTAAACTCTTGGTTAGGAATTTTAGGATGTCCTTCCCTTTGTAATTCGGGAAGGAGTCCTTCCACAAAATACATTTTAATATTTCCTTTGTGTTTTGCGGGGACTTCTCCCCTATATTCGCATTGGAAAAAATCCTTTATGAGTTCGTAAGTAGATGAGGAAATATTGATTTTTCCCGTCATTCCCGAAGATTCACACCGGCTGGCTGTATTCACTGTATCGCTCCAAACATCATAGGCAAATTTTTTATCTCCGATCACACCCGCGATCAGTTCCCCAGAATGAATTCCGAGTCGAAGTTCCCAATATGGTAATCCTTGAACGGCTTTGATTTCTTTCATTTGGTTCATAAAAGCTTGGATTTCGAGTGCTGCCAAAACACTGTCAATTGCATGAGTGGCATTGGATTTTGGAATTCCACCAACAAACATATAACTATCTCCAATGGTTTTGAGTTTTTCTAGTTTGTGGCGTTCCATCAAACTATCAAAATAAGAAAAACAACGATCTAGTTCTTCTACTAGTTCGGAAGGTGAAAGGGTCTCTGCAATTTTTGTAAATCCTTCAAAGTCGGTAAAACAAACCGTTGCTGATGAATAATGTCTCGGCTTACTGACTCCATTTTGTTTTAATTCTCTTGCAACTTCTAGTGGTAATACATTTAATAAAAGGCTTTCTGACTTTTGGTGTTCCGCTATGAGTTTGTCTTCGGCTTTATTTACTGCTTTTACAAACTGATTGATAAGTAGGATGAAAAAGAAAACAAGTAATACCAGTGGGGGCATTAGATAATCTGCTGGTACAACCCATTTTGGCGGACCAAATAGACCTTCCTTACCCATAACTCTATAGTAATATTGTGAACCCAAAAACAAAAATCCAGATAAACTCACAAAGAACCATCTTAGTTGGATATTTTTTCTAGGGATCATCAAAAAAGGGATAACTGCAAAAAGCAAAAATCCGAGGGGAGCTGGATCGTCAGCTTGTAAAATGGAAAGTGAAGTTATATGGAAATTACTTGCGGAAAGTGCAAACACTGCACTCATCGCATAACTTCCTTTATATAAAAGATAACGTGAATATCCAAGAGGCAAAACAAAAATCAGATAAGAAATAAAAGAAGCTAAATGAGTTTCGGGAGGTTCAGTAAAATAAATTACTGGTAACAACAAGGTGGGGATCAAAAACATAATCGCCTGGAAAGTGGCATTCACTCGCAAAGCACGAGCATTTTCATCACTTAATCCTTTTGTAAGATGAACTAGTTGTAACCGATTCAGTATCTTTTCAATGCGTTTTGGCATAACGGGATATAGGAATTAGATTCATTCAAAAATCAATTCAAATTGTTATGATTTGGATTTAGTGAAAACGAATTGGTAAACAGTACAACCGCACCTCCAGAGACTAGAGGTGGATTTTTAGATTGGGATTCTGAAACCAAAACTAAAATTGGTTACAGGCCAAAAAACTGATCTAACATCAATTTCTTCAAAGTTTCTTTTAGTTTTTCTTGGATATTGACAATTTTTACTGTCATTTTCTTTTCATCGGCTTTGTTTTTGAAGGAAAGTAAACGAGAGATCCCAAGAGAACTCACAATCACCACTTTTTCTAAATCCAAAAAGATTTCCTGAACGTTCTTTTCCAGAATCTCTGCTAAAATTTCTCTTAACTCTGGTGCGTTTCCATCGAGAATCTGATCCATAAAACGAACGCGGATCGTGTTTCCCTTTTCTTCAACTAGTATCTTATCACTCATATTTTGCTGGCCTCTAACGTAAGTCAGGAGAGGAAAGTTGGCAAGAAGTTATTTCAGCTTCTTGAGCTTATTCTCCATGTTAGCCTTTTTATGATAGAATTGGACGAGTTTTTCCAGTTCTGCCATGTCCGTACAAACAATTTTTCCCATGTCCATACGAATAAATTTATTATTCTTCATGATGTCGGAGATCAGGAGTTCATCTTTTGGATCCGTTAAACCCACCATTTTGAGCAGGTCTTTGGTCCCAATTTCAAAATTATAGGCTTGTTTGGGAGCCACTTTGATTCGATTTTTTTCGGCCAAAGTCATAAGAGTATCCACAATTCGACCTTGTGGGTCTTTTAGAAGTAGGTTCGCAAGTTGTTTATAAGCGATCCAAATTCGTTCAGATAAAAGAGTGATAAGCCTTGTCGCCAATTGTGGTTGGGCTTTTACCATCCCTTCAAAGTTGGCTTTGTTGATAGCAAGTAGTTCCACATCCCCCGCAGCCACAGCAGAGGCTGAACGAGGTTTGTTGTCGAGGATGGCCATCTCCCCAAAAATATCTCCCGCTTGGAGAACCGCGAGCATCACCTCGTTTTGGTTTACAATTTTGGAAATTTTAACCTTTCCACTTTGTAGAATGAATAATTCCTTACCTGGTTCGTGTTCACAAAAGATCATCTCACTATCTTTATAGTTTCGATTGAATTTATTGTAATCGATGGGAGGAGCTTGGAATGGTTGGTTGCTGGTTTGCAAACGTAGTTTTGCCTGTGGCACAAACTGACCATTCGGAAGGTGTTTTAAATAACTTTGGTAAGCAAATGTCGCATGGGATGTATTTTGCTGTTGGAAGTAATATTCACCGATTTTAAAAAGTTCGTTTGGATCTTCTTCGACGGCATTTCGAAAGGATAACCTTGTGATGGTGGTATCAAATTGTCGTAACTTCATGGAGAAGAAACGAATGATATTCATCGCAACGGCAGTGGACTTTTGGATTAAGGTTCCAAATTGGTCATAACTAACAGAGATTAAAGATACGTTGGTAAGTGAAGTGGCAGATTCAATTTGAGGGTGTTGGCTCATGGCAGCAACCACACCGAAGAAGTCACCAGGCCCTAAAACTTGGTTTGGATCTTCTCCCACAACAGCAGTCTCACGAGTGACACGTACCTTCCCCTCACGGATGATATAGAAATTGTTCGCATCCTTTTTCCCCTCTACAATGATGTAGGAGTTCGCTGGGAAAGTAACCATTTGAAAAAACGACATTCTTAAATCTCTGAACCCTTTTTGCTCAACGTGCCTAGTTTATTATCGGAGATCCCTAGGGCAATATTTTCGTAAAAATTACTTATTTTTACTCTCTCCCAAAATTTCCATCTGAGTCAGTTCTAATTCGGCTTCTTGTGCAATTTTGCTAGAATACGTATTTTTGATAATGTCCTGAAAAATCTGATACGCCTTGTCTTCCCGACCCATACGGACATAGGCTTTGCCTGAAATTAAGTAGGATTCGAGTCCTTCTTCTGTATTGGGAAATTCTTTGTAAATTTTTAGTTCGTTTTCTGCGAGAGCTAATACATCGCCTGTCATTCGGTAGTTGGAACTCAAAGTTTTTCGCACTTCACGTGTTTTGGAATGCCCTGGATAGAGTAATAAAAAGCTTTTGCAGGTTTCCACTGATTGGTAGTGATTCCGATCTTCTAAAAATTCTTTGGCTTTTTTATAGAGCAGTTCCCCTTGTTTGTTTCGTTCGTCCGCAAAAATTTGGCTCACGGAACGGTCTGCGAAGAGAGGAAAAACCCCCATAGAAATTAAGATTCCTAAGGTAAAAATCACATGTAGGCAACTCGTCCAAACTGTCGAATTCTGTCTCATTACTTTCAGTTTCGGCTAGAACTTGGATTCTCGTGAATGGGTTTTTCTTCCGAGAGAGCAAGAATTTTTGGAACTCCTGTTAAATCCCAAAGTTCTGCTGAGGCTTTCATTCGTTTTCCTTTGGGGAGTGGGAAAACAAATCGGCCTTTTCCTTCTGGACCCGACTTCAATTCGATTTGGAGTTTTGTCAGGTCGCCCATCCTTCGCTCACGGAGTGGGGGAATGGGGAAACTTCTTTGTTTTTCTTCTACTGGATAAAGATACAACTGAACCATATAGGAAGTGTTGGCTTTTGCTGTGTATTCGTAATTGAGAATATAACCGGATTCGGAGCCATCTTCGTAAGGAAGGATGTTCAGGATTTTGATTTGGTCTTGGTAGGAAGTGAGTTGGTTTTTGTTGGTTGTTTCTGAAACAAGGTTTGGTTCCAGTTCCGGATTAAAAAAGATTCGTTTGAAAGAAGAATCATAATCCTCCGGCCCCTTCAATGAATAATAATTTCCGTCTCCCAAGATCGAAAGTCGTTTGAGGTCTTCTTCCCCTTTGGGATCAATATCAATTCCTAGAATTTGCATTCGAAATTTTTTTCCCGATTGTTTCCATTGGTACAAAACGGATTTAGGATCTCCATCGCAACTTTCGACTCCATCGGAGATAAAAATAATTTCTGTTTCTTGTACATCATTCAAAAGGAACTCACCAACCAAGTTTAAGGTTTGTGCAATCGGTGTTGATCCAGCTGGAACGATAGAGGATATTTTTTGGCTTACAATGGAGGCTGCCCCGCGCTGGATGGGATGATACAACCTGGCAGAAGAACAACCAGCGATCCGGTTCCCGTATGCGACAAGGCCTACACTCACATCCTTTGGCAATCCTCCAAGAACCTGTAATAATTTTTCTTTGGCAACTGCCATCCTTGTTTTCCCGTCCCATTTTTCTGACATGGAACCGCTAGCATCGAGAATAAACACATATCGTTTGTTAGGTTGTATTTGTGTGGACAGGGGAAGATTGGAAAGAAAAAATAAAATACAACTGACGAAGACAGAGTATCTGGTCAATGGTTGAACTTGATTTTTATTTTTTTTCCGCACCTGTACACCATCGGCGAAAAACCAAAGAGACCTTAGAGGGATTTGGGATCTAAATAAGGAGGTTTGACTAGATTTGGCTTCACGAGAAGGGGAGTTCGATTGAAAGAAGAATACTCTCTTAGGAATCGCAAAATCATTTCGCAAGTGGCACCCCAAAGAAGGCCATCCCCTAAATCAAAATAATAAGCAAAATGATCTCTGCCAGGAATTTGAATCGCATAAAATGGTTTGGTCCAAAGGTCAGAAAAAGGAAGTAGGATGATCCGATCCACCTCGTCTTTGTTATGTTGAAAAGAAAAATCACCCTCATAAGTTGCCAAAAATGGGGTGATGTGAAAACCAGTCTTTGTATGGAGGCCTTCTAGTTTTCCTAGAACATTCAAACTAGAACGATGCACACCCATTTCTTCTTCCCATTCTCTGAGGGCAGTGATCAGAAGATTAGGATCTTCTTTTTCTTTGACCCCGCCAGGAAAGGAAATTTGGCCAGGATGAGACTTTAGATTTTTGGAACGTTCCGTAAGGATCATTCCTTCTGCAATTTCTTTGGATCCAAATAATGGAAAGATTACTCCTGACTTGACTTCCGTTGTGTCAGGAATTTCGTCGAAGTCCCTTGAAAGTTTTTCTACAAAGGACTGGTAGGGTAACATCAACCCTCGTCTTTCGAGTTTTGGTTTTGTTTTTTCCTACGTTTGGCAACAAATGCTTCTTTGGAACGAATGGCCACCAAACGGTTGATCATTGAATCAAAAGGAAGTCCTTGGATGGCAGCAAGTAAACTTGGTCCATAGTTCTGCACTTTCCAATCAGAAAATACATGTAGGGCTTTTAGTTCCTCTAAGGTTTTTGGTGCTGCACGTAAAATAACAATGAGTTGTTTGTTAGAAGGAAGAAGGGAATGTTCCATCCGTCTAGCGCGCATAATACGGAGCCGCCATTTTTTTGCGTTTTGAAATTTGTGATTTTCGTCTTCGTTTAAGTCTTCGCCATGTCGTTTTGAGAGTTCCGATGTGTCGATAGGATCATTGTATTCCGCAATGAGTAGTTTGTAGATTTCAGTTCCGTCTTTTTTTCCAAACCACTCAACACATTTTTCTTCGTTAGGTTGTTCTTTGACGGCTTGTGACAATCTGTCGTTATTAAAAACTCGAAAACTTGCTTTGTTGATTCGTTTTGCTTTTTCGTCACGATAACGAAGCAGTTCTAAAATTTTTCTTCTTTCGAGTGGAGTAAAATTGAGGATGTCAGGAAATTTTCCAAGAGAAAATCCTTCTCCTTCTTTTGCTACGTATTCTTCTGAAGCTATGAATTCAAATTCTGATTTAGCTTCTTCATAGAGACCTCTACGTTTGAGTTCTTCTTCCATTTTCAACCAAATGGATTCTAAATAAGCAGTGTCAAGGGCTGCATACTTTAGCTGTTGTTTTTGAAGAGGACGAATTTCCCAGTTGGACTTTTGTTCCACTTTGGAAAGTGTTACTTTATGGTAATGTTCTACTACATGTGATAAAGAACTTTGTTCTAAAGACAACAATCGAGAACTGATCATTGTATCTGCCGTGTTCACAAATTCAAACCCAAAGTCTCGTTTTAAGGCTTTGATATCGTCTTGTGCTGAGTGGAAGATTTTGAGAATGTTCTCATCCTTGAATAAAGGACCCAAAGCTGACAAATTTGTGATTTTTAGAGGGTCAATCAGGTAATTTTTGCCATTAGAATTGATCTGGATGAGACAAACCTTGGGGTAGTACGTGTAATAACCGGAGGACTCGGTGTCGATCGACATGATTTTGGACTGTCTGAGATTGATCAGAGCTAAATCCAAAGCTTTTGCTGTATCAACGAGAATATAGTTGGAATTGATTTGCATCTAATTGGGATTTTGGAAATACTGCAATTGTCATTCTAACAATGATTCTCCAATCTGACAAACCAAAAGAAGAATGTGCCATTTTCGGCATCTACAATAGCAAGGAAGCTGCTAATTTTACCTACCTAGGTTTGTACTCGATGCAACACCGAGGCCAGGAGTCCAGTGGGATCGTCACAACCGATGGTTCCCATTTATACCGGTATGCCAACATGGGCCTTGTGGCAAATATCTTCACCCAACCGAAGATCAAAGAGCTCATTGGGGATGCGGCCATTGGCCACAACCGGTATTCCACAACGGGAGCAAGTTTTCTCCGAAATGCTCAGCCCATCCGCGTGGAATCCCACTTAGGTCCTGTGGCCCTCGCCCACAATGGAAACCTAGTCAACTCGTGGGACATTCGCAATCGATTGGAAAGGGATGGATCGATCTTCCAAACCACCATCGATTCCGAAGTCATTGTCCATCTTATGGCAAAAAGCCATAAAACAGATCTTCTCGAAGCACTCTGTGAGTCTCTCGCCCAAGTTCGGGGTGCCTACTCTCTGTTAGTTTTAACTCCTAGATATCTTATTGCCGTTCGGGATCCCAATGGTTTCCGGCCGCTTGTGATGGGGAAACGTTCGGATGGGGCCATTGTGTTTGCTTCCGAAACTTGTGCTTTTGACATCACAGAAACGGAATACGTAAGAGATGTGGAACCAGGAGAGATGGTTGTCATTGACCATACCGGAATGCGCTCTCTTTATCCGTTCCCAAAAGCAAAACCAAGCCTTTGTATTTTTGAATACATCTACTTTGCAAGACCTGATTCTTATATTTTTGAAGAATCAGTTTATAAAGTAAGAAAATCTCTCGGTCGCCAACTGGCACGTGTTATGCCAGTAGAAGCCGATGTGATCATTCCCGTTCCTGATTCTGCAAACATTGCTGCCTTGGGTTATAGTGAAGAGTCAGGGATTCCTTACCAAAGTGGTCTTGTTCGTTCTCATTATATTGGTCGAACCTTCATTGAGCCGGATCAAAAGATTCGGGATTTTGGAGCCAAAATCAAATACAATGTGGTGAAAGATGTAGTGAACGGGAAACGGGTGGTCATCATTGACGACTCGGTCATGCGAGGGACTACAAGTCGAAAAATCATCAAAATGATTCGCAATGCTGGTGCCAAAGAAATTCATTTCCGAGTTTCTGCACCTCCAACGGTTTCTCCATGTTATTATGGAATCGATATTCCTACCCATAAAGAACTCATTGCATCCACACATAGTATTGATGAAATTCAAAAGTATCTTCGTGTTGATTCATTAGCTTATTTAACATTGGATACAATGCACAAAGCAGTGGAAGGCCATAAGGGTGGTGGGTTCTGTGATGCTTGTTTTACATCCAATTACCCAGTGGAATTCCAAGACCATGCAGGAAACCAAAAGTCCTTATTTACGGAATATGCGACGGAAGAGTAATGGAAGAGCTTGAACTTTCCAAAACCTTTGGTTTTGAAGCCGCACATTTTTTACCAAATGTTCCAGAAGGCCATAAATGCAAAAGAATGCATGGACACAGTTTTCGTTTTGCAGTATATCTCAAAGGGGAAATTGATCCACATACTGGTTGGATCATGGACTTCGGTGAACTAAAGTCTATCGTAAAACCAATATTAGACGAACATTTGGATCATTATGTTTTGAATGATGTTCCGGGATTAGAAAATCCTACGAGCGAAAACATTGCCGTTTGGCTCTGGAACCAACTCAAACCAAAATTACCTCTACTCGATAAAATCACTTTGTACGAAACTTGCACTAGCTCATGTGTGTACAGAGGGCCAAAAAATTAAATGGTTTCCGTTAAGGATTCCTCCCCTAAATCAAAATCTGAAAAAAAAGGAGCCGTTGTACTTCTGTCAGGTGGTCTTGATTCGACTACCTGTCTTTATGTTGCTGCTAAAGAATTTGGATACCCAAAAAACAAAAAACTGCCACTTCTGGCTCTTTCGTTTGATTATTCTCAAAAACATAAAATAGAACTCATCAAAAGCAAAAAAATCGCAAAGACCCTCGGAATCAAACATGTGATCCAAAAATTGGATCCTGGATTTTTTTTGGGAAGTTCCCTCACTGAAAAAAAAATCAAAGTGAGAAAAAACGCAAAATCCTTGTTTAGTGGGGATGAAACAGAAATTCCAAATACTTATGTTCCAGGACGGAATATCTTGTTTTTATCCTTTGCTTTGTCTCTCGCAGAAGGCCATGGGTATGATTCCATTTACATTGGAGTGAATGCTCTCGACTATTCTGGGTATCCAGATTGTCGGCCAGAGTTTATCGAAGCTTTCCAAAAGATGGCAAATCTTGGAACTAAAAAAGGTGTGAGTGGAGATGGTGATTCCATTCAAATCAAAACTCCTCTTTTACATCTAGGTAAAAAAGAAATTATTGAATTAGGAATTCAAGTAAACGCACCACTCCACCTAACGCATTCTTGTTATGATCCTATCAAAGGTAAACCTTGCGGAAAATGCGATTCTTGTATTTTAAGAGCCAAAGGATTTTTAGAAGCTGGAATTTTAGATCCAACTATCTCTCTTCGATAAACTTTGAAAGGGTTCTATGAAAATGCGATTCGTTTTGTCTATTTTTATTCTGACAATCTTCTTTCAGTGCAGACAAAGCCAACTAAACAATTCTTCAGACTCCCATTCGAAAGCATACTTTGAAACAGCAATATGGAACTGTGTCATCACAACAGTACCTTGTTATGACATTAAACAACAAAATAGCGGAAACAAACAATGGACGCGGTTGTTAGGTGGGACGACCGCAGTCACGACTACCTCTTTAGCATCTGCAACTGATTTCGATGGGAATACTTATATCGCAGGGAAGGTGGATGGAGCCTTGCCAGGGCAAACAAAAGTATCTTCAGGAACTAATACGGATCTTTTCCTCGCAAAGTATAACTCGAAAGGCGTTCTGCAATGGATTCGACAAATGGGATCATCCAGTAACTATCATTCTGATATTCAGTCGATTCATGTAGATGTTTTTGGGGATGTCATTGCAACTGGGTTTACTCAAGGCTCTTTCGAGGATTATACATCAACTGAATATGGTTTAGTGCTATTTAAGTATTCTCAGTCAGGGGAAAGGCTTTGGACTAGAATATTTTATGCAAATAGTAGTTCAGACATTGCCGGAGTGGGAATCACTTCTGATCTACAAGGAAATATTTATATTGCCGGGCATACTGAGTTAACAAACATAAATGGGGAAGTAGCCGCAGGACTTTATAATCTTTGTATTTTTAAATACGATCGAACGGGGACTTTATTATGGAGTCGGTTGTTAGCAGAAACTCCAGGTAGTCTCATTTACGGATATAAAATTACGTACGATAGTTATTCCAATCAAGTTTATGTCATTGGACATTCAATAGGACCAGGGACCTTTTTAGGCCAATCCATTGGTAGTACACAAGGAAGTTTTATTGCTGCATTCAGTGTTGATGGTGTAAATACTTGGGCAAAAACTCTGGGCCAAGCAGGTACAAGCATTTTTGCACGAGGTATTGCTTCCGATAAAAGAGGATCAATTTACTTCACTGGTGAATTGAGTGGAACACCTATAGACGGTCAAACTTTTTCAGGTGCAACCGCAGAGGTACTCATAAAATTCCAAGTGA
This sequence comes from Leptospira meyeri, assembly GCF_004368965.1. Lineage (NCBI taxonomy): Bacteria > Pseudomonadati > Spirochaetota > Leptospiria > Leptospirales > Leptospiraceae > Leptospira > Leptospira meyeri. The sequence continues at coordinate 2,168,734 of NZ_SORO01000001.1, read as the reverse complement.
ATGGCTTTCGAGAATGGACAATCCTTCGTGGAGCTGGTGCGAGTACATCAACGAATGCTCGTGGAGTTTATGCAGACAATTCAGGTAATGTCTATACCGTCGGATGGACAACGGGGAATCTTTCTGGAGTTAGTTTGAATGGAACTCAAGATGTTTATTTGTCTAAATATCATTTTAACGGAAACTTAGAATGGACAAGGTTATCTGGTAGCACCTTGGTAACATTAGATGGTATGGCGTTGTCTTCAGATCGATTGGGAACCATTCACCTTACTGGCGGAACCACAGGAAATTTGGATGCACAAACGAAAACAGGGACAAAAGATGCATTTGTCATTCAGTATAAGTAATATTGGGTAAAAAATATTTATAAATAAATAGATCCCTTTAATAGTTTTATTCCATCGCAAATATAAATTTCCAAAAAGGAAAAACTACCTACAATAAGGACAAAGATCGATTGAATTAAGAATGACAAATCAATATCAAAGGTCAATTAATGTGATTATTATTTGTATAATATTAAGTTGATAGGATATCGTGAACGAATGCGATCTTTTGGGTTTTTATTAATTATATTTTTTTTTCAATGTAAGGCCCTGTCGTTTAATAACCCTTCCGATTTAAATACAAACGCTTTTTTAGAGACTCAATTGCTTCGCTGTATGATAGAAGATCGTGATTGTTGGGAAATTCCCCAAGATAACCAAGGAGTCAAACAATGGACGCGATTATTAGGGCAAGCTGGTGGATATGAAACTTGGTCACAATCTAATATTGCAGAGCGAAATGGATTTGTATATTCTTACGGCACTACGACAGGATCATTACTGAACCAACCGAGAGTATCACCAACAACAGATTATAACGATGTATTTGTAGCAAAATATGATCGTGATGGAAATATAAACTTTATAAAACAAATGGGTAGCACTGCTATTTCTAATACTTATGTTGAAGTAATTCATATTGATGTCTTTGGTGATCTGTATGCTGTCGGAAGTTCAAATAGTCCATTTAATGAATTACCGGCAGTTGGTGCTGGTAGTTTACTCATCAAACTTAACTCTTCGGGAAATGTTATATGGACAAGAATTTTCCCCACAGGGAGTGAAACTTTAGGATCAGGAGTCACGACGGATCCAGAAGGAAATGCCTATATTACCGGAAACACGGAAGAATCAACTATCAATGGTGAAACTTCTGGTGGAGGTCGGAAAATTTTTGTATTTAAATACGGTAGAAATGGAGAATTTATTTGGTCTAGGTTAATTGGTGAAACTAATTTTGAGGCCTATGGCCAACAAATTCAGTATGATCCATATTCAAAAAATATTCTAGTTACTGGAACTGTCGCTGGTGTCGGTTTATTTTTAGGAAAGGCGTTGCCAGGTGGATTGACGGATTCCTTTATTTTATCTCTAAATACAAACAATGGTGCCGTCAGATGGGTCAGTTATCTTGGAGTTTCTGGGGGAACTGTGGTAACCACCTTGCGTGCATTATCTGTAGATAAAAAGGGATCTGTCTATCTAGTTGGAGATGTGAATGGTAATATAGATAACCAGGCCAAAGATGGAGCTACTGTGCAAATTCTTGTAAAATATAGTGTAGAAGGTGAAAAAATCTGGACTCGTCTTTTGGGAGGAGGAGGCACATCACTCACTAATGGAAGTCAAGTATTTGCTGATAATGCATTCCATATATATGCTACTGGGTATACAACCGGTAATGTCGGTGGCCTTACTCGCATTGGAGTGCAAGATGCTTACCTGAGTAAATACGATCACATGGGTAGCTTAATTTGGATCCGAACTTCGGGAAGTAGCGGTTCAACATTGTATGGAAGGGGAATCTCTTCAGATAGGTATGGTACTTTGTATTTTTCAGGTGCAACTAGTGGAAGTTTCGACGATCAAACCAAACAAGGAACACACGACTCATTTCTAATCCAATATAAATAGAATTATGTATTTTAATAAGATACAAAAAGGACTCATTTGCCTTATCTTCCTCATTTTTTTTGTTCATTGTGATCACAAACAAAAACAAAATAATGAACTCCTATTCACTTTATTAAAACCATCTTTAGGAATGTTTGGTGATAGTATCATGGCTTTTTGGCCGGCAGAGGAGCAATTAAAGCCCTTTGTGATTGTCAAAAATGCATTTCCAGTACGTCCATCATCAGAGATTTTAGAAGTCGCAAAAAATGATCAGTTACATTATACGGCCTGTTTGTATAATGCAGGAATAAATGATTTTTTAGGAAATTTTACACCGCTAGACTCTCAAATTCAAAATACAATTAACAATCAGTTACAAACAATTGTGATTCTACAAAATCGATGTGAGCACCTGTTAGTTTTGAACGTTTGGTACTTAGAATTTCCTTGGCCTTCAGAAGCTGCAGTGCGGCTAAACAAGGCAATGAAAGAAAATATATTTTCTGTTCCACGCTTAGATCCTGAAAGTTATATTAAAAAATCAGATCTTTTGGATGGAGGTCATCTAACAGATATTGGATACAATAAATTGGCCAAATTAACGTTGGAGCATTTTCGGACTAAAATTCCTTGGATTGATCTCTTGCCTAAGTGATAAAATGTATTTACACTAACCTAAGGTATGGAAACAATTAACCAATAATTAGGATATTCGAAGTGTTATTTAATTCATTAGTATTTGTTCTCTTTTTTGTTGTTTTATACACTGTTTATTGGCAGCTAAATTCCAGATTTCAGAAGCTAACAATTCTACTGGGTTCTTTGATATTTTATGGATATTGGGATGTATTTTTTTTAGTTCACTTCCTCCTTATCGTATTCATTAACTTTATATTTTATCATTTCTCTAACTACCAATTCAATAAAACAAAAATTACACTCGTAGTCATTTTAAACATGTTGAATTTGGTGTTTTTTAAATACTTCTATTTCCTCATTAACATAGTAACCGACATTTTTGGATTTCAACAAATTATAGAAGTAACAACAAAACTCCCCAACATCATCCTTCCACTTGCCATTAGTTTTTACACATTCCAAATTTTGGCATTTCAAATCGATGTGTATAGAGGAAAAATTAAATCCAAAGTTTCCTTAGAAGATTTTACAATCTTTATCATGTTTTTTCCGCAGTTGATTGCTGGACCAATCATGAGACATACAGATTTTTTTAAACAGTTACATAGTAAAAAAAGATTCCTCGAACTACCTTATAATGCAGGTGGATATTTGATTCTACTTGGCGTTTTAAAAAAAGTGATCATTGCAGATAATATTTCTCCCATCATTGAACCTTTCTTTAGTCATCCAGAAAATTTCGATACGTTCAGTGCATTGGTATCTGTTTATGGTTTTGCCATTCAAATTTATTGCGACTTTTCTGGTTATTGCGATATTGCCAGAGGATTGGCTTTGTTGTTAGGGTATGATATTCCCGTAAACTTTAATGCACCATATTTCTCAACATCCCTAAAAGAGTTTTGGCAAAGATGGCATATCACACTTTCGCAGTGGTTACGAGACTATTTATATATTGCGTTAGGTGGAAATCGATTCGGAAATTTTAGAACATATTTTAATTTACTCATTACGATGATTCTTGGCGGTTTATGGCATGGTGCAAACTATACTTTCCTAGTTTGGGGGGCCTTACATGGACTTTATCTTATCATCGAAAGGGTGATTACGAATAATAAACCGAATGCTCAGAATGTTTTCATTCAAATTTTCAAAGGTTTAGTTGTATTCCATCTTGTTTGTTTAGCATGGATCTTTTTTAGAATCGAACACATCCGGGACATTCAATCCATCGTTCAGAATTTGGTTTCTCAGAGTGGAGCCAGAATGCCTGAAACTCCAAAGTTATTTAGATTAATTGCCGTTGGATTTTTATTACATACCTATGAATACTTCCAATCTCGATTGAGTTTAAAATTTGAATACAGAAAGTTATTGTTACCTGGACTAGCACTATTGTGTGGTGTGTTAGTTTTAACATTAGCTTCAAATTCAGCACAGTTCATTTACTTTCAGTTTTAGGAATACTTTTATGATACTTAAAAAATTTAGGATACTGTTATTATTTCTCTTTTTTTTCGGATTAGATAAAATCATTTTAATCCCTTCCGTTAGAAATTTCTTAACAGAAGAAAATATTGGAAATCCTTACGTAGAATCTTTTAAGAATATTTCTGCTTCTTACCTTGAAGATCCCAAGTATCAGGATAAAAAAAAGATTTGGGCCTTTGGAACTTCTCGTTCTTTTATATTTTATCAATTTGCAACTTCTGATTATAACCACCATTCAGATTTCATTAGTGAAAATCAGAAAAAGAGTTTGGATGAGTATAAGTTTTTTGGATATGCTGCCCCTGGTTCCAATCCATTAATTTATTATACACGCTTCAATCAATTGATGGACAAACAATATAAACCAGATGTTGTTTTTCTGGAAGTATCCGCTTTTTCTTTTAACAAAAAGAACCGCTTTTATAATATAACTTTATTAGAAGGAATGCCTCTTGAATTTGCCATTCAATATTTTAATGAATTGCCATCTGATTTTGCAAAAGAATATTTCTTTTCTCGATTATTTTCATTAAGTCGATATAAAATTTCAACAAAAGCAATTTCTACAAATCTTTTCGGAACCAAAGATAAAAATGCAGAATTACTTAAGAATTTTATGCCTACGAACCAGATGTCTGTGGATCCATTCGCTAATGCCTTTGATACAAAAACTAATAGAGAAGAATTACCATACTCACCTGATAGTTTTAATGACTTTTACTTAAAGCCGGCAAATGATACAGATACTTATTTAAAAACTGTGATGTTAGTTGATGTTCTTAAAAATGAATTTTATGGAAACTATTCATTGAATGAGGACAATTTATTCTTTTTAGAAAAAATAATCGAGAGATGTAAAAAAAATCAAATCCCTGTTGTTTTATGGATTCCTAAAGTTCATAAAAATTTAACAAACTTTTATGTTGCATCTACATTTTATTCATCCTGGAAATCAAAGATACAATCACTCGCAAATAAAACTTCTACGAGATTTGTTGATTTAAACGAAGAAGGAAAAATTCGTTGCGATTATTTTCAAGATGCAGCTCATCTATCGGGACGTTGTATGCCTGAGATAAATTCTGTTCTTCTGAATCTTCCTAAGTAAGTCTGAATGGACGTTTCTTTTTAACGTCGCCATTTTGCCGGTCGGGAAAAGTTTTTGGTACGTCCCGGTTTGACATGAAACCTTGATCCTGTATTAAATTTTGGTGCATTAAACCGGGCGTTATTGAACTTAAAGCGGCCAGGTTTGATATCCATTTTTCCTTTTGGTATGTAAGTCCTTTCTTTTAAGAGAGATAGTAGTCCGCTGAGGTCCATTTCTGCACTGGCTCCTCCCCCGCCACCACCTCCTGCAAGTTCTTCATCCTCTTCTTCTTCCTCATCATCCTCATCATCCTCATCATCCTCATCGTTGTCATCATCATATTCGTTCGTGTTTCTTTTCTTTTCACCATTCACGGCGACATCTAATTCAAGTGGTTTGGGTTCTATATATTTGGATTGGAATGTAATGTTAGGATAAAAATCTAAAATACTTGTTTCTGCTAACTTTGGTAAAACTTCTAAGTTTGTTTCATTTGGCAAACTTCTCGATAGAATATAAATTTGACTTTGGGATTTAAAACAAGAAAATACATAATATTCTTTTTTAAACTGATCTTTCTCTACATCCGGTTTCGCAATTTCTAAAGTAAAAGTATATGTTCCATCCCGATATTCAGACAAATAGGATTCGTGAATGATTCCAGATTTTGGATAGTTCTTCTTAATTTTATCAATGAGGTTAGTCGTTATAAATGTTTTTAGTGTTTTTTCAATTCCGTCGGTGATGATATCGGAATGAATTTTTTGATTCACATTGATGGCTTGGATTTTAAAAAGTCCGTGAATTGGATCAAAAAAACTAACATTTCTTTTGCCGTCGCGAATGACAGCAAATCTTGTATCCACAGGGATTTGCGTTGTAAAAAGATTAGAATCAGAAATATAAGTTCCACCTAGGACATCGCCATACACAGGATTTAATCGTTTGATGGGCAAAGGTTGGCTATTTTTGTTTTCTAAGGCAGCTAAGAATTGATCTTTTGTATGATCCACAAAACGATAATCTTTGTTATAGTTTTCTACTTCATTAAAAAAATTAAATGTTGGCAAAAGAAGCCAAGTAAGAACTCTTCTATAGCCAAACTTATATGTCGTTAGAGTCGGTGCGGTTTCGAAAGATCTTCTTTTGAATACGGTAAAATAATGATTTTCATAGTTTACTGTTGGAATGATTCCGAGAGAAATTAAAAATAAAATAAGGTTATAGTTATCCTTTTCCCTTCTAACATAATACAAATTATAGTAAGTGTCACAGTTTTCTACCTCACGAAAGAGATTCGAAAGATCGTCTGCATAGAGGAAAGTATCTGCATCGATGATTTCAGCATATTTGAGTAGTGTTTTTTTATCTTGGGGATCTGCCGTCATATTTTGAATTGTTTTGAATCTTTCGAAGGACTTATCTGTACGAAACGATTCTAATTCTTTGGTGTAAGGCCAAGACTTAGGAATTCCATGAATTTGTTTGATATGTCTTGTATTTGAATTTTTAAGTTTTAAATTGGTTCGAATATTTTCTATGAACTGTGTGTCAATGAGTGGAAGGTTTGTTTGTGTGAATTCATTGGAAGAATCAGATTCTTGGAATTTTAAATTTGAGAAAAAACAGGATGTTCCTGTTTCTCCGAAGAGGTTTCCCCCTTGCGCAATTGGGATTTCTCTCGATTGGTTTGGTGATACACGAGTGTGATACCAACTGACCTGGCAATTGAGAAGGAAGATGGGGAAAAACAAAAAGGATTTCATATTGGGAACCACCAAAGAGGGTACTGGTTCCCATAATTCTGTCAAAACAATTTAGGAATGTGTTTTTCTATCGAATCTTTGGTTTTAACATCATTGTTCTACGCAGATGAGTTTTCCTGAGAGAGTTGTCATGGTGGCAGCATTGGCCCAACTATCTACAAAAACTAGAATTTAACTCTGAATAGTCGCCATACCAACCATTCCCAGTTCCAGACCAATCTGTAAAGGCATGCCCACTCGTCCAGTCTGTACTAAGTCCAGTGACCACTGTGTAACTTCCATAAAGTTGATTTTGTTCAATCGTATTCGTTTTTAAAACCCAATTGATCTGTTCTGAGGTACCACTGGAACAATTCGCAGTTGAACATGCTCTTCTCGTGGTACCATCGGAAGCCATAGCTTTGTACGACGCACTTGTACAATGTGAAGCAAAACCAGTAATACCTGCGTTGTAGGGAATGATACTGTTGGTAACAAAGATTTTACAAAATACACTGCTTGTGTAGGTCACTGTGGAATTAGAGTTAGAGTTGTTATTTGTAACAAGAGCAAGTGCACTGGTTGTTATCGTATTGTCTGAGTTTTTTGCCTCACAAGACATGAGTGTCAAACACTCTAGGGTAATTAGGATTCATGTAACATTTAGTAAGGAATTTGAGAAATTTCTAAAATATTTCAAACTAGTACTCCATACTTTGGGTAATACCCAAAGTGGTTCTGCCAAGATTAGTGTTCTTGGCAATTGCATTCATTAGTCTGATAGAATAGTTTATGTTTATCATTTACTAAAAAACTATTTTATCTGATTTTTATTGTTCCACACAGATTGCTTTCCCTTTATAGACATTTCCAACCATAGTATTACAATTTCTTGAATTTTCTGCAAAAGTTCGGAAATCAGCATAAAGATATGCTCCTGTCATCGCATTTCCAATTCCTGTCCAATCAGAACAATCATCACCAGGAGTCCAGTCTGCATTTACACCCGTGAAAACATGATCACTAGCTCCATCAAACATATCTGGATCAATTACATTGGTCAGTGAAGAAACAAAAATACCATTGGCATTTGTAGTTGCGATGATTGTGGTTCCATCTTTTCGTTTGTATTGTTGGTTCGGTTTGAGAACCCAATCAATGTTTTCAGACGTTCCACCTGAGCAATTTGCTGTAGAACAGGCCCTTCTTTTTACTCCATCTGAAATCAATGCTTTGTAGGTATGACTACCTGATGGTTTATTTGCCGAATTGTTACAGTGATTATCAAAGCCAGAAATACCTGCATTCATAGGAGCAGTTGGATTTGAGATGAATATTTTACAAGTCCCCGTGGTTGCACAGGAAGATGTTGCTGAACTACTAGAAGAAGAACTGTTATTAGTAACGAGTGCAAGTGCACTGGCTACGGCCGTATTGTCTGAGTTATTTGGTTCACAAGAGACAAAAGTGAAGCAGATAAAACTAACAATGATAAGTTTAATATCCGATCGGAAATTTGATAAGTCTTTCATTTTTAGCAAAAAAATTCTCCAATAAAAGGGTAATCCCCAGAGTTGCTCGGCAAGAGTCGACTATTTGGGAGAACAAGTCAATTTATTTTAGGGAAATCCTTAGTTATTTTTCCTCCCTACAATCGAATTATAAAAATACGAATGGTGTTTCTTGTTCTTGAATGATTTTGTATCTTAGCGAAGTCCCTACAGATTGATGAAAAATTCGTCAAATTAATGTTATAAGAGAGAAAATTGTGTTTAAATGTCCTTCAACTGGACAATCTAACTTCAATTTTTTGATAAACTAAATGTGATATATTTCGTATAATATTTGTTTGGTTTTATTTCTCGGGTGTTATATTCTTTTTTTGAAATCTTTTACATAAGTTCCAACCTAACTTTAAGATTCAAAACGATTGTATTCGGAAAATATCCTTTTTTGCATCTGTGGGGAGTGGAAATCTTAGCTTTGCAACAGCTGATCCTGCGGTTTTGATTCTACTTTCGATTTAAGAATCGCAATCATTTCCCTGGAAATCAGGTTTGAAAGCTAGGATCAGGCCCCAGTTTGGGTAAAATTCCTGAAAATTTTGTTTCCAAAATGGCCATTTTTTCCATAACTACTACTAGTTTATGGAAATATTTGTTACAGCCGTCACGATTTTCGTCCTAGCGATCTTCGTGGGATTTGAAATCATCACAAAAATCCCTCCCATCCTCCACACCCCTCTTATGTCGGGTTCCAACGCCATTTCCGGCATTACCTTGATTGGTGCGCTTTATGCTGCCGGGATCCAAGAGAGCAATATCACCAAAATTTTGGGACTCCTCTCTGTTATTTTTGCTACGATCAACGTAGTGGGTGGGTTTCTAGTAACTCATAGAATGCTCGGAATGTTTAAGAAGAAGGACGCACCTAAATAATGGAACTAGTCAGTATTCTTAATCTTTCTTACCTTGTTGCTTCCATCCTTTTTATTGTTGGAATCAAACAGTTGGCTCATCCTAAAACAGCAACCAGAGGAAATTTACTCGGTGCTTTGGGTATGCTCATTGCAGTTGTTGCCACTCTCTTTGACCAAGCCATCTTAACGTATGATTGGATTCTTGTTGGGGTTCTGATCGGATCACTCATCGGAATCATTTTGGCCATCAAAATCCAAATGACTGCTATGCCACAACTTGTGGCCGTCCTCAACGGATTTGGTGGGATTGCATCTGTTTTTGTAGCTGGTGCTGCCTTACAACTTTCCATTCCCAAATATGCATTTGCAGTCAACTACCAAGAGATTGTTTCCATTGTATTCTCTGCCATTGTTGGTGGGATTACCTTCTCTGGAAGTTTTATCGCCTTCGGTAAGTTACAAGGTTTTATTACAGAAAAAGCGGTTCGTTATCCTGGCGACCAACTTGTTAAAATCTTAGTTGGTCTTACTGCTGTTGGACTTGGTGTTTATGGATGTTTGGTTCCAACCGATGAATCCATTTATTGGATTCTCAGTGGTGTGAGTTTACTTCTTGGTATCTTCCTTGTGATTCCAATTGGTGGAGCCGACATGCCAGTCGTGATCTCTCTTCTTAACTCTTATTCAGGGATTGCCGCATCTGCAACAGGATTTGTTCTTAATAATAATGTTCTTATTATTTCGGGTTCCCTTGTAGGTGCCTCTGGAATTATTCTAACACAAATCATGTGTAAAGCGATGAATCGTAGTTTGACGAATGTACTCTTCGGAGGATTCGGGGCTGTCGCTACAGAAATGAAAGATGATGGCGATTTTTACTCTGGTAAAGTCAAATCGACAAGTGCTGAAGAAGTGGCAATGTTGTTAGATGTCGCACGAAGTGTAGTGATTGTCCCTGGTTATGGTATGGCTGTAGCGCAAGCACAACACACAGTACGTGACTTATACCAACTTTTAACCGCACGTGGTATTGATGTTACATTTGCAATCCATCCAGTGGCAGGTCGTATGCCTGGTCACATGAACGTTTTACTTGCAGAAGCAGATATTCCTTATGATCGATTGAAAGAGATGGACGAGATCAATAGTACTTTCGAAAATGTTGATGTTGTGATAGTCAATGGGGCGAATGACGTAACAAACCCTCTTGCAAAAACAGATCCAAAGTCACCAATTGCTGGTATGCCTATTTTGGATGTTGGAAATGCTAAGACAGTTGTTGTGATCAAACGATCCCTTAGTCCAGGATTTGCAGGAGTGCCCAACCCACTCTTCATTGCTGACAACTGTTTGATGTTGTTTGGCGATGGTAAAAAAGCAACACAAGAGATGATCACAGCTTTAAAAGAATCTTAGAGCCGGAAAATATGAAGAAACAAGTCTATATCGTTGATGACCACCCTCTTGTAGTAGATGCACTACAAAACCTAATTGCTAAATCGGAAGATTTAGAGTGCATCGGGAGTGCGGATAACATTGAAAAATCATTTAATGATATAGAAAAACTGCAACCAAGTTTGGTGTTAATCGATATCCAACTCAAACAAAACCAAAATGGTTTGCAGTTACTCAAACGTCTTAGAACAACTTTTCCAAATATTGCCGTCATCATCATCAGTATGTTGACGGACGATACCTTTGTGGATCGTGCTTTTAAATTGGGTGCGATGGGTTATGTTTTTAAAGAAGATACAACCACACAAATTGTAGAAGCCATCCACACTGTGCTTAAGGGAGATTATTTTGTTAGTTCGTCCCAGGCAACTCGACTGCTCGGACATTTATACAGAGCTTCCCAAAAAGACGAAAAAGATCCCATCGACAGATTGTCTAATCGTGAATTGGAAGTGTTTCTCATGATTGGGGAAGGGATGCCGGTCAAAGAAATTGCTGCCAATATGGGTCTTGCTCCTTCCACCATTGAAACTTTGCGTTCCCGTATTAAATCCAAACTCAGCATCACTGAGAACGAAAAACTAATTCGTGTGGCTGTGGAATGGAAATACACCCAAGCCAAAACGGATATCGTCGTTTCGTAATTTTTGAACTCAGTATCTTAAAAATTAGAATTTACTCTTTAAGTTTCAGATTCTAATTCTTAGAAACAAATTAATAACGAAGTTTGAAATAGTGATAGAGTAAATCTTTTCCCTCTCGGGAAGAGAGTAACATTCTATACGCTTCCGCAATTTTTGATTCGTTTTGAGATTGTTTTTGGATGAAATGAAAGAAGTCGTTGGCTCTTTCATCATAACCTAAATTTAAAAGTAAGTTTAAATAAAAACTTTGGTCATATTCGTCAGCAAACGGTGAATAGGCGATTGGACGAAGTAGATTTTCTGCATCTCTCCACTTACGAATTTCAAAGTAACATCGTGCATATATTTTTTTTTCTCGCCATCCGAGGACTCTTTGGTTTTTTAAATAGGTGAGAGATTTTTTTGGATCTTTTTCGGTTAAATATACTACGCGGCCCATTAAATGGGATGCTTGGATGTGTCTTGGATCTTGTTCCAAAATGGTGGCGAGTTCAACTTTGGCTTTTTCCGTTTCATTTAGTTCTAAATAAGTTTTTGCCAAAATGAGTTTTGCTTCATTGTAGTTTGCTTTGTATTCTAAAGATTTGTTCAAAGATACAATGGCATTGTTGTAATCTTTTAGTATATAGTAAGCAAGACCTAAGTTATAATGATAAAAAGGGTTGTATGGGGAAATTTGATTGGTTTCCATCCAAGTATCTTTTGCTTCGGACCAACTATCTTCCTGGGCATAAATCATACCGAGTAAAAAACTTGCAGCTTCATGGTTTGGTTCTTTTTTGAGAGCTTTGTTTAAACTTTCTTTTGCTTCTTGCCATTCCATTCTAGAATACAATAAACTTCCGTTTAAATAGTCATATTCAGAATAGGATTTATAAACTTCTGATTGGATTTTTTTCCATTCTGTGTCAGCTAAAAGAAATTTTCCATAACGAAGTGCATTGATGATATTGCGACTGACTTTTTCCAATTCAATCTTTGCATTGATTTCGATGGTTTCTTTATCTTCTGTTTGAGTCAATATAGGATTTGTGAAGAGTAAAAGTAAAAAAGCGAAGAATAAAATTTGTATTTTAGCTTTCATAAATTGATTCTAACCATTTCAAAATTTTTAAGTGAGCATCGCGAACTAATTTTATTTTTATATTAGGAAAAACATCTGGAAATTGATTGTTTCCCTCTAATTCAGATAAAGATCCTAAATAGGAAATTCCTAATTCTTTTTCGGCAAATTTACCCAAAGATTCGTGTATAGCTGTGATTCCAAACAAACAAACTTTTTTACCATTGGATAGAGATTCCATCATCGTTTGGCCAAAGTATGTAAGAATAACGTCAGAAATTTGAATTTGCTTTAAAAATTCAATATAAGAAACTCGAGGGATGTACTGGACTATTTTTTCTATTGGCGGGGTTCCTCCAATTCGAACCAATGAACTTATGTTAGTTTTTTTAGTAGAAACATTGGAATTCAGAAATTGCAATAGATAACGATCGATTAATTCTGATTCTTCTTTTCCTAAACTACCAGCATATACAAGAACTTGTCCAGGAATGGTTATTTGGTTCCAATCCAATTCAGAAAGTGGAGAACTAAAATACGAAACAGGATCTCCTGGTGTAAGAGGTGACACTGGATTTGGTAGAAAAAAACTAGAATTGGATTTGTTTGGTAAATGGTGGAGATTATCGATATAAAACAAATTATTTAAGGGAAATTCATTTTCTCTAATATCTAGAACCTGCGGTAAATCTTTGGATTGGAGGTCTGGTTTGTCAGATAGTAATATATCAAATCCATTCATCTCCAAAAATAGAGACAAAGATTTGCATCGTTCATAGTGTCCACTTCCAAAGAGGGAAGGTTCGCCATAGACAATGCGTACCGGTTTGGATTTTCGATCTGCTTTAGGTAAGGGAAAGGTCACTTGTTCCACAGAGGCATTGACTAAAAAAAATTCTGGTTGGTCTTTTGCCAACTGAATCACTTCTTTGGCCCCAAACAATGGATCTTTGGTTCCTAATTTTTCCCACAACAAACAAACGAGTTCGTAATCTTTGGATTCATCGACTGTGATTCGAAGGGTACTTGGATTTAAATCAGTGAAATGATTGAGATGTGGCGCCGACAATCGGAATTGTTTATGGATTTCTGGATGTTCTTTGATATGAAGAGAGACATGTTCTGTATGTCGTTCGGGTAATGGACCTTCTACATCAAACAAAAGAGAATCTGCTGAAAAACATTCTACCCCCATTCCCAAAGGCAATCCAACCATAGATAAACTATAATATGGATCCGAAATATAAGTGATTGCTTCATACAAATATCGGATGGATTCTAAATCAATAAATGGATTATCTCCCGTTAGGCGAAAAATATGTTTCGCTTTGAAATGATGGCAAGCCTTTCGAAATCTATCTCGAACGTCAGATTCCGATCCAACAAAATATTGGTAGTTTTTGTTTTGCAAAAATTCAATTAGTTCTCTGTCTCCTTCAGGAACTAAAAAAACAATCTGTTCTCTAGGAAAGATAGTGGTAAGGCGATTGTGGATATGATCAAGAACAGATGTGTTTGTATCTTCCGGAATGGACTTTAAAATTTTTTTAGGAAATCTGGTGGAGCCTAGTCTTGCCTGAATGAAGGCAAAACAATCACGCGTTGAAAGTATACCACTCATCACAATTCAAACAAGGCGCAGGAATTTTATCGTGCTCACCAAGAAAGCTATTTTTAAAAAAATCTAATCCTTTTTGCCAAATAGCACCGAGAGATTCTTTATATAAATTTCCTATGATTTCTGTTTGGTTTTGTTTGCAAATGGAAACAGAACCATCAACAAAAACGGACAAATCACGAACCAAATGCCAACAAAAATCTCTGTGAATCGGTGTGAGGTCACTCACTCGACGTTCAGGGAGTTTATTCGCAAAAGTATTGTATTTTTGTAAGATGATATTAATTCCTTTTTTTTCAAAAAAAGTAAAATAAGGATCAATCTCTTCTTCCACTTCCTTCATTTTGATCATCTGAACGTGCAATGATTTGTTTGAAAGTATTAACGAGAGTTTATCGATTGTGACGAGGACATTTTCCAGTTCAGATTTTCCGTATAAAGATTTGTAAACATCTGGTTTTAACGTCGTTACATTTACGATGACACAAATTTTCTCTTTTTCCGATGGATTTAAACTTTCTATCAGGGACAACAACGATTCTGTGTTTTTGTAGAGAGCTGTTTCGATGATCAGTTCGGAAAGCGTTTCTAATTTTAAAATTTCTAAAACAACGTTTTTAAAATCGGGGTGGAGGAGAGGTTCCCCATTTCCTGTAAGACTAATGGTGATGGGTGAAGTCAGTTCTTCATTGAGTTTGGAAATGGTTGATTTTACTTCCGTCAAAGAAACAAAACTTCCATCATTTGTTAAATCGGAGAACTCGCGCGGACAAAATGTACACTTAAGCTCACAACCTTTATAAATTTCCCATTCTAAATAAGAAGGGGCACTACGAAACAGTTGTGGATTTTCTTTTAATTTGGAAAGAAGATTTTCATAAGTTAAATCTTCTCCCAAAGGCAATAGTCCTTGGATGAGAGTTAAGGAACGAAAAGAGGAGAGTCGAAAGTCCAAACGAAGTTGGCGAAGATCAGGTGCTTTGTAAAAAATATCCACATCATATTGGTTAATATTTTTCAGGAAATACGAATGTATATCGGTTGCCAAAGTATCGGGTAAAGAAGTTAAAAATTCACGAGTGATGATCGTGGGTGTAAGTCCAGGTGGTAAGTTTTCTGAATAAGAATACTGGCTAAAAAAGTTCCGATGTCGATCCCATGCTGTCTCTGTTAGTCTGGAATCTAAAAGTGGAGAGATCCCAGTAAAATACAGAAAACAAACTTCATCCCAATCTGGGTCTTTATACTTTGATTCTGGTAAAAGTTTGCCTAATTTAAGGAGAAATTCATACTCTTTGGAAACATCTTCGTGGACTATAAATTGGTTTTTTACCGTAGTCGAATTTATTTTTTCAGAAAGTAAATTGTTTGTATTGATATGAATTTGAATTTTGGGAAATATTTTAGAAAGGCGATGTACAAATTCTTCTAACAACTCTGGTTTAAAATTTTGATTTAGAAATTGAATGGATTGGTTATCCAAATAGACAACCGCAAAACTTGGATTATAGTCCTTACGGTTCATCATTAGTCTATATTGTATTTTTCTTCCGGATTGCTAATGTTATATTCTTTCATATAAATAGGATCAAAGATGGAGATAGATGAATTTTTTCGTGTGTTGGAAACCCATTCTTCAAAAGAAGTTTGTTCTTTCTCTCGAAATAAAAAACCTTGGATTCCTTTTCTAACAGCATCTAAAGGAGTGGGTCGCATTCCTTCAATGAAAACTAAACAATAACGTTTGCGATCATCTCGAAACACTTCAGAAATTTTTCCAGCTCCGCCTACTTGAGTCAATACAGAAGCTGTAGTGGGTTGAGATTTGTAAAGTTCAAAGGTTGGAACCCAGTTGACGAGTCCTCCGTTCAAACGATACCGAGATTCATTTCTTGGACCTGAAGCAACAAGTTTAAAGAAAGAAGGATCTTTTAAAGATTTGTTTCGAATTTCAGTGAGTTCGTTAAACACTCTTGTTTCTTCATCAATGGATGAATTTGACGGTGAAAAAACAATTTCCCTAAATTTAAACTCAGATCCTACTTTCGCCTTATTCTTGTTATACCATGATTGTACTTCTTGTTCAGAAGGTAAGGGAGGGCTTACTTTAATTTGTAGAAGTTGGCCTTTTTTAATTTGGTATGGTAGATCTTCCAACCAAACATCATAAGGTAAATTAAACTGAGTTTGGACGGACTTTTTGAATTGTTCGAGGTCGCTAATTCCTTGTGCTTCCATCCTTTTTTGGATTTCCGCTTCGATTCGTTTTTCATTTACTTGGATGGATTCTTCATCTGCTGCATTGTCCACCACAGCTCGATCGATTAGAAAATCGACTACTTGGGAATGGAGAGATCCTTTTTTGCGATAATTGGGAAAAAAACGAGATAAGTTTTTGTAACGTTCTACACCTTCCTCATAATCCAAACTAGAAATAGATTTGGGTCCAACGATGACTAGAACGGAATTTAAAGATTCGTAAGAACTTAAACTGATGATCGGAGCAAAAAAGAGGCTAAAAACGAAAACCGATGCAAAAAATAAAATCAAAAGTCGAGGCATTCGAAGTCTTTTTTGCATACGGTCGTAAATTTACCCGATGAACGTGGTATGTAAAGCCTTTACTGCATCTTCCGCTTGGTTTTGTTTGATGACGCAGGAAATTTTAATCTCCGATGTGGAGATCATTTCAATATTGATGTTTTTTTCAGCAAGTGATTGGAACATCTTAGCTGCCACCCCTACATGGGATTTCATGCCTACACCAACAGCGGAAACAATAGATATGTTTTCATCAATCTCAGCTTTACCATTTCCATGGTCTTTCGCATAGGCATCAATGATTGGTTTTGCGGCGGAAATGTCTTTTTTGGCAATGGTGAAGGAAATGGTATTGATTCCGTCTCTTGGAGATGATTGAACAATCACATCCACAATCACATCTTTGTTTGCTAATTGAGTGAATAACTCTGCAGCAATTCCTGGTTTGTCTTTTACATCGGCAATGGTAACTCGAGCTTGGTCACCTTTTGCAGTGACTCCACTCACTTTCATTTTTTCCATAATTTTGTCCTCACTCATCACTAAAGTTCCCGGTTTGTCGTGGAAACTGGATCGTACGTGGATGACCACGTTATAGTTCATACCTAATTCAACACTTCGAGAATGAAGGACTCCAGCCCCAAGGCTTGCGAGTTCTAACATTTCTTCATAAGTGATTTGTTTGTGCATCTTTGCTGTTGGAATTTTTCTTGGGTCAGCAGTGTAAACACCATCAACGTCTGTATAAATTTCACATTCATCGGCTCCAAGGGCAGCAGCAAGAGCAACAGCAGAAGTATCACTTCCCCCGCGGCCAAGGGTAACAATGTTTTCGTCTTTATCGATTCCTTGGAAACCAGCAACAATTACCACCTTTCCTTTGTTAAATGCCTCATCAATTCGAGAACGATCGATCATTTCGATCTTTCCATTGGAGAAGTTTCCATCGGTTAGGATTTTTAATTGAGAGCCAGTAAAAGATTGTGCTGGTACTCCGATTTCATTCAGAGCAATGGCAAGAAGAGCAATCGAGACTTGTTCACCTGTCGAGAGCAACATATCCATTTCTCGTTTGGGAGGATTTTTAGAAATTTGGTCAGCAAGGTCGACAAGTTCGTCGGTAGTATGTCCCATTGCAGAAACTACAACGGCAACTTTTTGGCCTTCATCGTGGTAACGTTTGATACGTTTGGCCACATTTTGGATTTTAGTGGTGTCACCAACGGAGGTTCCACCGTATTTTTGGACAACGATTTTCGATGACATGGGTATATGGACAGGGTGCTACAGGCAAATCGGGAATCAAGTAGAATGAATTTTTTTGCAACCAAACGCCATTAGGAGACTCCAATAGGTATAGGTTTATTTGCATGAATTCTTCGTCTACCGTTGAGCCAGTTGTCAAAGAACAGGCTCCTTTGCTTTTTCTAATTTTGTTCTTTTTGGTCCAGGCTACGGTTCTTACCGTTTTCACTGTTCCCTTTTCTTGGTCTCTGGTGGGGGTTGCCCTTGGATCCTATTTCCTTCGAATGTTTGGAATCACTGCCGCTTACCATCGTTATTTTTCTCATGCTTCCTTTAAAACATCCCGAGTGTTTCAATTTGTTTTGGCTTGGATTGGGGCTATGTCCATGCAAAAAGGTCCCCTCTGGTGGGCGGCTCACCATAGAAACCACCATAAGTATTCGGATACGGAAAAAGACATCCATTCTCCCAGCCGAAAGGGATTTTGGTATTCGCACATGTTTTGGTTTTTGCGGAACGATTACAACGATTATGAAGCCAAACTCATTCCTGATTTTTATAAATATCCTGAGTTACGTTTTATAGATCGTCACCATTGGATAGCGCCATTGTCTTATGCCGTCTTACTCTATTTAGTGGGTGGATGGGCTTGGCTCGTTTATGGATATGCAGTTTCTACTTTCTTTTTAGGCCATGCTACTTGGACGATCAATTCTCTTTCCCATGTGTATGGTTCGGTGCGGTATGACTCACGCGACACTAGTAAAAATAATTTTTGGTTAGCTCTTATCACGATGGGAGAAGGTTGGCATAACAACCACCACTATTACTGTTCATCGGTAAACCAAGGTTTCTACTGGTATGAAGTGGATGTCTCTTATTATATTTTAAAAATACTCAGTTGGTTTGGAGTTGTTTGGGATTTAAAAAAACCACCAAAAAAAGTTTTGGATGAGGGTATCATCCGTGATCGCGAACAAAAAGCAACAAAACAACTATTAAAAGAATCGAAACAATCTTCTAAGATCAAAAATAAAGCAGAAGTATTGTCTATTTAAAGTATAGTTGTTATACCCCTAATCGTTTTCTTATATCTGCCGGGATACTTTGGATGGAATCGTATTTTTTTTTCTTTCCACCCGGCAGAGAAACATAATAGAACCCATTGATCATTTCTAGAAAATAGTCCTCTCCTTTTTCTCCGAGGGAACGATTATCTAGTTCCTTTACCATTTTTTGGTATTTAGTAGGTAGGAGATTCCAATTCATATAATTGGTAACTACACCTTGGTCATTTACTGTATATGCACCATCTTGGTGGAGGATTTTTGTTCCATTGTAATCGAAAACTTCCATCACTTTTAAATTGGTATCTTTGGATTGTTTGGAATCTTTTTTTGATTTGTTTGAAGTTTGGCTGGAAGGATCCTCCAAGCCATTGTTTTGTTTTGTTTTTGAACTTGTGGAAGTTTCTTTTTTTCTCAGTTTTCCGAATACAAGTAAGAAAATGCCAGCTAACGCTAGTGATGCGAATAAAAAAACTTCCGCAGTTGATAAATCAAATAAATACCGCCACATAACTATCGAAAACTCGTACTAATTGCTTTGCAGGAGTCAGGAAGATAACCTTCCGTATTCCATGTGTTACAGTCTGTCAGTTCGATTGCCTTAAAACAAAGTTTTAATTCGTCAATTTTAACTCTGCCAAGCACCAATGCACCAGGAAGTTTGTTTGCCCCGCAGGATGAATTTTTTAAAGCATAGGATTCAAAAATCTTTTGGTTTCCTTCTTGTGGGGAATAAAACAAATCATCTCGATTTTGAATGCATTGAAAGTTGGTTCCAATGCTAAATAGAAGGGCAAAAATCCCAAGGTCGAAAAATTTCATTTTTTAAGTTTGATCCGAGAAACTTCTCTCACGGGAATAGGAAGTTTCCCAAAAGCACTATCTACTTGTACGGTTCCATAAATTTCAAACTCTGCATCTTCCCCGCGCCTTGCTGCATCTGACAGTTGTTTTGCTAATGAAAGAAGTTTTGGAAGAATGGAGCCTTTTTGTTCGGGGACAAGTTTCAAAACAACCAAGGCTTCAGAGTTTGGTTCTACTTCGAGTGATGTTTCATTTTGGAGTTTTCCAATGTATTCTTTTCCTTTCGGAGTCACAAGTTCAATTTCCAAATCAAATTGGTAGATAGAAACTTTGGTGTTGTTAGGATTGACTACAGAAATTTGCGGATACAAATCCACCAAAGGAATTAATGGAAAACTAGGATTTGGTTTGAGGTCAACACGAACATCCACCAAATCAAACTGACATGCCTTTAAGCTTTCTAAGTTCTTTTTTGTATCACTTAGACAATAGACAAAAGTGAATGAAAAAAGAACTAAAGATAAAAATAAATATCTACGGACCAAATACTACCTTCCCTTCGGTCATATGTTGTTTGTAAAATTCCAAACCTTCTTTATATTCTTCAAACTTGAAGCGTTTGTTGATTTTAGTTTGGAAAACGGTTTTTAAAAATTTTTGGGCTTCTTTGGCTTGTTTCTGAAATTCTTCTAAACCAATTTCATAAATCCAGGAAGACAACCAAAACCCTTCGATCTTTTTGTTTTGGAAAAGTATGATCCCAGAATTCACTGCAAATGGTTTTTCGGATAAGGCTCCATAACAAACTACCTTAGATCCATAAGGCATACATTCCACAAGTGACTGTGCTGTTTCCCCTGCCACTGCATCGATGGCGTAAGTGGCATTTAGTTTTTTTGAGATTTTGAATAAATCTTTTTGGTAGTTAGGAGAGGTGGAGTTTAGAATGTTTTCTGCACCAATTTCTAAAAGGTTATCTTCTTGTTCTTTTTTTCGCACAATATTAATGAGTGGGATTCCACGTTCTTTACAAAGTCGGACTACCATTTTACCCAAAGCACTGGCAGCAGCCGTTTGGATCATGGCGGGATGACCTTCTTTCGAACATTTGGAAACCATGGCCCAAGCAGTCATTGGATTTACAAAAAAGCTAGATCCTTCATCGAGGCTCACTCCATCAACTAACGGCAAACAGTTGTCTTCCGTAGTGATCATGTACTCGGCCCAAGATCCGTCATTTTGCGGTGCCACGCAAGATACGTTCATTCCTACTGTTAAAGTTTTGATGGCACTTCCCACAGCATCAACAATTCCGCTGGCTTCAAATCCTGCAGAGACTGGTGCTTTTTTTTTGAATCCATACAGTCCACGGATGAACATCAGATCAGAAGGATTGATCGGCGAAAGGTGGATTTTGATCCTGACTTCGTTCTCTTTCGGTGTGGGAACTTCTTTTTCACGGAGTTCCAATTGAGGTTCGGATTCGTCGTATTTGAGGATGGTGACTGCTTTCATCTTCTCCCATTCAGTCATTTAAAATCTGCTTGCCAACTCTTTCTTTGAAAGGAAGAATTTTAAGTCTGCCGTGAAATCAAAAAAGTTATCAAAGGAATCCCTCACTGGGATCGTTTTTTTTTCTATTTTGGTCTTTGCTTTTTTCACTACAGTCATTGAGCCAGATCGACCCGCAAAAAAATACCCTTATCGGTTATCTTTATTTTATTCTCGCATTGATGGAATCAAAGAAGGAACCGAGGTTCGAATTTTAGGAATCCAAAAAGGTTATGTTGCACATATCGATTCTAGGCCACTGATGGATGTTCCCGATCGTCGGTTCCTCGACCATAACATAGATCATGCGATAGAACTTCACATTGCTTTAGAAGACCCGTTAACCCTTTGGGATAACTATGAAGTGGATTTTCAAACCATTACTTTGTTTTCAGGAAGGATCATTAATATCAACCCTGGTAGTTCAGATGGGAAACGTCCATTTTTTAAACCTACGTTCCGTGAAGGAGAAAAATCACCCGACTATTTGCCTTCTGCTCGCTATTTTGATGATTTTTTCAAAGCCACTTCCGCCACGATGGAAGAAAATCGGACAGACCTCAGACAAATCACATTGGATTTTCGTTCCATCTCCGATAAATTAAATCATACAGAAGGAACAATTCCCAAATTAATTGGGAGTACAGAAATGTATGATGAACTTCTTGCGACTGTGAAAGACGCAGAAACCATTGGAAAAGAAGGAAGACGTTATATGGAAAGTTCACGGAATTTAGAGAACACCATGCCGATTCCATTTTTAATCACAGCATCGTATTACGGACGTACAACGCCAATTACGGGAAGAAGGATTGGACCACAAGAATAATGAAAGTTGCAATTATACATGATTGGCTCACCGGTATGCGCGGTGGTGAAATCGTACTCGATAGTTTATTAAAAGCATTTCCAGAAGCGGATTTATTTACTCTTTTTTATTCCAAAGGGAAACTAAACGAAAGGATTGAAAATCGAAAGATCACAACAGCTTTTACAAACAATCTTCCTTTCAAAGAAAAGTATTATCGTTATTATTTACCAGTTTTCCCCACTGCGATTGAATCATTGGATTTAAAAGGGTATGATGTGGTGATTAGCTCTTCCCACTGTGTGGCCAAAGGAGTCATCCCTCATCCCGATACCTTCCATTTAAGTTATATCCATAGCCCTATGCGGTATGTTTGGGATATGTATTATGATTATTTTCCCGGCAGAAAGGGATTTAAGTTTTTTCTTTTACAATCCATTGCCAACTATCTTCGTACTTGGGATGCGGCTTCTTCCAACCGCGTGGATTATTTTACATGTAACTCGCATTTTGTGGGAAGGCGTATCCAAAAGTATTACCGTCGTGATTATAAAATTGTGTATCCGCCCTGTTTACCCCAAGACTTCCGAGTTCACGATGTTTCCAAAGATGATTATTATCTGATGGTTTCCGCCTTTGCTCCTTATAAAAAAATTGATCTTGCTATTGAAGCCTTCCGAGAAAATGGAAAACCTCTGATCCTTGTAGGTGGGGGCCAAGAAGAGGGGAAACTCGTCAAAAACCTTCCCAAAAATATCCTTTGGAAAAAGGGACTCCCTCGAACGGAAGTGATCGAACTTTACAAAAAAGCTCGTGGGTTTATCTTTCCGGGGATGGAAGACTTTGGGATCACTCCTGTCGAATCGCAGGCCTATGCCACTCCCGTCATTGCCTACGGGAAGGGAGGTGCTTTGGAGTCAGTCAAGGAAGACAGAACTGGGGTATTTTTCAAAGAACAGACGGTAAAATCCTTAAACGAGGCCATCCAAAGGGCCGAAAAGATCCATTTCAAACGTGGGGATTTCCAAAATTCCATCAATCGATTTACGGAAGAAAAATTCGTAAGCGAAATTCGAAAGGTAGTCGATAGACATAAATAGAAATCTCTGAAGGGGGATCTCTTGGTCATTTTACATCGACTCAAAGGTGCGGAATTTGTTCTCAATGCAGATTTGATTGAGACCATCGAAGCAAATCCGGATACGATCATCACTCTTGTGAATGAGAAAAAATTCATTGTACAAGAGCCTGTTGCGGAAGTTGTGGAAAAGGTAATCGCTTACCAAACAAGAATCCATAATCTCCCTCGAGTGAGTGAAAGAAGGCCTGAGGAAACATAAGAAATGGATATAGCTACAGTCATTGGTTTGGCCCTAGGTGCGGCCTTGATGTTACTAGGGGTTGTCTCGGGGGGTCTTGCGCTCACCGACCTTATCGACATTCCCTCGGTGATGATTACATTTGGTGGGGCAGCTGCCGCCACGATCATTTCCTTTCCTTGGACATCTACCATTGGAGTGGGAGCTGTTACCAAAAAAGCCTTCCAAAACCCTCCCTCAGATTTACCTGGACTCATCACGACACTAGTTAGTTTTTCTGAAAAAGCTCGTCGTGAAGGTTTACTTGCCTTAGAAGATGATATCAACGAACTACCAGAAGAATTTTTAAAGAAGGGAATCCAACTCGTAGTGGATGGAACTGACCCTGAACTGGTTCGAAATATTATGGAAACCGAAATTGGGAACACAGCCACAAGACATGCTTATGGACGTTCTTGGTGGGATGCTTACGCTGGTTTTGCGCCAGGGTTCGGAATGCTTGGGACCCTTGTGGGTCTTGTGGGGATGTTAAAGAACTTAGGTGGTGGTGATGCGAGTGCCATCGGACAAGGTATGGCGACAGCCCTTATTACGACATTATACGGATCACTTGCACAGAACTTATTTGCTGCACCGATTGTGAGAAAACTCACCAGACGATCTGAAGATGAACTTGTGATCAAACAAGTGATGGTGGAAGGAACTTTATCGATTCAATCTGGGGACAACCCAAGGATTGTAAAAGAAAAATTGGCGAGTTTCTTAACTCCTGCAGAACGAACTGCACTGAAAGACGACGGAGATTAATATTTAAATCATGGCGTCTAAAAAAGAAAAATGTCCTGAGTGCATCCAGAAAGTTCCCGAGTTCATGGCGACTTACGGGGACATGGTGACACTTCTCCTTTGTTTCTTTATCCTTTTGTATACAACAGGGAAAACAGATGCAAAGGAAATGCAGATCATTTTATCTGCGTTCAAATCCACTACAGGATTTTTCACTGGGGGACAAACACTATCCAAAGGATCTTTGGAAGAGATGGGAATGCAAATTGAGTCCCTTCCTTCCCAAGTGGTAGGACGTAACCTTTCCAAATCAAAAAAAGATGCTCAAGAAGTGTTTAAACCAGAAGTAGAAGCAGGAAAAGTTCGAATTTCGGAAAACGAAAGAGGGCTTGTGATTTCTCTTGTGGGTGCTGATTATTTTTATCCAGGATCTGCCATCCTTACACCTGCCATTCGAGAGACTTTGCGAAAAGCAGCAGGCCTTATCAAAGGACTCGAACGATTTGTCCGAGTGGAAGGACATAGTGATGATGATGCTGTCAATCCTGTAAACCGTCCTGGTCGTGAAGAACGTGAATATATTAATAACTGGGATTTGGCGGGAGCAAGGGCAGTGAATGCTACCGTCTTTATGATCAATTCAGAAGAAATTGAACCTAGTTGGTTCCAGGCAGTAAGTTTTGGATCCTACAGACCTCTTGTATTGGAAAATGAAGGTACTCCGGAAGCTAAAGCTTTCAACCGAAGAGTGGATATCATCATCCTAACCGAGAAGTCTACCAAACGAGCACCAGGGGAAAGTAAATACGGACTCCCTGACACTCGTTTACCGAACACTGAAACAAATGTAGAAGGAGAATTTTAACATGGGTGACCGTGAAGTAGATGAAGAAGAAGGTGGGTTAGCCGAAGGTAGTACCGCCTCCACAGGGATGTCCCCCATTGTAAAATGGTTATTGTACATTGCTGCTGCCATTTTCGGGATTATCATTGTAACCGTTATATCAATGTTTGTTGCGCAAAAAACGGCAACAAGTGTGTTCAAACAACAAAAGAATATTTCTCTTGTGAAAGCTCCCCCTCCTTTGGAAGTTTACACATTTCAGGAAGAATTTAGAGTGAATACTTCTGACGTTGGTGAATCACACTTTGTTAAGTTAAAGATGTCTCTTGGGTTTGAATCGGGACAACCTGCTCTTTCTGCGGAACTAGCAGCACGTGTGGCTCAAATGCAAAACATCATTAACCTTGTCATTGCACGTAAAACAAAAGACGATTTAAAATCCATTACTAACCAATTGGATTTACGTGAGGAAATCAAAGCCCACTTAAATCATATTTTGACCAATGGAAAAATCAAAGAAGTTTACTTTACCGAGTTCTTGGTAAACTAGGACTATGTCCGACCAAATCCTCGGTGTGATCCCTGCGAGGTTCGCGAGCACAAGATTCCCTGGAAAACCACTGGCCCTCATTGGCACAAAACCAATGATCCAGTGGACTTACCACCACGCTTCCCTTTCTAAATCAATCCACCGTTTGGTGGTCGCCACAGATGACAGAAGAATTCATGATACAGTGATATCTTTTGGTGGTGAATCTGTATTCACAAGTCCCGACCATCCAACCGGCACGGATCGAATCATTGAAGTTGCCGAAAAATTTCCCAACTACGGAATTATTGTGAATATCCAAGGGGATGAACCTGGAATGGAACCAAACCTCATTGAAGGTGTATTGGCTTTAAAAACCAAACATAGAAATTGGGAAATGACTACGGCCGCTGTTCCCTTTACCGCCTCTGAAGATCCAAAAGACCCTAACAAAGTAAAGGTGGTCTTTGACAGAAACGCACGTGCCAATTACTTTTCTCGTTCTCCGATTCCCGCTTCCTTTAAAGGAGAAGCAACATACCACAGGCATTTAGGTATTTATGCTTACGAAAGAGAATTTTTAATGAAGTACAACCATTTACCTGCTTCCGATTGGGAAACGGTTGAATCGTTAGAACAACTTCGCGCTCTGCAGAATGGATCGACAATTGGAGTTTATCTTTCTGATAAAGCAAACTTGGGAGTGGATTCACCAGCTGATTTAGAAGTGGTGATTCGAGATTTTAAAGAGAAGGGTTTGATTTAGAGATTCATTTGTTTCATTGCCGGTAATTTGTTACCGGCTTTTAGAATTTAGGTTCTTTTTCGTATCAATCAGGATTACGAAATCACTTAAGCCAGTTTGATTCTATCCAAGTCTCTTTTGAAGTTATTTGTATTTATGAAACTTCTCTTTCATTATTTCTCATCCCTCGAGAAATATAGTCATACAAAAATTCTCCGGTAATGACACCTGGGATGATGACTTTTTGAGCTCCATCAGCAACTAACTTTTTAGCTTCCCCAGGTTCGTCACTCGTGAGAATGATTTTTGCGTTCGGTGCGAGTTTGCTAAGAGTAGAAAGCAAACGGTTGTTATTGGTTCCTTTTAAAAAAGAATCAGAAATGGTACAAATGACCATGGAAGCATCGTGAAGGCCAATATGGGATAAAGAATCGGGATGGGCAAGGTCGGCATAAGCCCACTGGAATCCTTTGTTTGTGAGTTCATCTTTAAAAGCAGGATTGTAATCAGCAATGATGATTCGTTTGATAAGAGAAGGAGAAAGGTCTTCTAAGTATTCCACAAAGGCACGAGCGATTCGAAAATATCCAAGGACGATGATGTCTCGCACCATCCCGTCGCCGTGTCCTCCATGCCCCCCATGACTTGCTTTATCTTCTTTTCCGGATTCTTCTGCTTGGTCAGAGATACCAACACGAGCGAGTAATCTTTCGAAGGTCGCCGCTATGTTATGGTTGAACATAATGATATATGTGGAGAGAACTGATGCAATGATGGTTGAAGTTAAAATCACAGCTTGCAGTTTCGGAGTGATGTGTTCGAATCCAGCACCTAATGCTAAAATTACGAGTGAGAATTCTGAAATTTGAGCGAGGTTGAGTGCAGTTAGAAATCCGTTTCGAACTCCTTTGTTGAGTTTGATAATGACAGGGGCGATGGTTATCATCCTCACAAATAACATAAGAGCAATGATAGCCGCAGATAATCCGATAACTTCTAAACTTGGAAGCGGAACTTTAAGACCAAGAGCCACAAAGAAGAGGGTAACAAAGAAGTCGCGAATTCCAATCAGTTTGGAAATGACATCTGCACCATAAGGGAAAGCGGCGATACTCATGCCGGCAACGAGAGCACCCATTTCTTTGGAAAGTCCAGCTTCTCCTGCGATCCCACAAACGAGAAAACACCACATAATTGATGTTAGAAGGATTAGTTCTGGGCTACTCGCACAAGCTTTGTATAACTTGGCTAATACATATCGGCTGACACTAAAACTAAAAGCAATGAGTAAAACGATGATTCCAACAGAAGATAGAATTTTTAATATTTCGGGATTGTTTAAGTTGGGTTGGACCCCCATAAACAAAATGGCCCAAATGTCTTGGAAAACCAAAACCCCTACGGTCAATTTTCCTGAGAGAGTATTGATCTCTACCTTATCTTGTAATAACTTAACTACGATCAACGTAGAACTAAGTGAGAGTGCGACGGCAATATAAAGAAGGTCAAACTTTTCTGAACCAATGGGAAGACCAAAAAAAGGAAACACAGAATACACAAAAGCGACGGAAAGAGTGAATTGAAGGATTCCCAAGGTGAACATGGCCTTACCCATTTTTGCGAGTTCAGCCAAATTGATTTCTAATCCGATGATAAAAAGTAATAAGATGAGTCCGATTTCTGATATGAGTTCGATACTAGCTTCGTTCGTGACAAGTTCAAACCCCATCTCTTTACCGAGCATGGCCCCACCGATAATATAACCTAAAATTAACGGTTGTTTGAGTACTCTTGCGATGTGACTTAAGACTGTTGCGAAAATAATACTGAGACCAATGTCTTGTAATAGTGACTCTTCCCCGTGCATAGATACCTTCTTTAGGGAAAAGTTTAGAGATTCACAGAGTAGTGAAAGTCGTTTTTTTTTCTGAACAATAAAACAAACTATGGAAAAGGAGAAATTTGCAAAATGGAAGCTGTAGATGCTTGGAAATGGGCAATGGCTACATGATGATCGTACAATGCCTTAATTTCTCGGACGGCTGCTTCGGCACTTGTCTGTTCTCTAATATTCACGAATAGAAGAGTAGAGTCACCGAGGGCAAACCGTTCACGTTCCATCTCTTCTAACTTTCTTGCTAATTCCACTTCATTTTGAGTAACGATTACACGTTTTGCCGAGGCAATCACCTCTGAAATTGAGTCTTGTACTTCGGTTTTGATTTTATCTTTTGAGAACTGTAGTTCTTGGTCAAGTTGGGCAATCTTTGCTTCGGCGGCTCCAATCATTCCTCTTGGTCTTTTGGTTTGGATGGGAAGGTTGAGGATGAGAGAGGCTTCAAGCTCTGGTTTGGCTCTTGTTACAGAACCTGGTCCAAAGTCTTGTGATCCAGCAACCACCAAATCCACTTGTGGTTTTAACGAGTTATAACCCATATCTTGGTCTACGCGGACTTTGTCTCGTTTGAATTCAAAGTCTTGTAATTCAGGTCGATACTTCCAAGCTAGTTTGATACTTTTTTCTAATTCAACTTTTTTATAATCGATGGGTTTGGGAAATCCGATAGGCAATCTGTTTGTTGTCGGAAGGATTAAATTTCCATCAGGTGCACGCAGGAATAAAGACAAATCGATGGCCGCTTTTTGCATCTCTCGTTCTGCAGAAACAAATTGTGATTCTCTTTGTAAAATGGCGCGATCGTTTTCGGTTCCTTCCATTTTTGGAATGTCACCTAACTTGATTCTTTCGGTAATTTGATTTTGTCTGTTTTTTGCTAATGCTAATAAGTCTTTGTTGACTAAATATTCTTGGCCACTGGCGACCCATTTCCAATACCGTTTCGTGGCTTCTTTGATAACTTCGATTTTTAATTTTTGAATGGAGAGTTCTGAAAGTCTGCGGTCGAGGTCTGCTTTTTTGATATCGGCTCTGTTTTTATCAATCTCACGATTGCGCATCAGGGGAAAGATGGCACCTGCCCGAATCTCTCCATGGTCATTGGTTTCTCTTTTTCCATCGTAAACGGGAAAGGTTCCTCGACCAATCCGGTAACCAGCAAAAAAAGACGTTCCACCAAGTGGTGTTGGTTTTTCAAACATTGCGTCGGCTGCATTGTTTGTATAATATCCCATTGGTTTTGTGGTTCCCATAGATTTAAACTGTAAGTCAAATGCACCTTCTGCTGCGAGGTAATTGTATTCGGCCTCTGATAAAAGTTTTTCTGCAGCAAGAACTAGTGGATAAGATTTTTCGACAGATTTTAAAAGTTCCTCTAAGGTAAGAACACCGGGTTGTTGGTTGATATAATCCTGAGAATAAATGTTGGGACCATGTAAAGATTCAAAGGGATCTCGCGTTGGATCAGCTTCTAACACAAAGGAAAAAAACATTCCAAAGGGACAAAGTAGTGCAAGTAAAGATTGTTTGAATTTAGATTTCATTTGACCTTATCCCCACTTCCAGTTTCATCTAACAATGATTTCATATCTGGATCATCCATCGGTAAATTTGGTGGGAAGTCGTTAAACCTTCTCCAAAGTTCATAACCAACGCTTACACGGTTAAGAAAAATCCAACCCTTGGCCCTCACACCTTGTCTGAGATAACGACTAGATGGCCACTTTCTATCATCTCTATCCGGAATGACGAGGACTCGGAAATTTCCAGAACCATTGTCCGTGATATCAACAAGTTTTACCGTTCCTCCAAAAGTTCCTACGGCAGTTTCTGGCCAACCACTGATTTGTAAAACAGGATATCCTTGGAATTGTAAACGAACCTTTCTTCCCTCACCAACTAACGGAATATCGTTGCCTGAGATAAAAAGTTCCACAGCTTTGTCTTCTGCATCGGGAACAAGGATAGCAACACCATCCCCTTCTTTGACTTGTTGTGTGTCAGGATTTACCAAAATTCTCATAATGGTGCCATCTCTTGGCGCAAATATTTCTTGGTTTTCTTGTCTCGATAACCGAGCTTCTAACTTCGGTAAGTCTTCCAAAACACGAGCCACTTCAGATTGTGCAGATGCTAAGGATGCTTTGGCATCATTGATCGATGCTTCTGCATCTTGAGCTACTTTTCCTGTATCGCTGTATAATGCTCTTTCTTCCTTAATGGCTGCATCATAAGTAGCTTTGGCTCGATCAAGACCTGTCTCTGCATTGGTATGTTCGAGTTCTGCCAGTTCCAAGGTTCGTTTGGAGGTAAGGCCTTTTTCCCATAGCTGTTTTTGACGATCTAAGTTTAGGTTTGCTGTTTTTAAAGCAGCTTTTGCTGCATCTACTGCTTGTTCGCTGGCCCGAACTCGATCTTTTGCCATCATTCTTCTCGAATCTGCGGCATCAACAGCACTTCCACGAGAAGAACGTAAACTAATGATACGAGAACGAATGTTATCTTCCCTGGATCTTGCTGCTTCTAGTCGTTGTAAAAGTGCGTTTCTTTCTTCGCGAATTCGATTGATAAAGTTGGGGTCGTTATCTGAAATATCAATGATGGGATCACCTTTTCGCACACGAGTTCCTTCATGTACATGCCATTTCACGACACGGCCGCTAATAGGTGATTCAATGACTTGTTGCCGATCTAGCGGTGCATAGGCAACAACCCTGCCAAATCCCATCGTTGTTTGTTGCCACGGTACGTATAATAAGATGAGAAGACTTAAAAAGAAAATGATGGTGAGGAGATAAGCCAGACTTTGTGCAGGTAAAGCTGTTTGCACCAATCGATACGAAGGTAGATTTTTATGAAGTTTCCATTTTTGTGACATATCAGTATTCATAAACCAACTTTAAGAATTTACCTTTATGGAATGGGAGTCGTTTTCTAAGCGTAATATTTGATCCATCTGAGAAAGAACAGTAGGTGATTTCGAAACAATGAATAAGGTCCATGCATGATTCTTTTGCAAAAGAACTTTTAGTGCAGAATTGAGGAGAGATGGTGGTAAAAGATCTAAGTTTCCATCGATTAACAATAGTTTTGGTTTTCCGATGATGGCTCTTGCTAAGGAAATGATAGTTGTTTGTATTGTATCAAAAGGATGACCGAAAGTTAAAAGGGGAGTGTGGATTCCATTTGGGAGGGTTTGAATTGTTTCCCAAATTCCTAATCCTTCTAGCAGTTCCCTGATTTCGATTAATGATATTTCTTCTCTACCCACTCGAATGTTTTCCAAAATGCTTCCTTCAAAAATTTCATTTCCACGAATCAGAAATGTGAAAGAATGAATTTGTTCTTTGGACACTTCATGGATATTTTGGTGATTGTACTCTACGATTCCAGATGTTGGTGTTCTCACCCCACATATCAAATCTAATAGAATGTGTGCATCATAAGGAGTGTTAGATGATATTCCAATAGATTTTCCGGCAGCAGCTTTTAAATTAAATTGATTAAAAATCTTGTGACCATTAGTGAGAGAATAATGAACACCTGAGAGTTGAACTTGGATTGGCCCTTCAGGGATTTCAAATTCGACAGTTTTCAGTGGGATTGTGGGTAGATGAAACACTGAATTGATTTTATCAACGGCAGCAATCAAACTATAGAAACTATCCAATTGTTTTCCAAATTTGGAAATATCGCTGAGTACTTTTGCAATGACAAGCTCGGCCGCTACTAGTTGTCCGATGGTGAGTTGTCTATGGATGACTAAATATCCACCTAAACCAAGTACAATGGCACTGGCTAAAGCTTGGATACCAACAAGGCCAATAATTTGACGGATATAGTTAAAAAAGTATTTTTTCCTAGCATACAAATAATCACGGATAAACGAATCGGCTCTATCTAATGCAAAATTCGAACCAAAGGTAGAATGGAAAAGTGCAGAATGTCTCGAAATTTCTTCCAACCAAGCTGCTACCTTATATTTTTCTTTCGAAATTTTAATATAGTTTTCTGCCGCAGGTTTACCTAATCGATAAGTAACCCAATACCCACCAATAAACAAAATAAGAAAAGAAAATACAATAAAAATAGGATGATAAAATGAAATCAAAATAAACCCAATGACGGTCGTTAAAATAACCGATAAACCATCAACTAACAAGGAATGTATGGATTTTTGAATTGTCATTGTATCAAAAAAACGATTCACGAGTTCTGGACTATGATGTTTATCTAAGGAATCTTGGCGGATTTTTGGAAATTTGACAGCAAACTCTGTAGCAATCCTTACAAACACACGTCTTTGTAAAATTTCTACCACATAGATTTGAATCGTTTGCATTGCACCCGCAAATCCAAGAAAAAAAACCACTAACAATGTTAATATAATGACAGGTTGGAGCAGAACTCCAAAGGCAACAATATTAACAAGTGAAGAAGTAGCAACCGGTACAACTAAGGATAGAATTCCGATTCCAATGCCATAAATGAAAACAATCCAAACATCTTTGGACTCCATTCGAATCAAATGTGCAATTTGTTTAAGAGCATTTTTGACTGGAGAATCATCTTTCGACATATCTTTGTTTGTTGAAAATGGAAATGTTGGTTCAGCAATGACCCAATCTACATATTCTTTGTTTGATTTGATTTCTATGAGTTTTAGTAGTTCCTTTTCTGAGTACCATTCTTCTTCAGAATCAATTTGGTTAAGGGCTTTGATTCGATAGGAAGAAGTGTTATAACCTAAGATTGCAAAAAATTCGGGTATATAGTTTGTTTTGTTTGTTACTTGGAACACAAAAGGTGAACCATCAGTAATATAAGGTTTTATGTCTTGTAAAGTTTTTTGAACAATGTTTAGCCGCACCTTATATTGGTGCGAAGCAGCGAATAAGAAATCATAAAAATTTTGATTTGTTACTTGTCTGTATTTGCTTCGGAGAGACCTGAAACCCTCAATGATTTGGCTTGGAAATGATTGAATATTTAGTGATTCCGAGAAAAAGTCCAAGACAGATTTAGCCAAATCTTCCATGGAAGTGAGCCTAAGTGATAGGCTTTCTTCTTTTTTTTTGAAGAGTTGGTTCTTGAAGTGAAATACCAACGTGTGTAGAAATTTTAACATGCGAATTGTGATTCGAGTCTTAGACTCCACTTGACAAAACGTTGTTCTACATTTTCTATTTTCTAGTAGAGGTTTCCATGAAAATTTTTAATTCGATTTTGGTACTAATCGCACTCAGCGTCATTTCTCAGTTGGTTGCACAAGAGAATTGTATGTATGAATATGACCCATCCCAAACCTCCTTAGAGTGGACAGCGTTCAAGTTTACCGAGAAAACAGGTGTTAAAGGAAAATTTGATTCTATTAAAGTGGTTGGGAAACAAAAAGATAAATCGAAGTTTGGTGCTGTAAAAGCAGTGCAGTTTCAGATAGATTCTTCTTCAGTTAATTCAGGTGTCCCAGACCGTGATGGAAAAATCAAAAAATTCTTTTTTGGTTCTGTGAAAGGAAATCAAAAAATTTCTGGTTCGTTCTCTGATATCGCAGAAGGCGAAACTGGTTCTGCAACACTGAATTTGAGATTCGGAAATGCTAAAACAAAAGTCCCTGTTTCTTTTGTATGGAAAGGGGAAGTAGTTGAAGTAACGGGCACAGTGGATGTCGTCGGTCTTGGTCTTCTATCCGGGCTCAGTAAATTAAATACCGAATGTAATGACTTACATAAAGGCTCTGATGGTTTGAGTAAACTTTGGCCTACTGTTGATGTAAAGGTTGTATCGACCGTAAAGAAAGTTTGTAAATAAAAGTTTTATCCAAATCGTTTTTGGAAACTGACATAACGATTTGGATACCACAATTTTGTTTCGACTATCCTGGTTGGTTTATCATCCACTTGTGAGAAATGATTTACCAATCGTTTGTAAATTTTTTTTATCAGTATTTTGACATTTCTTATGCGTTTGTATTCTAGATCGCTGGAAAAGGTGAGATTATCTAAATGAGTAAAGAGATCGAAACATATAATAAATCCCAATCGCCTATTGATAGAGAAATCTGTGATCTTTTGTATCAGGAAATCAATGTAAACTTACCCAAAGCAGAAAAGAAAATTTGGCATGCACATCCAGTTTGGTTTTTAGATGAGAATCCTATCGTTGGTTATAGTAAATTAAAAACTTGTGTTCGTCTTCTGTTTTGGAGTGGTCAAAGTTTTGAAGAGGATGGACTAGAACCGGAAGGAAGTTTTAAGGCAGCAGAAATTCGTTATACGGATGTGAACCAAATCAAAAAAAAAGATCTAAAACGTTGGCTTAGTCAGGCTAAAAAAATCCAATGGGACTATAAAAATATTGTGAAACGAAAAGGCGTTTTGGAACGATTAAAGTGAACCTCTGACTTTAAAGCGGTTATACGAAAATCGTTGATAAGAAACCAAATTATATTTTGACCAGCTGGATATACGCAATTCATATATAAGGACTTGAATGAAAGATCCGCTATCAAATTTAAATCTCAATTGCGACTATATGTTATTCGTGAATAAGCAATTAATTGAAAAATATAAATCTATATATAGTCGGCAGATATTTGCAATTCGTATATAAACTTTAAAATTAAAGAGTGATCGTGGAAAATATAAAAATCAGAAAATTAACCTCTAATGATTTAAAGCAATTTATCGAACTCATTCGAGTTTTTGAAGATGTTTTTGAGATGAAAAATTTTCAAATGCCAAGTTTACATTATTTACAATCCTTACTTGATCGGGATGACTTTTATGTTTTTGTTTCTCTCCATGAAAGTCAAGTGGTTGGCGGCCTAACCACTTATACACTTCGTCAATATTATTCTGAAAAACCTTTAGTTTATATTTTTGATTTAGCTGTCCTTACCAAATATCATAGACAAGGAATCGGAAGGTCACTCATTCAGGGAATAAATGAGTATTGTAAAAAAATGGGAGCGGAAGAAGTCTTTGTCCAAGCGGATATGGTGGATGACTATGCATTGGAATTTTATAGATCAACAGGAGGATCACCAGAGGACGTGGTTCATTTTACATATCCGTTGAATTAAAAAATGCGTATAGGCTAAATTCTTGAGTTAAGGTTTTAAAAAAATAGGGTAACTTAGATTGTTAAATTACCAGTAACCAATATTTATTATTTAACTTCGCTATGGTTTATTTCAAGAATTGATTCAAATATTTCTGGAATGACTACTGCATGAAGAGGTAATCCATCAATTACAGAGAAATTTACCTTTAGTATTTTTGTTTCTCCTGGTGCCATCCAACCTGTCGAATTGTCGGAATCCTGGACGGGTCCAGATCCTGGGGCCCCATAATCTCCTGCAATAAGAGCTGCAGAAACAACATTTTCGTTTTTAAACTTCCCAGTAGGAAAAATTGGTTTTCCTCCGTAAGTATCATTTGGAATCTCTACGCTCTTCAAAATTCTAAGTTTCAAGCTAATCATGTTTTTTTGGTTAAAGAACTCATTTAGATCGAATGATTCGGGGTTTTTAGAATAGGCTGCAAATATTTCCGGGTTTCTTTTCATGATATAATCAAAGTTAAACTTTGTTAATTTGTAATTATCCAAATTTAAGAAGCGATATTTATCGGAATTGTTTTTAACAGTGATAACAATTTGATAATATTTATCTCCCCACCAATGGTTTTCCACTTCTTTTGTAAAACCAGCATTTACTATTTTGACTGTCCAATTTCCATTATAATTAACTTCGGATATTGGTTTGTATATTGGCGGTTTAATTGTGAGAGAGCCACAGTTCCATAATAGGAATGTTAGCAATAAAAATTTCTTTTTCATAGTTTATCCTTGAGACTCATTTGTTGCCATAATACTAAAGCTTAACAGGATTATTAGCTAGCATATTTTTGTTTTTTAATGTAATAATAGAAAAATTATATCAAACAAGTGTTAATCATAATTTGGTATCAAAGATAAAGAGAAACAAAAAGATTTTCTTGGCTCGTTTTTCCATTAATCAATTTAGTTTTCAGTGACGAAAATATAATTCATTAAATAGGAAAGACATTCTGAAGCACAAAGGATATATCTCATCTAGCAGAATATATTTTATTTGGAAATCAAAGCCAAATAAGAAATCTAGGTAGACGATTGATAAACGCAATGAACATAACTGATACTTTCTCTGCCTAACCAATTCCTCGCGCCAGCGATAGAAGCGGAAATCCTTTCCGGGAATCGGTATATTTTGAATAAGGAACAGATTTTGGAAAGATTGGAGCGGATAGCGCGGTCGTTATCGGATGAAATATCGCTCAGGTAACGGATTCGAGGCGCTAAAACAACTGAACGATATTTGAATTTTTTACATCGGTGGCATTGTTTCAAATTTTGATAATTTTGGATCCAGATAGTCCCAAGAATATCCACGTTTTGTGTATGTGACGGCTTGCGGTTTATAGAGATTTGGATCATCAAGGCTTGTTGCATGGATTGTAAAAAGCTCGGGCATAGCAGCAAAGGTCATATATACCGGTGAACCGCAGTTAGGGCAAAAGCTACTGGTTTTGATATTTCCGCTATCACCAACCAAATCAAAATTAGTTGTTTTTCCAACTACTGTGACTGCGCTGGGTGATTGAAAAGTTAAATAAGATCCATGTCCTGTTCCACTTATTCTTTGGCAGTCGCGGCATTGGCATTCGTTCATAAAAATAGGTTCTACTGTGATTTTGTAGCGAATTTTTCCGCAAGCGCATCCACCGTTATAAATCTGACTCATATCTTTCTCCATAGTTTAATTCGAATTTGCACATATTTATTGTTATATTAATTTATTGAGAAATTGAAATATGTCCTGCTAACGGTCGACCTGATTCCAAAAATGTTTTAAGGTTGGAAAGAACACTTGGCCAGCCCGTAGAAATCCCTTTTAACATTTGTGGATCTAGATCTTTGTGTGTGACTACCAAACGAACAAGTCCTTCGGCATAAGTTTCTATATCGAATGTAACCTGAGAATGTTTTGATTCATCATTGAATTCTGTTGGCCTTGACCAAGATAAAGCTAATTTAAGTGGAGGATCGATTTCTAAAACCTTTCCAATGATATCGATTGTTTTTTCGTCATCCATTCTTATATGTTTCCATACGGAACCGACTTTCCATTCTGAGACATTGATATGAGCTGGATTTTTCGCTAATGGATCTAGCCAATACTTTGATGTTACCTCAGGGTCAATAAGTGCATTCCATACCTTCTCGGGTGTGCTGAGTATAAAGGTAACATAAACGAAGTTATGTGGTTCCATGATCTTCTCCTTCAAGTTGTGTTTTTAAGTCGTGCAAAAAACCTAAACGATTCTCTTCAAATTTTCGAACCCAACGTGCATAAACTTCGTAAATTGGAACAGGGTTGATGAAGTGCAGTTTCTCTCGCCCTTTCCAAACAACGGTTACCAGGTTGGCTTTGATGAGGATTTCTATGTGTTGTGTTGCTGATTGCCTTTGCATGTCTAGTTGTTCACAGAGTGAGGAAAGTGTTTGGCCATTGTTAGCATAAAGTAGATCCAGAACCTTTCTCCGATTCGGATCAGCCATTGCTTTGAATACCTGATCGACACCCTCCACTTCCTTCGGCATAAAAGAAATTATGCAGGTATTTACCTGCATGTCAAGAATAAAATAGTCAAAAAGGGCTAGAATTGTGGTTTTGGGAAATGTCTAGGGGAAACTGAGTTTTTGGAATTTTCAAGAGAGTTGGGGGTGGTGGGATTTGGATGTGAAGAAGGCGATTAAACGAATTGCGGATATATGTGTCGGTTAAGCGCCATTTCAGAAAATTAGAGATTAAAACAATTATGAAAATCCTTTTAATTTTACTTACTCTGATAACGATTCAATCACTCGAAGCTATAGAAAAATATACACCTATTGCAGGTGAAAACGTTAATGTGAGAAAGGATCCAAATCTAAATTCTCAAGTAATAATTCAATTACCAATAAGTCACTTAGTGAAAGTAATTCCAAATCGGAAAGTTAAAGCTACAGTTAATAATACTAATGGTTATTGG
Organism: Leptospira meyeri; assembly: GCF_004368965.1. Lineage (NCBI taxonomy): Bacteria > Pseudomonadati > Spirochaetota > Leptospiria > Leptospirales > Leptospiraceae > Leptospira > Leptospira meyeri. Next base: position 2,130,412 of record NZ_SORO01000001.1, on the reverse strand, counting down.
ATTTATGTCGAAACTGGATATTCATCTAAAAATAAGATCAATGATGGCTGGATATTTGATACTTATCTAGGGACTACCGAAAAATTTACCAGACCTACACAATGGCACTTTAAAGAATTTCATGGAAATTCTGGCGATTATTCTTTATCTTTAAAAATGAATAAAAATGCAACATATAACTTCAGTTATGAACTATGCGCAGGTGCTAATTGTAACCAGAATTCGTTTTGTTCAAATAAATTAGATAAAAAAATAGTGAAAAATGGATATATTTTGTGCGAAGGAACAGGAATAATAAAAGTATATAAAGATTTAGTTTGGCTTAAACATTATGGTCTGGAAACAAATGAATTTCTTTTTATCAAGAATGATAGATTGTGCATGTCCGGTATGTTAGAGGATGGTTGTGAGTAATAAACATTCGGAACAGCGCATAATACAAATTTAACGCTCCGTATACCTGCCGGCGCAATGCAAAGGCTTCTTGTACTCCCTTGCCTGCGCAAGTGTTGTGGCCAGTCTCTAGAGCTCCCGTTCGGGACTGAGGCCCAGCCTAATGTGCAAAGCCGAGAAAAGTAATTTACTTTTGAAAGTAATCCATAAACATAATGAAAAAATTTTAGGAATCTACTTTTGAATGATAAAAAATTTCTGGATGCGTATTTCGATCGCATTGGATATAAGGGCTCGCGTCTTCCCTCTTTAGATTTGCTTAACAATATCAGTTTGGCACATGTTCGTTGTATTCCATTCGAAAACTTGGATATTTTGTTAGGAAAAGATATTGATATTAGTTTAGATGCAGTTTTTGAGAAATTAATCATTCAAAGACGTGGAGGATATTGTTTTGAACAAAATGGACTTCTTTTGAGTGTTCTAAATAAATTGGGATTTGAAGTAACTCCTATTAGTGCTAGAGTTCGTTTAGATAAACCTAGAGATTTTACCCCCCCTCGAACTCATGTTTTTCTACGAGTAGAACTTTCGGGAAATTCATGGTTAACTGATGTTGGAGTTGGTGGAGCATCACTAACATCAGCAATACAATTAAGCAAGAATATTGAGCAGAAAACAAATCATGAAACAAGAAGAATTGTATATGAAAGTAATAAATATTTCCATCAAATTCTATTTCCTAATGGCTGGATCGATGTATGTGAATTTACGTTAGAAGAAATGCCTGAAATTGATCGTATACTAGCAAATTGGTACACTAGTAATCACCCAAATTCACATTTTAAAGATCGGTTAATTGTGGCACGTGCAGGAGATGACGGAAAAAGGTATACACTGGTAAATAGGGAAATTTCTGAAAGGGATAAATATGGCGTGGCCAACAAATCGGTTATCAACTCACCTAAAGAATTAATAAAAATTCTTAAAGAAAAATTTAATCTTACATTTCCTTTAGATACAGAATTTCAGACTCCTGGTTTACTGTGGGAAAATAATTTTAAAGATTAAATTTGATATGTGAGAAACTGCAGAATTGTTTCTAACTCGCAAAGATAATTGTTGTTTTTGGAATTTGCGTAAGATGGATCAAATTTTTTAGAAACTTTGATCAACGGAAAAACTGAAATTCCAAGTGAATTGGTTATTTCAATTTTAAACGAATCACCAAACCCTCGCGCCAGCGATAGAAGCGGAAATCCTTTCCGGGAATCGGTATGTTTTGAATAAGGAACAGATTTCGGAAAGATTGGAGCGGATAGCGCGGTCGTTATTGGATGAAATACCAAGCAGCTAACGGATTCGAGGCGCCCAAACAAACATCGATCAATTCTTTTCCTAAGCAAGGGAATGAAGCTGTGCTGCTTATTACAGCTCTATTCCCTCTTTCTTCAATAGTTCCAAAAACTCTGATTCAGAAACAAGTTTCACACCAAGTTCTGTTGCTTTTTCTAATTTGGAACCGGCACCGGGACCATACAGTAAGTGAGTGGTTTTGGAAGAAACACCGGAGACTTTTTTACCACCATGTTTGGTGATGAGGTCCATAGCAATATCTCGAGGTTGGAAGTTTTCGAAACTTCCTGTCACACACCAACTTTGACCAACAAACGGTTGTATATCGCTTTTTTCGGTTTCGTCTGCTTGGAATTTAAGTCCAAGTCCGATCAAGGTTTTGACGAGTTTTAATGTTTCTTTGTCTTTCAGATGAGCGAGTAAGGCATCAACGGTTCTTGGTCCTATGCCGTGGATGGAGGTTAATTCTTCTTCGGCATTTTTGGATTTAGAAAGTGTAACAAGCTTTTCCCAGGAGTCGAATCCGTGTTCAATGAGTATTTCTGTGACTTTGGGTCCAACTTCGTTCAGTCCGATAGATGGTAGAGTGAATCGAAAATCTTTTTCCTTTGATTTTTCAATCGCATCAAAAATAATTTTTACTGACTTTTCACCGAATCCATCTAACTCAAGTATGGTGTCTTTATATTTATTTAAAGTGTATAAATCAGGAATGTCTTTGACCCAACCTTTTTCGAAAAAGATTTGAATTTGTCTTTCGCCTAGTCCTTCGATGTTCATTTGTTTTTTGGAACAAAAGAATATGAGTTGGTTTAGTTTGCGTTCGGGACAGTTGCGATTAGTACAGAAAAAATCTACAGAGTCGTCAACTTTTGTTAGTTTGGTTTTGCAGGCAGGGCATTCTTTTGGTAATACAAAAACTGACTTTGGGGGAACTGTGACTTTTTCGACAGCAGGAATGATTTCGCCTCGTTTAGAGATTAATACTTTTGCACCAATTCCGGCACCAAGTTGGTCGATATAGTCTTGGTTGTGTAAAGTGGCGTAAGTGACTGTAGTTCCTGCAAGCGAGATTGGTGTAACTTTTGCCCTCGGTGTAATTTTACCTGTTCGTCCTATAGCAAAGTCAATTTCTTCAATAGTGGTTTCTTTGAGTAAGGCATCAAACTTAAAGGCACGAGCCCAACGAGGTGACTGGCTTGTTTCTCCTAAACTTTCTCGAAGGTTAAGGTCATCCAATTTGATCACGAGTCCATCCACAGGAAATGGCATTTTATCTTTTTTATTGCGGAAGGATTCAATCTCTTTGAGAAGTGTTTTTCCTTGGATGATGGTAGAATCTGGGGCGAGGGGAAACTTTTCTTTTTTTAATAACGCAACAATATCTTTATGTTTGTTCGTTCCTTTTCTTGAAGAAGAAAAATATACATCGTATACATAGATTCGTAATGGTCGTTTGGCGACATCAAGTGGATCTTTTTGTTTGATGGAACCTGCAGCTAAATTCCTTGGATTGGCAAATTTTCCGCCATACTCTTCATTGAATTCTTCGAAGTCAGCGAAGGTCATAAAAATTTCTCCCCGAACTGATAGGTTCAAGGGTTCAGAAAGTGTTTGTGGAATGGATTCAATCGTTTTGACATTTTCCGTGACAATGTCTCCGATGCCACCAGATCCCCTTGTCACACAATGAGCGAGTTTTCCGTTTTCATAGTATAATAGGATAGAGGCGCCATCAATTTTCCATTCTAAAGAATAAAACTCATCGATTCCAGTTTTGGTTAACCATTCAGAAAGTTCGGTTTCATTGTATGTATTTTCCAATGATAAAACTGGAACTTTGTGTTTGAATTTGCTAAACTGGGGAGAAAGGTCAGATCCGACTTGTAAAGTGGGAGAAGATTCGACCACCAAATCCGGATTAGCTTTTTCTAAAGATTGTAATTCTTTGACTAAAAGATCAAACTCTTTGTCTGAAATTTTAGGAGTATTTTTTTTATAGTAGAGATCGTTATGTTTTTGGATCTCTTTGCGAAGTTCTGCAATTCGTTTGGCAGGATTTTCTTTCTTAGGCAATCAGTAAACTCCGGCTTGCATGTATTGCTCTGGGTCTGTTTTTCCTTCTTCGGAAATAAATATTTCGTAATGTAAGTGAGGACCTGTTACGTTCCCAGTTGCACCCACTTCAGCGATTTGTTCCCCAGCTTTGACTTCTTGTCCCGTTCTGACATAGATTCTTGAGCAGTGACCATATAAGGTACTAAAGCCGAAGTCATGTTGGATGATGACATGGTGTCCATATCCCACGTTGGAATATGTAACCCGAACAACTCTTCCCGGTGCAGAGGCATAAATCGGAGTGCCGGTTGCATTTGCCATATCCAAACCATCATGATATTCCCAATAACCAGTAGTAGGTGACTTTCTCATTCCAAATGGAGATGTTAAGTTATAAGAATACATGGGATTAAAAAGAGGAGACCTAGACAAAATGTCTGAACGTTGGTATAAAAATTGATAGTTCGCTTCCACCAAACGTTGGTAATTGTCCATTCGGTGTTTTAATTGGCGGAGTTCATAAATTTCGCTTAAGTACTTACGTCCCACATCAAGTTGTTTGTCTTCTTTTTCTTCTTTTTGAAGTGATTCGACTGCAGCTGTTTCAATCAAGTCTTCCGCAGGAATTTTCAAAAGTTCGTCATCTTGTCCATCTATGAGAGTAAAGAGTTCTAACATACTTTCATTTAGTTTCGAATACTCTTCTTTCATTTCTTCCAATTGATTGGCATGAGTGATGTAAGTATCAAAATAAGTTCCGTAAATTTTGGAGAGTTGATTGATTTGGCTTTGTGTTGTACTCGAACCAACAATCCCAAAAATAGCAAGACTGAGTAGACCGACCGTTAAGGCCAAAAAAAATAGAATCGTAAAATGTGAAATTTGGAAGTGGAAAGAACTGTCATATCCGTGAGGAATGACAAGAATGGTCATCCGTTGGTGACCTTTTTCTTTCACCTTATCAATCTGTTTCTTGATTTTCGGATTGTCTTGTGAAAAAACAGACGTAATCTCTTTAATTTTTTTCTTCATGACGAACCGTTTGGCCTACATAAATAAGACACTCCGATTCCTCTCAAGGGTCAAGTGGAAATCCCTATTTCTTGGAATGATTCTCGTTTTTGGATTCTTGAGTTTTGTCGCATTGGCAACGAATCTCAGGTTTTGGTACGTATACCAAACTTCGGTTCATTCTGACTTGCCAATGGAAATCCCTGAAGCAGAAGTCGCAATTGTTCCCGGTGCAGCTGTTTATGGAAAAACGCCCTCACCGATTCTTATGGATCGTTTGGCTTGCGGTTTGGATTTATATGCCACTGGACGCGTGAAAAAAATCTTACTTTCTGGAGACAATGGTAAGTCGGATTACAACGAACTTCGACCTATGTTAGAATTTATGCTGAACCACAAAGTAAAACCAGAAGACATTTTTGTGGATCATGCTGGATTTCGAACACTTGATACACTCATTCGTGCAAAAGAAGTTTTTCTTGTGAAAAAAGCTATCTTCGTAAGCCAGTCTTTCTTTTTACCAAGAGCCATTTATTTAGGAAAAGAGTTAGAACTTGAGTTATACGGTTTTGAATGTAATTTAAGAACTTATAAAAAAGAAACGTATTATTCTTTTAGAGAGTTTTCAGCAAGGGTTCTTGCTTGGTGGGATATCCAGTGGGATACTCCGCCAAAATATTTAGGGAAACCTTATCCCATTGAAGGAAGTGGCGTTTCCACTTGGAAAGGTTCTATTCCTATTTCTTCACATAAATGAAGTTAACTGCAAAAAAAAATAAATCGAAAGTTTATGCTTTTATTACGGTTCTGCTTTCGGTTTTTATTTTTAAGTCGTTACCAGGTAAATTGTTTTTTTCTTCATTTGAAGCTAAGGTTTTTAATTCAGGATTTTATCCATTGAGTTTAAATCCAATCAGTTCTGCCACTCCCTGGGATCAATTTTTGACTCCTTGGTTTCTTTGGGCTACTGGCCTAGTTGTAAGACCAGAGGATATCGTTTCCATTTTGGATTTTATTAACATTCTTTCTGGTATCTCCATTGTTGGTTTTGTTTCTTTTCGATATCATTGGACCTTTGGATTTGGTTTAGCTTTAGTCGTTGCCTCAAGTCCATTATATTTAATCTTTAAAACTTGGATTGGATTTTCAGATCCCATTACTTTTTTACTGATTTGTTTTTATATGATTACGCTCATAAGTGAAATTTCTTCCAAATGGAAATCGGTTCTTTTGACTCTCATTTTATTTTTAGGATTTTCAAATCATTGTTTTCAATTTATCGTTTTGACTTTTTTCGTTAACTTTGTTTTGTTTTTGGAAGATCGTTCCAGATGGAAAATAACTTCCATCACCTTTGCTTTGTCTGGGATTTTATATGTTTGTTTATTGGTGTATCTTTTTTCAAATACAGATATGACTTGGAACCAAACACGGGTTTCTGTTTTTTCCAATATGATTGGCAAAGAATTCATTCGTATGAATGTTTCAGAGCCAATTTTGGGAACACTTGGACTTTTTCATGGATTGTGGCCACTTCTTTTGTATTTAATGTACAAAAGACCATTTTCCATTTTAGTATTTATTTTTTGTTATCTTGTATCTATGTTAACATATGATACGAATCGAGTGTTTGCCATTCTTTCGACTCCTGTTTTGATTTTGTATTCGATTGAATTTTGGAAAGTTTCTAAGTTTTGGGAACGGTATTTTTGGATTAGTTTAGCGATACTTTCTCCAGTAGTCGTAACTTTGTATCCACTGTATTATAAATGGGACGGTCGGATTATTTATTTACATTAGAATATCTTGTGTTATTCTCTAGTGCATGAGAATAAGTGTTATTTTGTTTATAGGTATTTTTTCCTTTTCAACAACATTTGCACAATCGATTCCCTTACTCCAAAATAACGATAAACCGCGAGCCACCAAAGAATCCCTCAAAAAAAGAAGAAACCTATTGGAATGGCATCAAATTGCAGGTTTAACAACTTTAGCACTTTGGTTGGCTACCAACTTAGAAGGTGACAAAGCATCTGAAACTTTGTATAGAAAATCAGACCAGTATGCACAGAGTTTATTACTCGCAAATCCACAGTATGCAACAAATGATCCAATGTATTTGATTGCAATGAGTCCTTTAAATCGGCATAGTATTGCCGCCGATTATTTTTTGCTAAAAGATCCGACAAGTAACGCAGGATTGTATTTGGCATTAAAAGCAAATGAAGAATGGGAAACAAGGCACTCTGCTGCCATGCATAAAAATTTAGCCATGGCGACGTTTAGTATGTATGTGATTACCGCGAGTCTTGCCTTTTTTTCTCCATCTAAAATTGAATCGGAATCAGAGAATGAAGAAGATGGACCAAGAATATATAGTCCTATTTTGGCCCACAAGGTAATGATTCCCATTCATTTAGCATCAATGCTTTTATTACCTGGTTTAGGTGCCCGAATTGAAAGAGAGGGTCCTCGGGCAGCTCATCAAATGGAACAAGTAGGTTGGACAGGATTTGGTGCTATGTCGATAGCTTTACTCGTCATTACATTTTAAATTTAAGGAAAGGTTCGATTTGATGAGAAAGATAATTGTTTCGTTGTTGGTTTTGTTTTTTGGGGCAAATGTTTATGCAGTGGAAGTCACTAAAAAGAATATCGAGTTCTTTGTGGAACATACTACAAAAAATGTAACAGGTGTTTGTAACGAAATTCAAATGGACACTCCCAATGTCCAAGTTTCGGGAAATAATTATATTTTAAAATCTCCTTTTGAAATTAAAATTCCGCTTTTAAAAATTGTTTCTGGGGATACAAATCGTGATTCCCATATTCAGGAAATCCTGGGATATCCAGATACACCAAACATTCTTGTCAAAATTGAATCGGTACAACCCGGAAAAGATCAAATCCATATAATTAAAGGCAAATTAACCATTCACGGAAATACAAAAGATTTTTCTACTGATGCATTGGTAAAACAGGAGAATTCCAATTCCATTCAAGTCGATGGATCTCTTGTCGTTAAGTTTTCTGAATATGAATTAGAAAATCCCTCTCTACTTTTTATGAAAGCAAAAGATGAGATTCGGGTGAAGTATCATTTTCAAATTCAGTTGAAGTAAAGGCGGAGCAAATCAGCTAAAGAAGAAAAAAAATTGAATTGTTAGGTTCCTAACAGTTCGACCAAACGATTGTATTTTAAGATGATTCGTTTGGTCATCTCTTCCCCTTTTTTATTGATATCGGGATGGTATTTTTTTAAGAGTTCTTTGAATTTCCTTTTTACATCAGTCATGCCGGCACCCGGTTCTAAGTCAAAAAAAGCAAGTAAGTCTTTGACTTCATCAGAAACTGTTTTTACAATCTTCTTCTTTTTCTTTTTGGTTTCTCGAAATCTACCGTATAACTCGTAATAGGTTCTGTCTCTGAATTCGCGAGTGATATCTCGGAAATTAAGAATTTTTGTGGGAATCAGACTTTTTAAATATTCATATAAAAACTCTTCCGCCCCAAACTCTGGATGGATTTCGAATTTTTCTAAAAATTGATGGATGGAACGTCTCACAAAAAAATCAATTTCGAATTTATCCATCAGATAGGAATCAACTGCATCATCATAATCCACAGTGGCAGCTGTCAGAAGTAACAAAAGTTCCCTATCTAATTTATGGTTGGCGATTGTTTTTTGGATCAGAGATTTATAAGATTCGCGAAGTTCATATAACGGACGTTCACTAAAAAAAATTCCACCTTTTAGGAACTCTTCTGCGACTTCATCTAATTCCAAACTCCAGGCGAGAAAATCAATCAGTAGATCACCATCTACTTCATGGAATCCACCGGAAAGTGTCATTTGTGGTTTTGCAGCTTTGAATTGATAAACCTTGCGAAGGCAATCTTCTTTTCTGATTTCTAAAAGTTCAGAAAGTCGGTCGTAGGACAAAAACCACAACATGGACTCAGAAACGTTCTGGAGTTCGAATATCACATCGTGCAGAATTTGTTTGGATTTCTTCGCTTCTACTCTTTGGACCATACAGAATCGACTCTAGAACCAATTTCAAACCGGGGCGACTTTTTTGCTAGTGAATCCTATTCCTTTTTTTGAACTGGAAGAATGAGCCACCATATTTCAGAACATCCTTCCTTACAACCATTCGATATTTCCGAATACAAGGGAGTTCGAGGAAAAAACTTTTACGAAATAGACCCCGCCTTACAAAGAGTGGTCCATCGGTATTCTGAATCTTTTGCACCGGATCATAAAAAAGCAATGGAAGAACATATCCGAAAGTATGGGGAACTCGTAGGTGGGATTTTGGATGAACTCACAGAAGAGTGCCATAAAGAAGGAAAGTATGGTGAAGTTGTTAAGTTTGACAGGACCGGAAAACGAATCGATTTTATCAAATATTCTGAAGAACAAAAATTAGCACGAAAAATTTCTTATGATCACGGTGTTGTCAATTTAGACTTTCATCCTGAATGGAAATATGATTTTACACATATTCATCGTTATGCGCTTGCCTATTTGATGAATATGAATGGAGAAGGTGGTGTTGCTTGTCCTTTGGCAATGACAGATGGAATCATCTTAGCACTCAAAAAAATTGGAACAGACGAACAAAAGAAAAAATACCTACCACTTGTTGCAGGGAAGGGAAGTTCTTCTCATTTTATGGCTGGGCAATATGTAACCGAAAGGGTAGGTGGAAGTAATGTTTCTGCCAATCGTACCATTGCAAAAAAGCTTCCAAACGGCAAATGGGAGTTAACCGGTGAAAAATGGTTTTGTTCCAACCCTGGTGATCTTTGGGTCACAACGGCAAAGATGGAAGGAACGAATACCGTCGGTATGTTTCTTGTTCCGAGGATCAAAGAAAATGGGGACCTCAATGGACATCATATCCTGCGTAAAAAAGATATCATTGGTTCTCGCGGAAAACTCACTGTAGAAATTATTTATGACAAAGTAGAAGCAGAAGAGTTTGGTCGTCCCGGTCATGGACTTGTCAACCTTATTCGTTACATCATCAAAACCTCTCGTTTGCATGTGGGACTTGGTTCTAGTGGGAACGCGCGAAGATCTGTGATGGAAGCTTCTGAATATGCAAAATTTAGAACGGCTTACGGGAAAAAGATTTTAGAATTTCCTTCTTTTACAAAGACCTTAGCGGAAATGCAAATTTTACAAACAGGAAATTGTTTTGTGAACTTTCGCTCAGCAAATTTATCAGAAAAAGACCATGATGCCGCAGAGATCACAGTTCCACTTTTGAAATATAAATCTTCATCCCAAGCAAGTTTTATCACACAAAAAGCGATCCTAACTCTGGGTGGAAATGGAATTATTGGAGATTTTTCTCCACTCCCACGTTTACATAATGATTCGATCATCAATGAAACTTGGGAAGGGACACATCTCATCATTGCAGATCATTGTTTGCATGCCTTACAAAAACCAAAAGTATATACAGCTTTCCAGTCTTTGTTAGATGAACTAACGAAGTCTGCTGATAACCATCGCGAATTAAAAAATGCATTCAGTATATTCCAAACCAAACGAAAAGAATTGGAACACTGCATTAAAAACGAATCTAAGGATTGGAAAGATATGAATCGGGTTTATATCGCCGATGTAACATATCAAGTTTTCCTACTTGCTGAGTTTTTAGAACAGGCGGCTTATGATATCGCAAAAAAATTACCGACAAAATATTTATATTTTGCAAATGGTTATGCAGAGATGGTGCGAGATGGGTTGGAAGCACCTAGACAAAAAGATGGAGTTTTCTTTGATCCTAAAGCCATGGAGACTTTTCTTTCCTTCTAAGTAGTATGGAAAATTTTTTACTACTAGGAATTTGTTTTGGATTGGGGTTGTTTTTTCGAAGGCTTCCTCAGTTTCCAGAATCCACTCCGAAGGTGTTAAATGGCTTTATTCTTTTTGTTTCTTTGCCATCTCTTGTGCTCTATCATCTCCATGAGTTAAAAGTAGATGCAACTTCTCTTTTGCCTTCGTCTATGCCTTGGGTAATCTTTGGGATCGCTATTGTATTTTTTCTTGGATTGTACAAACTAAAGTTTTTAAAATTTCATACAGCCGTCTGTTTGGTGTTAACGGCTGGGCTTGGGAATACATCATTTGTTGGATTTCCGTTACTCGAAACTTATTTAGGTAAAAGTTCACTTGGGTATGGAATTTTGGCAGACCAACTAGGAACCTTTATGGTTTTAAGTTTTCCGGGAATCATTTTGGCCTCGATTGCCATGGATGGGAAATGGGACTTTACCACTCTTGTGAAACGTGTTTTAGGATTTGCACCCATCTATGCATTGTTTGTTGCTCTTCTCTCAAGGCAATTTGTATACCCTGATGCTCTCAAACTCGTTTTAATTCGTTTGGGCGATACTCTTACTCCACTTGCCTTGGTTTCTGTCGGCTATATGTTGGACATGCGAACCATTGCAGGGCATGGAAAGGTTTTGGCACTGGGTCTTGGATTTAAACTCATCCTTGCACCAATCTTTGTGTATTGGATTTATTCCCCGCTAAAAGAGGACTCTTTGCTTTTCCAAACTATTGTTTTGGAATCTGCAATGGCGCCAATGGTCACCTCCACAGTCATCACAATTGAAAAAAATATTTCTCCCCATTTAGCAAGCCTTATGTTGGGAATTGGAATTCCTATTTCCTTTGGCACCACATACGTTCTCAACTTTTTGTTGAAAGGAAACTATATTTGAACCTAAAATTTTTGCTCTTACTTGTTCTCGCAATGGTCTCTTGGGGGATTTCTTGGCCCATTGGTAAAATGATCGCAGGCACGGTTCCCATTTCCGTTTTAGTGTTTTGGAGATTTTTTGCTACCTTCCTTTCTGTGATTCCTCTTCTTCTTGTGATGAAAATTCCTTTTTTACTCAAAACAGGAAAGGACTATTGGAATGTTCTCATTGGTGGAATCATTTATACCTTTTATAATCAGTTCTTTTTTATGGGATTAAAAAACGGACTTCCTGGAGCTGGTGGAGTTCTTGTTACTACTCTCAACCCCATCGTTACTTTTTTTATTGTTGTACTTGTGCAGAAAAAAAGAATTTCCAAACGCCAAGTGATTGGTTTGTTTTTTGGATTTATTGGTGGACTTGTGATTTTACAAGTTTGGAAAATCAGTATCGATTATTTATTGTTATCTGGTAACCTATTCTTTTTGTTATGTTCTTTTGTTTGGGCAATTCTTTCTCTCAATAGCCAAAAGACAGGAAAATCGATGTCTCCGGTGACTTATAGCCTTTATGTCTATGCAGTAGGTTCTGTCATTGAACTTCTATTTTGTTTTAATGATCCTAGCTTTTGGAAAGTTTGGGAAGAAGGGTTTTCTTTCTGGGCCTCCATTTTTTACTTAACAGTAATCTCAACTACTTTTGATACTACAGTTTATTTTTATGCAGCAACCCGACTTGGATCTGAGATTGCGAGTAGTTTTATCTTTATTGTCCCTCTTTCTGCCTATTTGAGTAGTTATTTGATTTTAGATGAAGTGGTACAAATTCCAGTAATCATTGGAGGAGCTTTGGCAATCCTTGCGGTGTATTTAATTAATTCGAAACAAAAGAGGAAGGAACCAAATCTTTGAAAAACATTACATCTTGGAAAAAAAGATTCAAAATTTGGTTATATAACTTTTATCCACCGTATGTTGGGGCTGGGATTCGCATCAAAGAAATTGCACCTGATTTTTCTTATTTTCGTTCTGAAATGAATTTAAGATTCTATAATAAGAATTATGTGGGAGTTCATTTTGGTGGTTCTTTATACTCTATGTGTGATCCATTTTTTATGTTAATCCTTTTGGAAAGGTTGGGTTCCGATTATATTGTTTGGGACAAAGCTGGAAATATGACGTTTGTCAAACCAGGAATGGGGAAGGTCATTGCCGAATTTCGAATCACCGATTCCGAAATCCAAAAGATCAAAGAGGAAATCGAAGTGAAGAAAAAAGGTGATTATCTTTTTACAACAGATGTCAAAAACGAAGCGGGTGAAGTGATCGCAAAATTGGAAAAAACAGTTTATATTCGCAAACGGGGAAGGCTCCCCGTTCAGAATGGATAAAGATAAAAATAAAAATCTCTGATTCTTTTTTTATCCTACTGTATTAGTATTTTTTATCTTCGTCTTCTGGAATCATATTCGCATAATACAAAATTAATGCATCATTTTTGGAATGAACCACTCGATTGGATTCTTCAATCATCTTTCTTTTTTCCAAAATCCTTTTTCCTTTTTCCCAAACTTCCTCGGGATCTTTGATGAGATAGTTTCCATCATGGCGGGAAATAAAATCTTCAACTAACATTGTACTCTGTGAAACTTCAATGGAGAAATCATTCTCTGCTAAAATTTTAGCAACAATTTGATTTGGCAAAATTTTATGATATTGTTTCCAACCTTTGGTGATGCGGTAACTGAGCTCCAAAGTCGGATCTTCTGTATGTGCATATTCTGAGATAGGGATTGGATCACAAAATTCTACATAAACATTGGAACGTTTTGCAAGAAATCCTGCCATTCCCAATTCTTCTGGCATATTGCAGAATTGATTATCTTCTGGAACGGTCTCGTAAGATACAGAGATAGGAACAATGACTATCTCTGTTCCTGAACTACGGAATGCATTCACTGCTGTTGTGAGTAATCCCGTTTTGACTGGAACAATTCCACCAGTTCTTGAACGAGTACCTTCTGGATAAACAAGGGATGGAATTCCTTGTTCTAACATGACTTGTGAATAGAGAGTGAGGCATTCCAGATACAAACTGTTTCTCGTTCTTTCACGATCCACTGCATAGGCACCAAGTGACTTTAACATCCATTCCCAAAAAGGATTCGACATTAAGTTGATACCTGCCGCATAACGAGGAACAGGTAGTCCTAAGTGAAATAAGGAATAAGCAACTTCTACTGAATCTAAGTGAGATCTATGAGTGGGGGCATACAATAAATTGTATTTAGAAGATAATGCCTTCACCACTTCTGTTTTCCCACCAACATGAGGGATCATCGATCCTTTTAAAAAACCGCCAGAGAAAAGTCGAATGGGAGCTACAAACCTGAGGACAGATTCTCGAACCGTAGGACTATAGTTGTCTGCAATTTCCGTTACATAAAATCGAACGAGTTCTTTAACAAGTGTGTTCTCTTCGTCTTTTTGACAATTTTGGAACCGTTGCCAAATTTCAAGTTCTGATTCAAACTTAACCTCATCCAGTTTTTGTTTTTTACGAGTGGCTTTGGTGAGTCTTTTTTGAGTAGATTCAATGACTGCAGAAGATTGTTTTTTAACACGAGCAACAGTTCCAGGAACATTGCTGATATGTTTGATGATCCGATCCACAAGCAAATTCTGGAAATCAATTCCTGATGTTAAGTTGAGTCCGACTTTCTTTTGAACTACTAGTGGGATGTTTTTTGATTCTGTTTTTTTACCACAAATCAAATCAATCAAGGAGTCAGGAGGTTGTTTCCTAGTCAGAACATCAAATAAAGTTCTGTGTAGAGTAAATGGGAGACGAATCTCATTGGCAAGTTCAATGAGTATGCTGAGAGCATAAGTTCCTTCTACGTTATCATGCCACTTGGTTGATTCTCGTTCTATAAATGATCTTGGTGCGAAAAAAATCTCAATTCGATCTTTGATGCTTAGCTTCTCTCCACCTGACAATAGTTCTCCGACAATTTTCTGTCCAAATCCTCTGTTTCTACTTTTGTTACTAGTTGCAGTTGTGATAAAGTCGGCAAGACCTGATCTTCCCATTACCGTATCGGGTCTTGCACCATAACGCATCGCAAGGTCTCTCACTTCTTGAAAACCTACAGATAAAATTTCACCAAGTAAGTTTGCTCCATAACGGGGAAGAAGAGAAACAATCCCACTGGCAATGGCCATTGGGTTTTTGGCCACTCCCACAATTTCCATTCCCACAACATCATCGGTAACAGAAGTATTGATAAAATTAGAAGAAAGAACCTCAGCAAGAAACGCAGAGGTTTCTTTTTCATAAGATCCAATGTTAAAAAAGCTAAATTTCTCATCTAAAATTTCCCCGAGTAGGGAAGGACCGTTGACTACAGCTACCGATGAGTTAGAAAAATTTCTTTCTTTTAAATAATTTTGTAAATACTGCGAATAAGTGATGAATCCTGTTTTTTTTCTGTTTTTAGAATCCAAAATTCCTTTTGTTAAAAAAGAAAAAACATAACTATTGGTGGGTTCCAAAACTTCCAAAAGAGCATGGACACTGTCCAAAAAGGAGCGGGAAGGTACAGCCACATGAAAAATCCAATCATCTCGTCCAAAAGAGTCCAAACTGGATACAATGTCGATATGATCTGGGAGATCTATTGTTTTTCCCATAATTTCTGTTTGGCGACGTTTTTTGAGAACCTCTACCAATTCTTTGTCAGGAATCCAGAGAGTGATGGGATCGAACTTCTGTGCTAGTACGGAAGCGATGATAATACCCATTGGGCCGCTTCCCAGAACTGCTTGTTTTAAGTCGTTATAGGCTATTTGCATAAAAAATTAACAATACGAATCGTGGGGAAATCTCACTTTATTTGTTTGCTTGAAACGATTCGAGTCTATCGAAAAAGTATCAGGAGAGTGTAAATCGTCAAGTCACAATGATTCGAGCTGGTATTGTATTTTCAAGTCTTGCCGTCATCCCGGCCCTATTTGGATGGTATCAAATTTGGCTCGGTCTGACTGGCCCTCAAGAGATCAATTTGGCAATTGCTCTGGTTGTTTCCTTTCTTTGGGTGACAGAACTTTTTCCACTCTATGTTACGGGTTTTTTAGTTTTATTTTTAGAATTAGTTTGGTTGCTTCCCACTTGGGGTCCTGGTGCTCCAAAAACGATTACTTTTCTATCTTGTTATTTTTCAGAGACCATTTTACTCTTCTTAGGCGGATTTGTAATTTCTTCTGCCATCACATCTTACGGATTGGATTCCGCCATTGCTAGATTTGTGATCCAAAAAACAAAAGGGTCAGCATTTTTTCTCGTTCTCTCCTTAGGTTTTGCTACTGCTTCTTTATCATGCTTTATGAACAATACCGCGACAGCGGCCATGATGCTTGGACTCGTATCTTCAATGATGAAATCTCTAGAGGAAAACAATCCTTTGCGAAAATCTCTCCTTTTTATTGTCCCTTTTTCAGCAAACTTAGGAGGGATTGGAACACCTGTGGGAACACTTCCCAATGTGATTGGAATTGGGTATTTACAGGAACGTGGATTAGAGATTGGATTTTTGAACTGGATGGGATTTGCTTTTCCTGTATTCATCCTTTCTGTTTTAGCGTTAACAATTCTACTGTACATTGTGTACTTAAAAAAAGACAAATTGGGTAATGCTATTTTTTCCATTCAAGTTTCCGATCCAGATTATTCTCTTTCAAAACGAGATCGTTCAATCGCTTTGGGAATCATTTCCATTACGATTTTAGGTTGGATTTCTTCTGACTGGCACGGAATTTCCAACGGGACCGTTGCCTTATTTCCTGTGATTGTTTTTTTTGGATTTCGACTTTTAGATTTAAAAGAATTCCGAAACCTTTCTTGGGAAGTTTTGATTTTGATGGGAGGTGGAATTGCTCTTGGGAAGGCATTCGAAGAAACAGGCCTCGCAAAACATTTTGTCGAATTGTTTATGTTAGGTGATTCTGGCCAATTGTCGTTATTTTTATTTTTTTCTCTGCTTTCCCTCGGACTTTCTTGTTTTTTGAGTAACACCAGTGTAGCCAATCTCATCTTACCCATCACGATGGGCTTGCCCACAGATCTCATTTTGCCTGCAGCCATCGGTGCTACCATTGGAGCTTCCCTTGCCATGCCTCTTCCAGTTTCGACTCCTCCAAATGCATTGGCTTTCAGTTATGGTGGAATCAGAAGTTTAGAGATGTTGAAGGTAGGTGGAATCATATCCATCATTGCTTGGACCTTATTTGTAACAGTTGGTGGCTTTATTTTACATACACTGGGGATTGTCGATTTTTCTAAGTTTTAAAAAAAAGACTTTTCCTCTCCTCATCGTCCATTACTCTACTTTCGAATTATGCGAAAGTTTAGGTCTCAGATACTATTTTCTCTTTTTGTCACATTATTTCTTACTTCTTGTTACAATTACATGAGCGAAGACGTTCCGATCATTGCAAGGCCAGATTTCAAACAACAAATTGCAATCCTTACCATCAAAGTTTCCACTCCCGAAAACGATAAAACCAAACGAGAAATTACGTCTATATATACTAAGTATTTGATGGAAACTGGATATTTCGGTCGCGTTTTATCTGACGGTGTTCGGGCAAACCATCATATTGATTTGTATACTAGTGAAGTGAATGAATATGAACATTTTTGGGTTTCTTCTATCTCCACCTTGTTTATGTTAGGTACTGCTGGACTTTTACCTTCTATTTATTCAAAGGAAAGGGTTTTACATGCAGATTTTTACCTGAATGAAAAACTCATTGGTCGTGAAAAATACCGACAAAAACATTCTACACTGTTTGGAATTCCTTTTATGTTTATTTGGGAAACTGGAATCAAAGAAGCGAAAACAATTCATTTCAGCAAAGAAAAGAATCTGATCCACAATGTGGTGCAAGATTATAATCGTTACCTATAGGAGATTTTATGAACTTTTTTACAAACTCAATCCTTCCAACAACTCGTGTTAAAACTTTAACCATTTTGGTTATATTAAGTACGTTTGCCTTTGTTTGCAAAACTCCGGAAGTCAAAAAGGCTCCAGTTGTTGAAGTGAAAAAGCCAGAACCAGTAGAAAAAGTAGTCGAAGCCCAAGATCCCAATTTAGCTTTCTTAGAGAGTATCGAAGATGGTAGAGAATTACCAGATTCGGACAAATGGAAAGTTGAACAGTATGATGTTTTCACTGAAGAAACTTTTCCTTCCTACGCTCCTGCAAATGCTAATATAGATTTTACGAAAGTTGATTATCCTTTGTTAAATGCTGCTATTTTTTATGTTACTTCCAAAGAAAGAAAATCACTTGGTCTCCGTCCTTTTAAATATTCGGAAAAATGCGAACAAGCTGCTTTTGGACATGCCCAAGATATGGTCACATATGATTTTTATTCTCATACAAGTACGGTAAACGGAAAAGAAACTCTTCGTGATCGTTTGGATTTAGTAGGAATTTCTGATACGTATTCTGCTGAAAACATTATCAACGCTTTTGGAATCCAATACCAAGGTGGACGAGCTGTATTTACTCCAACTCAAAATGGTGGTCCATTTTTTAGTTATACGAAAGCAGGAACACCAATTCCCAATCATACTTATTTGAGTTTGGCAAAAGCAGTAGTTGAAATTTGGTTTAACTCACCAGGACATAGAAAAAACATCCTTAATCCAGAATTTACTTATATGGGTGCGGGAACATCCTTTTACAAAGATAAAAAGTTCTATGATATAGATAAGGTAAAGGCTGTTCAAGTATTCACGGCCAAACCTTAGAATACACTTTCCTCAATCGTATTAAAAAACTTAAGATACAAAAAAAAGACATCCAATAGAGTAAAGAAAATGGACCTACAGTTCCGTGGGTCCAAAATAAGGAAGAAGTCTTTTTGGATCTAAGCGAATTTAATTTTTTGGCCAAACTCCTGGCCCAACAATTTGAATCTAAAATTTCGCTGATTGTCTCTTTTGACAAAGAAGAAATTCGTTTCAACGTTAGTTATGGAATTTCCTCGAACCAATCGTACGACTTAGCTGTTTTTTCCTCCGAAATTTTGAAATCTTCAAAAGACATCCTTGTAATAGAAGATTACCTTCAAAAACAAAATGTAGGACAACTTCCGTATCCCAAATTAGAGTTCAACTTAACTTTTTTTGTTGGAATTCCATTCTTTCAAGAAGATGGATCTCTATTGGGTTTTATTTCTCTTTTAGATGATAAAGTAAAACAAATCAATGCAAAACAAATAGAGTTTCTTCGAGAAGTAACCAAAAGAGTGATAAAGTTACTCACAGAAAAGAGTGATTCAGAATCGTTACAATCAAATGAATTAATTCTTTTGGGGCATACTTCAAATGAAAGTCCTATATCATTGTTTGGATCAGAACAGGCAATTAATGAAATCAAAAGGATAGAAAAGGCCCTTCGCGTGAGTGAGGATGCGTTTCGAGAAAATTTTGACAACGCTGCCATTGGAATGGCGTTACTCGACGAAACGGGAAGATGGCTGAAGGTAAATAAGAGGGTTTGTGATATCTTGGGATATTCTGAGTCAGAATTTATGAACCTTACGTTTCAAGATATAACTCATCCCGAAGATTTAAACGCAGATTTAACATATCTTGAAGAACTTGTCTCTGAAAAAAGAAAGTTTTATCAAATGGAGAAACGCTACTTTCAGAAAAGTGGGAACATCGTTTACGCTATTTTGGCAGTTTCCATGGTGAAAAATGAAGATGGAAAAGTTCTTTATTTTATTTCTCAAATAATAGATATCACTGAGCAAAAGTTAGTCGAAAAAGAGCTTAAATTAGCATTAGCAAAAAATCAAGCAATTCTAGATTCAAGTACATTGGTTTCCATTATTAGCACTGATACGGAAGGTATTATCACTGAGTTTAATCACGGTGCTGAAAAAATGTTGGGTTATACCTCGGAAGAATTAATTGGAAAGTTTACTCCAAAAATTTTTCATATTGAAAGCGAAATAGAAGAAAGGGCCAAACAACTATCTAAGGAATATAATCGAACCTTTGAAGGATTCGAAATACTTACGTATAATGCAAAAATTGGAAAACCAAATACATTGGAATGGACGCATAAAAGAAAAGATGGGTCCACTTTTACTGTACTTTTATCAATTACTGCTGTAAAACAGAATGAAAGAATATCAGGTTATCTTGGAGTCGCTGTTGATATTTCAGAACTCAAAAAAGCTGAAGCTGAAATTCAATCATTACTCGATATCACTAATGAACAGAACCATCGATTGAAAAACTTTACGAGTATCGTTTCTCATAATTTACGATCTCATAGTTTTGGAATTAGTGGAATGATGGAGATTCTACAAAATTCCTTTCCTGATTACTTTCAAAACGAAATGATGCAGCTATTATTTGGAGCTACCGAAAATTTAAAACGTACAATAGAAGATCTTACGGCCGTGATAAAGGTAAACTTAGCCCAAGAAAATTATGAATTTGTTGATATCGGTGTAATGGTTCAAAAAAATATTGAAAGTTTGGCTTTACAAATTTTAGAATCGAAGTTAAAAATTGAAGTCAATTTTACGGATCAATTATTGGTTCGGGGAATTCCTGCTTATTTAGATAGCATTGTGCTAAATTTGATTACCAATGCAATCAAGTACAAATCGAACGATCGCAATAGTTATTTGAAAATATCGAGTTTCTTAAAAGAAAAAATGATAGCGATTCAGTTTGAAGATAATGGCCAAGGAATTGATCTAAAGAGACACGGTGATAAATTATTTGGAATGTACAAAACATTTCATGAAAACAAAGAAGCCAGGGGAGTTGGATTATTTATTTCAAAAAACCAAATAGAAACCATGGGAGGAAAAATAGAGGTTGAAAGTACAGTAGGAGTTGGTACAAAATTCACTGTATTTTTACCCTATGAATGAAATCAATTTAGCCTGTGTTGTGGAAGATGATCCTGTTCATCTTTTTTTGACAAAACAAGTCATAACCCTTTCCGGTATGGTAAAACATACAGTAGTTTGTCCAAATGGGAAAGATGCATATGACATGCTTGTCTCTCGAATTTCTAGTTCAGAAACTTTGCCTGATTTGATTTTATTAGATTTGAATATGCCGGTTTGGGATGGCTGGCAGTTTTTAGATGAAATCTCTGCTCTTTCGTTGGATCAAAAAATAACCATTTATATTGTCACAAGTTCTTCTGATGAGGATGATTTAAGAAGAGCAGAAAAATACAATCTCAGCAATAATTACATCATAAAACCTATTACTTTAGAGAAACTAAAAGAAATCATCTACGCAATGAACTAAAGTTCGCAAGATATAAGTTGAGAGTGAGTTGAATTAAGGCCATTCAAGGAATAGTTTTTATTTGAAACGTAGAAACGTGATACTTACTTCGAAGACATTTTGATAACAATATCAAATTCTTTCTTTGTCACCGGTTGGATGGACAACCGAGATCCTTTTTGTGTCACCACCATTTTCTCTAGTCCCTTCATGTTACGAAGTGTATCCAAAGGAATTAACTCTTTAAATTTGGTATGAGGTTTTAAGTGCACGCCGTACCATCTTGGTTCTGTTCCTTTTAGTTTTGGATCAAAGTATTTATGGTTCGGGTCAAATTGATAAGGATCAGGTGTTGCTTCTTTTGCTACTTCTGCAATTCCTACAATCCCTGGTGGATCAAGTCTGCTATGATAGAATAAAACTAAGTCACCTAACTTGACTTCGTCTCGAAGGTAATTACGAGCTTGGTAGTTTCTGACACCTTCCCAATACGAGAGTTTTTCTCGTATTAGGTCGTCGATAGAAAATACATCTGGTTCTGTTTTAAAGAGCCAATATTTCATTGAGTTTTCTATGCAGAATAAGCTGGTTTAGTTGCCGAAGTTCCTTTTCCTTTTTTAGATCCGATTCCCGATTTGGAATCAGAGAATTTATCAAAGGAAGGTTGGACAATGTTTGTCAGTTCTTCAGCATCAATGGTTTCTTTCGCAAGAAGTGCTTTGGCAATCGCATCCAATTTCTTTTGGTTTTTTTTCACCAAATCACGACCTTTATCGAGACAAGTTTGGATGATGCGTTTGACTTCTTGGTCGATCATTGCTGCAAATTCTTCCGAGTAAGGTTTACTAGTATGTCCATAATCTCTTCCCATAAATGGAGAAGTTTCCCCAGATCCGTAATGGATAGTTCCGAGTTTTTCAGACATTCCCCATTCACAAACCATACGACGAGCAATGTTGGTTGCTTGTTGGATGTCATTAGAAGATCCATTCGAAGGATCACCAAAGATAAGTTCCTCGGCAATGTATCCACCCATAGACATTACAATCCGATCCAAACAATAGTTTTTACGATAAGAATGTCTGTCTTCCACAGGAAGGGATTGAGTGAGCCCTAGGGCTCTACCACGCGGAATGATGGTTACTTTATGAACTGGTTCCGTATACGGCAGTAAGGTGCCAAGCAGTGCATGTCCTGCTTCATGGTAAGCTGTCATTTCTTTCTCTTTGTCAGAGATGAACATGGATTTACGTTCTGGACCCATCATGACCTTATCACGTGCTTCTTCCAATTCTTCTTGGGTCACACGTTTTTTGTTACGACGTGCTGCAAGAAGGGCTGCTTCGTTGATGAGGTTGGCGAGATCAGCCCCCGTAAATCCAGGAGTACCACGTGCAATGGAGTTCAAAGAAATATCAGATACGAGTGGAACTTTTTTAGCATGGACTGCTAAAATCTCTTCACGACCTTTAAGGTCAGGAAGGTCCACAATCACTTGTCTGTCAAAACGACCTGGACGAAGGAGGGCTGGGTCAAGGACATCAGCACGGTTTGTTGCCGCCATCACAATGACACCTTCGTTCATTTCAAATCCGTCCATCTCGACTAACATCTGATTGAGGGTCTGTTCTCTTTCGTCATGTCCACCACCGAGTCCCGCACCGCGGAGGCGACCGACAGCATCAATCTCATCAATAAAGATGATACAAGGAGCGTTCTTCTTTCCTTGGTCAAATAGATCACGTACTCGTGATGCTCCCACACCCACAAACATCTCTACGAAGTCTGAACCAGAGATGGAGAAAAATGGAACTCCCGCTTCACCAGCAACTGCTTTTGCAAGTAGGGTTTTACCGGTTCCTGGAGGACCCACAAGAAGAACTCCTTTCGGAATTCTTGCACCAATGGCTTGGAATTTTTTTGGATCTTTTAAGAATTCAATGATTTCGAGTAATTCAACTTTTGCTTCTTCACATCCAGCAACATCGTTAAATGTTACCTTAACTTTTGGATCCACATTCATCTTGGCACGAGACTTTCCAAAGGTAAATGCTTTGTTACCAGATGCTTGGAGTTGGCGCATCATAATGAACCAAATGATACCAAGAGCGAATAACCAAGGAATGATGCCAGAAACAACACTCCAGAACTTATTTTCTTCTGTAGATTTAGCAGTAAAACTGAGGCGTGATTTACGAAGTTTTGTCACCAAATCATCGTTCACTTGTGCTACATTGGTTTTGAAGAGTTTTGGTTTGTTGTCCTTACTATTTTCAGGAATGTACCAACCTTCAATGAGCTCACGATCAATGATGATTTGTTGTTTTGCGGATGTTTCCTTTCCGTCTTTGGAGGTAATTTTCCCAATTGGCTTTTTGCCTTCAATGGGTTCTACCATATTTAAAAAATCGGAATAACTGATTTCGTCGGGTTTACCGGCGAAGTCCTGACCTTTATAAACCGTTGCCAAAATGACAAGGAATACGAGTAAAAATAGAAATACGGTTTTGATGTTTTTATTCATGTAAAGACTTCTCGATGATTAGACTGAAATCAAAGGTGATATTTCTGAATCACTTCGTCAATATCCCCCATGGATATGGAACGAATCGCCGCTTCGGCGTCATTGATGATCTGTATCAAACTCAAGTTCTCTAATGGCTCAAAATCTTCACGTAAAAATTCTTCTCTTTTTTTGGGATTGAAGCTCGAATTAAGAACGCCGATCCGAATTCGTATAAAATTCGGGGACCGTAATGAGACAGAAACCGAGTTGACCCCAGGGTTGACGTCGTTTTCCCCACCTTTGGTGACCACGATTTGGCCTAGCTCAAGGCCTACATCCTCGTGGATGACAACGATATCTTTTACCTGGATTTTTAAAAAGGAGGCAATGTAAAGAACCGACTCACCAGAGAGGTCGCTGAAGGTTTGTGGTTTGAGCAAAACCACTTCGTCCCCTTCAAAGTCACCACGACCGATGAGAGATTTCTTTTTCTTTGTTTTGATTTCGATGCCAATGTTGTTCGCAATGACATCTAGAATCTTGAAACCAATGTTAGATCGATTGTTATTATATTTATCGCCAGGATTTCCCAGCCCCACAATTAACTTCATTGGTTCCTAAAAGTAGATCTTATTTTTTACCAGCTTTTTTAGCTGCTGGTTTCCCTTTGTTGTCTGCTTCTGCTTTTTCAGCACGTTCTGCAGCTAGGATCGCTTTAGTTTTGCTACAAGAAGCAACAATCGGATCACCATTCACAAGGATTTCCCAGGACGCTGGGTGAGGAATTTCGGAAACTTTGATCATCATTCCAATATCCAAACCTGCTACATCTAAAGTGATTACGTCAGTTAAGTCTTCAGGAGTAGATTTAACTTTGATTTCATGAACTAGATGTTCGAACTGTCCACCTGCTTTTGATCCTTTCGCAACACCAGTAGTTTTGATTGCAACTGTTGTGAGGATTTTTTTACCAGGAGTCACTTTAAAGAAGTCGATGTGACGGATTTGACCTGTGTGTGGAAATCTTTGGATTTCTTTTACGAAAACTCTTTCTGTTTTACCATCAAGTTCTAGGTCGATGAGAGTTGCCTTACGGATTCCGGAGTCGATGAGTCTTTGGATTTCTTTTTCGACAACACTTGCCGATCTTGCTTCACCGTTTCCGATGATGTTTGCCGGTACTAAACCTTCCACACGCATTCTTCTTGCAGGACCTTTTCCTTTAGAAGTTCTTGTTTGTGCTTTGATACTGATTTTTTCCATGATTATGTTCCTTAAAGTTATGAAAACAGACTAGAGATTGATTCTTCGTTATGAATCCGCTCGATGGCTTTAGCAAAGAGTGGGGCGATGGAGAGCGTTTTCAAGTGATTTATTTTTTTGGTCTCCGGAATGGCGATAGAATTTGAGAGCACAATTTGTTTGAAGTTTCCTTCATTCAATTTGATCGGCGCTTCTCCGGAAAGAACTCCGTGTGATGCACAACATAATACCGATTTTGCTCCATTTTGGTACAGGGCAGTGGCTGCTTTCGCAATGGTTCCCCCCGTATCAATCATATCATCAAGTAATAAACAGTTTTTATCTTTAATTTCACCAATGACATGCATCACCACAGACTCGTTAGCTTTTGGTCTACGTTTGTCAATGATTGCAAGAGAACCGTTTACTTTTTTACCAAAGTTACGTGCTCTTTCTGCTCCACCAGAGTCTGGCGAAACAATGACTAAATCTTCCATACCAAGTGAGTTGATGTACTCAGCAAGGACTGGTGAGAAATACAAATGATCAACAGGAATACGAAAGAATCCTTGGATTTGGTCTGCGTGTAAGTCCATCGTGAGTACACGATCTGGACCAACAGTTTCGATCAAATCGGCCACCATACGAGCAGAAATCGGAACCCGTGGTTCTACCTTTCTATCTTGGCGTCCATATCCATAATAAGGAATAACGGCGGTAATGCGACGAGCAGAGGCTCTTCTTGCAGCATCAATGATAAGCAAAAGCTCCATCAAGCTGTCGTTAGCGGGATAGCTTATGGATTGAACCACAAACACATCACGGCCACGAACGTTTTCTTCGATTTTTACAGAACTTTCTCCATCGGAGAATCTCTTTACAGAGATTTGGCCGTTCGGAATGCCCAGGTGTTTACAGATTTCCTCGGCAAGAGGTCTATTTGCATTTCCAGAAAATACAACTACTTCGCTGGGATTCATACTCCAACCAACCCTTTATCTATATATTGTTTTGCGAGAGCTAAATCATCAGGAGAATTGATACCGTGGCTTTCTAACGCATTTGCCAAAGTTTTTGCTCCGACTTTTTTTCCCAAAGTTCTAAAAATTTTGATCACGTCTGTGAGGTAATATTCTTTTTGAGCATTGTTATTGCCAATTTGTTTTAAGGCACCGAACAAATCTTCAGTGTTAAAACAATAGGTTCCAGTGTTCACTTCATTTACAACTTTCTCTTCAGGACTTGCATCTTTTTCTTCTACAATGCGTAAAAGGCTACCGTCATCAGCAGAACGAATGATACGACCGTAACCTGTTGGGTTTTCCATTTTAGCGGAAAGAACAGTCGCAGAATATCCATTGGTTTTATGAAGTTCTATGAGTTCAGAAAAAGATTTTGCGGAAATGAGTGGAGCATCTCCGCAGGCAACAATCGTGTAACCAGTGTAAGGTGTTAATTGAGTTTCTGCCGAAAGGACAGCGTGACCTGTTCCTAGTTGTTCAGTTTGTTCGGCAAATTCTACACCGGAGAATGATTTTGCGATATCGGTAACGATATCTTTGCGGTAACCAACAACGACGACTTTTCGTTCGATGCCGGCGGATTCGATATTACGAAGAACGTGAATTAAAAGTGGAGATTCGTTCAGTACAACCGCAACCTTGGGAAGTTCACTCTTCATTCGAGTTCCTTTCCCCGCCGCCAAAATAACAGCAGTTACAGTATTATGTAGGTTCATCGTTCGTTCTATCGGATCTTTTAAAACTGGCTGGCCTGCTAGGATTCGAACCTAGGGAATGGCGATACCAAAAACCGCTGCCTTACCGCTTGGCTACAGGCCAGTTTCTAAAAAGAGAACGTTCGAAATTCCATATCGGGAAATCGATTGGAGACAATGCGAAGGGCTTCGTCTCTTTCTCTATCTGAAGGATAAATGCCGTAAAAGCAAGAACCCGAACCCGATAAAGAAGCATAGACTGCTCCCGACTCAAAAAACCCTAATCTCAATTCCTTTAGTAAGGGTTGGGTCTGAAAAGCGATTTTTTCAAACTCGTTCTCAAGCCTGTTTTGCAGGTATGCCCAATCCCCGACCTGAAGACTTCGAATTAAATCCTCTGCCAGAGATTTCCATACTTGGGAACCATAGGGTTTTTGTAAACTTTTTTGAAGGCCTGCGTACATAGAAGCTGTAGAAAGTCCGAAGGGAGGGATGGCCAAAATTCCTTTTCCTTTGGCAACAGAGATGGGTTCGAGCACTTCACCAATCCCACTCACAAAACAAGCGGAAGTTTGCAGGAAAAAAGGGACATCGGCCCCAATGGACTTCGCCAGGGAAATCTGCTCTTCTGTGGAAAGTTTTGTCAAAGGGAATAGTTCTTTTAAAAAAGACCCTGCATTGCTACTCCCTCCACCAATTCCCCCCTCGGGAGGGAGGTACTTTTGTAAGTGAATGGATATGGAAACAGGGTGGGAAAGGTAAGTGACTAACTTTTGAAAGGCCTTGTAGAGGATGTTTCTCGTAAAATCTCCCCTTTCTGAAACTTCTTCAAACTTTGAATATCGGTAACCCTGAAGGTGGTTTTCGGATATGAGGTGGATCTCTGAGTTTGTTCCGCCGGATAAGGTTTTGATTTCAATTTCCATCGGATCTCCCAAACTAATGGGAACAAAAACACTTCGGATTTCATGAAGTCCATCTTCTCTTTTGTATGGAACGAGCAAACCAATGTTAATCTTTCCTGGTGAAATAAATTTCAAGGAAATTTACCTATGGATGTGGATGGAGATTTTGTCTTGATGGAGCTAACGACTGCAAGTGCAGTAAAATGGAGGTTTTGATTTCATCTGGTTCCGAGACAAGAATAGAATTACCGTAACCAAGAATTGTTTGGATGAACCAGTTTTGATCTCGGATCGGTGATTGGAATTCTCTATAAACTGATTCACCAATTTGTTTTTGGTTTCCCGTTGGTGTCAGGTTTAGTTTCATTCCTAAATGATAAGAGGCTCCATCCGTGATCCAAAGTTTTGCATTCTCTTTGTTTTCGGAATCTGCACCAAACAATTGTTTGAATCCTTCTAGAAATTCTCCGGCCGTATCAGGTAGGGTTGGATATTTTGTATCAGTAATACTAATGTCTAAAATATAATCCAATCGGAAGGACCTGAATCCTTCTTTTGCCAAATCATAAGCCAATAGATAAGAATCATTTTCTTCCCATAACAACCAAGGAGCCAAAGTTCTTGTTTCTTTTTCTTGGGTATCTCTTTTCCAATAAACAATAGTTAGTGTTTTTTTGGCACCAATGGCTTCGATAATGGTTTCTTTTGTTTTTTGGTAGGGAGACCAATCTCCTGAAGGAATGACCGAATCAATTTTGTCTAAAATGGATTTTTTAACTTTAGAATCTTCGGTGTTTTTATCAGTGATTAGAAGAGAACGAAGGAGTGACCATTCTTTTGGTGAAAGTGGTAAGGCAGAATCAACAGCAATGGGGAGTCTGATTTTTACTTTCTCCCCATCAAAATCTAAATCTACTGCATCAGTGGGCGAATAAGGATACATCTCAATCATATACAACTCACCCAAATCTTTTTTGAGGGATGCGATTGATTTATGGCCAGTTACGCTTTGAATTTCTTCTAATCCAAGCCCTTCTGGATGTGAAGCCAGAAGGCGGATTAAATTTAATTTGGAAGCGGCCCGAGCAGTAGATGGATTCATTATGCTTCTAGAATTACTTTTAATTCCTTTGCATTAGATGCACATAATGATTGTTTTTCGATGTTTTTTGCTTTGAGGTGTCCACCAGTAAGTCTTTGGCTCACAACACTAGGTCCAAAGTCAATGATTGTGTTGATGGCACTGTCATTGAAAATAGGAGCAATCGCCAAATCCCAGTAAAGTGGCTCAATGAGAACCATTTTAAAAAGAATGTCACGAAGGTTTCCATCTTTTTGTAAGTTGTGACCATCATAGATGCTATATACAGGAACTTTTAGATCAGCGCCAGTATAAGGGAATGGAACCACAGATGCATCTTCCGCATTGAATTTATCAAGTGAAGTTTCCATAAATGGGCAATGGAAAGGTGCAGTTGTTTTCAAATACACAAACTTAAATTTCTTTTCGTCCATTTCTGCTTTCCATTGTTTACGGAATGCAAGAAGAGAAGAAGGAAGTGCAGAAAGAATCATGGAATCAGGAGTGTTGTATAAAGAAATGAAAACTGTGTCTTGGCCTTTGAGTCCTAGAGAATCATTTGTTTTTTTCACTCTTTCTTCTAATTCATCTTTTGAATAACCGATCACAGCAACCATTGGTGCTGGATTTTTATCGCCATTGGCTTCGTTTTCTTTCACAACTTCTTCTGGCACAACAAAGTTAGGATAAACTTTTTGACCATTGAATCCTAGATAAAAAACAAATTTTAAGAAATCAGAGTAAGCAGTTAGAAAATCGGCTCCATCTTTTCCAAGACCAACGAGAGCAGATGCAATGACCCCTTGGCTATGTCCGCTTAAAGCACCCGTTGCTTTGATGAGTTCTGCAGTTGGGTAACCACGTTTTGAAACCAGAACGTAATTTGCAATTTGTGTCATAAAGATGCCCGGTACAGAAATCGGTGCCCGAGCTAAATAATCTTCTGATGGAGCGGCATCTGGATTCTCAATCCAAGCTTTGAAATCAAATCCTTCATTAAGGAGAGGACTTTTGCCATCACGGTCAGCTATTTCAGCAATGGTTTTGAAACTTGTTTCGAAAAATTCTTTGAGTTCTGGTTCTGCGTATAATTTTACGAGTTCTTTTAGATAAGGTGAACCCTGTCCTCCAAATTGAAGGAAAAATTTTTGTGAATTTTGGAGGGTACCAGTAAGGAGTTTGGCCGATGTCATTTTATCTTCCTGAGATATGATTTTTCTGTTACCGTACAGATCGGACTTCCTAGAACAAGGAGAAAATTCGAATGAGGAACTTAAGAAAGGGGGTGGATATTGGCATTTAATGTCTTTGGAGAGTGAATTTAGATGGAAAGTCATTGGAATTCGAAGGTCAGGTTCGATGGAAACTGGGTTACTTTGGATCTCTAGTTAAGAAAGAAAGGGGGTGAAAAAGGTAAGTGAGTTACTTTTTTGCGTGCTTTCAGTTGGGAACTGACTGAAAAACGAAAGCCAGTTACCATTTTCAGTGACTTTCAAAGGAAACTCGGTGAAAAAAGTAAGCTAGTTTACTTTTCCTATTTCACCAGTTTCCAATTTATGCGGCTTTACTGTGCTCGAGATTGGATTTGATGCGGTCGTGGTCCAAAGCGAGAAGAACAATATTTTCAAAATAGGTAGAAAAGTCGATCCTTCCAGATGAATAGTCTTCATGGAGAAGGGCTAGAAGAAGATAGAACATAGATCCTCCTGGTGGTTCCGAATCTATCAATGTGACATAATTCGAAAAGTCTTTTTCGATCAAAGAGTTACCTAGAGTGTCGACCAGTTCGGAAATTTTTGTAGGAAAATAATCTCTTCGTTGTCTCATTCGGGATTTCCTCTTTACAAAGATTGATTTTCACATCACTTACGAGCGTATGTTTGTATCGCTCGTCCCCATTGACTATCTAATCCTTTTGGTTTTTGTTGGGTTCATGATTGTGATTGGGGTTCTTCTTAAGAAATCCATGAACCAATCAAGTGATTTTCTTCTGGCGGGTCGGCGGATTCCTAGCTGGATCACTGGAATTGCCTTTATTTCCGCCAATATCTCTGCGCTTGAATTACTCGGGATGAGTGCGAGTGGCGCTGAATATGGATTTTTGACCTTCCATTTCTACTATTTAGGTGCCATCCCGGGAATGATTTTCCTTGGGATCTTTATGATGCCTTTTTACTATTCTTCAAAAATCAGAAGTGTACCTGAATACTTGCGTTTTAGATTTAATCGACCTGCTCACCTGCTGAACGCCTCCATCACATTATTATCGTTAGCACTCGGATCAGGTATTTATCTTTATTCTTTGTCCTTGGTCTTTGAAACAATGTTTGGTTGGAACCCTCATCTATCCATTTTATTTAGTGCCTTTATTGTTTTAGTTTATACATACTTTGGTGGGCTTAGTTCCTCGATTTATACGGAGGTGATGCAATTTTTTTTAACGGTTCTCGGTTTGTTCCCGCTTGTGATTATCGGATTAATCAAGTTAGGCGGTTGGGAAGGGCTTATGCAAAAAATTCCTAATTCGCATAAACATATGTGGTTGGGTCTAACCAATGGACAAAATGAACTAGGTTGGGATTTGTTAAGTGTAACAGTTGGACTTGGTTTTGTATTATCTTTTTCATATTGGACTTGTGGGTTTACTGAAGTGCAAAGAGCAATGGCTGCAAAAGATTATAGAGCCGCAAGAAGAACCCCACTCATCGGTGCTGTGTTTAAATTGTTTTTACCATTTTTAACAGTCATCCCTGGGTTAATTGCTTTAACTGAATTTTCAAAAGAAATGAATGGAGAATACAATAAAAGTTTTTTAATATTACTAAAAAACTTTTATCCTGCAGGAATGTTAGGCCTTGGAACCACAGCCCTACTCGCAGCGTTTATGGCAGGTATGTCTAGCTCCATCACTGCAATGAATACTATTTTTACTTATGATATTTACCAAACGTATATCAATCAAAACAGAGAGGATAAGGATTATTTAAAAATTGGAAAACTCTGCACTATGTTTGCCGTGATATTTGCCATCTTTGCATCTTATATAGCGATGCAGTTTGAGAATATTATGAACTACATACAGCTGTTATTCTCTTTTTTTAATGCGCCACTCATTTCTATATTTTTGTTAGGAATGTTTTGGAAACGTGCGTCTGGATGGAGCGCCTTTTATGGAATGTTATTCGGAACAGGAAGTGGATTGGTTCATTTTATACTATATGCACTAGGGATTATAAATTACAAATCGGATATGGTTTCTAATTTTTATGGAGCTATTTATTCAGGTTTGGTTTGTTTTTTAACAATGGTCATCGTAAGTTTTATTGAAAAGGAAGATCCAGGAAAGGATCTTCATGGTTTAATTTATTCGGATAGGGACAAAACAAATCCATTTTGGGATCCAAGAATTTTAGCCTGGGGTATTGGACTGATTGTCCTTCTCGCAGGATTTAATATCATTTTTGCATAAAGATTTATACGTACGTAATAAAATAGTAATTGAATGAGAGTATCAATCATTCTATGTTTGTTGCAGTATATACCAAGACCATGAAACCAAATCATTATACAGAAATTCCAGCCACATTCGAAGTTCAATTGGAGCAGCTAAAGGATTATGATTCTAAAAAACACATTAGTGCTAGAGGAATCATGTTTCTTCATCCTTATGACATAGAAGTACCATCTATATTAAAAGTGTCTTTAAAAATGATTTCTATGACAGGTTCTGTTGACTTTCTTGTAAAAACTTTGAAATGCGAAAAATTGGGAAACGAACCTTTGTATGAAATCCATTGTAATTTTTATGACACAAATGCTGAAAAAGAAGACGAAGTGTTGGGTTTTATCAGTAGTTACTGATTTCGTATATTAAAAAATTGCATTAAAGGGTCCCACCCTTTTCGATCAAATACTGAAAGCTTTCTTCAGAAAAAGATTTTTCTTTTGGTCCATATTGCATGAGCCACCTAGTTGGTGGCAAAAAACCTTCCGTTTTTAGTGCATAACCCCCACCTAACGGTCCACCGATTATTGATCGAAGTTCGAAGTGCAGATGTGCTGGGTAATTTCCACCGGCATCTCCAATGGTCCCAATCCATTCTGTTTTTTTTACTAATTGTCCAGGCTCTACATCAATGGTATGAAGGTGGGCATAAACAGTTTCTAAAAACCAAAAATCACCATTCCCCACATTATGATAATGGACAATCCGAACCACTTTTCCCCAACCACCGCCGTAATCGGCAATTTCAGAGACCACTCCATTTCCGAAAGCATAGGCTGGAGCTGCGTAATCACTATCACCACCAGTGATTGCATTCCAATCTTCGCCTAAATGTTTTCTCCCGCCAAACTTACCATTTTCGGCCCCAAACTTTTGAGCTAGATAGTAACCTTCTGCATACTTTCCACCTACGGGGAATTCGAAGTCGGTAGCTTGGAAAGAGGGGTATCGTTTGAGAATGGGAAAAGGGTCGGTGGTGCGAACTTCACCGGATGATTCCATCCATCCGAAGAGAGGATTTCCTTGGTAAGAATAACCTTTGGATACACAACCTGTCCCGAGGAGCGCAAGACAGATTGCGAGAATAAAAGGAAAAAATTGATTATTTGCTGCGAACCAATTTCTTTTTAGAAGATCTCGAAGATTTTGAAGTATCATGACGCCCTTCCGAAAGGAATTCCGCTCGTGCTTCGATTGGCAAATGGTTTCCGAGTTTTGCGGATCTTTTTTTACCGGTTGCCATCTCTTCTTTCATCTCATATAGGAAAGAATCGTAATCCACTTGGATGGTGTGGCGCGTGCTACTCACATACCTTTTGTTCATTTTTTTTTGGTCACGTTCGATGAATTTTTCCATATCCTCTTTGGAAGGTAATACATAATTTCCTGTCAGATATTGTGCGATCCATTTTCCTTGGCATTCTGCGAGTGGCATAATGGCACCTAACGGTTGCATAAGTCCCACAAAAAACAAGTTATTCATTCCTGGTTTGATCATTTTGTAGAAAAGGGGAATGTAATTATTGGGTGCTGATAAAAAATCTTCATCAAAGAAAGGAAACTTGATATTATAACCTGTACAATAAATAAGAACATCCGCATCTTCTTCTGTTCCATCAGCAAAGGCTATTTTTTTTCCTTTGAGCTCTGTGATCACTGGTTTTGGTTTGATATCACCTCGACCCAATCGAACCAGTAAATCTTGAGAGATGGTCGGGTGGGCAGAACCAAATTTATGATCTGGTTTTGGCAAACCAAAGTCTTCCATCTTCCCTACACCAAAACGAATGAGAAGGTGAGCCAGTGTTTGTTGGATAAAAAACGGAACCCAGTGAGGTGTGTATTCAGTTAGTTTATCTAAGGGTTTTCCAAATAGATAGTTGGGAATGACATAAGCACCACGTCTTGCCGATAAAAAAACTTTTTTTGCAACCCCTGGTCTCGAAAGTTCAACAGAGATGTCCATGGCACTGTTACCCATACCTAGAACCACGACATTTTTACCTTCACAGTTAACGGGTGTTTTTGGGTCCACATAAGAGTGTGAATGAATGATTTGACCTGAAAACTTTCCAGGGAAGGCGGGATTCGGCCATCGTTCACTCCAGTGATGGCCATTGGCTACAACTAACGCATCATAGTATTTAACAGGGCCTCTTTCGGGAGTAATTTTCCAAATTCCATCTTCGGTTCGTTCCGCTTTTTTCACTCCATTCTTGAATTGAATGTGTTTGCGAAGTCCGAAATGATCTACGTAAGATAAAAAATAATTTTGAATGGGTTCATGATTTGGGTAGTCCGCATAATTTGTAGGCATCGGAAAATCACGGTATTCCATACGATCTCTGTGGGTATTGATATGAAGGGACTTATAAATATTACTGAGGCCGTTGTCGTTTTTGTAACGCCAGTTACCGCCAACATCACTTCCTTTTTCGTAACAATCAAAAGGAATTCCATTTTCCTTTAATGATTTAATGACTGTGATTCCGGAGGAACCGGCCCCGATCACACAAACTTTAGGAAGTGCCATAGTATTTCTCTCGCAACTAAAGATAGACTTAGGGAGAGATTTTCAGAATACAGAATGACGTTATCAAGAATATTTTACGTTTCTAAGTAAAAAAAGAGATATTTTGACATATATTCAATGTTTAACGATCAGATTTTGAAGGTTTTTCTTGGGTCTCCAAAAAAGAACGAATCTCTGCTTCTCCATTGGAGATTTGGATCTTTGTTATCTTTCCTGCTTTCAATTGAATCAGGGTTAAAGATCCTTTGATTCTTGGAAAAGGGTCCGCAACTTTTTCTTCTCTCACCAAACGAAGAGTATATGGATAAGATTTCATTTTTGGCAAGGCCACAAATTTTGAAATGAGAGATGGCATTCTGTGGATATCAGAAACTAACACAGCTTGTTTGGATTCCAAATATCCTTTTCCTTCTTTTTCCAAAATGGGATGGATAATTTTACTCGCATCCATATCAGCAATAAAAATTACCTTTGTGGTTTCCATTGGAATGGGACTTGGCTCTTCCCATTGGTTGGTATAATTGATTTCTGGAAGTACATTCCCAAGAACAAGAGTCGGAACGGCCTGTTCTTCTGCTGAGAGAGTAAGGGTCAAAAAAAGAATGGGATATAATAAAAGGTACCGAAGGGATTTTAAGAAGATTGTTTTGGAATTCAACGTAATGTTGACTCTTGGAAATTGGGCTTGGTTCATAATATCGAATTGTCTGTTAAAAACAAACTTCTCCTAAAGGCGATATAAATATTCTAAAACTTGTTCTTTTGTCATCTTACTTGCGTTAGAGAATTCTCCACCCTTTGTGGAAGTGAGAATTTTTCCTGTAGGTTCAATGACAACCAAAGCGGGAATTCCGTTTTGAATGGGATCTCCAAGTTTTTCATTTAGACTTAAGTTTTTGTCGAAGCGGCCTACATCTACTTTGAAGAGGATAAAATTTTCTTTGAGGAGGGCTTTGGTCTCTGGTTCCCCAAAAATCCCATCTAATGCTCTACAGTCGGGACACCAATCGGCACCAAAAACTACGATAAGTTTTCGGTTTGAGTCTTTGGCAATGCCCAAACTTTCCTCGTATTGAGAAAATATTATGTCACTTTGTTTGGAGCAGTAGGAGAATGTGGTAAGTGTGAATCCCAAAAATAGGAGAGAGAAAAGAATTCGGAATCTGTGTTCCATATAAAAAGCGGAAGAAACCTTCCGCATGCCTTATTTCTTTGCGATTTCTTTTAGGATTTCTTGTCTTTTTTTATCTTTATCGATATGGGAAAGAGACAACCAATCGCGTTTCAATTGTTTTTCTGAAACACCTTTGAAGGTTGCATATTTACCGAGAATTTTTGCTGTTTTTGCGTTCATGCCAACCAGATTCTTTTGCCTCTCCTTTCTGTCAATGCGAACCTTGGTTGCTGTTTCATCCTTGACCCCTAAACTCTTTACGAAACATAGTAAAGTGCAAGAAATCCAAAGACCCTATGAAATCACAGCTACCTGACCGTTACGATCCCGAATCTGTAGAGCCCAAATGGATAAAAACTTGGGAAGAGAAACAAACCTTCGCACCTGACTCTTCTCGCAAAGAAACATTTTCGATCGTCATCCCTCCACCAAACGTAACAGGGAATTTACATATTGGACATGCGCTCAATCATACCATCCAAGACATTATCATTCGTATCGAACGTAAAAAAGGTAAAAATGTAGTTTGGGTTCCAGGGATGGATCACGCAGGAATCGCAACACAAGTGGTTGTCGAACGTGAGTTAGGAAAAGAAGGGAAGTCTAGAACTGATTTTACTCGCGAAGAATTTATAAAAAAAGTTTGGGAATGGAAAGCTCATTCCGGTGGAATGATTGCCAAGCAACAACGGTTACTTGGTGAATCGGTAGATTGGTCTCGAGAACGTTTCACTTTTGATGAAGGACTTTCCAAAGCGGTAATCAAAGTATTCCGTAGTTTATATGATGAAGGTTTGATTTATCGTGGTGAAAGAATCATCAACTGGTGTCCTGTTACCAAAACTGCAATCTCTGACATTGAAGTAGAGTATAAAGAAAAACAAGGAAAACTCTATCATATCAAATATCCGAAAGCAGAATTCAAATCGAAGGATCCAAAATCTCTGTCCAAAGGAGAATACATCGTTGTGGCAACCACAAGACCCGAAACGATGTTTGGTGACGTGGCAGTTTGTGCTCATCCAGATGACGCACGTTACACAGATTTAAAAGATAAATTTGTATTTTTACCGATCGCTGGAAAAGAAATTCCAGTTTTGTTTGATTCCTTTGTAGATAAAGAATTTGGTTCCGGCCTTGTGAAAATCACTCCTGCACATGATATCAATGACTATGAAGCAGGACTTCGTCTAAAACTCACTCCCGTCAATATTATGAACTTGGATGGAACTTTAAATGAACAAACCGGTAAATACAATGGACTCGACCGATTTGAAGCTCGCAAACGAGTTGTGGAAGAACTCGAAACAAATGGTTATATTGAAAAAATAGAAACTCATATCCATAGTGTGGGACACAACCAAAGGGGTGGAGCGGTAATTGAACCGTTGTTATCGACTCAGTGGTTTGTGAAAATTGAATCCCTCGCTAAACCTGCCATTGAAGTTGTGAAATCAGGTAAGGTTCAATTCCAACCCAAGATGTGGGAAAAAACATACTTTGAATGGATGGAAAATATTCGCGATTGGTGTATTTCTCGCCAACTTTGGTGGGGTCATCGAATTCCAGCTTATTATGCACCAAACGGAGAGATGGTGGTTGCTGAATCCGTCGAGGAAGCAGTGTCTTTGTTTTCTGATAAAGGTGTGAGTGTAACAAAAGAGAACATTAAACAAGATGAAGACGTATTGGATACTTGGTTCTCTTCAGGACTTTGGCCATTTACTGTTTTCGGTTGGCCAGAAAATTCGGAAGAACTCGAACAATACTATCCTACCTCAGTGTTAGTTACCGGGTTTGATATCATTTTCTTCTGGGTTGCTCGGATGATTATGAACGGCCTTAAATTTATGGGTGACGTTCCTTTCCAAAAGGTTCTCATCCATGGACTCGTTCGTGATAAAGACGGTAAAAAGTTTAGTAAGTCATTGGGGAATGTCGTAGATCCTTTGGATATGATGAATAAATACGGAACGGACTCGTTTCGATTTTTCCTCGCTGCAGTGTTACCCGAAGGAAAAGATATTCTTTTCGATGAATCAAGGTTAGACGGCTATCGATCTTTCTGTAATAAAATTTGGAATTCGAGTCGGTTTATTTTTATGAACCTACCGGAAGAGTTCACAGCCAAAGAACCAGAAATCAAT
The DNA here is from genome assembly GCF_004368965.1 of Leptospira meyeri. Taxonomy (NCBI): domain Bacteria; kingdom Pseudomonadati; phylum Spirochaetota; class Leptospiria; order Leptospirales; family Leptospiraceae; genus Leptospira; species Leptospira meyeri. Next base: position 2,092,722 of record NZ_SORO01000001.1, on the reverse strand, counting down.
TCTTTAGAAGATACTGACCTTTGGATTTTGAATGAGTTTGACCGGATGCTTAGCAAGTATGAGAAAGCCTATTCTGGTTATCTATTTTTCGAAATGGCAAATGCTGTTTATGATTTTGTTTGGGGATCTTTTTGTGATTGGTATTTGGAATTAACCAAAGCACGTGTATATGGCAATGTAACACCGGAATCACAAGAGAAAGCTCGCCTTGTGCTTGTGAGTGTTTTGAAAAAATCACTTGGACTTCTTCATCCGTTTATGCCATTCATCACGGAAGAAATTCATTCTTTACTAGAACCTACGGAACTTGCGAAAACAGAATTTCCAAAACCTTATGGAGTTTCTGATTCGGCACCGGCTGTGGTTAGAATGGAACTTGTGCGAGAAATCATCACAAAGATTCGAAATATGAGAGCAGAACTCGGAGTCAAACCTGAGAAAAAATGTAAGGTCATCATCAAGTGCAATCATAAAGAATTAAAAGAGATGATGGAAAGAGAAATCAAATCCATCCTTCAACTTTCCAAAGCTGAAAGTTTGGAATTTCTAGATTCTTATGAAGCCAAAAATACGGATTCAGTGGGTGCATTTTCTATTGGAGAAATTTTTCTTCCTTTGGAAGGTATTTTTGATTTTGAAAAAGAAAAACAACGATTGGAAAAAGAGAAAAAACAAATCCAATTGGAAATGGAAAAGTTGGAAAATAAAATCAACAATCCATCTTTCTTAGAAAAAGCAAAACCAGATGTCGTAGAAAAAGAAAGAGAAAAGTATAATACTTGGAAAGAGAAACTAGATAGTACGGTAAGGGCTTTAGAAAAAATTGGAACATAAGTTTAAAGTTTTACTCATTGGAAGTGGCGGAAGAGAGCATGCGTTAGCGGATGCTATCTCTAAATCGAAATCATTGGAATCACTTCGGGTATTTCCAGGTAACGGTGGTTTTTCGAAAGATATATTACTAGATTCAAAAGAGATATCCATCACTGATAAATCTAAGTTTTTTGATTATTTAAAATCTTCGGGAACAAACCTCGTTGTAGTTGGCCCAGAAGATCCACTTGTGAATGGACTTTCGGATTGGTGTGCAGAGATTGGGATCCCTTGTTTTGGACCTTCTGCTTATTGTGCGCAAGTAGAAGGAAGCAAACATTTTGCAAAAGAAATGATGAAACGAGCCAAAGTTCCAACGGCTTCCTTTGCTGTGTTTACAGACCATGAGTCTGCCTGGAGTTATGCACAAAAAGAAATTTTACCTTTAGTGGTCAAAGCTGATGGCCTTGCTGCGGGAAAAGGTGTCACGGTTGCCTTTGAAATGAAAGAAGTTAAACAGGCATTAGATGAAATCTTCTTAGAATCAAAGTTTGGTGAAAGTGGAAATAAAGTAGTTTTGGAATCCTTTTTAGAGGGGGAAGAAGCGTCCCTTTTTGTGATTACAGATGGAGAAAGGTATATGTGCCTTCCTGCGGCTCAGGACCACAAACGTGCCTATGATGGAGATATTGGCCCAAATACCGGTGGAATGGGAGCTTATGCGCCGGCTCCGATTGTAACAGACTCGGTTCTTTCCAAGGTAAAGGAACTCGTCATTGAACCAATGTTACATGAATTTAAAGCTGCGGGCCATCCTTACAAAGGGCTTCTTTATGTTGGGCTGATGATTACCAAAGAAGGGAATCCGAATGTGGTGGAATTTAACTGTCGATTTGGAGATCCAGAGACGCAGTGTGTATTGCGTTTGTTAGATGAGGATATTTTGCCGATTTTTTATGCATCTGCTGTGGGAAATCTTCCGGAAAGAAATCTAAAACTAAAAGAGGGTTTTTCTGCAATTGTGGTACTTGCGGCCAAAGGGTATCCCGACTCACCACAAAAAGGAATGCCATTGGAGATTCCATCAAACGAAGGGAATGTGGTCGTTTACCATGCTGGAACTAAAAACCAAGACGGCGAAATTTTAGCAAACGGCGGGAGAATTCTCGGAATTACTTCTTGTGGAAGTTCCTTAAAATATGCAATTAATGATTGTTATGCGTTCATCGGAAAAATCAAAGCTCCGGATACTTTTTATAGAAAAGATATAGGAAGGCGTGCTCTCTAATGCCATTTAGTATCTCTGGAAATTTTAAAAATTGTGAACGTGCCAATCTTCGCAATTTTGAAAAACATCTGGGGATCATTTTGTCTGAAAACCAAACCCAACTCCAACAACATTTGATGATTCGTCGTGCTCTTCAAAACTTAAGTGGGTCTGTGAGTGTTCTTTCGGGGCTTAGTCGTCAGGAGTTGTTATCTTTTATTTTTATCCTCACTCAATTTGGCGATATCATTCGTTCGGAAACACCACCGGAATACCTTCAATTGGAATCCATTCCTTATGTGATTGAATGGGCAAAAGGCCATTATATGATCCCGATGGAAATTTTAGAACATTTGGCTCATGAACGAATCTTTAAAGACCAAGGGTATTTGTTTGCACTCATTCCTTCTTTATCGATTAAAGAAAAAAAATCTTGGATCCGTTGGATCGGTGTGGATTTTGAAAAGGGTGGAGATCGGGATTTAAATTTTGAAATTTATTCCCAGTGCCGTGTTTTACAAAAACCATTTCTTGGTAAGTCGCTTGTCCAAGAATCAGAAATTCGTTTGGAACAAATTTGGCCTAGAGGTAAAAACGAATACATCGATTGGTTTTATAAAGGTCTTTCTACTTTTTATTATTCTATGGAAGAGATGAGCAGAAAAGAAAAAGATCCTTTTTTACTTCATGTCATTGAACTCATTAAATCAGGTAAATTCATTCTCAAACGTTTGCCTGATACATACGGAAAAGAATCAAGTTATTCTCTAGTCGGAACTGTAGAAGGTAACACTCCACAACTGAGGGAAACGACCTTCCAGTGGGAAGTGGAACGACTTCGCAAAGATTCTTTGTTTTAAAACTTCCACTTCGGATTTACGCATTATGGATAGATCACTAAAAGACTTAAAAAAACAAACATCAGAAATGATTGAAACCTTTCAATCCTATTGGACGGCTCAAAATTTCCAGGAAGACTACGACCGTTTATCCTCACTCATTGAAAAAGCAAACGATCCCAAATTATGGGACTCACCTGACCAAGCAAAAACAGTCACTCAAAAAAGAAATGAGTTACAGCTAAAGTTAGATCCTTGGTTGGATTTAAAAAAGGAACTGATTGATTTTCCTGATTTGATTGAACTCACTTCGGAAGAAATGGGTGAGTCTGGTTTAAAATCTTTAAACGATGATTTTGATCGTATGTTTGAGACATTTGAAAACTTGCAAATGTTAGATGCCCTTGCTGGTAAAGATGATGGTAAGGCTGCCTTTATCAATATCCATCCAGGTGCTGGTGGAACAGAATCTCAAGACTGGGCTGATATGTTACTGCGAATGTACACAAGGTTTTGTGAACAAAAAGGATACCGAGCAGAACTTGTCGATTACCAACCGGGTGAAACTGCTGGAATCAAAAACGCCACACTTTACATCCAAGGGGATCATCCATTTGGATATTTAAAATGTGAATCGGGAGTACATCGATTGGTTCGGATCTCACCTTTTGATTCCAACAAAAGAAGACATACTTCTTTTGCCTCTGTGTATGTAACACCGGAAGTAGATGATGACATCCAAGTGAACATCGAAGAAAAGGACCTTCGTGTGGATGTTTATCGTTCCTCTGGTGCTGGGGGACAGCACGTCAACACAACAGACTCTGCCGTGCGAATCACACACATTCCTACAGGTGTTGTTGTTTCTTGTCAGATGGAAAGATCCCAAATCAAAAACCGTGACACCGCAATGAAAATGTTACGTGCTCGTTTGTATGAAATGGAAAAACAAAAAGCCGAAGAAGAAAACGCAAAAAAAGCGGGTGAAAAACGTGATATCTCTTGGGGATCACAAATTCGAAGTTATGTGTTTCATCCTTATAATTTGGTAAAAGACCATAGAACCGATTTTGAAACAGGAAACGTTCATGCGGTGATGGATGGTGACTTGGAAGATTTTATTATTGCTTACTTAAAATACCTGACAAACCAAAAGGCAAACGCAAAAGTATAACCAAATGTCTGTAAAACAGGATATTTCCGGTACATTAAGGAAAATCCAAAAAGAAATTCAACAACTTCCGAATATTACGGATCGTTTGAATTTCATTTTGGACATGACTCTAACTTTGTTTGGAGCCTCTACCGGTAGTATTTCTATTATGGACCAAGAAGAAAAAGTCCTCACCATTGTTGCGGCAAAAGGAATGGATTGGGAGAAAAAAATTGCTGCCAAACTTCCTTTCAATTTGGGAGTCACCGGTCGTGCTGCATCCACTAGAGAAATCATCTATGTCCCTGATGTGACTTTAGATAAAGATTATGTAAAACTCATTGAAACCGTTCGTTCGGAACTTGCCATCCCTCTGTTGACTAGAGATTCAACAGTTGGGGTTTTAAACTTAGAATCCGATAAGGTAAATTTTTTCTCACCAGATATCATCAACCAAGCCACGTTATTTGCATCTCAGTTAACAATTGTGATTCTTGAAGAACGAATTGCGAAAGAAGCCTTTGAAAAATCCAAAAGAGAAGAAGATCCTGTTGAAGAAATTTTAGGGTATGATCCGAGTATTTTGTTTTTAAAACATAGGATTCGTCAGGTGGGTCCCTCCGATACTTCGGTGATGATCATTGGAGAAGAAGGTGCCGGTAAAAAACTAGTCGCTAAGGCTTTGCATTATATTTCTCAAAGAAAAAATGGTCCATTTCTCACTGTAGATTGTTCAGGTTTAAGTTATGAATTATTAGAAGCAGAGTTATTTGGTTCTCAAAGTGGAAAAATTTTCAATCCGGGAAAATTAGAACAGGCTAACGGTGGTTCACTTTACATTGAATCCATTGGGGATTTGCCAACCAATCTGCAAACAAAACTCTTTCATACCTTAAGGGATAAAACGATCTCAAATCCTTCGACAAAAAAAAAGGACGAAGTTTTAAATATCAGAATTTTTACAGGTAGCAAAAGAGATTTGTTGGAAGATATCCAGAAAGAAACTTTTTCTATGGATTTGTATTACCGCCTAGCGGAAGTTCCTTTACGAATGCCTCCATTACGAGAAAGAAGAGGGGATGTCCCACTTCTGGCTCACCATTTTTTATACCAATACAACAAACAATATGGAAGAAATAAAACTTTCTCCACTGAAGCGTTAAAGTCACTCACAGGAATGCCTTGGAGTGGGAATGTAAGGCAATTACAAAGTGTGATTCAATATGCGGTTCTTGTCCCACCGGAATCGGTTTTGGAACCTCACTCATTTATGCAGGATGGGAAACGAGAAACAGAGGTTCCGGCGAAGGTTCAGAGTTTTGCTTTGGGAACAGAAATTTTATCTCCTTCGGAAAATTTATCTTTGAACATTGCCATCGAAAGATTGGAGGCAATTTGGATCAAAGAAGCCTTCCAACGTGTCTCCACTCAGGAAGAGGCAGCCAAACTTTTGGGAATTAGTCGTGGTTCTTTGCAATATAAGATCAAAAATAACCAATTTCTCGACGGATTCAACACCTAAACTCCAGAAAAGAATGGATAGATTGGCCAACCCTGTCGATATGATTACTAAGGAGCTTTCACGTGGCAGATAGTTATTACCGTACCATCAGTGGTAAACATTATGATAATGAATTGTTAGAAATCGTTGAGAAAGCCACCAAACGTAGCAAAGCTCCTATTGGTAAAAACATTGCGAAAACTTTATTTGATGCCATCAAAGATGGTGGCGATTATACAGATGTTGAAAAACGAACTGTAAAATACATACGAGATAATTTTAAATTTAATCCTGAAGCAGATGAATACCTTCGTTCCGAAATTCGTAAATGGGCTGCTAAAATCTCGGTTCCTGCAGCAAAGAAAAAATCATCGGCTAAATCATCTGCAAAAAAAGAATCTGCAACAAAACGAAGTTCAGTTCGTTCGGCTAAGTCATCCGATGAAGGATTCACTCCTTATGTAGAAAGTTATGAATTTGGTGAATCATCTCGAGAGGAAATAGCGCCAACACCAGAATACAATGAGTTAGTTGCGCTGAATAAATTTCAAATCACACCAAGACAAAATCGTATCGGAAGACTCGTTTTACTTGGACTGGTTATCGTATTTTTAATTGTTTTGGTTATCTTTGGAATCCGTAGTTGCAATCGAGGTACAAAACCTTCACAAACGACGGGTCAAAATTTGAATGGTTCTTCTGATGTGGGAACTCGCTCTTTAGAGCGAGTGGAGTTATCCCAAGGAAAGGTGTCTAGCAGATTTGAATCCAGGGCCTCTGCCATTCGTTATATCAATGATTTACAAATTCGTTTCATCAAACAAAGTATGCAAACAGAAGATGGTGCCAGTGATAAAATCGCAACCTTAGCGGAAGCATTAAAGGCATACCCTGGGATCCGTGTCCGAGTAAAAGGACATACTTGTTTTATTGGTGAGATGGATGAAAACAAAATTCTATCAGACGAACGAGCAAAATTTATTTTTGATGAACTAGTGAAAAATGGCGTCAGTTCAACGCAGCTCGACTATCGTGGATTTGGTGAAACAGCTGAAATTGAATCTAATTCTACAGAAGCTGGTCGAATCAAAAATAGAAGAGTTGATTTTACTGTTTTATCGGTCACAGAATAACCGAATTAATTACAACATTCGATAGAGTGATTTTGTGAGCATCCGTTTGGTAGACTGAACGGATGAATATAATCCTTCATACAACAATAAGGACTTTTTTGCCACGGCAAGCCTGGGATTTTCTTTTTCTTCTAAAGTTAGGTTGTCATCATAACCTTCTGTAATGGTTAAAATAACTCTTTGGATTCCCAAACTTAAAATTTCATTCAAACCTTTTTTTCCAGAAACCTGTTCATCAATTAAATCCATTTGTTTGATGTCTTCTGAAAAAGTTTTAGGATTGATTTGATTTAGTTTGATTTGGTTGTAAATTCTTTGTGAAACCGTAAGTCCTTTTTTAACAATCGTGACAAATTCCGACAATGCCTCTGTTGTGGACTTAATTTCTGAAACTAACTGTTTTGGATCAAAAAAAGGGATTTCTATTTTTAGCTGAGAGTTAATTCGATTTCGTACAGATTGTACTAAATTGGTTTGGGATTTTACTTCGTTTTCATCACTCTTAAACTCTTTGGAAAATTCAGAATGGGGAATTCCTTCTAGTTTGGCACCAAACTTAGTGAGATTGGTCCAAGGATTGTCCTTGGCATGGTCTTCGAACCATTTTTTAAAGATTAACATCTTTTCATTGGTGATATAGGTTTCTTCCAAATTCCCTGTGACTTTTTTTTGAGGTAAGGCAAACAGTTGTTTGTAGTTATGTTTTTCCCGGCGAAACTTTCTTGATTCTAAATAGTTCAATCGTTCTTCGAGGACTGCCCCTTTGGAGTGGGCGAGTCCCTTAGTAAAACTCAAATCTTGGCCTACTAAGAAAACAGAACCTGCACCCATAAGAGTCGCAAGGCTTGCTGCGTTGGTGGAAACGGAACCACCAAAAGGGACAGATCCAATTTCGCCGGAGCCAGTTCTTTCCAGTAATCCGATCAAAGGAAAAGGGGAAGATGTCACATAACCTTTGTTTGGTCCATTGTCTAATCGTAAACTTAAATAAGTGGATGTGGGATCAAAAATGAGAATTCCGTTTCCAGAATAATCTTCAAGGTATTGGCTATTTAAGGCCTGCGGGTCGACAGAAAAAATCAAATCGGGTTCTACCCCAAAAGACGTGAGGATGGGTAAGGCCGTATCTACTGCGAGGAGAAGAAATTGGTTTCTATACTTTGTTAAATCGGGTATGGATTCGGAAAGACTTGGTCCGGCCCCGCATACAACAATAGAAATTCCTTCGGCAATGCCAAATAGATCTGAGATCGGACGGAACTTAGACAATTCAGGTAAATTATAACAAATATTTTTGGCCCAAATTTTTTCAAACCTGGTGAGAGTCGCAAGGTTCACATCTTTTTTGTGAAACATTTGTTCGGCTGTATGACGAAGTTTTAAATAATCCGATTCTCTCCATTGCCAAGATCCCCTGTGAGGAACAAAACTAATGGGATGGGTTCCTTTGCCTTTAACTGCATCTGAGAGTTGGTCTTCCAATCCTTCGCCTGTGATAAGGATCAACTTACCTTCTAACAATGATTTTGAAAAATCAAATATTTGAAATGCTTCCTTAATGAAAAATACATGTGGTTCCATCCAAATGATGTTTACTTTTTCTCTTTCTAAGAGATAAGGAAGGATATAACCAAGGCCTGCACCAAACAAAAGATAAATACGTTCACTTCCATCATGAGGAAGTTCGGTGGCAAATCGTTCGGCTTCTTTTTTGGGATCAAACCTACTATGGATCCAAACTCCCTCTAATTCTAACGTAAGATCTCCCGTTTTAGACTTTGTTAGTTGGTAAGAGAAATTCGTTTCGGAATTTGAAGAATTCCTCACCTCAGAAATTTGATCTGAATTTTGAATTTTTTCCGCTAACCAGGACGGTAGGGCGGCAAGATTTTTCTCCAGATAAGTTTCGTTCACTTAAGGTTCCAAAACTATTTTGATAGAAGAACTAGTTGGAAGAGAAGATCCCGCTTTTGGTTCTTGGGATTTCACAAATCCAGAACCTTCAATTTTATATTCTTGTTGTAGTTGTTTTAAAATTTGAATAGTTTCGGAAGCTGTAAATCCGGTAAGATCAGGCATTACTTTGGTATCGAGTTTGAAGATTTTATTTTTTTCTCCTTTTAATCGATACACAAGTGCTTTCTCACTTTTTTCAACAATGGGAATGATACTTTCTACCACCTCACGAAAGACAGGTGCTGCGATTCCACCACCTGTATGGGTTTCTCCACCAGGTTCATCAAAAACAATGAGACCTACATACTTAGGTTTCTCTGCAGGAAAAAAACCTAAGAAACTTGCAGTAAAGAGACCAGCTTGGTAACCGGCACCTGCTTTTGCTTTTTGTGAGGTCCCTGTTTTTCCTGCGATAAAGTAGTTTTCCAAATATGCTTTTTTCCCTGTTCCTTGTGAAACGGCTTTCCCCATTGCATTTAAAGTTTTTTTAGCAGCCCCTTCTTTGATTCCAAGTAATTCATTTTTAATCGAAAATTCATGTACAAGTTCTCCATAAGAATTGGTGATTTGAGACACAACAGATGGTTCATATAAAATCCCCCCATTCACAACAGCTGCTGCGGCAGTGATGAGTTGGATGGGTGTGACGGAAAGTCCCTGACCTATAGATAAAAAGTAGGGTGTACTTTTGTTCCATTTATTCAAAGGAGGTAAATATCCTTTTGCTTCATGAATAGAAAAATTAGTTCGTTTTCCAAACTTAAATTTTTCCATATAACTATAATAAGTTGCTTCATCAATTTTTTGGGCAGCTTTGATGATTCCTACGTTACAAGAGTATTGTAAAATTTCATCTAAATTGACATGACCATGATTGTCAGTACAACGAATGGTGGTTTTTCCAATTTCAATATAACCTGGACAATGAAACCTTTCTCCTGGCAGGATTTTTCCTTCATTGAGTAACATAAGAGCTATGAAAATTTTCATTGTTGATCCCGGTTCATAAACATGACGGATGGACCAATTGGTGTGAGATTCCAAAGGAAAATCCTGAAAATGGTTGGGATCAAAGTTAGGATAGGAAGCCATTGCTAAAATTTTTCCCGTTTCCGTATCCATAATCATACCAATTCCCCGTTTGGATGCTGTTTGGATAAATGCCTTTTGTAATGATTTTTCCAATCGGTATTGAATGATACTATCAATTGTTAGATGGACATTATTTCCTTTACTCGATTCTGCATCGGGGGTAGATAATAATTCCAAATTGAATAACATCTCAAGACCTGACAGTGCTTTGTCGTCATCATAACCTGTAAATCCAAGTAAACTAGCTGCCAAACTTCCCTGTGGATAAATTCGTTTGTATTCTTTTTCGACTCGAACACCGGGAAGCGACAGAGCTTTGATTTTTTCAGCTTTAGTAAGTTCAATTTCTCTTTTTAATAAAAAATAATTTTGTTTTTCCCTGATAGTTTCTATGAGTTTGTTCGGAGTGATTCCTAGAATAGGGCCTAACTCTTGTGCAGTGAGCTCGGGATCATAAATGTTAGTTGGATCAATTCCAACTGTAGCCGATTCACGTGAAATTGCTAACTCAATCCCTCGTCTGTCGTAGATCGTTCCCCGTTGGACATACTTACTAGACTTTAAATTGATGATATTGTCGTTAAAATAAGAAAGATAAATTACTCGGAAAAGTAAAATTACAAAAAGGGAGAGGATAAAAAGAAAAATATACTTAAAACGTTGTTTGTATTCTGTCATCGTTAGAAATAAAAAATTACTTTGCCTTTGATTTTTTCAACAGGGACAAGTCCAAACGAACGGGAGTCTGTTGAATATTGTCTGTTGTCGCCTAGAAGAAGATAATAACCAGGAGGAATTCTTCCTTGTTTTTCCATAGCAAGAAAAGGTGAGTTGTGGCGATTGAGAAATATGGATGTACTTGGCTCGCTTGTGTAGGTTCCTTGGGGAAGGTAATTTTCCAATAACTCTGTTGAGTCGATCAGCACCCGTCCGGCTTCTATAGAATAAAATTCTCCAGGTAAACCTATCACTCGTTTGACGACTAGTTCATCTTCTTGGCTCACAAATAAAACCAAATCCAACTTATCAATTTTTGGATCTGTATAAAGGAGTGGTGTTCCAAAAAATTTGGCAGAGATGGCAAATCCACCTTTCCAAACAAAAACCACCGACCCATGTTCTAAGGTTGGATACATGGAATTTCCTTGGATGGAATAAATTTGGAATAAAAAGATGCGCACAAATAAGAGGAAACAGAGAAAGAAAAAGAGGAAAATGCTACGACGGGCGTAACGTTTGAATTTGACCCACCAGCGAGGAGAATGTGTTTCTGTTTCCATATCCATCAAAAAACGATAAAAATCATTCGTGCATTTTTCCCCTTTCTCCAGAATGGAAAAGGAACTTTCCGTAAATCTGAAGCCTAGAGAAGTCTATGTCACTTACAAAATATCAATTCCGAGCACAGTTTCGATGTACCAACGAATCTTGTCGCAAAACCTATCCTCTCCACCAAGTGATTTATTCCTGCGAAGCTTGCGGGGAACTTTTAAATGTCGAACACGATATAGACAGTCTCAAACAAGTTTCCGCACAAGAATGGAAATCGGAATTTGAATCGCGGTTCCGTTCAAGCCAATTCCCGAATGCCTCCGGGGTTTGGGGGAAAAAGGAATGGGTTCTCCCTGGAATTCAGGATGAAAATATCATCACATCGGGGGAAGGAACCACCCATTTGTACGACGCTTCTCGATTTGCCAAAGATTTGGGGCTTTCAAGCCTCCATGTCAAACAATGCGGAGTTTCGCATACAGGCTCTTTTAAAGATTTAGGAATGACGGTTCTTGTGAGCCAGGTCAATCAAATGATTGCGGACGGAGTGCCCATCCAAGCCGTTGCCTGTGCTTCGACTGGTGATACCTCTGCAGCTCTTGCTTCTTATGCGGCCAAAGCAGGAATACCATCTATTATTCTACTACCAGCTAACAAAGTATCAACGGCCCAACTGATTCAGCCCGTATCCAATGGGGCTCTTGTGTTGGCACTGGAAACGGACTTTGATGGTTGTATGGCGGTGGTGAAAGAACTCACCAAAGAAAAATCGATTTATCTTGCAAACTCAATGAATTCATTGCGAATCGAAGGTCAAAAAACCATTTCGATTGAGATTACCCAACAGTTAGGTTGGAAAGTTCCGGATTGGATTGTGATTCCTGGTGGGAATTTAGGAAATGTTTCTGCTCTTGGAATGGGATTTGAGATGATGTTGGAACTTGGACTCATCAATAAATTACCGAGAATTATTTTGGCCCAGGCAAAAAATGCGAGTCCGCTTTATGAATCGTTTAAGAAAGGTTTTGCGGACTTCTCTCCTGTGACGGCAGAAAAAACATTAGCCTCTGCTATCCAAATCGGAGACCCAGTTTCTGTAAAAAAGGCCATTCGTGTTTTAAAAAAATTCAATGGAGTTGTGGAAGTTGCCACGGAAGAAGAGTTGGCAAATGCAGCTGCGCGCGGTGATCTATATGGATTATACAATGATCCACATACAGGTGTGGCACTGGCGGCACTTTTGAAATCCGTTGAATCAGGTGTTGTTGGGAAAGGTGAGTCAGTGGTCGTGATCTCCACAGCGAATGGACTCAAGTTCACTGAATTCAAACTTGCTTTTCATGAAGGGAAAATCCCTAATATTGATGAAAGACTAAAAAATAGAATCCAACCTTGTCAACCGAACCTGAATGGAGTGATGGAAATCCTAGCTAAACAACTGAAGAAATGATAATTCGCTAGACAAATCCCCTACATGTTGGCAAATTTTTTCAGTTTACCGGTATGTCCCAAGAGATCCAACTAACTTCCCAGTTTTGCACCTCTGTGGATCGTGCAGTGGAGCTTGGAAAAAAAATCTCCATGATTACTTATGTGATGGGGGATATCGGTGAGACCAAACTGAAGTACATTTTGTTTCGTATTTTGGGTTCTCTAGGTCGTGAAGACTTGATGGAACTCTTTTACACTGCTGCGAAGGAACTCATTGTCAATTCAACCAAAGCAGCAATTAAAAGAATCATATTTGAAGAACTCAAACTCAACATTCAGAACTTACAAGATTATGAAGAAGGAATGAAACTTTTTAAATCTAGTCTGAATGAAAGAAAGTTCCCCACTTATAAAAAGAAAATGAGGGAATCCGGACTCTTTGTAAAAATCACTTGTATCTACAGAAAGGATAAAATCGATCTCGAAATTAGAAATAATTTCCCATTATTGCCCATTGAGGCTGAACGCGTAAAAGAAAAGTTTATTAATGCGAAAAAGTATGATAATCTATTCGAGTTCTTTATGGAACACGGTGATAGTACGGAAGGAGCGGGAATGGGAATCACGATGGTAGAAATACTTTTGTCTCAATCAGGCTTTGATCGTCGATTGCTCTCTATATATTCATCAGAAAGGAAAAAGGAAACAGTAGCTCGTGTGGAAGTACATTTAAGTGGATTGCCAAAATCTACCGATACACATGAACAATTGTTTGTAGAATAATGTCCGAATTAAACTCAAAAGCAGACCAACTCAAACGACAAGCAGACCTAATGGGCCTGACTAGAGAAGCCGTGTTTACGGATGAACAAGCCAAAGAAGTTTTACAAGGTAAAATTACAGATGGTTATCTCGTAAAAGTAAAAATCGACCTGGACAGTTTAAACGGAATGGTTCTCATTCTAGTATCATCCATTCGAAAACACATCATGGAACTGTATGCGGTTGTGGGAACTTCTCCAACTTTTCGAAGAATTCGAACATTTGCTGACCATGTACAAATATCGACTGATTTAGGTGACATTGGAAAATCTGGTGGGTATGATCCTGCGATTTCCGAAAATATTGGTCGTGCAGTACACAGGGCCTTCACCAAAGAGAAGTTAGAAGAACTTCTTCCGCTTTGGCAAAAAAAAGATCCTTCTCATATTACGGAACTTTTGGAAAATCCAATTCTCATGGCAACCAAAGGTAGAAATATAAAACTCCAAGCGGAAGTGGACAAACTATCTACCGCAAAGTTTCGATATGAAAACCCAATGAAAGGCGTAATTTTACCTATTCCAAAACCTGATGATGAAGCTGCAGCTGCTAAAGATGCTTCCATTCCTGGTATCTCCACCGAACCAGCGAAAGGTGAACTATCTTCCCTCGAACGTCAAATTGCTCAATTCCGAACATCTTTTCCAAAAGAATTGAATATGAAAACGGTGATATCTCCTATCAACGGTGTGGAGTTTGATAATTTAGTTGAAGGTATGGAAATTTTATTCCGTGTTCCGACTGAAACTCCAGAAGGCCTAACGAATGCCCAAATCCTTGGTTTAATTGATGAAGAAGGAAAAATTTCAAAAGATCCAGTTGTTGGAAAATTTTTAGGAATTGCAGGAAGCAAAACAGAATATCATATTTTTGCGGAAGGACCGAACCAATATTTGCTTCATTCTGTGGAAGAACATCCTGTAAAAGTTGCCATTCCAAAGCCGGCAGGGATGACAGGCGGTACAAACAAAGGTTCTTCGGCACAAGGCGTTAAGAAAAAAACAGGAAATGCCCCGGCCCAAGAATCCAAGGGTTCAGGTGCCAACTTATTTATGTTAATGGGTGCTTTTGTGACGATTGTCCTTTTTGGAGTGTTGATTTTTGTGATGGTGATCTTGTAGGGGTTGTTAGGTTATATGTTTTGTAATCGTGATCTTGTGAAAGTTAATTGATTTTGACAAGGATGGAGAGAGAAGATTAGTTTCACTCTGAATTGGAATTGAAATCGGAATGCTTTTTTTTAGACCTATTGCAAAAGCTATATTAGTTCATAATCTATCGCAGTCAATCTTGATAGTCATTTCATTCTTTTTGGGAATTGTCCTATCTGGTTTAGGAATGAATCCATTTGCCTATTATGGACTGGTAGCATTCCTTCCCAATATGATTGGTCTCATTATCCTTTATTTGTTATCAACCATCTCCTTTCGATTTTGGTTTGCTGCAATTGATTCATCGTATGTATGTTCAATTGCACTCATGTTATATTGGTTAGGAAATGCTTTCTTTTCAAATTCTTTATTCCCAATTCATTTACAATGGACTTGTGGAATTTTCATGGTGTCTGCAATTGTGATCCGTTTAAAAAAATCAGATACAAACAAGACAATGCCAAACCAAAAACGCAGATGGATACCAACTGCAATTCTTGGTCTCGTAATATTATTATTTTCTTTTTTGCCGCAAATAAGATGGTAAAGGTTTGCTAAGTAAAAGTTTAACAAGTAACTTCGATTTTTACAAGTTTCCCTTTAGCATAGTTTTAGAAATTAATTCTTTCTCCAGGTAGCATATTGTACACGGTTTGTTCCCGTTCCATTAATCGAAACGACTACCCAAGTATCCTTTCCAAAAGAAACTCCATACCATTGGTTGGAATCTGCTGCTGTAGATTTTGCAGTCCATGTAATCCCATCAGTGGATGTCATGATACGATTGGTTCCAGAAAACGATGCAGCCATAAACAAACCATTGGCATAATGAACATTATACCATTCGTTTTGTTCGGAAGCCGAACGAGCTGTCCAATTGATTCCATCTGTGGAAGTCATCACACGGTTGGTTCCTGTCCTTGCAACAGCAACAAATTTTCCTTTCCCGTAAGTGACAGAGCGCCAATCGTTTGTTTCAGCTTGAGTTTGTAATGTCCAATTGATACCGTCAGGTGAAGTCGCGACGCTAGTAGTTCCACCCGATGCAACTGCGACAAATAGATTGTTTCCAAAAGTCACGCTTCGCCATGGCCGAAGAGCAGGTTGTGTTCTTGAAGTCCAGTTAATTCCATCGGGTGAGGTTGCCCAGTCGCCTGTTCCTGAGTTTTCAATCGCTACAAAGAGACCATTGCCGTACGTAACGCTAGCAAATGAACTCGTCGGAAAAGTGCGGGAAGTCCAATTGATTCCATCAGAAGAACTCATGATCCGATTTGCACTACCACCACTGGAAACCGCAACGTATGTATTGTTTCCGTAAGCAACACTTAACCATTGGCTTGCTTCAGATGCAGATCTGCCAGTCCAAGAGAGTCCATCTGAAGATGTCATAACGCGATTGGTGCCATCTTGTGATACTGCGACAAACTGATTGGAGGCAAACAATATTCCTGCCCATGCATTTGCCTCAGTTGCTTGTGCCAAAGTAAAATCACTAAGGGTGCATAATTCAGGGTTTGTTTCACATGTTTTTGCTGCGTCTAATAAAAGTAAGGCTCCCAAAAGGGTGCTGGAATTATTTTTGGAGTTAGGATTACATGAGTAAAACTGAAAAAGGATCATGATAGTGATACAAGTGAAACGAAAAAACATGAATGGCTCCCAATAAATAATTGATTAAGTGTTCTTTTATAAATGGTCATTATGTGAATGCAAGTATAAAATTTTTAGAAGTTAGGTGTTACATAAGTTTAACTTATCTAGTTAGAGTAGAGGACGAATCAAAAATGCGCATCCATATGACATGATTTCTAAAGGCAAATGAAATTTATTTGTAAAATGGAATGGTCTAATGATTTAAATCCAACGGAATCAAAAATTTAACCCGCCACAACAATATTTACTAGTTTGCCCTTCACATAAATTTCTTTTTTGATTTCTTTCCCTTCCCAAAATGGTTTAGCTTTTTCAACTTCCTTGGCAAGAGCCAAAACTTCTTTTTCTTCGATGTCTCTTGGAGCCAGAAATTCCCCACGCATTTTACCATTCACTTGGATCACAATTGTGATATTGGCATCCACCAAATACTTATCATCCCATTTTGGATATGGATGGTAAGCAAGAGATTCTTTATATCCAAGTTTTTCCCAAAGTTCTTCTGCTAAATGAGGGGCAAAGGGAGAAAGAGCCAGAACAAATGTCTCTAAAACTTTTTTAGGTTTTCTTGGATTACTAGTGAACTCATTGATGAAAATCATCATTTGAGAAACAGCTGTATTGAATGAGAAGTGATCAATATCGTCTTTTACTTTTTTAACCGTTCTGTGAAGAGTTTTGAGTTCTTGTTCGTTTGGTTCAATATCTTCAACAAAGAAAGATTCGTTTTCGCCAGAATGGAAAAGTCTCCAAACACGATTTAAAAATCGAAACACTCCATCTACACCGTTTTTACTCCAAGGTTTGGACATCTCAAACGGGCCCATAAACATTTCAAAGAGACGAAGTGTGTCTGCACCGTATTCTAAAACTACATCATCAGGATTGACAACATTGCCTCTCGATTTAGACATTTTTCCTTTATCTTCTCCGAGAATAAGACCTTGGTGGACTAATTTTTTAAATGGTTCCGGGGAAGAAACATGGCCTAAATCAAAAAGAATTTTATGCCAAAATCTGGAGTATAACAAGTGTAATACTGCATGTTCCGCCCCACCTACATACACTTCCACAGGCATCCATGCTTTTTCCAATTCTGGATCGATCAGTTTTTCATTGTTTCTTGGGTCGATATAACGTAAGTAATAATAACAAGATCCAGCCCACTGCGGCATGGTATTGGTTTCTCTTTTTCCCACTTCACCCGTTACAGGATCAGTATACACAAGCCAATCTTTTGCTAGGGCAAGGGGAGATTCACCTGTTCCAGAAGGTTTGAATTCTTCCAGATCTGGTAAAACTAAAGGTAGTTCTGCATCGGAAAGTGCTTTTGGTGTTCCATCAGCAAAATGAACCAGAGGGATGGGTTCTCCCCAATAACGTTGTCTTGCAAAAAGCCAATCTCTTAGTTTAAATTGGACTTTTTTACGGCCGATACCTTTCCCTTCAGCCCAAGTGGACATCGTTTGGAAGGCATCTTTATAAGATTTACCATCTAACTTTACTTCAGCGGAAGATGAATTGATACAAACAGAGTCTTTCGAATCAAAAGCTAGGTTTGGTTCCATCTTTCCATCGATGACTTGTTTGATCGGAAGTTGGAACTTTACAGCAAAATCATAGTCTCTTTGGTCATGGGCAGGAACGGCCATAATGGCACCGGTTCCATAAGAAATTAAAACATAATCGGATATATAAATGGGAATCTTGATGGAAGCATTTGTAGGCAGACTTGCATACGATCCTGTAAACACACCGGTTTTATCTTTATTTAATTCGGTTCTTTCCAAATCACTTTTTAATGAACAATCTTTTTGGTATTTTTCGACTGCAGATTTTTGTTCTACAGTGGTGAGCTCTGCCACAAGTGGATGTTCAGGAGCAAGGACAAGGTAAGTGGCGCCAAAAATGGTGTCGGGTCTTGTTGTATAAACTGTAATGTCCTTTGATAAATAAGGAACGTGGAAACTGAGTTCCAATCCTTCTGATTTTCCAATCCAGTTTCTTTGCATTTCTAAAGTGGAAGTGGGCCATTCACAAAGAGAAAGATCGTTTAGCAAACGTTCGGCGTATGACGTGATGCGCATCATATATTGGCGCATCGGTTTTCTCTCTACAGAATACCCTTTCGAGGTCCATTCTTCTACTTCTTCGTTGGCAAGAACGGTGCCGAGAGCTTCACACCAGTTGACTGGGATATTCGCTTCATAAACCAATCGGAAATGGGATAAAATATCTTCTTTTTCTTTGCGGGATTTGGATTTCCAATCGGCAGCAGAGAACTGAATTCCTTTAGGAAGTTCTTTTCCTTCAAAAAATACGGAACCTTCGGATTCCAATGTTTTGATGAGCTCTGCAATAGGAATCGCTTTGTTTAACTTCCTGTCAAAGTAGGAATTGTAAATTTGAAGGAAAATCCACTGAGTCCAACGATAATAGTCGGGATGTGTGGTAGAAATTTCCCTTTCCCAGTCATAAGAAAGCCCAAGGCTTTTGATTTGGCGGCGAAAGGTATCAATATTGTTCTTTGTTGTCGTGCGAGGGTGGATCCCGGTGGTCATTGCATATCGTTCTGCCGGAAGACCAAAGGCGTCCCAACCCATAGGATGGAGGACTTCAAATCCTTCCATTCGTTTGAGTCTGGAAATGATGTCGGTGGCTGTGTATCCCTCAGGGTGGCCTACGTGAAGGCCGGCGCCACTTGGGTAGGGAAACATGTCTAAACAATAGTATTTAGGTTTGGTTGAGTGTGCGTTTGTGCGAAAGGTCTGGTGGTCGTCCCAGTGTTTTTGCCATTTTTGTTCAATATCTTGGAATGGATAATTCATCGACTAACGTAGAGAAAGTGTAGTAATTCTACTTTCTCACGGAGTCGATGATTTTTACAAGCTTTTTGAAACTCTTGGACAGACAAACTTTACAGAGATTGTATTGATAGAGGTTCGTGACGGATCCGCATTCCGCACAAGGTTTAAGATTGTTGATTTTCACATTCATAAAGTCTGCAGTATTTATCTTTGTATTGCATTCGAGCATTCTATATTTACCTGTATGAGTCCGCTTATCGACAGTGCTGTTCATAACTTCCCAAAATTCCTAAAAATAGGGATCGGGGAAACACTACGATGAAGTTACTTTATATGAAACCCACCCTTTGGGGTCAAAAAAAATTAGGATGTACGCTCAAAAAGATAAGTAAAAATTTGTCAGAATTTTTTCGAATCGGTGCAATATAGTTGGAACGGAAATGAAAATTAAAAAAAATATAACTGTTACGGAAAAAATTGAAAAATCGTTGTTAGGTGATATTTTTTCTGATAAATGCCCGTTATTAGTCATGTCTCTTTTGTTAGGTGATAAAATCTTTGGGGGAAAAACCTAGTGTTGGAATTTAAAAATGTGTTCAAATCATTTCACAATGAATCGGAAACGATTGATGTGTTGAAAAATATTTCATTTCGCATTGAAACAGGTGAATTTGTAGCGATTATAGGCCCATCAGGTTCTGGCAAATCAACACTTCTTGGTGTAGCAGCCGGTCTAGATAAACCAGATACAGGGGTTGTGGCACTGAATGGAATTGATCTTACGAAGGAAAATGAATCTAATTTAGCTGATTTACGTGCAGACAAAATTGGTTTTATCTTTCAAAACTTCCAATTACTCCCTGGTCTAAATGCCATTGAGAATGTAGGGATTCCATTGTACTTAAAATCTTCACTGACAGAGGCGGAGATTTTAAAAAAATCAGAAAAAATATTGGAATCTGTGTCTATGTCTCACAGAGGAACTCACTTCCCAAAACAGTTGTCAGGTGGTGAAGAACAAAGAATTGCCATCGCAAGAAGTTTTGTGAACGATCCAAAGATTATTTTTGCCGATGAACCGACTGCCAATTTGGATTTTAAAAATAGTAAAACTGTTTTAGATCTTTTGTTATATAGAAACAAAGAACAAGGTACCACTTTAGTGGTCGTAACTCATGATCCCGATGTGGCAAAATTGGCAGATCGTGTTTTAGAAATGAAAGATGGGGAAATTATTTCGGATTCTCGCAAAAAAAACAACACAAACAAAAGTTCTTCTAAAAAATCGGTTACAAAAAATACCACCAAACAAAAAAAAACGAACGTTACTTCTAAGCAGGTGCGTCGATGAAAGTTTCTTTGTTTCGATTTTACCTGAAACGTGAGCTCTTTTCAAGGTTTCGGTATTCTTTACTCATTGTAGTTTCCATTACTCTTGGCGTGGGTTCCGTGATTGGAATCCATTCTTACAAAGACAATACGGCAAATGCCATCAAAAGAGAGGCAAAATCGATTATGGGGGCCGATATTGCCCTCCAATCCCCCCAAGAAATTACCAAAACAGCCGAAAAATTGGTCGAAACTAGCCTCCCAAAGGGCTCGGAAACCAGTGCCTCTATCCAATTTTTATCGATGATTTCGAATGAATCGGGTGAAGAGAATTCCTTAAGTTTTATCAAAGCGGTGGAGACCAATTATCCTTTTTACGGGGAAATGAAAACCGAACCGGAAGCTGCTTATCGCAATTTAAAACCAAACCAAGTTTTACTCGATAAGACTCTTGTGGAAAATCTCAAACTAAAAATTGGCGATCGAGTACGGTTGGGTGATAGTTTGCTAGTGTTAGCTGGTGTTGTGGTAAAAGAACCAGGCGCTGTGGGGTCTTTTGTTGGTTCTGCTCCAGGTTCCATCATTCGGAGAGATACCGCCAACCAAACGGGACTTGTGCAAAGAGGAAGTCGGATTCGTTATACCATTTATGCGAAGTTTCCAGAAACGGTAGACAGTTTGGATTGGAAGGACAAAGAGTTTGAAGCACTCATCAAAGAAGATTTAACCATCTATCACAATACAGAAGTCAATTCCGGCTCCCAACAGTTTATCAAAAACACTTTTGATTATATGGCCCTCCTTGCCCTCGCTGGATTTTTTTTAGGAGCCATTTCTGTTTATACAGCAGTCAGGACTCGGTTACTCGAAAAACGAAATGAAATTGCGATCCTTATGTGTCTTGGTGCCAAACCCAATGTGATTTTACTTTTGGTTTTTGCTGAAATTTTAATTTTATCCATCTTTGGTACCACTCTTGGACTAACTCTTGGATACGGAATCCAATCTGTTTTACCTGATATCAGTGGACTTATTTCAGTGGATACTGGTCTTGTCTTTGGACTTTCTTTTTCATCTTTGTTATGGAGTGTTGTGCTGGGAGTGGTGCTTCCTTTGCTCATCTCCATTCCTCTTGTTTTAGAAACAAGATCGGTAAAACCTTTAGCTGCTTTAAAAGAAGTGGAATCACAAACCAGTGGCAAATTATCCACATCCAAATGGCAATTTGGATCCTTTCTTTTGATTTATCTTTTGTTTACAAGTCTTGCAGTTCTCGAAACAGAAAGTTTTTTTAAAGGAATTCTCTTTACATTCGTTTTGTTAACTTTGCCAGTGCTTGTATACGGATTGTACATATTGTTTGGAGTCATTATCACAAAAATATCCAAACTGGGATGGTTATCGAAAGAATGGAGTCTCGTAACTAAAAAAGTAACCCGTAAATCAGGAGCCCTCAGGCTTTCTATTATCGGACTTGGATCGGCTCTCTTTATCCTCACCTTATCGCTCATCTTACAAGAGAGTTTACTTGAATTGAGTGGTGCTCGTGAGATTGAACGTAGACCCAATCTATTTCTTTTGGACATTCGAGAGAATCAAAAAAATGACCTGCTAACGACCATTAAGTCCTTTCCTGTGGAAAAACAATATTTAGCTCCTGTGATTGGGGCTCGTCTTTCCAAAGTCAATGGAGAACCCATCAAAAAAGAAGATACCATCAAAAATGCAATGGACCGCAATTGGCGAGCCACCGCAAGAACCCGGGAATACTTTTTATCCTACCGAGATGATTTGTATGATACAGAAGAGGTAACCAAAGGGTCTTGGTGGGGTGAATCAGGGCGAAATGAAATCTCTGTCGAACGGGATTTTGCGGGTTATTTACAAGCGGGCGTGGGTGACGAGTTGACTTTTAATGTCCAGGGCCGTGAAGTTTCTGGAAAAATATCAAACTTACGTTCGGTGAACTGGGCGGATATGAAACCAAACTTTGTGGTCCTCTTTTCTAAGGGAATTTTGGAGAAAGCTCCTAGGTTTTATATTGTTTCTTTACTCATTGATTCTAGTGAGAACAGATACCAATTACAAAAGGCCATCGTGAACCGTTTTCCCAATATCACAGTAATTGATACTGAAAAAACCATCCAAGCCTTTATGGGAATTTTGGAAAAGGTCACGCAGATGATGGCGCTTATGACTGCTTTTATTTTGGCCGCTTCCTTTGTTCTCGTATTTACAACCTTATATGCCAGCCAATCGGAACGGAAACGAGAATTTGCTTTGTTACGAGTGATTGGAGCAAACAGTCGTTTTATGGTAAAACATTTCCTTCGTGAAGCCTTACTTGTTTCAGTGATTTCATTTTTACTCGGACTTGTTTATGCTGTTGTATCCAACGAGGTTCTCAACCGGTCGGTTTTAGAACTAAGAAGTGTGTATCCTTACGGACAACTTTGTTTAGTATTCTTAGGAATTTGTTTGGTAACAGTGAGTTTATACGCACTCGGACTATTTAGTTTCTTTCGAATGCCAACAAAGACAGTGTTAAAAGAAATCAAATGATTCGAAGAATTAGTTTCGTTGAGTTAGTATAGTTCCATACTTTTTTAGTTCGATTGAAATGGATTCATGAGAACTTAAAAGTTAAGGGGTTTCATTTCTTTTGAAGTAGAGACAAAAAAGCCCGGGGTTAAAGCCGGGCTTTCTCATTGAAAGAGATGTTTTCGGGATTATTGTGCTACCGAAATAACCTCATCTCGGTTGATTACGTTAACGATATGTTTGTATTCAGGAGAATCCTTTCCATATTTTAACTCAGTGGCACGTAATAAGTGAACGTTCTTTTTGTAACGATACTTGAAGAGCATATCATCTGGACCTTTTGTCTTTTTGATCATGTTTTCTTCGAAGCTATAGGCACTTGCAAGATACTTGTGAGCAGGGTATTCTTTCTCGTTATCATCGATTTCGATGTAAAGTTCAAGAATTGGGATGGTTTGAGGAAGATTTTGTAAGTCATACTCAGCCATAATCCAAGAACGATAAACATCAGAAAGAAGTCTTTTGAACTCAGGTCTTTCTCTTAAGTCAGGGTTTTTAATTTCATCAAGGTGATTGATCGCTTTAGAGAAGTAATTGAGAGCGTCTTGTTTCGCTTTCATTTTTTCACGGTAAACAACGCGTTCTTCTCTTGCTTTACGATCTACTTTTTGCCAGTACCATTTTTCATCTAAGCGTTTTTTCTCAGCTTCTTCTTTGCGGTACTGTTCCACCCAATCTCTATTTTTCATAATGGTGTTTACACCGGATTGGTAATTGGAAAGAGCCAATCGAAATTGGTTGTTTGCGAAAGTTTTAGAAAGTTGGTGTAACTCTTGGAAAGTTTTGTTATACCCTTTAAAATCAGGATTCTTCCAAAGAGATTCCTGTTCCATAATTTCTTTCTTTCTCTTTTTTTGGTCTTCGGTAAGTTCCGCATCGTCATTCTCAGGAACGAGTTCGCCTTTGAGAAGTTCGTCGACTTGGTCTTTAGCCGCTTGGCTATCTTGAGCGTTCGCAGGCTGAGTTTGTGCAAAAAGCACGCTGAAGCCGGACACCAGTTGGAGAATAAGGAGATACTTAATAATCTTCATAGTCGTGTGACCCTTTTGTCTCTTTCAATATTTTGAACAAATAGGTTTATCTATTTCTTCAATGAAAGTATCGGAATGGCAAGAGTCAATAATAACGAATTAATGAGGAAAAAAACCTAATCTTGAACTTTTTCTTCTGATTCTTTTCCCATTAAAGGGACATAAGTCTTGAATCGCCTAAAAAATCTCATTCCTTGACAGCTTAGAGAATTCGAGAAGATTGCTCCTTGGAGATGAATTTATCCGAAATTACTGCCATCCGGGACGGAAATCCACAGTGCAAAACCTGTGGTGGGGTCGGAATTACCTTAGCCGAACATGTTCGTGGCTCTCGTTCGGGGGCCCTTGTCCTTTGCCATTGTATTGGGAGCGACTGTAACACTTGTGAGTCGAAGGGGCAGGCCCCTTTTATGACTTTTGATAGGAAGTTGGACAAAATGCTTCCTTGTGTTTGTCATAATGCCCGGTTTTCCCTTCGCAATTGGGAGAATTTGGTCGAAAAAGCTAACATTCCTGCGAGGTATCGTTTCCAATTTTTGTCCAATATCGACATTGGAGACACAGCCAACGATCCCGATATGTCCTTTATCATTGCTCACGACTGGGCAAACGAACTGGTTCATAAATTTAAAAATGCAGATTTTTCCCCACAAGGATTTTACCTTTGGGGTGGGACCGGATCTGGAAAAACCTTACTTGCTTGCGTCATATTAAATGAACTCATCTTTCGTTATGGAATTACTTGTAAGTATGCAAAAGTGAACAAAGACTTTTTGTCTGCCATTCGCGATACGTACCAGTCAGATAGTGAAACCCATGGACAAGAACGATCCATTGAAAGAGAATTTGCAAACGTTGATGTACTCGTGATTGATGACTTTGGGGTCCAAAAAGAATCCGAATTCAACAATCGAAAGTTATATGATCTCATCGATAGTCGTTATGAACAAGAAAAACTAACCCTTCTTACTTCGAACCACTCTCTCATTGAATGGAGAGACCGAGGCCAAGGTCGCATTTATTCCCGTCTGATGGAAATGACAAAGGAAATTGAACTTAAGTGTCCGGATTACCGCACTAAGTTTGTTAAGAGGTAAGGCCATGAAGTATTCCAATATTGCCTTTTTGTCTCTGGGTTCGAACATCGGTGACAGGCACCATTTTATGGACCAGGCAATTTGGGAAATTTCTACCTTACCAGAAGTGCAAATTTTGAAACAATCGGAAAGATTGGAAACTGCCCCACTCGAGAATACCAACCAACCGTATTTTCTAAATCAAATTTTAAAGGTGATGGTTTCTTCTGCCTTTACACTTCCTTGTTTATTGGATTCTCTCCAAGCAATCGAAGACAAATTGGGTCGTAAACGTAGGTCTTGGAAAGGCCCAAGAGAAATCGACATCGATATTCTTACCTACGAAGCGGTTGTGATGAAAACAGATTTTTTACACCTACCTCACCATTCGCTTTATTCAAGACCATTCATTAAACAACTATTAACTGATATGGGAGAAATTGGAGTGTATGCACTCTTTTTGGAACTAAACCATGAAAAACATTATTCTGCAGTATAAAAAAAAGTACGATGCCGGAGAACCCATCTCTGTCATCACCTGTTACGATTATACCTTTGCGACTCTTTTTAACCGAACAGAAATCGATTGTATCCTTGTAGGTGATTCGCTTGGAATGGTGATCCAAGGAAATCATTCGACACTTCCCGTAACTCTGGATGAAATCATCTACCATACAAAAGCAGTTTGTAAAGGGGCTCCTGACAAAACCATCGTTGCCGATTTACCATTTTTATCTTACCAAACATCGATTGAAGAAGGGATTCGTTCTGCTGGCCGTGTTTTAAAAGAAACCAATGCTTCTTGTGTGAAACTAGAAGGTGATTCTGAATTTATCATCGAACTCACCCGCCGAATGACAGAATCGGGGATTCCGGTTTTTGCTCATTTGGGCCTCACTCCGCAGTCAGTCCACACTCTCGGCGGACATCGTGTCCAAGGAAAAACGGAAGCGGCTCGTTCCAAAATGGTTCGCAAAGCCAGGGAACTTGCGGAAGCAGGCGCCTTTGCTTTGTTACTCGAAATGGTTCCTGAATCTTTAGGAAAAGAAATCACCGAATCCATTCGGATTCCAACGATTGGCATTGGTGCCGGAAAGTATACTTCGGGCCAGGTTCTTGTGATGCAAGACCTACTGGGCCTGAATGAAGACTTTCATCCTAAGTTTTTAAAGAAGTTTGGGAATTTGAGTGGGCCAGTGAAGGATGCGGTGAATGTTTACCACCGCGAAGTTACGAAACGCGAGTATCCATCGGAAGCCCACGCCTTTTCTGATACTTAGAATTCTGAAGTTAAATTCGTTTGAAAAGAAATTGAATGATCCCTTTCTCTCAAACGAATAACAAAAGTTTTATTTTCGTTTCTTAGCCGCTTCTGCCAATCTTTCGAGCATAGGAACCGTAGTTTCCCAAGAAACACAAGCATCTGTGATGGACTGGCCATAAGTCAGAGGTTTGGCATCGATGGACTGATTCCCTTCTTTGAGATGACTTTCTATCATCACACCTAAGATATGTTTACTGCCTTTCGCAAATTGTTCAGCCACTGCATCAATCACAGCAGGCTGTTTACGAAAGTCCTTTTGGCTATTGCCATGGGAACAATCGATCATGACTTTAGGAGGAAGGCCTGCTTTTTCGATTTGAGCACCAACTTCATTGACTGACGCCTCATCAAAGTTAGGTCCTTTGTTCCCCCCACGGAGGATGACATGAGTGTCATTATTCCCTGCTGTGCGAAAGATGGCACTACTACCTTGGTTGGTAACTGACAGAAAATGATGGCTAGAACTTGCCGAACGAATGGCATCCACTGCAATTTGAACATTGCCATCAGTTCCATTTTTAAATCCAATGGGTGCAGAAAGTCCCGATGCCAATTCACGGTGAACTTGGCTTTCTGTGGTTCTTGCCCCAATGGCACCCCAAGCCACTAAATCAGCAATGTATTGGGGAGAAATCACATCTAAAAATTCCGTTCCGCAAGGGATTCCCATGTTGTTTAAATCTAACAATAGTTTGCGGGCAAGTTGGAGACCTTTGTTGATATGAAAAGATCCGTCTAAATCGGGATCATTGATAAGGCCTTTCCAACCCACTGTGGTTCTTGGTTTTTCAAAATAAACTCGCATCACGATGAGAAGTTCGTTTTTGAACTCTTCAATTTTTGGTTTGAGTTTCGATGCATATTCCATCACAGCACCAATGTCATGGACAGAACATGGACCAACGACAACTAACATACGTTTGTTGTCTTTCCCGTGAATGATATCGGAAATTTCACTTCTGGTGCGGACAACGACATCTGATGCTGCATCGGTTAATGGAAGTTCTTCCATGATGACCGAAGGTGGGATGAGACTATGTTGTTCTAAAATTCTTAAATTGGCTGTTGGTTTCATAATTAATACTTTTGCATGGTTGGATCGACTAAATCAGAATAGGCTAGGGTCCCTCCGGCCACGTTTTTGTAGGATTTAAATCCTGCTTGGGCCAAAATTCCACAGGCCATTCCTGACCTTCCGCCCGAACGGCAATACACTAAAATTTCTTTATCGATTTGGTTTTTGATTTCCTCGATCCGTGCCGCAAGTTCGCTCACGGGAATGAGTTTGTCTGTACCAGGAACAAGGGCAATTTGTTGTTCATTGGGATTTCTTACATCCAATACAAAAAAATCATCCTTTCCTTCTGCACGTGCATCTAGACGTTTTTTAAAACTGACTACATCGATTTCCGGTACCATTATGTGACTCCGCCCATTTCCTCTAGTTCTATCGTTACATCCTCCCAACGTTTCGTGAGGAGGGCAATCTCTCTTTTAATATCGTTATAAGTGTCCATTTCCAACTGAAAACTTCTGTTTTTAAAGAACTCTGGATCTTGTAAAAGTTCCTCTTTGTCCTTTTTATTTTTTTCCAGTCTCTCTATTTGGACTTCCAAATCTGAAATTTCTTTCTCTAATTTTTTTCGTTTGTTTTTGCTGGCTTGCGGATTGGCTTTTTTTTCTTCAATTTTAGATTTGCCGGCGGTATTCTGAATAGGAGATTCTATTGCGTCTTCTTTGTGGAACTTGAGGTAGTCGTCAAAACTACAATTTAGGTTTTGTAACACTCCACCAGAGAGTTGGAAGGTGCGATTGCAAAGTCCCTTCATAAAATCGGGATCGTGACTGATGATGAGGAGGCTCCCTGGAAAATCAATCAGGGCCCGTTTGACCGCTTCCCGAATCACAATGTCCAAATGGTTTGTGGGCTCATCTAAAAATAGGCAATTAGTCGGATGGTTCACAAGAAGAGCCAAACGAAGACGACTCTGCTCTCCACCTGATAGATGTTTTACGGATTTAAAAACTCCATCTCCAGGAAAAGCAAAATGTCCGAGGAGAGTTCTTGCCCTTTCTTCACTTAGTTCCGGGTATTTTTTGATTACGGTTTCGACTAGGTTCAGAGTTTCGTCCAGGTCTTCCCCATGTGTTTGGGAAAAGTAACCTAATTTGGTTTTCGGTCCATAATAGAGAGAACCAGAATCCAACTTGTGCCTCTCCAAAAGACAACGCATAAGTGTAGATTTTCCGGCTCCATTCGGGCCAACTAACGCCACTTTGTCGCCTGCAGAAATTTCGATTTCTGCATTTTCAAAGATGGTTTTTTTCTCACCTGTATTTTTATCAGGATAAGAAAAAGAAGCATTTTCTAAACGGAGGATGATATTACTAGAAGGAACAAATTGGAATTGGTAATCAGGTTTTTGGTTCCAGAACGATTCTTCTGGATTTTCTAACTTGTCTCTTTTTTCCAACCGTTTGATGACCGATTGGACTTGTCTTGCTTTTGTCGCTTGGGCACGAAATCGTTCCACCCATTCCATTCTGCTTTTTAGATAGGTTTCTTCTTTTTGAAATTGGGCTTTTAGTTGTTCTTGGATTTCATTTTTAGCTTCAAAAAATTCTTCCAAACTTCCTTGGAATTCAAAAGTACCATGAGGATTGATTTCAATGATGGTATCAACCGTTTGGTTTAAAAATTCTGGATCGTGAGTCACAAGAACAAAGGCTTGGTTTTGGGATACTAAAAAGTCAGCTAACCAAGATTTGGTTTTATCATCCAAATGGTTTGTGGGTTCATCTAGAAGTAATAAATTATGTGGATTGAGGAGGGCAATGGCTAGACCAATGCGGTGGTGGTAACCGGGAGAAAATTCTTTGGTTTTCCGAATGAAGTCAGCCGTAGAAAATCCAAGTCCAGAAAGAATTTTTTTTGCACGGGCTTCTAGACCGTGTAAGTCGTGTAAGTGGGCAAATTCTTCTAAATCACTTTGTTCGTGGAGTAAATCTTCAAAAGCAGGATCTTCGTGATCGATCGTTTCAAATTTGGATTCGATTAGTTTTCGTTTTCCATCATATTCGGCATAGAGATTGTTTTCATCGAGGACCGTATCAATCACCGAAGTTTCGGGACTGAATTCTGGGATCTGTTGGAAAAGAGAAAGGACCGTATTTTTGGAGCGAATGACTTCCCCGGATTCGGGTTTCATCTTTCCTGCTGCCATTTGGAAAAGGGTGGTTTTTCCGGAGCCATTGGGTCCGACAATCGCTACGCGACAACCGGGTTTGATATGCCAGCTAAAACCCTCAAAAAGGACTTTGGGGCCGAAGTGTTGGTGGATTTGGATGAATTGGATCAAGGCATGTGAAAACCCGCCGATAGGCGGGGGATTTAGGAGGGACTAACCTTATTTCTTGGCTAGAAGTTCCTCTTTTCTTTCGCGAAGGTGTTTCACATAAAGGCTGGATTCGCCGTTCATGGTTTCGACAGACTTTTTGATGGCCGCATCAATTTCGGCTACAGTCATTTTCGCGATTTTTTTGTTCTTCTTTTCTTTTTCTTCTGACATGGAAGTTTTCCCCTTTTAGGTACGTCACTGAGATTCTTCCAGGGTTTCCGCACGAAAGGAGACTGCAAGAAAAATAAGACAAAAATATAGACAAGTTGCAAACTGACCGGATGAAACGACTCCGACGATTTTTCAGTGAAGTGTACTTGTACGATGTCCATGGCCTTGCTTCGGAACTTTCGTTTACTTTTCTTCTGACTCTTTTTCCCCTTCTGGTTGTTTTTGTGACTCTCCTAGGACTTTTGCAAGATCCAAGAACTATCAATTTGATGACAGACCAAATGGGGAAATTTTTACCAGCTCCTATCTTCCAACCAATTGACAAAAGTGTCGAAAACTTAACGAGGGTTAAAAGTTATAATGTAATCGCACTAAGCATTGCGATTTCTTTTTTTTCGAGTTTAACCATTTTTGGAACTATATCCAAAGCCCTTCGTTTTATCTCGAGAGATGAAACAAAGGTTGGTTTTATTGCTTCTCAGTGGATTAACTTTCGACTGCTTGTAATCTCTCTTATTTTGCTCGTTTTGTATTTTTATTTAACCTATGGAATGGTTCACGCTGAACGATATTTGTTTCAAAAGTTTCGATTTGGATTTTTTCGTAATAGTCCTTATCTTTCTGTCTCCCTGATTATTTTACCCTATAGCATTGGGTTATTTACATTTTATTATGCTTATATTACCAAAGCAAAAACCACTTTAAAAGAAAATTTACCGGGTGCCATTTTTGCATCACTACTCGTTCTAACAATGAGTTTTGGATTTCAGTTCTATTTAAAAATGAAAAACGTAGGTGTAAATTATTCCTTAGCTTATGATTTGATTTCTAAAATGGTAGTTTTGATGTTGTACACTTATATCAATTCAACGTTTTTTATTTGGGGATTTTTATGGAACCAAGTCCTGGCGGACGACCGCAACAAGAAGTCTCAATCCAAAAGATAATCTGGTTCTAAAATCCTCGGACAAAACGAGATAATGATTCCAAAGTAGTGGCGTGCTAACGAAAAAAAGAGCCACTCACCACCTGAAGAAAGGATATCATCGGCATCAAGATCGGTGTATCCTTTTTTATGAAACAATTGGTCTAAACTCCAGTTTTCTTCTCCAGGAATGACTTGGACTTTGAGATGTGCATAAAATTTATTTTCTAAAAGATGGTAGCGGAATACCAAGGCTCTTCCACCTAACGGATTCCTAATGGTAAAGGTGAGCCATGTGGGAAAATCATTGTCTGGTTCCGAACTCAAGTGGTAGAGTTCCCAACCTACATCTTTCGCATTCCCAAAAAATTCCTGAAAACTAGATGTAAAAGCAGATTGGTATTCGGTTGTGATCCCCATTTCATTTTTGATAGAAATAGAACCCTGGTTTTAAAGCAAATTTTATCTCATTTTTTCTAAGAAAGATTTAAAATGTTTTTTACAAAGAAAATCAAATTCCGGTTTCCCTAAGAAGGAGTTCCATTAGGATGGGGAGCTGAGGTTTGCAATATGATCGAAACCATCAATATCAATTGGCCAAGTGGTGCCATCGATCCCGTCATCCACTGCCCTGCTTGCGGAAGTCTGGTCTTAAGTCCATTAGAAGAAGAAGGGCCTGGTTGCCACCACGTTCAGTTTATCATTGATAGCGAATCTGGCGAATTCAACTACATCACAGAACCTTTTGATGAAATTTTAAAAGAATTTCGTAAACCCGATGTACAAGAATTTGATGAGTGGGACGCCACAGAATTGTTTTTAGAAGAAGCAGAATCCAATACATTTTATGTAATGAATTTAATTTTACCGAGTAATGTTTCAATAGAAGATGATCCTGTTTGTTTGCGAATTGGGTTTGAATTATTTTTTAGTGAAGACCAAGAAGAATTGTACGAAGAATTAGAAAGAAGACACGATGAGGAAGGTTTACATGACCACAGCCAGAACTAAAGTTTTTAAATTTGGATTCATTATCTCAATATTTTTTATGTTTAATAATTGTTTGATCAGCTATAAAGATCATCCAAAGATTCTACCTTTACCTGCTGAAGAAAAATCAAACGATGCAAACTTTGTTTATGCACTGCCAACCTTTCCTCAAATGAATTTAGGAGGAAGAGAAGCTCTAAAGAACTATTTTCAAAACAAAACTCGTTTTAAAAACACGGTAGAAGGAGTGGATGTACCAAAAGTTGGTTATTTGGTGAATGTAAAGGTTAACTACCGTTCACCGTCTCCTGAAGCCACTGTATTTCTTGGAATTTCCACTTTGACTGCCACCTTACTTCCTGCTTGGTCCACACAAGATGGTTATGATGTACAATATCTTCTTTATAAAGATGGGAAAAAAGTCGGAACTTATGAGTATCATATCTTTAGAAATTATGCGCAGTGGCTTCTCTTCATCCCGATTTCATGGTATAATTTTGAAACGGCGACAGAAAGAGAAGTGTTTGAAAGAATGACCCTCAGATTTTTTGAGGATGCCAAGGAACATTTTTAATATCATTGGACTTCAACTTTCAAATTTATAATGATTTTGTTTGGGGTTTTTGGCCCGGAATCATTGTCGTTTTTGGGGTTGGGTTCTTTGTTGGATACTTAGCTTCCTTTTTGGGACTTGGCGGTGGATTTATTTACACTCCCTTCTTTCATAGTTTTTTCCACCTAACTGCTGTCCAAGCCGTTGCCGTTTCTCTGGCACAGATGCCGGTATCATCTCTGTCTGGACTATTTGTATATTATAAAAATAATAAAATTCGTTGGAAACAAGGTTTTCTTTTGCTTTGTACTTCAATTCCTTCTGCGCAGTACACTGCTTATAAATTTGGAAGGTTTGAAGATACGGAAATCGGTAAACAGTTGTATTATGGAATTCCATTATCGGAGTTTATTTATCTAATTGTATTTACTGTTTTTCTAGGAATTTTAGCTGTTTATAATTTGATTACTGCTCTTAAGAGGAGAAAAAAATATTATCAGTCTTTAGAGGTCCAGTCACAAACTTTTAATCCAACACCATCTTCTAGTCCTTTCTCCTCTGGTATAAAATCAAATGTAGATATAGATGTTAGTAAAGATACTTTAGCTAACAAAAGTAATGAGGATTTCTTTCTCTATTCGCCAAAATCAGTTTTGATCGTTCTGCTTACCGGAATTTTTTTTGGTTTGTTTTCTTCTTTATTTGGGATTGGAGGTGGATTTCTCGCCGTTCCTTTGTTTGTGTATTACTTTCGTATGAGTCCTGTGGAAGCCGTAGCCACTTCTTTTTTAGGAATTTTTCTTACATCCTTTGGTACGAGTGTTATGTTCTTTTTTCAAGGAAAATTGCATTTGGAACTTGCTCTGATTGGAAGTTTCGGTGGGATTTTTGGTGCAAGGATTGGTTCTTTAAAAGCTGTGAATGCAAAGCCATATAGCATTCTTCTGGTTACCGCTATCTTTCAATTTTTGGTAGTGGTATGGTATGTGCTTGGAAAACTTCCTAAATTCTAAATGCCATTTTTTGTTTCTAATTAAAGAATTCGTCTAAGTCATATAGCAAAATATGAAGCCAAAATTTCCTGAAGACCAATTACTAACGACTCCCTCAGGCAAAATACCAAAGTTGTATAGTTGTGCGGAATGCCGGAACGGAGCCGGATTAGACTTTTCGTTTACTATGGCTTTCCAACCCATCATTGATTGGAACCAAAAAACGATTTATTCTCATGAAGCACTTGTCCGTGGCATAAATGGTGAGTCTGCCTATTCCATTTTATCCAAGGTAAACTCCACTAACAGATACCAGTTTGACCAAGCTTGCCGCATCAAAGCTATCCAACTTGCAAGTCAGATTGGTATTCCATCGTATTTGAATATTAACTTTTTGCCAAATGCTGTTTACCAACCGGAAACTTGTATTCGAACCACTTTAGAAGCAAGTCAAGAATACAAGTTCCCATTGAATCGACTGGTTTTTGAGTTAACGGAAGGGGAAGAAGTGCAAGACCATGATCATATTATCAATATTTTTAAAACTTACCAACAATATGGATTTTTGACTGCGATTGATGATTTTGGGTCTGGTTATTCCGGGCTCAATTTGCTCGCAAAATTCCAACCTGACCTAATTAAGTTAGATATGGAACTAATCCGTAATATTCATACCAATTCGGTTGCACAAAAATTAACAAAGGCTATTGCCAATGTTTGTCATGAAATTGGCATAGCCGTCATTGCAGAAGGTATTGAGACAACTGAAGAATTAAAAGTTTTGGTAGATATGGGAATTTATCTCTACCAAGGGTATTTGTTTTCCAAACCAGCATATGAATCTGCTGGTGAAGTGGTTTATCCTACTCTTTAAATCAGGAAACTATTCAAGTCTCTTCTTGGAGAATCGAATTCATAAGTACTCCTTCCCATCCTTGCAATCAGTTGGATTTGTTCTTTTGACTTTAAACCGAGGATCGTTTTTAGTTGTTTGGTGAACTCCCGACTCTCTGGATAATCTTCCACAGATTGGTTCATGGTATGAAAGGCAATTTCTCTTACAGCACATGCCAAGGTGAGGCGCATAAAATCCCGACCTGTTTCCAACCAACTTCGTTCATCATCAGAACCTTCTGTGACAAAAAAAACAAGGGCTTTAGAGGAATACACTTGGCTTTGAAACATTTGGATTCCAGCTTCTTTGGAAGATGCGGAATGCCAAGTTTCTTCGGATAAATCCACAAAGAATGTTTTGGCAAACCAGAGTTTCATTCCTGAGAGTCCATTCCCTTCCAATGTGAGTCCATCTCGTTTTGTATAAATATCTTCTTTCGAAATGCGAAACCATTTCCGATTCAGTTCGTTAGATTCCGTACGATTGGTTTCCATAGAAAAGGCGGCATCTAAAACAGGTAGAATCGATTCTAGTTGTTTGGGATCATTTACAAAAAGTAGTTTATGTTTAGTTGGACCAATTAACATTCGTAAGTCATCTATCTCTTCCTTTGTAATGATATCTCCGGAATAAACAGAACGGTTCATTCTACGATTGGGCACACCGGCAAATAAAAAATCATGAACACATTTAGTTTTTGGGAAAATTTCAAATTTTGCCACAGGCAAACTAGATAAGGTTTTTGGTCCTGGTTTTCCTTTGGGGAAGTATGAGATTTTTGTATCAAACATTAGTTTATCGGCCGTTAAATGAGCAAGTTCTAAAAAACAACCATGTGTATGGAAAAATTGCCGATTGAGGGGATCAATTTCTGGCAGTTGTTTTTCTTTGTCACCAAAAAGTAAAAATTCGGTATCGGAAACCCTTCTAATTTTCCAAGGTTGGGAATTATGGGAGTTGGGGGCAAGGAGAGCTGTCACAAGGATTTGGTCCAGAGGTTTGGTAAACCCTAAAGATTCTGCAAAACCTAAGGGATCCTTTCGATGAAAATTCGAATCGTTTCCACTGTAAGCATATAAGTTTTTTTGCAGTGTAGAGAGCGACACCAAGGCACCAGTGGCAAAACTATTCATTAGAAAACTTTTTCTTGTGAGCTTCATTATTTTTCCATTTATGGTTCTAGACCTTAATTGGATAGGAGTCTAACATAAAATGTCAACCAACTCTGACCCTTTTTCTATTGATATCGTGTCCGAT
Organism: Leptospira meyeri; assembly: GCF_004368965.1. Classification (NCBI taxonomy): domain Bacteria; kingdom Pseudomonadati; phylum Spirochaetota; class Leptospiria; order Leptospirales; family Leptospiraceae; genus Leptospira; species Leptospira meyeri. The sequence continues at coordinate 2,057,287 of NZ_SORO01000001.1, read as the reverse complement.
GTAGCCTGTCCCTGGTGTTATGTAGGAAAAAAGAAACTGGAGTTGGCCCTCCAAACTGTCGGTGATCAAATTCTCCCCCAAGTCCGATGGAGACCATTCCAACTTTCTCCAGAAATTCCTGAAGAAGGAATCGATTACAAACAGCACCTAACACAAAAATTTGGTAGTTTGGATCGTTTGGACGGGGCATGGCAACGACTGGCAGAAATCGGAAAATCAGTTGGAATTCCTTTTCGATTTGAAGCCATTCCAAAAGCTACGAACACATTGGTTTTACATGCTCTTGTAGCTGGACTTTCTACTTTAGAAGAACAAGCTAAACTCGTGGATTTATTTTTTTCTGCTAACTTCAGTGAAGGAAAAGATCTCACTGACAAAGAAACCATTTGGAAAGTGGCAGAACCTTTGTATAAGGACCGCACGAAGTTTGATGAAATTTTTTCAGATCCAGAACTCAAAGAAAACATACGACAAGAAATTTTATATTACCACCAAAATGGAATTAGTGGTGTCCCTTATTTTATTATTGGTGGAAAGTATGCTGTGAGTGGGGCACAAGACCCTGCTGTATTTGTGGAAGTCATTGAGACTGTTTTAAAAGAACGCGAATCAGAAAAACAAAGTCAATAAATTTCGTTTCATCTTGACCCAACATTCAATATTTTTAGATTGATTCTAACCGAACTATATTTATGAAAAAAATCATTCATTTCTTCGTCTATAAACCATTAGTTGCCAATTTGGTTTTTATCTTCTTGTTCCTTGCGGGAATGATCTCTGTTCTTTCAATGAAACGAGAAGCATTCCCTAGGGTTAACTTTCGCCAAGTGCGAATTCTTACTGTGTATCCTGGTGCAAGTCCAGTTGATGTGGAAAAAAAAGTAACCATTCCCATTGAAGAAAAGTTACGTGAAGTAGAAGGATTGGATTCTGTTCGTTCTATTTCTCGTAACTCCGAATCAGATATCAGCATCAAAATCGATTTAGAACATGCGAATCCTGATGGCGTTGTGAATGATATCAGGCGTGCAGTAGATCGAGTGACCAATTTACCAACACAGGTCAAAGATCGTCCCATCGTCACAGAACAGAAAAGTTCCAACTTTCCTGTGTTAGAGTTAGCCATTCACGGTGCTATGGATGAAATGGAACTTCAGGAAATGGGTCGATTCATAGAAGACGAGATGCGCAAAGTTTCTGGTGTTTCTCGTGTGGATGCATTTGGAAAACGAAAAGAAGAGTGGCGCATTCGTGTTGATCCCGAATTAAAGAAAAGGTATACCCTTGGTTTTTCAGATATCATCAATGCGATTTCTAAACGTAATATCAGTGTTCCAGCTGGCTCATTCTTACGACCCATCACTCAAGACATACGCGTGACCGGTGAAATTAACGAAATCAACGATATAAAAAATATTCCCGTTCGTTCCAATGAAACAGGAAACACAATTCTTTTATCACAAGTTGCGAATGTAAAAGATACTTACGAAAGACCACGTGTCGTTGCAGTTGTCAATGGAGAACCAGCTTACGTTCTACAGATCATTAAAAAAGACAGTGCGGATATCATTCGCACTGTGCAAGCTGTTCAGGAACGAATTGATGAATTAAAAAAACAACTTCCCGCTAACATTAAGTTTACGGAATTAAACAATGAAGGGGCACGTGCCATCAAACGTTTGGATGTGGTGATCACCAATTCATTGCAAGGTTTATTTTTAGTTGTGGTGGTCCTCATTCTCTTTTTTAGTTTTAAAGATTCACTTCTCACAAGTCTTTCGTTACCACTAACCTTATTTGCAACAACCATTGCATTTCCTATCTTTGATGTGTCCTTCAATTTAGTATCCATGCTTGGGATTATCATTTCTTTGGGGATGCTTGTAGACAATAGTATCATCATCTCTGAAAATATTTACAAACATAGATCTAGAAAAATTGATTCGAGAGAAGCAGCGGTTCTCGGTGCGAGCGAGTTATTTGTTCCCATCATTGGTTCTTATCTTACCACTGTTGCTGCCTTTTTACCAATGGCCTTTATGTCTGGAATTATGGGTAAATTCATATGGCAGATTCCATTTATGGTGATTGTTGCTTTGACTTTATCCTTGTTTGAATCCTTTTTGTTACTTCCCGTTCGTTATGCTCAGTTTACATCTCATGAAGTGAAAAAACGTTCGAAACATAGAGAGAAATTTCGATCTGCTCTCGAAAACGGTTTTGAGTCCTTAAAATCAGGATTTACAAATTTTATCACAAGAGTAGTGAATCGTCCTTTCCTGGCACTTGGATCCATTCTCATTGTCTTTTTATCTTCGTGCGGGCTCGTCGGACTAATGAATTTCAATTTATTTCCTAAGGAAGGGATTGATTATGTGATGGTTCGTGCGGAATTCCCACCTGATTTTTCTGCTCAAGAAACCACCAAACAATTGCAATACTTCCAACCAATTTTGGATAAAATTCCAAAAGAAGAAGTACAAAGTATCATTTTAAAAATTGGAATCCAACAAACTGATCCAACTGATCCACTCACTCGGATTGGTGAACAACTAGGAATGGCACAAATCATTCTTGTTCCAGAAACAGAACGAAAACGAACAGCACAAGAAATCTTTGGCGAACTAGAACCTGACTTAAAAAAACTTCCAGGTGCAGTTTCGGTAATGGTGGACTTAGTAGTCAATGGACCTCCCATCGGTGCTGCGGTTACGGTTGCGATTGAAGGACGCGACTACAAAACTTTAAAACAAATTTCCAATGAAATGCAAAGTTTTTTAAAGAAACAAGAAGGTGTGATCAATATCAATGATGATTACAAACCTGGTAGAGAAGAAATTCAAATTCGAATGAAAGATACAGCGTCTGCCATAACGGGGATTGATACGGAAATTACAGCTTATTATGTTCGAACAGCGATGGAAGGATTAGAAGCATCTAACTTGCGTAAGGGAAAAGACGAAGTAAAAATTGTCATTCAAAATGACGATAGATTTCGAGATGGAATGGAAGATTTGGATTCCATTCAAATTTCGAATAAGTTTGGTCTGCTAACACCCATTACTGCAGTAACGACAAAAACTACCGTCCAAGGGATCGAAGCTTTGTATCATAATGATTATGAAAAAGCTATTACCGTTCTTGCTGATGTAGATGAAACCAAAACTAGTTCAAACATTGTGAATGGTAAAATCGTGGATGAGTTTGGGAATATTGGTAAAAAATATCCTGGTTATAAAATTAAATTTAGAGGAGAACAAGAAGAAACTGCCAAGTCGATGGTTTCTCTTCTCACTGCGGGTGTTCTTGCATTCTTTGGAATTTTTGCTATCCTTGCGATCATTTTCAATAGCATTAAAAAACCAATTCTCATCTTACTCTCAATTCCATTAGGTTTTGTGGGGGTGGTGTTTGGATTTTTAATTTCAGGCAAGGCTTTAAGTTTTCTTGCAATGATTGGTATCATTGGTCTTGCGGGAGTGATTGTGAACGCATCTATCGTACTTGTGGATACCATCCAAGAATTCCAAGCCAAGGGACAGGGGTTGTATGAATCTCTCATCACTGCCTCTTCTGAAAGATTCCGTCCGATTTTGGTGACAACACTTACCACTATGGCTGGAATGATTCCCACAGCTTATGCCATCGGTGGATCGGATCCTCTTCTCATTCCAATGACTTTATCTTTGGCTTGGGGACTTGGATTTGGAACCTTTGGGTCCCTTATCTTTATCCCCGCAAGTTTTTCTGCTTATTACAAAGTAAAAAAACGAAAATAAAAAATCGTTTTAGTAATGATTCAGAACGTCTTCGGCGAAACCGAGGATGTTCTGAAGTTTTAGTTTTTTTCCATCATCCAAAACAACCGTTCCATTAAACAAACCAAACACTTGGTGTTGTATTGTTTTGATAACTAAAAAATTCATATAGGAATTCCTATCCACAATAGGTGTAAAGTCCAAATCTAAACGATTGTTATTCGAAGTGAATTTCCAAGGAGCCAAATAGTTTTTAGTGTCGATGATAAACTTTACTTCATCAAGTTTGTGAATTTTTCCATCATAAAAAATAACATTTTCAGAAGCTGGGGTTCTATCTGTAAATCCATACCCTAAATTGAGGCCAAATGGTTTTCCATCGATCCATGATGAGACCGAACTCCAATACCATCTATTTTTATAAGTCCATACACCACGTCCCCAATCTAAGGCACCAAAGTCTTTTTTGGAATCGTAATGATAGATTGTATTTCCCACCTGAACCTGACCTGCGGCTGGCATACAATTGATTTTTGTATTATAATAGAATGCTTTTCTGTTTTCTTTCCAAGAGGTTGCGATATTCATTGAATCCATTTTTGGCTCAGTAAGTTCGATTTTTCCTTGGATCCCTTTGCCTCCATCGGGGGCTTCAAATGATTTTGATTCAAATTCTAAAATTCGTTTTCCGTTTATGACTTCAAATCGGATTTTTAGTTTTTTATCTTCAAACTGAACGACACCACTGCCATTCACTCTTGGGAATCCTGTTTTTCCTAAAGGCAAAACGGAAAGTGTATCAATTTGTTTGAAAGTTCCTCGTTTGAAATCCAAAAAACAAATGGCAAATAATCCCGCATAACCTAAATCAGATGCCGTGATAGTGATTCCAAAATCTTTTGTAGGGGAAAGGATGGAATAATAATCCCATTCTTTAATTTTGAATGCAGATGCAGCGATATTTTCTCTGTTGTAAGTCCAAAAAGGTGACCTGGCCCAACCTTCTTCAGTTAGGGTTCCGTCGTTTTTAAGTAGAGGAATTTGTTTTTTAATCTCGGGCATGAACCGATTTAAAAGGATTTATAACTTTAGGCGAGAAGTTTTTGTTAGATTCGATAAGAGCGAATTGACAGGAATCGAATTCCATTGCAGACTCGGTTTCGCTCACGCACCACAAACAAGGAAAAACGAACCATGAGTCAATCCATTCCAAAAGAACAAAATTATGATTATGACTTTATTATTGTAGGGTCTGGTTTTGGAGGATCTGTTTCTGCTTACCGGTTATCTCAAAAAGGTTATAAAGTTTTAGTGATTGAATCAGGAAAAAGATGGAAATCAACGGACTTTCCAAAAACCAATTGGAGTGTTCGTAAGTATTTATGGATGCCAAAGTTAGGTTTTTATGGAATCCAACGGATCAATTTGCTAAATGATTTTTTACTCGTGAGTGGGGCCGGTGTTGGTGGCGGATCTTTGGTTTATGCTTGTACATTATATGTTCCTTCTTCTAAAGTATTAAATTCTCCTTTGTATTCCAAAATGGGAGGAGAAAAAAGTTTATTACCATATTATGATGTTGCTAAACATATGCTTGGTGTTACAGAGAATCCACAACTCTGGGAGCCTGATCAAATTTTATTAGAAACTGCCAAAAGCTTTGGTAAAGAGGAGACATTCAGAAGAACCCCTGTTGGAATTTATTTTGGAAATAAAAAAGATCCGAAGGATCCTTTTTTTGGGGGAGATGGTCCGGATCGAGACCCTTGTAATTTTTGCGGTGGCTGTATGGTGGGTTGTCGTCATAACGCAAAAAACACTCTCGATAAAAATTATTTGTATTTAGCAGAAAAGTTGGGAGCTGTTATCCTTCCAGAAACCAAAGTCACTTCTCTTGTTCCTCTCAATGAAAAAGGAATTCCTGATCCAGAAGCTAGTGGTGAGTTTGGGTATGAATTAGAATCCAATAGCACAACAAGTTGGTTTGGTTATCCCAAAAGAAAATTTCGTTCGAAACAAGTAGTTCTTTCAGCTGGAGTGATGGGCACTGTAGGCCTTCTACTCAAAATGCAATTTGAAAACAAAATGATTCGTTTATCAGAAAAGTTAGGTGATACGGTTCGTACGAATAGTGAAACAGTATTACCTGTGACAGTTCCTGCGAGTAAAGGTGTTGATTATTCTCGTGGGATTGCAATTACCTCCTCTGTCCACCCAGATGAAAATACTCATATTGAACCGGTTCGCTATTCTAAAGGATCTGATGTTTTTGGAGTCCTTGCGAGTGTGATGATAGATGGAGGGGGGATTTTCCCAAGACCTCTCAAATTTTTTTGGACGATGCTTCGTCATCCCCTCTATTTTTTGAAATCTCATAATCCCATTGGATTTGCAAAAAACTCTATCATCTTACTTGTCATGCAAACGGTGGATAATAGCGTACGACTTGTACGAAAAAGACGATTCATTTGGCCTTTCCAAAGGACTATCACTTCGGCTCTTTCCACAGGGGAACCAACACCCACTTACATTCCAATTGCCAATGCATTTGCTCGGAAACTAGCTGAAATTGTTGGTGGGATTCCGCGCAGTTCTTTTAATGATACTCTCCTCAATGCACCTGTAACTGGTCATATTATGGGTGGTTGTATTGTTGCTGATTCACCTGAACGTGGTGTGATCGATATGGAAAACAAAGTATTTGGGTATGAGAACCTTCGTGTTTGTGATGCTTCCATGCTTACTGTAAACTTAGGTGTGAATCCCAGTTTGACGATCACAGCTCTCTCGGAACGAGCCATGAGTTTTGTTCCTCCCAAGGATAAAACAGCGATCCAATTTTTATCTTTTGAAATCAAAAAGGGATTTGATAAAATCCTTGGTTCTAATCCTAAAAAATCTCCGGTTAAAAAATCGACTTCTGTGAGGACACGTGTATCATAACCTAAATGAGTTTGATAGACGTAGCCAAATCAGGCAGTATCGAAGAGTGGGATGCAGAGATCAATGCCGGAGCTGATCCAAATGAATTAGATTCTTATGGAACCAATGCCCTCTCCTGGATGGTAAAGATGGAGAGTGCAGAGCTCTTTCGCCATGCCATCCAAAGAGGGGCCGATCCTTCCTCCCCTTATCGCATTCCAGGCAATGTTATCTTTGATGTGATGAGCCAAAATAAAGAATCCTTTCTACAAATCTTGGTAGAGACAGTCTCCGTTTGGAAAAATTCTAACCGCCTTCTCACAAGGGATAAAAATGGAAATACCATCTTTCATTTAGCAATTCTTGAATCAGCAGAACCTCTTTGGGAAGTTATAGTTGGTTTGTTAACAGAAGATATCGTTTCATTACGAAATGAAGAAGGGCGTTCTGTTTTTTTAGAAGCAACCATCGAAGACCGAATGGAGATCGTCACCAAACTTCTGTCAATGTTTCCTGATGTGATCCATCACAAAGACCGAGAAGGAAAAACTGCACTACATTTAGCTTCTGAGCGGAATTTACATGAGATATGTTCTTATCTGTTAGAAGAAGGAATTATTTCCTTAGAAATTAGAGACGAATTGGGGAACACTCCATTATTTTTATCCGCTTCCGCTGATGCGGTAGAATGTTTAGCCGATCTTCTACATGTTGGTGCTAATCCGTTTGTTTGGGGGGAAAATGAGGAATCGATCACGAGGTTACTTGACCGTGAAAAGTTTGGTCATTCATTCAAAACCTGGAAAGATTTTGTGATTCAAAAAGCAATCCTCGGTACCGGGTATGTACGCCAGGAGGAAATGATCGATTACATTCGAAAAGAAAAACCATTTAAACCAGAAGAGTTGACCAAAGCAAAGTTAGTTGACCTGATCTGAAGTCGAACTGATTTTATATTTTTGATAAGATCAAATTTTGTTATTTTTGTGGAGTGGAATCATCCCCTAAAAATTTAGGACCATAGTTTCCTTCCCTGTCAGTATATGATCTCTCTGATTTGGGACTTTCAAAGGTATAGTGTTGTTCTATATTAGTTTTGAAAGGAGCGTTCTCGGGAGATTCGCCGTATTGGTGTAACTCTCTAATCCTTAAATCGGATCTGGGATGTTTTCCAAGCCTTCCTTGGAATTTGAAGAAAGAAATTAATTTAGGGTCTACTTGATGGTGGCCGTCAGGATCTTTGTCTGCTTTTTGGCCCGCCCAACCAGGTTCTTCCCATGCGACTAATCTTTCGATTTTTTGTTTAACCATCTTACTGGCATCGACGTAACGAGTTGGCTCGGATAGGTTGGATTCGGAATCATCACTTTTTGGGATTGGTTTATCCTTGATCCCTGAACCAATTTTGACATTCGTTAAGTCTTTTTCAGACAAATCTTTGGGTATGATGAGAATGGAGTTTTCTGGATCAAAACTTGGAAACACATCCCAAGGATCAGAAATATAATTAAAGAGTGCATTTCCCGCATGAAGTTTAACCGTATAACCACCATAAGCTGATGTTGGGTTTCCTCCATCTGATCCCATATTGCCCTTTGCTACATAAAGAATGGGGTGGTTTTTTAATGAATTGATATTTCGAAAATCGGTATCGAGAAGGATATGGTCATGACCAGTGAGTAAGATTCGTTTTGGTTTTCCTTCTTTTGTAACAAGGAGTGCATAAGATTCTAAATCCCCTTGGTGAATATTCCCGAACTTGGTTGGTCCTTCATTCCAATCATACCAAATCCAATAAGAGACAACCATATCTCCTTTCCCTACTTCATACCAATAGTTTCCATTGTCTCTAAATCCAGGGAGAGCTTCTTTTTGTGTACCCGAGACAGTTGCATTGGCATACCGGACATGATAATACAGATGTGTTTGTTTTTCTGTTTCCCTTAGATCAGGAAATTCCACATAGTTCCATGTGGTTTGGCCTAGAGACTTGCGACGAATGTCTTTATTCGGAAGATTATATTCTTTGGACTGAAAAAAGTTTGCATACTTTTCGATATTGGTTGGAAGGTATTTTTTATCCTTGTGAAAGACTAGGATAGGTGCAAATTTATGTGCCAACTCTTCTTGTTTACGATTGGGAATTAAGTTCTCTTGGCTTACAAAAGTAAACTCATGAGTTACGTTGGGGTTTTTAGAAAACGAATCTGTATTTTGAATCCAAAATGGATTATGACCTGGTGAATATTTTCCATGAACTTTTTCGATTCCGTCAAGGTAAATCGAAAGATGTGTCCACTGGTTTGGAACCACTTCTAAAAAAGTCATTTGGTCTGTGGATGATTGAAGTGGTTTTCCACCTTTGTGTGTTTTTATAGATATTGGTATATAACACTCTTTAGCTTTAATATCGGGGCATAGATAGAATTTGAGAGTGTAAGAAATCCTTTCTTCTTTTAGTTCTTTGGGAATTGATTTGAGTTTAAATTGGAAACGTTTGGGAACTGGATTTGAACTTTCAGGAACTTTTTCACTGGAATTAGTGCAGAAACTAACAAGGATAAGTATTAAGATTAACGAAATATAGGTGAAGATTTGTTTAATAGGTTTCATTTGGGTTTTTAGATATAAAAAAACCCCTGTCTCCAGGGGTTTTTTGCATTGAGAAAGATTAGATTACTCAGCGTCTTTCTTAGCTTTTTTCTCTTTTTTGGCTTTCTTTGCTTTTTTAGCCTTTTTCTCGCCATTTTTATTGTTCTTTTTCTCTTTTTTCTCACCGTCTTTGTTATTCATTTTTTCTTTTTTAGGTTTAACGGTTTCGGAAGCTTCGTCAGCTTGCATGGTAGGCTCTTCGTCTGCTTCTGTTTGAGCAAAAACACCGAAAGTGCTGAAAGAGAAAATAGAGAGAATCACAAGAATTTTTTTCATTTTTTACCTCGTATGGAATGTGGACTTATTAGATACTATTTGGAAGATTAGACAATCGCAAATTTTGAGTTTTTTGTGAATTATTTACCCACACAAAATTTACTAAATATTCTACCAAGAATTTCTTCATTTTCCACATGTCCGTTGACTTCACCAATTTCTTTGAGCGAGGAATTGATTTCCTGGATATAAATTTCAGCTGGTGCGTTATCTTCCATCAAACGAATCGCTTCCGATAAATTAGATTCAATTTTCTGAATATGAAATCTTTGTCTGTCTTCTAGTAAAACCACATCTTCTGAATTGTCGTTAGAGGTGAGTTTTGTTTTTAAAAGTTCCAATAACTGAGAAATTCCAATTTTTGTTTTACAAGAGATTTCTGTAATGTCCAACTCGAATTCATTTCGCAATTCTTCTAATTGGTCTCGGTTCCAATCTTTATGTTTTTCGTCGATTTTATTGGCAACAAGAATGGAACCATGAAGTCTTTCTTTATGTTTTGTTAAAAATGAACTTTTGTCGAATGGCAAAGAAGCATCTATCAAAAGAAGTTTTACGTTAGCACTATCAGCTTCTCGTTTGCTTCTCTCAATCCCCATTTGTTCTATGTTATCGGATGTTTCTCGAATTCCGGCAGTATCCACCAACCGAATCGGAATTCCATCCAAACTCAATTCTTCAGCTATATAATCTCTGGTTGTACCTGGAATGTCAGAAATAATTGAACGGTCTTTTCCAATTAGTAAGTTCATTAGGCTCGACTTACCTGTGTTTGGCTCTCCAAATAAAACAACAGTGGATTGTAAAATCAATGTTTCTGCACGTTCAGAATCTTTAATTAATTTAGAACAAAGGTTTTTTAGAGAAATCATTCGATTTTTTCTTTCTTCCAAACTCTCAAAGGTAAGGTCTTCAGTAGAAAAATCAATCTCAGCTTCGCATTCTGCTTTTAATGAAATAAGATCGCTTCTAATTTTCGAACTTAATTTTGTAATTTCGCCAAATACGTTTTTTTGAGCTAATTCTAATTCATACCGAGAGCGTGCTTCAATCAGTCGCCCGATGGCCTCGGCACCGGATAAATTAATTTTTCCGTTTAAGTAAGCTCTTTTGGTAAACTCACCTTTCTGTGCAGGTCTGGCTCCCTTCTCAAATAGAATTTGTAACCCACGTTTGAGGAGGATCGGGTTTCCATGTAAGTGGAATTCTGCTAAGTCTTCACCTGTGTATGAGTTAGGTGATGGAAAATAAAAGAATACAATTTGGTCTAACGGGTGATTTGCATCTACGAAGTCACAAAAAACAGCAGTCCGTTTTTGGTTGATAATGTATTCTTCTGTAAGAGGAGATCCGTTTTTTTCTAGAACGGAGAGGGCAATGGGCAATACGGCAGAGCCCGATACCCGAAGGATGCCAATCGCTCCGGGTCCAGAGGCTGTGGACAATGCCGCAATGGTATCAATCAAGATCTTCTTGGTCTACTCCGTCTGCAAAGTCTTCTACGGGAAGGCCTTTTTTAGAAGGATCTTCCAAATCTTTGTATTTATGTTTTTCTTTTGCAGAGATGACACGAACCCTTTTGAAAGTTCCATTTCCTTCTGATCTTGTGAATACTCTTTCGTCTTCTTGGATTGCCATGTGAACAATTCTTCGTTCAAACGGATTCATTGGATCAAGTAGTTTAGACCTTCCTGATTTGATCACAGAGGCTGCTACTGATTTTGCCAAACGAATGAGAGATAACTCGCGTTTGTCGCGATACGATTCAATATCCAAAACTATTTTTCGGTTATGACGAATTTTTGGATCTACCATTAAGTTGAGAAGGAATTGAAGTGAATCTAAAGTGCCTCCTCTTTTCCCAATAATGAGTCCAGATTCTTTACTTGTTAGTTCGACATAGATTTTTCCATCTACATCACCCATTCCTACTACTTCAGCAGGAATTCCCATTTTTTTCAAAATGGTTATGATCACTCCATGAATGATTTTTTCGGATGGGATGTCGTTGTTTGCAACAAATGCACGTACAACGGCTGGTTTTTTTTGTGTGATTCCTAAAAATCCGGATTTTCCGGAATCAACTACTTCGAATCGTAAATCGCCTGGTTGGAGGCGAAGTGTTTCGAGCGAATATTCTTCTGCCTCACTTTTCGTTTTTCCTTCGGCTTCGAAAATGTAATTATTCATCTGTGATCTTCCTTGTTAAACAATGATTTCATTTTTTCTTTTTGTTTTGGTTTCTAAATCCAGGTCTTGCAACCGCAGAAGCTTTGTTTGCTGGTTCTGGCCCATTATTTGTTGGTTTTTTATCTTCTGATTTACCAAATTTGTTTGTATATACTTGTTGAGCGATGGACAGAATGTTTTGCATGGTCCAATACATTGTTACACCAGCAGGCATTGACCAAAAGAAATATAACATGATCACAGGCATCATGTACATCATCATCTTTTGGTTAGGATCTGAGGAAACCGTTGTCATTCGAGACTGAACCACTTGCGTTGCAACCATGATGAGTGGAAGGATATTGATCGCAAGTGCACCAATGAATGCTAACTTTGGAGTTGTGTAAACAGTATCAGGTTCACTTAAATCTTTGATCCATAAAAATGGGGAATTCCAAAGATCCACAGTATCGGAAAAAGCAGTATACAACGCAATAAAGATAGGAATTTGGATGAGCATGGGAAGGCAACCCGCCATTGGGTTGGTTCCATTCTTTTTGTATAACTCTACCGTTTTTTCTTGTTTGAGTTTTGGATCATCGGCATACTTTTCATTGATGAGTTTGATTTGTGGAGATAACTCCTGCATCTTCTTCATCGATTCCGCTTGTTTTTTGTTGAGTGGATAGAATGCTAATTTAAAGAGGATAGCAAAAATGACAATTGCCCAACCATAGTTTGGAATGACCAAATAAATCTTTTTTAGGATCCAAACAATTCCATTGCGAAGAGGGGTTGTAATCCCTTGGTTAAAGGATTTGTCAAGGGAATCACTAAGCCCTGCAAACACGGAGTCTTTGTTGATTTTTGGATCAAGTTTGCTGTCACGGAAAGCGGTTCCATCAAGTTCTCTTACGCCAACATAAGCCGCATAATCCAAGTTTACTTCTTCACCAGGCCCGAGTTTCCAATTATCATAAACTAAGAGAACTCCAGTTTCGTTTCCTTTACGGTTATCAAGAAGGACACCTGCTGGTTTGTCATCCAATGGATCGATAACTCCAATGAAGTAACGGCTTCCAGTTCCTACAAAGTCTACCTTTTCGTTAGAACCTTTTTTGATTTCGTAACGAGTATCTTTTCCATCATTTGAACCAAATAGGTTATCAAAAAATCCTTGTGTGCTGGTTCCATCTACGTGGTCTTTAAAACTTCCATCTAAGTAGTAATAACGGAAATAGTGAGCATTGTCGCGGTCATTAAAATCTTCTTTTTTCTTAAGTACTGGTCCAAGAGAACTAAAGGATCTAAAGTAAATATCAGATTTTGAAGGGGAAATGTTGATGGTTTCGGTGGATCTGTTTTTGAGTGTTAAATGAAACTTAAAATAATTTTCAGAAGGGAAAAATTGAAATCTCTTTTGGATGGTAAATTTCCCATCTAACGAAGGTGCTTCGAAGATCACGGTTTTTGTTTCGGCGTTATAGCTGGAGCTAAAGTTTACTAAGTTGTAAGCTGAAAAAGGAATGGTATCTTTGTCTTCAATGATATTGAAGTCAAAACCTTGTCCTCTCGTGAGTTCTACAGCTTTTTCTTTTTTTCCATCAAATTCAATTTCAAATTTAGGATCTTTTGCAATCGCAAATTCAGAACCATCTGGTTCTTTATGGTCTTTTATGTAATATTCTGTGATTCTTCCGCCTAAGCTAGAAAAATGAACTAAGAAAGAATCTGTCTTCAACGAAAAAGTTTTTACATCTTCTGGTTTTACTGGATTTAACTTAGTTGTTTCTGTTGTTGGTTTTTTTAGTTCTGATTTTGAATCCGTTGCATTTCCGCTAGGTTTCTCTTTTTCTGAGCCTTCTTTGTTGGAAACTTCATCAGTGGTTTTAGGTTTCGGTGGTTGTGGTGGAAAGAAGAAATAGTTAATCCCCATCCATACTGCTAAACTGAGGAATAGCGCGAGGAATAAACGACCTTGTCTGTTGGTGGAATCATTTTGCATAAGTTAACTCTTGTTAAAGGATTTCGGTAAAGGGTCATGCCCACCCTCGTGATAAGGATGGCATTTGGAAATTCGAACAACACTTAAAACAAGTGCTTTATACCATGGATAGGTTTCAAACGCTTGTTTGGCGTATTCAGAACAACTGGGGGTAAACCGGCAAGCCGGAGGCAATAGAGGGGACAGCAGTTTTTTGTAGAGGTAAATAAGAACCAAAAACAGCCGATTCATGGGAATTGTTTTAGAACCGAAAGGAACAAAACCTCTCGGTCTTCCTTGGATAACTTCGCAAAATCTTTCTGAACGAGTAGGGCACAATCGTATCCAACAGGTAACAAAGAAATATATTTCCTAACCAGTTCTCGGAGAATTCGTTTAGAACGGTTGCGTTCAACGGCTGTTTTGTGAGTTTTATCGGGGCAAAATAAAAAACTGGCAAACGGAAGGCCGTTTTTTCGGACAAGCCATCGCATTGGTGGCCTGCCCATTTTTCGATTCTGACGAAAGAGTTCCTGGATCCTGGTTTGGTCGTGAAGGGTCTCCGAAGGAAGCTCCTAAATTAGAACTTTCTCCCGATTTTTTCGTCGGAAACAGTCAATTTATAGCGCCCTTTTCTTCTTCTGGAGGCTATCACATTTCTTCCGCCTGGGGTAGCCATTCTGGCTCGGAATCCGTGAGTTCTCACGCGTTTAATCTTACTCGGTTGGAATGTACGTTTCATGAAACACCTAATTAATCTATATATGATCGCAAAAATATGAGGTCTTTTGAAAGGTTTTTGGTACCCTCATGGAAGTCAAGGGGAATTGGGAAAAATGATTGGACAGCGTCTTTCTTATGAGACATAAGGCAAAAACATTCGGTTTCAGGTGAGGGACTTACTTTTTTGCATGGTTTTCTTTTGAAAGTGGGTCACTACGTTGCGTTGCTTTCTAAATAACTTAAGTATCCTTGCCTCGTGCCTTTCTTTCGAAACCGAGTAACCTTTTCGCATCACTACCCAAGGAAAATCGCAAACTCTCTTTCATGAATTCCTCGGTCTTTGTTCCCATTCATTTAAAAGTATTCAAAATCTTGTCCCCAAACGAAACAATACCCTATGTGCATTGGTAACCAACTGAAAAAAGAAAGTGACTTTCCTTTTCGCCTAATGAACAAAATTACCTCGGTTTCCCTTTTGATCGGTTCACTTTCGACTGTAACTTTATTTGCCGAGCCAAACCAGAATCGGAATTACCCCAAGAGTCAGAAACGAACAGATCTATCCTTAGTTTCTCATAATTCTCAAACTTCTAGTTCCTTCAAAAATTTGGACCACAGAAAAGATCCAAATCTAGAGTTTGCTTTCAAGGAATCCATCCAATATTTTGAGAGGAAACCTAAAGATAACAAAGTTCGTTTTGGGGAAGAAGAATTCACAAATGGAGAAATCCTTCAATTGTTTGCAAATCTTCAGTCGATCATCCACAATACCCCTGTTGATCAGATAAAAAGTGAAATCGAAAAACAATTTCGAATGATTGAGCTAAGACCGTCCGCCGATTCTCCAATGATTACCGGATATTATGAAGTACGAATTCGTGGAAAAAACAAACAAGAAGGAGATTTCCAATATCCTGCATTAACTCCTCCAATCTCAAATCCAAGGTTTCTTGAAAATCCCAAACTCTTTCATCGAGAAAAATGGAATCAAAAATCCAATTGGGAAAAATATTCTAAACCAATTGTTTTTTTACGATTAACAGACTTACATTTAGCGCAGTTGGAAGGTTCGGCAATTGTTGAAATGGAAAACGGAGAGAGATTTCGGATTAATTATGCTGAAGACAATGGACAAAATTATATTAGTCCTTCTGTTCATTTGTATGGAATTTGTCCAAGCCTTAAACCGTTTCACTTATCAAATTGTATTCAATCCAATCCTAAGGAAGTTACAGAAGCAATTTTAAAAAATCCAAGATATATATTCTTTCATAAAGAACCAATCTTAGGTGCAGAAATGAATGAACATCAATTAGGGCCGAAGGGAAGTGGAGGTATTCGATTGATTGCTAACCGATCGGTAGCGATGGATATACGAATTCCATTGGGACTTCCTGTCCTTCTTTCATTTCAAACAAATAAAGAAACGGTGAATAACCGTTTGGTGTTTGTACATGATAGAGGAAATGCCATTACCGGTGTTGGTAGGTTGGATTATTTCTTAGGGAGTGGTGACGGAGTGGAAGAGGAAGCAAACAATTTATTAACAAAAGGAAAAGTCGTTTTATTGCTTCCAAGGAAAGAAAAAACAATTAGATAAATAAATTTAAACCAATTCGAAATTTGAAATTTATATGACCGACGAAAGTTTCGCCACCTTTACGTTTCGCTTTTGATTCCTTGATAGAAAATAAAAAAAAGGGCCTCCATTTCTTGATTTGGGTCTATTGGATACTTTGGTGCTAATACAAATTTCGTGATTAAAAAACTAGCAGCCAAACTAAAAGATGCCCTTACAATTTGATTGGGATCCAAATCCTTTCTGATTTCACCCATTCCTTGAAAATACCGGATGGCTTCTACAGAAGTATCATACAAATTTATTTTCCAAAGATTTCCAAAAATTTCAGAGAATTCTTTTGAGAAGAGGAGGGCACCTAGAAGAAGTTTCAATTTTTTTGGTTCTTTTGCTACGGCGGTGTATCTTGCCTTTAAAATGGAGATATACCATTCTCTGAAATTCGGTTTCAAAGTTTGTAGTCTTTCTTTGAGGTCAGACATATGACCGGGCACAATTGTCGAGAGAAGTAAACCTGAAAGAACTCGTCTGTATAAATCAATCTTCGAGGGAAAATATTTAAAGAGCGTACGTTCTGTTACACCTGCCCTTTTTGCAAGTTCTGCAGTTGTAGCACCGGCAAATCCTAACTCAGCAAAAACATCTTCAGCTGCTTCAACGATGTCCTTTTCCTTTTCCGATTCCGGATTTTGATAAGCACTAAATTCGTTTTGTAGTAACTTGAGGGTCAGTTTCATACGTTTGTTAATCTCCGTTTGGTAACATTTTTCCAAGAGAGCAAAATTTTTCGATTGATTTTTTGTATAGTATTTACTTTACAATGAAATTACAAAGGTATAGCGTTTACTATACCATGGAGGCTGGAATGAAAAAGGTTCAATTGGGGTTACTGCCAAAATTAGAAATTCAGTGGAACAGGAAGTTAGTGGAATCCGCAAAATCAGGAAGAGAGGTGCTTACAGACGGAAGGGTCAAATATTGGATTCGGCATGATACGATCAAGGGTGTGCACCCAAAAATGTTGGCTTGGTGGTTCCAACATTTGGAAGGTGAAATTGAATATGAAGGAAAGATTTACAATAGGTATCATGTATGGCATCCAGAAGATCATGTCCATGTTAGTTATGAAAAAAGAAAACCAGATGGTAGTGTAGGACCCGGAGCAGTTTTAAGAATTGTAGAATATTTAGGAAGAAAAAAGGACTATTTAGTGAATGTGGTTAGTCCCATCGAAAAATTAGATGAGGAAGGATTCATTCATAATCCAAAGTTGTATGGTTTTTTACCGATTGCAAGAATGGAATATAGTTTCAAGGAAGGTGCAGAGGGAACTCTTTATGAAAATTGTTTGATTGTTGGATGGAAGGGACTTAGTTTTAAGTTGTTAAGACCAATCTTTGAGTTTTTGTTTTTTGATAAACAACATGGTTTCTTTTGGATAAAACATAACATTGAAGAGGTGGGTCAGTTCGAAAGTTTTTTACCAGATCTTTACAGGAAGGAAAATGAAAATTTACGGTGATAGACAATCAGGAAATAGTTATAAACTTTTACTCGTAACTTCCTTTCTAGAGATTCCATATGAATGGCAAGATATCGATATAAAAAAAGGAGAAACCAAAACAGATTCATTTCTGAAAATGAATCCTAATGGGAAAATTCCCATTCTAATTTTGGATGATGGAAGGATTCTATCGGAGTCCAATGCCATTTTGAATTTTTTAGCGGAAGGAAGTCATCTGCTTCCCAAAGATAACTTTGAAAGAGCTAAGGTCTTACAATGGCAGTTTTTTGAACAATATAGTCATGAACCTTACATTGCAGTCGCGAGATATATCAGCCATTATTTGGGGTTCCTGACGAGAGACGTGCTGAATACGAATCCAAACAAGAAGGTGGTCATAAAGCTTTACGAGTTATGGAAACCCAACTAACAAACAAAAAATTTTTGGTTGGCGATTCTATTACGACCGCAGACATATCATTATTTGCTTATACACATGTAGCCCATGAAGGTGGATTTAATTTATCGGTGTATCCAAAAATCTTAGATTGGATCAAACGAATCCAAACTTTAGATAAATTCAAACCAATGAACTCAGTCTGAATGAAGTTTGCATTGTTCGGCGTCAGTTTCTAATTCGATGGTAGTATGAATGATTTCGAATTCCAATGCAACTTGTCTAATTTTTTCTTTAATCGTTTGAAATTCATTCAGTTTAACTGTTTTCTCTATCAGTACATGTAAGGAAGCAACATGGTGGTTCCCGTCTAAACTCCAAATTTTGATATCATGGACTGACTGAATTCCCTTTATTTTTTCCCAATGTTCAACTAGCTCATGCCGATCAACCGATTCAGGAACTGCCTGTAACATCACGATCATCACTTGTTTGATATTCCCATAAGCGTTCCATAAAATCCATAATGCAATCGCAAGTGAAAGTAATGGATCAAACCAAGGAACCTCGAAGTACATCATGACGACGCTACCGATAAGGACCGCAATCCATCCGAGTATATCTTCTAAAAAATGAAGAAAAACTGCCTTTTCAGTTAATGATTTGCCATGGTTGAGTCGTACCATCGCTGCCCCGTTGACAATGACTCCAATGATCGCGAGTGCAAACATAACATTAGCTTTGGTTTCTTCTGGAGTTATGAATCTTTTGATAGATTCAATGATCATAAAGATGGAACCAACTGATAAAATGAATGAAATGATCAGTGCTCCAAGTATAGAAAATCGCTTATAACCGTAGTCAAAATAATTGTCTTTCGGTTTTGTTGAGATTTTTTGTAAATACCAGACAAGGGCGAGAGATAAGGCATCACCAAAGTCATGAAAAGCGTCCGAAATAATGGCAATGCTATTGGAAAATATACCACCGATTAACTCTAACAGTGAAAAACTTAAGTTAAGTAAAAACGCCCATGCCAAATTTTTTGTCGAAGATGAGGTATGGTGGTGGCTATGATTGTGTGAGTGGTGGTCTTGTTTAGAATGATTATGACCTTGTCCCATAGAGGATAGAGTTTCAGATTCGTTTTTTCTCTGCAACTAAAGAAAGAAGGGAAAATATTAAGAGATTCCTTATGTTTGTTGTCACCTAATCAAAGAGTATCTGAGGTCTTGAATAAAGGTAACCTTGGACTACATGGCAAGAAGTTTGTTTTAATCGCTGAAGTTGTTCTTCGTTTTCGATACCTTCGGCAATGGTTTTAAGCCCTAAAGAATCGGCTAAATGACAAATTGATTCCAAAAGTAAAAAGTTTCGATCGGAGTTTGCAATATCATCTAAAAATGATTTATCAATTTTTAATTCATCAAACTGAATTTTTTGCATATAATGAAGAGATGAATATCCTTTTCCAAAATCATCCAATGAAACAGAAATGCCATTGGATCTAAGTTCTGAAACGATCCTTTGGATGGTTTCAATTTCATCTAAGAAAACATCTTCTGTAATTTCGAATATGATATTTTTTGGATTAATTCTATGGTTTGATAAATACCGGATAATGTAATCGTTAAAATTCGGATATAAAAAGAAAATGGGAGAAATATTGATAGAAATTTGTATCTTTTTTCCATACAGGTCTAGTAGTTTGGGGATATGAGATATAGTTTTTTCAAAAATACATTTTCCAAACGGAACAATTAACTCTGATTTGGTGATGATTGGAATGAACTCTTCAGGCGAAATATTTCCGAATTCTGGTAAACTCCAACGAGCTAGTGCTTCCAGTCCAACAGTTTGTTTAGAACTAATATCTACTTTTTCCTGGTATGCTATTTTAAAATTTTTGTGATTGATTGCTTTCTCTAAATAGTTTTTAAGTTTTTGTTCTCTTTCTATTTTTGATTCCATACCAGTTTGGAACCATACTAACTTTGTCAGAACATCTTCTCTGGCTACATTCATCGCAATGGAAAGTTTCCGAATTGCTTCATCCAAATGATTTGTATCCTGGGGAAACTGAACGCCAGATACTCTGTATTGGAGCCTATGTCCTAATTGATCTGGGGTGAGTAACTCATTATTGTTGAGGTCAAATTTTACAATGGCTTTTTCAATTTTAGATTTTGTAGAATTTTCAATCCAGAGTATAAATTCATCGCCACCTAAACTAGCTACAAGTATATCCGGTCTTTCGTCTGTATATAATTTTAACACACATCCCGTTAAGGTTAAAATTTGGTCTCCAAATCCAATACCGTGTAGTGCGTTAATTACTTTTAATCCTTTTAGATTGATTAAAAGTAGAAAAGATTCTGATACACCCGAACTGATTCTATTTTGGATTAATTTTTCAAACAAATATCGATTGGGAAGATGTGTTAGTGAATCATAAAATGCTAGTTTGTCGATGTGTTTCTGAGATTTTAGTATTTTGCTTCTTGATTCTTTAAGATAAACAATATTTTTTATAAGTTTCCCTCTAAGTCTTTGGATTAAAAATCCAGTTAAAACTGAAAATAAAATTAAACTTACAGAATTAAAAAACCATTCTCTTGGATTATTATTTCTGATACCTAATGATTCAGGAAACCGAAGCCAAGAAAAATAAATTAATCCACCAAATAACGATGGTAACAAAGAAATAATGAGTGAGAAAATCAAACTTAAGATTGGCGGAAGAAAGACATAAAAAGAAACAATCATAAACGATAACGAAATTTCTGCGCTACCCAAAAGACCACTACGAGCATACGATAAGACCGAGATAAAGATGGTTGTGCAGATTAAACTAAAAACGCGAATTATTAGAGGTACTTTGTTCTTTAATAAAAATTCTAAAAATAGAATCACCGCAAAACAGAAATCTACCGTAAAAAATAAATAATCTACTTCACCTTGATGAGTGAAAAACGGAAGAATATGTAAGCCAGCAGCAATGAGAAATAAACCGGATGCTGCCAAAAGGAAACGACGAAGCAGGGGACTTGTATCCTTTTGAAATTTGATCCAATAGACGTATTTATTTTTATCTTTTAGCATATGATCTACATTGGACGAATTAAACTGGTTCGATGAATTCTTAAAAAAGCCTTTCCTTGGTGGTTGGTCAAGAGGAAGATATCCTCATTGTGACGAATCCTAACGATTTACCCGCCAAGTCACCCCAAGAATCTGCAGTAGAAACTAGACATATCGTTCTACCCAATGATGCAAATCATTATGGAACTGCATTTGGTGGTGCCATAATGAGTTGGATCGACTTGATTGCTGCCATGTCCGCCCAAAGACACTCCGGTCGTGAGGCAGTAACTGTTAGTATCGATCGAATTAATTTTATTACTCCAATTCAAATTGGTGATCATGTGAATTTAAAGGCTATGGTGAATTATGTTGGAACTACTTCGATGGAAGTGGGAGTTCAGGTAAACCGTGAGAATCCCTATACAGGAGAAATGGTTAGAGCCACCACCGCCTATTTATCGTTTGTTGCTTTGGATGAGAATAAAAAGCCCTGTGCTGTTCCTCCTTTACGTTTAGAAACTGATCTGGAGAAACGTCGTTTTGCTGAAGGAAAACTTCGGATTGAAATGGCAAAAGAGTTTTCAGCCAAAATTAAAGCCGGAAGAAAAACCATTTAACAAATAGGGTTTACTGGTTTTTATTTTAATTTATACACGATCCAGGTAGCTAAAAAAGTTTCTAAGATACTAAGTGGGACTGCATATAGAAGAATTTCAACGGGTAGAACTGATAAGTTCCAAATTACGATCCACATCAATAGAAAACCGATGAACCAACTAAATAGAAAGGTTTGTTTGAATTTTAAATGGTTGGATAAATAGAAAATTGCAAACGCCAATCCAAGTGACCATATTCCCCACACCGCTCCGTTGATTGGGTCAGAAGGAAATTTAATTCCTAATTGGTTATAATGATTTAACCAAATTGATTTAAAAAGTATTTCGTTTCTAAGGAATTCCGACAAACTAATCACAATTGTAGCGGAAAATACGGGAAGAATTTTGTTTTTAAACATACTCATAATTATTTATAGTTAGGTGATAGTTTGACAATAATTATTTATAATTACGATTCAAAAAATCTTTCGTACTCTGCGATTTGGGTTGTACTTTCGACGGAAGGGATAAAATATTTTTCTCTAACTTTTTTGTAATCTGGGTCTGCGAAAAAACTGTGTTTTCTTTCTTTGTTTTTAAAATAGATTAAAAATACACGATTGATTGGATTTTCTGTTTCCGATTTTAAAGTTTTTTCAATTTTGAAATCATACCGAAATCCCCCTTCGTATTTTTCTAATAGTTCTTTCATTTCTTTTCTATACTCTGTGTACAGTTCATCATCGTTTACCTGGAGACCAACGATTGTTTCCCAATGAGATTGATTTTCCATTTGACTATACCGTCCTTCGTTGTGAATGAATAAAATACATAGTGAAGATGCTAACAAATAACAAACACGGAATACTGACTAAATTAAGGTTAAGCCAACCAATTTTATTCTCCAGATAACCGGCGCTATATGTAGATACGATTGCAAAAGAATAAACAATTGTATCATTTGTTGCCTGGATTTTATTTTTTTCCGAAGGATGGTATTGTTCGACAAGTAAGTTTGTGCCACCCACATACATAAAATTCCAGCCAATGCCAAGAAGTATGAGTGCCACTGCAAATGGTAAAAATTCTGTACCTTGTAGAGCAGCAAAACTTTCGAGCCCCATCACAAAAATTCCTAAAAGTATTAGATAAGGTGCTGTCATTTTTCGCACTAATTGTCCTGAGAAAAAAGAAGGAATATACATTCCTAATACATGCCATTGTAATACTAAAGTGGAAGCATGCATTTCGTGACCATGGGATTTCATTGCCACTGGTACAGCAGACATAAGCATTGCCATCAGTCCAAAACTAAAAGCAGTTGCCAAAATCGATACCCATAACCCTAAATTTTTTATATGATACGAAAGTGGACGAATAACTTCTCTTGGAGAAACATCATTGGATTGTGAATGTATGCTTGATATTTTTTTGTTAGGTGTTGGCAAAAATAAAATAAAGAAAAATTGTAAAAACAAAGCAGAAATTAAAATTAAATAACATCCTAAATACAATGAGTTTGGGAAAAGTTCTTTCCCTTGGAGCCCAGCAAGTGGCCCAAGAAATGCTGCCGGAATTCCTGCGATTAAAATCCAAGAAAGGGCACTGGATCTATCATGAATTGGAACTGATTCCATCGCTACAAATCGTAAATATTGGACAAAGGATTGATGAAATCCAAATAACAAGTGTGATATGGAAAACAAAATAAAATTCTTCTCATACATGGAATAGGATGCAAGGATAGCACCAATGATTCCTATGACTGTTCCTGTGAGCAAACCGACTTTGCTACCTTTCCAGTTCATAAATCTTGATGCTGGAACCAAACCAAGCAGGGTTCCTAAAATCACAAACGAAATTGGAAGTGAAGCCGATTCAGGAGAGGGAGCGATGCTTTGTCCGGCAAGTGCGGAAACAGCCATAATCATGACGGTTCCAATTTGAAAGACAGTTTGTGTGATAGAAAAAATTCCCAGGATTTTTAATTTATCTATAATTTTTTTCATATAAGAGTTCGGGTTTAGGTTGGATAGGTTCCAAGTTAATTGGATTAGATACCTAACTTTCCAATGATTTCTTTCGCTTGGCTTACAAAATGAACTTCTTCTTCTTTTTGAAAGGGAACAAAAATGTTTTTTTGAAAACGAACAGAAAGATGGGCGTATTCGATACAACCTGCGACTGTTAATTCCGGCTTTGCTTTTCCAGGAAATATTTTAATATCAGATCCATCAGGAACTACAAGAGATCTTGGTGGGATTTTTTTTCCACCGCGGATCATACAACCGGCAGCAATTTGAGAACCATCACCAATTTCTGCATTATCCAAAACGATAGAGCCAATACCAACAAGAACTCCTTTCCCGATTTTACAGCCATGGATCATGACATTGTGACCAACTAATGTCCATTCGCCGATGCTGATAGGGCTTGTGCTATCAGTATGCAAAGTGGAGTTATCCTGGATGTTGACATAATCTCCTAATTTGATGGAGTTCATATCAGCACGCACCACGGCACCAGGCCATAAAGAAACGGAAGTTCCATATTCAATCATGCCAAATGCCGTTGCGGCAGGGTGGATGAATGGGTTTGTATAAACTGGAATTTCAGAATAGGACATGAATATCAAAATCAACCTAGACTTTGAATTTCGCAACCGATAAATGTAATATCATCTTGTTTTACATCACCTTCTGTGAAAGAAGATAGTTCACTGAGTACTTTCGCCATCGTATGATCCAAACTCATCTTCAGGTTCTCTTTTAAAATATCATACAAACGGTCTTCTCCAAAGAGTTCTTTCTCTTCGTTAAACTGCTCAAAAATTCCGTCGGTAAAGAGAAAAATACGATCACCTTCTTCGATTTGGTGTTCGATGATCCTGTACTGGGTATGGTCCATAAGTCCTATTATTTTTCCAGTCCTTGGTAAAAGTTTTATGTCATCGATTCTTTGATGGATTTGGTCAGGGTGACCTGCTGAAGAATAAAATAGTAATTTGTTTTTTAGGTCAATATCACAAACAGAACATGTAAATATTGTCTGAATATTGCTATATTTGTTGATAAAGATTTGGTTCATATGAAATACCAAATCATCGGGATGGTCATAAATCATTTTGAGTGATTCATATTCAGCTTTGATTGCCATGGTAATGAGAGCAGCTTGGATTCCGTGACCTGTGGCATCGGCTACAAAAATTCGATAGTAGTCAGGTTTTACTTGTGTTAGGTCATAAAAATCACCACCCACTTCCGACATCGACTGGTAGTAGGAATGAAAGTGGATTCTTGGATCACTTGTTTTAATTTCAGAGAACAAAGTTTTTTGAATTTTTTTAGCGACATTCAGATCTTTTTTGATTAAGTTTAAAGACTCATCCAAAGTTTTTGTCCGTTCTCTTACTTTTTCTTCAAGAGTGACAAGTGCTAAGGCCTGAGTATTTGCCTTTTCTTCTTTTAGTTCGTTAATTTTATTAGCGAGGGCCAGTGATAAAATTCCGGCTTCCAAAGTGGATCCAATTTGGTTGCCATAAATTGTTAATAGATTTACAGGCAAAACTCCGTTTTGCATCAATGTGTACATCAAAATCCCAAAAAGTAAGGTAATCCATCCAAAAAGAAACAACCTCGCTTGTTTATTCCCGGTGCTATAGTTAACCAAAGCAACGAGGAGAACTGAGACCACAAAAACTTGTGCAATCAGATTTCCTAATCGAACTGCAATAGTAATTGGTAAGTAAGCATACGGAATCAAAATATAAAATAAAACAATGAACTTCAATGATTGGATGAGTCTGTTTGACCAAGGGTTTAGTTCTCGCAGATTCAAAGTTTGTTGGGCAAATGTCCAACCGGAAACTGCGGAACAGGTGACAATGATACTTCCGATTCGGTTATGAATTTCTGGATGATCCAGTGTGATTACTTGGTTTAATATTCCATTCAAATACATTTGCAGAGCTAAGTTAAAAAAAATGGCTATGGAATACGTAATATATGCTTTTTCTTTTAAGATAAAATATATAAATAAATTGTAAATCACCATGATCAAAATGGTTCCATAAAAAAAACCGAGAATGGTATTCTCTAAATTTTCTTTTAAATAAAATGTGTCTTTAGAGTAAAATCGAATCAGATAACTAATGTTTGATGAAGATTTGGTTTCTAAAATTAAAGTTTTGGCTTCATTTTCAGGCCAATCCAATTCAAAAGCGATTGATTTTGAAAAGGCATCCCAATGTGAATGCGCAATAAAGTCTCCACCTTCTTTGATTGGTTCCGGGTTTCCTTCTTCGTAGACTCGGACAAAATCTAAATGAGGATTTCCTAAATCTAAAATTAGTTTGTTTGCAGAAGTTTGATTGATTGCTTTTAATCTAAGGAAAACATGATCCGATTGGAAACCCAAACTTAAATTGTTTTTAAAGATAGGTGTCCATCGAAGTTTTTGAAAATTGGTATCGGAACCAGAAAAGATCGCATAATCGATTTTTTGCGGAACAAAACTATCATCCGTGATGGATTTTTGGATTTCCAATCGGGAACATGAGAATGCTAAACCCGACAAAATGACTGTTAGGAGTGTCCTCATAAACTCGGATGATTTCCCGATAAAAATCGGGATTTGTCAAAACAAATTTACCGTAAGCTGTATCCGTTCTTCTTTGCGATATCTATAAGAGAATCAGAAAGTTCTTTGAATCGATCTTGCGTAAATGTTTTGTCATAGGACATAAGTCTAAATCGATACGTGACAGATTTTTTCCCTTCACCAACTGTCTCCCCTTGGAAGATGGTTTGAACAAACACAGATTCTAGTTCAGGAATTTTCATACCTTGCACTAAACTAACAAAAGATTCTGTTGTATCTTTTTCGTTCATTAGCAAAGAAAGATCTAATTGGCCTTGAGGGAAATTGGATGGCGGAACAAAATGTGAGTTCCTTCCTTGTTTCTCCCAAACATCCACTAACTTTTCCATATTGATTTTAGAGAGAATGGCTCTACGTTTTAAGTCATAATCATCCGCAAAACGTGTGTGTAGGATCCCCAATTCGGCAATCTCAATTCCATCATAAGAAAGAACAAGTCCTGCATTGGGATGGAAGTAGTTGCGATTTGTTTTTTCCCATTTGTAATTTGGTAAATTTAAATATCGGAAAAGACCGGAGATTGTTTCTCTAACTTGTAAGAATTCTAATTCAACAGCTGTTAGGTCATTTGGTTTGTTTTTCGAAAGAGAAAGAATACCCATCCAACGTCTTTCTTCTGCAAGATCAGTTCCTTTACCTTCTTTATGATAGGTTCTGCCTAATTCGAATAAATTAACTGATTCGAAACGGTCTTGGTTGAGTTTGGCCTGTTTGATGATACCAGGAAATAGACTATTTCGTAGTAATGAATGTTCCTCTGGCATTTCATTTGCAATTTTTAAAGAAGAATGTTCTTCTTTTGCTTCTAGTTTGGAATCTGCTGGTGAAGCAAAGGAATAATTATAAACTTCATTAAATCCAACTTCTAAAGCCAGAAAGTTTTTGACTCTTCTTTCCAATTCACGTAATGGGTTTCGAATTGGAGTTTCCACTGCCATTGAGAGTGCTTCTGTTTTGATGGAGGCATAACCGATGGTTCTTCCAATTTCTTCTACAAGGTCTTCAGGAATGGTAACATCGTAGTTTTGTCTGAATTTAGGAACCAGAACGGATAATTCTTCCCCTTGGTTTGTAACTTTGAAACCAAGTCTGTTTAAGATTTCGGTG
The DNA here is from genome assembly GCF_004368965.1 of Leptospira meyeri. Lineage (NCBI taxonomy): Bacteria > Pseudomonadati > Spirochaetota > Leptospiria > Leptospirales > Leptospiraceae > Leptospira > Leptospira meyeri. The sequence goes on along the minus strand of NZ_SORO01000001.1, from coordinate 2,029,877 downwards.
ACTTCAGTTTGCGAAATATTTTTACCTAACTTGTGGCGAAGGAAAGAAAGGTTTGTACTGATGGTCACAGATTTTGATTCTGTATGATTGAAACCTTGTGGTTCATAAACCTTGATGTTTGGATTTCCATTTTCCTTCAATAGTTGCACGGCACGTTTCATCACTGGCAAACAAGTATAACTATCTAAACCTTTTTCGTAACGAACCGCCGACTCGGTACGGATATTAGTTTTGCGAATTGTATAACGAACATCTTCTCTTTTGAAAACTGCTGATTCCATTACAATGTTTTTGGTAGAATCAATGACTGCAGAATCTTTTCCTCCCATCACACCTGCGAGGGCAACAGGATCTTTTCCATTTTGAATGAGAAGTAGATCTTTTTGAAGTTTAGGGGTTGTATCATCTAACAAAGGGAAGGAGTCACCTTCTTTTGATTTTACAACAGAAAAGGATGTAGACTTTAATCTTTCGCGGTCAAAAAAATGTGTGGGTTGTCCAAGCTCTAACAGAAGATAGTTGGAAACATCCACAACATTGTTGATGGAGCGAATTCCACATTTTTCAAGTCTGGATTTGATTTTAAGATTTGATTGGGTTATGTTTACATTTTGGATGGAACAAACATAATATGCGTGAGCATTATCTGTTTTTTCCACTGTTAACCCTTCATTTCCTGATTCCCATTTTGTCTCTGCTTGGAAAGGGAATTCATTCAATGGCAACTGGAGTTGGCTTGCAAGTTCGCGCGCAAACCCAAAATGATTCCAAAGGTCTGGCCTATGTGTGATGGACTTATTATCAATCGTGAGAATGGTGTCTTCCCATAGATAAAGTTTGCGAACAGAAATTCCAAGTGGTGTATCGTCAGGAAAAACTAAAACACCAGAAGATTCTAAAGCTAGCCCCAACTCTTTTTCAGAACAGTACATTCCTTGGGAACGAACACCTCGAAGTTCTGAATCTAAAATTTCTTTTCCATCCAGTTTTGTTCCAGGAAGGGCCAATGGAACAATGTCCCCTACCTTTACATTGGTAGCGGCAGTAACAATTTGGTAATCTTTGGAACCATCTGTGGCGATGGTAGTGGATAGTTTTTCTGCATTAGGATGTTTTTCAAGTGATTTGATTTTGACAGTGATAACCGATGATAGGTGAACTTTAAATTCTTCGACGTCATCAATTTCGCAAATGGATGTATTAATTTTTTCCAAAACCTTTTCAAAAGGGATTTGGGAGAGGGGGGTAAATTCGTTTAACCAATCAACTGAAAGTTTCAAGTGAAATCCTTAATTGATAAAAACGGCGGGAAAGCGACTGGGTCAATCCGAAATTCCAAGTTCTGTCTTCAGAAAATGAAGGCATTCCTCAGAACTCAGCGGTTTGGCGAAATAAAAACCTTGGATGAGATCAACGCCACTTTCTGCAAGTAACCTGACTTGTTCTTCTGTTTCCGCACCTTCCGCAACTACACTCAAACCAAGGTTATGTGCTAGGTTGGAAACTGCATGGATGATGGTTTTGGAATCTTTGTCGGATGTGATTTCGGAAACAAAGGAACGATCAATTTTTAAAGAGGAAATCGGAAGTTTTTTTAAATACCCCAAACTACTATATCCAGTTCCAAAATCATCAATGGCAATTTTTGCACCCAGTTTCCGAATCTCTTGCATGGTACGAACCGCAGCATCGGCATTTTCCATGACTGAACTTTCCGTGAGTTCCACTTCCAAATCATGCGGATCCACTTTGAATAGTTTTAGGTTTTCAGCAATAGTAGAAATTAATCTTTCATGTTTGAACTGTTTGGTGGAGATATTGACCGCCATCGAAACATCATTAATCCCTTCGTCTTTCCAATGCCTCATGGTTTGGATTGCTGATTTAATCACCCATTCTCCGATTGCTAGAATCATTCCTGTTTCTTCAGAGATGGGAATGAATACATTGGGAGAGATCAGTCCGCGTTCAGGATGACGCCAACGGATGAGGGCTTCGACACCTACTGGTTTTTTCGTATAAAGATCAATTTTGGGTTGGTACATCAAAGTGAATTGATTTTCGATGATGGCAATCCGCATTCGGTTTTCGATTTCCAATCTTTCTGCCACAACGGTTTGTAGTTCTTCTGTAAAAAACACATAACAGTTTTTCCCTTGGGATTTTGCCAAGTTGAGAGCACTGTCTGCATTTTTTAGAAGTGTGTTGGAATCTTTTCCATCTGTTGGGTAGAGCGCAATCCCAATCGATATATTTACAAAAATTCTTTCCCCATCAATGACAAATGGATGAGTCATGGCATCCAAAATGGATTCAGAAATAACAGCCGCATCTCTTTCATTAGATAAATCGGGCAATACAACTGTGAATTCATCTCCCCCTTGTCTACTAATCAAATCATACACTCTGATACTTTCTCGGATCCGATATGCAACGAGTTTGATAATTTTATCACCGAATTCATGTCCACGAGAATCATTGATGATTTTAAAATTATCTAAATCAATGGCAAGGATACCTACGAGGTTTCCATGCCTTCTTGCTTCTTCAAAAATAGGAAAAAGTTTATCAATCAAAGAGTTTCTGTTGGGAAGATTGGTGAGTTGATCGAAAAAAGCTAAGTATGCGATTTTTTCTTCGGCATGCCTTCTCTGAGTGATGTCAAGAAAAGCAACCGCAAGGCCAAAGTTTTCAAGAGGAATCGGTGTTGCTAAAATATCAAACCACGTAATTTTTTCCTCTTTGATTAGACCAATCTCTAAATTACGAATCACTTCTTTGTGCCGTAACGCACGCATAAGACTGGAATTTCTCGGGTATATTTTATTGCCATTCGGTTGAATGAGAGTGTATTTACGAATGTTTAAAGTTCGATTTAAAAGTTCCCCATCCTGAATATTGAAATAGGTTCTTGCTGTTTTATTTGTCTCAACAATTTTCCCTTTTTCGTCAGTGATGGCAATGCCCATAGGAAGGTTGTCAAAAATAGATTTATACTTCTGTTGTTGGAGCAGGAATTCGAACGAAATGTCTTTTTGAATGGTAACATCCCTATCAAATCCAAGAATAATTTTTGATTCCCGTAAAGGGATGAGCAACCAAATGATCCATACTTCTTCTTTTGAGTTGGTGACTAAACGGTTTTCGAAATTTACAATATTCGGATTTTCACCCAAACTATCAAAAGTATACTTTGTATTTTCTTTATCGTCATCGTGAGCAAAATCGACTATGGATTTACCAACAATTTCCTTCGGTTGAAACTCTAAAAACCGAGCAAATCGTTCGGTAACGGAAATAAAATTTCCTTCCCAATCTAAAACTTGAAAACTATTCGGATATTCCGCAAGGAGCGACTTAACGGTGAGACCAGAGAGAATTTTACTGCCTAATGGCTCATTTTGCATGTATTTCTTTGCCTAAAAAATAGACGGCTTCAATGGATCCAGGAAATTGGAATCCCTCAAAGGGTGACCATCCGGACTTACTTTTAACCATTGATTTTTGAAATTCAACTGGTTTTTTTAAATTTAGAATAGAAAAATTTGCCGCATAACCTTGGTTAATAATACCTACTCCTTTTCCAAATGTTTCGGGTAAATATGGTGCCACAAATTCTCCTGGATTTTTGGAACAGATTTTTGCAATGGTAGTCATCGGAATGTTTAGTTTTAGTATCATATAAGTGACAAATAACCCATAAGTATCCAATTGTGAGATCCCACTTGTCCCTTTTTGTTTTTCTTCTATGGAGTGGGGTGCATGATCTGTAGCTAGATAATCGATGTGTCCATCCAAAATCCCTTTTACCATAGCTTCGCGGTCTTCTTTGCCACGAAGTGGTGGGTTCATTTGAAACCATTTGTGATTGGTTTCTGTTAGCATATCCGTATCAAACATCAAATGCGTAGGAGTGACTTCACACGTTACATTCACTCCTCGTTTTTTAGCCGCGATGATTTTAGAAAGACCATCTTTTGTGGAATAGTGACAAAGTTTGCCTTTGAGATTGTATTTTTCGATCAAATACAAAGCAAAATCAGTAGCTACGGTTTCTGCCTCTTTGGGACGTCTTTCTTCGTGAGTGGGCCTGGATTGGTTGGCAACAAGAATCTCTGGATCTTCACAGTGAAAACTAATGTCTTGCCCAGCGTAATGTTTGATGACTTCTTCTAATGAAGCATTGTCATGAAAAAATAATTCTCCTATGGAAGGGCCCATAAAGACTTTATAAGGAACTTTTTTTTCCAATGGTTTTGTATGTGGGCCGATCCCTGCATACAAAGTGATATGAATGGGTGCTTTTTTGGTGAGCGCTTGTTTTGCGGCGTAGGATTCATCATCAATGGGAGGCACAGGATTGTTTGGCATATCTGCCACATGGATCACTCCACCATTGATGGCTGCATTCCCAGCGGAGGTAAAATCTTCTTTGTATGTATGTTTTCCACTCACATCCTCTCTTGCGTGGATGTGGATATCTCCAAAACCAGGAAAAATCACTGTACCTTCGGGAAATTGACGAGCATCTGGATCAATTTCATCTTTCACTTTTGTGATGAGTCCGGTATTTGAATCGAATTCGATTGTACCTTCCCATTCCCTTTCGTGAGTTACGATCTTCCCTGCAATTTTTTCCATTTTGCCCCTATGAATCTGCAGATTCTAAGAGACATGGAAAGTTTCAAGGGAATTTACTTTGGATCGGAGAGTCGAGAACCCTGTTCCCCACTACAAAACGGTTCCCAAAATGACGGAAACTAAAATCACTCTTAGTCCCATTTGGAAAGGATTTCGATGATATCATTTCCAAATCGTTCCACCTTGGCTGGGCCCACACCTTTTGTGGCTTCCAGTTCAGAAAGGTTTTTCGGTTTTCTTTCCGCAATTCGTTTGAGAACGGGATTTTGAAATACCATAAACTTTTTCCATTTGAGTTGTCTTGCCTTCCGATCTCGGTAGTTGATGAGTTCTTTTAAAATTTGTGAATTGAGAGTAGGTGGTTTTTTTAGTTTTATTTTTAAACTATTCGTTTCATCAGAGTTAAATGGCGAGGTTCTTGGTTTTGTTTTAACAAAATTGGGTAAATAGAGTTTGGGGTATTTGGCACCTGCCACCAAAACTTTTTTTTCTTCCACCCAGGTTTCGAGTTTTGCGACCACAGCTTCTTCCGGAATTCCATCCAATTTTCCATGAAAGGGATTTCGTTCCATTCGGTATCTGAGCACATCTTTTGTACGTTTGCCCACAAGAGTTTTGGCGATGATGGTTTTTCCAAATACAGCCGGATGCTCTTTTAAAAAATTTTGGATGGTTTCTTCTTCCCATTCGGATAGAGGATACTCTCTTTTTTCATTTTTCTTCTGAACTTTCGCAGCTTCTGTTTTTAAAAAATGGGATCGATGGAGATTGGAGCCAACTTCAGTACAAATATCACAATTCCCACAAGGAGAAATGGTTTCACCAAAATAAGCACAAAGTTGGACTTGCCTACATTCTTCTTTGCCTGCATACTCCTTAATGTATTTGAGAAGAGTGTCACCACCTTTGAAGTTGGTTTCCTTAGATAACATAAAGGCTTGTGTGGCAACATCACCTGCTTTAAAAAACAAAACACATTCCGACCCAAGTCCATCCCTTCCGGCTCGACCTGCTTCTTGGTAATAAGCCTCAAGAGAGGCTGGAACTTGGTAATGCACCACCAAACGAACATCAGGTTGATCCATACCCATTCCAAAAGCATTGGTAGCAACAAGGATTGGCACTTTTCCAGAAGAGTAAGCATTTTGAGTTCTTTCGCGGATTCCATCAGTGCGACCCGCATGGTACTTTCCCACAGAAAATCCAAAATCTTTTAAAAGATCATACACTTCGTCGGTTTTCTTTCTTGTGGCGCAGTAAATAATGGCACGACCAGGAAATTTCCTTCCATCTTTCCACGGTTCCAAAAGTTCAATGAGCCTGTCGGCTTTGTCTCGTTCGGCGGCAGGATATTCCACGCTGAATTTTAAATTGGGTCTATAAAAAGTAGAAAGAACTACTTTGGGTGATTTCATTCCAAGGGCAGCTTGGACATCGGTTTGGACTTTTGACGTAGCAGTCGCAGTTAGGGCAAGGATTGGGAAGTTGGGACGAGGGTGGCGTTCCCGTAAAATATGAATTTGGCGGTATTCGGGACGAAAGTCATGCCCCCATTGCGAAACACAATGGGCTTCATCCACAACAAGGGCAAATAAATCCAGTTCTCGAAAGATACGTAAGAATCCATTTGATAGTGCTCGTTCCGGTGAAACCAAAAGAACCCGAATTTCTCCTTTCACAGATTTCGCAAGAATGGTCATTTGTTCGACTTCATCTTGGGTGGAATTACAAAAAGCAGCAGGAATTCCTTTCGCAAGCAAACTCTCGGTTTGGTCTTTCATTAAGGCAATGAGAGGAGAAATAACAAGGGTTAGTTTGTTTTTTTGAATGGCCGCAGGGAGTTGGTAAATCAGAGACTTTCCCGCACCAGTTGGTAAAATGGCCAAAGTATCTTGCCCATCCAGCACAGAACGAATGGCCCCTTCTTGGCCCGGGCGAAATTCCGAAAAACCGAATTTGGTTTTGAGTTCCGAACGTAGATCCAAGGTAACTCTCAAGATTTCTGCAAATCCGAAAGGGTCAACGATAAGATTCCCCATTTTGTCCTCATTTTTTCAATTTTACAGAATCGAGTGACCCGGAAATTGTAACGAAGACCGATGCTTTTCAATACCTTTGTCTTTTTGTTATTCTTTCTTCTCGTGTATGCGGTCTTTTTGGGATTCGGATGGTTTGCCGGAAAACAGAAATGGGCCTACCGTGCGCAAAACCTTTGGTTACTCTTTGCATCTTACTTTTTTTACGGGTGGTGGGAGTGGTTTTTTCTCACTCTCATACTTGTCAGTACCATCATCGATTATTGTGCCGCTATTTTGATTGAAGGTACGGAAAACCAAATCCGCCGTCGCCTTTACCTATCAGTTTCCATTTTTGCCAACTTGGGCCTTCTTTTTACAATGAAGTACTATGATTTTTTTGCAGTGAATCTGATTGATTCGTGGAACCAATTGGCATTGTGGATGGGTTCGGCAGCGGTAGAGGATTCCCATACTTATTTGTTAAGAAATATCATCCTACCGGTGGGGATTAGTTTTTATACCTTCCAAACCATGTCTTATACGATCGATGTGTTCCGAAAACAAATCAAAGCGGAACGCGATTTTTTTGATTTTGCTCTGTTTGTGAATTATTTCCCACAACTTGTGGCAGGCCCTATCGAACGCGCCCAAGACCTTCTTCCTCAATTGAAAAAACCAAAATTCCCAACTTGGGATGGAGTTCAGAAAGGATTGTATGATATCCTTCTTGGTTACTTTATGAAGGTCTACGTGGCCGATAACTTAGCCACATATGTGGACCAAGTTTTCCTGGCAGGAAAATCTCTTTATACTCAAAATCCAGATATCATCCAAGCAATGGATGGATCCCAAGTGTTTGCCGGTGGTTTTTTATTTTTAACACAAATTTATTGTGACTTTGCTGGTTATTCTTTTATTGCTCTCGGTGTTTCAAGGCTTCTTGGAGTTACGCTTACTGTCAATTTTGAAACTCCAGAATTTTCCAAAACACCAACAGAATTTTGGAATCGATGGCATGTAACGCTGAACAGGTGGTTTCGAGATTATATTTATATTTCTTTGGGAGGAAGTAAATACGGGAAGTTTGCTCAATACAGAAACTTGTTTATTATTTTTTTCTTATCAGGGCTTTGGCATGGGGCCAATTGGACTTTTATCACTTGGGGTTGTTTGCAAGGTGTATACACCATCATTTACCTTGTGGCTTTTGCTAAAAAGAAAGACGATCAAATTGATGTTGTCGAAACTACAAAATCGTCCTTAGTCGAAAAAATCAAAAGTATCCTTTCTGGAACCTTTGCAAGAGTATTGGTTTATACACTTGTAGTTTTTAGTGCAGTAGGGTTTCGTTCTTACGATGCCAACATGATGTTTCTTTATATGAAAAAATTCCTAATGGTCTGGGATTGGGACTTAAATCCAAACAATAACATCAAAGATATGATTGGTCTTTTTGGAGAATATTTTAAAATCTTTTTGCCACTTCTCATCATCGATGGAATCTCTTACTTTAAAAAGGAAAGATACTGGGTGTTTTTGACTCATCCCATTGTGCAGGCATTTGTTTTATCCTTTATGGGATTTCTCATCCTCACTCGGGGAGTTTTTGGAAAGGAGGTAATTTACTTTGCGTTCTAAATTTTTAGGAATTGGGATTACCCTCTTATTTTTTTTGGTATTGGAAATTGTGGTTCGATTTACTGGAATCCACTATTTGGAACAACCAGAAATCTTTTTTGTTAATTTAAAGAAAAACTTTGTAGAATCAGGCAAAGGTGATGCCGATATAATTGTGTTAGGTGATTCCAGGTCGATGGCTTTGGCTGGATATCCAAAACAACAGGATATCGAATTTTCTGTTTATAATCATAGTTTGCCAGCAATGGGACCCAAATACTATCGTTTCTTTTTGGATAAGTATTTAAAAAAGGGAAATGCCAAACCAAAAATGATTTTGTTTGCTGCATCACCTAAACTATATTCTACGGGATATGGCCCACCACTTTACGATCCGGATGCGAAGTCAGTCAAGGAAAATGAATCTATTCCTGAATACCTCAACCGAAGGTGGACTGAAGGCATTCAGAAGAACTTTTTCCGAACTGCCACTCCTACAAATATCATCAGTTACAGCGGAAAACAAGAAGATGCAAATCAAATTCTTTGGGAGTTCTTTGGGCATCGTTATCTCCACCAATTTACATTTTCCGAATTATCCAATCAGTATTCTGGTGTAGAACGTTTGTATATTCTTTCCAAAGCAATGCCGCTTTTATATGAATCCTATCGTTTCCATGGTGCCATTCGCAATGCACTTAGTGGAACCAATTGGAAAGTAGACAAAAATTACAAAGAACGATCTCTCTTTTGTGAAGCTTGTGAAAATGTAGAAGTTGGACTTTGTAAACCAGCTTCTTCTCAACTAGAAGACAATCGCACCATAGAAGACCAAATCACCCGCCATTTCGGAAAGTATAATATTTCCAATCGATTGAAACCAGAACTTGTTTTGTTTTCTAAAGAATTGATTCGCAAGGAATTGGATGAGGAATTAAAAAATCCAGTTCCTTATGTATACCACCAACCTGATTTTATTGTTTTAAAAGACCTGATCGAATACACTCGTTCCCAAGGAATCCAATTTGGAATGATCTATATGCCGTGGATCCAGGAAAAACAAGAATCAAGGGAGTCCAAAGACCTTCTCGCCGATCTAAAAGTTTTTTTTAGAGAGAATCCAGATGTCGGGCTCTTTTTCTTTCCCGATTCCTCTTACCCAGCCGAGAGATTTGTGGATAATATCCATTACGACTGCCGAGGAGAAAAACGGGTAAACGAAGAATTCCGTAATTTTGTTCTTCCTCAAGTGTTTCGTTTTTTAAATTCCAAACAAAAATCCAATTGATTTCCGATTTCCGGTGTTGGAGAATGAAGCACTCCATCCGGATAAGAGGAAACCCAATCATGTTTTCGTTTCGAAACATATTTGTTTGCATTCTATCGGCCTATCTCATCGGATTACCGGTGTTTGGGCAGAACCGTTATGCGCTGTTCATTGGAACTAACTACAAAGGGAACACAGCAAAAATCCCCGAGTTGAATCTCTGTGAAGCAGACGCAAACTTTCTAAAAGAAAAAATCCAAAAGAAAGGAAACTTCAAGGATATCAAAGTCCTGTTAGGTTCCATGGTCACTCGAGACAATGTCAAAAATGCTATCACCCAATTGGGCAAAGTAGTCGGCAAAGATGATTCTGTTTTTTTGTACTTCTCCGGCCATGGAATGTATATGAAAGATGCGAAAGCAAAAAATGGAATGCGTAACTACCTAATTTGTTATGACCGACCTCATATTTCTGATGAAGAACTAAATGAATTTTTAACGGAAATCAAATCCCAAAAAACGGTTCTTGTAATGGACTGTTGTTATTCAGGAGGGATTGCCAAAAAAGGGAAAAATACCCGCGGTGCGGCTGAGATCCCGATTGCCCAAGGGAATGATGGGGTAGTCCGCCAAAATGCAGAAGATTATTTTTTCCAAAACAAAGCTGTTATTTCTTCTTCGGATGATGACCAAACCTCTATTGAAGTGGGCGGAACCATCAACCATGGAATCTTTACTTACAACTTTGGGAATGCTTTGGAGAAAGGGGATTTAAACAAAGACAGTGTGGTAACAGCCCTTGAAGCCTTCTTTGTCGCCAAAGAAGAAACGGTAAAAATGGCTCGCCAGTTCAACCATGAACAGACCCCACAAGTGTCTGGGAATGCCGCCGGAATCTTTTTATCTGGTTCCCCAAAACCACAAACCCCTCCACCAAAACCACCAAACGTGGTCATCAACGTGCCGATCACGCCAGTAGAAACCACAACGCCACCAAATAACAATACCACGACTCCTCCCGTTGTAGCACCCGAGCCAGAACCAACTCCTGCCAACGATACCACTGTGGTCATCCCACCGATTGTGGAAGTGGAACCACCAGCACCACCATCTATCACCACAGGAAGTATCCTCATTCGCACTTCCATCATCAAAGACAAATCCTATGGGGGAGCGGCCACAAAATCGCCTTATGACCTACTCAACAAACAAGGAAAACTAAAATCTTCCCCTGCCGAAGACAAGGTACGGGCGATCAAAGTTCTTGTGGATGACCAGGAATATACTTCCCAAATCACGACAGAGAAATCCAAAATTTGGGGATCGGTAACAAAAAATGGAACACTCATCCAGGGAGAAATCTACAACGTAAAAATCGATAACCTTCCCGCAGGAGTACACCAGATCGAAATCCGTGCGGACAAATATCCGATTTACAAAACGGCAACGGCAGTCCTTCCGAAACAAACGGTGACTGTAGATGCGATTAATTCCATGGATGGATTTGGTGCGATTCGAGGCCGAGTGTTTTATAAAACCTTGGACAACCCGATCGAAAAACACCCGATTTATATGCCAACAGTGGTTTCTACAAACCAGATCTTCAAGGTCACCACTGACAAAGATGGCTACTTTTGGTTCACCAACCTGAAACCAGGAAAATATGAAATTCGTGCTAGTTTCATGGAAGAGATGAAACTGGAAAACTCTGAGATTCATGTACAACCAGGGGAAGTGACCAATGTGGACATCATCCTCAATAAAAAATTGAGTTATACAAAGACAAAATACTGATCAGACCTCAGATAAAACTGACGAGGTTTTGATGGGAGCCCTCTTCGGAGGGCTTTTTGATTTTGTTAGAGTTTGCCATACCCAGAGTTTGGGGCCAATGATGGCCCGATATGATTAAAATTAATCTGATTTTGATTAATTTTAATCTAGAATTTTCTTTTTTTCCAGTTTTTGGCTTCCGGTGGGGAAATTCTTCGTAATTTCCGATTGAATTTAATCCTTATGAGAGGATTCTTAGAGTCATAGAATACAAATAGGGAATCGGAAAAAGAGGTTCCCACTCTAGAGAGGATCACATGAAAACAACAAAGATTATCGCAACAGGGATCTTGGCTATGGGACTTGCAACAGCAAATCTCCAAGCTTTAGATACAAACGAAAGATTGGAGCTTTTGGAGTCTGCTATGATTGAACAAGCAACCACTCCGGCGCAAAAATCTGCCGTTTCTGAGTATCTTGCGAATGTTGCAAAAGAAAAAGTAGAAATGGCTCAAGCACTTCGTGACAGAGCAGGATCTACTCGCGGTGGTAAGGCTCTTAGCCAAATGAACGAGAAGAAAGAACTTCTTCGTCGTGCAGAGGCTCTTGAAAAAGAAGCTAAAAAATACCAAACTGTCTCTATGGACCTTCACGCAAGTGCCATGCAGGTAGCACAAAACTAAGCACTTCAAACCTAGTTTGAAAATTGCGAGAAAGGTCAGGTTCGCCTGGCCTTTTTTTGTACCCTCTTGATAAATGCTTTCCAAACAGCCTAACTATGTGACATAATCAATATATGGTTGACACTCCCCAAGAAATCAAAGAAAAACGATTTGGGCGCGTGGTTCCCATCCTGTTGGTTGCTTTAGGTCTCTTGGCCTTAGGGCTTGTCTTCCGTTGGGGTAGACCCGTGAAGCCGGTGGTTCGTGTGGAATGGGAAGGCCTCGTGGCTCTCAGTCCTCCCGAGGTTTTTCGCTATTTGGGGGTGGATCCGGAAAACCCAATGATCGGGGATTGGAAGGATTGGGAGAAATTACTTTCTAGCCATCCAAGGATTCGAAAGGTCCGGATCACGAGAGACCCGGATGGATTTTTGAAGATCAATGTACAGGAGAAAGTCGCCGAATTTGTCATACATGTAGGAAGTTCCTTGTATGAGGTGGATGAAAATCTGGAGATACTTTCCAGAGATCGGGTTTTGGCTAATCACCTAATCGTGATTAGTGGACCATTCACTGTTGGGGAAAAAAAGCTAGAAGGCAGACAAATTTTTGATATTACAAAAGAAATGCGACATGCTCTTTCCTCTTACCCTGCATTAAAATCAAGAATCTCTGAACTTGTCGCAGAACGCGACGGTAATTATACTATGTATTTAAAGTCACCAAATTCAATGAAAGTATATTTAGGTGATAAATTAGAACTCAATGTTTTTCGTAAATTATATGCATCTTTGGCTTATATGGAAGCCGAATCTGTCAAAGCTGTTTCTATCGATTTAAGGGGAGAAGACGCCGTTTATCACTGATATGACTTATGATGATGCACCTATCATAACGGCCTTGGATTTGGGATCCTCTCTAGTTAAAGTTGTTATTGGACGACTTCTAGGGGAACATGAAATCGAAATTATTGGAACGGGAGTTTATCCTTCTGCCGGTATCAAAAATGGTTCCATTGTCAATATAGAAACAACAACCAAGTCCATCATAGAAGCGTTTGGTGATGCAGAATTGATGGCTGGGCAGGAAGTGAATACTGTGGTGGTCAATGTATCTGGAAAGTCCGTACACGGGTTTAACGAAAAAGGTATCATTGCTGTGACAAACAGAGAACGAATTGTATCAGAAACAGATATTATGCGAGTTGTGGAAGCTGCACAAGCTGTACATGTTCCAGGTGACCAACAAGTCATCCATGTTCTCACAAAAGAATTCAAAGTAGATGACCAAGTCAATATCAAAGATCCCATCGGGATGACAGGGGTTCGTTTAGAAGCAGAAGTACATATTGTATCTTGTGGAAATACGGCTCTCAATAACATTGATCGTTGTGTGGAGCAAGCTGGTCTTTTACAAATGGATAGAGTTTTATCAAGCCTTGCTTCTTCGGAGGCCATCCTTACTTCTGGCGAAAAAGATTTGGGAACTGCTGTCATTGACATTGGTGCCGGAATCTGTGATATCATTATCTATGTGGATGGGGGAATTGCTTTTTCTTCAGTAGTTCCCTTTGGTGGATTTCATATCACAAGCGATATTTCCATCGGTTTAAAAACTACAGTCGAAACAGCGGAAGTTATCAAAAAAAGATATGGCCATACAAGAATTGATATGGTGGACCCCACAGAAAAATTTGAAATTCCATCTATTTCGGGAAGGCCAGCTCGTTCCGTTTTTCGCCAAGAACTCGTTGAAATTCTAGAACCAAGGGTTCGTGAAATTTTAGAAATGATTGATCATGAATTGGTTCGTTCAGGATTTAAGTCAAGTTTGGCGGGAGGTGTGATCCTTACTGGCGGAACTTCTTTGTTACAGGGCATTGAAGCCACTGCCGAGGAAGTTTTACGCCTGTCAGTGGGTCGTGCAAAACCAGCAGGACTCAGTGGTCTTGTGGATAAAATTTCTAGCCCCGAATATGCCACTGCCGTGGGCCTGATTAAATACAGTTCCAAAATACAAAATTTAGAACAGAGAAATATGCATTCCGGATCTGATTCCGATGGATGGATGAAGAAGGTTCGTCGTTGGATGGAGAATAATCTCTAAGGATAAGTGAATGTTGTACCTAGAAGAAGAAAAAACAAGCCCAGCAATTATTAAGGTCATTGGAGTTGGTGGAGGCGGAATGAATGCCGTCACAAGAATGGTTCACTCTAAAATGACAGGTGTCGACTTCATTGTAATGAACACCGACGAACAAGTATTATTAAAATCTCCTGTAGAAGTTAAAATCCAGTTAGGTAACAAAGTCACTCGTGGGATGGGTGCTGGTGGTGACCCAGAGCTCGGTGAAAAGGCAGCCCTTGAAGACAAAGAACGCATTGTGTCGGCCCTCAAAGGAGCAGATATGGTTTTTGTGACAGCGGGGATGGGTGGAGGAACAGGAACTGGGGCGGCACCTATTATTGCTGCAATTGCCAAAGAATTAAAATGTTTGGTAGTGGGAGTTGTGACGGTTCCTTTTTCTTTTGAAGGAAAACGCAGAGCAGAACTTGCAAAACAAGGAATCGATCAACTTCGTGCCAACGTAGACACACTCATCACCATTCGTAATGATTCTATCTTCCAAGTTGTGGACAAAAACACACCTGTGGATATGGCATTTCGAGTGATCGATGATATTTTGTTAAATGGTGTGCGAGGGATTAGTGATATCATCAACCATCCGGGAATCATCAACGTAGACTTTGCTGATGTAAAAACCATCATGAAAGATACTGGGGATGCCATTTTAGGTGTTGGGGAAGGTCGAGGAGAAACACGTGTGAGTGAAGCTGTAGAACAAGCAATCAACAACACATTGTTAGAAGACTCGAGCATACAAGGTGCAAAGTCTCTCCTCATCAATGTGACTGGTGGAAATGATTTGACCATCCATGAATGGAATGAAGTTTCACAAATCATCACAGCACAAGCGGACCCCGATGCTAATATCATCATTGGACTCAATGAAGATTCTTCACTTTCCGATCAGATTCGAGTTACTGTGATTGCAACTGGATTTGCTAAACGGGGAAAACAATACCAAAGAGAACAAAAGGTTGTGGGTTCCGAAGAATCTGTTTCTCCTATGGTTTATGTTAGGAAGTCGGAAGAAAAAGATATTGGTTTTGGAAAGGAACAAGATTCTGTTCGAAGTATTCGCCAATCCAATCGGGGATTTTCTTCTCAGAAACAATCCTCCCCGTTTCAAAATTACGGAGAGGATTACGACATTCCTGCTTTTTTAAGAAGAAAGAGCGATTAAAATAATCGATTAGGTTAGTTCGAATAAGAACGTACGGAAACAAACAAAGGTTTGTCGGCTTCTACTAGAAGTTTTTTCGGTGCGGCCGTCACAACCGATCCTGGAGATTCTACTTTAAAGTCGTATTCTCCGGGTGCAAGAAGGATCCGTTTGACTTGGAAGTTGGCAGGAATGGTCCTCCAACATCTCAGATCAGGGGCAATGGTTTGTGAAACAGCAAGCCCTGCCGCAGCACCAGCGGCTACCCGAATCAAACTAGATACCAAATCATTGTTTTTATTTTTCCCACCAGATTCAATGGCACGCGCCATGGCTTCCGATGCAATCACTGCAGCCACAACTTTCAACGACAAAGATGTTAGGTTTTTAGTAATCATCGTTTTGTAATTTTCATTGAAGTTGTTCATTGCTGTTTCGGAGTAATTGTTCATGATATCGGAATATCCAACATCCACTCCATTGATGTAATACTTTTTGGGAAGGGAACCTTTTGGATCTCTTTCTTTGTAAATGGGGATTGGATTTTCGGCTACTGATAGTGCGGCAACGGCACCTGCAAGAGAAGCACCGGCCCCTTTGGCACGTAATCCAATTTCAACAGCGCCTCGAAGTGCCACTGCAAAATACTCATCGTCCATGAGTTTTCCTCGAGACATCTTGATCGCCGACTTTCCTGCTTCATGAATGATGATGACCTCAGAAAGTTTTTCATTTTCAGGAGAGGTTCTTTGCATTGAACGATTGTAAGCTTGCAAACTGGAACGCCCTGCCGCATATTTTGCCTGGTCACCGGAATCCCCTTCTCTAACAGCTAACAGATATCTGTCGGCGACTAGGTTTTGGCTTTTTCCGATGAGTTGTTCCATGTTTTTGTATTGAACCCTTGCATCATTGTACCGACCTAATTTTTCGGATACATAGGCATCAATGAGGCGAGCGGCATTGTTTTGTCGGTAATCGGGTGCTAAAAAACGCATTTCCTTTAATTCGAAGTCGAGTCTTCGAAAATAAATTTTTGCATTATTGGTATCACCTTGGAGTAGGTAATTGTTCGCAATGTAGAACTTAATCATTACCCTTTCAAAATCTTCTCCGGTATAGTTGGATTCGTTGTCGGAAAGAACAAACGAAAGTCCCGACCTTGTCATACTGACTTTGATATTGTCTGCTAAGTCTTCTGCTTCTTTAAAAACTTTATTAGAGGTAACGTAATCCCCTTTAGTATGAAAAATCATACCAGCTTCCATTAAAAACAAAAGTTTATCTTTGTTAGAGGAACCTTCGTAAAGTTCTCTAATTTTTGGAATGGCAGAGTCATAGTTCTGACCGTAGTACGCCGATTCAGTTGCTTGGATGATTTTGTTATAATCACTTGCGCAACCGAGTATGAAAAGAGAAAGAAAGAGAATTGTTTTTTTCATGGATTGATGGGTAGAGATTACCAGCTAACCCCTTTATTTCCTCGAACTGCTAATTTTCGATAGGAAACTTTTTCAGACCAAACAGCGATTGTAGTTTCTACTTCTACAAGTTCAATGTTGATGGACTGCTCTACAATTTTTTCACCGTTAGATGTGAACATATTTTCATTGATATCACAACGAACAAAGAAATTCGGAGATTTTAATTTTCCAATGGAAAGGCGATTGGAAGTAAGACCGGACAAACTGAACTGAATTTCATTGAGTGATTGTTCTCTCGTTTTTGTACGAACCGTATAAATTTTGCTTTTGATGAGTTTAGAAACAAAAGCGTTGTCAAAAAGTTCTGTTTGGATTTGTTCCGAGGTATCGTTACGGGTAGGGAAATGCGCAACAAAAACACCTTCTTCGTGCGGGTTTTCTTTAAAGTATTCCCCAATTTGACCTGCGAGTTTATCGGCAGCTTTCACCAATTCCTGGCTGGTAAGCCCACCTGAGTCGGAGATATAATCATCAGCGTTGTCGAGTCGTTTGGGACTGCTACTGCATTGGAATAAGAATCCTACTAAGAGAAGGTAGAAAAGAATTTGTTTCATAACCCCATTTATATGGGGGTGATCAAGGCAGTTGTCAATTCCAAAAATCGACTTTCAGTTCTTCTTGTTTTGCACTGCGGTAAGAAGTTCTTTCCTCTTCGGACATTTCTAATAATTCTCTTGCGTAGATTAGGTCGACTACCTTCTGGAAAAACATAGGACTTTCCCAGGATTGGATTTCCCATTTTTCTGTTTTGTAGAGTTCCTGCTTTTTTTTAAGGAAGATACGTTTGCGTTCTCTGGCATAACTGTAGGGATTTTTCTGAACATAATCTTCCAGATAGGAGAGAAGCCAAACCGGAGGAGTCGTGGGGTGTTTAGGAAAAATGAGATTGCGAATCATAAGAGGAAAAATTTCTTCTGATAAACGATTCACGGCTGTTAGTTTTTCATAAGAAGAAATTCCTTCGTTTTCTTCGACTTCCATTACTTTTTCCTTCCAATTCATAAAGGCAACGTACACGGCATAAAGAACATGGCCTCTTTCGTCTGGAAAAGTCTCCAATAAATAAGCATAAGTTTTATCCCGATCTCCTTTCCAGAGATAGGATTCTTTTCCTCGTAGCGTTTCTAAAAAATCGCGTAAATCGGAAGGATATCCAGGTCCTTGTAGAACCTCTGGTCGATTTTGTAACCTCTGCCAATAGACCTCAGAACGAGAATCGAATGAGGATTGTTGGGGATCAGACTTCGTTTTTTTCAGAAAAAGGAAATAGACAAGACCACCCAAAAGGAGGGAAAGTAGAATCAGTATGAAAAGGAAGATGATCGTTTTCTTTTTGTTAACAGGCATTGTCTTTTTGGCAAATGGTTGTAAAAACCAATCGGACGAAGAGTCTGATACGGAGCTTCTAAGTTCGATCCTTTCGCAGGGGAACGCCATTAATTCTGCTTGTCAAAGATTTATTTTATCAGAAGCAAATTGTGTGGCTGCCGCAGATTCTAGTTTGTCAGTTTGTTCCAATCTTTCCTCGCGATTAAAAGGAGAAATTCTCCCACAAGAACTAAGTACGGATGCTGTTGCTATTTTGTATTTCGATTGTTTTACGAGAGTCAATTTAGCGTATAATCTATCCAAAGCATGCAATCAAAATTCTTTTAATTCCAATTCCGATTATCGACGAGTCCAAAGAACAGGGACTTCTCAAGCGGAACTATCCTTCCGAGAGGCTTTTAACCAATGTGCCTCATTAGAGAACGCAGTTCCTCCTGCAGACTCAGGACTTCGAGAAACCGACACGGTTCTCCGTTCCGATCCGTTTTGATATCCACATAAGGAGTGTTATATGTCACTTGTCACTAAAGACCAACTGATCCAAAAACTAAATCCGATTTATCTTCCGCATGAAATAGAAGAAAGAATTCTTCCCTTAGCAGAAGAAATCAATCGTATCAAAAAAGAAAAAAATGCAGTCATCCTTGGTCATAATTATATGACTCCAGATGTTTTTTGGGGAGTGTCCGATATCATTGGAGATTCTTTGTATCTTTCTAAAATGGCAAAGGAAACCACCGCCTCTATGATTCTTTTTAATGGGGTTCATTTTATGGCAGAAACTGCCAAAATTTTATCTCCAGAAAAAAAAGTTCTGATCGCCGACATGAAAGCTGGTTGTTCACTAGCGGAAGCCATTACAAGAGATGATGTCAAAGCACTGAAAGCAAAATACCCCGGTGTTCCTGTTGTTACGTATGTCAACTGTTCGGCGGAGGTAAAAGCAGAAACGGATGTTTGTTGTACTTCAGCCAATGCTTTACAAATTGTAAATGCGGTCGAAGGGGACACAGTTATTTTTCTTCCTGATGAATATTTGGCAGGAAACGTAAGAAACCAAACTTCCAAAACAATTATTTCTCATCCAGGTCGTTGTATGGTGCACGAAATGTACACCCCGGAAGATATACGTTCCGCAAAACGATTGTTTTCTGGTAATTTGACTGTCATCACCCACCCGGAGTGTCATGAAGATGTTGTGAAAGAGGCAGATTTTTCTGGATCTACTTCACAGATGGTTGATTTCATTCGCCAAAGCAAAACAAATAAAATTATGCTAGTGACAGAATGTTCTATGGGTGATAATCTACGTGCCGAATTCCCTGAAAAAGAATTTGTTTCCACTTGCCAGACTTGTCCCCATATGAAAAAAATTACTTTGGAAAAAGTAAGAGATGCACTTCTCAAAGAACAGTATGAAATTTTTTTAGATGAAGAAGTGATTCGTCTCGCACAAAAGTCTGTGAACCGAATGTTAGAATTGAGTTATAAAAAGTAGGATCTATGTTTAGAGTTGGAAACGGAATCGATTTTCATAAATTAATTCAGGAACCCTTTCGCCCACTGGTACTTGCCGGTGTTGAGGTAAAATCAGAATTTGCATTTCTTGGTCATAGTGATGCGGATGTGATTTTACATGCAGTGGCAGATGCCATTTTGGGAGCATTGGCTTTAGGAGATATTGGAGTTCATTTTCCTGATACAGACCCTCAGTATAAAAATATGAAATCTTCTAGGATCATCGAAAAGTGTTTAGAACTGATGACTGAGAAAAAGTTTAAACTAGTGAATATCGATTGTACGTACGTTGGTGACCATCCGAAGATCAATCCGATTCGTGCAGAACTCAATGCTTCTTTGGCTAATATCACCAAATTGCCATTAGATTGTGTTTCGATTAAAGCCACCACATCCGAAGGAATGGGATCACTGGGACGAAGTGAAGGTGTGATGGTGATGGCTACCGTTTTGCTTGAAAGTACAAAGTCAAAATCTTAGAATAATTTTTGTTTTCCTTCTGCGAGATAGTTTAGGTCCGCATCGCTAAAAAATAAAAAAAGAAGTTTGGAAATTGTGTTTGGTTTGGTTTCCAAATCCCAAGTTCCATGAATGCGAACACCGTTCTGGATGGGTTCCAGGCTATAGGTTTCTTTTAGGACTTGGTAATGTTTGAAACCTTCGGTTGTGATTTGGAATTCGAAATTGCCCTGTGAATTTACGAGCGTAGTTGTAGATTTGACAACCTCTCCCATGACCTTAGTTTCCCAGGTTTCTCCGACCACAGGTGTACGAAAAGATTTGGGTTGAAACGAATCATAAAGTACCTTTTGCACTTGTTCTGGTTTGTTTGTGACATCCCATGTTCTTTCCAGTTTTGTTGCACTTTGTCGAAATACAGCTACCGTAAAAACCAAAACAAAAACGCCAAAGACACGAAGATACCAAATCATATCTCCATTGAAAAATCTATTGCCTAGGGATCGATTGAAATTTATTTTTCTCCTACCGAAGGGAAACCATCGGTGAGGGTTTTACCACTGCACGCTGGAAGAGAAATATCATCAAAACGTGTCTCGGGACTGGTGCAGGTGTACCAACGTGAGAATCACCTATCCCGCCATACCAATCCTTTTCCTGAAATTTTAGATGATATTGTCTATAATCGAATTTTAAAAGATCCTAATTATTGGATTTCACAAGAACTGGAAGATAAAATCATCAATATTGTTTCTCAATCTCTAGATATCTCTGGAATTTTATACCATCTAGGAACTGAAAGTCTCATTACAAATGCATACGATTTATTACCTCTAGACGATTCTCGGATTGATTTAGAAGAGATGATTTGTCGACTCCCGATTTTGATTGGTCGACTAACACGAGTAGTATATTTGAATGTAAAAACACTTTCCGATCATAAGGTTTTATTTGTATTCAAATATTTGCCTGAATACCAAGAGAAGTGGTACGATGCCGTCTTTTTTCAAGGAATGCTCAATGGCCTTGCCGTACTTTTTGAACTAAAAACCTTTGCGATTCGAATGACAAAAACCAAACTTTTCGGAATTCACGTCTCACATAAGGAGTTGGGTGAGGACATTCAGTTTGGCGCAGATTCCAATGAATACGAATTGGAGTGGTCGGAAGATAATTTATTTTTGTCGCGATCTCGTTTAACAAAGGATGATGTCAGCAACAGGCATCGGGTGATGGTCACTTCTCGAATTGATTCACAATTAGAAGAAATTTCAATTGTAGATGTTAAAGATGTGGTTCGAAGGTCAAGAGAACTCGCCATTGAAAACAGAGATCTGGAAGCTGCTGTTGAAGTATTAAAATCTTTCAAACAAGAGTTGGAAAAAAAACAACTCTCCATGGCAAAAGACTTACGACTTGCAAAAAATATTCAGAAAGGTCTAATTCCAGAAATCATCCCCGATTGGAACGGTATCCAATTTTGGACAGGGTTTACTCCAATGCAGGAGGTGAGCGGGGATTATTACGATTATTTTCCATATCATACGAATAAGTTAGGAGTGGCTGTTTGTGATGTATCTGGCCATGGTGTTCCGGCAGCTTTTATTACCGCCTTATCTAAGTTATTGTTTTCTAATTTTAAAAAAACAAAACCATCTGAAACTTTTAAACTGATCAACAGAGAATTTTTGGATTTAGTGAAACAACAAGGATATACAACCTGTGTTTATGTTTTGATCCATGATGATTATAAAGTCATTTATTCTGTTGCCGGACATCCGAGACCTATACTCTATCGTGCCAAAACCAAACAGGCAGAAATTTGTGAAGGGGACGGAACTTTCCTTGGAATGTTTCCTGATGCCGGTGATACTTTCCAAGACTTTCAAATTCAATTGGAGCCGGGTGATAAATTGTTTTTATACACCGATGGACTCACGGAAGCAGAAAATGACAAAGGGATTCAGTATGGAGAAACTAAATTAATTCAAATCATAGAATCTTGTGCTGAAAAATCGATTCAGGAAACAGTCGAATTTATTTTATCGAATCATAAAGAATTTACGATGGGAACAGATCCAATGGATGATATCACTCTTTTGGGTCTACAGTTATCTCCGAGACTTGCAGAGTTCAATGTCATTAAGGCCAAAGGAGATGAAGTTTATCGAAATAAAAATTATAAAGATGCTTTGTTTTTTTATGAACAAGCCCATCAAATTTTGCCGCGTGAACTAGACACACAACTTTTTTATGGGAAGGCACTTGCTTATAATGGAAATTATGAAAAAGCAATTTCTTTATTAGAGTCCTATAACAAATTTAAAACCAATCATTACAAATCCCATTCGGTTTTGGGTTATTGTTATTATCAAATAGAAATGTTTGATAAAGCGGAGATTGAATGGAAAAAAGCTCATTCCATCAACGATTCGAATCTATCTAACTTATATAACTTGGCACAATTATATCGAAAACTAAACCAAAAGAAAAAAATGAAAGATGTGATAGAAAAGATGAAACGAATTGAAGAATCCTACCTTCATATCCTTCCACTTGAAAGAAAGTGGGAGTCTTTGCCTGATGAATAAAATAAAAATCTTAATTCTATCAGTTTGTTTTTTTCATTTTAGTTTTCCAAAGGATCATTCTTTTCATTCTGATTTTGGTTTGGAA
The DNA here is from genome assembly GCF_004368965.1 of Leptospira meyeri. NCBI lineage: Bacteria > Pseudomonadati > Spirochaetota > Leptospiria > Leptospirales > Leptospiraceae > Leptospira > Leptospira meyeri. Next base: position 2,007,148 of record NZ_SORO01000001.1, on the reverse strand, counting down.
TGGTGTTATTTTGTTGGGCATTTGGAATCCACTTCTGGGAATCGATATGGGTATGAATTGTCTTTTTTTCGTTTAAAAATTTCAAACGATCCTGATTGGAATCCAGAAGTATTTCCTGTTCATTTTGCGATTTCCAATTTTACGACCCAAAAACACAAAACATCTCAAACCATAAAACGAACGATAGGTGATCTTTCCGGATATACTGATAAAACTATTTATAGCGGAGATTATCATTTGGAAATTCTTTCCAAAGATAAATTTCATATCAAAGCTAGCTCAAAAACCAAAAAATTGAGTTTAGATTTGGATTTAGAAGGAAATGGAAAGATATTGATACATGGAAAAGATGGTCTGTCGATTAAATCCAATCGAAACCCCAATATATTTTCATATTACTATAGTTATCCGAGACTTTACACAAAGGGAACTCTGACATTCGATGGAAAACAAGAAACCATTGTTTCTGGAGATTCTTGGATGGATCATGAATGGAGTGAACAGAACGCAAAATCTATTCCAAGTTTAGCAACGGGAGAAACTGGTTGGGATTGGATTTGTTTGTCAGATGTATCCGGTGGAGATTATGTGTTTTTTCGGTTTCGTGAATCTTCTGCATTGTCTCCAGAAATTTTTGGGACTTATCGTGATCCAAAAGGAAAAGTGACCTCTTGGACGAAACCAGGCCAAATCCAAATGGAGTCCGCAGGGCACATTTGGAAAAGTCCGAATACAAAAATCGAATACCCTCTCCAATGGAAAATCAAATACCCAGAAGGTGAATGGTTGGTTTCTCCCATTTTCAATGAACAAGAGTTTGATGGAACAAAGACAACGGCAACAATTTATTGGGAAGGTGGCGTAGTAGCCAAAGATCCAATTCAAAAAAAGTCTGCTAAAGGATATTTAGAATTGAAAGGTTATAAAAAACCGAAAGAGTGGTGGGAGTTCTAGGATATGTGGAAATATTTTTTAAAACGTTTTTTACTCATTTTTCCAACCTTACTTGGAATCACTTTTTTAGTTTTTTTGATTTCTCATTTTGCTCCCGGTGGACCACTCAATAGCGAGATTGCAAAATTGAAGGGTGCAGGTAATCTAGCAGGTGCCTCCACCAAACAAATTTCTCAGGAAGAAATTGAACTGATCAAAAAAAGACTCCACTTGGATAAACCGGCGCCAGTTGCTTATTTACTGTGGTTGAAACAAATTATACAGTTTGATTTGGGGGAGTCTCGATTGCATTCCAGAAAAGTTTCAGATCTCATCGTTGAAAAACTTCCTGTTTCACTTTTTTTTGGACTCTCTGGTTTTTTCTTAACCTATTTGATCTGTATACCTTTGGGAATCCAGAAAGCATTAAAAGAAGGAAGCAGATTTGATTTTATTTCTAGTTTCATTATCTTTTTTACATATTCGCTTCCAGTTTTCGCCTTTGCAATGTTACTTTTGTATTTGTTTGCTTCTGGCGAGGTATTTTCCTTTTTTCCTTTAGGACACGAAGTCTCTGATTTTTATGAAGATCTGAGTTTTTGGGGAAAGGTGAACGATCGCCTTGCTCATATGTTCTTACCTGTCATTTGTTATGTGGTAGGTAGTTTTGCCGTTCTTACTTTGCTAATGAAAAATAGTCTTCTCGATCAAATCGCAAAGGAATATGTTCGAACCGCTGTTTCCAAAGGTCTTAGTTTTTCTGATTCGATTTTTCGCCACGCTTTTCGAAATTCACTCATTCCCATTGCGACTGGTTTTGGTAGCAATCTAACTTTGATTTTCTCAGGATCATTGTTTATTGAACTAGTATTTAATATTGATGGAATGGGACTTCTAAGTTTTGAAGCGGTAAGAGAAAGGGATACAGATTTAATGATGGGTTTACTCCTTGCGCAGAGTTTTTTGGGGCTCATTGGAAAAATTGTCTCTGATTTTTGTTATATACTCATTGACCCGAGGATTGATTTCGAATGAATTTTATTTCAAACCCGGCAAACATACGTAAGTGGGAAAAGTTTAAAAAGAATAAACGAGCTTATTACTCTTTGTTGATTTTGTTGTATACTTATATATTGTCTTTGTTTTCTCCTCTTTTGATTAATAACAAACCTCTGATAGTTTTTTATGAAGGAAGTGTTTCTTTTCCTATTTTTAGTTTTTATCCAGAAACAAAATTTGGGGGAAATAATTTAACAGAACCTAATTATAAAAAGCTGAGTAGAGAAGATAGATTCATCAACTCTTCAAATTATATGATGTTTCCTCCAATTCCTTTTGGAGTCAACGAAGACAACTTAGACAGTTTAGAAGAGGGGACCAATCCTCCTTCTAAACCAAACGTTCGTCACTGGATGGGAACTGATGACAGAGGACGTGATGTTTTTACTCGTATTATTTATGGTTATCGTTTAGCAATGACCTTCAGTTTAATTCTGATCATTGTTGAGATTTTTTTGGCCTCTTTTATTGGAGGAATACAAGGTTATTTTGTAGGTCGACTCGATTTGATTTTGCAACGAATCATAGAAATTCTTTCTGCCATTCCATTTTTATATTTAATTCTGATTATGGGTTCTTTTTTTGGAAGGGGATTTTTTGTATTGATTGTTACTTATGGTTCGCTTAGTTGGATTGGCTTAAGTTATTATATGCGTGGGGAATTTTTGAAACTCCGCAAACAACAATTTGTTGATGCTGCAAAAACTTTGGGTGCCTCTTCTTTTTCCATTATCATGCGCCATTTGTTGCCAAACTCAATAACTCCGCTGGTTACTTTTTTGCCCTTTATTCTAATCTCTGCAATTTCCGTGTTATCTGCTCTTGACTTCTTAGGTTATGGAATTCCTGCTCCTAATCCATCTTGGGGAGAACTGATTGGGCAAGGCAGGGAAAGGCTTACTGCTTGGTGGCTCATTACCTTTCCATCAGTAGCTCTGTTTCTTACCATTTTGTTTTCCGCTTTTGTGGGTGAAGGATTACGCGATGCATTTGATCCGAAAGACAAGGTGGTTTACGAATGACAAATATCACAAAAGCCATTCAAGTTAAAGATCTATCCATTCAAATCAAAACTGACGATGGAATATTGTCCATTGTGGACAATGTTAATTTTGAATTGGCAAAGGGAGAAACTTTGGCTCTTGTCGGAGAGTCGGGTTGTGGAAAGTCAATTACAAGTTTGGCATTAACTAAACTTCTTCCATCCAACACAACAGTCTATCCTACTGGATCAATTTTATTTGAAGAAAATGATTTGCTAAATGCTGAGGAAAATCACCTAAGATCGGTTCGTGGGAGGGAAATTTCTTATGTATTCCAAGAGCCTTTCTCTGCCTTGAACCCACTTCATAAAATTGGAAATCAATTGACTGAAGGATTTTTGTTACATGGTCTCGGTTCCAAAGAAGAAGCAGAGCAGAAGGCTATTTACTTACTGGAGCGTGTTGGGATAACAGACGCCAAACTAAGATTAAATCAATATCCAAATCAGTTTTCAGGTGGTATGTTACAAAGAGTATGTATTGCTATGGCTTTGATGTGCGATCCAAAAATTTTAATTGCAGATGAGCCAACCAGTGCCATTGACGTTACGATTCAATTGCAATTGATTGAACTTTTAAAAGAACTTCGGAATGAAAATGGGATGTCAGTTTTGTTCATTTCGCACGATATCGGTCTTGTCAGTCATATTGCCGATCGAATTGCAGTCATGTATGCTGGCAAGATCATTGAACAAGGAACAGTTGGTGAGATCATTGATACACCTAAACATCCTTACACTCAAGCTTTAATCTCCGCATATCCGACTCATGAAAACATTGGTAAAAAATTGGTGACAATCGAAGGAATTGTACCTTCACCAAAATCCTATCCAAAAGGATGTCGGTTTCATACACGTTGTAGCGAAAAACTTAATCTTTGTGACAGGTCCGTTCCTAAATTGATTCCGATAACTGAATTCCAATCTGTCGAATGTTTTTTATACGGGGGAAAAGAAAGTGCTTAATGTAAAAGATTTAGTTGTTTCTTATAAACAATCACATACACTTTCTTTTTCTTCCAAACGACTTGTGGCCGTTGAAGGAGTTAGTTTTTCTATTCCTCAAGGAAAAATTTTAGGTCTTGTTGGTGAGTCTGGTTGTGGTAAGTCAACTATTGGTCGAGCCATATTATCTTTATTACCGTTTGATTCTGGCTCAATTCAATTTGAAAATAAAGAAATTAAAAACATTCCCAAAGAAGAACAAAAAGCCCTTCGTCGCAAAATCCAAGTTGTATTTCAAGATCCATATTCTTCATTGAATCCACGTTTTACGATCGAGGAAATTATTACCGAGGGACTACAAATTCATTTTCCAAATTTAACTTCCTCCGAAAAAAAAGAAAAAGCGATTTTGGCACTTGCGGAAGTAAATTTACCTTCAGATATATTGCATCGGTATCCACATGAATTTAGTGGGGGGCAAAGACAAAGGATTGCAATAGCCAGAGCACTAATTTTAGAACCAAACCTTGTTGTTTGTGATGAAGCAGTCTCTGCATTGGATATTTCCACACAAGCACAAGTAATTAATAATATTTTGTTATTACGTGAGAAATATAGCTTATCTTATTTGTTTATATCTCATGACTTGAACATTGTAAAACACGTATCCGATCGAATTGCTGTCATGTATTTAGGGCAAATTGTAGAAGAGGGGAGTCGGGACGAGATAAGTAACTCTCCATTCCATCCTTACACGAAAGCATTATTTTCTGCGAGTTTCGATTTAAAGGATCGTACTAAGGTATCACAACCATTAACAGGGGAAATCCCCAGCTTGATGAACAAACCGCAAGGATGCCGATTTCATACGAGATGCCCTATTGCAAAAGAAATCTGTAAAACGGAAGAACCCATCGAAAGTTTTCCTTCTGCGACGCACCGAGTGAAGTGCCATTTTCCTTTAAAGTAAAAATGTATGAAATTGAGTATCCGAGATAAAATCAAAGGGGTTGTCGGTAAAATTCTGCTCACTGGTATTTTTGTCGTTTCCATGACGATGTTTTTTATTCTGTATCCCCTTCTTGCAGATCCCGACTATTATAAAAAACTAATCCTTGATACTACATATCAGCTAACGGGACTACAGGTGAACTACCAAGTTTCGGAGCCAGTGTTTTTTCCCTTTCCTGGAATTGAGTTAGGAGAGGTATCAGTATCGAAAAATGATGATGAATTGATTCAACTACATAAACTAAGGATTGAAGTTTATTATGGAGTTTTTGTTGGGCAGCCATTAGAAATTAGAAAAATATATCTTAATACGGGAACGGTGGAGATCACTCGAGAAAAAAACGAATCCTTCCCCTTGTTTGAAAGAATCCTATCAAAATCGGAATCTAATACAAATGAATTAACAAAAGAAATTGAAACTACAGTATCACCTGAAAAAAAATATTACTTTTCAAAAGTTTTTGCGAACTTTGTAAACCAAATCGAAATTAAAAACATCACAATTCTCTTTGAAGATAAATTATATTCGCGAAATATAAAGTTATACCTTTGGGAAACCACTTTCCAATTAGATCGTGATCTGCGAAACTTAGATGTTTATATATACGGTAAGTTAAATGATGAACCAATTTCATTTAGTTCGAATTTTGTTTTTGTTAAAGATGAAATGAATTACGAATCTGCAAGATTCGAAGGTGATTTTTCTTTTCAAAATCTAAAAGGCATCGATCTTCATGACATTCTAATCATTTTTACTTATGGAGATTTGAGATTTGTAAAAACAACGGGGAACATTCCATTTTATAAACGAGACGAAACTAAAATTTATGCAATCGTTGATCGTTTACATGTTCGTGATTTGGCACTAAGAGATGGTAAAACATTTGCTGATGGACATGTCTCAACCATCATGAATTATGATATCAAGGAAGACAAAATTTCTTTTGCAAACATTCTCGTTGATTGGAAAGGTAAATCCAAGTTAAATGGGTCAGGTTATGTAAACTTTTTAAAGCCACCCCTATCGCCAACTATCTCGTTTGAGGGTACATCGGATTATTTGGATGTACCAAGCATCATCAAAGTAATTAAGATCTGGATAGATCCAGATTTTGAAAAATCGATTTTAACAAGGGGGATTCCTAGTACAGGTTATGTAAATAGGATGAACGTATATTTAAATTTTAATTTAAGAAATCTCAATGCAGGCGATTTTCATGCTGATTACTTAAAATTAAATCTAAATTATGCAAAACGCAAATTGAATATTACTAAATATCAAATGAGAGCCTACGAGGGAACTGTTGATGGCACTGGTCATTATGTTTGGGGAAACAACCCTGGACTTGTGATCAAAGGAAATATCAAAAATTTAAGTGTGGCACCAATCCTCTCTGATCTTTTTAAAATTTCGCCAATTACCGGAAAATTAGATTCTGAATTTGTTTTAGGTTCTCCATCTGATACAGAAGAAGGTCTACTTTCTAATTTACAGATCATTGGAAATATCAGTGCAAATAATGGTGAGTTGTTAAGTTATACGAATATCTTAAAACCGATTAGTTCGATTGGTAGCGTTATCAATTTGAGGAAGGTGGACTTTAGTAGAGCAACCCCCTATCGCGAGTTAAAATTTGATTTTCATTATGCAAAAGAATCCATTGAAGTGAGAAACTTTGCTTTAAAAGCGGATGGAATTGTCGGTTCCGGCGGTGGCAAAATTGGTTTTAATAAAAATATAGATATGCGATTTACGATCGCTTTTCCTGGTGTTGCTGGGAGGGCATTAAAACTTCCTATTATCTACCGCGGTACCTATGGAATCTCCGCCCCGTTCATAGATCCTATTTGGCTTGGTTCTGTTTATGCGGGATCTATTTTTTTAGCAAGTCCAGCCGGTGCTGCCGTTGGTGGGATTGCGGGATCAGCCATGTCTGAATATGTAAACAAAGCTGTGGATAATGTAACTGGTGGAGTTCAAAAAGGTTGGAGAGGTTTTAAATCATTGTTTGGTGGAAAGGAAGAAGACGAACAAAAAACCAACGAATAAAGTTATTCCTTTTCGTTTCGAATTGGAATCCCTTCTTTTTTTAAAATTTTGAGAGCATTGGTAGAACCAGAAACCCCGTCTCGGATTTGGTAATCAAAGTCCATTTGTCCTTCTTTTTCTAGTTCAGTGAAATGGAATCGTTTGGCCCAAGGAATTTCTGCTAATTTTAAATCGTGAGTTGTAAGAAATACGATTGTCCGTTTTTCTTTAAGGACAGAAAGAATCTCTCGTGTGGCAATAAAACGTTCTTTCGAATTGGTTCCTTTTAGAATTTCATCCAAAAACAATATTGGAATTTTTTTAGAACTATCAGCATTTTGTATGATAGAAGAGAGCCGTCTCACTTCACTATAAAAAAAGGAAACTCCATCTTCCATTGAATCTTGAGACCGAATAAGTGTATGAATTTGAAATTCAGGAAATTCAAAGCCCGAGCCAAGTACGGGAGCTCCAGATCCAGCAAGTAACAAAGACATGGCGATAGATCTAAGATAAGTCGTTTTCCCGCTCATATTGGATCCCGTCACAATCATCAAATCTCCTGGTTTCATTTCAGTAAGCGGATTGAACACTCGACTGGACTTGGGGAGAAGCGGATGCACCAAATTTTGGGCACTTAAATTTCCAACGGATGATTGGTTTGCAAAACTAGCTTCGGGAAACAAAAATCCAAAATTCGCAAAAGGTAACAAGGAATCCGTTTTTATGATTTCTATTTGTAGATCATTCCAAAAAGTTCCAAATTTTTTTTTCCAATTTTCTAGGGATTTGATTTTCCAAAGATCCCATAAACAAATTAAATTCAAAATCAAATGTGGTAAAGGGGAAATAAGTAACTCAGCAGAATCACCAAGAGAAGAAATTTGATCTATCATCTGTTTGGTGGTTTTTCTTTCCTTTGTTAAATAAACAAAAATTTTTCGGAACCTCGATGCCCCAGAAGAAAGCGCCTTAATTTCTTTCCATTGTTTTAAAGAATCATTTCGGTAAGTAACAAACAGAATTCCATTGATCAGGAGAAGGAGGGGAATCAGTGGTAAGTCAAATAACAATCCCAAAACTATATACAGAGGTGAGATAACACCCCAAATTGGGAAAAAACCCTTTAAAAACCTTCTTTTTTTCCAAAAAGAATCCTCTGAATTGATGCGAGACAAGGGAAACTTTTCATTGGTTTCTGCCTCAGGTACTAAATACTTACGAAGGAGATGATATGTATGATAAGTGTTTTTTTTCAGAATGTTTCGTATTTCATTTGGATGGAAATTTAGTTTTGCATCTTCGATGGGTTCTTGTAGAAAACGATTGAGATAATTCCGAAATCCAACCTCCGTGATCGTAGTATCATAAATACCCAAAAATCCTTGTTTGGTGCAAAGATCTAAATCAATGGAAAGAGGATGGTTTCGTACACTCTCCGGATACTCCCAAACTTCCCTAGTTTTGATTTTTTTAAATTCACCTTGGAGCCTATAAATTTCTTCCTGAAGGAAATTGTTTGTTTTTTTGGCATACAGGATTTGCACCTTCCGCTTGGAATACAGCCGTACCAAATACACGAAAGGAAATAGAATAAGAAGAGAATATAAATATTCTTTCCAAGATGTTTTGTTTAGATAAGAAAAAAGTAGGGCAAAGAAAAAAAAGGAAAAAGTTATAAACCGAAGTAAAGAAACCCTTTTTAATTTTTGTGAAAGGAATTGGATTTTGTTTTGGTAACGTTTGTTCCTTTTCGTTAGGAACAGATAAGTTGGATTAGTGGAAAAGAGGTCGTTCGTAATTTTCTTCTTCCCTACGAGAAATCTCTGTGTCGAGCACACGAATGAGACTTCCTAAATCATTTAATCTCCATTTGTCGATGAGACGACCTTTTTCTCGACCAGAAAATTTATTTAAATACAGGGTACCAAATAAGTCTTCCCCATACTCATAAGCAACGAAACGCCCGTTCCGTCTGCCAGTAGAATTTTCCAATCGAATTGTCATGAACGAATACCAGAAATCAGATAAAAAAAAATAGTACAAGCAAAATTTTTTGCTTCAGGATATTCATTTTCCGGCGATACATATATCGGGGGGAGGCTACCTACCACGGATGGTGGGAATCTCCAAAAACAAATACCCCGGAAACCGGAAAGCACGGAGGCTTGTATGGATTTCTATCCCGATATGAATTTGGAGTTTAAAAGCTCCTTTGTGAAGACCAACCAGTTTTTAGCCAACACACAAGATGAAACCCTTCTCCCTCAAATGGGACTTGCGGCACGTAACCTACTCAATCTCGAACAAATGACCAAACTCCGCGAAATTCGCAAACGCCATTTGAAAAAAGGACACCAACGCGAAGGGTTCCACTGGGATTAATGCCTAAATTTCTCTTGACCATCTGAAAGTAGGGCCTATCATAAAGACCGCTTTTAGATGGAGAGATATGGCAAATAACCTAGCAGAAGTTTATAAGGAATCCGCAGAAAAATTCGGTCCAAGACCCGCATTCTGGTATAAGAATGCCCAAAAGGATTACCAAGCCCTCACTTACAAGGAACTTTACGAGGATGGGCTCGCACTTGCAGAAGCCCTCATTGAATTAGGGGTTAAGGCGAGAGAACACGTCGGAGTTCTTGCTGATAACCGTATGGAATGGATCATCGCCGATTGTGCGGTGTTAACTGCTGGTGCTGCCAACGTTCCACGGGGTTCTGATATTACTGATTCTGAAATCGTTTATATTTTGAATCATTCTGAAGCGAAAGTTGTTTTCGTGGAAAATGATAAAGTCTACGAAAAATATAAAAACAACAAATCCCAAGTAAAGTCGGTCAAAACCGTTATCATAATGGACAAAGACACCAAACTAAAGTCAGGTGCTGGAATCCTTCATTTTTATGATCTCCTAGAACAAGGGAGAGATATGCGGGCAAAAGGGAAACGGGAAGCCGAAAAACGAATGGCCGGAATCAAACCGGACGATTTGTACACTCTCATATATACATCTGGAACTACCGGAATGCCAAAAGGGGTTATGCTCATGCATTCTAATATGATCCATCAAATGCATTATGTGGTTCCTCGAGTTGCAAAGGTTTCGCCTGACGATCGTATGTTGTCTATTCTTCCTGTTTGGCATATCTTTGAACGAGTTGTGGAATACTTTGCCATCATCAACGGTGGTTCTACTTATTATACAAAAGTTACAGAACTTCGTAACGATATTCAAAAAGCTAGGCCAACCTTTATGGCTTCTGCCCCACGTGTTTGGGAAAGTATTTATAACGGGATTTATACTCGTATCAATGATCCTAAACAAACTCCTCCTGTGAGAAGATTTTTGTTTAAGGTCGCCTACTTTTTTTCAAAACATTACCATGCGGCAGTCCGTTTTCTAAAAGGTTGGGAAGTGGATTATGAAGGAAGAAATATCATTCAATCCTTAGGGTTGTCTCTCTTTTCTATCATTAAGCTTTTGTTAACTGGTCCATTCACAGTTTCTATCCTCTCAATCCTTGCGGTACAGTTTGTTTTACCCGAGGAAAGTTCCTTTAAAACTCCTTTGTATGTTGTTGCTGGGTTAGGGGTTTTGTTTAATTCCTTTACGTTAGATCGCATTGTACTCGCAAAAATTCGTCAAGCGACTGGTGGACATTTACGTGCCACTCTTTCCGGTGGTGGGGCACTCCAAAAACATGTGGATGCTTTCTTTATGGATATTGGAATTACAGTTCTTGAAGGATACGGTATGACCGAAACAGGACCCGTTATTTCTGCGCGAACTTTTGATCGTCCCATTATGGGGTCTGTGGGTGATATTGTTCCCCTTAGCCAAGTTCAAATTCGAGATGATGCTGGAAATGTCCTTTGCCATATTGATGATAAAAAAAATATCATCTTTGGTAAGTTAGGTGTGAAAGGTGTAGTTCATATCAAGGGACCTCAGGTAATGAAGGGGTATTACAAAAATCCAGAAACTACCAAAAAGACCATCGTAGACAATTGGATGAATACCGGTGATATCGGTATGATCAATTTCAAAAAGACACTGACACTGACTGGACGAGCTAAAGACACCATTGTTCTACTTGGTGGTGAAAACGTAGAGCCGGTTCCGATCGAAAATAAAATTGATGAGTCAACTTATATCAAACAGTCGATGATCGTGGGCCAAGACCAAAAGGTTTTAGGTGCCATTATTGTTCCTGATTTTGATGCACTGATTCCTTGGGCGGAAGAAAATGGAATTTCAGAAAAAAATCCTGAAAAACTGATCACCAATCCAAAGGTTGTAGATTTCTACAAAAAAGAAGTTCGTAATTTTAACAGTGTTAAAACAGGATTCAAAAACTTTGAACAAGTACAGTATGTAACACTCATTACAAAACCATTTGAAGTGGGTGATGAACTTACTAACTTAATGAAGATGAAACGACACGTGATTACAGAAAAATACAAAGACAGAATTTTGGAACTCTACAAAAACAGTTAATATGACTCCTTTTGCAGAGATCTTTCATGGAGAGCGCATCTTGGAAATCAAGATGCAATCCAATGAAAAGAACACTTTCGATTTCGAAGCTTTTGTATTATTCGAACAAATCTTAAACAAACACGCAAACAATCCAAATTTGCGTGTTTTGCTTTTTACATCCGCACAAACACAGTTTTTCTCCAATGGCATTGAACCCACACTTATGTATGGAAAAACAGAGTCCGATGTTCGTAAATCCGTTGAACAACTGTTACGAACAGCACAAACCTATTTCCAATTTCCAGTTCCTACAATTGCAGTAGTGAATGGTCATTGTATGGCTGCGGGAGCAGTGTTTGCATTGTTTTCTGATTACCGGTACATGGTGGACAAAGGAGCAAGGATTGGGTTTTCAGAAGCCATAGTTGGTCTTAACTTTCCATCCATTCCAACCATTGTGTTGCAAGACTTGGTAGGTGTAAAAGTCACGCGCGACCTTTTATTCACCGGTAAACAAATCAAAGGTCCTGAAGCCAAAGAAATCGGACTTGTGGATGAATTGTTTAGTGCCGAATCATTGTTTGGTGAGTCATTAAAATTTGCTGAATCTCTTTCCAAACTCACAAACAATTCCAGCCGTGGGATGAAAACTGCCTTACGTGAACCGTATAGAAAAAAGATGGAATCCTTATTTCAAATTGATGCAGACCTTTTCACCAAAGTCATTTTGTCTTCTGATGGACAGGAAGGATTTTTGTCATTAATTGAGAAACGTAGGCCTAAGTTCATTACTTAAATTTTGGCTTTGCTCTGTTCGGTTTTTTAGCATTTTGAGCAAAATTCTGTGTTTGTCAGTAGCTTTCTAAAACTACCCCATTGACTCCAACGTCACTTTAAAAAGTCTAACGCTAAGGAGTCATTTATGGCAGAAAATCATTATTATAATGCAAAAGATTTGGGAAAATTTGGAGAAATTGGAAGGACCAATCCTGCACTTGCAGATAAATTTTTTGGATACTACAATGCAGTGATGGCAGAAGGTGCTCTATCCGAAAGAGAAAAAGCTCTCATTGCACTTGCTGTGGCTCATGCGCTAAAATGTCCTTATTGTATTGATGCTTATACTTCGACTTCTTTGCAAAAAGGTGCAGATGAAGCACAAATGAATGAAGCGGTTCACGTGGCAGCAGCGATGGCGGCTGGAATCAATTTGGTTCATAGTGTCCAAATGCAAAACAAAATTGATGAACTTTCTTTTTAGTTTATGGATGTAACTGAACAACATACCACCTTACGTTCGTACAGTGGGAAACCGTTCTATGAAACTGTAGGGAAATCCATCCCTGCAAGATCACTAAAAGTTTTCCAAATCAATGTAGGACGTTGGTGTAACCAGGCTTGTCGCCATTGCCACGTGGATGCTTCTCCTATACGGACTGAAGTGATGGATAAAGCCACTGTGGATCTATGTTTGGACTTAATATCCAAAATTCCTGAAATTGAGACAGTCGACATCACAGGTGGAGCTCCCGAAGGAAATCCAAATTTTAAATACCTTGTAGAAGAAGTCACTAAGCTTGGCAAACGGGTTATGGATCGTTGTAATTTAACGATATTAGAAGAACCAGGTTACGAATGGTTGTATGATTTTTTAGCAAACCATAAGGTAGAAATTGTATCTTCACTTCCTTCCGTTTTGGAAAATACCACAGACAATCAAAGAGGAAAAGGTGTATTTCAAAAATCAATCACCGCCTTAAAGAAGTTAAATGCTCTTGGTTATGGAACAAAACTTCCTATCAACTTAGTTTACAACCCAAATGGACTTTTTTTAAGTTCAGGACAGGTGCAGTTGGAAAAAGAATATAAGGAAACCCTTTCCAAAAAATATGGAATTATTTTTAACCAACTTTTTTGTATCAACAATCTTCCGATCAATCGATTTCTTGGATCTTTAGTTAGAGCTGGTAAATTCGAAATGTATATGGAAACTTTGGTCAATGCCTATAATCCAGCGACTGTTAAAGGTCTCATGTGTTTGGATCAAATTTCGGTAGGTTATGACGGTTCCGTGTATGATTGTGACTTCAATCAAATGTTAGATTTGAAATCACAAAACATAAAACATATAAAGGATTTCGATTTGCAATCTTTCCTCAACCGAGAGATTGTAGTAGCAAATCATTGTTACGGGTGTACTGCCGGTGCGGGATCCAGTTGTGGTGGGGAGATAGTTTAGATGTCGATTCAAAATGAAAAAGACCTTCAGGGGATTTTAAAAGCAGGGAAGTTTGTCGCAAAGGTTCGTGAACTTTTGAAACTTCTTGCAAAACCCGGAGTTTCTACTTTGGAATTGGATCATGTTGCCAAACAAGAATTTGAAAAAGCAGGGGCATTTTCGGCACCCAAATTTGATTACAAATTCCCTGGGTATACTTGTATCAGTACCAATTTTGAAATTGCACATGGGATTCCTAAAAAAGAAACCATCTTGAAAGATGGAGACTTGGTCAATATTGATGTTTCTGCAAAACTAGATGGTTATTATGCAGATACAGGAATTTCCTTTGTGGTTGGTCGCTCCAACGAAACACTCCAAAAACTTTGTGCAACGGCAATTGAAGGAACGATGCGTGCCACAGAACAAGCGTTCACTGGCAATTATTTACGTCATATTGGAAGAGAAATTCATTCTGCTGCTGTGGAAAATGGTTTTACTGTGATCAAAAATTTAGCAGGCCATGGAACGGGAAAAAAACTTCATGAAGAACCCCAAGTTTTGGTTTATGAAGAAAAACGTGACCAAAGGAAATTGGGGAGTGGCCTTGTTCTTGCGATTGAATCTTTTATTTCTACTGGAAGTCAAACTGCATACGAAGAAGAAGATGGTTGGACCCTTGTGGCCAGTAACCGTCGTGGCGAACTCAGTTATGTGGCACAGTGCGAACATACTGTCATCGTCCAAAACGGAAAACCCATTATCGCCACATTATAAGATTCATAATGGAAATTATAGAATCAGGTGCCTCTCCGTCTGAGATGCGAAGGGTTTTGGTGTTATGGCCAAGCACTGGTGGGAATGCGAGATCGTTTCGGATCCGTGATTCCGAACTGGAAACATTGGGCCTTCGGCTGATCAGGTTCAATCCTCCTTCCCATGGAAATTCAAAAGGAATCTATGATCCTAAATCAGCCATACAATTGTTAGATGCCTATTTAAGAAAATACGGATACAAAAACAAAGATTTATATGGGATTGGGCATAGTGGGGGAGGTGCGGCCCTTATGATGTATGCCAAAGAAGTTCCTTTTCGAAAATTGTTTTTACTTTCTCCTATTTTAGATAGTGTTCTTAGCCTTCGGTATTTATATAAATCTCACTCGATTGAAGAGTTCAGTCGGCTCCTTCTTTTACCAGGCATTTCTGATGATGAGGTTCCCAACAAACAAATCTTAGAGACTCTTTCGAATCCTCAGTGGTTAGAAACTGGAAAGGTTGGTCACCTAAATGTTCCCATTCAAAACTCAAGAATCCGGTTAGAGGATCTATCTCAATTTCTAAAGAAACTTTTTTTACCCGGATTTGTGGTGGATGGATCAGTCATACAAAAAAGAACCAATTACACGATCTTTCTTCCGAAAGAGGATAAGTGGTTTC
This sequence comes from Leptospira meyeri, assembly GCF_004368965.1. Taxonomy (NCBI): domain Bacteria; kingdom Pseudomonadati; phylum Spirochaetota; class Leptospiria; order Leptospirales; family Leptospiraceae; genus Leptospira; species Leptospira meyeri. The sequence goes on along the minus strand of NZ_SORO01000001.1, from coordinate 1,991,988 downwards.
CAAAAGAAAACACCATCAGTTTTGCAAAAGAGAACGGACTGAACTGTATTGAAATTCCAGAAGCTCCAGATCATTTTTTTTCTACTTCCTGGCTTATGGTTTGGAAACAAATTAAAGAGATTGATTTCTAATAATATAACCCCATAGGAAAAGATTCTAGATTCTTTGCTAACATTGTTAATGACTGATAAATAGAGCCAAACACATTAAATTCGTTTACAAATGAACTAGAGTCATTTAAAATTTCCACCTGTATCTTTTAAACCAAGAGAATTTGGTTTAAGTACAAAAGGAGGATTTGTGGAAACCATTTATCTTACACTCATCGGATTTGCGTTATGGACTCTGGGACTCGGTGTATTTTTGACTACGTATCGAAGTATCTTAGTGTTAATTGGCAAAAAGAAATCGAATGAATTCCCTGCGGGGATCCAACATGGAACAGACTTTAATTGGAGATTGAACCGTGCCCATCTCAACAGTTTGGAAAACCTTCCACTTTTTCTGACGGTTGTGTTTTTAACTGCAAGTTTTGGAAAAATTGATAACTTTGTCAACCAAGCAGGTCTTGTGATTTTAGGAGCAAGGGTTTTACAGTCCCTCACTCATCTAACATCTACTAGTGTATGGGCGGTGAACATTCGGTTTACATTTTATATGATTCAAATTGTAACTTATATTGTTCTATTGGTCCGCCTTGTTTAGACACCTTCTCGTTTTAGATCACGGCTCATCAGAGCTTTGACTACTTCTTTCGGATCTTTGTCTTCGTATAACATTCGATAGACTTCCTGGGTGATGGCCATTTCCACACCCAGTTTGTCCGAAAGATTTTTAGCAGAGAGAGTGGTTTTGACACCTTCTGCCACCTCATTCATAGAAGCTAAAATATCTTTTAGTTTTTCGCCTTGACCCAAACGAAAACCTACGGTTCGATTTCTTGATCCTTCCCCACAACAGGTAAGTACCAAATCTCCCATACCGGAAGGTCCAAGGAAGGTCATGGGATCGGCACCCATTTTGATTCCCATCCTTGTGATTTCGTTTAACCCGCGTGTGATGAGGGCGGCCCTTGTATTTTGGCCAAAGCCTAGTCCATCGGCAACTCCAGCGGCAATGGCGATTACGTTTTTTAAAGCACCTCCCACTTCGACACCCACAACATCGGGAGTCCAATAAGTCCGGAAGTAAGTAAAACTAAAGATTTCTTGCACTCGTTTGGCGGTGGCCTCGTTTTTGGAAGCGATGGATACAATGGTCGGAACACGCCTTACCATTTCTTTCGCAAAACTAGGTCCTGAGAGATAGGAAAGTTGGGAATGGAATTGTCCAGGAAGTTCAGATTCAAAAATCTCTGAAACAAGTCTTAGGCTTTCATTTTCGATCCCTTTGGAAGCAGAAACAATCGGCACTTTGGGTGGAATATGGTCTTTTATTTCTTTTAGAATCCCAGAAAGAGCGTGGCTTGGGGGAGCCGAAACAATCATCTCCTTATCTTTGACAACATGGACGAGATTGGTATCTGCTTTTAATTTCTCTGGGAGCACCAAATCAGGCATATGTTTAGTATTCATATGGTTTTCGTTGATGGACCTAGCCTGATCCTCACTTCGTGTCCAAAGGGTCACGTTGTAGCCCTTGTCCGCTAAAATACTACCTAGTGCAGTGCCAAAACTTCCGGCACCAATGATACCAATCTTCATGAGTTCTGTATTCTAAATCTGCTTTCCAAAAAGGCAATAGAAAATAAAAATTAAAATATGCTTTTAACGGATCTTCTCCGTTTCAATCCTCTGAATCTCTTTTTACCACCCAAAGTGGTCCCAAAGAGTAATTACAAAGTTACCTTGCTATTAGGTAGCTTACGGAAGGTCATAGCAACTGAAATCATTGCCGAAGATCCCGATTTAGAGAGTTTGGATGTCTCTTCCACCAAGGGCGAAGTTATATTGACCGGAGTTTACCGAATGGGATGGCTTTGGATTGCCCGTTTTTTAAACGTGGAATCCATTCACTATCGAGTTCGATTAAAACCAGTATCGGTCAAAGACAACAAAGCTCGATTGAAAATCGTTGGTTACCGAGTTTGGGATACAAAACCGAGACGTTTTGACTTTGTTAGGTGGTTTGGTAAAGTAGATCCTTTTCACAAAAAAAAGGTTTTTGACTCCATTTTGAATGCTGCCCCTCATATTTTATCAATCACAGGACTTCAATGGGAAATTCTCTTTGATCTAAATTATTTTTTAAATTTGGTTCCTTCCATCGCGGGTAAAATTGATATCCAATACATTATTGGTGACAACAACGAATTGTATATATTTGTGAGATCTTCCACCATTCTAAAACCTCTCGTTGATTTTTTTGGGCCTGAGTATTTAAAAATCGATTATATTGAAGAGGACAGAGATATTCAAATGTTACTTTGGGAAAATGAATAAATGAAGATCATTTATCTAACGGATATCCATGATGGACTTCATGGTTTAAAACGAATTCTGCAATCCACTGAGGCAGATTTGTATTTGTTTTCCGGAGATATTATTTACAAAGCTTTTTTTTCCTTTGATCGTATCATCGATTTTTGTGGAGTCCAAGAAGAATTATATTATTTGTTAACGGAAAGAAAGGACGATTCCACTCCTTTTGATTTCACAACTCATGCCATTCGTTTTCCAGAAAAGTATTCTACTGCTATCGTAGAAAAATCACAAAAGTATCGAGATTTGTATAAACTCGCTGCCAAAACGATGAAAGAAAAATATGAGATCATCGAAAAACTAATCATTAAATATGCAAAGTCGCCTGTTTACTGTTTGCCTGGAAATTATGATTTAGATTTACAATACACCGAATTATATCAACGTGAAGTTCATCGAAAAAGTTTTGAATTTGAGAATTTAAAAGTTTCTGGTTACGGTGGGGCTCCCATTTGGACCTCTGGGATTCCTGAGAAACTAACTGTTGTTTTTCATGAGTACACCAAAAACGGGAAAAATTACAGCGAACCGGAAGATTTTTTTCGAGAAGAACTCCCAGACATTTGTTGGATTCATAACCCAGCCTATGGATATTTCGATAATATCCCTGGAGTTGGAAAATGCGGAAGCCAAGGGATTCGTCGTTATTTAGATGATGAATCTCCTTCTCTTGTTGTGTCCGGGCATGTGCATGAAGACCAGGGGATCAAAAAAACTAGAAATACCGTTTTCATCAACCCATCTAACTTTGGTGCTGTGGACTCTTTACATGGATTTCAGGAAGGTGGATATTATGCCGAAATCATTATGGAAGGGAAAAAAGTAGTCCAATCCAATCTTTGTCAATTGCGAGGAGAGGATTGGCATACTCTCATTGAAGTGGATTGTTCAGAAAAAGAATTAAAGTTGATTTCACAAAATCCTATTTCCACAGTGAGTTCAGAAGATTACATTCGAGGTAATTAAATGGTTACCTTCCTTACGATTTGTGGTGTTCTATTTACAGTAGCCTTCTTTTTGTATGCTCTCTCTGCCGTTGACAACCAAAGTTTAGACAAAAAAGAAAAGGAACGTCTGGCAAAGGAAGGTAACTTACGAGTCGGGGATCCAAGAAAGGTGTATGGAAAAGAAAAAGATCCCAATCTCCCTAGGCTTCGTCTATGCCCTGTTTGTGGGACTGTCTTAAACAAAAACGAATTTTTATATGCTGCCATTTCTGCCTATACAAACAGTGAAGGGAAAAAGCAGGCTCAAATTTATGGATGTAAATACTGTTATTTGATTTTGGATTCAGAGAAAAATACAACGGATTCTTCTGAAACAAGTGACAATGGATTTGGACCTCCAAAACCAACGGATGAACTATGAAACAAGGACTTGATTTATCTCAAAGTTTGTCTTCGCTGAAAGGGATTGGACCAAAAAGAAAATCAGTCCTTTTAGACCATGGAATCTCAACCTTTTTTGAATTACTGACTTATTTTCCTCGTCGGTATTTGGATCGAAATTTTACAAAAGATATTATTTTGAAACAAGGGGATGTGGTCACTCTCCTAGGAACCATCGCTGATAGTTATATTGTTCACGGAAAAAAAAGTAGATTACTTGTTGGATTCAGGACTCTAAATAATGAACGCATTAATTTGGTATTCTTTCGTGGTGTGAATTTTTTTCATAAAATCTTCACCGCGGACAGGAAGGTTGTGGTTTCTGGAAAACTAGAATACTTCAAAGGTTACCAAATTGTTCATCCTGAATATGAATTTTTGTCGGATCAGGATGATCCAGAAGATTCGATCCATGCAGGCCGTATCATTCCCCTTTATCCATCCACGGAGGCATTAAAAGAGGAAGGCCTTGATTCTAAAGGACTGCGAAAATTAATGTTTCAAGTTTTGGAAGGTGGAAATATTGCTGAAAATCTTCCTCTGAAACTAATCAAAAAACGAGAGTTACTTGGTCGCGATAAAGCCTTCCATGAGATCCATTTTCCGGAAACGATGGAAGCCGTACAAATTGCACGAAAGCGGTTTGCTTATGAAGAGTTCTTTTATTTTCAAAGACTCCTTCTTTACAAACAAAGAGAAAGGCAAAAAGTAAAACGGATGCTTTGGCCACTTCCCAAATCGCCTTCTAGGGAAAATTTAGAAAAAAATCTTCCCTTCGAGTTGACGGAAGACCAAAAAATAGCCGTAACTACTATTTTATCACAAACGAATTCGGATTCTCCCGCAGCATTTTTGCTCCAAGGGGATGTGGGTTCTGGAAAAACAATTACCGCTTTACTCATTGGTTTACATTATATTGATAACCACATCCAAGTGGTTTTTTTAGCACCTACGGAAATTTTGGCGCGCCAACATTACCAAACCATTTATAAATTTATGGGAAATATGCCCTTTCTTGGCATAGAACTACTGCTTGGTGGAGAAAACAAAAAAACTCGTTCGGAAAAACTGGTGAGGATCAAAACAGGAGAATCCAATATCATCATTGGAACACATTCCTTACTACAAGAGGATGTCATTTTTTCTGATCTTGGCCTTGTTGTGATTGATGAACAACATAAGTTTGGTGTGGACCAAAGAGAAACCATTCGTTCCAAAGGAAAAAATCCTGATATTTTGGCAATGACGGCCACGCCGATCCCTCGAACCCTTTGTCTGACCTTATACGGTGATTTAACTTTAGTAAATATCAAAACAAAACCCAAAGGCCGTAAACCCATTGACACTCGTTGGTACAAAGAAGACCGAAGGAACGGAGTTTATAATTCGATTCGTAAGTATGTGAGTTCAGGAAGACAATGTTATATTGTATATCCATTAGTGGAAGAATCAGAAAAGGTAGATTTAGAATCCTGTACAGTTGCTTATGAGAACTTACGCACCAATATTTTTCCTGATTTAAAAATTGGATTGCTACATGGGAAAATGAAAAGTGCAGAAAAAGAATTGGTGATGGAAAAATTCAAATCAGGAGAAATCCAAATCCTTGTCACCACCACTGTGGTGGAAGTGGGCGTCGATGTTCCCAATGCCACCATTTTAGTAGTGGAACATGCGGACCGATTTGGAATTTCGCAATTACACCAGTTACGTGGTCGTGTAGGAAGAAGTGATATCGAAAGTTTTTGTATTTTAATGACAGGTGATTTTATCAGTGAGGAAGGAAGAGATCGTTTAGAAGCACTTGTCACTTCCAATGACGGATACTTTTTGGCTGAAAAGGATTTGGCGATCCGTGGCCCGGGAGAACTCCTCGGGGTCAAACAAAGCGGACTGCCTGAATTTAAAATTGCCGATTTGGTAACGGATCGGAGTTTACTTGATGAAGCCAAAGAAGATGCATCTTCTTTTCCATTGGATGATCCTTCTGAACTTACTGAATTGAGTACAAGATTCAATGAAGGCAAATTTTTATTTGCGAATTAATCCTAAAATTTTTAATGAACTTAACTATGTTTCGAACTAAGTATATTTCCCTTTTGTTGGTTTCTTTCTTTCTGGTCTGCGGAGAAAAACCTGTCAAACCTTCTAAAACAGATTTGTATTTAGGAATCGAAAAAACTGCATATCTGACTGGAAAATTTAATTCACCTGGCCCGCTAGCGCCGGTTATCTTGGAAGAAAATGAAAAAGAACATTTTCTTCGTCCCGATGTAAAAAAAGCCCTGCATCAAATGATCAATGATTTCGAAGATTCTAAACCAGTTTCTTACAAACAACATATCCTTTTGGTTTCTTCGTTTCGCAATTTTAGCCACCAAAAAGGAATTTGGGAATCAAAGTTCACTGGAAAAAAAGCAATGCGTCTTCCGATCACTGGAAAATCGCAAGAAGAGATCATTGGTTTGATTTTAGAATTTTCTAGCGCTCCAGGTACTTCACGTCATCACTGGGGAACGGATTTTGATATTAATGCATTAGATAATGCTTATTTTGAAGAAAAGGGAAAAGGAAAAATCCTTTACGATTGGTTAAAACAAAATGCATCAAAATATGGATTTTGTCAACCTTACAGTAGTTTGTTGACAAGAAACAATAAAGGATACCAAGAAGAAAAATGGCATTGGTCCTATGCTCCTATTTCCAATCAATTAACAAAAGAATGGATCAAAGGATATTCTTTGGGAGAGATTCAATTGACTGGAAGTTTTTTAGGGGCGGAAGTTCTTGGAGACCGGGCTTTGGATTATGTTCGTTCCATAAACCCGGATTGTGAAAAAATTCAGAGCCCTTCTTTATAAGTTTTTATACAAATTCCACATACTAGAAAGCAGCGTTTCCGCATCGCTGTGCTCTGGTTTCCAATTGAGAAGTTCTCTTGCTTTTGCAGAAGATGCTAAAAGTTTTGCAGGATCTCCTGCACGTCTAGGGCCTGTTTTGTGAGAAATTGTTTTCCCAACTACCTTTTCAGAAAGGTCAGCCATTTCTTTAACTGAATAGCCGGCTTCCGAACCTAAATTTACCGTTAAACTTTCATTTTTCGACATGATATAGTTTAGTGCCAAAACATGGGCTTTGGCTAAATCGGAAACGTGGATGTAGTCACGAACACAAGTTCCATCGTCAGTTTCGTAATCGGTTCCAAAAATTTCGTAACCGTTTCGAATTCCAGAAGCTGCTTCCATGATGATGGGTAACAAATTAGCAGGAGTTTTTTCAATTCCTTTGATTCTACCTTTTGGATCGTAACCAGCTGCATTGAAATATCGTAGTCTAGCTGATTTTAAACCTTTTAGTTTATCAAACCACTCTAAGTTCTCTTCGATACATAACTTTGTATATCCATAGTAGTTTTCTGGATTCAGCGGATGTTTTTCATCGATAGGAAGGTATTTTGGTGCACCATAAACTGCTGCCGAAGAGGAAAAAACAAAATACTGGCATCCATATTTTACCATTGCATCTAACAAGGTGAAAGTTCCATTTAAGTTGTTCATTGTGTACTTAAGCGGATCTGTCATGGATTCACCGGCAGCTTTCCAAGCTGCAAAGTGAAACACTGCATCTATTTTTTTCGCAAATGCCTGTTTTAAAATTTCGGGGTTTTGAATTTCCCCTTTGATGAACTCATTTCCAGGAAACAAATTAGCCTCGTTTCCTTTTTCCATATCGTCCACCACAAGGATCTCATGGCCAAGTTCCATTAGCTCTAAAACAATATGGCTACCAATGTAACCGGCTCCCCCGGTAACGAGCACTCTCATTCTTCGTCAGATCCACCAGAAACGAAACGGTGATCGACTACTCCACGTTTGCTGGACTCAAAGAATTCGATGATTTTTTGAACTTCAGGTGCTGGGTTTGTATCTTTTTTGAGTTCAGTAAGAGCTTGTTTGGTATTAAGGCCACTGTGATAAATTACTTTGTAAACACGTTTGATTGCCAAACGAACATCTGCAGAAATTCCGGCCCGTTTCATACCTACAACATTTAAACTTACTACGGCACCAGGGTGTCCGTCTACTGTTGCATATGGAGGGACATCTTTCACTACCTTTGTAAGACCAGCTAACATCGCATAATCAGATACGCGGACAAATTGGTGTACTCCAACAGAACCGGAGATAAAAACTTTATGACCAATGACAACATGGCCTGCAAGCATAGTGTTTTGAACCATAATGTTATGGTCCCCAACGATCACATCATGCGCAAGGTGGACATTTCCCATCAGATAGTTATGATTTCCAATGGTCGTAGCTTTTCCTTCTACAGTTCCTCGGTGCAAAATGACATTTTCACGGAAATGGTTGTGGTCTCCAATTTCCAAATAGGTCTTTGTTTCTGGTTTGAAGGCTAAATCTTGAGGCAATCCGCCGTAACTTCCCCCCGAAGATAGTTTATTGAACTTACCAATCCTTGTTCCTGACAGGATTTTGACATGGGATTCAATGACGGTTCCTTCTCCGATTTTGACATCTTTCTCAATGATACAAAACGGTCCTACTTCTACGGACTCATGGAGCTCCGCCTTCGGATCGATGATGGCAGTGGGGTGAATTTTCATAGTGTTTTACAAAAAAAACCGATTCGGAAGGCATGCAAATGATTTTTTAAAATGTAATTTACACGCTTTTGTGCGTCTGTTTTCTTTTGGTAGGGTGGTGTAACTTGCTGATCGATTGGTTGCGTATAGAATCTTTAGTGGATATGAATGATCCTGAGGACCGGGCCTGGTTAAAAGAGATGATCACCTCTCTTTTGGAAAACATGGCAACTCGGATAGAAAATCTAAGCCGTCTTTTGGTCTCCAAAGAACCTAAGGACCTTCAGGCAGAGTTACACCAAATCAAAGGTGTTGCTGCTAATTTTGGTTTGGCAGCACTTTCTGAGGTTGTGGTCAAAGCAGAAGCTTTTGCAAAAACCGGTGAAATTGACGCCTCAGTAGAAGAGGGAAAAAAAATTGCTGCGATTTGGGAATCAACCAGACAAGAACTAGAAAAAAAGTTTTCAACCTAAACTAACTTAACTTGCGGTTGCCATTTCAACAGCCGCCTTGCCTCCGTTATAGATTCCTTCCAAAGTATTTCTAATCACAGACTCGTTCATTCGGAGTAACAAATCATCAGATTCGGTAAATATATGAATGAGTTCTTTTGCGTGACTGGCTTCTCTACACTCCACAGTTCCTTCCCCAAGTTCTAAGGAGCGAACCACTGAGGCCGCTTCATGATCTCCCACTCTGCGAATGAAAAGTTTAGGAACTGGATAAAAGGCAAGTTCTGATGGTTTTGTGACAAGGACATCTGAAACACGAATGAGTCTGTCGGTTGCAGAAAAAGCTTCTGTATGAGATGGAAAATGAAATAGTACAACTGGTGGATTGTTTTCCTGATCCTCGGAACGTAATGGATGACGTCCGATAAACTGAATCAAATCCTCCCACGAATTGATCGATAGATAAGAAATTTTTTGAACAATTAGAAATTCTTCAAACGCTTTTAAAACTTTTGTATGATCTCCTGTATTGATCCAAAATACTGCTTTTTTGTTCTGTAGGTGTTTTTTAGAGAGTCGTATTAAATCTAATACATATCCTTTTTGGGCACCAGCTCCACCAATGGGGATGAGAAACCTTCGGCATTTTTTTGCATCAATCCTACGAACTCGATTTTCGCTATCAGTCACGGCATTTGTTACAATATCTTCAGATACCCAATGTCCGGCTACAGCTATGTTCTCTTTCGGAACACCCATCTGGATAAACTTAGAATAGGCAGATGGAGATTGGACTAGGTTGAGTGCTCTCGGCACCAATAAATAGTATTGTGGGAAGTTATCACAAACGAGATGGATCGTTTTTTGAAATCCAGATGCAGCTGCAATTTGACCATTTAACGGGTATGTGGTGATAATGGGAGATTCTGTTGAAATTCCGTTCATGAGTCCCTTATAGAGTTCTGCTAGTTGGCAAGAAAGTTCTAGGGAAGTAAGATTTCCTTGGGACATAAGCCCACCCCAAAGCCATTCTACTGGTCCACCAATCTCAGCGCTTAGCCTTGAAAAATAACTATAACCGGAATCAATGTCGGCGATCGCCGTGGCTTCTGGGGATTGGATGGCTAGAAGGTCATGTAAGTATGTGGGAATTTGTTTTTTTAAAGAATGGGAATAAACAGCAAGAGCCATCCGATGGTGGCCATATCCCATACGAATGCTTCCCACAACCAATCGTTTTTGGAGAGGTTGGTTTCCTTTGTCTGAGATAAGGTCTAAACCGGGATAAAGTTGTGAAGGGGAAGAGAACAACGGAACGGTCGAGTTGCCGATTGAATAACGTTTTTGGAGGATTCCTCGAATCAGACCTGCGGTTTGTTTGGATAAAAAGCCGGTTTCCAGGCCGAACATGGGTTCTCGATTCATTCCAGGAAGTTTACCCATCTCCGGTTCCCTTTCAAGTGAAATTTCAATTCTTAGCTGACAGGTGACTAAATTTGACCATTCCTGGTATCTATGGAACAAGTTTATATTTTGGGCGGACTCAGATCCGCATTCGGTAGTTTTGGCGGAACTCTCAAAGATATGAGTGCTGTAGACCTTGGAGTGGAAGTCTCCAAAGCTGCACTACAAAAAACCGGTGTCGATCCTTCTCTCATTGAAGAAAGTATTTTTGGGAATGTTATTCCCACAGGAAAAGACGGAATCTATTTAGCGCGACACATTGGTTTGAAATCAGGTGTACCGATTGCGAGCCCAGCTCTCACGCTCAATAGACTTTGTGGTTCTGGAATGGAAGCAGTCATCCAAGCGGCCAAAAAAATTATGTTAGGTGAGGCGCATACAGTTTTAGCTGGCGGTGTTGAGTCTATGAGTAACGCACCTTATGTGGTTCGTAATGCAAGATTTGGTGTTCGTTATGGAAATTCTGAATTTGAAGATTCATTGGCAACGGGTTTAACCGATATTTATGTTGAACTTCCGATGGGTATGACAGCAGAAAATTTATCTGACCAATATAAAATCTCCAGAGAAGAACAAGATGTTTGGGCTGCGACTTCACAAGAACGAGCAGAAGAAGCAACAAACAAAGGTATCTTAAAAGAGGAAATTCATCCAATCACTATCAATGGAAAAAATCCAATTGTGTTTGATAAAGATGAATTCATTAAAGGAAAAGCCGGTGCTACAAAATTAGCAACATTGAAACCAGCTTTCAAAAAAGATGGAACAGTCACTGCTGGAAACGCATCCGGTATCAATGATGGAGCATCAGCACTGATTGTGGCTTCTGCTTCCCAAGCAAAAAAATTGGGGAAAGAACCACTGGCCATTGTGAAGTCTTGGGGACATGCTGGTTGTGATCCTGCTAAGATGGGAATTGGTCCAGCTGTTGCCATCCCTGCTGCTTTACAAAAAGCAGGAATTAGTTTGAAGGATGTTGGTCTTGTCGAAGTAAACGAAGCGTTTGCTGCTCAGTACTTGGCAGTCCAAAAAGAACTTGGACTTGATCCAAAAATTACCAATGTGAATGGTGGTGCCGTTGCGATTGGACATCCACTCGGAGCTTCCGGGAACCGTGTCACATTGACATTGGCATTAGAGATGCAAAGACGAGGAGTAAAATACGGAGTTGCCTCACTTTGTATTGGTGGTGGCCAAGGGATTGCAATCGTATTAGAAAATCCGAAAGCATAACCTTATAATTTAGAAAACTTCCGAGTTGTCCGCCTGGCCTTTCCCCTGTTGTGCCTTTCCGTTGGATGGTTCGAAGACTTCTCGGAAGTAAAAAACCATTATCTGCTTAGGACTAAGTCGATTTTCGTCGATGTTAGTAGTAATGCATGGATTTGAACATCTCTTTGAAATGGTAATTCATAAAGTCTCAAATCCTCATTGTAGCGGATCATTAAATGCAATCGGAAGTTAGGCGAAATCTTGAAAAAATCCGCACTGTGTTTCGCAGTAATTACTTACTTGCGGAGCTGGACGAGGTAGAACGGGAAAATCTACTCCCTTTTATCGAAGTACGTTTTGTTCGATTAGGGCAAAACTTAATCAAAGCCAACCAAATGCCTGATTACATCCATTTTGTCTTAACTGGCAGATTTGGAATGAAACAAAACAAAGAAGATCTAAGTTTAGGAAGATATGCTTTTGTTGAAGTTGGAGAATCGATAGGAGAAAGAATCACACTCACGAAGACTCCATCAAAACATGATTATTATGCTTTAGAACCTTCGATTGTTCTACTCCTACCCACATCTCGTTTTTTAAAGTTAGTTGAGTCACATCCTGAAATTGCTGAGAAAGCAAAACACAGGGAAGAAGAACAAGAAAAATTTCATTACGTACGTAAACTTAGTTTTTTTGAGGAATTATCACCCGAAGAGATCAAACTCATTCTTAAGTCCATCCAGTTAGTTAAAGTCCAACAAGGGGATTTTATTTTCGCAGAAGGCGAAGAAGGGGATGCGGCATACATTGTTCGATCAGGAAAAATTCAGATCAGGACAGAAAATCCCACGAAAATTATCTCGATTATGCGTTCAGGAGATATCTTAGGTGAAATTGCTATTTTCAAACAACAGAAACGATTAGCGAGTGCTGTTGCTTCCGAAGATTCTGATTTATATAAAATTCCTGGATCTGTTTTTCGTAAAGTCATTGGAGTTGAAAAAGGAAACAAGTTAGAAGAAATTGTTCAATCGCGTTTATTACGTTATTCGACATACAAAGCAAAAGAAAGAGAAGAAAATACAATACGGCCGTTTGTTTCTAAACGTTTTGAAATTAGAAAAGCTACTAAAAAAATTTACATAGAACAGGTTACAACGGATCAATTGACTTTAGCTGGTTTGGTTTGTTCTGAGTTGGCATTAAGAACTTTTGATAAACCTCTGCCGGCCAATTGGAAAATCAGAATTAAAAACGAATTAAGCAGAAATATTGTGCCCGGTATTTTTGAATTAGCAATCGAATTAGAAAAACTAGGGTTCTTAACAAAACAGCAACACTTATTCACTGAACAACTTTCTGAATTAGAAAATCCTGTTTTTATTACTGATGATGAAAGTGTTCCTTGTCTTTTGTATTTATATGATAAAGTTTTAGATGCAGTTCTTATCTCTCATCCAATCAAAGGAGTGTATGAACTTTCTATTTCTCAATTTTTAAATATGTGGGATGGGGTGGTTCTTCAGTTTTCGCCTGCACCTGCAACTATGTCAGCCGATGTGAGTTTGATTAGTTTTTTCAAAGAACTTCGATTGTTGTTTAGTCCTCAAAAAAGCGAAATTCGTTGGATCTTGGTAGCGACTGTTTTTTCAGCTTTATTGACCTTATCATTACCATATTTGATCCGTCAGGTAGTGGATCAGGTATTGGTTTTTTCAGACAGGAACTTTTTGTTTACCATTGTAATTGGTGTTGCACTTGCAATTTTTTTCCAAACATTATTTTCTCTGTTTCGCAATTTGATAGCGATTGGCCTGATGCAAAGTTTGGAATATAATTATTTTGTTAGATTTTTTCAACATATATTGAATCTAACCTTGCCGGAATTTAGAAAATTTGAAACTGGAGACTTTACACAAAGGCTAAAAGAAAATCAAAGAATACTCGAGATTACCCAAAGATCAGGATTATTTCTTATATTGGATTTGGTAACATTACCAATTTATCTTTTTATTTTATTTCGTTTGGATATTAGTCTTACTTTGGTTGGTCTTTTCTTTTTAATTATTTATTCCTTATTTGTAGTTCGTTCGAGTGCAAAAATTAAAAAATTACAACAACATAGTTTCGAATCCAAAAAGAAAACAACTTCCTTTTTTCTTTCCTTATTTTCTGGGATGCCATTGATTAAGGCAGCTGCTATGGAAAGTCGTTATCTTTCTAAGGGGCTCAATGAAATTGCAAGGACCATTTTAACAAATTTACGAGTTGGTAAACGAGTCCATATTTTAGAATTGATGAGTAAGTTCTTTGAACAAATCGGTTTAATTTCCGTGATTGCCTTTGGTGTGAGTGATGTGTTAGATGAAACACTTTCTCTGGGAAGTTTTTTAGCTTTTTTAGTTTTGTATTCTCTTCTTATGGAGCCTATTGTTCGGCTTTGTCATGTGTATGAGGATTTAAGCGAACTTAGAGAGTCAAGAATGCGCCTTACAGAAATTTATTCGTTACCTGGAGAAATCATCAGTCAACGTCCGTTTGGTGAACTGCCAAGATTGACAGGAAAAATTACTTTAGATCATATTAGTTTTCGTTATTCGGAAACAAGTCCAAATATACTTTCTGATATTAATTTGGAAATTGAAGCGGGCGAAAAAGTTGCAATCGTAGGAAGGAGCGGTTGTGGGAAATCAACATTAATGCGAATTATGATGGGCACACTTTCTCCCACGAAAGGAAAGGTTTTTGTTGATTCTTTTGATCTCTCTACCCTAGATCCAGAAGAAGTAAGAATTCAATTTGGTGCAGTCGAACAAAATCCAATATTATTCTCTGGTACGATTGCAGAAAATTTATCCAAGAAGAACCCATCTTTAAATAAAGAATCATTACTCGCTGGTGCAAAGTTAGCTTCCGTAGATCAATTTGTAGATAGATTTCCAATGTTATACGAAACAAAAATTGGAGAATCTGGAATTGGACTTTCCGGTGGGCAAAGGCAGCGATTGGCAATTGCAAGGGCACTTGTAACAAATCCAAGTATTTTATTTTTGGATGAACCTACTTCTGCTTTAGATTCTGAAACAGAATCACATATCCAATCACAATGGGAAACCGTATTCCAGGATAGAACAGTCATTCAAATCTCACATAGACTCCATAGTACCGTAAGTGCTGATAAAATTATAGTGTTAGATGAAGGTCATATTGTTGAGATGGGAACTCATGCAGAGTTGATTACTACAAAAGGATATTATTATCATTTATTCCCAACATTAAGCGAAGGGGAGAATGATGTTTAAAAAATTCAAAAACATAAAAGAAACAGATTCCAATTGGGAATCAAGACATTCTGCATCCTATTATGATGAGTTATTAAAACACCCTGCACCAAATTGGGAACGCAAAGGAATTTACCTTATCACCATTTTTTTTATATGTTTCGTTCTTTTTTTAGTTTTTGGAAAAGTCGATGTTGTTGTGCAAGCAACTGGGTCGATTCGACCAAAGGGAAACTACCATGTAGTTGAGGCATTAGAAACGGGAACGCTTACAAATCTATACGTAAAATCAGGGGATTTTCTTAAAAAAGGAGATCCCATTATGGAGTTAGAATTCTCTGAACAACAAATTGAATTATCGAAAGATGCCAATAACTTAGATTATGAGGAGAAGAAGTTACAAAGGTTGGTGCGTAATAAACGCGAAGCCGAGAAAATTTTAAAAAACTTGGCCTATAATTTGGAAAACAACTCTGGATCTGCCTTATCAGGTGGAGTATTAAATAAATTTGTCAGCTTAAAAAAAGCTCACATGGATTTTCAAAATGGTGTTGGAGCTAAATTTATTTATGATCAAAGTTTATTGGAGTTTAATGAAGAATTCGGAAATTTAAAAGATGAAATCCAAAGAGAAGAAAATATCATTTCCAGTCTTAGAGGGGATACAAAGTTAAAAAGAGAAAGAGTAGCTAACGCAATCATTCGGATGCCTTTTTCTGGAATCATTGGCGAACTCTCAGTAAATAACGTCGGACAGAATATAATAAGAGGACAAACTGTAGCTTCTTTGATGGAAGAAGGTCAGCCATTAGAAGCAATTGTTGAAGTTAGTAGTAAAGATATTGGAGCAGTTCGTATTGGGTTATCATCAATTATTAAAGTTAAAGCATTTCATCAAAATGATTTTGGTGTAGTGGAAGGTACTGTTTCTCAAATTATTCCTAATACAAAAGAAAAGGATTCATTTTCTGTAGTGTTAATTCTTGGAACGCAAGACTTGAATCAAGATGGTAAAGAATTTCAATTATTCCCTGGATTGAAAGTAGTGGCAGACATTGTCATTGATAGGAAAAGTATTTATCAAATTTTATTTCGTTATGCGGATCCTAGGAATTAATTTTGAAGAAAAATATAAAAGAAATTTCTACGTTAGTTGCTGAGGATGAGTTTTTATCCAAACTACCGACGGAAGATTTTAAAAAGTTTCTTGGATTATTTGAATTTAGGTCACTTGTTGCAAATGATCGAGTAGGAGGAAGTGAATATGAACCAACTCCTCTGATCATTGTTGAAACAGGAAGGATTCAGGTTAAATTAAAAATTAATGAAAAGGAACTTTTGATAAAAACCTTAACGGAAGGTTCCTTTTATGGCGTTGCAGAATTCTCTTCTGATTCACTGAAAAAACAACTTTTTCAAACCGAAGAAAATTCAAAGGTAAGAGCATTATCCCCAGGTCAGTTTTTAAGATTTATTGATTCCGATAAAAAAAGAAAACTATTATGGAACGAGTATAAAGAAAATATTCAACTTCGAGATGAACTAAGAATTCATCCATATTTTAGAAAATTGTCTAATCTTGAGATTCAAGATTTGGCCAAAGTACTTATTAAACGAAAAGTTAGTTCTGGACAAATTTTAATCAAAGAGGGAAGTAAAAGTTCTTCCTTGTTTTTCATTCGATCTGGTCGATTCAAAGTCACAAAATCCACTTGGCAGAAAGATTATTTTTCATTTGTCGAAGCAGGTTCTGTTTTAGGCGAAATGGGGGTTTTAGAAAAAAAAGCGCGAAATGCAACCGTTACTGCTGTAGAAGATAGTTTTGTTTATGAACTTTCTTCAAAGGATGCGAACCAATTTTTCAAAAAATCGGAAAGTTTATTAATTACAATTCGCTCCATTATGAGCGAAAGAAAACTGAATTTAGGTGATGGTTCGGAAGAGGATATTTTCGAAACTTCAAACATTTATGAAGAAGATAAATTTCATTTTTTGCCAAAGTTAAAATTTTCTCCACCACTCAGAAACCAAATCAGTTTTCCTTTTATATTACAAGATGGAAAGTCACAATCAGGAGATGCATGTCGAAAAATGATTTTCCGGTATTGGGGTTTTTCATTTGCAGATTACGATGCGGATCCGACATTTCCTGACTTTGACCCTGATATCAGACCGAACCATTGGAAAAGTAGTTTTGGGGAAGAGAAGGGTGATTGTTATTTTGTAAATTGGAAAGAACATGAATTAGAATTAACGAATATTCCTACGATTGGATTTATAGAAAATTCTAGATATGTTATCGTAAAGTCGATTGAGAAAAAAAGAGTTCAAATTCTAGACCCTGAGTTTGGAGAAGTAAATCTTTCAAGGGAAGAATGGGAACAGAAGTCTTCAAATGTAGTTATCTATTTTAATCCTAAACAAAAACCAGAGCAAAAGTGGGAATGGAAGAATAAATTTTTTTCTGGCTTAGTAGAATATTTTTTGCCAGCAATAAAATATTTAAAAGCAGGAATTGTTGCTAGTTTTGTAATTAAGGGTTTAGAAGTTTTTATCCCCCTAGTCAACTTGTATTTGATAGATGCAGTTTTGTTACAAGAAAATAAAGAGTTTTTTTTTCCTGTAATTATCGCTGTTGTTGTACTAAGTTTTTCTCAGTCGTTTCTTGCGTATTTTAGATCAAACGTCATTTTTTTTACTAGTAATCGTGTTAACCAAACAATTGCAATACGATTTTTGGTTAAGTTAATTTCGTTACCCATATCTTTTTTTGAAAGAAATCGAAAAGGAGAAATTTTAAATCGTTGGGAAGAAATTGAATCGGTAATTTTATTTTTTTCAGACCAAGGAGCGATGAAATTTTTTGATTTGGTTTTTAGCTCACTTGTGTTTATTATATTTCTTTTTCTTTCTCCGGTGTTACTGATCATCATTGGATTTTTGATTTTACCCGAGATGTTAATTCTTCGTACGTTGACTCCGAAAGTCATTGAAGAAACTAAAAAAGAATCATTAAAAAAATCTGAAACTTTAAGTTACTTTATAGAGACAATCAATGGCTTTGAGACAATTAAAAATTTGGGCGCAACCTATTCGCATCGCTGGGACTTTGAAAAGAGACTTACAACTCAATTAAATTCAGAGGGTAAAAAATTGTTTTACTCTAACTTACTTTTTACAAATACCGAATTTTTTAAACAAATAACCATAGTCATTGTAATGTTAGTTGGCAGTATTCTAATACTGAATGATCAAATGACATTGGGTACTCTTTATGCCATCATTGGACTTGTTACCTACATTCGAAATCCTCTTGTCTCCTTATACAGTGATTTTTTGAAATTTCAGAAAGCAAACGTATCATGGAATAGGCTGCGAAGTTTTGAATCATTAGATAGTGAAATTACAGATCGCGATAATCTGTTCAAAGTTGATTTACCAGAAGTGAAAGGTAATATCGAGTTCAATAATTTGAGTTTTTCATACGATACTCTAAAACCCGAATCTGGAATTCGAAATTTAAAAATCAAAATTCAGTCTGGTAAAAAAATAGCCTTTGTCGGAAGGAGTGGTAGTGGCAAATCTACTATTTTAAAATTGATTCTTGGATTATACAAACCTCAGGAAGGTGAGATTATCATTGATGATGTTTCTTTGGATGAAATTTGGTTACCTAGTTTACGTACAAAAATTGGTGTTTTATTTCAAGAAAATCCTATGATTGCAGGTACTGTCCGGGAAAATATTTCAATTACTAAACCAGAGGCAACTCTCAGTGAAGTCGTGGAAGCAGCGAAACTTGCTTGCATTCATGATGATATCGTGAAACTACCGCTTGGTTATGATACAGAAATCTCGGAACGTGGTTTTATCTTTTCCGGCGGTCAAAAACAAAGAGTTTCGCTTGCTCGATTGTTTTTACAAAAACCAAGTTTATTATTATTGGATGAACCAACCGCTTCTTTGGATAAAGAAACGGAAGGTAGAATTCTGTCTCATATTAATTCCGTGTTCACCGATTCTACCATCATTACCGTCGCCCATCGACTGGATACAATCCGTAATTATGACCAAATTTTTGTCTTAGAACGTGGAAAATTAGAAGGAAAAGGAACACACAAAGAGTTACTTTCTAAGAGTGGAATTTATCAATTACTTCATTCCAAACAGGAAGCTATCCGATAATTCAAATAGTGTTTCTTTTTAATCGACATATCTTTTTATTTTTTCTTTTCATTACTCCTGGGATTTGTGTATGGTCCGAGGCGGTAGACTTTTATGACTTACCAAAGTTAGTGGGCGAAAAGTCTTATGAATTGAAATTAAAGGAAATGGAAATTGAACGTAAAAAAGTAGATATAGATTCAAAAAATTTACGTTATTTACCTTCTGTTAATCTGGAGCATTCTCCTTTTTATGAAGCTTTAAGAGGGGATGGATACAATCGAAAAGGTTGGAGCACTTCGCTAAATCTAAATTGGAATTTTCAGGACCAAGGAAATACGGTTTTAACCAACATGATCTTGGAATTAGAATATGAACGTCTCTTACTGGAATATCGTGCCTTATACCAAAAAGAACTATTCGATCAGGCTTTCCAATATGCTGAGACCTTAAAGCTATTAGCTTTTTATAATTATGATTTTTCCAATGAATCGGATGCGGACAAACAATTTCAAACGGTTCAAAAACTCTACAAACAAGGTATAGAATCTTATTTGGTAACCCAAAATTCTAAGGTTGATTATTTCTTTTACAAATACAATGCCATTAAATCTAGATTAGACCAACAAAAAAGTCAGTCCATATTTAGAAGGAAATTTTTATTAAAAGACGTTGCTCTAAAACAAATCCCTGAACGTGAATATAAAATTCTACCCTTGGAAGCAACTCTTTCTGAATACGAGAAGAATCTTTCTGAATTGAACTTTGATATTATTCTAACGATTAACCAGGTAAAAATTTTAGAGATACAAAAATTGGTTAGGTTCAATGAACTGTGGATCCCTGATTTTTTTGTAAACGTTTACAATCAATCCAGTCGTGAATCCTTTTCAGGTTTGAGTGGAACATGGGCCAACTCCATGGAAGTTTACGATTATAGCCGCAATGACTTTAGTCGCTATGCAAGATCTTCGGATGCGGATTTTAATGTTGGAGGAAATTTTGGTTTTAGATTTCCTTTATTCAATCGCTGGTTATCAAAAAATGAATTTGATAAATCCAAAGTTGAAATCAAGTTAGCAAAATCTCAGTCGCAATTTTTAAAAGAAAATACTGGTCTATATCTCTTTGAGTTAATACAACAACATAACAATCTAGTTGAGTTATATGATATTTCCCGTGAAAGTAAACGGATTGCGGAAGAAAATTATCAGATTATGGAAAAGGCATACAAAACTGGATCAGCTTCTATCATCGAATTACAAACGGTCGATAGACGTTTAAGAGATGTTATGCGTAATGAAATCCAAAATCGTTATGATTTAATCCAACTTAGATTACAAATTGGTCTTCTTCTGGGTGACACTATGAAATTTTTAAATTTTTAGAGATCCGTTGGGCGAGGTTTATAATTTTCTAAGTTCATTGTTCTAATTCCGCACCTTTCTGTTTTCCACTGAGTAAGTATTTCATCGGATTTTACTTTGTTTTTATAATGAATATAAGGTGTACTCAATATTGGTAGAAGGAAAATAGGAGAAAATGCTGAGCTGAGTAGGGATAAGGTGACAACCAAACCGAGAGTCAAAGTATTTTCATCGAATACTTCTGTGACTTGTCGTTTGGTTTGATAATAATAAGCTAAACAATCTTCAGTATGATTTGCAGGATTGAATGGAATACTAACGCATCCTACAAAGCTGATAAGATTTAAAACTATAATGATTCGGATAAATTTTGGATACATGTTCTAACAGCTTCTAAGTTTGTTTCTTCAATCATACGATGAAAGTTTCTTACTTTATAGAGTCCATATAAGAATTGAGAAGTATTCCCATTTTTGGTAATAGTTTCTTCTTTGATTATAGATTTGTTTTTATATAATTTGTATTTGAATTCTACAGTATATTCACCTTCTCGATATTGGATGGGCCATATTCCTGTAAGAGGCCACAAAACAGGCCAACTATATAACCAATGGTATTTGTCTTGGAAGTTGGATTTCATTTCCACATCGATCGTATAAAATTCGGACATGGTTTTAGAATCTAAGTCAGTAACTACATTTTGAAAAATTCCAGACGAGGATAAGTGGCCTTTAAATGCCATTCTCCAAGCATCAGTATACACTCCTCGATCAGCTGAAAGGATTTCAAACTTTCCAATTACCAAAGGTAGGTTAGTTTGTGGTCGATTTGTGTTTCCATTTGGTGATGGGGGTGGGACCTGCCGTAAGTCAACGGAACAATGAATGAATAAAAAGAATATGATAAAGTAAACGATGGATTTCATTTTTCAGGTATTCAGATTAATTGTTTTGTCAGATGAATCAATCAATTTTCCTTACGTTTAAAGATTTGTATGCTGTCCTCAATGGATTCTTTCCATTCGTATCCAGAAGGGGTTTGGAAGATTTGAGGATCGGCAGGGAAACGATACAATACAAAATATTCTGCTGAAGGTTTTTGGTTTGGCAAAAATAATGTAACGATCGTTCGGTTTGAAAGGTAATGTGGTACGTTGGAAACAACTGTCTTGTCTATTAATAAACCACGTAGAGTTTTGTAAGATTTTCCTGAATTTTCTTGGTTCATATATTCCTTTCTATATGAATAGGACTTCGTCAATGGTCCGAAGAAAAGAAATAGGAAAATCGAAACAATTAAAGATGTGTAAACAAATAATCGTTTGTTTATCGTATGAATGGTCTCTACACTTTCCATAAAGCTAATGAAAATAATGGGAATCGCAATAAAACTATGATGGGTGAATGGAGTTTTGTTTACTTCATATGATGAGGTGAGAGAATACAATAGGTAAGGTAACAAACAAAGGATGAGTTTGTTTTTGAATTGTAAAAATAAAAACGGTATGTTTAAGAATAAAAATAGATACGGAAACAAATGTAAATTTTGTATCGCTAAAATTGGATTTTGGTAACGTTCCCAATGAGCAGGCATTGGATTGTATGTTGCAGAATTCTGTATTCCACTTAGTAGAATGATAGAAATAACAAAATAGGAAAAGGCGATAATCCCAATTCCTATACTTTGTTTTTGATTCGAGTGCCATTCAGTTAATGCAAATACAATCCAAACCAATGCGCATTCTTCTTTTGCGAGCAGACTCAATACAAAAAAAAGAACCCAATATTTTGATTTTTGTTTCCAGAAATAGTAAAATAGAAAGAAGAGAGGTATCCATATCACTTCGGGATGGAAGTCAAAAATTTGAATCCAATAAATCGGAAGGAATAAGGCATATAACAAAGGAAAAGACCACCCATATGAAGTTTCTCTCTTAAAAAAGGGAAAGATTAAAATCGGAATACTCAAAACAAAGGCTTGGAATATAAGTAAACTTTCAATAAATGGAAAATAATAGTATAACAGAGATAAGGGGTAAATGTACCAATTAATATGGTCGGCAAAATAATGGTGGATTTTACCATCAATACCTAGAGAGGTAATGGCCTTAGAGTGATGAACTATATTATAGAATAAATTTTCAAAAAGCCCGATATCCACACCCGCACCCATATGTTGGTAGCGAAAGATGGATCTTTCTGATAAAAAATAGAATACTAGCGACCATACAACCAACGAAGGCAGGTGATGTCGTAAAAAATTCATTTTATTTTGTAAAACTACCGGTAATTGCAGCTTCCGCACATTTCATCCCATCAATGGCAGCTGAGACAATTCCGCCCGCATATCCTGCACCTTCACCACAAGGAAACAATCCTTTGATTTGAATGTGTTCTAATGTTTCTTGATTTCTTGGAACCTGAATGGGAGATGATGTACGTGTTTCTGGCGCATGGATAATTGCTTCATTTGTGAAGTATCCTTTCATTGATGATTCAAATTCTTGAAATCCTTTTTTTAAGGAATCGGCAATGAGTGGAGGAAGTAATTCTGACAATGATACAGAAACAAGTCCCGGTGTATAAGAAGTTTTGGGAAGATCGTTTGAAATTTTGTTTTTGGTAAAATCAACCATTCTTTGGGCAGGTGCTTTTTGCGTTCCTCCATTCATAACAAAGGCTTTTTGTTCGATTGAAGCTTGGTACTGCAGTGCTGAAAAAACTCCATAGGATTCAAATGGTTTGAAATCATCAAATCGAAGTTCTACGACGATTCCAGAATTTGCAGTAGGACGAGAACGTTCGGCACTTGACCAACCATTGGTGACTACTTCCCCCGGTTTTGTGGCGCAAGGGGCAATCACACCACCGGGACACATACAAAAACTGTAAACACCTCTTCCATTGATTTGTTTGACAAGAGAATACTCGGACGCAGGGAGAAGAGGATTTTTGATATCACAATGGTATTGGATGGAATCAATTAAACTTTGCGGATGTTCTACCCTTACTCCAATCGCTAGAGGTTTTGTTTGGATTTGTATTCCTTTTTCATAAAGAAGTTGGAACATCTCTCTACCAGAATGGCCAGTGGCAATGATGACGTTTTTTGCCATCCACTTTTCTCCAGAGTTAGACTTTACTCCGGTAATAGAATTTCCTGAGAGAATTAAATCTGTAATCCTTGTTTTAAAATGAATTTCTCCACCAGCTGCAAGAATGCACTCTCTGATGTTTTGAATAATACGTGGGAGTTTGTTAGTCCCGATATGAGGATGAGCATCAACTAATATTTGTTTTGTTGCACCAAAAGTTACAAGATATTCTAGAACTTTTCGAATGTTTCCACGTTTTTTGGATCTAGTATAGAGTTTTCCATCGGAATAGGTTCCGGCCCCACCTTCCCCAAAACAATAATTGGAATCTTCGTTGACAATGTGGTGAACATTGATTCCTCGCAGATCTTCCACTCGTTCTTTGACATTTTTCCCACGTTCTAAGATGATTGGTTTTTTTCCTAACTCTAATACACGTAAGGCGGCAAAGAGTCCAGCCGGTCCTGCACCAATGATAATAACTGGTTCTGCTAAACTTACATTGCGAAAATGCGGAACTGGATATTCGAGCGGAATGAAATTTTCATTGATATAAACTTCCAATCGTAATTGGAAAACTACATTTTTTTGTCTGGCATCAATTGAACGAGAAGTACATTCAATATGTTTGATATCGGACTTTGGAATTTTGTTTTGTTTGGATACAAACTGCAACAAATGGTCTGGATTTGATGCAATTTCCGGTGTGACTCTTACATTTAGTTCTAGTTTCAAGGTTAAATTCGTAATCTAAATTTCTAAATTAAAACAACAATAGAAAATGACGAGATAAATTACAATGTTTGGACTGTAAGATTATTGAATTAGGTTTTTTCTCATTAAAGATGCAATCGCTTTTTCATTTTCTCCGGACTTCGAATCTAAATTTGATATCACCAAATTCCGACGTTCCACCGAATGATTTTGGCTGAGTTTTTGTTTGCCTTCAATGTGAGTAATTTGAATTTCAAAAGGAATAATTCCTTTTTTTAATCCTTCGATGTAATTGATATCTACAGATTCAATTCGGTATTTAGAATCTTTTGATTCGAAACGTTTGACAAGAGTAACCAAACCTTCATGGATTTTTTTTGAATCTTCTACAATTTTTAGAATTCCTTTAACATGGACAGCCGTGAAATTCCATGTTGGAACTGCCCTTTCGGTTTCATACCAAGAAGGCGATATATAACAATGTGGACCAGAAAAAATACAAAGGACTTCTTTTCCTACACTCTCCTTTTGTGGATTCGGTTTTGCAAAATGTCCAACTAATGTTTGTTTGTCCTTAGAAAGAAGCAGAGGCAAATGTGTCGCCACCATCCCATTTTCTGATTCAGATACTAATACCGAAAAAGGGTTTTCTTCGATAGATTGATAAATGAATTCGGTTTCCATTTGAAAATGTTCGGGAATGTACATGGTGGCGAGCTCCTAATAAATTTAAACAGACTTCCAGAAATAAGTTAAAAATTCTGTTTCTTGTTCAAAACCTTCCTTTGCATACAAAGCACGAGCTTCTTTGTTATGGGTAGAAGTGGAAAGTTCTAATCCTTTACCAGAATTTGATTTGGTAAAGGATTTGGCTTCCGCAATCAATTGTTTGGCGATTCCTTGTTTACGAAATTTATTTTTTACAAAAAGGTCATTTAAGATATAGGATCTTTGCATAGAAATGGAAGAGAATACTGGATATAGTTGTGTAAATCCAGCGATTTCGCCACTGTTTGGATCTTCTGCTAGAAATATAATGGATTGTGCATGTTCCATTCTATCTTGCAAAAATCGATTTGCGCCTATTATGTTAGTTGGTTGTCCATAGAATTGTCTGTATTCGTCGAATACAGGGGTAATTTTAGAAATGTCTTTATAGTTCGCTTGTCTTATTTTCATATTTTGGTACCAATGAGAAACATATTACCGATAAAATTGCTGTGACCGGTGTTGCCAGTAAAGTTTCTAAATCGGTGACGGCAACTAGATTCCCTATTGTGTTAAGTAAAAAAATAGTTCCAATGAATCCAAAAACAATTCTGATCCAAATAGGCACCAAACCTTGGTTTAAGTAACGTGTATACTGAAAACTTGACCATAAAAAGAAGGCGTTTACTAGAAGAGAAACCGATTCCATCACATACATCTCCTCTACACTGCTGAGTCTGCCTCCCCAAAGGTATTGGAATGGAATCACTTGTAAAAGAGCCAAGATATGAAAGATCATTGTCATTGAAAATAAACCGATTAAGATTCTGCTTGTTAAGGTTCTTGTTTTTTGGGAAGGATTCCACATACTATTTTCCTTTGGTTTGTAAGTAATAAACATAATCAATTTCTGGAGATTTACCACCTAGCTGGGTGATAGCGGCAGTGATTTGTCCCCGGTGATGGGTTCTGTGGTTAAAATTGTGTTGTACCACATCACAAAAAATAAGCTCGGTTTCAAACCCTCTCATTGTCTTATAACGAAAAATAGTTTCCCAAATTGAATTGTCAAGGTCTGCGAGGAAAGAATCCCATCGTTCTAAACTTTGAATCATTCGGCTTTTTAATGTTTGACGGTCGGGTTCAAGTTCTTCAGCTAAAGACGAAGGGACGTAGACTTCTCTGATGAGTCGTGAATACCATACCTTTTCCACAAGTAACAAGTGATTGAGTGTTCCATGTATGGAGTTAAAAAATAAACCAATATCTTTTTTGTAATCTTCTTCCGATAAAGTATCGATCGAATCGTACAAAAGATTTGTGGCCCAAATATGATAAGCATTGTTTCTCAAGAAAAAATCTTTCATAGAGAAAGATATTTTTGATTGATCCGAGAAATCAATGACTAATTTAAATCAATTTTTTATACTTCATGTTCTATTTCTTTTTCTAATAAATAAAAAAACTAATTAGGACTGTAGCAATTACTACGACCCAAGAAGGAGTTTTCCAATATTCCAAAAACAAAAAACCGGAGATGGCAAGAGCAAAATCTTTTGGGGAGAGAATGGCACTTGTCCAGACAGGCTGATAAAGGGCGGCGAGTAGTATCCCAACAACGGACGCATTGATTCCTAACATGGATTTACGAATGTTTGGGTTGTTTCGGAGTTTTTCCCAGAATGGCAAAATCCCAACTACCAAAAGAAAAGACGGTAGGAAAGCTGCCACCAAACAAATGATCGCTCCTTCCCATGCGTTTGGTTCTAGATTGGACACAGCTCCCAAATAACCACTAAAAGCAAACAGTGGACCGGGAATTGCGTTGGAAATACCATAACCTGCAAGGAACAAATCATTACTTACCCAACCAGAAGGAACAACTTCTGATTGCAAAAGTGGTAGTACAACATGGCCGCCTCCAAACACGAGTGCACCGGCTCGATAAAAACTATCAAATAGTTTGATTGTTTGGTTTGAATATATTTCTCTTAATAAAGGTAGAATGAGTAGTAATACAAAAAATAGGATTAAAAATAAATATCCTAAGTTTTTATTTCCTTTATGTAAAGGTTCATGTGGAAGGTCAGAAGAAGATTTAAGAAAAAAAATCCCAATAATTCCAAAAAAAATTAGAATCAATATTTGCAAAAAAGCAAAACTAAAAAAAAGAAGGATAACGCTTGTTATGAGAGCGATAGTGATTCGTTCTTTATCGGGACAAAGTTTTTTTCCCATGCCAAGGATTGCTTGTGCGACCACAGCTACAGCAACCACTTTTAATCCATGAAGCCAGTGGTTGTGATTTGTGACTTCCAATGTTGATACACCGAGTCCAAAGAGAATCAGAATGATGGCTGATGGTAAAGTAAAACCAATCCAGGAAAGGATTGCACCGAAAATCCCAGCTCGGGAAAGTCCAATGGCCATGCCCACTTGGCTACTGGCAGGACCAGGTAAAAACTGGCAAAGGGCAACCAAGTCTGCATACGCAAGTGCGCTCATCCATTTTTTTTTAGTTACATACTCATCATGAAAATAACTTAAGTGCGCGATTGGACCACCAAACGAAGTACAGCCGAGTTTGAGTGCAGTAAAAAAAACTTCAAAATATTTTTTCAATGTTGGTTCCTCTTTTTAAAACTTCTTTTTGTTCATTGAAATGTATTATTTACTCAGTATTTCACCAATTAATTCCTTTAATTTTGCTTTTGCGGCGAACAGTTCTTTTTTTCCTTTTGATGTGATGCGATAAAATTTACGTTTTACTTTTCCAATTTGTTCAACTCGAGAACGGATAAGCCCTTTTTCTTCTAAATTTTTTAGCATCGGATACAGAGAACCTGGACTGATTTTATATCCATGTTCTTTTAGTTCTTCCATCATCCAAACACCATAAATTTCTTCTTTTTCACAATGATGCAAAATATGAATTTTAATAAAACTGGAGAAAAATTCATTAATTCGCATTCAAAATCATATTACGATATCGAAAATAGATAGTCAAATAGATAAATTCAAAATCTTAACTTTTAAAAAATTTTGATTTAAGAAAAGAAGAACATTGTGTTTCTTTTACTTTACTTTACTTTACTTTACTTTACTTTACTTTGGTTTGGGCTGGGGCGCCTCGAATATATTTCGTGTTAGAATCTCATTCTGAAACCGACCGCGCTTTTCGCTCCAATCTTTCCCAATTTGTTTTTGCAAATGAAAATGGATTTCATTGGGAAAGGATTTCCGCTACAATCGCTGGCGCAGGGAAAAGTTTATGATCGAAAAAAAGTCTAAATCAACTGAAAGATGGATTCTGTCTGTTGGTTCTGGAATTCATCATTGTTTGGGAAATGGTTCCAGTGGTCGGCTGTTTCTTTTCTTTCAGGAAAATTTGTGTATATGATATCAAATGAAAATCGGTTTGAATTGTAATTTCCTTTGTGGATTAGATGAGCAGAAAACACCAATAAATCTCCTGGATTGTGAGGGATTAGAAATTGATTGCTAATATCTTCGTGATTCTTTTTTCCATCTAATTCCAAACGAATCTTTCTTTCTTCTTCAGTGTCCCAACGTTTGTGAGATCCCGGAACCAACCAAATGCCAGGATCTTTTTCTAAGGGAATTCGAAAGTGCCAAACAAAATCTTTTTGAATTCTTTCGAATTGTTTTTCTTCGGGAATGCCCATGTATTGGATGTCCCTATGCCAATAGGGAAGTTTGTTCGTATCTTCCGGATTAAAAAAGATCTGAGTATTAAGAAAATACATTGGGCCATCGAAAACAATCTTACCAATTTCTAGTAAAGCATCCGATCCAATAAATTGAAAAAGGGTTTTTCGATCCTTTTTTTCTTTTGTGAATTTTGTGGAAGTAAGATAAGCACTATTTACATTTTTCGAATGATTCAGTTCCTTGGACCATTCGGCATTGGAACGGAAGAGGATCTCTTTTAATATTCCAATCTGATCTATCGGAATATAATTGGGAAACAAATGGTAACCAAGAGATTCCAATTGGCTTTTAGCCTTTGAATCAATCTTATTCATGTGAAAAATAAATTAAATTTGTTTTTCCATATAGTGATGAGAGGGAATGATGCCTTCCCAACCCAATGGATGTCTTGTTTCTTTGATTTCAAAACCTAAGTTTTGATAAAGGGAAATAGCAGGTTTGTTTTCTGCGGAAACGTCCAAAGAAATGGTTTTATATTTTTTATTCTTCGTGGTCATGTACTCGATTAGTTTTTTTGCAATTCCTTTGTTTCTTTCTGTTTCTGAAACAGCAATATGACCCAAGTACAAACATCCAGATTTTGGTGGTTGGATGATGGTTTCTGTTTTGAGTCCCTTTGCCATTACTTTTAGTGCATTCCATTTGTATACGGAAAGGATCCGAATGGCTGTCACCGCTGTCAGTGCCAGAAAACTAGGTTGAGTATAAGATAAAATAGAACCAACTACTTTGCCATTCAGTTCAGCCACATAATGATTGGTATACGATACGGTGTTTCCTCTTTTTACATAAGATGAGTTTAAAAAATCAAAAGGAGTTTTTTTCCCTTCCCCAAAAACATAAGTCCATGCTTTGGGTCCTGAAGAATAAATGAGAGGAACAATGGTTTCTACATCTGTTGGTTTTGCAGTACGAATGATTAGGTTTGGATTTTCCATATGATAAAAAAGTGCGTCCTTAGATTAAAATAGAAATCTATCTAATTTTTTTAAAGATATACTTGATTCGTCAATAGAGAATTTTTTGTAACCTTGCGCCCCGGATCAAAGCGGAAATCCTTTCCTGAAAGGAAAGATTGTAGCGACGAGCCGGAGATGTGCGCCCAAAAAGAACAGAAACAATTTCTAAAATGTAAAGGAAACAAATACATTGATGAGTTCTTTTGTTGCCAGTTGGGGACCGTTTAAATTTTGATGGAAGGGTTTTCCATATTCAAAACCAAATCGGGCACCTTGAAAAACTCCACTTGTGATAAGAAAGTTAACACCAATGAAAAGGTCACTTCGCATTCCACCTTGACGATAAGGATCATTTTGTGGGTCCATCTTTGGGTCAAGAGTTGCGTCCATTCCTTGGAGATTCAACCACCTTTGCTTTGCTACACGAAAGGAGATCGATGTACTTTCATGAACAAGAAAGGATAACCATCCAGAAATTTCGTATCGATTTCCGAATCTGTAGTTATTATCATTTTTTCCGATCCGTAAGTTTGCTTGTGATTGTGCTCCCCAAGATATTCTCTTATAATTTCCGTTATACGAAAGTTGGGGTAATAAACTATAAGTTCCAACTCCAGGTTGCATATTGTAAGGTACTTTTTGTTTTCCCATCATAGGCATATTGTCTCTTTCATCAATGGAACCCGTGGGAAGAGAAATTCCCATTCCTGTAAAAAAATTCTGATGTTCTGTTTTGATCAATCGATAGGCAGTACTAAAACTAACATCGCCAATTCCGGCAGAACTCATAGGTGCTCTGTCAAAGTTACTGGATAACATCGTCATTTTGTTTTTTACTGCAGGAACCATAAACATAATCATCCATTTATCAGAAATAGAAGTCATGGCACTCACCATATTCATTTCCATAACCATATCTGTTGGTACAGACATGTAATTATATTTGTTAGATGATAATGTGGGTATAGTGGTTCCAATTGGCGAACCTGTTATCAAGCTTCCTGTTGGCATAGCGACAGTAGGATCTGTAAAAGGAAAATACAAAGTTCCAAGGTCACTGAGTCCGGTACTTCCAGATTGTAAACCCCACATTTTCATTCCCATATAACGATAATCTATCATCCACTTTCCTTTTTCGTGGATATGTGGATTCATAATTCCTGCTGGTGCCAACATGTCGGCACGGTTGTGGTGCTCATGTCCCTCATGGTTAGAATGATCATGTTCCGAATGGTCTTCGTTAGTTTGTCCTTTGGGATCGAAGTTGGACATATCGACTTCATCTGAATTTTGTGAAACATTGTTGGTATTTCCTGTTTCTACTTTTTTGAATGAATTTGATTTATTGTTTGAATCTTTGTTTGGTGAAAAAGTTTCAATCGAGATATTGGTTTGTAGTTCGGATCCATCAGAAAAAACAAAACGAAACGGAATGGACTCTTTTAGTTTTAAAGGAGATTTGATTCCAAAGAGCATGATATGAAATCCTCTTGGAGTGAGATGTGTCATAGCATTTTTGGGAATTGGAATTTCGGAAACAGGAATCATTTTCAATCCCGTATCAGAAGGTAACATCGTATATAACTCGACTCGGTCAGCTATGTTTGATTTGGCTTGGACTAGTTTTTTTTCTATGTTTGTTTCGTTATTTAAGGTGAGATAAACAACAGAAGTTGATGAGGATGTATATTTGATATAAGCATTCTCAATTTTGACCTCTTTGGAAATCAGAGGAGTGGTGATTAGAAATAAAATGAGTATGTGTTTAAGTTTCATTTGTTTGGGTTATCCTTTTCCAAAAAATCATACTGGCTACTTAATTCACCAGTATGACAAGTGTTTGGAGAGAGAAATTACATTTCTGTATTTGATACTATAGAACCAACTGTGAAAGAAGTAATGGTAACTCCATTCAATACAAATCCCAATCGATTCCCGCCTGTATACATAGGAACGTTCATCATTTGCATGATCGGATAATAAGACATAGATCCTCTTTCTGTATCCGTGAGTTCCGAACAAGGTTTGTTAAAACCATTTAAGAATCGTGAACCTCCCATTGTGTATTGAAAGTCCAAACAATAAGTTTGAGTTGTTCCTGTTGTTGGAATTGGTGCAGAAACGGAACCACCTTTTCCTGTGTTGCCAAACACACCGGATGCATTTTTATACTGAGTTTGAGCTCCAGCAATTAAACGATAAGTTGGACCACTTAAAGGACTCCCTGTTCCATAGGCAGTGACATCAAGTGAGCTTGATGCAGAGTTCATTATAAAAGAAACTTCGATACTGGTTCCGCCTTTGTTTGTGGCAAGCATCACATCATTAGTTGTAAACAAAACAGATGTACTGCTGGTTCCTGTGGCACCTTTTGTTACTTCACTTTGACTTAAACCTAAATTGGCAAATCCGGCTTCGTCACAAGCAGAGATTGTATATTTGCTTCTTGGTTTACTTTCCACTTGAGTGAGATTACTGGGAATCGCTGCTGTAGTAGAAATAGAACAACCAGGGTTGCTATTAGCTGCTACAAGAAGCGAAAGTAAATTGGAAGTGTTGTTTGCTTCTGTATTTTTTGCTAAACTACATTGTGATAGAACCAAACATACGAGAGAGATGGATAATAAATTTTTAAACATAAAATTACCTTTTTATAGATTCCAAGGACTAAACTTTTCAGATTCGTTAGCCTAATTGATTTTCAAATTTTCCCTTTAAAAGGAACTGATTCATTCTCTAAATTTTAGGAATGGAGTTGTTTTGGCGGTTTGTAAGGTAAGTGTGCGAATCCGTTCTGTAGGTGGGCACCTGCTTGGAATGCAATGATGACAACATCATAAGTGATGTGTGGATTAAATTTTGTATCTGTTGCGAAACTTGGGTTCATGGATTGTGATTGGAGAACTTTCGTTGCTGATTTTTTTTTCGCACAGGAACATACATGAGAACCAGAGTCTTTTGTTAGATGGCAAACGATTCGTTTGGAATTAGGTGAATCCTCTTCTTTATGGATTTCATTTTTGGAGCCATGGTTGCAATGACAAACCATTGAAAGTCGGTACATAGACTGGGCAAGTAATCCAGTTTCCAAAAATAGGATTTTGCCTATAAATGGAAGTAGGATCAAAACCGAGGCTATTTGTAACCAACGTTTCATGGTGATTGAATATCATTCTACAAGGCTCCTCTTTGTTTTTCAATGATCTAAATCAAGAGCATACAAATAACTCAATTGATATAAATCAAATTTCAAAAATTTCTTTTTTGGAATCGTTTAAAAGAAATGAGAAGTGGAATAGTAATCCATAAAGATAAAAACAAAATCGTAATTCCTAAAACTCCATACAAACCGAGTTGTTTTAATAATAACGCTCCCGAAAAACCGAGAAGAGCAGAGGAGCTAGTTTGTAGAATTAGAAGAATTCTGATTAAGTCGATGGGATTGAGTAAGATCACAATGAGAGAAGGAATTTCTATTGGATAATCACCTAAGTATAAACTGAAGATGAATACCAAAGCATCAAAGAAAATAAAAAAGTACAACCAAACTAAAAGTGAAACCGTTAGTACAATTTCTCCTCTTCTAATAAAAGAAGAAATTAAAAATGCAATGGCAACGAATATACAGGTTAAGAAGATTCCAAAAAAAATTAATTCAAAAAATAAAAATAGAAATTTTGGGTCATTAGAAAAAAGAAACAAACCTGGAATTCCAAGTCCGAATAACAGACCTAAGGAGAGAGATATTGTGATTCCTAAATACTTTCCCAAAAAAAGGGAACTTCTGCTAACCGATTTTGATAGTAAAACTTCGGAAAATGGCATCGATTCTAAAAAAGACATTCCTGAGAATGTAATGGAAAATAGTGGGATCACAATGAGAGTTAAGTTCATTGTGCTTACGAGCAAACGAATTCCATTTTGATCCCCAAAAAAACTTAAAATCATCATCACAAGGACAAGTAAGCCGGAGTAGATAAATACCCAACGACTACGTATATTTTCTTTAATTTCGAAAAATAATATCTCTTTCATAGTTTTGTTTTGTATTCCTCATTCCAGAAATTCATCAATGCCTGATCTA
The DNA here is from genome assembly GCF_004368965.1 of Leptospira meyeri. Lineage (NCBI taxonomy): Bacteria > Pseudomonadati > Spirochaetota > Leptospiria > Leptospirales > Leptospiraceae > Leptospira > Leptospira meyeri. Next base: position 1,958,283 of record NZ_SORO01000001.1, on the reverse strand, counting down.
AATCAGTTTTGTTGTTTTTGCTAAGGAAATTTATGGGAGAATCATCAATCAAAATGGAACCTTCTGATAAAAGAAGAAATCGATCAGCTAATTCTTGTAATTCTTTTAATATATGGGTTGAAAATATGACAAGAGAACCTTCTTTTTTCTTTTCGACCAAAAGTGATTTTAGTAAATGCGAGATATATGGATCTAAACTTGCAGTGGGTTCATCAATCACATAGAGATCTTTTTTGGAAGAAAAACACTGGAGGATGCTGATTTTTTGTTTGGTTCCCCCAGATAGAGATCCAATTTTTTTATCCATGTGGTTATTTATCTCTAAAATTGATAAAAGGTTTTGAAATCGTTCTTCTTCTACTGGTTCTAGTTTTTTAAAAAAAGAAATTAGTTCTCTCACTTTGATATTTGTTGGGAAACGAGGTGTTTGTGGCATATAACCGATGGTATGTGGTTTTCCATTTTTACTTTGAAATAAAATTTCTCCTGCGATTGGTTGGACCAACCCAAGAATTCCTTTGATAAGGGAACTTTTACCAGAGCCATTGGGGCCAATGATGGAAAGAATATTCCCTGAATCTGTTTGGAAATTTACATCTTTAACTGCAACAGAATTTCTCCCATAACTGATCGTAAGATTTTTTACTTCTATCATATTCTTTCCTTCATCCTTGGATGTTGGTCTTCAAATTCAATTGGTGTTACTATGGGGAATGCTTTTTCGATTCCTTGTAAAAAAAGAACCACTGGAGATTCATAAAGTACCATAAGAAATGGATACACTGCAATCCAGTATCCGAAAAAATGAATGGTTTTATGTGGAATATCTCCAATTTGATCTTTATCTAAATCATATCCCTCATAGTGATCCCAATAATTTTTAGAAAAAACATTGGTGGTTGATTTTGTATTGGTGCTGATATCAAAAACATTATTTATAAAATTGTTATCTATGATTTTATTATAATCTGTATTCCCAAGAATTTTGATCCCCCATCCATTGTTAATAAAATCATTGTTTTGAAAATTGATATTGGTAATTCCATCGGCAAAAACAGCAATTGTATTCCCTTCAAATCGATTTTTGGAAAGATAACTGTCTGCAATATCTTTGAGTAAAATTCCATTGGAACTTTCTCCCCAATTATCCAAAAATTCATTTTCTTCCATAGTGATGTCTTTGCTATACATGACTGCGACACCAGCCGAATTATTTTTGAAAATGTTTTTGTTAAATTGGTTATGACTAGAAAACATAAAATGCATTCCGTAACGAATGTTTTCTTCGGATTCGTTCCCTTCGATTTGTAATTGTTCAGAAAATTCTAAATAAATTCCATCACGATGTTTTTTTAATTTGTTCCCAATAATTTTGTTCTGACTTGCAGACCAAAGGTGAATCCCGTTTCCACCAAGAACTTCGTTTTCTGCATTTCCAATGGAGGTATTGTTTTTCAGTGTGCAATTTGTGGTTTCGGCTAAATAAAATCCATAAACGTTATCTTCTAATCTTAAATTTTCAAAATAACAATCTTTTACTTTTTCAGCATGAACCCCGGCAAATTCACTTAAATCGGAGATTCCACTTCCAATCACTTTTAAATTTTGAATGCGGACTCCATTGGCATATACTCCTAATACATGTTTTTCTTTCAGCCCATCAATCACCACACCATTCTCACCAATGATGGAAATTGATTTGGTGATGGGTAAAAAACCCTCTTTATAGATACCTGATTGGATTTTGATTGTATCTCCATTTTGAGAAAAGGTTATGGCATCCTTTACTTTTTTTATCGTACAATTTGTACATACAGTAATGGTTTTAGAGAATGCAGGATTAATCGAAAAAACGAAAATGAGTATAAAGGAATGGAAAAATAAAGAGTTTTTCCGACCAAGAGGATTCAGATGAATCGTTTGGTTTTGTTTAAGATGTAAATCGGTTTTTTGGCAAACCCATTTAGTTTTGAAATTGAGAAGAATCTTCATGAGTTTTAAAAGCGGCAAGTCCCGCTCCCATTGGTGAACGAATTTTATCGGAATGGATGATGATGGCTTCTTCTTTAGAAATCATTTCTTTTGTATTTAAATAATTGGTAACCCAAATTTTTTCTATTTTTAGATCTTTTTGTTTTTGAAATTGTTCCATACATTCAATGGCATCAAAATGATATCTTTTTCCTTTGTATGTAATGAGTTGGGTGTGGAATCGCATATCCACTATCGACATAGAGCAGTGGCTACATTTTACTTCGCCCACAGTCAATGGTTCTGGACGAACATCCCCACAGCCCATGAGAGCGGCTGCGAGGAAAATGCAAATTAGTTTGAAACTCTTAAGCTGCATTTGTTTTTTTCCTTCGATTTTCATCCCAGAGAATATATACCAATACGACGAGACTTAATCCAAGAATCATACCACCATAAGAAGGATAACTACAAGCAGTAATATTCAACATTACCTTGCAGCCAAGAAGTGGCGGTTGGTAAGCCATTCCTTCTACTATGATTGGTGCTTCCGGATTTAAGTTGTGTCCATAGTTGTATTCCCATCTCCAAAAATCAGAAAGGCCTACAAGACCTACAATGATCAAATTAATAATCCCAAGAATTGCCATCCCCACTTTGGGATAGAGTTCTGTGATAAATGCGCCAAAGATCAGATAACCAAGAACATACGGCATAAAAAGAAGTTCCGGAATGGATTCCGAAACAATTTCCTGCATACCAATGTAGTGGTTCAGAAGATTGATGTTTTTGAGATCATAAGGTGTAGCACCAGTGATTTTGTTAATCCAAATCTGCATTCCAAGCCCTTCAGGATACTGAGGAGCAGCAATCGAAATGGACCAAATAGGAATTAAATAGACTAAAATGAGAACCAAACCGACTCCTAAGATTAGGAGTCGGTTTCTTTTACTTAACGTTTGGAAAAGTAAAGTTTTCATATAGGTTATGGATTCACTCGGATGTACTGTTGCATCTCTTGGTGAAGAGCAGAACAGAAATCTGTGCAATAGAAAGGATACACACCTGGTTTTGGAGCGACCCATTTGAAGGTTCTAGTTTCACCTGGCATGATGAGAAGGTTAGTCATGTTAGGTGCTCCTCCGATGGCAAATCCGTGAGGGATGTCATAATCTTGTTCCAAGTTGGTTACGTGGAAGTATAAAGTTTCCCCAGTTCTTGCTTCAATGATATCCGGTTTGAAATGGGAGCGAATTGCAGTCATGTAGATATGGATTGTACTTCCAAGTCTAACGATTTTTGCATCGTTTTCATTTTTAGTCGCATATGGATGTTTGTTTTCTTCGAGAGGGAAGAGTTTTGCAGTTTTATCCATAATTAACTTTGCTGGAATCATCTGTGAGTAGTGTGGTTCCCCTACAGTTGGGAAGTCTGATAACAACTCAGCTTTACCAGAAGAGATATCATAGAGCTGCGCACTTTGAGGTAACTCCATACCAACAGGTAGATATCGATCTTTTGTAATTTTGTTCATGGCAATGAGATACTTACCATAAGGTTCAGTCGAACTACCACCAACGATCGATAAGTGACCTACACTGTAATAAGCAGGTAAATGTTGTACCACTTCCCAAGTTCCTAGTTTCCATTTTACTACTTCTGAACTTACGAAACAAGAAGTATAAGCATATCCTTGACCGTCGAACTCAGTGTGTAATGGACCAAGGCATGGTTTTTGTACTTCACCAGCAAGTGTGGATTCATACTTAAGAACTGGGATTCCTTCGATTTCAGTCGAGTGATGTTCCTTTTTGTCTTTTACTTCCATCATTTTGCTAAATGAGTGAACTGGAATGACTGATGCTAACTTTCCACCACCAACAATGTATTCTCCAGTAGAGTCAACGTCAGTTCCGTGTGGACTTTTAGGTGTTGGCATGTAATACATCATACCCGGACAATCTTTCGGATTTAACATCTTCACACCGCTTAACTTTGTTGAAACGGCAGGTTTGTTTTCGTCTTTGAAATTGTTTAGGTATTCACCACCAAAATTGTAAGCCTTTCCTTGGTCTTTACATTCTTTAGCACGAACCCAGTTGAATGCTAAGATAAAGTCTTTATCTTTTTTAGAAGCACCGACTTCCAACATTTTGTGAGCTTGTTCAGAGTTGTAACTACTGAAGAAACACCAGTCATGGGATTTCTTTTTACCACAATGTGATAGGTCATAGTTGAATCCTGGAACAAGAACTTGTAATTCGATCGAAAGTCTTCCTGTGTTTTTATCAACTTTTACCATAGTGACAGTTCCTTTGAACCCACCTTTGGAAAAACTGTCGATCGCCACACTTGCTTGTGGAACAGGAACCGAGAATCGAGTAGCAGCCATCAAATACTCTGTGTTTTCAGTAGCAAATGGGGAAGCATGGTTACCGGCAGTGTTTGGTATTTCTAAAATCTCTTTTGTTTCAAAAGATTTTAGGTCAATCCTTGCGAGCCTTGGTGTGTTGTTTGCGTTAAGGAACATCCAACGACCATCTTGTTTACCATCTGTCATAGACGCTTCAACGTGATGGCTATCATCCCATGGCACATAACCATGAGTTGTTTTTAACATGTCTTTGGTTTCTTCGTCAAATCCGTATCCGTTTTCAGGAAAAACGGAGAATACTGGAATGATTTTGAATAGTCGCGCAGATGGAATTCCGTAAACGGACATCTGACCACTAAATCCACCAGATAAAAAGGCGTACACTTCGTCCTTTTCCCCTGGAGCCACATACACTCTAGAAGCAGCATCGGAAGCAAGTGTTGCCGTTGCTGCACCCTTTTTGCAATTCGGAACAAATGCAAAAAGGACAATTCCAAGTGTAACTAGTATTAAATTTGATTTTTTTAACATATCGTTACCTATTTTAAATCCATCTTACGGAAGTATTCGAGGATCTCTCTCGCTTCTTCTTCCTTTATGTTTTGAAAAGTCATTTGAGTTAAGTGTTCACCGAGTAACTCTTGTCCAATGGGATCTTTTTGTGTCATCTCAATTGGGTTTAGAATCATATTCATAATCCACTCTGGAGTTCTGCGGAGTGTTACATCTTGAAGTGCAGGTCCTACAACCTTTTCTTCAAATTTGTGACAAGCGGAACACTTGGCTTCAAATTGTTTTTTACCACGGTCTGCCATAACCTGGTCTAATGCACCGATGGTAACTGATTTTACTGGCCCAATTCCCTTTGAACCAGAGTTAGATGCTGGTGTTTCCTCAGTTTTTTCTCCTCCACAGGATATGATTGTCATTGTTACGAAGAGTCCGAGTAAAACTCCGAACTTCATTCGGAAAGACACTCCGTTTATTTTTGAAAGGTTCATTTTAAATACTCCTTGGTATTTGATTACTTATCATTTCTTTGCAGGAGGTAGTAAAACCGAGTCTACCACATGAATGATTCCGTTTGCTGCTGGAATAGAAGCAACAATGGTTGCGCCATTGATCATTACCTTTCCATTTTTTACGGAAACCTTTGTGTGACTTCCATTGGCCATACCGAGTTCATCATCTTTGCCGGTGAACTCAGACTTCAAAATGGATTCAGTTAAGTTACCCACTACCACATGGTACTCTAATATGTTCTTCAATGCGTCTTTTTGGCTAGGTTTTAGAAGATCATCCACAGTTCCCGCTGGTAACTTTGCAAATGCATCGTTTGTTGGTGCGAACACAGTGAACGGTCCTTGGTTGGCAAGGGAATCAACGAGACCCGCAGCTTGAACAGCCGCGACAAGGGTTGTATGGTCTTTGGAACCTACAGCAATTTTTAGAACATCCTGTTGTGATTTGTCATCTGCTACGGCAGAAATCCCTTTGCCCGCATCGGAAGAATCTGATTTTCCGCAAGAGGCACCGACTAGCGAGAGACAGGTGACAATCGTGATCATTGTGAATTGAAGAATTTTTTTGTTCATTGGATACCGCCCACTTATTGGTTCACCTTCCATTGAATGTCAGAAAGAAAGATTCTGAATTGATCTAAATCAATTCAGTCCGAATCATTTGTGTTGATAATTGTCAATTAGGGGAATGAGAAAGAGAAATACAGTTCGTATATAAATGCGATATAGCAGCTCTTTAGCCTGTTCTCTGGCAGTTTAACGATTCTCTAAAAATAATTTAGAATAATTCTTATTCTAATCTCTGGCTTAGCGAAATCTATAGTCTCGTTGTGGTTTGGATTATTCACTTGTCCTCTTGGGGTGCTGAAAAAACCTGAAAGAACGAGGTTTTCTCATGGTAACACAGTGGGATTCGAAATACGAAACGAATATTTCCGAGATTGATTCTCAACATAAAAAACTCTTTCGTTTGATCAACAATATCGAGACAGTTTACGATGAAAACAAAGAACATCTTTCTACAAAATCTAAGATCCTTGTGGATGCTGTTTCTGAACTAGAGGACTATACACTCAGTCATTTTTTAATTGAAGAACGAGTGATGGAGTTAAACCAATATCCAGAACTAGAAGCACATAAAAAACAACACGACCGTTTCACAGACAAAATTTTAGAATTAAAAAATCGACTGACTACAGGAAACCTTCTTTCCAATGATGAGGAACTCAATCAGTTCTTTGGAGACCTTCTTAAGTTTTTACGTGCATGGTTAACAAATCATATTCTGAAAGAGGATATGGATTATAAACCATATATAAAATTTAATATTTAGAGCTTTCCGTTATACTTTGTTCATTCAAAGTATAACGGGTATTTAGATATTTTTTCAATAAGGTTAGATTTTGCTTTTTTGGCTAAATTGATATCATTACCTTTCATTGTATGCACTTCTTCTAACAATAAATTAATATATTTATGTAATTCTTCGTGTCCCTGTCCTGTCATTGTACATGAAGATAAAATATCATTGATAATGGATGTGATTTGATCTGCTTGTTTATGGTAGTCTTCGATAGACTCATCAGAATTTGCATGGTGAAATATTTCGTTCATCTTCTGAAACCCCATCCTTGTCGATTCATCGGCTGCCCAAGGTTTACCATTGTTTAATTCGGGAAGTTTTGAACCCGTATGTTCATGACATGAGTAAGTCATGCTGAATAAGAATAAAATAAAACCATAACGAATTGATTGGGAAAACTTCATGATACAAACTACCATTCTTATTTCAGGAAAAAATTGATCTAAATCAATGTTGCTATTTTTTTTTATAAAAATAGGGAAGGGAATTTCTATTTGTTGTAGGAAATCACTCGTGCCCAGGCTAACTTCACAAAAGTGATCAAACCTAAAAAAATTAGAAATTTTCCGAGTAGCGCAAAGGATTCAAATGGTAAGATAAATTTTGTTAATAAAAATAAAATTAATCCCAAGTTGTAACTATAGAATAGAAACCAAACTTGCCAGATGGCCCCTCTCGGGTTTTCGGAAAGAAACTTGGGAAACATCCAATAAGCGGTTCCCATAATCAACTGCAGGAAAAAACCCCAAATTAAAATCGAATAATGTAATGGCAAAAGCCGCCAAATCTCCGAAGAAAAAGCGAAGGCTTTGTTAAACATCAAAACGACACCTAAGGAAGTTCCGAGTAAAAGATAAATTAGCGATATACGAATGAACCAAACGGATTGAATCGGAAACATATTTTATTTTTGTCTTTGTGGTTCCAGGCGTGGCCAAATTTCCAAAACGTAACAAAGGATTCCCGTAAATTGTAAAACAATTGAAATTATAAAAGGGAAAATAAAATACTCTTTCTGTTGGTAAATCCAAGGTTCAGAAACGATCCGAAGGATTAAACCCAAGTTCAAAGAAAAATACGCGGTCCAAACAAGGTTACTTCCGTTTTTGGGACTTTGCTTTTTTCCTTTTGGATACATCCAAAGAGATACACCTATAATGATTTGAGTGACCCATCCAAGAGTTATCATATGCCAATAAACAGGCGTTAAATGAATCTCCCAATTGTATTTTGGAAATTCGGAAAGAGCATAAACCAGAACTCCAAACAATAAATACAATAATCCTGATTTGATAAAATATCTTGAAATTTTTGGCATTGGAATTTCTAATTAACCAATTATTTTTCGTTAGAATCAACTTCTATTTTGTAACTAGCATGGCAAGCGACACAATTACGAGTGAGTTCATCCATCTCTTTCAATAGGGTATGAATCTCTTGTTTGTTTCTGATTTTGATAGCGATGGCATCAAATTTTTCGTGAGTTCCAAATCCTAGTTTTTTAAATTCAACGGGGAGTTTTAATAGGATAGTTTTTTCTTGGTGTTCTAAACTCGCAACAAGCCCCATACCGACTGCATCAGCCGCTTTAGCCGCCGTTTCGTAATCTTTGTCTGCCAGTCCACTTAACATACCATTAACAGCCGTAAGTAAGGCTCTCATTTCTGTTAATACCAATTGGCGTTCTGCTGGGGTCAAATGGATTGCCGTTCGATTGTCAAGAGAACGACTTGTACTTCCGAAATAGAAAAAATATCCTAAGGTAATGACAGTAACAATCCAAAGTCCTATTGCAAATTTTCCAATTAATTTTGAATTCATGGTTTCCCCTTTTATATGTTTTGTTCCATTCCGATATAAATGCTAAAAATACTCATTTGTTTATTATAAGAAAATTGGAATGGATGAATTTCTTTATTAGAAAAAACGGCATGTGATAAAGTCCAGTCGGAAGTTTTTCCACCATAAGTTTTTTTAGGAAATCCATACTCACAAGCAATATGAAACGAAGTATCATTCCAAGAAATACTTCCTCCCATTGCAAGATGGTGTTCGATACTTGCCCCCAACATCGGACTCACCCCACTTGCCGGAATGATATTATTACCATAACTATATCCCATTCGGCTCATAAATCGTTCGTTCCATTTGTATTCAAATCCAACTGCCAATATGGTTTGGTTTTTCCAATTCAAGTTGAATTGGAATGTATTGGTTTCAACTCCAATTGGTGTTCTCATCCAAACATCTTCCAATCGAAACTTACTTGTGTTAAAACTCTCTGACCAAGGGATATATTTGATATCAAAATCGATGATAAACTTATCGGTGCGGTAGGAGATCCCCGCTACATGTTTGTCAGGCCAAATCATATAACGAGATACTCTGGTTCCAAAGGATCGTTCTGGCGCATAACCATCAACTTTCATGGTTCCATCCATTGGTAAAAAATTTCTGGTTGTATAGGAATAAGCCACTCGTATGTTTTCTGTTAATTCATAGGAGACGCCAATTTTTCCTCCCATTGTATATGCAGAATCACTTTGGTAACGAATTCCACCAGGAATGGTAAGGCTTCTGGTTTCATCTTGGTAGGTTCTTTTTAATTCCATAAACCCATAAACAAGATCAATTCCTGCTCCTATCGCAAAGTTTCCTTTTTTGTAACCGGCACCAAACGTAGATTTCATGGTCATAAATCTAAAATTTAAATCTTCAACTGCTTTTGTGCTTTCTCCGATGAAGGGAATATTGATTCCAAAGGTTTCATTTAGTGTTCGTCCATCAGGTGTCTGCCGTTTTATATTTTTGAATTGTCCACCACCACCTCCTTGTGCGTAGAGAGCAAATCCAATACTGATATTTTCTGTTACCGGTTTGATAATGCCAATGTATGGTAGAATGGCCCTTGGATGTTCTCTGGTAGAATTTTGGTATGAACGGTTGGGATTTGGATCGATGTATTCATCATTGTATTCGATGGTTGGGAGATGAATGGCAGAACCTAACTCCCATTTGGTCTTTTTAACCCTTGCTAGGTGAGAAGGGTTGGATTCCAAATCCAAAACCGATCCCCCGACTGCTTGGAAGGCTCCCCCCATCCCTGCTTGTCTTGCTCCAAAGGCTGGCTGCATGATCCCGTGGAAGGCTTGGAGTTCTGTTTCCCGAAAGCCTGGCTCCAGGATTAGAATTAGAACGAAAATAGATATGAAAATGCGACTCGAAATCATTTATTTCAAGAAAAAGAGGGAGTCGCAAGTGTCAAGGGGAATTAACGACTAGAAAATGGAGAACCCACGGGAAACAAAAATACCAAAAATGGCAATGGTTACAGAAACAAGTAGGTTAAACCTTCCAAAAAAAGAAGAAGTTTTTCTATACCGTTCAAAACGTACGGGATCGGATGTGAGATAAGTAAAAGTTTTAGGTCCGGTGACAAAATCGTGATACAAAGAAGATAAAAATAAAACTGTGAACAAACCAATTTTAGTCATAAACATAAATCCAATGTTAGATGTCCATAGTTCCCAATTCAGTCCATTTTGAAAAAAACCTTTTAAATATAAAATTCCTATTCCTGAAATAATAAATATAGAAAATAAATAATAAGAAATATTTCGAAATTGAATCGCTGTGAGTTGTAGTAATCTAAGTTTTTGTTCTTTTAGTTCTGGGTTCCGAATGACAGGAATAAAAACGATCACATAAAAAATCATTCCTCCTACCCAAATCATTGCTGAGAGAACATGAAAGATTAAAAAGAAAAAGTAAAGGAACATGATAACTTAAAATTAAAAATATGGATCTATTTGTCGTTTCCTTTTTTGATTTTAGAAACAATCTAAAATTCTTTCTATATATTTTTCCTTTTGAGAAATGAGGATTCTTTTGGGATGGATTTAGAGTGAGTCCCAGATGAGAAAAATTCCAGAATTATTACTACCTGCAGGAAATTTAGAAAAATTAGAAATTGCTTATCTTTATGGTGCGGATGCCGCTTATTGCGGAGTGCCTCGGTTTTCGCTGCGAGCCAGAGAAAATGATTTTACGATGGAAAATTTGGAAAAGGGAGTCGCACTCGCAAGGCAACTTGGTAAAAAAATTTATTTTACAGTCAATAACATTCCAAGGAATTCAAAACTGCCTTCTTATCCTAAGTATTTAGATCAAATGGCAGTTTTAAAACCAGATGCTTTGATCATGGCAGATCCAGGACTAATTCTCATCACAAAAGAATCTCATCCCGAAATTGACATTCATATATCGGTTCAAACTAACACGATGAATTATGCGGCTGTTAAATTTTGGAAAAAGTTTGGCGCCACTCGTGTGATACTTTCACGTGAAGTTTCTATTTCTGAAATTGCTGAAATTAAAAACCAAGTTCCTGATATGGAAATCGAAGTTTTTGTTCATGGGTCGATTTGTATTGCTCATAGTGGTCGTTGTTTTATGAGTAATTATTTTAAAAAACGAGATGCCAATCAAGGTTCTTGTAACAATGCATGTCGTGATTTGTATAAAGTGTTTGTCACAAATCCCAAACAGAACGATGAACCTATGGAACTCATTACTGATGAAGAAGGAACTTTTTTAATGAATTCGAAAGACTTACGTGCGATTGAATTTTTACAAGAGTTATGTGATGCTGGTGTTGATTCTTTGAAAGTAGAAGGTCGGACAAAAAATGATTATTATGTAGGAATGGTGGCTCGTAGTTACAGGAATACATTAGATAACATTGCACGAGGAGAAGGTTTTGATCGAAAGTGGTTAGAAGAATTGGATAAAGTTTCTTCTCGGAAATATTTTTCTGGTTTTTTAAGTCGTGGGATGGAAGACAAAATTCCTGAAGAGGAAAGGGACTTTCAAAACAATGAATTTGGTACTAGTTTGCAAATGAGCCAAAAGTATGCAGGTTTAGTAAAAGAATATAAACCGGATACAAAACGCATAGTGATTGAAGTTAAAAATAAAATCCAAAAAGGCGATTTGATGGAAGTCATCACTGCCATTGATTCTAACCCTACAACCTTCACAGTAGACCAAATTTTTTATAAACAAAATCCAGTAGAAGTGATTAGCGGTGGGATGGGAACAGTGGAGTTGGAAGTTCCTTTTGCCATTCCTTCGAAGTCGTTTTTAAGCAAAAAAATATAAGGATTTTTTGGTGTTGGACTGGCCCTAAAACTTGAGAAACTTTTCGGTGAGAACTGTTAAGTGTAAATAGAAACAAGTAGGGTCTTTCGTGAAAAAATTGATTAAATTGATGATCTTCATTTCTTTTGCCTTTCTTTTACAGTGTGGCAAGGAATCTAACGGGGAAACTTCTGCACCAGCGGAAGAAATGCGTTCTATTGACATGCCGATGGAGAAAAAAATGGCTCCTGGTTCTTCAGGTTCGCAAGAAGCCGTAGAACCACCGTCAGTTGAAAACCAACTCGGACAGGTATTTGTTCCCATCCAAAACACCTCAGAGCGATTACTCGAATACCAAGTTCAATTAAGTTACCAAACTCATGATTTGATTAAAACTAGGAAAGATATTCTTGGTTTCATTACAAAGTACGGTTATATTGAAAGTAGTTCCGCTGTCAATACGGACGCACCTTATATGAGTTTACGAATTCATATAAGGTCTGAAAAATTATATGAGGCTTTGATTGAATTAGATACGTATGGAGTGTTACTCAGTGAAGATATAGCAACTGTGGACCATACAGAAGGAATGGTTTGGCAAAAAGTAAAATCAAACCGTGAAAAAATTCGTTTAACACGACGAACGAGTGCAAACAATCAAACTTCAGCTAATTCAAAAAATTGGCAGGCGATTGAGGAAGCTCTAACGGATAGTGAAAACAATTTGGATCATGCAGAACACGAAATTTGGAAAATAAAGGACAAAGTTAAATGGGCCACGTTGAGCATCAATTTTTCGAGTCCGATTCCTCCAGATAAAATTCAAGTTCCTACATATAGAAATGCTTTTGTTGGGATTTTGAACGTATTTTTAGAATTAACCTACTATTTGATTTGGATGATTCCCTTTCTTTTGGTGGCAGTGGTTATCTATTTTCCCATAAAAAAAATTTACAAAAAGTTCCAGAAGTAAAAATGGCTTTGTAAATCATTTAATTTATTAATAGTTACTTTAGATTATTTATCACAACTTCCGGAAGAGAGATTAAATTCTTTTTTCTCTTCTGGATCTATAATTGATTTTCCATAATCACTTTGGAGTTTGAAGCAACTCATCCTGTTTTGTTTTCCTTCTTTTTGAAAACAATCACAAACAGCCGATACTTTTTCTTTTGTTGTAAGATTTGTATTAATTTCTTTTGATCCAGCTAATTCTTGTTCGCACTTCTGTATGTAAGATAGATACAAGTCATAAGATTTGGATCCTTTTTTTAGGGTTGAAACATGCGTTTCTCTAAGGGTCAAACATTCCTTTTTATTTGATTCGTTTTGTGATGTTTTTCCATTTTTTAGACAATCGCAAAGTGCTTTCGCCTTGGATTCTGGATTTGCAATCAAAGAAGTTACGATTAAGAATAATAAAAAAATGATAATTTGTTTTTTCATTCCAGTGATTGTAATTTATTAAATGAAATGTCAATTAGGATTGTAGTTTTCCATTTAGAGAACAAGATTCTTTTCTAAATACAAAGATCCATTTCACAATGGAATAGGATGGATCTTTGTATTACCTTTTTATAAGTTAAAGTGTAGACACCGGATAACTACGGATCCATTTTTCCGATTTTTCTGGATCATCATAAAAATGTTCTGATGTCCTTCCGAATCTGCGTTCATATTCATTGATTTTATAACTATCATGATGGCAATGAACAGCGGCTAGGCACTCCATTCCGTTTTCAGATGTTAGTTTTAAATCTTTTGCTTCTTCGAATAAATCTAAATATCCAATCCGCCAATTGTATTTGCTTAAGAGAAGTGGGATGATGTCCCGGTAGGCTTTGTGCGCAGAGACTGAAGAAGGATTGAGTCCATGAAGGTTGACAAAGATTTTAAATTTTGTACCTGCTGGAATTGTAGAGAAGGTTTTCTCTAAACTTTGTTTCCATTGGGAAACTTCGTCTTCAGTGATTGCTCCTGTGATTCTTGTAGTCACAAGTGCTGAATCCTGTTCCCAATTTGTATAAATTTCATTTTCCATATTCTTTGGACTTTGAGGAGTAATCCCTAGATCTTAAAAAAAGGTTTTTTCGTTAGAATCGTTCTAGGTAGATTGCCAAAAATCAACGATTTCAAACTCTGTACCAAAAGCCTGGGATTGAGTTCATTCAGAATAATTTGATATTCTTAACCATGTTCAATACAAATATCGAGGAATTTTTATGCAACGCAATTCTATTAAATTCATTTTACTCTTAAGTGGTGCTTCCATACTTTTCATCATCAGTTGTCTGGTTGGAACTGTTGCCTATTACTTCGGGCAGAAAAAAATTCAAGAGGCTTATATCGGACAAATGCAAGGGACTGTTGCCATTGTTGGCCAATCCATCAATGATTTTTTTCAAAGTCACGTCAATGTGATTAAGACTGTTGCGAATGACCAAAGAACGATAGCGTCTATCAAAACGGGAAAACCTCTTGCACAATCATATTACAAAGAGCTTACCGACCTCTACAAAGTTTACGAAAATATTTATACTCACACTTATGATAATGATCCTCGTGTCGTAACTGATGCTACTGGCCAAGCAATCGGATGGAAAATGAAACCTGAGGATATGGATCCTGACGAACTCAAAGCTGGTAAAGAAAAAAGATATTTCATTGGGAAACCGCTTTTAAATCCCCTAACAAACAATCCAGTCTCAACAATTACGTACCCGGTGTATGATAATGGAAAGTTAATTGGAAATTCAGGAATTGCACTTTCATTAACCGATCTAACGGATTTAGTAATTAATAAAATTAAAATTGGTCGTGATGGTTATGTGGTAGTTTCCACAACGGGAGGGCTCTTAATTGCTTTGAAGGATAAATCTCAGATATTAAAGTATGATTTGTCAAAAGATGAATCAGGCGCACGTATGTTAGCTTTGAAAACGGGTGAAGTACTTGAATTTGATTATTTAGAAAAAGCACATATTGCTGTCAGTTATCCATTAAAAGAGTGGGGAGTGACTATACTTGCCATCCAACCAAAAGAAGAAATCAAAGAAGCTCTATTTGATTTAATGATCACCATAGTGATTTCTTCTATTTTCATTGCTTTGGTGTCTATTTGGCTTTTGTATGTATTGCTTAGCAAACGTTTGAACCCACTGGAAGATGTAAGTCATATATTCAAATCCATGTCGGAGGGAGATTTAACTTCTTCCATTAAAGTTGTATATGATGATGAAATTGGGCGGATGGGCCAAGGGCTTAATACTTTCATTGCAAGTTTAAGAAAATCATTTGAAGAAATCCAAAGGATAACGATGGAATTGGCTTCCGCATCAGAACAACTTACTTCTTCTTCAAATAATTTTGCAACAGGAGCGCAGTCAACAGCCGCATCTTCAGAAGAAATGTCTGCAACGATTGAAGAGATGTCTGCTGGTATGGATTATATCGCTGCCTCTACCGAAAGACAGTTTGGAAATTTTGCAAACTTCCATTCTAAAATTCGCGAATTGTCGGAAAGTATCCGTAAAATTGGTTCTGAAATTGAAAGCACTTTAAAACTAGCTGAATCGATTTCTGATCAGGCCAAAAAAGGAGAAGAGTCCATCCAAGGGATGAGCCAAATGATTGAAAACATCCTCCATTCTTCTGGAGAGATGACGGCCATCATTCAGATCATTAATGAGATTTCAGACCAAACACAACTCTTAGCATTGAATGCTGCCATTGAAGCAGCAAGAGCAGGTGAGGCCGGAAGGGGATTTGCTGTCGTTGCCGATGAAATTTCAAAACTTTCCGAAAAAACAGCTTCATCCATTAAATCCATTGGAAACATGATTACAAAAAACAATCGGGAATTGGACTCGGGTGCTAATGCCATTCGTTCTTCGGCAGCCATGTTACATAATATCATTCAAAATGTGGAAACAGTGAGTGAAGCAATGAACAAACTGTATTCAGTCACATCCGCACAAGAATCCATCAAACGAGAAGTAGATGAAGGTGCTGAACAAATGGGGCAAGATGCGGAGACAATCAAACTCTCCACGAACGAACAGAAAAGAGCAGTGAGAGAAATCTCTGAAGTGATCATCCAGATCAACGAACACACGTTAAGTACAGCTTCTGGATCAGAGGAAATGTCTTCCTCTGCACAAAATTTAGCATCCACTGCAGAGATTTTAAAAGGGATTACCGATCGGTTTAAGTTATAAAAATGGTTCGACAGAGAATAAAAATTTGTAATTGTTTTTTACAAATTGGTTTGTTGAGGGTTTCATGTTCCGGTTCATTAAAATATTTTTGTATCTATTTTGTTTTCTTTTTTTCTTTCAATGTTTAGGAAGTCGCCGACCCATTGTTCCGTCCTATGTTGATCCACAAGGAAGTTTGCGAGATGCAGTAGTTGGTAAAAAATATATGGTTTCGACTGGAAACCCATTGGCAACCAAAGCCGCCATCAAAGTTTTGGAGGATGGTGGGAATGCCGTTGATGCGGCAGTAGCCGCATTGCTTGTGTTAAATGTAACAAATGGTGAAGCGGCCAGTTTTCCATCCGTTGCTCCTACCTTGGTGTATGATCAAAAATTTGGACAAGTCAAAAGTTATATTGGAGCTGGTACGGCTCCCCAAAAGGCCAACATCAAATGGTTTAAAGAAAATGGTTATGACGTGATGCCAAAAAATTCTATCTTGGCTCAGTTGTTGCCAGCCTCTCCAGATGTCATCGTAAGACTGTTACAAGATCATGGATCAAAATCTTTTTCTGAGTTAGTAAAACCGGCAATTGTCGTTGCGGAAGAAGGATTCCCTGCCAACCGAATTCTCGTTAAAAACTTAGATTTACCATTATACAAAAGATTGGGTTTTACAATCCTTATGCCTTATAATTCCGAAGTGTATCTTGAAAAAAAATGGTGGTATGGAATTCGAGAAGGAGAGTTAACTAAACGATTGGACCTTGCAAAAACTTGGAAGTCCATGGCAGATGAAGAAAAAAAATCTCTCAAAAAAGGAAACACCAGAAAACAAGCGTTAGAATCTGTAAGGGATTATTTCTATAAAGGGCCAATTGCTGACGCTATTGTCAATTTACATACCGACAAAGGTGGACTTTTTACAAAAGAAGATTTGGCAAATTATTCAGGTGGTTGGGAAAAACCAATTTTGGGAGAGTATGGAGAATATCAAATTTTATCTAACCAAACCTGGACCCAAGGACCTGTTGTTCCGATGGTTTTGCAACTGTTAGATGGTGTGAACTTAAAATCGATGGGCCATAATTCTCCTGAATACATTCATACAGTATCACAAGCAATCGAACTTGTAGTTGCAGATAGAGAAAGATATTTTGGAGATCCAAAATTTGTGGATGTTCCAATCGACGGGTTACTTTCAAAAAAATATGCAACGATGAGACGAAAATTGTTACAGAAGGAGGCTTTTGGTGCCACTCCTCCAAGTGGAAACCCTTGGTTGTTTTCCTCTAAAAAACCTGTTTCTTTGCCAATGTCACCTAACGAAGTAAAAGATGTTTCTCTGGGAGAAATTAAGTATGGAAAAGACACAACTTATTTGAGTATCATCGATGCTTCTGGCAATGCTGTTTCTCTCACCCCAAGTGATTTTCCTCAATCTCCGATGGTACCTGGAACGGGACTAACACTGGGTATACGGATGACTCAATTTCGTTTAGATCCCAATCATCCTTCTGCCTTAGCCCCTGGCAAACGACCAAGGATCACTCCCAACCCAGGAATGGTTTTGAAAAATGGAAAGTTGTGGATGAGTTTTGGGACTCCAGGGGGAGATGTACAAAGCCAAGCTATGATCCAATTCTTTTTGAATGTAATTGTTTTTGGGATGGATCCACAAAAGGCGGTGGAAGCACCTAGATTTCGTTCGGTGAATTGGCCAGATAGTTTTTCTCCTCACGTTTACCGTCCAGGTGGAATTGAGTTAGAAGAAACTTTGTATGAAAGAGTTTCTGATTCGCTGAAAGAAAAAGGATATAAGGTTTACAAAAAAGGTCATTTGGATAATGACTTAGGATCCGTATGTGCTGTGTTAAATGATAGTAAAAACAAAAAACTCATTGGGGTGGCCGACCCAAGAGAAGAGTCCTGGGCAGAAGGTAAATAGTTTAGTTTCGATGACCAAGATACTTTTAATTGAAGATGAACCAGGAATTCAAGAAACCATTCAAATTTCATTAGAGTCAGAAGGATTCAATGTTTTTTTAGCCTCTACCGGAAAACAAGGAATTGAAAAAATTTCAAATGATATATCTTTAATCATCCTTGATATCGGACTTCCTGATCAAAATGGATTTGAAGTATTGAAAGAAATTCGAAAAGAATATTTAACGCCCGTTATTTTTTTGACAGCTAGGAACACCGAGATTGATAAAGTTTTGGGGCTTGAAATTGGCGCAGATGACTACATTGTAAAACCATTTAGTCCTAGAGAACTTTTGGCAAGGATACGTGCAATTTTAAGACGATCCACTCCCACTCAAACAAAAAATTTAGAAGATCAAAAACTGAGAATTTCGTTGGATAAAAAGTTAGTTTATTTCAATGGTTATAACTTAAATTTATCTCCTTATGAATACAAAACCATGGAACTGTTTTTTAAATGGCCAGGAAGAATTTTCACAAGAGAAGAAATTATGGACAGTGTTTGGACGGAACCAGAAGATAGTTTCGACCGCGCTGTCGATACTGTGATTAAAAACATCCGTGCTAGGTTCAAAGAAATAGAACCAGACTTTGACCCTATTGAAACAAGGCGTGGACAAGGGTATGGATTGAAGGAAAAAATATGAACCTTTGGATTCGCATCATCATTAGTTTTTTTTTATCCTAAGTATCGGTTTTTATTATTTAATCGATAAAACAGAAGAATCCATTCGGCCTCGTTACATGGAGACGGTTGAGGAATCTTTGAATGACACAGCTCATATTTTGTCTGCTATTGTCGAAGAGCGATTAGAACAAAATCCAAAAGACATTAATCATTTTAAGTTATCCCTTCATACCTTGTTTTCTCCCGTGTTTGAGAATACAAACAAACGTTCATTTGAAGCAAAAATTTATTCGTTATTAAAAACTAATACAGACATCCAGCTATATATTACGGATAAAAATGGCATTGTGGTCTATGACTCTGAATCTTATCGAGAAGGTCTCGACTATTCAAGGTTTAATGATGTTTACTTGACTCTTCAAGGTAAGTATGGAGCAAGGTCTAGTAAATTACTTGATACGGAAGGCGAAGGTGCTTTGTTTGTGGCTTCTCCTATACGATTCAAAAATCAAATGATCGGGGTCCTTACTGTCATCAAACCAAAAACAGGTGTGATTCCATTCATTGATGAAGCTAAAAGAAAGTTTTGGCGTATTTCTTTACTTGTGGCTTCTGCCATTGCCATCCTTTTTAGTTTGCTTGCTTATTTGAGTTTCCGTCCTATTTTGCGTTTGTCACAGTATGTGAGTTCTTTACGAAAAAAGGAAAAGGTTGTATTTCCAAAGATAGGAATTCGTGAATTGAATGAGTTAGGGAAAGAAGTCGATTTGTTAGTCGAAGAGATTGAAGGTAAAAAATATATAGAATCTTATATACAAACCCTTACTCATGAGATCAAAAGTCCTCTATCCTCCATCTTAGCATCTGTTGAGCTTTTACAATCTCATCCGAATGAATCAGACCGTTTGACAAAAAATATTCACGAAGAGGCAAAACGAATTCAAAATCTCATTGAGCAAATGTTAGAGCTTTCTTCCTTAGAAGGAAAAAAAACAATCATCTTGGAAGACAGGGTATTTTTATATGATCTCGTACAGGAGGTAATTGCCAATTTCAAATCCGAACTAGAGTGGAAGTCCATTCAGATTTTTACCGAATGCAAAAATAAACTTTTGGAAATGAAAGGAAATCGCAACTATTTGTATTTAACCGTCGAAAACTTACTCAGAAACTCGATCGACTTTGCAAAAAAAAACGATACCATTTGCATTCGAATTGAGGAAAAACCAGACCATTCGATCGATTTTTCTGTAATGGATGAAGGGCATTCGATTCCTGATTTTGCATTGGATCGAATCACAGAAAAGTTTTATTCCCTGCCCCGTCCTACTAACAATCGAAAGAGTTCTGGTTTAGGACTTAGCATTGTTAGTCAAATTGTAGATTTACATAGTGGGAAATTGAAAGTCCAGAATCGAAGTCCTCGCGGCGTTGAAGTTTTGATTCAGTTTCCAAAAATATAGATCCTCACAGAATCCTCACATTTCGATCATAAAAGACTCACGAAAGTAACTTATCTTAAAGATAGGAGTTTTTTATGAGTAAACTACAAACATCTGTTAACCTTCGTTTGGCCATCCTGGGTGGGATGGTTTTATTATTTATCATCCCACTGGTGATGATTGGTTCTTTGATAGAAGAAAGAAGTGCATCGAGAGACCAAGCTGTAGTTGAGGTTGGGGAAAAATGGGGATCCAATCAAACCATTGTTGGTCCTATTTTGATGGTCCCTTATAACGTAAGAATCCCAAAGTCAGGTTCCACAAAGGAAAAAGACAAGTGGGATTACATTACCGATTATGCATATTTTTTACCGGATGAATTGGATTCAGTCGTTGAGATGAAAACAGAACTACGTAAAAGAAGTATCTATGAAATTCCGCTATACACAAGTAAGATGAGGCTTTTTGGTAAATTTTCGCCGATGTATTCATCTGACTTTCCTTTAGATACAACATACATTTATTGGGATGATGCTCGAATCATTCTTTCTGTGTCTGATATGAAGGGGCTTGGAGGTGAAATGAAATTGTTGTGGTCAGGAAAAGAGAAAAAGTTTTTACCTGGAACCAAGTCTTCTTATCTACCTTCAGGACTGAATGCTTCCGCAAACATTACCGAAGCGGGAAATTTTATTCCCTTTGAAATTCAATTAGAAGTCAAAGGTTCGGAAGCTTTTTCAGTTGTTCCGATTGGAAAAAAATCTAAATTAGTGATGAGTTCTGATTGGAGAGATCCTTCTTTTAATGGAAACTTTTTACCAAAAGATCGTTCGATCCAAGATGATGGATTTTCGGCTGTATGGGAGTCATCATACTTTGCAAGATCTTATCCACAAGTGATCCACTCTATGGATGAATCCATTCTGAATTCGATAATAAATTCTGCTTATGGAGTGAACTTAGTCATTCCTGTCGACCATTATTTAAAAATGGAGAGATCAGTTAAGTATGGTTTACTCTTTATTGTCACAAGTTTTGCCTTATTTTTCCTAATGGAAGTGTTTGGTGGAGTTCTGTTACATCCTATCCAATACATTCTGATTGGATCTGCTATGGTTTTGTTTTATATTTTAAACTTATCGTTTTCTGAACATTTTGGGTTTTTAGCCGCTTATATTTTGTCAAGTTTCGCCGTAACTGGTCTCATTGGCTACTATGCCATCAGTGTTTTAAAAAATAAAAAGAAAGGTCTGATCACCGCTTCCTATTATTTGGTTTTATATTCGTTTTTGTATGTAATCCTTGCTTCTGAAGACCAAGCCTTGCTTCTAGGATCGTTGGCTTTGTTTTTGGTTCTTGCTGCAGTGATGCATTTCACTCGCAAAGTGGATTGGTATCAGTTCGGGAATAAGAAGGAAGTTTAATTTAGAAACAAAATTATGTAAGTGAATGCAATCGAAACTTTCGTAACATTCGATAGTTGAACTAAGATACCTAACAGGAGAAAAAATCCCTGTTAGGTTTTTTTGAAAGGTTATTCTCCAAAACTTTTGGAAAATTCAAGTGTGAAGTTGAGTGAGGTGAAATCAAATTTTGTAGTTTGAGATCCGTCCCAAGCAGAATACAGTAGGGTTGCTGTCGGTGAGTTTCCTAAAGTCAGGTAATTTTGGTATTTTACCTTCATACTTTCTTTGGAGTATCCCCATTTCGCAGCAAACCAGGAAGAAAATCGAAAGACAAAGTCAATTGATTGTTTTGTTCCTGTGTATGATGCATCTCCACCTGAATAACCAAGTGCGGCCGTACCAAGAGTTGAAACAGATGTTGTGATTCTGGAATCGTTTCCACTTAAAGAATAGAACTGTTGTCCCAAATGGATTTCAAACCATCGCAATGGCTTAATCTCTAAGTGGATACCAGGAACAATTCCTTTTACTTTTAAATTTGTATCTCTAGGTTGGAATACATAGAAAGTATTAGTGAAAAATCCTGATTGGTAAAAACCATAGGACAGCAACATACTGTTTGTGGATTGATCAACTGTTACTTGTCTTAAGCTTGCACCAATGTTAAAGTATGGGCTCAGCGGATGGTAATAAGCTACACCTAAACTCTTTTTGTTCTCAGTGAACTGAGCTTGATAAGGGTCTGATTCGTTCGATTTTTTTTGATTCATTAATACTCGTGATTCGTAAAAAATTCGAAACTTATCTTGATACCGATATTCTAATTCCCTGGTATTAGCACTTCCATCAAACTTAGGCATTTGTTGAGAATAGTTGAGTAATCCATTCAAAGTGGCGCCGTTAAACAACATAAATGAAAGGTCTTCATTCCTTACATAATCTTTCTCTGGAATGAGTAGACCACCCGCACTCCCCATGGATCGGAAGTACACACGGTGTTTGTCAGGTTGTCTTACTTCTGGCAATTCGTGGGTAGAGTCAAAGTCTTTTGCTAAAAGATTGCCAAAAGACAAAAACACTACCCCCAATATTAGAATGATTTTGTTATGGGACACGGTCTATTCCCCCCAAACAATCACACATTCGCGATAAAAAAGTCCGAATGGCAAAATCGTTAAAGATTCTCTATCAACGACAGCAATCTTTTTGATACCTGCATGTTGTGCAGCTTCTTCAATGGAGTTACCCGCACCATAAAAGAAAATATTCACGCCGATGCCTGATAAACTGCAAGACTTCCCTGATTTTTCTACTTTAGCAGAGGTTACCATATTTCCAACGGCATCCCCATTTAGATGTTGGGTGGTGTTGGAAAATAGATACGCTGGAAGTGGAGTGGTCACACAGTTTGTAAAAAGTGCCAAACTAAAAATTGAAAGTAAAAGGTATTTCATGATTATTCTCCAGATACAATGGTACAGTAGTTACGGAATAAACCGGTAAAGACGGATAAAGAAGAGTGGTCAATGGTTGCAATTTTGCTGATTCCGTTTTTGTTTGCGACAGATCCTGCACCTGCATCACCAACGCTAAAAAGATAAAGGACAGTAAATTGGCATCCTTTTCCTTCTTTTGAAGACTTTACATTGTTTTCTGGGTTAAACGTACCCGCAAATTTGGTAGAGTTAAAAAGAAGTCCATGAGTAGGACCAATCGCACAATTTGCGAATAAAAACACACTTAATAGAGAGATAAATACTAATTTCATTTTCATTGGTGAACTCCGTTTATGATCCTTTCACAATTACACAAACTCTATGGTAAACATAACCTAAGATTCCGAGTTGTTCATAATCCAAATAGGCTACTTTTGTGATGTTCGCACTTTTCTTTGCTGTTTCGATGGAAGAATCTCCGAACGAAACCAAATAAAGAATGGAGTGACTGCAGCCTTTTCCTTCCGAAGTTCCTTCTGCGTTAAGTCCAAGTGGCCCCGGAACATATGTTTTGTGGAAGAAAAGCCCACCTTTGGAAAGAGTGGATGCTGTTGCGTATTCCCTTGTTGGGTTTGTGTTAGCACTTGGCACATAACTAGCGTGGTATGAAGTACCAGAACAGTTTTGTGTTAGTAATATGAATGTGAGTGAGATGCCAAAGAAAATGCTCTTTTTCACATGATTCTCCTGATCATTTTTTTGACAGTTATCGTTTGACTTATGTTTTGTGTCAATCTTGTTGGAGAATTAAAAAGAAATACTAACAGACGATCTGTGGTTTTGTAGTAAAAAACCAGTATGCTATAATGATCTGTTATTCTAATGTGGTTGCTCAACCTAATAGATGTCTTGTGGAGAAAGAATTATTGCACACTGATGTTTTTTTTCTAAAAAAACTTCATAAACACACAAAATCTGAAATCTGAATTGAAATGGGAAAGGTCGAGATCGCTAACTCATAGAGGAAGAATTTCGGATTCAGACAAGGTTCAGCATTTTTTAGAAAAAAAACTAGGGGAAATTTTCCTAGCTCTTTTGAAGCGTTCTAAATGATTCCTTCGTCACTTACGGAAAAAAAATGTAATTCTCTCAGATTCACTTCGTCTCATTCCATTGAGGTGAACTAGGTTCAGGTATTTCACGCAATGGAATGAGCGGCGGATTGGTTCACACTTGGGCACCGGCTTTATGTGGCCAAACCTTTGGTTTCCGGACGTCTGTTGGGTTTTAGGACGTTTCTTGCCAATAGATTCCATTTCTAAACTATGACCTAAATCTATTTCCTTTCTAAAGAAGGTACAGTTTGTTTTCTAAATTTTTTGCCCCAAAGAAAGCCATGACGATTTCCGATGACCTTTTCACGGAAGTGATGTTACGAAACAACAAACGGATGTTTCTATCGTTTCTATCAATCCTTGCCCTCGCCAACATAGCAACACTATCCATTAAGTTTGCTGGGAAAGGTTCGGATTATCTTACATACCAGAGTATACTCATTGAGTTTGTTCTCGCCACTTCCATATTAATTTTTGGTTTTTTACTCTCTTCAAAATTAAAAACACACTGGTCTTCTAGTTACATATCCATCACAGGGGTTACACTTTGTTTGTTGGTTTTTCAATATGAAATTTATGGAGCAACTGAACTTGCTGCTACGTTTTATATTTCTTTTGTTTTAAGTGTGTTGTACTTCAATCGCAATGCTTCAATATATAACTTTATTTTGATCATTATTTCTGAAATTGTTTTGTTTGCTTTGCGGCCTGAATTAATTCCTGGTGGGCCAAAGAGTAATATCATTGTAAGATTTTTAATTTTTGTTTGGGTTGGAATTGGAGCAACTGTCGGGGCAACGGCAACAAGAACCCTCCTTAATTTAGCTGTTGAGAAACAAAAAGAAGCAAAGAAAGCTTTAGACAATTTGTTGCATATGGCAAAAACCATTTTGAACACAATTGATATGATGAAACAACAAATTAAAAACCAGGATACAATTTCAGAAGAACTAAAACTAATTTCGGAACACCAGGCCACTTCGCTTTCTGAAATTTCGACTTCTTTAGAAGAATTATCTTCAAAAGCAGATTCAAATAATAAAATCGCAAAATCATTGTATCATGAATCTGAAACGTCGATTCAATCAGTGAACGATTTAAAAGCCATCAACGAAACAGTTCAAACTGGCACTGGCAGGATTTATAAAAACCTGGATGTTGTATTAGGTTATTCGACTGATACTTCTGAACACATTCATCTTTCGATCAATAAGTTCAATATCCTCCAGGAAAAAAGTACGGAAATTTCTGATTTTGTCTCTGTGATCAATGACATCGCTGACAAAGTAAACTTATTATCGTTAAATGCTGCCATTGAAGCTGCAAGAGCAGGCGAACATGGGCGAGGTTTTGCCGTTGTTGCGGAAGAAATATCAAAGTTAGCTGATGCTACGACGAGAAACTCCAAAGAAATTTCTAAGATCATTCAAGAGAACCTCTCATTGATTGGTGAAAGTAGTGAACTGATCAACAGGTCATCTGAAATGATGGGGAAACTCGATACCGCCATTGGTATTATTAAAAATGAAATCACGGGAGTTGGTACAAAGATTGTAGAGATCGACAAAGCGATTGAGACCATCGACAATCTCAATACCAGGATTTACGAAACTAGCAAAACCATCGAAAATTCAACGAACTTTCAAAAGATTGCGACTGAGGAATCTACAAAAATCACTGCCAACATTTCAGAATATGCGACCAACATAGTCGAAATTTCCAAACAAATATCAGAAAGTAGTAAATCGACCGGTGGGATCATTGTTCAGCTGGATGCGATGGCAAAAGAAATGACCAATTAGCGATCATTTTGTCCGAAAGAACTCGTTTCCCTTGGTAAAAAGAGCCAGAACCTGCCCACTACCAAAAAGTGAGTGGGAATTCATTTTTTGTTGACTGATTCTTTTGCGCAGATATTGTCCATGGTTTGTGTACAAACACAGAACTATGAACCGATCCATTAGCCTTGTTCTTTTTTCCTTTTTTGTTTTGGCGTCCTTTGTCATTCCAAGTGTTCTTTCGGCGCAGGAATATATGCCAAGTGCCGGCTGTGAGAAAGATCCTCCACCGAAAAACCTTCCCTTTCCTATGGATCCTACAAAACAACTTTGTAAGAAGGATATAGAGGACAAACGAGAAGGTTGGTATCCGACAGGCCTTCCTCTTGTGAACTCTGATCCAAACGAAGGGATCGGATATGGTGTTCGTGCTTATCTCTACGATAATGGAAAAAAAGCAGATCCACTTTTTTATTATACTCCATATCGGATGCGTGTCTTTGGGCAATACTTTAACACAAATAAAAATGCTCAATACCACCAAGTTAGTTTGGACATGCCTTTCATTGCAGACACACAATGGCGGTTACGTGCTGATTTGTTTTTAACCATTACTCCCACCACACTCTATTTTGGAATTGGTGAAGAAAGTATGAAACCTCTATCCTATTTGGATCGAAACCAACAAGATGGACGACATATCATAAACGCAAGTTATATGGACCAAGAAAATAACTTGGCTTATTACCGCCCTGGGACTAGTTCCGACCCAGTAAGTCTTGGAGGGAAAACTTATTCTGGATTTCCGCAAGCACCTGGATTTGTTGTAACAGATAAAATGTACAACCGTTATACGATTGAAACACCCATGGCAACTACAAGTACAGAACGATCTTTCGTAGGGGGAACGGTGCGTCTTGTTGCAGGTCTAAAATTTTCTAATAACATAGTAAGAACTTACGATGGAAGATTGGCCCGTGGTGTGGATCCACTTCTTGGAGGTGAGCATACTGCTGATGTTCCCAATGGAAAAACGCGTCTTACGGAAGATTATGAAGGTAAAAAGATAATTGGATATAATGGCGGTTATGTGAATGCTCTTCGTGTTGGTCTTGTTTATGACACACGAGATTTTGAACCCGATCCCAATTCAGGTATTTTTGCCGAAGCAACGTATGAAAAACATACCAAGTCCATTGGATCTGATTACGATTACCAAAAATACTTTGCACAAACAAAATTGTTTTGGAGTCCTTTTCCTAAAGTGTTTGATAAGTTAGTCATTGCCAACCGATTTGGTTTGGGTGTGACAGATGGGGAAGCTCCTTTTTATGAATACAGAAATATGTGGGGAACGGAAGGGCTTGTGGGAGGTCTTGGAGGGCTCAGGACCATTCGGGGTTTCAAACAAGATCGATTTGTTGGAAGGGCTATGGGTTGGGGAAACACGGAAGTTCGTTGGAAATTTGCGGAGGCTAAATTTGGAGATGAATTTTTTGCCTTTAATTTAGTTCCTTTTTTTGATTATGGCCGCGTTTGGGACGACGAACATAAGTTAGGTTGGAAAGGATATGCTTATTCTCGAGGGATAGGATTACGGATTGCTTGGAACCAGGCAACCATCATTATGATCGATTATGCAAAATCGAGAGAAGATGAGCAGTTATTTGTTAATTTTAGTCATGTTTTTTAATTTAACTTAATATAGTGGTGATGCGCCTCAATGGCATTTGGTTACAGATGATATAGAAAAATGACCGGGCTACTCCAGGGTGCGCGTTCCGCTCCCTTTTTCATCAAAGATGATGTAATGGCCGATTATTTTGGATTTCTTGTTTTAACATCTAATCCTTTTCTGTAATATTCATTTGCTTCTGTTAAATTTCCTCTAGTTGTTTCCAAATCACCCAATTTTTTGTAAACACCTGCTTTATCAGGAAATTTTGATTCTAACAATGTTGTATAAATTTTTTCAGAATCATAGAAATTTTTTATATATACAAGTGCATTGGCTTTAAGGTAGAGATTATTTAGATTTTCAGGTTCCAGCTCTAGTGCCCTATTAATATAATGCAATGTGCTACCATAGTGTCCGGCTTTAAACTCGTTGTTTGCTTTTGTTTTTAATTTTTTTAAGTCTTTTTCTTCTGAGACATCTTCCAGTAATAAACTAGTATAATCATTTCCCGAAAGCGTTTCTAAAATAGCAATGATAGAAGTTCTTTCACTTCGTTCTAAATTATGAATATATTTTTCTAAAACTGGAATGGCTCTTTTGTCTGGTATAGATGAGAATGAAAGCGCAGCACAATACCTAGCATGATAATAGTTATCCTCTTGGATTGTGTATAATAAATAATCAGTTACTTCTTCTGTTTCCATCCAACTCAATGCTCGAATGACGGTAAAACGAACATGATCACTGTTGTCTTTTTTTAATAAAGAACCTAATATTGGTATGTACTTGGGGTTTTTAGATAATCCTAAACAGGTAATTCCCTCAATACTGCTTGGTTCTCTAAAACTATATTCGCTTCCTTGAGTTGCTAACTCTAGACATCTCTCTAAGTGTTCGGTTGCGTCATCAAGGGCATGGATGTTTGTAGAAATTAAGAAAAATGTGATAAGAGCCAAAAAGTAACATCTATTCATATCTAAAAACTAAACATATAGAGAGGGGTACAAACAAATACAATTTAAAAGTAGATACGAATTTTATTAAAAAAATCGGAACTAGTTTCAACTTAGAAAAGCGTTTTCAAATATTCTTCAGGACTAAATCCTATGGTTTTCTTAAAATCTCTTATAAAATGTGCCTGGTCGTAATAACCTAGATCCAAAGCCATTTCCGCATAATGGATTGTTTTTTCTTTTTCAATTCGTTCTGCTACTTCTTGGATACGAAATCTTTGAATCACCCATTTTGGACTAACTCCCACGTACTCGCGAAATAGTCTTTGTAAACTTCGAAGGTTCACAGAAGTTATTTTTACAATTTGGTCCACCGATTGTATCCCTCGGTCTTCTTTGATTCTATCAATGATTCCATTGATGAAAGGGATTTTTGGATCTGGTGCAGGAAGAATTTTTTCTAACCAAGTTTCAACCAATACGACTCGACTCCTTTCATCTTCTAAGTTAAAAATTTTGTTTTCTAGGTTTAAGATTTCTTGATTTGAGAGAGTGGACAGAGGCAACTTTTTGTCAGTGAGAATAGAAACCGATTTTTTAAAAAAAGGATAAAATCCGCCTGGACGAAATTTTATTCCAAAAACAGAACCTTTTCCTTGCAATAAAGTAGAAAATCTACCCTTCGTGACTCCAAAAATTTTTGAATTTTCTTTTTCAAAGACGATGTGTACGCTTGGGTAAGGTAGTGTTTCCGCAAGGTACGGTTTTTGGTTGGTTAATTCCCAACTAACAGTCCAATAGTGCTCAATAAAAAAATCTAGTTTTTCATTGGCAAAAAACCGATTGTGTTTTGCAGCCAGATCGGCTTTGGTTTGGCGCAATACTCCTCGTGCCGGTTTTCCTTTTTCTTTGACCATACCACTTATTTAGCGTTTTGTCGTGTTTTTACAATCCAAATCTTTTTCTTTTTGGTATGGTAATTCTCGAGGGAAACAATGAATATAACGAATCAACTAAATCACAATTTACATTTGTATCTGACAAAAACCATTCATTCCAGTTTGGAAAAAGTTTGGGAGATACTCACTTCTCCTAAATACATCAAAGAATATTTATATGGAACTGAAGCAATTTCAGAATGGAAAGAAGGAAGTTCCCTTGTATTCAAGGGAGTGTGGGAAGGAACACCTTATGAAGAAAAAGGAACCATACTTAAATTTCAATCTCCTTATACATTCAAATATTCTTATTTTACAGCTTTTTTTGGGTTACCGGATCAACCTGAAAACTATTCAATTATTGAAAATCAATTGGAAGAGAAAAACGGAATTGTGACAATTCGTTTGATGCAAACTGGATTCACAACAGAGGACAAATTGAAACATTCGGAAGAAAGTTGGAACCAATGTTTGGAGATCATAAAAGAAATAGCTGAGAAAGGATAAGAAAATGCTTTTCAAGAAAAATCCATACATATAGAATTTCCCGTTATGAACTTCGAACAAATTACCATTCAATCGACAATCCATGCAGATTCCAAAAAAGTTTGGGACAATTACACGAAACCGGAACATATCGTTCATTGGAACTTTGCTTCCGACGATTGGCAATGCCCTTGGGCAAAAAATGATTTGCGAGTTGGTGGTAAATATAGTGCAAGAATGGAAGCAAAAGACGGAAGTTTTGGCTTCGAGTTCGAAGCCACGTATGACAAAGTGATCGATCAGAAGTTAATTAGTTATACAATGGAAGATGGTAGAAGAGCCAGTGTTGCATTTGAAACTTTAGAAAATAAAACACAGGTAACCATAATATTTGATGCGGAAGACCAAAATCCAATTGAAATGCAAAAGGGCGGATGGCAAGCCATACTAGATAACTTCAAAAAATATGTAGAATCCATATAAACAACAAATTGAGCTTAACGGATTTTATTGTATGAAGTGTTTCCAATTTAGGTTTCTACTATTTCTAGTAAACCTTGCCTTAAATAATTGTATTTTTACGAAGCAAAATATAATCACATTGAATGACATTCAAATCCAAGCCAATTGGTATGATGCAGATGATTTTTGTCGAAAACAAGGCATGCGGTTACCAGATTACAAGGAAATGCGGGAGGCAAAGCAGTTAGGAAAGATTGTTTTATGGGATAGAAAAAAAGATATAAAGCAATATAAATATAATCCTCAAGAATATTGGTTATCGCAAAACAACAATTTAGATGCCAGGTTTTTTCCTATGCAATTGGAATACGATGATATACAAGTATTTTCCGATAAAGTATCAAAGAAATTTGTTAGTTGCGTAAAAGATTTTGATATGGAGAAAAGAATCAAGCTGTCAAAAGCTTTTGCAGATTGGAGTTCTTATCAAGGTTATATGACCAATCATATGGCAGAAAATGAGTGCAGCAAATTGGGAATGCAATTGCCAACAGGAAAAGATTTTCGGAATGCATATTTTGATCGAATCACGAACGAGTGGATTGAAGAGTATAAATCAAAGGGTCTTTCCTACGGTGGAGTCGATACAAATGGATTTAATCTGTTTACACCAGATGTAGGTATTTATTCATTTTCTAAGTGGACAGGTAACGCCCACGTCCGCTGCATTCGCAAATAAATTCTGATTTCCGACCAGACGAAAAAATTGTTCATTTCCTTTAAGGTAATTTAATTTTTACTGTTTCTTCCATTTTTTCTCGTCTTTTACATTATATGCCTCTCTTGAATGCATTCACCAGAAATTTCATTCGGGATATCAGCATACAAATTCTGGTATTTGGATTCTATTTATTTGCCGGAAAATTAAGCCTCAACCTTTCTTCCATTGACGGATACAGCACACCAGTTTGGCCACCGGCCGGTTTGGCTCTTGGGTTTGTGTTGTTATTTGGGAAAAAAGTCTGGTTCGCTTTATTTTTGGGGGCTTATTTTACCAACACCAACTACCTGCCTACAACGGAGACCTGGATTCAGTTTTTAATTTCGAATCCACAAAACATAACGATTTCATTTGGAAATTCTTCGGCTGCACTTATGGGTGCTCACTTTTTAAAAAAGTATTCCAACCCAAATCTAAATATCTTCCAAGCTCATGAGATTTTAATCTTTTTTATCTTCGCTGGACCAGTCAATGCTCTCATTTCTTCTATCATTGGAAGTTTGTCTTTATTTTATTTTAAAATCATATACTTCGAGTTTTTGTTTCAAACTTGGCTTACTTGGTGGATGGGTGACTCGATCGGAATTATCATTTTTACTCCATTAATGATATTGATTTGGAAATGGTATCGAGGAGAAGAAAAATTATTAAGACTAGTTATTTTTGCATCCGCAACGATGAGTACATTTGTTTTTACTCTATCTATTTTTTTTGTTACAAAAAATTGGGAAAAAGAATTTATTAAATATAGAATCAAATCTGACGGACAAATCATTTCAACAGGAATTGAAAATCAATTTTTAGAAACATTACGAGTTGTAAAAGCATTGGGTGCTTTTTTATCACTCAAAGAACATTTAAATCGTGAAAATTTTGATCAGTTCTCGAAAGAGATAATGGAAGATACAAATGGCGTAGCTGCAATGTCTTGGGATCCTCTAATCAATCATTCTTTACGTTCGATTAGCGAAACAAAAATGAAAAAAGATTATCCGGCATCTAAGGGAATCTATGAAAAAAAAGAGGAACGAATCATTCCAGCCATGGATAAACCCGATTATGTTTTCATTCGATATATTTATCCATTCTCAGAAAACAAACAAGCCATAGGGTTTAATTTATTATCTGATCCAACGAGAGAAAAGGCATTGTTTAGCGCAAAGGAAAGACAGGGGATCGAAATTACAGGAAAAATCAACCTTGTTCAGAACATAGAAGACAATTTAGGTTTTTTGGTTTTTAACCCTGTGACTAGATTGAATGGGGAATATGGATTTGCAGTGGCCGCAGTTCGTATTGCAACGATAATTAATAATGCCGCCATTGGAAATGACCAAAACCATTTATGTATTAGAATCGAAGATGTAACGGAACCAAATCATATTCAAATATTTTCAAGAGACTGTTCCAATACGGATGAAAAAATTTTTTCAGAGTTTTCGTATGAACATCCCATTACAATCGGTTCACATGTTTTGAACATTAAAACCAGTGCCACTAAAAAATACTTTCAGATGAATTTAACCAATGCTTCTCGATTCCTTTTGATCGTATCCTCTTTGTTAACAGGTCTTCTGGGGATTTTAATTCTTATCATCATGGGAAAAGAGAAAAGTATTCAGGATATCGTAGAAAAAAGAACTTTTGAATTAGAAAAAGCAAATCGTGTAAAATCTGAATTTTTAGCTAATATGAGCCATGAAATCCGTACTCCTATGAACGGAGTTTTAGGAATGTTGACATTGCTTGAACAAACTAAAATTGATTTTGAGCAACGAGATTATTTGGATAACGCAAAAAAATCAGTTTTATCTCTTTTGACAATCATTAATGATATTTTAGATGTTTCTAAGTTGGAAAACAAAAAATTAGAGATTGTTCCTAAACCAACGGATATAAATAAATTATGTAAAGATGTGGTTCAGTTGTTTTTAGCCGATGCAATCAAAAAGAATTTAGAATTTCATATTAATTTATCCGAATTGGATTCTGATTTGCATATATTGATTGATGAAAATAGACTTCGCCAAATATTGATTAACTTAATTGCAAATGCAGTAAAGTTTACTTCGGTAGGTTCGGTTAGTTTAAATGTATCAATAAGTAGTGATCGGAAGTTTCTAGTATTTGTAGTGAGAGACACTGGCATAGGAATTTCCGATGAGAACATTCATAAGTTGTTTAATCGTTTTGTTCAATTAGAAGATTCACGCACTAAAAAATTTGAAGGTTCTGGGCTTGGATTGTATATTTCAAAACAACTTGTAAATTTGATGGGCGGAGAAATCGAAGTTCTTAGTCATTTGAATGAAGGCTCCAGTTTCCAATTTACAATTCCATTCGAAAAAACAGACCAAAGAGAAACTACGGTTGAAGATACTAATGCCAAGGTAATTGACTCTGATAAAAAATATCATATTTTGGTAGCAGAAGATAACTTGTTAAATCAAAAGTTTATTTTGAAAATATTTCAAAAGGAAAATATAAAGGTCTCCCTTGCATCAAACGGTGAAGAAGTAATACAAATGTTAGATGCCTCTCTTAGTCACTTAGAAAATCGCTATGATATTATCCTCATGGACATACAGATGCCCGTATTGGATGGAATGGAGGCTACTAAAATCATTCGCAAACGAGATGATTCTTATCGCAACATTCCTATCATTGCGATTACTGCGAATAGTATGGATTCCCAATTGAATGAATATCTAGAAAACGGAATGAATGGTTATGTAAAGAAACCAATCATTCTCTCTGAACTTTTGACAACGATATATAAAAATTTGAAGTAAATGTGTTTGGTTCAGTAGCAAAACTTACTGGATCTTTTTTTGAAAATTCTTTCGTTTTATTCCATTGACAAAATATGTCTCATTCAGTTTATTTAGATTCTATTCCGGGAGGAATGAGGTGAAACTCCTCAACTGACGGCGCAACCGTAAATCCTTATCCACTAAAGATCAGGAAAGTCGGATCTTCCCACATATGAATCGCCCGTAAACGATCATCTGTACCGAAAATTTTTTCAGGGCCCCGGACTATTGCTACCGGGATACCCACACCTTCTTCCAAACAAGTTGTTGTGTTCCGGGTCGACGAGATTTGGCCATGGAAAAGCCATTCCATACCAATTTCAACCAATTAACCTATGTTTGTTGGTATTCTGTGTTTTTCTTCTGGCAAAAGGGACACAGAAAATAAAGAAATTTCGAACCTGGAGTTGTTGAATGGATTACCAATCAGAAGTTTTATTAAAAGAAAATAAGGATCGATTTGTGATCCTTCCTATCAAGTTTCCAAAAATTTGGGAGATGTATAAAAAACAACAAGCATCCTTTTGGACGGCAGAAGAAATCGATTTGAGTGGAGATTTGGATGATTGGAATTCCTTATCAAACAACGAACGGTTTTTTTTAAGTAACGTTTTGGCATTTTTTGCAGCAAGTGATGGAATCGTAAATGAAAACTTAGCAGTTAACTTTATGCGAGAAGTTCAACTGCCAGAGGTTAGGTGTTTTTACGGTTTTCAAATTATGATGGAAAATATCCATTCTGAAACATATTCACTTCTTATTGATACTTATATCAAAGATCCAAAAGAAAAAAATAGACTTTTCCACTCCATAGAAACCATTCCTGCTGTACAAAAAAAATCAGAATGGGCCTTACGTTGGATTGGTGAAGGAAATTTTGCTGAACGACTTCTTGCCTTTGCAGCTGTCGAAGGAATCTTTTTTAGTGGGAGTTTCTGTGCTATCTTTTGGATGAAAAAAAGAGGTCTGCTTCCTGGCCTAAGTTTTTCCAATGAACTCATCAGTCGAGATGAAGCCTTACATTGTGAGTTTGCTTGTATCCTATTTAAAATGATAAATGAAAAACCAAGCGCTGAACGTGTGTATGAAATTTTTACTGATGCAGTCAATATAGAAAAAGAATTCATCACCGAATCTTTGTCAGTTGATTTGATTGGGATGAATGCTAAACTGATGCAACAGTACATTGAATTTGTTGCCGACCGTTGGCTCATTGAACTTGGATTTGAAAAACTATATTATTCCTCCAATCCTTTCGATTTTATGGAAATGATCTCCTTAGAAGGCAAAACAAATTTTTTTGAAAAAAGAGTGGGTGAATACCAGAAGGCTGGAGTTCTCAATTCGGAACAGGGATTTACATTCTCTTTGAATGAAGATTTTTAAAAATTTTAGATAGGTGTTATTATGTTTGTAATTAAAAGAAATGGAAAAAGAGAATCGGTAAAGTTTGATAAAGTAACTGCTCGGATAGATAAGTTATCCTATGGTCTCAGTCGTTTAGTAAGTCCCATTGATGTTGCTAAAAAAGTTATCGAAGGAATCTACGATGGTGTTAGCACTTCGGAATTAGATAATTTAGCTGCGGAAATTGCTGCTTCTCTTACCACCAAACATCCAGATTATGCCCTTCTTGCGAGTCGTATTGCCGTTAGTAACCTACACAAAAATACAACCAAATCCTTTTCGGAAACCATGGAGCGATTGTATTCCTATATTGATCCAAAAACCAAAAAACAGATGCCTCTTATCGCAGATGATATATGGGAGATTGTAAAAAAACATTCTGAACTTTTGGATAGCTCCATTATTTACGATAGAGATTTTGGGTTCGATTATTTTGGATTCCGCACATTAGAAAAATCCTATTTGTTAAAACTTGACGGAAAAATTGTAGAAAGTCCGCAACATATGTACATGAGAGTGGCTCTAGGAATCCACAAACATCGTATTGACGACGCAATCAAAACCTATCATTTTATGAGCGAACGTTGGTTCACTCATGCGACTCCTACACTTTTTAATGCAGGAACTCCGAAACCACAAATGAGTAGCTGTTTTCTTTTAACGATGAAAGACGATAGTATCGATGGAATTTATGATACTCTCAAACAAACTGCAAAAATTTCGCAGAGTGCTGGTGGTATTGGATTATCCATTCATAATATCAGAGCCACTGGTTCGTATATTGGAGGCACCAATGGAACTAGCAATGGGATCATCCCCATGTTACGTGTGTTTAACGATACGGCAAGGTATGTGGACCAAGGTGGTGGAAAGCGAAAAGGTGCCTTTGCTATTTATTTGGAACCATGGCATGCTGATATTTTTCCGTTTTTAGAATTAAAAAAGAACCATGGCAAGGAAGAGATGCGGGCCCGTGATTTATTTTTTGCACTTTGGATTTCTGATCTATTTATGAAACGAGTGGAAGAGGGTGGCGACTGGAGTTTGTTTTGTCCAAATGAGGCTCCAGGTTTATCGGAAGTTTATGGGGAAGAATTTGTTTCTTTATATGAACAGTACGAAAGAGAAGGGAGAGCCAGAACCAAAGTCAAAGCACAAGATCTTTGGTTTGCGATCGTTGAATCTCAAATCGAAACAGGAACACCTTATTTATTGTACAAAGATGCGGCTAATGCCAAAAGTAATCAGAAAAATTTGGGAACCATTAAAAGCAGTAATCTTTGTACAGAAATTTTAGAATTCACTAGCCCAGATGAAGTTGCTGTTTGTAATTTGGCTTCTGTCGCCTTGCCAAAGTTTGTTTTTGATGGAAAATTTTTATTCGATAAGTTATACGAAATCGTTTATCAGATGACGGTGAACTTAAATCGTATCATTGATGAAAATTATTATCCAGTCCCTGAAGCAAAAAATTCTAATTTGAAACATCGTCCCATTGGGATTGGTGTTCAAGGTCTTGCTGATGTTTTTATCTTACTTCGTATGGCTTACGAAAGTGAAGCAGCAAAAAAACTCAATATTCAAATCTTTGAAACCATCTACTTTGCAGCCATGACTGCAAGTAAAGACATTGCCAAAGAAGAAGGAGCTTATCCAAGTTTTCCAGGTTCTCCACTTTCCCAGGGAATTTTCCAATTTGATTTATGGAATGTTAAACCAACAGGGCGATGGGATTTTGAATCTTTAAGAAAAGAAGTGGTTCAGTATGGAACAAGGAATTCTCTACTTGTTGCTCCGATGCCCACAGCCTCCACTTCGCAAATTTTAGGTAACAATGAGTGTTTTGAACCTTATACTTCCAATATCTATTCAAGAAGAGTCCTCAGTGGAGAATTTATTATTGTAAACAAACATTTGTTACATGATTTGATTGAACTTGGATTATGGAATTCAGAAATGAAAAACCAAATCATTGCCGCCGGTGGTAGCATCCAATCAATTCCATCCATTCCAGATTCAATCAAAGAAATTTACAAAACAGTTTGGGAAATGAAACAAAGGTCTCTCATTGATATGGCAAGAGACCGTGGAGCTTTTATTTGCCAGTCACAGTCCTTAAATTTATTTGTGGAAAATCCTACAATTTCCAAACTCACTTCCATGCATTTTTACGCTTGGAAACAAGGTTTAAAGACAGGGATGTATTATTTACGAACCAAAGCAGCTTCGCAAGCCATCCAATTCACTATAGAAAAAGAACAAATCCAAAAAACAAAAGAAATCATTTCTAATCCTGCTCCAACTAACAAAAAAGATGCGGACTCTGAATTTGTTGGAGAATCCTGTTCTATGGAAGAAGGTTGCCTTGTTTGCGGAAGTTGATGAACCTGATTTTATGGCATCAGCGAAATTGCCAAAAAGGAAGCCATAATCACTAAATGGATGAGTCCATGCAGGGATGTGGTCCTTCCCGAGCCAAAGGTAAAACTTCCTGCAAGAAATGTTACCATTAGAAACACAATGCCTTTGGAATCTAATCCAAGGGTCAATGGTTTATCAAATAACAATGAATATAGGCTAACTGCTGGTATGGTTAGTGCAATACTTGCAGCTCCCGATCCTAAAGCTAAGTTCAAACTGGTTTGTAGTTCATTGGTTTTTGCGGCATTCATGGCAGCTAATGTTTCTGGAGCAAGAACGAGAATCGCAATCACAATCCCCACAACTGCTTTTGGAGCACCTAATGCAGAAATGGTGCTTTCGATCGTAGGGCTGAGAATTTTTGATAAACCAACAACTGCAAAAAGAGAAAATAAAAGAGAGATAAAACTTGTGATGGCTCTTTTTTGACTCGGCCTTGAATGAATGGTCTCTAAAGGAGTCACTTCTCCTTCAGTTGCAGAAAAAAAGTTTTTATGTGATTTTGTTTGTGACCAAACAAGGGACCCATACAAAACCAGAGAGGCCAGCGAAACAAAGATGAGTTGCCCCGCACTGTAGGTTCCTTTATTTGTAGAGGTAGTGAACAATGGCAAAATCAATGTAAGTGTTGAAAGCACTGCCAAAACTCCAAGTAATGCAGTTGTGCCTACTGATTGGAATCCAAGTTCTTTATGTTTTAATCCACCTAACAAAATACAGATGCCTATAATTCCATTGGTGACAATCATCAACGCAGCGAAAACGGTATCTCTTGCAATTTGTGGTGAGTCGGCTGTGTCATTACTCATTAGGCTGACAATGAGTGCCACTTCGATCACTGTCACAGAAATTGCCAAAATCAAAGTTCCAATCGAAGGTCCCACTCGTTCTGCAATGACTTCAGCACTATGCACAGCACTCGAAATCCCGACTGCTAAAAATACAACTGCAAATGCGATGAGAAGCCCTTCGCCAATGGGTGCAACCATAGCAAAGACTAATACCAAAAAGGAAGTATAAGAGAGCCAGTCATTGGATGTGATCGTTTTTGAATTTGCCATAAAAGTTCGGATGTATTATTTTAATTTCGTTATTTCTCAGACTCCCATTGAGCTTATAAAGTTCAGTCAAATCCACAAATTTGCCATCTTTGTTAAAACTTTGGGCGCCTCGTATTTCTTCTAAAATTTTCATTGGATAGAATAAACGACCGGGCTTTCCGTTTCAATCTCCGCTTCGCTCCGATTTCCACTGCAATCCCTGGCGCAAACTTTGTTCGAAATCTTTTCAGTTTGCCAGCACTTTTAAATTTTAGGAATGACAGAATCCCGTATCCGCTTTACTTATGTTTGTTGATTTATATGAAAACAAATCGTTCTCATCGATTGTATCTGCCGACAATCAAAAAATTTCAGAAATTTATTTACTTACTTATTTGTCTTTTTTCCTTCAACGCTTGTCTTCTCAATCCCATCGTCCATCATCTTCTTTTTCCAGAAAAAGACCCTTCTTCCAAATCCTGGTTTGGTCTTTTGGCCTTACTCGCAAGTGCCAACCAGGTCGTCGAACTGAACCATAGTTGGGCTGGGATTCGCAAAGGGGATAGTTTGCAACTCGAAGCACAGTACTATTCGTACGGGTCAAGAACCGATTCTACTTTTCAGTGGTCCAGTAGCGACAACTCTGTGGCCACAGTCGATGCAAATGGACTCGTCCAAAGCATTGGCAATGGAAAGGTTTGGATCACTGCCACAGCAGCCGACGGAAGGACCAGTGCTAGTTCCGATATCACTGTTTATTCCGGTTATGTATATACCTCTATGGATTTGAATTTTGAAGTTGGCTTTCTGACGATGAACCAGTCAACGGGTCTCCTAACTTCGGTCGGAACATATCCAACAGGCAATGCTCCCACAGGGATCGGAGTCGATCCAAAGGGAAAGTTTTTATTTACTGCTAACTTATACGGTGCCACTTTCTCCCAATTTTTAATCAACCAGAGTACGGGTGTTCTCACTGCAAATTCTATTCCCACATCTCCTGCGGGTGCAGCACCGCGAAATCTTGTCATCACCCCTGATGGAAGGTTCTTATATGTCGCATCCGAGGGAAATCTAGAGATTCGGACTTATGCGATCAATTCCGATGGTACTCTTACTTTTCTTTCAGCTTATCCAACGGTTGTTCCCCATAACGTGATTCAAATTTCACGCAATGGGAATTTTATCTTTTATATCAGTCCTAACTTAACGGAAATTGTTTCTTATCGAATCAACTATAATGATGGAAGTTTAACACAAGTAGGAATGAGCCCAAGTTTTCCCAGTAGCGGCTCGGGTTTTGTTTCGACCCATCCCAATGGTAGATATTTATACGTTGCTACTAGTCCTACGGTAACGGTCCTAAGTTTAGATAGCAATACGGGGCAAATGGGTTTTGTGGATTCAGTTTTTCATGGATTGAGTATCAATGGTACAGCAATCCATCCCAGTGGAAATTTTTTCTATTTAGTCCATATCAATGAAGGAGAGATTTCTTGTTATACGGTGGAACCAAATTCTGGTAAAATTTCATTTTCCTCTAAACTGTCTGGCCTACTTACAAACTTGCGTTATATGATCATTGATCCAAGTGGACGGTTCGCTTATGTGGCAAATAATGATAATGTAGCTAAAAGTATATTCCAGTTTAGTATTAACCAAACCACTGGTGAACTTACTTTACTGGGCACAGTGAATCCTGGAAGTGCGCAATGGAATTTAACGTTTTTATAAATTTCAAAATTCAAGGGAAGGTCATAGATTTAATTTCTTAATCACTGCTTTATGTTTTTGGTAGTTCCAATGCATCCATTCCAATTTTTAATTCTGAAAACCAATTAATAAAACGTTCCACATCGGGACCTTGAAACACAGAGCCATGTTGTGGGCAAAGCATATCTGGTTTGAGATTGGAAATTCGTTCACACCAGGCTACTTTGGCTTGTTCAGAAGCCATCCAACGTTTATGGAATTTTTCCATAAACCGAATGTGTTTATCAAAATCTTTTACAATCAAATCAGTTTCGTCTATAGGAAGTAAGGCGGCACCAACATCACCGCTGAAAAGTATTTTTGCTTCAGGATCCCAAAGATTTAAATTTCCGGCACTATGCAAAAAATGAGCAGGAATGGATCTGAGTTTGATGTTCTGGTGAATAATTTCCATTCCTTCGTCGGGCATCGGAATAAAAGTATCAGCATTTCCACCAAAGTGCGGTAAAAAACCTGTCCACAACCAGCTCACATAGCAACGAATAGATGGATTGACTTCAAGCCAAAGGGAAATAGAGGAAACAATATCAGGGTCTTGGTGAGAAGCAAAAATATTTTTAATTTGGGATGCAGGAAACACATCAACCAATGCAGAAAATACTTCGGGAAAAATTTCACTACCACCTGGATCGGTGAGTAGACCCATTCCATCTGATTCAATTAAATATTCATTGGTGTCAATCAGCCAGTTTGGTTTGGAAGGATCTCTTGCAATTACAGACCATTTGTGATCGTTATCAGAATATATAGTTTGGATTTTTTTCATTGTTTACCAGAGTTTTGCAAGATATCGATAAGATGATTCTATGATATTTAAAGCTCCATCAAAACTTTCTGCAACTGCTAAAAATAATTTTTGATTTTCAACGATGGTAGCAGATTCGATTCGAGTTTGTAAAGATACAGTGCGACCTTCTAAACAAAGTTTAGTGGAACTTCGAACAATGTGACGGATGTCATCAAATTCTTTTCTCAGTTGTAAATCTAACATATCTTTTTCCATATCACGATTGTTTAAACTGAATTGAATATTTTTATAATGTTCGTGATTGACTCCCCTTGTTTTGCAAGTTTCAACAGAAACCTGTAAAAGACGATTTACCTTTGAAATCTTTTGCATTTCGCTCGCCATTCGAATCACAACGGTGATTGCCTTTGTTAACTTTTCATTTACTTCTTGAATTTTGTTATTAAAATGAATGATCTCTGCAGCCACAACTCCATAACTCGCTGCAAATGCTCCGGAGTTTGCCGAAAGAATTTGTGCATTGAGTGCCCGAATTTTTAAACCATATAATAAAATCCGCAGCTTTAAAATTTCTTCATTGGTAAAAATAATTTTCTGGAAAAACTCTTTTGTTTCGTCATCAGCCATCAGGAGAACCTAACACGAATTCCAATTACGGAAAACAGACTTAGGAGATCACATTTTTATTTAGTTGTCAAGAAGAGATATCCTGAGTGGGGCGCCTCGCATTGGATTCAATTTCTAAATTGAAGAGTGGCCGCGACCAGGCTTTCCGTGTCAATCTACGCTTTCGCTCCGATTTCCACTGCAATCCTTGGCGCAAAGAAGGTCGGATCGTATTGAAAGATCAACCATTCACTTATATTTTTGGTTAGACAATTAAATGAATGAATTAGATATGAAAGATCATCACATCAATCGGAAACTATAAAAAGTTTTCATTATCATGATACGAGTCAAAATTAAAAAAGTATTTGGTAGTTCTTCTCAATGAATCGATTCAAAGCTTGGTTTCAATCCATCAACTTTCTCCTTGGATTACAAAGTGATGACGAAACTCTTCCTTATGTTACGGAAATTCAAATTCCTATTCGCAAAAGAGTTTTAAAAGCCGATTGTTATGCACCCAAATCCAAATCACTTGGAACCATAGTGACCATCAACGGACTTGCTCCTCTTGGAAACAGAGACCCAAGGTTCATTATAGTCAATAAAAGCCTAAGTAAAATTGGATACACAGTGGTCAGTCCATTCTATGACGAAATTTGCGATTATAAAATCTCTCTTCGCAATATAGAAGATATTAAAGATTCAATTTTATTTATCTCAAACCAAAAGGAGATTTGTCCCACTGGCAAAGTTTCTATCTTTGCTCCTTCTTTTTCTGGTTCTCTCAGTCTTGTTGCAGCGAGTGACAAAAAGATTGCCGAAAAAATCAATTGTATCTGTGCCATTGGAGCTTTTGCGAAAGTAGATGATGTTATAGAAAACTTATTTGCAAATCAGAGTTTAGATGAATATGGTCGAATGATCCTTCTCCTCAATTTTCTTCCAATCTCTATTGGAGAAAATGAAAGTTTATTCAAAGCACTCAAACTTGCAATTTTGGATAACTATTACAAAACAAAAGACTTAAGATTGGAACCTCATTATCAAAAAATGAAAAAAGCTGATCGTAATATTTTTGATCAATTGAAAAACGATACGGAATTTAGAATCAAACACTGGAAAAACGTTGTTAAAAACGGAGGCAAAAGCCGCGATCTAATCACTGCTTTGTCTGTGACCAACCATATTCATTCCCTCAATTTACCAATTTTATTAATTCATGGTTTAAAAGATGATGTTGTGCCAGCGTATGAGTCTTCGATGTTATATGAGAAATTAATTCAAATAGGTGTTGAAAGTAAACTTTGTATTACAACATTGATTTCTCATGGAGATACAGGTTTTGGGTTCAATACTTTGTTGGAATTACCAAAACTGATTTCATCATTTTCTTTCTTTTTTTTAAAAGCAGCAGACCAAAGACAATAAATCCTATCTATTATTTTTTATTTTGAATTGGTTCACCTGAAAATGGGATTGTATCAATTGCCTTTTTGATTGTTCCCAAAGCCTCTTTCATCTCCTCTTTTTGGATCACGAGAGGTGGTGCGAAGCGAACTGTATTTTTATGTGTTTCCTTCGCTAAA
Organism: Leptospira meyeri; assembly: GCF_004368965.1. NCBI lineage: Bacteria > Pseudomonadati > Spirochaetota > Leptospiria > Leptospirales > Leptospiraceae > Leptospira > Leptospira meyeri. Next base: position 1,914,732 of record NZ_SORO01000001.1, on the reverse strand, counting down.
ATTCCAAGTTTCAATAACTCCAAACAAAGTTCTTTGGCATCTACATGGCTTTGGAATTGAACTGCATTTAAAAGTCCCTTTCCTCTTACTGATTTGATGGATGGATGTTTCCATGATGTGATGGTTTCGCGAAAAAAATTTCCCATTATTTTAGCATTCTCTGGCATTTTCTCTTCTATGATTGTTCTTACAGAAGCCATTGCCACTTCGCAAGCCAGAGGATTTCCACCAAATGTCGAACCATGTTCTCCGGGTTTTAAAAGTAATAAAATTTCGTTAGAACCTAACACGCAGGAAATGGGCATCATTCCTCCTGACAGTGCCTTTCCTAAAAGCAGTAAGTCCGGTTTTATATTGGAGTAGTCTGAACAAACAAGTTCTCCTGTCCTACCCAAACCAGTTTGGATTTCATCAACAATTAACAATACATTATGAAGTTTGCATATTTTACTTGCCTCACTTAAATATTGTTCGTCGGGAACAATTACTCCTGCTTCCCCTTGGATGGCTTCCACCATAAATGCAGAAACATTTTGATCAGAGGCGGCTTTTTTTAGTGCTTCTAAGTCATTATAGGGAATGATTTCATATCCAGGCAAAAAAGGACCAAATTCATTTTTACTTTTTGGATCAGTGGATGAAGAGATTGCGGCAATGGTTCTCCCCCAAAAGTTTCCTTCACAAAAAATGATTTTGGCTTTGTCTTGAGGAATTTTTTTCTTTTGGTATCCCCATTTTCTGGCAAGTTTGATTGCTGTTTCTCCGGCTTCGACCCCGGTATTCATTGGCAATACTCGATCGTATCCAAAGGTTGAAGTCATAAACTCAGTAAAGAGCGGAAGTTTGTCGTTATGAAAAGCACGAGAAGTAAGTGTAAGAATTGCAGATTGTTTCTGAAAAACTTCCACAATCTTTGGATGGCAATGTCCTTGGTTCACGGCACTATAGGCAGAGAGGAAATCAAAATATTTTTTTCCTTCAATATCCCAAAGATAAATTCCTTCACCTTTAGTTAGGACAACTGGCAAAGGAGAATAGTTGAAAGCTCCAAACTTAGATTCTTTTTCGATAAATAAATCTGTTAATTTACCCATTTGGAAATAAAAGCATCTAAGATATTGTTTACAACTCCTTTCATATTTAGTAATCTAATTTCTTGAAAGAAATTAGAGTTTTAGTTCAAAGATTAGTTGTTACATTATGTTTACAAAACAATTGCAAGACGAAGATGAAGAAATTCTAAAAATTGCAAAAAAATTAAATTCAACTTCTGGATCTATCCTCCGACAATTTTTATTTTTTATCACGTCTACTATCATTCACTTTGGATTTCGTTATCCAAAATTAAAACTACAGACTTTTAAATTCATTGATGTTCTCCCTTCACTCGAAACAAAAAATGTTTATCCCTATTTCAAAATTTATATTTTCGATGAAGATACAGAATTACCTACTTTTCTAAAAAATTCGATTCACTTTTTAATCCATTTGTTTCATCTTAATTCAATTGTTTCCTATGTTTTGCTGAACGTTGTAAAATTTTTTGCAAAATTATTTATTCTCTGTGAATCGTCCAAAAAATTAAATATAAAATCTAACCAATTTAGACCACGTACTTATGATATTCTGGGAGAAATTGCTTTGTCTCCCGCTGAGGCAAAAGAAATCCAAAAACAATATTTGGAACTCATTGAAACATTGCCCGAAGAAATTCATAATATTGATCCAAAACTAAGAACCAATATTTCTATTAAATGTTCTGGAATTGAAACTAAGTTATATCCAGAATCCGAAGAGAGCAGTGTCCAATATCTAAAGGAAGCACTTCGGCCTATCCTCCGTTCGGCTATGGGCAAAAAAATAGGAATCAATTTGGATATGGAACAATATGATTTAAAATCAATTATTTCAAGAACTGCTAAGGAATTGTTCCTAGAGGAAGAATTTAAAGGATACCCACATTTTGGGATTGTTGTTCAATCTTATTTGAAGTCTTCAAAGGAAGAATTATTTAGCTGGAAAGAGTATGCGATGACAAGAGGAGTTCCTATCACCATTCGACTTGTTAAGGGAGCTTATTTAGAATATGAAAGAATCAAATCAGAAGAACGTGGGTGGGATCCACCTGTGTTTAATTCAAAGCATGAAACAGATGTAAAGTTTGAAGAAAATGTTTTGTTCCTTCTAGAATCATTTCCGTATTTAAGATCAGCTTTTGGAACACATAATCTTCGTTCGCTTTCATTTGTTCTATATCATACTAATAAAAAAACCATTACTGATTTTGAAATCCAAATGTTATTTGGAATGGCTGGTAAATACAAATTAAGATTAGAGTCTCTTGGTTATACTGTAAGAGAATATTCTCCAATAGGATCTTTGTTGCCAGGTATGGCATATCTAATTCGAAGACTTTTAGAAAATACTTCAAACCAGGGGTTTTTGTATCAGTTAAGTCAGGGAAAAAAAATAGATTCTTTAGTAAAAAATCCAAACAAGGAAACTCAATATGGAATTTAAAAATGAATCCATCCGAGACTATTCTTTAGAAAAGGAAAGATCAGCCATTCGGTCAGCATTAGATTCCATACCTAAATCACTTCCATTTCAAATCCCAATTTCGATTGGAAGAAAAGAAAAGTTTTCAGAAAACCGTATCTCTCATAAAAATCCTTGGGCCCCTGAACTGAATGTTACGGATGTATCATTGTCCAATGGCAATGATTTAGAAGAAGCGATCCAAATTTCAAAAAAAAATTGGTATCAATGGAAAGAACGTCCACAAGAAGATCGTTCTCGTTTGTTCTTGCAAGCGGCAGAAAAATTAATCAATAAAAAAGATTTTATTATAGCCGTTTGTATTTGGGAGACAGGAAAACATATCACAGAAGCTGAAATTGAATTTGCAGAAGCAGTCGATTTTTGTCGTTACTATGCGATGATCGCTACTGAGAAATTGTCTCCGCAAAAAACAATTTTGTTAGGTGAAGACAACCTGTATTATTATCAACCAAAAGGTATCGTTGGTTGTATTTCTCCTTGGAATTTTCCAATGGCAATTTTCACCGGAATGTGTGTTGGTCCTTTGGTTGTTGGTAATATCGTCATTGCAAAACCAGCAGAAGAAACCTCTGCAACGGCATACGAAATTGCAAAGTGTTTTTGGGAGGTTGGTATTCCTAAAGAGGTGTTTCATTTTTTGCCAGGACTAGGTTCTGAAATCGGCGAGGCAATTGTCACTCATCCAGAAGTTTCAATCATTAATTTCACTGGTTCCAGGGATGTTGGTCTTTCCATTCTTCGTTCCGCTTCTGTTGTTTCTCCAAAACAATCGATCATAAAAAAAGTGATTTGTGAGTTAGGTGGGAAGAACGCAATGATTGTGGATGCAGATGCTGATTTAGATGTAGCCATTCAATCTATTTTACCTTCTGCTTTTGGGTTCCAAGGACAAAAATGTAGTGCCTTATCCAGATTGTATGTTCACAAAGATTGTTATCAGAAACTAAAGGACCGATTGATTGATGCGATGGATGGTTTGCTTGTAGGTTCTCCTTTGGATTTCGAGAATCGAGTTGGGCCTGTGATCCATAAAGAAAGTTTTTTGAGACTTACCAAGATCCAAAAAGAAAATGAAACTTTTATCATTGGAAAAACATCAGCCATCCCGACGAAAGGATACTATATTTCTCCAAGTCTTTATGAACCTCCAATGGGATCCAATATGTGGAAGGCAGAAATATTCGGTCCTTTGTTATCGATGCAGAAGATTTCTAGTTTCTCTGAAGGAATTCACTTGGTCAACGATTCGGAATATGCCCTCACTTGTGGAGTCATCTCTCGAAATCCAAATCATGTGATGGAAGCAAAATTGAAAATTGATGTTGGAAATTTATATATTAATCGCGGAATCACTGGAGCTATTGTCAACAGACAACCATTTGGTGGTGGAAAGTTATCGGGTACCGGTGCGAAAGCTGGTGGCCCTGATTATTTAAACCTTTTTGTCGAAGGACGAACATTTACAGAAAACACAATGCGCCAAGGATTTTCAAGAGATACGATTCAGTGACAATTCCTTCGTAATCTCGTTCTCTCTTTTATACGCATCTAATATAGATCTTAGATCTCTACTCGGATCCGAGCATTTTCTTTGATGATATACTCCTTAAACTCTGGTTCATACATTTTTATCTTTTCAGAAATTGACTGTTTTGTTTGAAAAAGTTTTTTAAATTTTTACAAGGAAAACTTTTCCGTATCTAGAATGGTATTTGATTCTTTTTGTTCGACTAAATCGTTTTTTTGAGGAGAGGATTTGAATACAATTTCGAAATTACTAACGGCACTTCTGAGAATTAACTCATATTGTTTTTGTGGTTTTTGAGTGTTGTTTTGATGGGAAACACAAAACTGAAAAGCAAATAAAAAAAGAAGGATTGTGAGGCGTTTCATAAAGTATACCATTTCTATAAAATTGGCAGGATTTTTGTTGAACAGAAATTTAATGGTCAATTGTCAGATGACAAGAATTAAATTATTAATCTTTGGTTACTATTGTGTTTTCTTATCTTGAAATAAAAAAATCTCTTTAATTTTAGTCCCTGTATTAAGGGTTTCTTAAAATTTTTTCCATTGATTTACCTTTCGCTAACTCATCGACCAGTTTGTCCAAATATCTTACTTTTTGAGTTAAGGGGTTTTGGATTTCTTCCACACGGTAACCACAAATCATCCCCTTGATTAGGTGAGCATTTTTGTTTAAATTTGCTTTTTCAAAGAAGGTTTGGAAGGTTACTTTCTCATCGGCTAGTTCTTTTATCTTCTTTGTATCAAAAGAAGTTAACCATTCAATTACCTGATCTAATTCTTTTTTCGTTCTTCCTTTTTTTTCTACCTTTGTTAGATACATTGGATAAACAGATGCGAAGGTCATTTGTGCCATTTTTTCATTATGTTTGTCTGATGGTTCCATTTTATTTACCTTTGTTTTTGATAGTGAAGTGCGGTGGCTCCAGAGGGGAACGTTTGTGAACCTAAAAAATCCAATTGAATCCCTTTGTTTAAACTGAGCGTTTCGAATAAACGTGGTCCTTTACCAACGATCACAGGATGTATCACAAATCGATATTCATCAATGAGTTTTGCTTCTGAAAGTTGGGAGGCAAGGCTCAGACTACCAATACAGATATCCTTGCCTGGCTTCTCCTTTAATACAATGATTTCATCCACTAACGGTCCTTTTGCGATTCTAGTCTTGGAGTCCTCTACTTGTTTTAAAGTTTTTGTGAATAGAATTTTTTCGAGTGAAGTGAAAGTGTGTGCAAATTCATTACTGGTTTGTGACATGGACTTATTTTTTGCAACTTCCGGCCAAAAAGGAACCATAAGTTGGTAAGTGGTTCTTCCATACAGAATTTGATCTGCATCTTTTAGTATATTGGTGAAGTATTGGTGTAAATCATTATCGGCCACCATATCCTTATGGCCATAGAATCCATCTGCAGAGGCATTGATTGCAAATACAACTTTTCTCATTTGCCTTTTTATAAAGAGATTGGTTAGATGTGAAAGAATATTTTGATCAATTATTCTGTCACTTTGACAAATTTTAAGTTTCACCTTTGATTTTGAACCAACATGGTCCACAGAAAGATTGAAAGAACACTGTTTTTGTTTTTTAGATCGATTTGGTGAAAATTTATAAGATCTGAATTAGAAAAACCAATCCAATGATAAAACAAAGTGGGTTGTAGATCCGTTTTGTATAATACACAAATATTGGTTTCCAATGTTTCGTGATGAATGGGAAATAACCTAAAGCACTTCTTAAGAAAAATATCGCTGAGACTGTAGCCATGAGAAGTTTTAATCCATTTATCACTTCACTGTTTAATGCAAGGTCAATTCTCAATATCCATACAATTGGTAACATTCCAAACAAAGCTAAAAAAAATGCGACAATCAAACACATGAAACGAGATGGGAACTGGTCCCCTTTTCCAAAAACTAAATCAATTAATTCTTGTTTGGTTTTTCCCGGCCAAAGCCCTCCGAAACCCCAATAAATATGAATGGTCGAGATGGATAAGAGGAGTAGGGCTGAGGTGGCGGTGATGAAGATCATTGTAGAAAGTTATTTTAATTGTTTTTTATTTGTTATATGCTAATTTTTGCATATTATGAATAAAAGTATATTCCTTGTATTCCTGATAATGAATTGTGCTACACTCGTAAAGGGTTACACACCTAAAAACTATTATTTTTCTTCCAATGAAATTGATACAAGCTTTTATGTTGATGGTGAAAAAGTAAGTGAGACAATTTTAGAAGTCCCAATTCCGGAAGTTCCTAATAAAACGATAAAAATTCGTGCGGTGAAAACAGGATTTAAACCGGAGGAAGTGGAATTACGATATCAGTTTAATTCAGCTGTTCATTTAAACTGGATCTTCTTAATATTTTATCCTGTTGGACTTCTTGTTGATTATTATAATGATGCACTTTATCATTACGGAGCGGAAAAAAATTATTTTATTCTGCAAAAAAACTCCAATTTTACTGAAAATGAAATGAGTAAATCGTATATTTCTTATGAAGAAAAGCGAGGAAATTTGAAGCATGCGAATGGGTACTTGGTGACAAATCAGTATACAAAAATTTTCTCAATCGCACGGTACGATAAAGATGAATATATTGAATTAGATAATCGAATCGATTCATCAGCAAATCAGTTTAATGGAATTTTGTCTGTTTCCCAATCTGAAAAAAATAGATATTCTGAATTAGATAAACGAATCGGTTTTTTGACACCTGGAAAATATAGAGTAAAAGCATTCTTCAGATATACAGAGAATGTTGGTAGCCGTAGCACAACTTTTGAAGGAAAGGTTAACGAAACGATTGATTTCGAAATTGTTCCTAATGCATTAACCGTTCTTTGTACAGATTTTGACCAAATCAAAGGTAAAACAGTTTTGCAATTATTTCAATCGAAAGTAAATCCAGATTTACACAAGTTTTCTCCTACGAACTTGGAGAATTCTGGAAATCAAATCTGTCCAGCCCTTAATAGGACCAAATTTCAAATGAATTAGTTTTTTCAATTTTCAATCATCACTGGAATTTCTTCGAAATTTGGATCACCGTCTTTTCGGACTCGGAAAATAAGTTGGTTTGGAAGTTTACCTTTTGGATAAATGAAAGAAAAAACTCTAAACATGGTATAGCCTTGGTCTAAAGTTTCATTTTTGACATATGCTGCTTCAATGTCATATCTACTATCTGTTGTGTGTGCCAATGTTTCAAAGAAATTCCCTCCCCAATAAACACGAACGATTCTATGTACTTCCTGCCCTTGTATTGGGATTACTGGTTGTAAAGAGATTTCTAATGGAGATGTGGATATATTTTTTATTTCAAGTTCAACGTTTACGACATCAATAGAATTATCTTTTGGATAATAACCTCGGCCCGAAATTGCGTACCCGGCAGTTCGCTCAATCTCTAATGTTTTAAATGAAACGAATTCATTTTTGCCGGAAACTTTCGCTTTTGCAGCCCTTTCTTCTAACGTTGAGCAACCAACTAACAAGCAGAAAAAAATAAACGTAAGTTTTTTCATAATTAAGTTATACAATTGATTTATTATATTTTAAAATACAAGTAAATTTGATTATTTTTTAGATAAATATCATAACAAATGTTTTATGAAAAAAGATGTTTCAATCCCTTGTTTGCCGGATCGAATACCCTTCGCTTAGTAAGAACCGAATATTTGCGGTCAATAACTTTCGTTATATACGCTATGCGCTAACCAATCCGACTATTTCCAAATCACATTGTCGATTACCCGTATTACGTATAACTTCAATCCAAAATATTTCTGAGGATTATTGCATTGCAATTAAAACCCGAAAATCAGTTGATATTTGTATTTCGTTTAGCTCGCATAATCAAGCGGCTATTGGCTTTTCGTATAGCTCCCTCCCATCTTCCTTCCCTTCTTCCTCTCAATCGAAATGGCTATTTGCATTGCATATATCAACCAGGATCATTTGGATCGTAGGAATCACTGATATGGCATCTCTAAATTTTAAGGAACTCTTAGTATCTTTTCGATCTCTTCGTTTTGAATGTACCAACGAATGGATTTTCCTTTTTGAAAAACTGCGGAAGGGGAAATTCCAAAAATTTCCCGAAATGCATTCGTGAAGTGAGCTTGGTCGTAAAAGCCTGCACTAAGGGCTGCATCCGCAAAGGTGGCTCCATCTCTGATTGCGATCACAGCAGTTTTGATTCGAAACCACTTACGGAAAGCTCGAATGGGAAGACCAACCACATTTTTGAATTCGTGTTGTAACCATGACTCAGACATTCCGATTTCGCTAGCAAATCCTTCAACATTGATAGTTTCTTCTGGATTTTCTATCAGTTTACGTAAAACATTTATTAAACGGTCATCATCTTGTATTTTTTTTGCAGGTGCCAGTCGGTTAAAAGGAAAGGAACGGTTCAGAATTTCAGGATATAAATCTGGGTTTGCTGTCTGAATTTCAAAACAAGTTGCAATCAATTCTGGAGCCCAAGTAGGATTTGCAGAAAGTCTTTGAGGGCCTGCCTCTTTTGTGAGGATATCTCCAATTTCACTTCCAGGATCTGCAAACAAAATTCCTACCGATCCATTGAGAATTGTCTCGTGACTCAATGTTCCATCAAAAACAAAACATCGGGAACTCATCCACTGTTTGTTCCCTTTGACACGTTTTTTGATTTCCGTATCTAGCCCAACAACCGTTGCAGAGGTAATGGTAGAATGAAACGCAAGATAAGGCAATCTTCCGACGAACAAGACAGCACCTCGGAGCGCACAGATTACATTCTGCATCTGCTCATGTTAAACGAAAGATTCCCAAAGACAATCGAAAACTTCAGTTCATTCTGTCAATCGGGAGAAAAAATCAACGGGGTTCTGCGATTGCATATTTGTATTTTGCTTGTGCTGTTCTTTTATTTTCTTCGTTAAAAAAGTCGCAGACGTATTCCAGAAGTTTTCCGTTCTTTTGAACGAGTCTTGCTTTAGCGCGAATAGTTTCAGTTCGTACGGGGCGTAAGTATCGTATCGAAGCATCCATCGTAAAGGTTCTTTCTCTTTCGTTTTCCACATGAAAGAAAGCCATGATCGAGGTAAGCGTATCGCCGACGCTAAAGAAACAACCTCCATGCATAAATCCATGAAGGGCCCTGTTACTTTGAGAGTAAGGAATATTAGCTTCTGAAATTTCCGATGTGAGATTTATAACTTTCATATTCGTCGCACCTGGATGGCATTGGTCGATCAAATTCTGGGCTTGTTCAACGAGAGAACAGTTTTCCTTTAATGTAAAAAGATCCATTGGTACATTATGATATAATAATTCTAACACATTCATCTTTCGCTCTTTCATTTTTAATAAATGAAGAGTAACATTTTCCTAAGTTGGGGTCTTGGAAAAACCTGCAAAAGTTTTGGGATTGATTCCAAAAATTCTAACCTTATTGTGGATCTCTGGTTAGAATTCGGAATCCAATGTATTTGTTAGGAACTGATATATTTCCGAATCCTTTGCAGTTCCGCTTTTTTCATAGTACCTGAGTTTTTTGCATTGTATTTGAATTTCTGTCACCCATGTAACCACCTGATTAAAAGTTCAGGGTCCAGAACAAGTGCTGTTGCAGCCATCACCGTTAGCCACGTTTCCGTCGTCGCAAACTTCGCCATTGGGAGCGTTGCGAATTCCGTCACCACAGACTGGTGCAGTACAGTCTGAATCGCACGCAGGTGAATTGACACCGCCCACGTCACATGCTTCAAAAAGGTTCTGCCTGATACTGTCCCCACAAAAGCCGACTCGTTTGCATGTAGTTGAACATCCGTTATTATCGTCGGTTGTGTTTCCGTCATCACAAGCTTCCCCTGCATATGTTTGAATGTCTCCGTTACCGCACTGGCCCGCCATGGCTGTCTGAACGTTTGAGGCCGGTCCTTCCTGTCCGCCACGGACTGCTGTGAGGATATAGGAACGTGAGACTGCGTTTGCCTGGCCTAAGGTGAGGTCACGTTGGCAATTTTCGTTCCGGACTGAATTGTGACGCCTGTTGCTGTCGAATGATAGAGATTATACGATTCTGCACCAGCGTTTGTATCCCAGGAAAGTGTAATCTGGAAATTGCCACCTTCCGCCTTCAAAGTCGGTGTAATGGGCCCTATTGTCGACGTTGCTGCGGCAAGGAATGCAAGAATCCCTACGTTTCCATTTTCATCTTTTTTGGCCATTGTACAGGCCGTGACGATTCCTGAAATGAGGAGCCCCCCGATCCCTAGTTTAAAAAGTAAGCTTCTTCGCTTGTTCATTGTGTTCCCCTTGATAAAGTTTCAAATCTATGGATTCTTAAGCACGTAACGTAAAGTTAGGTGTTTTTTGTGGCTTCACTTTTGTCAATCAAATCTTTGTAATGCGGTGCATAATGACAATTTCTTTGGAAACCTGCCACAAAGTCCCCAAAATAATTTTTTGCTAAGAAAATGTCATTGATTTACTCCGAAATCCGGTCCCAGGACGACGATTTGGAAGATTCATTATAATATAATAATCTGTTTTAACTGAAAACAAATCAAAGGTAACTTAAGACATATGAACCAAAAAGTATTTCGGTATACTAGAATTTTTTTAATTCTTTCGAGTTTGTTTCAATGTAATCCGGAACATTCAAACAATGCAAAAATTTTTGAATCCTTGCTTACAAGTATTAGTTTGATCCAATCACAAAATACTCTCAATCGTACAGGATTGGTTTCAGCAAGAGAAATCAACATAGGGCTATCTCCTATCAATCTCTCCAATGATACGATAACATCTGACGGTCACAATTCCATTCGTCTGATTGGAGATGGGTTCATAGAAGGAGGCGGATTGCTGGTCTTAGTGAGAGAAAAAATGATTGAAGAGGAGATTGATTTGGCAGTTGGCCAGCCTCAAATCCCCAAGGCACCTGTTTCTATAGAAAACGGTATCCCTAAATTTCATACGATTCCGGGCAAGAAATACGAAGCCATTCTAGACTTCTACATAGATGGAGCTAATAACACCGAAATCGATGGTCAATTCATATATTTTCCTTTTACAGCCACTGGATACGATCAAATCGAATTTTTCGTTTCAGGAACCGGAGGTGTCGGATTGTTTGTCAACGAAAGATCTCTTATTACAAACGTTTATTTCACACCTGTCGGGAATAATCTTGGTTGGAACAATCCACAAGAAAGAGAGTTCGCAAGAAAATCGAATTATGCAAGATATGGTGCTAATGATTATGTAGTCGAATATTTATACAATCCATGAAGGTTTTCTGTTTCAATGTAAATCATATTGCTAATTTTACATAAAAGTAAAAAACAGTTATAACTTTAAATTTGGAGAGCAGGTGATGAAAAAAATATTTTTGATTTTAATTTTGACAACTACTTTAGCGCTAGTTACATGTAATGTATATACGGCTGTACCGGCAGATATGGCAAAAGAGGCTCATTGGCCTTTTGATCCTAAGAAAAAGAAAGTAGGCGAAGAGTGTAAAACTTCGGATGAATGCCAGAAACACCATTCCTGCGCCAGTGACGGTGAGAAAAATGTCTGCACGGAACCTCCAAAACAAAAACTTCCTCCTGGTGCTGTGACTTAGTTCATCTGAGAGATGAAAAAAAATTGATATATGGATTTTGATAGGCTGAAGGTTTCCTACTTTGATTTATTCTTCATTGTAGGAGTTGCACTGCTTGCAAGTCTAATGGCGAGTGTAACAGTCATTTGGCCCTTGCTCTTTTTACCAATCCTAACGGTTCATAGTTGGCTTTTTGGATACGAACATCTTTGGGCGACATATACCAAACTTCTGGTTCATCCTGATGATCGCAAACGGTATCGGCCATTGATTTATTTTGTACCCCTTTTGGTCTTATTAGGTCTTTTTTCTTTGGGACAAACCTTTGGTCTCAAAGGAATCTATGTTATTTATTTTTTTGGTCAATTTTTCCACACAGTTCGGCAGAGTTGGGGATTAGCTCAAGCTTACCGTCGTCAGGCGGGTGGACTTGTTTGGGATCCACCTTTCTTATCCGAAGTTACTTTGTGGTCGGTGCCAATCTGGGGCTTACTTCATAGATGTGCACAAAGTCCTGATGAATTTCTTTTCCAAGAATTCTGGTTACCGCCAATTTCACAGATGATCGTAATCGTTGCCTGTTTCATAAGTTGTTCCCTTTGGTTGTATTGGTTTTATGCACGTTTTGCCGCTTACTTCAGAGGAGAATTAGCGGTTGGTCATAGTTTATTTATGATTTCACATCTACTGGTATTTCTTGGCGGATATATTTTGATTGAGGAAATATGCTCTGGTTGGTTACTCGTTAACGTCTGGCATAATGTTCAATACATTGCCTTTGTATGGATCTACAATCGAAATCGTTTTGCATCTGGACTTGATTCGAAGTCGCGAGTGATGTCCTGGATTTCACAAAGGGGCGCAAAAAATACAATTTCGTATTTTTTGGTAACCCTGACCTTTGCTTTACCGGTGTATTACCTTCTCCCTGAGTTAGGATTTACACTTGATTCCTTTCTGAAAAGCACAGCAGTACCAATGGGGGTCATACTTGCTATGACATTGACATTTCATCATTATATTGCCGACGGAATCATTTGGAAACTTAAATACAATGAAGAAATTAAGGATGAAGTTTTTTTGAAATATTAATTATAAAGATACTTTCACCTCATGATCGTTAGTTGTCTTGTCTTGTTTTCTTTTCAATCTATCATTTGTTGAGATCGTTTTCATTTGGGATATATGGTCCTCCTGTTTCTCCCCAACCCCATTTAGGCATTGGTTCATGAGTATCCATTGGATTTTCGGTAAGTTGAGAATTAATCACCGCTAGGCGCGTTCCCCATTCAATATAACCTACAAAGGCAGAGCGAAATTCTGGATCGTTTTTTAAACCTACTTCATCAGCTGTATGTAATAATAGTTGGACCCATCGTTGTCTTTTCTCTTCTGAAAGCATTTTTCCAATGTGGTGTCCAATCATTTGGGAATGGCTACCCTTGTCCAGGTTAGTATACAATTTGTCTCCACCGAATACTTCCGCAACAAAATGTGCTACATGTTGGACATGGTCTGGCGACATATTTTTAAACACATCACCTAATAAATCGTCTTGGAGAACTTTTCCATAAAATTTTCCAAATAACCTTTCAAAGGTTTCCATATCTCCTGCCCATTCGAAAAGGGTTGGGATGTTTTTCTTTTGAAAATTGTTTTCGCTCATAGTTGGCTCCGATTGGTCATTTGCAATTTCAAAAGTTGAGTCTTTTGGTGTCAATGAGTTGAATTTCTGAAGTTAGATAACAGAGTTTTCAATTGACTACTGTCTGTCATAACATATGGTTTTGTAAGGAAAAAATCGTCGGAAATTTGTAATGAAAAGAACCTAAAGCTTATCAGTTTAGTTCGTTGGTGTCGATAGAATAATTTAAAAAATCCAAACATGGCTTTCGATGTATTGGTTCTCTTTTTTTCATAAAATGCTATGGAAGTCTTTGCTCCAACTATCAGTGAATTTAACAGGCAAAAAGCATATTTATTTCATACTTTGTAGTTAACTCTGTATGTTTTATTATTCTTAGTTGTATAGAATCAAAACAAATATGGCGAAATCATTTTGACGATCCGCGACCATTCTTTAAAATAAAACCTAAATCATGGCGAAATTCTTTAAAAAAAAATCGTCTGGTTATACTGGAGATTTTACGCAATGTCATCTGTTACTGGAAACTACTTAGAAAAAGGAAGTATGATAGCGAACACTATTCGCATTTCTTTTGCGATCGTGATGTTATCCATCAATATTTTCTTTATGGTAGCGATACCTACTACCGAACGAACCATGAGCCTCACACTTTCATTTCTAGAATTTGTGGTTTTATCTTATGGTGTTTATACTTTTTTCCTCTATAAAAAACAAAAATTCTATTTAAAATTTGCATACGTCTCCATTTTACTCGATATCATCATTTACTCGAGTATTTTTGCCATTGTGGTCATAATGTCCAAAACACCAGAAGAAAAGGTTTCGATTGCAACATTGCCATTCGTAATGTTGGTGCTTCTATTCGTAGTTATTTACTCTGGTTTTCTTCTGTCATATCGCCTAACTATGACAGTTGGATACATTGCAATCTTCAGTTTACTTTTATACGTTTTTTTAGGGGTAAAAGGTGGTGCTGAAATTAAATTTATTGCTACTGCTGCCAATCAATTTGGCATTCCATTTATTGGAATTAATACTATTGCTTTGATTTGTGGTGTGCATATGATGAGTGCCGTCGTAAAATTTATGTCGAATTCTAGTAGTGAAGCAACAAAGTCTGCCGAAGAAGCAAAGCTACAATCAGAATCTGCAACACAAACAAAACAAAATATCCAACAAGAAGCAGAAACATTGAATCAAAGTGTCCGGGAAATGTTGAAATTTATGGATTCTTTGAATTCTGAAATCCAAACGCAAGTTTCAAGTGTTGAAGAGATCAGTGCATCTATGGAAGAACTTGCTGCTTCAATGGATAGCGCAAGCGATTTCGTAAAATCTCAATTTACAAGAATTGATGACCTAAACCAAGAAAGTTCGGTGATGGATAAAATTTTGTCTGAAGTTTACACATCAACCATCAATTTGGCACAAACCACAGATGAATCCAAACAATATAGTGTTCAAGTAACCACTGCTATGGATTCGGTAAGTTCCAATTTTGAAGAAATCAAAGAAAGTTTTCAGAAAGTAGAAGAAGTTAATCAAATTTTAAGTGATATCGCCGATCGAACCAACTTGCTTGCTTTAAATGCTTCAATCGAAGCTGCGCGCGCTGGTGAACATGGAAGAGGATTTGCAGTTGTAGCTCAAGAAGTAGCTAAACTTGCCGATAGTGCACAAGAAAATGCTTCTTTAATTTCAAAAATCATTACACAAGCAGCCAAACAGATTGTAAGTGGAAATAGTGCGGCGACTGAAACAAAAGAAAAAATGGGAATCCAGGACAAAAGTTTTGGTATTCTTGTATCAAACCTTTCTGATTTAAAGATAAAAGTTGAAAGACAAACGTCGATACATAAATCTTTTTTGAATTCATTCCAGGAATTGTTTTCACTTTCTAAACAATTGGAAGTTTTGGCATCAGAACAAAAAATGGGTACACAGGAAATGTCTAGAGCCCTTGTATCGATTGAACAATCTGCTTCGTCACTTGCATCCAATACTTCCCACTTGCGTGAAAATGTGGATGGACTCGCAAAACAATCAGAGCGATTGGCTAAACACATATAGGATCGATGGTAAAATCTCCGGATAGTTTCTTTCAGTAGTGGGATTTACGCAGATATCAAAGATATCCAGGTGAAAATGCGATCATAAATTGTGCAGTATAATACATGGGAAGGCCCATCGCCCGATTCAGAAATTCTTTGTGAACGAACCTGTGGCGTGCCACAAAAATATCAGAAATGTAGAAAAATATTGCACCACCTAACACTAGTGTCCGTCCAGTGATATTTAGTCTTGTCTGTTCCCAGAAGGAACTAGCACCCAAAACCATTGCTGTGATAATCACAATATAGCCCATTACTGGCACTTTCATGTTGCCAAGACTTGACTTTAAATGTATAAAAATAGTGATACTGATAAGAATACAAATAGATTCTATTACGGCCATAATCCATCCTATCTCCCCCAATTGGGAAAAGGCAATGGTATACATGACATGACCTGTGAGAAACGCACCAAGCCCTGCTGTAAAAACTTTTTTATGGAAGAAAAAAATCAGACAGATGTCTCCGATTAGGCTTAAAATCAAACCAGATAGGATGAGAGAATGATAAATGGAATATTCTTGAATTTGTAGAAATGCAGTCACAACAAAAAGTGCTGATAAAACTGGTTTAACACTTAATAGTCCTTTAATAGATTCTTTTTTTTCAAAGTAGAGAAGGCCCGCAAGCAGTGGGAGTGCTGCTAATAGAATGAGATTTTGTTCCATTTAGATAATCCTTTGCCATCCTTTAGAAGAACTTTAATATTCATCTGTAGCAAGCAAAAAAACTGGTTCTGTTAGTCTGATTCAGAAGGATCAATTCAAATCTTACGTAACAGATCGTTATATTTTTGAAAATCTGATTGAGAACATTCAGAATACAAAATCAATTTCGAATTCGATAATCAATTCATTAACATTAGTAATATGACTAGAATTTATTCCCATTTAACTATGTTTCCATTTTCAGTTACATTTCCTGAATGAACTATGTTTGTAATAATGAAAACGTCTGATACTCCTAACTTTAAATGTTTTTTCAATAACTTGTCTAAGCTAAGTTGTATTCTTTCAATATTTGGTTTATCCCAAAGAGAAGGTAGAAATAGGATTACCATTACTTTGTAGTTTTGACCTGCCTGTTGAGAAACATCTATAATGGAAAGGCAGATGTCTTTCAAATCAACTTCAATTGTTTCGGCCCACTCTTTTGTAAGCGTCTCAAGTTGATTGTTTGTAATTGTTATATCATTAATGTAACAGTTGGCTATCGGCATATGATTATAATTGACTATGAAGATGTTTAACTCTTTCTTTTAAATGTCAACTCTTGTTATCTTTAAAAGTTCCCCGTGGGTATGTAAAATCATAAACCACTTGGGGAAGTCCCTTTTGATTTTCATGAATTGTCCTTGAGATGATCGAATGTTAGGAATTCAATCAGCACGAATAACGACTGAATTGATTTAAAATATGATTCCTTTGTAAAATCATATTGATTTTCAAGGTTCCGATAGATTCTAATAGAGACTATCAATATAGAGTTTCGAATCAGAAGGTTACAATGGAAGAACCTAAATTTTGGATATCACGCCTCTTTGTTACGCTGGCCGCTTTATTGTTACTACTAACAATGAACACAGTCCGAAAATGGTTTCGGTTTCGAATTTTTGGCATTCCTCTTACAGGCAGAGTTGTATCATTTGTTTCACGGGGGAAAGATCGTTACCAAGTGCCTTTGCTTTCTTTAGAAATATTGGTTGAGGTCGAAGGCAAAGAACATCGATTTCCCACAATTTTACATTGGAACATGCCTCCTTATCGCTTAGGAGATTCCGTTCCCGTACGTATGGTTCGGGTCTCACAAAAAGAGCCAGAATTGATGTGGGATAACATAGAAGAATATGTTACCGATGGGTTCTTTGCACTCGTGATTGGTCTTGTACTTTTAGTGATGGGAATTGGTTTTTGGTAGTTGAATGGTTTTGGAATTTGATGAAAACAATAAGAGGTAGCTTCCTTTTTACCACTGAGAAGAGTACTTTACATTTAACTAAAACAAAACCTCAAAATCCAGAGGTGAAGTCCAATCTTCGATACAGATCCCCGATTACTTGTGGTAGCTTAACCGAACCATTGGATTCCCTTCGGCTGAAAGGCGAATCTATTCACAAGTCTCTTGGATTGAAAAGTTCAGCTGGATCCAAATCATTGGACCCGAGTTGAATGGGTTTAACTATCAATATAGGAATCTTATACTATCTTATTTTTCAGTTAAAAATGCGGATGCAAACCCAAATACCGCGGCAAGTCCTGTGCAAATAGCAGGCAATGGAAAGAAATACAATATGCTGATCACAGAAAGCATTGCCATTCCAAAACTATTAATCAATAGCAGTTTTTTTACAATCGGATCAAATTGTTTTACTCCAGATATAACCAGAAAAATGATTCCAGTAATGAACAAATACACACTAACACTGATATTATTTCCCAAAAATATATCTGCAAAAGATTTGTGAACTCCCATTGGCAGGGGAACCATAGTATTTTCCAAAACCATTTGTGCATTTGCCACTGCAACTTGCTCTGGAGGAATCTTCATAAAAGTTCCAATCGTATGTCCTAAACAAGTAAACAAAACCAATGCAAATGCAATTTTTAAAAATATTGATTTTTGATTCATTCCCACAAGTTAACTTCCTTGCCTTAACAGTCAAATAATTTCGAAATCCTCCGCGCCCGGGATCGAAGCGAAAATCCTTTGCGTAAGCAAAGATTGGAGCGGAGAGCCGGAAATGTGCGCCTAAAAAAAAGAGGGAACCAAAGTTCCCTCTTTCTCACCTAACCATGTAATCGATGTTTACCGAATCCCTGGTTTGATGTATTTCAACTCATACAAATACCTTCCTGTTCCAAGAACCACACAAGTCAGTGGGTTTTCAGCACGGAAGACAGGAACTCCTGTTTCTTTCGTGAGGTAGTGTTCCAGACCACGAAGAAGACAACCACCACCTGTGAGGACGATCCCACGTTCAACGATGTCGGCAGCAAGTTCCGGAGAAGTGCGTTCGAGAACAGATTTGGGAAGATATTTTTGATTCTGGGCACCTCGCAATCGTTAGGTTAATTTCGATTGGATTACGTATGCGACCGGGCTTTCCGTTCCAATCTTTTCACTACGTGAAAAGGATTTCCACTGCAATCCCTGGTGCGGGAGAGTTAAATTGATGGATAGCGAATCTTCCAAAACAATGAATTGAAATCAACCGCTGCGGAAATATTCAATGGCTTCTCATATGACAAGTGAAAGTTTTTACTAAAAATTTAACATCCTATTAGGTTTAAAATGAATTTAATTTTATACCTTTCTGATTTTTACGTGACAGTTTGGGGATTCAATCTAGAAATACACAAGAAACCAAACTGATGTTATTTTATTCATTTCGTTAAAGGCAAAATTAAATAAATGCATTACAGAAATCCAATGAAACAGGTAAAAGTAAAGATTCGAAAATTGGAATATAGATATATATTTTGGCAATTTTTCATTATTTGTTTTAATTTGAAATCTAAAATCCTGTTGTTTACTTTGACTATTTCCTTGTTTTTTGTCTCTGCCTGTAACTACCAAAAAGAAGTTCCGACTGACCCACTTGTACAATTATTTGTAATTAACTTTACTAATGAATATTATTCCAATTCCTGTAAATTTCCGAAATTGACATTACGGAAAGATGCAGACCAAATCCTAGCATTAAAACCGAATGAGAAACAATGGTTTCGCTTTTCTTTTGAAGATTTCAAATCCCTCGGCTCAAATCCTCCAAATTTATATTTAAAAATTTCCAAACAAGCGGGTACTGAGGTTCGGTTTTATACCAATAATAATTGTGGGCAGTATTCTGATTCTTCCTACCAACGTTTGCCCACTTCAACAACAAGTACAGAAGACATATACCGATTGTACAAATCAGATTTTGAATCTTATGCAACGATAAAAGCATCGGAAAATGGGTACTATATAGATTACATTTCAGGGAATCCATCAATTACGATTAGGCAATATTAAATTTATGAAAATGTTCAGTCATCAAACAAATTTAAAGCGTATCATCTTATTATTTTCTTTTTTAGTTTTGTTGAATTGTTACTTACCAATTCTAACTCGTTCTGACAAGGACTCAGGCGGAAGTAATACATCGAGTAATTTTATTTTTACGTATTCATTATTACTTGTGAATCAGTCCAGTGCAAATTATTGTCCAAAACCCTCGCAAATCCTAAGAAAAAATACAGACTATCCCATAACTTTGGCAATTGGAGAACCTTATTATTTTCATTACACCTATTTAGATAATGCGAAGCCACAAGAAGAAGTGAGGAATTATTTGTTTAGAATTACGAAACAAAATGGAACTAGTGTTACTTATAAGGAAAACACATATTGTAATTCTGCCTCGTCTGGATTTTCGACCGTGACCCCAACGAATGTAACCACAACAGAACAGTCATATGATTTATATTATTCAAACACATTCAGACAATCATGGCAAATTCCAAATATTTATTCTGTAGAAGTAACTTCTGGTAATCCTACCATTACTCTGCGACAAGAATAAATTGGTAAACCTACTTGCATTCCATGGAGTTTTCTCCGCGCCCCAGATAAATCCGCAGCGACCATCGGAGCGAGGATACAAGCAAACAGAATGTTTGACTTGGTGGGTGAGCACAGCGAATCCAACATAAGCTGGACGTGGAATATTGAAGATTGTAATCTCCGAGTTTTACGTGATGTAAAAACAAGCTGCGTGCGGAAATCCTTTGCGTATGCAAAGATTGGAGCGAATAGCCGGAAATGTGCGCCCAAAAGCAGATAAGCAATATTCGTTTATCCGCATTCTTGATGCGGCTTATTGCATTGCGTATAACACGCCGCATAAAACTTTTACACGCATTTCGTATAGCCACCCGTCGCCGGGTTCCACTTCCTCAATATCCTATCCAGGCCACAGATCAGAAACGCATTCAAGGCATAAAAAAAGGGAACCAAAGTTCCCTTTTTCTCACCTTACCATGTAATCGATGTTTATCGAATCCCCGGCTTAATGTATTTCAATTCATCCAAGTAACGTCCAGTTCCGAGTACCACACAAGTCAGTGGGTTTTCGGCACGGAAGACAGGAACTCCTGTTTCTTTCGTGAGGTAGTGTTCGAGACCACGAAGAAGGCAACCACCACCTGTGAGGACGATTCCGCGTTCTACGATGTCGGCTGCAAGTTCCGGAGGAGTTCTTTCCAATACGGATTTGATTCCGTCTAGGATTTCGTCAGTAGGTTCTTTGAGGGCTTTGCGAATTTCGTTAGAATCCAGTTCAAGGGTACGTGGGAGACCAGAGATCGCGTCACGACCTTTGACTTCCATCGTGTCGACACGTTTGTCTGCGAAGGCATTACCGATGGTGAGTTTGATGTCCTCGGCAGTTCTTTCTCCGACAACTAGGTTGTATTGGTTACGGAGGTATTTGACAATGGCTTCATCAAATTCGTCACCACCAGTGCGGATGGATTCAGCGATTACCATACCACCGAGAGAGATCACAGCGATTTCGGTAGTTCCCCCACCGATATCGACGATCATGTTTCCTGCTGGTTCGTGGATCGGGATGTTGGCACCAATGGCTGCGGCAAGAGCTTCTTCGATCAGGAAGATTTCACGAGCCCCTGCTTGTTCGGCAGACTCACGAACGGCACGTCTTTCTACTTCGGTGATTCCTGAAGGAACTCCGATGACAATGCGCGGTTTTACAAATGTAGTGCGGTTGTGAACTTTAGCGATGAAGTAACGAATCATCTTTTCTACAGTTTCGAAGTCGGCGATGACCCCGTCTTTCATGGGGCGGATGGCAACGATATCACCAGGAGTTCTTCCCAGCATTCGTTTTGCTTCTTGTCCCACTGCGAGGACTCGGCCAGTAGAGGCCTGGACTGCCACGACCGACGGTTCTGATAGGACGATCCCTTGTCCTTTCACATGCACGAGGGTGTTCGCGGTTCCCAAATCGATTCCCATATCGTTCGAGAAAAGTCCATAGAGGTTATCAAATATCATATCAGATCCTGGTGAAAGAAGTACGAAAGGGGGAATTTACGGTGGGTTCACACCAAAACAATAGAATTCTACCCGTTCCCCATAATTTTCGGCTGGTTTTTGCTTTCAACCGTAAAAATTTTCGATAGGCTAGTTAGATACAAAATGCTTCCTTTCTCACAAATTTTAAGAAAACCCAATTCCGCATTTCGCACGGAAAAGATACTCGCTGCCATTGATTTGGGCACAAATTCTTTCCACATCGTTGTCGTAAAACTAAGACCGGATGGTACACTCGAATATCTGACTAAAGAGAAAGAATCAGTAAGACTCGGGAGCGGTAGCAGTGATTATGCGGTTATTAAGGACGATGCCATGGAGAGGGGACTTGCTTGTCTCAAACGATTTCGCACCCTTGCGGATTCGTATCAGGCGGAAATTCGAGCCGTTGCCACAAGTGCCCTTCGGGAAGCAGAGAACCGCCAAGTATTTCTAGACCGAGCTGAGAAGGAAACGGGAATCCAAATCCAAGTGGTTTCAGGAAACGAGGAAGCTAGGCTCATTTACCTCGGCATTTTGCAAGGTCTACCGGTCTTTGACAAACGAATCTTACTCATTGATATTGGAGGAGGGAGTACAGAACTCCTTGTGGGTGAAAGAGGAGAGATTCTATTTTCTACTAGTTTGAAACTTGGCGCCATTCGGTTGACGGAAAAGTATCTTAAGAAAGATCCCATCAGTGCTACGGACATCCAAAAATGCCGGATTCATATTGAGTCGGTTTTATCTGCCTTTTTACCGCAAATTGAAACTTGGAAACCCTTTATGGTTGTGGGAAGTTCTGGAACGATTACCTCTGTGACCTCCATTGTTTTGGAAAAAAAGATGGAAAAAAGGGACAGATTGAACGGAACAGAAGTTACACTTGACCAGTTTAAAGAAGCACGTAAACAGGTGTTAGACGCTGATAGTGTGAAAAAAAGACTAAAAATTCCAGGACTTGATGCCAAAAGAGGGGATATCATCGTCGGTGGGGTATTGGTTTTGGATGAAGTTTTACAAAGGATCAAGGCCCCTTCTTTTACTGTGAGCGAGTTTGCCCTTCGGGAAGGGATTGTGTATGATACAATTGAATCATGGTTTCGTCATAAAGATTCTTCTCTTCCTCCTTTGGATAATATTCGCGAAAAGGCAATCAAAACTGTTGCTAATCTTTATCCGGCTGGAAAAAAACATGCAGCGGCCGTTGTAAAAATCACCTTGCAGATGTTTGATGATCTGAAGGAGATACATGGACTTGGAAATTTGGAACGAGATTATCTGGAGACAGCTTGTTATTTGCACCAAGTCGGACTTTGTATTTCTCATCACAACTACCACAAACATAGTTATTATATCATTCGAAACTCAGAATCTATGGTGGGTTTTTCCAATTCAGAAATTGAAATCATTGCTCTGATTGCCCGTTATCATCGAAAGGGAGGGCCCAAAGGGAAACATGAAGAGTTTAAGGCACTTAGACCCGAAGACCAACTCCTCGTCAAAAAATTAGCTGCCTTCCTTCGCATTGGCGACGGCCTCGACCGGTCTGAAAAATCCATCATTGAAAGGTTAGATGCTGTGTCAGAACGTGGAAAAGTTCTTTGCCGATTGTACCACCAAAAGGGAACAGATCCTAATTTAGAAATTTGGTCCGTAACGGAAAAAAAAGATCTTTTTGAAGAAACATATGGTGTATCTTTAGAGTTCCAGACCTTTACTTTATGAAATTTTATTTACGATTATATCTTTTTCTTTTTCTCCTAGTTCCTTATTCCCTCTTTTCTTTGCCCATAGATCTAACAAAAAATTGGAATGTCAAAAAAGGTTGGTGGGAGTCTGAAATTCCGATTGGGAATTCATGGATTCCATTGGAAACCTTACCACTCGTTTCGATCAAATCCCAATTGGATTTTCCAGAGGGACAATTACAACAAATCACAATGGTAAAACCATTTTTGTTATCCGAAATCGATTTTAAAGAAACGGAGGCGGATCTTTTTGCCTTACACATTCCTTATCTTTCCAATGTGTACAAAGTGTACATAAATGGGCAGATTGTAGACGAGAGTGGGATTTTAGAAAACGGACATATCATACGAAGTGGATACAAACGAAACATTCTCATCAAACTCTCTCGAAATTTGTTAAAAGTTGGGAAAAATGAAATCAGAATCCTTCTTGCTTCCGAACCAGGCGAAGAACTAAATTTTTACAAAGTATTTAATGACTATATTTCATCTATTGATCGTTATACGGTCCTTCAAAAAGTGGAAGATGAATATATAACATTTATGCTTTTGTTTTTATATTTTTTTGTGGGGATTTATCATGCTTTGTTTTATTGGAAACGAAGGAATGAAGAATATAATCTTTACTTCGCTTTATTTGCGGTATTTTTATCGGTTTATATGTATTTCAGATCCCAGGCCATCTATGTCTGGGATGCAGATCCATTTACGGTCACCAAACTAGAATACTTTGTGGTATTTCTCACTCCACCTTGGCTTTTGTTATTCGTTGATACTTTTTTTCGCAAACGAATAAGTCCCATCACAAAAGGATATTTTGTTTTTAGCATTGCACTTGCTATCGTTCAATTTTTTGTCAATAGGGCCATTTCCGTTACGCTGTTACGAGTTTGGCAAGTTTCAGTTTTAGCGTTTAGTGTCGTTTTGTTTTACATCACCATTAGAGCCGTATTAAAAAATAATAAGGACGCCAAAAGGTTACTCGTTGGAATTTTCTTTTTGATGTTTACTGCCATTTGGGATATTTTAGGTGCTTCGGGAATGATCCCTATTCAAAACTTAAACCTATCTAGGTTTGGATTTTTGTTTTTTGTGTTAGGGATTGCCGTTGTTTTGGCCAACCGGTTTTTGCGAGTCCACAAACAAGTAGAAGAACTAAATGCTAACTTAGAAAGAAAGGTTGTCGAAAGGACAAACGAGCTACAAGAAACTCTCACTCGTGTTCAGGAATTAAAAGTTCAACAAGATGGAGATTATTTTTTAACCTCGCTCCTTCTTGATCCACTAAACGATTCCAAAAAATCCCATTCAGCAAAAATTGGAATCCAATCTTACACCAAACAAAAAAAGGAATTTGAGTTCAAAGGGAAAACTAAAGAGATCGGTGGAGACCTCATCATTTGTGATGATATAGTTCTTAACGGTAAAAAATACTTCGTTTTTATTAACGGAGATGCGATGGGCAAATCCATCCAAGGTGCCGGCGGTGCTCTTGTGTTAGGTGTTGTGTTTTTATCGTTTATTAAACGAACACAAGTGGTTTTGGAAAGTCAGTCCAAATCCCCCGAAAGATGGATCAAAGAATGTTTTTTCGAACTCCAAACTATTTTTGAATCCTTTGATGGATCTATGCTTGTTTCCGTAGTCCTTGGACTCGTGGAAGAGGAAACAGGAGTACTTTATTATCTCAACGCAGAACATCCTTGGACTGTTTTGTATCGGGACGGGGTTGCCTCTTTTATCGAAGATGAGTTAGAACTTCGCAAAATTGGAACCAAAGGAATGGCGGGAGAGGTTCGTGTTCGGGTTTTTGTTTTGGAACAAGGGGATGTCATTTTTATTGGTTCGGATGGCCGAGATGATTTGATTTTAGAAAGTGGAGCGGATGGGACTCGCGTGATGAACGAGGACGAAACCAAATTTTTACAAGTGGTGGGCGAATCCCAAGGTGAGTTAGAACAAATCGTACAAAATCTCCAAACCATTGGTAGTTTTTCTGATGACTTGACACTATTACGACTCGAGTGGAGAGGTTCTGCCAAAAGAGTAGGTGCTTCTTCACTTTCCGCCATTAGTCCTGACCATTTTTTATATTCTGAACTTCAATCGGTATTAGAATCTGGAAATGCAGAAGAAACATACCATACCATAGAGCGAATGTTAGTAAATGAGAGTCTAGAAGATGACGTGCGCATCAATTTGTTAAGGGAAAAATCCAGAATCTCTTTATTGTTAAAACGGTTTGATTCTGCTGTTGAATCATTGGAGTCCATTTTTCCTTATTTTGTTACGGACAATGAAATTTTATTACAATTGAGTTATGCATATCGTAAGTCAAAAAATATCCGCAAGGCAATCGAAATTGGAGAAAGACTTCGTGCAAGAGATCCAAAACATATCCGAAATCTTATTAATTTAATCGATTGTTATAGGCTTCAGAAAAATGAAGATCGGGCAAAAAAGATTCTTTCAAAACTTGGAACCATTGCGCCAGAGAATCCCCAATATTTGAAACTAAAGGAAACTTTCGGCTAAAGAAAGTTTGATGATAGTCTTCTTAACTTTTTTTGATAAATGATAATTTTCCTCCTTGGCGGCCTTAAATTGTCCCCATTGAGTAGTAGAATCATTCGTATATTTAGAAATGACAGAAAAGGGAAATAGAATGGATTTTAAATTCAGTGGGTATCATGTCTTTGTCGTTGGTTTACTTGCTTTTTTGCAATTTACTGTGGTTCTTGATTTTATGATTCTATCTCCTCTGGGAGTTCTGGTCATGGAAAAATTACAAATTTCAACCCAACAGTTTGGATTTGTAGTATCGGCTTATGCATTTAGTGCAGGGATTTCTGGTATTTTTGCTGCAGGTTTTGCAGACCGATTTGATCGCAAAAAATTGTTGTTATTCTTTTATGTTGGATTTGTACTCGCAACCTTTCTCTGTGGAATCGCAACAAATTATTTCTTTTTATTTGGTGCTCGCATTTTGACCGGAATTTTTGCAGGTGTTCTTTCCTCTATATCATTTGCCATTGTTGCTGACCTATTTCCACTCCAAGTGAGAGGGCGAGTCATGGGATTCATTATGACAGCATTTGCTGCTAGCCAAGTGTTTGGACTTCCCATCGGAATTTATATTTCCAATTTGTGGGGATGGCAATCTCCATTTTTAATGATCGCAGGAATTAGTGGAATGGTTGGGTTTGTTATTTTTATCTTTTTGAAGCCACTCACTACCCATCTTGATCACAAAACGGATACTCATGCATTCCATCACTTAGTGAAAACATTAACTCAGGCAAAATATTTGCCAGCATTTCTTGCCACAACCTTACTTGCAACAGGTGGATTTATGTTGATGCCTTTTGGATCTGCATTTTCTGTCCACAATCTTGGAGTAAAATTAGAAGATTTACCTTTGGTTTATATGATAACAGGGGTTGTGTCTATGTTAGGTGGTCCGTTGATGGGAAGACTAAGTGATGCAATTGGAAAATACAATATGTTTGTAATTGCATCAATCCTTGCCGCATTTATCATAATCTATTACACAAAAATGGAAATCACTCCATTGCCGATTGTGATTTTCGTGAATTCCATTCTTTTTGTTTTTGTTGCGGCACGAATGATTTCTGCCAATGCATTGACATCGGCCGTTCCCGACCTACATGACCGTGGCGCCTTTATGGCAATCAGTTCTTCCATTCAACAGATTTCTGGTGGAATCGCAGCTTCTGTTGCGGGCCTCATTGTGATCCAAACATCTAGCGGTTATATGGAAAGATATGATATTTTAGGGTATGTGGTTGCCTCAGCAATTGTGCTTACAGTAATTCTCATGTACAATGTGAATCAAATTGTATTGAAAAAACACACAAAATAACAATGCAGAAGGATTCGATAAAAAGTGAATAGATCGGTTTTTACAGCTAGGCGGGAAAGATTCTCCCGCCTTTTTTATGGAATCGATTTGGAAGTTTTATTTCTTGGATAGTTCTTTTGCCAAATCCACTAACAAACGTACGCCGTAACCAGTTGGTCCGTGAAATTGGGTTCCTGATTTTTTCTTTCTCCAAGCGGCACCGGCAATGTCGATGTGAGCCCAGTTTATCGATTCATCCACAAACTTAGAAAGAAAAATTCCAGCTGAAATGGTACCTGCGCCTTTCCCTCCACCAGTGATGTTTTTTAAATCAGCAATGTCCGATTTAAGATCTTCTCCATACTCTTCCCAAAGTGGAAGTTCCCAAACTCGGTCATCAGAAGCCTCTGATGCAGCGAATAGGGCTTCGCGGAGTGGATCTGAATTGGTCAGGATGGCAGCCGCTTCATGACCTAAGGCAATGATCACAGCTCCCGTAAGCGTGGCTAAATCCACCATATAGTCTGGTTTGTAATTCTTGGAAATGTAGGATAAAACATCACCGAGAACAAGCCTTCCTTCGGCATCCGTGTTTTGTACTTCCACAGTGGTTCCATTGTAAGCGGTATAAACATCTCCTGGTTTGATGGCTTTTCCATCTGGCATATTTTCTGCCACACCGATCGCAGCTACAATATGAATCGGAAGTTCGAGAGCAGCAATGGCACCAATTGCGTGTATGGTGGCTGCTGCCCCACACATATCATATTTCATTTCATGCATTTCGCCGGGAGGTTTTAAAGAAATTCCACCGGTGTCAAAGGTTAATCCCTTTCCTACGATTGCAAATTTCTTTTTGGCTTTGGCAGGTTTGTACTCCAAAATGACCATCTTTCCTTGAAGTTCTGATCCACGAGCCACTGCTAAGATCCCACCGAGACCTTCTTTTTTCAATTGAGGTTCGTCCCAAACCTTGATGGAAAGTTTGTATTCCTTGGCAATTTCTTTGGAACGAGAAACAAAATCATCAGGAGTAAAATAGTTTGCAGGAAGATGGGCGATATGACGAGCACCATTGACGTGTTTGGCGACAATTTTACTTTTGGAAAGTCCAGACTCTGCAAGAGTTGTTGCAGTTTTGTCTTCGAACTTTAAGTAAACGGCACCTACTTTCTTTTTTTCTTTTTTCTTGGTTTGTAAAACAGAAACAGGATAACTTCCAATAAAAAGAGTGTTGGCAATTTGGTAAGCGATTCGGTCTGCAGAAAACTTTTTGGAAAGGGATTTAGAGATAAAAATTTCAAGACCCATTCCATCATAATTTAGAATTTTTTCCCCATACTTAAAAAAATGAGAAATAAACTTTCTAAAGTTGAGTTTTTCTTTCTCACCTAATCCAAGATAGATGGTCTGCTCTGATTCATCTCGAAATTCTTTTCCGAGTTCACCAGAAAAAACTTTGGTTTCGATTTGAACCGGAAATTTTTTCCCAAGTTCTTCTTTGACATCCTCTTGGAAGATGGGGATGAGTTTGTAAAAAGTTCCAGATTTTGGGGAACCGATTTGGATTTGGAGTGGAGAAGTTTCTATTTTCATTTCCCTTGGATTTCCTGAATGTCTTTGATGATTTCTTCAACGTGTCCTTTTACCTTCACGCTGTCATAGATTTTTTTGATTTTAAGAGAACTATCGAGTATGAAGCTGGATCTTACGATTCCCATTCCTTTTCTTCCCATAAAAACTTTTTCTCTCCAAACTCCATAGGCCTCACAAATTTCTCCCGATTCGTCAGAGATCAGATCAAAATTGAGTTCTTGTTTTTCGATGAATTTGGTATGGGATTTAGGATTGTCTTTAGAGATTCCCACGACATTGAATCCGAATTTTTTTAGTCGGGCAAAATTATCTCGGAAGTCACAAGCTTCTGTTGTACATCCTGGCGTCATATCTCTGGGATAAAAATAAACAACGATTCCATTTTTCCCTGTTAGGTCTGCGAGTTTTACTTTTTCGCCATTTTGGTTGATACTAGTAAAATTGGGGGCTTTTTTCCCTACTTCCAACATAAATTTCTCTCCTGGTAAATGCATTCTTTTAGACAATTTTCAGTTGTCAATTTCGGAATTTGGTTCGATACTCTTTGTATGGACTCCAAGGAAAGAGCAGCTCTGATTCGAGAAGCCAATACCGCTTTCAATGCCGGTGATATCCGTAAAGCGCGTGAACTCTTTCTGAAAACCGATTACAAAGATGGCCTTATCCGTTTGGGTGATCATTTTATGTACGATCGGAAACTTCCTATGTTGGCTTTTGGATACTATAAAAAAGCTGGCAGACAGGACAAAGTGGACGAAATTTTCCAACGTATGATCTATGGCCTTTCCGTTTGGCTCGGTCGTGATAAATGGAAACTCCCGGCACCTGCAAATCAGGTGGAATCCACTGAAACTAAATCCTCTATGCCACTAAATCCTGATGATTTTGTAGTGCATCCCATTCTAAAAGCAAAGGCTTTAGAAATACTTTCTTCGAATCGATAGTCTTTTCCAATCGTCTAAGGAATAAACATGATAGACAGTTTTACCTTACAAGCTCTTGTTATCTCAACTCTTATTTTATTCTCTATTTTATCGAGCAAACTATTCTTTCGTTTTGGATTTCCGATTTTACTTATTTTTTTAACCTTTGGTATGTTAGCTGGTGCTGACGGTCCCGGTAGAATCGATTTTAGTGATTATGGTTTAGCCCAATCCATTGGGATTTTTGCTCTTATTTATATTTTGTTTTTGGGTGGTCTAGAAAGTGAGTGGGATAGTTTAAAAAACTTCTTATCTGTTGGAATTCGGTTGTCGATTGTGGGAACCATTCTGACTGCACTGATTTTAGGTGTTCTCATCCACTTTTTATTTCCTGTCCTTGGATTTATGGAATCGTTTTTACTTGGTTCCATCGTGAGCGCAACTGATGCGGCCTCGGTATTTAATATCTTTAAAACAGGTTCGTCTGATTTACCTGTTCATTTAAAAAAAATCATAGAATTTGAATCTGGTTCTAATGATGCGGTAGGTGTACTTTTAACAACCATCTTTATGAACCTCATCACAGCGGATGCTAGTTTTAGTGGTTTCCAATTCTTCCGTTTTTTTGTAATGCAGGTCCTTGTAGGGACAATGATGGGATACAGTTTGGGGATCCTCATTCTTTATTTAATGAACTCCGTCAAACTGGGATACGATGGTCTTTATTTGGTTTTTATCACTGCCTCAGTTCCTTTTATTTATGCAGTCACAACGGTGTTCCAAGGGAATGGATTTTTAGCTGTATACATTGCAGGTATCATTGTTGGCCGAAACAAATTCATTCATAAAAAATCCATCTTTAGATTCTTAAATGGTTATGTTTGGATCTTACAAATTGGTATGTTCCTTTGTTTTGGACTTCTTGTGTATCCTTCACGGATGGTCAATATTTGGGTTCCGGGACTTCTCATTGGGATACTTCTCATTCTTTTTGCAAGGCCAGTGGCTGTGTTTATTTCGCTTCTACGAGTCAAGTTACCTGTCAAAGAAAAGTTATTTATTTCCTGGGTTGGGTTACGCGGTGCCTCTCCTATCATCCTTGCTACTTTTCCAATTGCCCAGGGTCTAGTATGGGGAGATTTACTTTTCCACATTGTATTCTTCGTAGTTCTTGTTTCCCTTCTGATCCAAGGATCGCTTATCCCCCGCGTAGCACAGTGGTTAGGTATCTTAAAAAAGGATCCTGATCGTAAAATTTATCATCCAACCGACTTTGATAACATTGAGTTCCCAGGTATGACTTTACAAGAATTGATTGTACCTTATAACTCAAGTGTAGTGGACAAGGCTTTGTTTGAAATCAAACTTCCAGAACAATCTCACATTCTACTGATTGCCCGGGGGGAACAATTTTTGATACCATCCGGTAATACACAAGTGAGAGGCGGAGATGTGATTTGGGTATTGGCAAAAGACGAAGTAATGCCTATTATTGGTAAAACGTTTATGGCAATTGCTTAGATACTTTGGTTTGTTGTCACTTCTTAACTTTTATCAGTTTTTTATCTAACCGAAATCCATAATATACAGGAAGGGCTATCAGAGTGATCATTAGCCCCCATCCCGCAGTCACAGGTTTTTCGATAAAGAGAACCATCATCACAGCAATATTGGCCAAAATGTAAAGGAAAATGGGCAAAGGATAAAAAGGAATTTTATAATCCGATTTTAATCCCATCTTTTCGAATCGAAATGGCGTGGCTGCCGTAAGACATGACAAAATTAAAATCGAACAAGTGATCATATAAAGCAAAGCTTCGATTTCTTTCACAAACAAAAAGAGAATAGCAACAAAGGCCTGAAAAAAAATCGAAACATAAGGGCTATGCCATTTCGGATGTATCTTGGAAAAAGAAGGAAGGAAAACTCCATCTCTTGCCATCGCAAAGTAAACTCGACTTCCTCCAATAAGAATTGCCGACATGGAACCCAAAATCACCCATGCAATAAAACTTGTCGTTAAAATAGAATAGTTTACACCGAATAACTTCTGAAAGGCGATGGCACCAATCCCATCTTGGCCACTTAATTCTTCAATGGGAGCAGAAATCACAAAAATCAAATTGATCGCAAAATACAATCCCGCGACAAGAAAACAAGCAGTGATCGCGGAACGAACAATCGTTTTTTCTGGATTTTTTACCTCTTCCGCAATGTAGGTAATCATATTCCATCCCAAATAAGAGAAGGATACAGGTACAATCCCAATCAAAACTTTCGAATAAAAAGAAAGTTCCATTAAGTTTGGAAATGGGGAATGGATTAAATAAGACCAATTGGTGTTCCCAATCGAAAACCCAAGTACTAAAAATAGAAGCAGGCCTGTGATTTTTAAGACAGCAAAAACATTTTGTACACGCACTGCCGATTTAATTCCAAAGTAGTTGAGCGTACTAAAAAATAAAATTGGTAAAACACCAATGAAGGTAATGGAACTAACTTGTAAATCCAAACCTAACAAAGTATAAGTGGGAGACTCCCAAATAGGAATTTCTGGAAATAAAATTTGAACATACTTACCGAAGGCCAGAGCGAGTACCGATACACAAGCAGAGAAATTAGTGAGTAAGGATGACCAGCCACTCATAAAGGCAATGGCTGGAGAGTAAGCAACTTTTAGATAAACATAATCTCCGCCAGCGAAAGGGAGGAGGCGAGCTGCATAAGCATAAGTGATGGAACCTGAGAGAGCTAAAACCCCGCCGACAATCCAACAGAATAGGACAATCCAAAGATTTCCGGTTTCTTTGATCAAATACCCTGAGGTGAAAAATATTCCCGACCCCACCATAGAGGAGAAGAGAACAGAAATGGAATCAAAAGTATTGAGGGAACGTTTTAATTCCAATTAATTGCCGAGAAGTCGTTTCACCATTGTTTCAGAAATTGGTTTCATAGAAGAAGCAGACAAAGTTCCAATTTTACCTTTGAACTCTTCTGGGTTTAACATCATTCCAAGAGAAAAGATATTTTCGCTCTCTACCTCTTTTTTCTTTAGTTCTGCAAGCAGGCTGGAAATATTCCCTTTGCTCGTTTCTAAAATTTCTGGTTTGGATACTTTCCCTTCACCTAACTCTGGGAACAGTGGTTCTCCTTCAAAAAGAAGTTCTTTGAGTTTGTCTTCTTCTTGGGAGTTATCTTCCAAAAGGCCAATCCGAGATTGTTCCTTGGAAAGCTGTTTTTGCAATTCCGTGAGTCGCGATTGGATATTGTGGTACTGAACAGGAAGGCTGACAATAAAGTCGGATTTTTCATCTGACTTTTGTACAGGAGTTCCTGATTTTCCAGAGACATCTTTTGTGTCCTTTTTGTCCTGGATTAGTTTTTCAGCTGAGTTGAGGAGACGATTGAGACGAACATCCATGTCCTACCTTCCTTGGTAAAGGCCTTATGTCTCGGCGGTGCTTGGACATAAATCCTATGACTACCTGTCTAATTTTCGGTTAGCCCGTACAAGGAAAATAAACTTTTTCTAAAAAAAAGTAAAGAATTATTAAAGTTGACTCGGGTTTTTGCAAGGTTTTGCTTGTGGGAGTTTATGGAAAGAAACCAATTTCTTCTCTTTCTCTCCTTTTTGTTCTCCACCATTGCCACAATTCTCGGAATTGCCATCTTGGTATCTGGATCAAGCCTTGCCCGTTTCTCTAGTGGGACTGGTGGCGGTCTTTTTCAAACCAGTGAAATTGGAGCTGTCGTCATACCGATCGTAGGTGAGATCCACTCTGGGGAATCCACTTTTGATTCCACCGGTGCTGATACCGTTTTACGCCAATTACGCGAATTGGAAGAAGACGGAAATATCAAAGGAATCCTTGTTGAAATCAATTCTCCAGGAGGAACGGTTGCTGCTTCCCAAGAAATTTTCAACGAACTCCTTCATCTGCGGAAAACCAAAAAGATTGTTGTGAGCATGAAGGATGTGGCCGCCTCCGGTGGGTATTATATCGCCGCAGCTTCCGATTATATTTTTGCACAAAATGGAACCATTACGGGTTCCATTGGGGTTATTTCCTTTGCACCTAACGTAAAGGGTCTTCTCGACCGTTATGGAGTGGGCGTTCGCACTTATAAAGCAGGGAAATACAAAGATATGTATTCACCATTTCGCGATTCCACAAACGAAGAAGATGATATGATCGGCAAACAATTACAGGACACCTATCGCAAGTTTGTGGAAGATGTTGCTAAAGGCCGAAACAAAACGGTTAAGTCCATTGAAGAATTAGCTGAAGGTAAAATTTATTCCGGCGAAGATGCCTTCCGTAACAAACTTGTGGATGACATTGGTGGCAGAAGAGAAGCTCATAAAAAACTTTCTGAACTTTGCCAATACGATGGCCTCATTCCACTTTTTGAGCAAGAGATCTCTCCTTTTGATCGATTTTTACAATCAATTGGTGTTAGCTTTTTGGGAGACAATTCTCATGTATCCAAAATCAGGTCTCTCATCCAATCTCAAGTTTTGGTCATCTTACCAACAGCACTTGGAAAATTAATGTTATGAGAGATTTTTTCTTCGATTTAGTTGATGTATTAGAATTGGTATTTTTGGATCCTCTTCGGTATTCGGAGGAAGTACAGGAAATCCCGTTCGCGGCAAGTCCCGTATCCAGTTGGTTATTTTCCATTCTTTCCGCCTTGTCTTTGTCAGTTGGAATGAGTATCCTTTCTGCGCCATACACCATTTCTACTTTGTCATTTTTGTTTTTTGGTTTTATCGCCAATTTGTTTTTGTTTCGATTTTTCCCTTTTTTTTATTCACTAGTTGCTGATTATTATGTGCAAAAAAGGGGAAGGACTCCGAAACTTTTGTTTTTGATCCTATTTGCAAGACATTCAGTCGTATTGTTTTTGTTATTTGCTCCAGTTTGCATTGTATTTCATGCATTGGGGCTTTCAGGACTTGGATCAGGACTCTTTTTACTTCTCAGTTTTATTTTGTTATATAGTCTGGTGGTTTCTCGCGGTTTAAAGTCTATCTATGAACTAAGGAATCGAGATTCACTTCGGTTTTCGTTTTATGCACTTGGACTCACCATCATCTTCCCTTTTCTTATGAATTTGTATACAGCAACCAGTATACTCCAATCGATTTCGGGCGGTTTTTAGTTTGAATTTACTCATTACAAATGACGACGGAATTTCTTCCGCCGGAATTAAAGCTTTGGAACGTGTCCTTGGCAAATCTTATCAAACCTATCTCATTGCTCCTTTGAAAGAACGTTCTGTCACATCCATGGCACTAACTGTGTTCCAGGGGATGCGTGTGGAACGAATCAATGACAACCATTATATAGCCGACGGCTTTCCTGCGGATTGTGTGAACATTGGATTGTATGCAGAGATCTTTCCGAAAATCGACTTTGTGATCTCAGGGATCAACCGTGGTGTGAATATGGGTTACGATGTACATTATTCCGGAACTGTTGGTGCGGCGAAACATGGAGCCCTTCATGGAATTCCTTCTCTTGCTGTGAGTTCTGGTCGCATTGACCCAGAGGATGGTTACGAAAAAGAAGCAGAACTTGTTTTGTCGTTTCTCTCTAAATACAAATCACAGATTAAGTCTGGTGAAGTTTGGAATTTAAACTTTCCTCCTGAAATTTCTGGATCTGGTACATTAGACGAAATTGTATTCACTCGTTTGGGTCGACGTCGTTATTCTGAAAAGTATGAAAAAAAACAAATCATTGAAGGTGTCAGCGAATTTCAATTAAATGGAAGTTTGCTTGGGCATGATGAAGAAACAGGAACTGATTTTGAAGCCTATTACCAAGGAAAACTTCCTGTCACACCCATCCAATTGGATCTCACTGAAAAAAAACGATTAGCGGAATTACAATCTAAATAAAACTCATGGCAGAAGAAACAGATTACCTCGGTTATATGAACAAAGGCAATTATGCAATGGCACTGAATCTTTTGGACCAGGCCTTACTCCAAAATCCAGAAGACCCCATCCTTCTTTATAATTTTGCTTTGTGTTGTTTTCAGACAAAAAACTTTAAAAAATCGATTCAGGTTTTGGACCGAATCCTAAGCGAGTATCCTGGTTTTATCGAACTTGATAATGTGTACCGCTTAAAAGTATTTGCCCTTGTGGAATTAAAGGATTGGGAAACAGCCGAGTCCATTATCAAAGAAAGATTGCAAGTTGCAGTGGATGACCCAAAACTTTTGTCTTTTTTGGCCCATGTTTATGAATACACACATCGTTTGGAAGAGGCCATAGAAATTCACAGACGGATCCTAAAGCATACTCCCGATTATAAAAACAGTCTGAACTCACTTGGATACCTGCTTGCTTTGAAAAAAAAGCTAAATGCGGAAGAGCGTTCGGAAGCCATCCAGTCTTTAAAAAAAGCATTGGAATTAGATCCAAACAATCCGGCCTATTTGGATTCCTTTGGTTATTTCCTGCAAACCATCGGAAAACCAGAGGAAGCTTGGAAAGCCTATCGCAAAGCCCTACAAAAGAACCCAAACCATCCCATTCTGCTCGAAAGACTCAAGAACCTGAAGAAATAAATCTCCCTTTTGTTGACACAGTCCTTAAGCCAAAAACACTGGTGTTTCAAGGACTTTCTCGGGATGTAGCGCAGTGGTAGCGCATCTGTTTTGGGTACAGAGGGTCGCAGGTTCAAATCCTGTCATCCCGAATCAGTTGGTTCTATCTGACCCGGTAGCTCAGCTGGATAGAGCAACTGCCTTCTAAGCAGTTGGTCGGGGGTTCGAATCCCTCTCGGGTCGATGATTGTTCTAGAAACGGTGGATGTAGTTCAGCGGTAGAGCCCCGGTTTGTGGTACCGGTCGTCGCGGGTTCGAATCCCGTCATCCACCCACTAAAAAATTTCCCCTACAACGAATATAATTTTTGAAAATTGGTTCGGGCGCCTTGCGTTCGCTTGGCCCTCCCTGGCCAAAGCTCCCGCACGCACCCATCCGTGGGTGCTATGCGGCACCCGAACCAATTTTCAAAAAGAACTCGAATTCATAGGGAAATTTGGTACGAATAAAGAGTTTAATAAGATACTAAAGATTGGGATTCGAACGATTTTGCGATAGAGTTCGAGTAGGACAAAAATGCAAGACACCTTGCATTTTTTCCGTTAAGCGAGAACGACCGAGCGCAAGGAGGCGTGAGGGCTCGCAAAAGACGGCCTGATGGGGAGCCGGGTTTTAGGAAAAAAATCTCAGTGTTGATAGACTGAAATCATTACAAAAACATTGTGTTGGTGGTAGTCAAAACCTAGTAAGGTTTTTATAACTTGATTTTCGATTCTGATAAAAAAACAATTGTTAAATTATTTTTGACAAACAACCGTTATACTTGGTAAATGTGGTCATTTGGTTTGGACTTCTTTTGAAAAATTTAATCATTTTAATACTATTTCTTCTCACCTTTCAATGTATGACCTTGCCCCCTTCGGTTTCCTTAGGAGAACCAATCATTCAGAAAAAAGAATTAGGTATTGCTGTTTTGGATAAAGTCAAGGTATTGAATGTTGTCGAGGATTATCGAAAAGATACAGAGGATGGTTTAACAATCAATCTACGCTCACATCTAAAACAAGGTAAATACTTTGAAAATGTATATCTTTTTAATGAGGAAATTCCAAAAAATACTGAGTTTGAAAGGCTACAATTTGAATTTACTTCTTACTCCCATAAAAGAAGAATTTACGAGGGATATTTCCCTTTTGCATTCCTAACACTAACACTTTATATCTGGTTTGGTGGAACTATCGGTATTGACTCTATGGAATATGATTGTAGGTTAATTGTGAAGGATATGAAAGATCAGGTTGTCTATGAAGTTCAAAAAAAAGAAACATCTGAAAAAAGTGTTAATTTCTATTCCTCTGAATACATGCTCCCCAAAAGCGAAGAACTCAGAACAAAACTAATATCTGATATAATGGAACATTATAAAAAAAGAAGAGTAAAGTAATGAAAATAGTAACCGTCTGTTTTTTGTTGTTATTTATTGGTTGTGCTACGTTTACAGATTATAATCCGGAATATAAAGAAGTTTTCTTTGAAGAAAAACAAAATAGAAACTCCTCGGTTGTTTTGAATTTAAGATACCAAATGTCTTTAAATGAAACTCCTGCTGATGCTAATGTGCGAGTCGAAAAGGATTTGCGTAATGAAATCGAAGTAATATTGAAAGAGTCTTCAATGTTTAAAGAAGTTAAAAGTGGTTTGGATATAGCAGATATAAAATTGGATGTAGATATCGTAAATCGTGGTGAAGCAAATTTATTTTTGTCTTTTATGACTGGATTTACTTTTTTCCTACTCCCATCTCATGCCGTTGATAATTTGACCCTTAAATATAAATTTACCACAAACAAAGGAAAAATTGTAAAAGAATACCAAAGGCAAGTAACTTATGATACTTGGGTTCATATAACATTGATTCCTTTCACTCCATTTATGTTTCCTTTTACTACTTTTTATTCAGGAATACGGAATGTGACAAGATCTGTTTTAGTTGAAGCCAAAACAGATGGGATCATCAACTAACCTAGGTCTTTAAGTTCATCCTCTCGGTAGTTCTGGGGGTAAATCCATTCTACCAAAATGAAAGTATACGTGTAGAAATTCTTTTGTTACATTTATTTCTTTTTTCTGGGCTCTGGTTCATTTATTAGTGGCTTCCAGTTTTGATTTCCATCTTAAAAAAGGATATTCGATCAAAACATAAAGAATCATACTAAAAATAAATGTATAAACAAAAAATTGGAGCGTTGCCATTCCAAATTGAATCGGAGTGACAAAACCATTTTGTTTTAGCGGTTTTGCTAAGGATTGGAAGGCAAATGGTGCCAAAAGTAAATTCCATAAATACATTGTGTAACTTAGTCTGGCAATGGGTCGAAAAAAAGCCAAACTGAGTAAACGTTGGAATTCATTTTTACCTAAGATGGCGACTAACAAAAAAGACGCAAAGGATAGGTTGTAAAAATTATAAGAAAAAACAGTTTTATAAAATGAATTTTCTGAGACTATAAAAGTGAAGTTAATCGCATAGATGAGTAAGGCAAAACCCAAAAGATAGTATTTAAATTCTTCCAGTATATTGCGAATTTTTTCGTTGTTGGTTAATTCCATCACAAGGATGCCCGCAATGAGATCATCAATTCTTAAGTGAAATTGATGGAAAGCCTCCGCATTCGGTCCATACAAAATATAAGAAAAAACACGAAAGATCAAAGGTAATAAATAAAGAAAAAGTAGGGTGATGAGTCTATTTTTAGTTTTTAATGAAAATAAAAATAAACCTGCGATAAAAGGAAAAAATAAATAAAACTTTTCTTCAATCGAAAGCGACCATGTGTGAATATTGTAACTTGCAAAATAGTCGGATAGATACATTAAATCAAATTTGAAGTTTTGGTAAGATGCCAATAAAGAAAAGTTTGATCCTGATTGGTTGGCATTCAGGGAAAAATTCCCCCCACCTTTTTGGATGATTGCGGTGACTATCAGATAGGTGATGATGAGATAAAAATAATATGCTGGAAAAATTCTTAAACTTCTTTTTATGAAAAACTTTTGATAACTAATTTTTTGATTTCGATTCCACTCTTTTTTTAAACCATCGGAAATTAGGTAACCGCTTAATACAAAAAATAAGGCAACTCCGGAGTCTAGGGTATGTAAGAATTTTATAAAATATGAATTTTCCCAACCAATCATCCCTATGCTCGGGACAGTATGGAAAAAAAGTACACTTAAAATTGCAAGGGCTCGCAAACCGTTGAGAGATTCATTTTCTCCATCTTTACGTCTCCATGTTGATTGTAATCCTTTCCATAAAAACATATTTCTTTTAATCCTTTTGCTTATTTGAAAATAAAGGACCTCTTCGTCGAGTGGATTTTTTTAGCATTGTATAACGGCTGGTAGCTGTTTCGATTCTGTTCATTCTTGGAATCGCTGAAACAATCAAGGATTCAAAATGAAAAATATTTCTCTTTTTTTACTTTACATTATAAATAATTAATTTCTAATATGCGTCGTTTGTAACGAAACAAAATAAGTGATTCACTGGAAGGTAAAACGATATGTCATTCCAAGATGCGATTAAGGTATGTTTTCAAAAATATGCTGATTTTAGTGGCAATGCAAAAAGACCAGAATTTTGGTGGTGGGTTGTTTTCTGTATCATTATTAGTGCAGTACTCAACATGATTCTTCCCATCATTGGTGGAATTTTTTCTTTAGCTGTCTTGTTGCCAAGTTTGAGTGTAGGTTCACGCCGTCTTCATGATGTGGGGATGAGCGGTTGGTGGCAATTGATTGGTCTGACAGGAATTGGAGTTCTTGTGCTGATTTACTTTTGGGCCCAAAAAGGAAAAAATTAGTGGGTTTGTTTGGTCTTGTTATTTCTCCGCGTTAGGGAGACGCAGGGCTTGGTCACCTGCCATTGTTAAATGGTGGGTGACGGGAGCGTCAGCGAACCCCGGAGTGGCCCGACCCTTTTCATTAAAATCTAAAATTTAAATTGAATTGGGAACGCACTATTTTTTCTTTTTAAAAATCCTCTCATCCACTTCTAACGCATTTTTTATAAAATTACTTAACTCAAGTTCGTTGATTTCATCCTTTGAGCGGTAGGTGATACAAAAAACTTGTTTTCGGTTTTCTCTTTCTAGTTTTTGATCGGGGTCGTTTAACAGATAACCATTACAAAATCCAAATTGTACTCCAGATTTTGGTCCTGGCTTAATGGAAGCCGGCCAAATAAAACAAACGCGACTTTTTTGAAAGTAGTAGAGGACGGAATAGGAGATCCTTTCATCGAGACTCACAAATGGTTTTAAAATTTCTTTTAATCGCATCACTATAGAAATTTCATTTTCTGTTAAAGAAGAATAGAATTGTTCGAATTTGTCTTTCATTGGTTTGTAAAAGTAAACATTGCGCGGATTGGTTTTGGTGTCTAGGGACGAACGAATGGAAGGGTAAGTGGGATATTGTTTTCGTCAACCAATTGTCTAAATAACAGGGACCTTTTCTCATATGAAATGCATTTGATAACCGATCAAAAAAGTTATGATTGGTTTTGGTCTTTATTTTCTGGCAAATGGATTGTTTTTTCTTTTGTGTTTGGAATCCGGTCCAAAGGACTAGCGATATTTTCTAACCGGCTTCTCGCTACTTTGGTGTAAATTTGTGTGGTTCGGACACTTGTGTGTCCGAGTAATGTTTGAATCATTCGTAAATCGGTTCCCAATTCTAATAGATGAGTCGCAAAAGCATGCCGCAAACTATGGAAACTGACTTTCTTTTTGATTTTTGCCTTTTGGGCCGCATTTGCGAAAATACTTTCCGCAGTACGAATGTTAAGAGGTCTGTTTTTCATACCGGGAAATAACCAGGGATTCGCTTTGACTTCGTTATAACTTTGTTTTAGGAGTAAGTTGTATTCTCTTATTTTTAGATATTCTTTTAATTCTTCAATGAGTGTGGTTGCAAGAACAGTATATCTATCTTTTTTACCTTTGCCTTGGTTTACGCGGACCATATTTCTTTTTAGATCTATATCAGTTATTTTCAAATGAATCACTTCGCTAACTCGTAATCCAGAGGAATAACTAATGAGTAATAACATTTTATGTTTTACGTTGGGAAGTGCATCGAAGATGGCCCTTGTTTCTTCTGCCGATAAAACTTCAGGTAGTTTGCTTTCCACTTTCATTCGCGGAAATTTTAAATGAGTAAATTGTTTTCTTACTTCTCTAAAATAGAAGATAAAGGCTTGTCTGGATGATCGAATACTTGCCGCCTTGGTTTTGCGTTCTGTTACGAGATAATCCAAATAGTTTTCCAAGTCTAAAATTCTTATATTAGAGGGAAGTTTTTCGGTAAAAACCAATAATCGAAATAAGTGAGAGTAATACGTTTTGGTTGTGCAGAAGGTGAAATTTCTATCTCTGGTTGCTTTGAAATAGTCTTCTAAAATTCCGCATTGTTTTGGAATTTCTTTTGGCGAAATTCGGATGTCATGTTGTTCGAAGGCATTTAATAGTTGTTTTATGATGATTGGGTCATTGGGATAAGACCAAGTTCTACCATCTGGATGGTAACAACCTTTTGGAATCGATTTTGCAATCGAAACAAAAATTTCTGAAAATCGAAATCGCAAATGAAAACGATTGTCTTGGGATGAGTAACGGAGTTTGATCATATGGCACCTAACCTTGTATTGGTAAGTTGATTAGGTGGATTCTTTTCTTTTTGGTTCTTTAAATTTGTATTTTGAGGAAGTTTTTATTGGAGTTGCGTATATTTTTTTCAGGGGGGATGGGAATCTAGTATCCCCGCCCTGATTAGGGTGGGGAACTGAACCCGCCACCCAATACGTTCCCTCTATCACAATCAGTGCTAATCGGATATCCAAAACCACTTCCGATGTTTTTTTTTCTTGGAAAGTTCACATTCTCACATAAGTTGAGATTATCAAGGAGACTTATGAACCTTATCACAGTAGGACTCGGCATATTTTTTATCCTATACGGAACCACCACCTATATCTTGCGCATTTACAAACCAGGATTTTTTTGGAAGTTGGAGCCAATGAAACAAAAATGGGGCGAAAAACGAGGATATTTTATCCATGTGTTTAGTTATTCAATCCTACCCATCATTTTAGGAATTGTTTATACCATACTTGGTTTTAGAGGTTAATTTTTGTTTGGTGAAATTTATGAATTAAAGAATTTTTAATACTAATAATTTTAAGTTAGGTGGGCGCCTCCGATTTTTTAGTTAAACTTAAAACCTAATAGAAAAAGGACCGGGCCCTCCGCTCCAATCTTTCTCTGACGAGAAAGGATTTCCGCTAGGGTCCCTGGCGCATTGTTTTTTGCTGTTTAAAGTTTGTGTGAAAGAATGGTATCTTTTCTTGAAGGAGTTCTGTCTTCTGGATAGTCCGTACTATAATGAAGTCCACGACTTTCTTTTCTTAAGAGTGCAGACCGTACAATGAGTTCTGCTACTTTCACTAGGTTTCTTAGTTCAAGTAATCCAAGAGAGACAGTGGTTCTGTTGTAATAGTCTTTCACTTCTTCGGAAATTAGTTTCAAACGACGGAGAGCTCTTTCGAGTCTCATATCCGAACGCACAATCCCCACATAATTACTCATAATGGTTTTGATTTCGATCAAATCATGTGAGATGAGTACCCATTCTTCTGTATTGGTTGTTCCTTCTTTGTTCCAATCAGGGATCAGATCTGTTTCTTGCGAATAACTTAACTTTCCTTGCGATTGAATATCTCCTGCAATTCTATGCGAAAAAACAAGACATTCCAATAAACTATTTGATGCCAATCGGTTTCCCCCGTGGACTCCCGTGCAAGTTGTTTCTCCACAAGCATATAAGTCTGCAATATTGGTTCGTCCGAGAAGATCGGTCGCCACACCACCACACATATAATGAGCCGCAGGCACCACAGGGATGGGGTCTGTTGTGATATCAATACCTAGTTTTTTGCAACGTTCATAAATTGATGGAAAATGATTGATGATATCATTTGCAGGTCTATGAGTGATATCGAGAAGGACATGGGGTTCACCTCTTTTTTTCATCGTATCATCAATGGCACGAGCTACGATATCTCTCGGTGCTAGTTCGCCCAATGTATGGTAGTCTTTCATAAAAGGTCTACCACCTATCTCTCGTAAGATGCC
Source organism: Leptospira meyeri (assembly GCF_004368965.1). Taxonomy (NCBI): domain Bacteria; kingdom Pseudomonadati; phylum Spirochaetota; class Leptospiria; order Leptospirales; family Leptospiraceae; genus Leptospira; species Leptospira meyeri. The sequence goes on along the minus strand of NZ_SORO01000001.1, from coordinate 1,871,306 downwards.
ACCATGGCCACGCACAGCTTCTGAAATTAAAAAACTATTTCCTTGTTCATGGAAAAGAGAAGTTGGATGGAACTGATAAAACTCCATATTTTTAACAATGGCACCTGCTCGGTAAGCACTCGCTACTCCATCGCCAGTTGCGATGTTGGGATTGGTTGTGTGTAAATATACCTGACCGGCACCACCTGTTGCCAATATGGTTTTTTTGGCTAAAACAGGAAATACCTCTCCTGTTTCTGTATCTACGATATAGGCACCATAACACCTTAGAGGAAGATTGTCTTTATCTTTTAAATGGTGTTTGGTGATTAGATCCACACAGGCATGGTTTTCTAAAATTTGGATATTTTTATTGGCATGAACATGATCTAGTAGCGACTGTTCTACGGCGCTACCAGTTCGGTCGAGCGAGTGAATGATTCTGTTTTTACTATGACCACCTTCGCGAGCAAGATCCAATTCACCCGTTTGGTTTCTAGTGAAAGGAACTCCTAGGTCAAGAAGTTCCCGGACTCGTGTGGGGCCTTCTTCGACAAGAACTCGCACCGCCTCTAAATCACAGAGACCGGCACCCGACTCTAAGGTATCTTGGATATGTTCCTCAAACTTATCCTTGTCATCAAAAACAGAGGCAATTCCCCCTTGCGCATAATTGGTGTTAGATTCGTAGTCTGCTTTTTTTGTAACAACCACTACAGATCCAAGCGGAGCTAATTTGAGGGCGGTAAATAAGCCACTCACTCCGCTTCCAATGATCAAAAAATCCGATTTAATTCGAGTCACTTGGTTCCCAATTGTATTGCAAATTCATATCCTTATCTTTTGGGATTCGGATTATTTTGTATTTAACATTCCTTCAATGTAATCCAAACTTCTGATTAACATATAATCTGGTTTGATGGCATCTATTGCATGTTCTTTTAAATACGTATCAGCTTTTCCATTTTTTTTCACATAATCTTTGATCCCGTTTAAATTGAATCTCGATTTAACGACACCTTCGTGTGGGATCAATGGTAAGTGGTTCCACATATCTTCTTCTCTGTATCGGAATGGAAATGTTCCATCCTGTTCTTCTGACACCTCTATATCAGGAGATACACCGACCACTTGGATCGTTTTACCAGAAGGAGAATAGTATCTGGCATTGGTGATTTTAAGTAAATATGCTGGGTTGCTATCAAGGTGTTCAAGTGTTTGAACAGTGGCTTTACCAAATGTTCTTTCGCCAAGTAAAATTCCTCTCCCATGATGTTGGATTGCACTAGCCACAATTTCGGAAGCAGAAGCCGACTTTGAATTGATAAGGATTGCTAACGGAAGTTTTGTGATGTCCTTATTCCTCGCCATTTCTTCTTTATCTCTTCCTGAAGGAGTTCTTGTCGAAACGATCAAACCTTTTTCAATGAACATATCAGCGATATCAATTGCCAAATTCAAAAATCCGCCAGAGTTCCCTCTTAGATCCAAAATCAAAGCTTTTAGAGGTTTTCCATTTTCTTTTGCAGTTTTTTCCATTTCTGCCAAAGCTTCGGCAATTTGTGTATCAACTGGTGCTTCGCCTGGACCTGGTTTTACAAATCCCGTGAGTTTGATATATGCTATTTGCGGATTTTCTTTTACTAGATGGTAAGTTACGTTTTTAATCGTAATTTTATCTCGAACCACTTCTATATCAATTTTTCCTGTATTTCCTTTTCTGGAAATGGTAAGGACAACTTTTGTTGCTTTTGGTCCTTTGATTTTTTTGACCACTTTATCAAGAGATAAATTTTTGATTAGTTTACCATCAACAGCAACAATGCTATCTCCACTTCGAATCCCAGCTTTTAAAGCAGGGCTTCCTTCCAATGGGTTTTCCACGATTACTTCCCTGCTTCCTCCGCCAGAAAGAATGGCTCCAATACCTTCAAAAGAACCATCGCTGATTTTTTTCATGGATTCTTCCCAAACTTCTTCCAAAAAAACATTGGAATGTGGATCAAGAGAATTTAAATATCCATTGGCAGCGGCAACAAACACTTGTTCCATGCTGAACTCTTTTTTGTCTTCTTCCTCTTCTTCTGGAAGTTCACCGTCTAATTCCACTAATCCTTTTAATACAGGAGTTTTATATTTTTCTAGGTTATCTTGAATGTAGGAGATCACTCGATCAAAATCTTTCTTAGAGAAATTAACCTCTTCCCAACTTGCAGAAATAACAGATTTTTTTAGTTTTTCTTTTTCTATGAGTTTTTTCAATTCCGCATCAGAAAGTTTTCTGTTTTCGTTTTTTTTCCGTTTTTCTTTTTGGATTTTTTCAACTTGATCATAATCAGGATCAAAAATGACAAATGCATCAGAAGGAGACAGTTTGAACGTTGTTCCTGGCCAAAGATCTTCTTTATCATCATATTTTTCACGTTCTTTAAAATAACTTTCTGGATAAATGTAAAGTGGATGTGGCAAACTCAGAGCAGAAAAACTGGCAGCATCCGTAAAGGCTCGGTTGACATTGATATGTTTATCAATATACAGTTTGTCCACTGAACGAATTACAGTTTCAAAGTCTCCGTAAGTAAAATCGGTCTTTCGATTCGGAGCTTTTTTGGCTTCTGGTTCGCAGGAAATGAATCCTACCGGGAGGGCAAAACTAAGTAGGGCGAAAAAGGAAAGTAGGTAAACAATTCGTTTCAAGGGATCTCTCGTAAAGTGGATAGATTATCCTAAGAATTTCCGATTTTCCAGTCCATGCAACTCAAAAAAAATCGGGACAAATCTAGGACACACCTATAACATAGACGGTGCCATGCGTGCTTTCGTTGTCCTGATTTTTACTCTTTCCCTTGGGTTTTGTACAACAGATCCTCAGAAGAACCCAACCCGAGATCCGTACAGTTTGGAAACTCTAATCTTCTTGGAAGAGGTACTTCTTGATGTATGGGATACCTCCGAATCGAAAGAAGACGCTATGTCTCGACTAAGATACGTTTGCCGGACCCGTGATACCGATGACGGATATCTGTGTTATACTTGGGGATTACTTGAATACCACCGAGGCAATTATGCAGAGAGTTACACTGCTTTTAGAAAGGCTCTAGAAAAAAATCCAAACGACAGCCTTTATAAAAATATGTTACGAATTTCTGCCGAAAAATCAGGGAATTTATCAGATTTAAAGGCCCATTCTTATGATGGAGAAGTTTTTGCGGTATTTACAGAAACCCAAAAACTTTGTCAGGAAAACAAACTGCCAAAACCGGAATCTTTCCTTTTTTTGGCCGAACGAGGTGTTCTCACAAAGGACAGTCTCCGTCGGGGAGTCCTCGCCGATTGTTTCCAAAGCCTAAGTGCAAGTGACAAATCACTTGTCCAAAAGGAAATCCTCCAATCCTCTTCTTCTTATAAAGAACGTCTTTACGCTGATCAGATGAAGTCTGATCCATTTTCTCGCATTTGGGACACGGCCAGTTACCATCGAGGAGAATCAGCTAAAGAGGCCGTCGGTGCAAGTGCTGGAGTCGTGTCCGTTAGTTCTTCTCTCGGAACCGAGGCAGGAGCTCCTCAAATTGGAACCACATTAAGGCCTGGTGCTCCGATCACGGAGGCATGGAAAAAAGTTAAACTTGCTTCTTTATCTGGAAACGAATTGCAAGGAAGAGAAGGCCTTCGTAGTTTTTTATCTGAAATCCAGTCGGCAAAACGAAAAGGAAAACTGGAAGGGCAATTGGCCCTCGCTTTGGAAAGGGCAGCAAAATTACTTTTGGAGCAAGACCCTCAGTATTCTAAACTTCGTTTCCTTGCGAAAGAGCTCTAAGATAGTCTTTGATGGTTTTTTCCATTCCATCCACAAGACTTTGGCTGACAAGCCTGTGTCCAATGGACACTTCTGCTAAGTAGGGAAGTTTGGAAAACAGTTGTAAATTATTAGTATCCAGGTCGTGGCCTGCATTTACACCTAATCCCAGTTTGTTTGCCTCGATGGCTGCCTTTTCATAAATTGGGAAACTTTTGGCACCTTCTTCCGGAGATTTGTCATAAGCATAGGCAAATGGCCCAGTGTAGAGTTCAATTCGTTCGGCTCCGAGTTCTTTGACAAGCGGATATCCAACAAATTCTGCTTCCATAAACAAAGAAACCCTGATCCCTTCGTCATTGAATCGTTTTACCATTGGTTTTAAAGTTTGGAACACTGTTTTGTTTTTTAGATCAAACCCGTGGTCTGAGGTAATTTCCCCCGGTTTGACCGGCACTAGGGTCACTTGGTCGGGCTTTGCTTTTAGAACTAGATTCAGAAAACGTTCACTTGGTTCGCCTTCAATATTGAATTCTTTTTTTGGAAATCCATTTTTGGCTATTTTGGCATTGTAAGAATTTAGAAAATTCTGAATTTCGAATACATCTTGTTTGGTGATATGCCTTTCGTCCTCTCTCGGGTGGATGGTGATGCCGTGAGCACCTGCATCCAAGATAATCTCTGAAATTTGAATGACACTTGGAATGGATCCACCACGGGAATTGCGGAGAGTGGCGATCTTGTTGACATTGACACTTAATTGGGTCATAGGAAAAAAAAAACTTTTCATTAATTTTCATCCAGGAGAAAACCGTCCAATTTCAAAAAGGTTGTCCCCGAGAGGGGATTTCCAAAACTGTCAAAAGTACGTTTATGGTCGCAAAAAAAGCAGTCAAGAAGCAGGCCCCGCCCAAGAAAAAAGCGGTGGCCAAAGAAAAAACCAAGGACGCTAAGTCCGCTTCCCCGAAGGAAGACAAAAAAAAGGCAGTCGTTGGAGCAAAAACTCCGGCAACTAAGGCGAAAGCCGTACCTGCCCCCAAAACAACTGCAGCCGTGGTAAAGGAAAAACCGGCACCTGTGGCCAAGGCCCCAGCTGTCAAAATTGATCCTAACAACCCTCTCGGCAAAAAATTCAGTTGTTATTCATGTGGAACGAAGTTTTACGATTTGTACAAACCGGAAAAAAAATGCCCTAAATGTGGTGCAGACCAATTGGCAAAACCAGCCATCAAATCACGAATGGCGGCCATCCGCAGTTCGGAATACGAAGTGGATGAAGAGGAAGAGCCAGTTCTAGAAGATGATGAACTCATGGAAGAAACAGAAGAATTGGAAGAGACCGAAGAAGAGGAGGTCGTAGCCGAGGAAGAGGAGTGATCCTCCCCGTCCTTGGTGGCCCCACCGGTTCTGGAAAGACAGCCCTCACTCAGGTCCTAGACCCCAAACGTTTCGAAATTGTTTCTTTTGACTCACGCCAAGTCTACCGGGATCTACCGGTAGGCACAACGGCCCCCAGTTCCCAAGAATCTTCTTACATTCGCCATTGGCTTATCGGTTTTTTAAACGCAGACGAATCCCTCAATGCGAGTCAGTTCTCAATTTGGGCCCGCAACGCCATAAATGACATCAGATCCAGAGGGAAAATTCCTTTTCTCGTTGGAGGAACTGGATTTTACCTTCGTGCCTTTCTTTTGGGAATGTATCCCGTACCAAATGTACCCAAAGAAACCAAAGATTATGTTTTCGAGCTTACACTTGAAGAAGCAAGGCAAGAACTATTTTCCAAAGATCCAGAAGCCCTTACCTCCTTGTCTCCCCAAGATGGCTATAGAATCAAAAGAGCATTGGAAGTCGTACTCACTGGTGTTTTGTGGTCCGAAGTTTCCAAAGAAACAGTAGGGGGGTATTTAAGTGAATGCCCAGATGTCCAATTGATTGGGCATTGGTTGGACTGGCCCCGTGACATTCTCTATGATAGGATCAATCGGCGAGTTACAGAGATCACCACGGGTATGTTAGCGGAGACTAAAGAAGTAGTTTCTAGATATGGACCTGACTGTCCAGGCCTACGAACCTTAGGTTACAATTTTGCGCTTGCTTTCTTAAATGGAACCATCGACAGTAATACATTCATTGAGCAGTTGGCCCAAAGCCATAGAAATTATGCGAAACGACAGATCACTTGGTTCAAAAAAGATCCATTACTTTCGCCCATTTCCTTCGAAGCCGCTGTCCAACTGTATACAAATATAGATAAAATATAGAGAAATCACTCGGGATGTCCAATGTCGGCAAAAAATAATATCCAAGACCAACTTCTAAATACAGCAAGAAAGGAGAAAATCGATCTCACCATTTACTTGTTAAACGGAGTTCCGCTGAAAGGAAAGGTTGTCAGCTTTGACAACTTCACAATCATCTTAGAAAACGATAACAAACAGAATTTGGTGTACAAACACGCCATTTCTACCATCATCCCGGCAAAACCAATCAAACTCCACAGCGATGATGCACCGAAGGAAGCGGGAGGGGTCTAAGACTTTTCTGGTTTTCCTCTGTTTCGCTTGCTAAATTCTGGTTCCAAACCCTATGGCAAAATTACCTAAAGAATCCCCGGTTGTCCTCATCATGGCTGGTGGAAAGGGAGAGCGGTTTTGGCCTCGCTCCCGAACCAATTCCCCAAAACAACTTCAGAAAGTTTATTCCAATAAAACCCTCTTACGTGAGACCATTGACCGCGCACTCACCATCACTTCTCTTGATCGAATTTATATTGGAACAAATGCCAACTTAAAAGCGGAGATCCTCAAAAAAGATCCTAAGTTTCCTTCTACAAATTTCATCTTAGAACCAGAGGGAAAAAACACAGCTCCCATCATTGCTCTTTCGGCCCTTTACTTCCAGAAAAAATTCGGAAATCCAAACTTAATCGTATTATCTGCAGATGCTTTTATAGATCCTATCAAGGAATTTACCAAAACCATTGAACAGGCCTTATACGAAACTGAAAATGGCATGGTTCTTTTGGGTGTCAAACCAAACCGTCCGGAAGTAGGTTACGGTTATATTAGTACTGGTAAGCCGACTGATGTTGGTTATACGGTAAAGGCCTTTTTTGAAAAACCAGATTTTAAAACTGCTCTAAAATATATTAAAAAGAAGAATTTTTATTGGAACCCAGGTATTTTCCTTTTTCGCATAGAAACAATTCTTTCTGAATTGGAACGCCACGCGCCTCATATTTTAGGACCACTTAAAAATGGATTTCCATTTAAGAGTTTTGGGGATTTAAAAACCGCATTCCAAATGCTTCCCTCTGAGGCGATTGATACTGCCATTATGGAAAAATCCAATCGGATCCGAATGGTGGAAGCAACCTTCAATTGGGATGATGTAGGGTCTTGGATGTCGCTCGAGAGAATTTTACCAGGTGATAAAGAAAAGAACCACCACCAAGGAAAAGAAGTGCTCTACCATAAGGCTTCAGGAAATATTTCTTCGGTCCAGAAGGAGCTAATAGCCTTTCTTGGAGTGAAAGATCTCATAGTTGTGGAAGAACCAGATGTCCTTCTTGTCACTTCTCGTGATGGAGTGGGTGATATCAAAGCCATGTTATCCACAATGAGGAAAAATAAAGTTTTACAAAAGTACCTCGACTAGAAATTTGACAGAACAGGCTTGATATAAGGAGGAAGGAATGCCTTCCGGAAAAAAGAGAAAGCGTAGAAAAATCGCAACCCACAAACGTAAGAAAAAACGCAGAGCCAACAGACACAAAAAGAAGAAATAATCTTTCTTCAGTGACTTAATGTTTCCTCCGATAGATTTGTTATGAAACAAGTCTGGAGGAAACAGAAACCCCGCACACCCGGTTTCATCCGAGCATTTACCATGGAAACTCCTCTCGGGGATGTCCTGGAGGCAGAGTTCAACTTTCACGAACGACTCGTTCGGTTAGCTGTAGAAATCAAAGAAGAAAAGGGACGTATGTATGGTGCTACCGTCAAAAACGGCACTGTACAAGGTGAGAAGGATATCACTTCTGGCCGAGCTTATCCCGTCTTTCGAAAGATTTGGCCTTTTCGCGAATACTTTAGTACCCTTCCTGATAAAGACATGCTTGCGTGTATTGGAGGGGCGTACGAAATTTTTCCCCCTTTTACCCACGATGCCCAAGAGAAAGGTCGATCATCAAAACTTCCTTTCGAATCTGCACTTTTTCCTTCTACCCGTTATGATTCTATTTTTGGGATAGTTCGCGAAACTCGGTTCCAACGTTGGAGAAGACGAAGACGTGAGGCAAGAGAGGCCCGAGGATCGCTCTGGTTGCGTTTTAAGCGACGGGTCTGGGGAGATTTACAAGATGTCTGTATGGGCGTCGGATTTGGATGTTTAGTCTATTATTTGTATTATGATTATGTCGTATTAGGGCTGACCCTTGGGGTCCTTGGTATGACTGCTGGGCTACTGGATTTTCTTGTCAGAAAACGTTCTGTCTTAATGACAAAAGTGTTGTCATTTCTTAGTTTCGGTTCATATTTTTTCTATAACGGCTGCGTCTACTTCTAGACGTAGTTCAAAAATTGTAGAAAAGTGATATGGCAAAAGAAACATCATCGGCAAACCAATTCATTCATGAGCAGTACATTATATTCAATTTGGGCGATGAAGAATATGCAATTCCCATCACCATTGTCGAAGAAATTGTCAAAATCACCAACCTAATCCGTGTTCCACAGTCTAAAAGTTTCTTCGCAGGAATTATGGACATTCGTGGCAAAGTGGTTCGGATGATTGATCTAGCAAAACGCCTCAATATAAAAAATACCACGGATAGTGCAGCCGACCGAGCCATTGTCATCAATGTTTCTGGAAAGTCCATTGGTGTGATTGTAGACAAGGTTTCTCATGTGGTTCATTTTCCAGCAAACCAAGTGGACCCACCTCCACCTTCGGTCAAAGGAATTTCTTCAAGATACATCACAGGGGTGGGCAAAAAAGACAATCGGTTCATCATCCTCATTGATATCGAAAAAATCTTAACCGTGGAAGAGATAACTGAGCTTGCAACTGTTTGATCGGAAATAACAGTGATAAAATTTTCTTATACTGAAGACTCAATAAAACAAACATGATAATCTCGAAGTTTTACTATTTAAGAAAGAATTTGTATTCCATGGCAGAGCTTGTTTTGGAACAGGTGATTCTCTTAAGTGAAGCTTTGGAAGCAGATGATTATGCACAAGCGGAACGGATTGTGGAACGTGACGATCTCATTGATGATTTAGAAAAGGAAAATGACAACCTTTCCCAAAATGCCATTTTGGAAGCGGTGAGTAACCGTAACATCCTCGGAATGGGTGATGTAGACAATGATATTGTTTTGAAAAAAGATCCCCTTCGGTTTGCACTTTCCGCCATTCGGATCACAAGGAATATGGAACGGATGGGGGACCAGGTGGTCAACTGTGCGGATGTATTTCGACATAAAACCATTCGCAAAGGTTTATTCAAAAATGAAGAACCTATGACATTGATTTTATCCCGCGTGACCACTCTTGCTGGTATGGCCATTGAATCTCTCGTGGAAGAAAAAGAAAGATTTATGGGTAGTGTCAATTCCTTAGAAGACGAGCTAAATGCACTTTGTGACCAAGCCTTCCAAAAGTATCGATCTGTTCCTGATATGGAAAAACAAGAATTTGCTGATGTATATCGTATTATTCTCGCCTTAGAAAGGTTAGGTGATTATGCGGTAAACGTGGCTGAAGAACTTGTACGTCTCAATACCGGAAAAGATATCCGCCATTTAGAAAACGTAAAAACAAAAGCCTCTCAATTTCCTTAAAATAAATTGACAAACGAAATAGAAGGGAATTAATTTCCATCTCTATGACGCCATCAGGACATTCACCCAATCAGAAAAGATCTGGATTTATGGTTTCCTATCTTCTCTTCACAAACCTTGATCCATTCATTTTTTTTACCGGAATGTTTCTATTATTTGGGTTGGAAAATTTTGAATCGATTCTAAAAATTCTCATCTATTTGGCACCACCAATCATTGGGCTTCATGCCTTATTCTTTTTTTTCAAAAATTTGGAATTTCGAAAACAAATGCGAAGACCCGAAGGGATCATTTATACAGAAAAAGAATTAAAGTTTATTCGTGGATTTTCCAAATCAGGAGCAATGAACATATTATCAACCAACGTTGGTGGACCTATTTTGACGATGTTTCTTGCTTACCATTATGGTTTAGTTAAGTCTTACGGGGAGGTTGGTTTTTTTATCCTTCTTGGAATCATTCTTGCGATGGCAATTTCATCTTTATTTTTTGTTTTGGTTGAGAAGGAATTGTATGACGTGTACAACCAATTGTCATTACCTCCTTTGAGTTTATTTGCAAATTTATTATTCCCTATTTTTTCAACTTTTGTCATTGGTTACTTTCTATTCGCATTTTATGTTTATTCGCAGTTTCGTTCGCAGGTTGATCAAACTCATTTAGAAACAATTTGTATTGGGTTAAGTTTTTTTATTTTATGTATGATCGTAATATTGTTTGTTGTTCTTTGGAATTTGACAGGGAATACTTCTGCAACCATTCGAGATGTATCTTCTATGTTAAAAGATTTTGCCGATGGAGATTTACGATCTACAATTAAGGCGAATCGCACAAGAAATGAAATTGGACAGATTTCTGTATATTTGGAGGAAGCAAAAACAAAGTTAAACCGACTCATTACTTCAATTACAAATCATTCTGTAAAAATAGAGGAAGAAGCTAAAAATTTGGAAGTTTTGTCTGGTGATTCGGCGGAACATTCACAAATCCAAGCGGCATCTTTGGAAGAGGTGGCTGCGGCTTTAGAAGAAAATGGATCCTCTATTAATGGAATTTATTCCGATGCGTTAGAACAGAAAAAATTAACAGCTTCAACAAATGAATCAATCATCCATTTATTTACTTTATCTTCAAGTTTGAAACAGGTTTCTTTGTATGCAAAAGAAAAGGCCGATTCTGTTGAAAATGAAGTAACAAAAAGTGCAAAATCTATCATTACCACAATTGAGTCAATTGAAGAGGTCGATAAAAATGCAATTGAAATTGGTAAAATTTTAGCCATCATAAAAGAAATTTCTGAACAGGTCAATTTACTTGCGTTAAATGCCTCTATTGAGGCAGCAAGGGCCGGTGATATGGGTAGGGGATTTGCTGTTGTTGCTTCTGAAGTTGGAAAACTAGCGGAAAGAACAGCATTTTCCACAAAAACTATATCTGATTTAATCAAACGAGTGTCTGTCTCTACAAGTTTGTCAGTGGAATCCGTTAAATCTGCCAATGAAACATTCAAATATTTATCTGAAAGCGTAAATGACATTATCAGTAGTATTGATAAGGTCAATGAAGCAAATTTAGAACAAATTGCGGAAGTAGAAGAAATTCGTAAACAATCAGAAAATATTGTGAACAGATCTAGTTCAGTTTCATTTGCAACAGAAGAACAAAAAAAAGTAAATGAAGAAATGAGTTCATCGGTTCATCATTTGGCAAATGATACGGCAAAGTTGTCTATGATGTCCGAAAAAACAGCAAAATCTTCTGCTGAATTAAATTCCTTGATTTTAGAATTAAATCGAGAATTATCATTGTTTAAGTTATAAATATGATCAGTGCTACTTTTATTTTTAAGCAAAAAAAATCAGATTTGGAATTTGAAACTTTAGACCGTTCGATTGAATCTTATGTAGAAAACCATCCAGAGTATCTTGGAAAAGATAGTTGGGTGAATTTGGAAAAAGGGACTACGGCTGTTGTGTACTATTTTAAGACCAATCTTGGTTTGTCTTCTCTAAAAACTTTTTCAGATCATCAATTGGCGAAGTCTCAGTATTCTAAATGGTATGAAGGATACCAGGTAATCATCGCAGAAGTGACAAAAACTTATGGTGACGGCAGCATTTTTCATTTAACCAATAACAGGTGAAAATGTTTTTGAGGTTTTGTCGCTTTGTTAAAGGGTTAAGAATATCCATATTCTTCTTGTCCTGGGCAATCTCCTTTATGTTTATCCAAAATCATCTGTAAATATTTTTTATGCTTTATATCTATATGAATAACAAACAACCGAACTAAATTTGTGAGTTGGTATGAGGATTGTTGAAGTTCATTGACAATCCGTAAAGATATAGAAAGATTTAGTAAGAATGATAAAGAGTCATATTGGAAAGGAACTTAAGTATGGAGATATGGATACAAAATTAGGTTTTTCCTTCCATATAAGCTTGTAGTTCTTGTTGTAATCCTTCTGGTAGGCTAAGACCACGAGCTCTAATCCTTTCATTGTATTTGTTAAAAGACATCCTATGTTGGTTGGTATTTAGGTAACCTTCTAAGGCAACGGCCGCCCAGGGCATAATTTCTTTCACAAAATCATGGTTTTCTTCTAACTGATCACAAAATGGAATAAACAATGGTCGATTGACAGGCCTACCAATGTTTCGATAGAACAACAAACAATATAAAGTTTCATCACCAAGAACAGATTCTGTTCGAATTTTTTCTTCTACATATTTGAGATTGATAGTATCCAGATAATCAATGTTAAATGTTTCTGGAGCCAACCTTTTTAAGACGAATTTAGAAATTTCTGTTTTAACAAAAGACAAATTGGTGCAATGATTTGGACAACAACTTTGATCTTTGTGTAAGTCGCACTCCAAAAGCAAAATACAATCTACGTCGGAAGTTGGATCGACTATTCCAAAGTTGATCGATCCCAAAAGTTCCAATCCGACCTCATAACCTTTTCGTGACAATTCCTGGGTGGCAAGTCGAAAGGCCTGCATACGTTTTAGGGCATATTTTGTATCATAATTTCGGTATTTGTTTTTTAAGACGAGATACCTTTCGACAATGTTTTTTGACATAGGAAATCCAGTTCTGCTGGTAGATTGCCTACAGTGAACGCCAGTCATTCCAATTATACAACACCTTTTGGTTGTTAAAATTTGATTTTTCGCCGATAGTAAGACCAGGGAAATTTAGGCGATTGATGCAACAGGACAGGGCCCCAGGTGATCTGGGTAGGAACAAAAACAAAACGACGGAAACTGGATTTCTTTGGAAACTTGGAGGACTTTTTCACTCGGTGAAAAAGGTAAGTCAGTTACTTTTTTCAGTCAGTTGCTTTTTCCCATCTTTCTCCTTCGTGATAGGATTTCTCTTTCTAATTCTTTTGGTTCTTTTTGCGCCAAGGAATATTTCTGCGGGGGAAGAAGATCGGAGAAATCCCTTATCTGGACTTTATCTTTCCCCGTTGCAAGTCATCTCTGCAGAGGAAATCCAAAGTTTAGATTCGGAAAAGCGGATCCCAATTGATGAGGATTCGGGGATTGCCCTCCGGGAAGAGCCGAAAGCCTTAGACCCAAATGCGCAGGATGTTCCTGTCGTTCCGGGAGCCGATACTCCCGTAGATGTTGGTGTTGAATCTGGACCGAAGAATTTAGAAACTAAGATCCGTGAGGCGGAAGGTTTATTAAAACGATATTATAGTCAGTTTATTGAAGAAAAAAGGATTTGGGAAGATCGAGAAAAAGGTAATGTTTATAATTCGCGAACAGAGATGAATGACATTCGCCTTTTGTTATGGCAAAGTACGCATAAAAATTCTGAATCCTATATAGTTCGTGACTCACCTGTATTATACAATCTACATATAAGACTTGCTAGGTTATATGTAGAGTCTGAAAAATTTGCTCCTGCTTTACGTCATTATCTCGCAGCTTTTAGATATCACCCTTTAGAAATGACAGAAGAGGGATTTCGAAATGGGGAATGGCAAAAAGAAGATATACTTGGTTATGATGCTTCTTCTGCAAAGGAACATGATCGTTTATTTAACGAATGGAAACAGGCAGAACAAAAATTAAAAAAAACAAAAGATGAGATTCATATTAAAGAAAGTAACTGGATACGAGATGGAAAAAATTTATCTGATTTAATGCCTCAGTCAAAGGTCTGGAAAGAAGATGTCCGAATAGCAGAAGAAAATAAAAAATCAGCTAAACAAAAATATGATGAATCAGTGAACCTTCGTTATTTGACGTATCTGAATCAACGAAAACAAGTTGAATCCAGCGATTTGTATGCATTTGCAAATGTCGTAAAAAAATTAGAAGATGATAACAAGGAAAGACTTAAAATTGTAAATAAGCTTGGAACCGCAGGGAAAGGAATATATGTTTTGTTCGATTATAAGAGAAACACTGATTTTTTTGCATATGAATTAATTTTAGAAAGAGCTTACCGATTATGGAATGAAAATCCTTTAGTCTTAACTGATATTGCGGAACAATACCGACAAGACGGTAAAAAGGATAGGGCCGCAGATTTTTATGAAAAGGGTTTGACTGAACTTTTAAAAAAACAAAATCCATCTGAGGATGAAAAAGAAAAAATTATCAAATCAAATCTTCGTTTGGCTACGATTAATGCTGACTTAAAGCGAAATATCATTGCTGGTCTGTATTATGATAAATATTTTAATTTATCCCCGGATTCTCCTGAGAAAACCAGAGTTTCCTATGAAATTGGAGTTTTTTTTAACTCTCAAATTGGAGATCCGGATCGTGCGGCATCTTTTTTAGAGTATTGGTTAGAACGAAATAGTAAAGATTGGAACCCTGCATTGGATGTAGATACAGGCCTTACCGAATTAGAATCAATCGCTTATTATTATCTTAGCAAAAAAGATAAAAAGCATAAACGGAATGAACAGGAACGTAACAAACTTAATATTTCATTTGCTCAATGGAAAAAGTTAGATCAAAAATTGATTTTAGCTGAAAGTGAACTAAAAGACTTAGTCGAGAAAAAACAAAATCTTAAAAAAGATTTGATGGTGACTACTTTGGATGATATCCTCTCGCAATATCGTTTAATGGATTTAAAAATTGAAGACCAAGAAGCCGTCATTCGCGTATTAGAAACAAAAAGAAAAAAGATCCCTTTGATTAAAATATTGTTTCGTTTAGGTGTTTTGGCTGAAGAGTCAAGAGACTTCGCGAAAGCAAAGGAGCACTATGAATTCATTATCAAAGAGGGAGGGGAAACCGACATTCGAGTGGCTCTAAAAGAATTGGAACGTGTTAAACGTATTTTAGAAACAGGAAATATTCAGCCACCTATCAGCGAGAGTATTTAATAATTTCATCTGTTTGATCTCCGGCTAACTCTTGTTCTAGATTTTCTTGTGTGTAACCTTCATCTGGCAATATGCGAAATTTTACTTCGTCAACAGTATCACCTTCACAAACAATTTTAATTAAATAATCACCCGTTCGTAAAAGAGAAAATTCATCTCTTATCGCCAAGGAATCAGGTTCTACCCTTTTCTTTTTGATATCAATTTCTACGTAATCTAGTTCATAGCGATTGAGTGAGATGTAAAAATCTGTTTCTAAACCTGGATTTCTTGAGAATTGGTAAACAAAATGAATTGTATCGGTCGGAGAGAATATTAGATCATCTCTCATCATTTTATAATCGGTAATGGTTTGGATGTGTTTTTCCAAAATATCCATTTCTTCCATTTTCGTTGTTGTCCATCCGAATTCACCTTTGGGAACACCGCATTGGATGAGGGTGATTGTAAAGAGGATAGGTAGGAAGGCAAAAATGCGTTTGGAAAAAATCCGAATGATGGCATTGGGGACCGAATTCTGTCTCATCTTAGTTTCATTTTCGACAAAATTTCGAAATCGCATGGTAGGAATTCGAAACTCAGTCTACAATTTTTCCACGATCCGAAATGTCCTTTTCCTTAGATTGGATCCAAGGGGACTGATAAGACTTCTCCTCCCTCTGTTTGTTTCCAAATTCTTCGGCAATTTTTGCCGGCAAAATGAGAAGCCGACTGATCCAACGTAGAACCAAAAAAAGTAGAATCGAAAGGACAATGATTTTCGCCATAAAAACCTCAGCGGGCACGTAGGGATTTGGGAAGGTGCCGATCTTCTTCATTTTCACCCCAGCCGAGCCTCGTTACACCATACAATCCTACTAGGAGAAAAAGGAAAACGGAAACATAAAGTAAGGGACTATATTCTTCTGAATAAAAAACCCTACCTTCTCCAGGTTTTGGGATTTTTTTGGGGGTTTGGGGAAGACCAAATTTCCGCGCGAGCGATTCAATTTGAATGAAATTGATTACTGGAATTTCCCTTTCTAAAAAGGACTTGATTACGGAGTTCGGGATGTGGATTTCTTCCGGTAAATTTGTAATCAAACCATTTTTGAAAACTTGTTTTCCAAGACTTGTTCCGAGTATGGTTGTACCCCCACCAACATTAATGAATAGTTTGATTGGTTTATTTTGAGATAACTCATCATACAATTTCATTCTTTTCTCAATAGAATCATCAAAATGAATAGGATCTAATAATTTTACTTGGTTTCTTTGCAACGCACGGTGTAAATACTCTTTTCCTTCTTTTGATATTCCCATGGCTTTGTCTTGGATACCGCCTAGCGATGAATAACTGGAACGAAAGGAAAAAATTCCTGATGTAACAAGTTCTTTTTCCATATCTAACCAAAGCATTTGCGGGTGGTTTGCACCGAATTGAGATGCAGAAGCACTCGATATAATAATTGGTCTTAGTTTTAATGTATCAAGTGCTGCAAACAAACAGATGTTCAGTGCTGGAAAAGATCCTGAAACCGCAACCGCGACAGTATCACCTTCTTCTAATTTTGCTTTTTTTAGAAATTGAACCATTACTGCTGCAAAGTTTGGATTGATCGACGTTTGTTTTGCAGATAATGATCCACTGTTACTTGTAACTGGTGTAAGAAATTCCCCAATCAATCCCGAATTGGTTGGATCTAATTCTTTGTAATCAGGTTTTTTATGTTTAAGAAGTTCTGGTTTTAAAATTTGAAATCCACGTTCTGCAAGTTTTGCCGCATGGAGTTTCTTTTTGAAATAAGATTGTTCTTTTTTTACTTTGCAAGTTTCGATTAAAAGAAGTCCCAAAATTCCAAGTATTGCCAGTAGAAAAAGAGCAATGCGGGAATGTTTCCATGGAGACCAATAAATTTTAGTCATCATAATGTTTCTAACTCTGTGCCTAAAAGAAAAATAAGGAGGATTTTTACAAATATGGAAGCAAGTATTAGAACGGAAGTTGTTTCTAAAACACCTTGTCTTTCATACCAGACTGCAATTAATCCAGGAATGATAAATCCAATTCCCCTTACTTCGGAGAGATATCCAATATCAATATCAGGTAAGATTTGATAATTCAAAAGGTAACCGAAAAAATAACCAAATAACAGTATAAAAACGATCTTTCTTTTGCCAAAAATTAATAAAAAGTTAGATAGTATTTCAACACATATATATGATAGAAGCGCTATCAAAAACGTAAGAACAATATTTTTTGGATGATTTAGCGAAATTGCTAAATAACCGGGAACAACAAGACCCGTTCCAAGAATCCCAAACAATTCGGAAAATATTAAACTAACAACAAGACTGAGTCCGATGGAAAGAGGAAGAATTTCATTCATTCGTATGTTCCGACCTGTTTTTTAAATATAATGATAAGTCCATTCCTAGACCAACGATATTTCCGATTCCAAAAACCAATGATTGTTTTGGTAGAATAGAAAGTAAAGATTCAAAAATTCCATCTAAACTTAAATGTTCCCAAACAAAAATCGGAATATCTTTTTTGGAATATGTTTTTAAATATTTAAATGCTAGGGAAGTGGATGTTCCGATTAATATGACTGCATCATATCCTTCCCAATGAGAAAATTCTTTTGCGAGTTGGCGACTTCTTTCCGGTCTATCCTCTCTTGTGTGGAATAAAATGTAGCGTTTGTTATATTGTGGAAATCGTTCAATTACAGATGACCAAATTAGTTTTGTGCTATCGGGGTCATTGGCTGCCATTGCATTCGCATAGATAAATTCTTTTCCAAAAAAGTGAATTGGGGAGACAGAGAATGCGCCAGGGTCTGGATTGACTTTCCACATTGCTTCCAAAGCATTTTGTCGGCTAACACCTAATAACTCACAGACCTTTAGGGCGACAGAAACATTTTCTTTGTGTTCCCAGTAGGAAAATTTTGCCATCTCTTCGTCGGTAATTGATTGAATATTTTGATCTTTTAATAAAATTGCTTTTGATTTTCGATCTTCACATACTTCAAGAATAAATGATTCAAAATCTGTTGGGCCAGTAATGAGTGTGCCGTTGATGGGGCAGGCAGATAGCAATGATTTGGCGACATCAGATAATTCGGGACCCATCACTTCTAAATGGTCTTCTCTGATATTGGTAATCACTCCAATGTCAGATTTTAATATCTGACCTTCACTTGCCCATTGATAACGAGGTTCTAAAGCCATACATTCTAAAACGACTATTTCAGCTTCTCTTCGCTCTGCCTTTTTTAGAATTTTAATTTGTTCTAAAATGGAAGGTTTTCCAAATCGAGATATAGATTCTTCTGTTCCGTCTGGAAAAATCATACGAGCCATTGTTCCCGTTGTTTTTGCAAAAACAGACATTCCTGTTGCACTAAGACCTGCTCGTATGAGTCTTGTTACACTTGACTTTCCTCTAGTTCCGTTTACATGGATGCGGTGTTTGAATTTTTTTATGGTTCTATTATGTAGGATGTATTCAAAAGTATAATATACAATTAAAACAAGGATAATCAGAAAAAATAAAAAAGCGTTTGGTTTCATCTGAATTTTTCCGGATGATACATTTCCTTCAAGGGAATGTCATTTGATTGTAACTCAAAACTGAGAAGATTCACGTAGTTTTCTATGAGCATCCGTTACAAATTCTTATTAATATTGAGTGTGAGTCAAATTCTTCTTGTAATTGCTCTCACTACCAGTTTTGCCTACCTATTGCAATCGGTAAAAAATATACCGCAAACTCAGCGAGCGGAGGATCTATCTCGCAATTTTCAAAGGGAACTGGAATTCAAAGAAGAAAAACTGCGTTTGTTATTGGAAGAAATTACATTTAACTCTCAAACAAGGGGAATTTTGGAAAGAGGGATTGCTGATCGAAACGTCCTTTCTAGAGAACTTCCTTATCTGCAACAAATTTTAAAAAGATATGGCCTTTCGATTTTCGAAATTGGCGACAACCAGGGAAAGGTATTGTTTCGTGTTCATCGTCCAAAAGATTTTGGAGATGATAAAAAAAACCAACCTATCATTCGTAATGCTCTCAACGGACAATCAACTGCGGCATTAGAAGATGGACATAGTGGTCTAGGATTTCGATTGGCTGCACCTTTGTTTGGGCGTGGAACCATTCTTATTGGACAAGTTGTCGATGATAATTTTACGAAAACCATTTCGAAAGACAATCGCATTCACTTGGCAATTTTTCAAGAAGGGAAGGTTAAAACCATCGGATCAGATATGATTCGTATGGTGATGAATGAAAAACCAAATTTGTTATTGGAAGAACAAAGATTTCATTTTCAGAGTAAACCTTATTATTTAGTTAAAATTCCATATGTAGGAAATTCAGAATCTGTTAAACAATTGGTCTTTCATGTGATGATTGATGAAAATGAAGTTGAATCGAAAACATGGAAAATTTGGTCTTTTTTTGTTGTCGCCTCACTTATATTATGTGGTGTCATATTTCTAATTTCCTTTTTGTTTTCTCGGGATATGGTTGAGGCAATAAAATTACTTACAACTGCCATGGTTGATTTAGACCAGTGGAAACCGGAAACTCTGCCAACTCATCGAAGTGATGAAATTGGACAAATGGGAAGAGTTTTTGTTGAAATGAAAGAAGAATTATCGGAACACCAAAACCATTTAGAAGAAATGGTAAACCAAAGAACCCGAGAATTAAATGAAACTTTGTCCGAAATGCAAAAACTCCAAGACAAACAAGATGGTGATTATTTTTTAACTTCTTTATTGATTAAACCCCTGCGTGGTACTTTCTCTAAATCTGAAACTGTTTCCATCAAAATTTTTGAAAGACAAATGAAACAGTTCAAATTCAGAAATAAACAATCTGAAATTGGAGGAGATCTTTCTGTTTCTGACTCCATTTTCTTAATGGGTAAAAAATATACAGTCTTTTTAAACGCAGATGCAATGGGTAAGTCGATCCAAGGTGCAGGTGGTGCTCTTGTGATGGGAACAGTTTTCAAATCTATCATCACCCGAACACAGAAACTAAGGTATATGCAGGATCGACATCCTGAGCGATGGCTAAAAGAGTGTTTTCAGGAAGTACATAACGTTTTCATTAGTTTTGATGGCCATATGTTACTTTCCGCAATCTTAGGGTTAGTTGATGAGGAAACAGGTACGTTATACTACATTAATGCTGAACATCCTTGGATTGTTTTGTATAGAGATGGAAATGCAAGTTTCCTTGAAAATGAACATTCTCTGAGAAAGATTGGTTTTACGGAAATGAGTGGTGATGAGGTTGTCATTCAAATTTATCCTTTGCGGCCTGGTGACGTTTTGATATTGGGATCGGATGGGCGGGATGATTTATTTGTTGGACAATCGGGAGGAAATCGGCTTATCAATGACGACGAAACTGTATTTTTACGGCACGTTACTGAAGGTGGTGGAGATTTAAATCTGATTTGCAAAGCAATGTTACAATTTGGAGATCTCACGGATGACTTGAGTTTGATGAGAATTGCCTTTTTGGAAGAAGTCGCATACGCTGCTAAAGAATCAACAAAGCCAAATGTGTATTATCGAATGTTAGGTGAAGGAATTCAGTCGTATCGAGATGGTGAATGGAATAATGCAATCTTTGCCTTAGAATTGGCATTGGATTCGGAGCCAGATGATCTTTATTGTTTAAGAGAACTTTCTAAGTTGTACATGAAGTCTAAGGATTATGAAAAAGCCATTGAGTTAGCGAATCGATATCTGCAATTAAATCCAGGAGATACCGACTTTTTGTTTTACATTGCCTATGCACATAAACAAAGAAGAGATTTTATTTTAGCGACAGACTTTGCGGAAAGACTTCGATTCAGAGATCCGAAAAATTTTAATAACCTTTTGTTGCTTGCAGAGATACTTATGCATCGCAGGGACATTGAACGATCCAAAGAAGTGTTGTTGGCTTTGCAAGAAATGGCTCCCGAAAATCCAAAATTGCTGAAATTAAAAAACTTTTGGAAGAAAATGGTGGCGACTTCAGTCAGTTAGCTTATCTGAAAGAATTGATTGCATCTTCCGTGCTTTCAAAAATTTGAATGACGGAAGAGATTTTTGAAATTCGAAAGATTTGTCGAATGGTCTTTGAAACGTTAACAATTCTTAGTCCACCACCTAACTCGGTCAATTTATCATTTAGCGACATGATCAGGCCAAATCCAGAAGAATCAATAAAGCTAACGCCTTCCAAATCGAAGATAAATCGGTGTTCCTCTTGTGAAGCAGATTCTTTGATCCGTTCTTTCAGTATGCCGGCATTTAACATATCTAAGTTGCCGAATAATTTCAGAACAACAATACCGTCGAATTTTGATTCTGTATATTCCATTGAACCGCTCTGAGAATAGCCAATTTTAGAAATTGGTCAATAGATTAATTAACGAACTTGTCCCATTTTTCTTCGACCGAGATGGACCGAAGAATCCGCCAAATGAGTTTGGATCCATTTTCTGAGTTGGTCATAATGACCACTCCATATCCCTTTTCTGTATTAAAAAGAGCAAGCGACTTATGTCCCTTTGTATGACCGCCATGGAAGAAATATTCAGTTCTACCAGTTCGGTTTAAAAAAAATCCGTGGGCGACCAGTGCATGAACGGTTAGGTTTGCGGCACTCATTTTGGGTGAAAGGAGGTATTCTGCAGATTCCTTTGTGAGAAAATTTGATTTTCCTTGTTTTGCTTTTGCAATTTCTGAAAACAAAATTCCTACTTCTTCTGGAGTTGTCCAGAGACCACCTGATGATAATTCAGGTGTTACAAAAGATTTTTGTGGAAGTATGATACCCTGTTCATCATATCCATCACATCGATCATCTTGTATGTTTAGATTTTGGCGGAATGTACTGCGAGTCATATGTAAGGGTTGGAAAACTATTTCGGACATAAGGTTTTGAAATGACTTTCCTGTTCGTTCAGTGAGTATTTCTTGCACAATGCTATATCCACCTCCGGAATATCTAGACTTGGTTCCTGGTTTGTAATATAGTTTTAAACCATTTCCCTTTGTTGTATATGTATCCTTTAACTCACGTAAGTGCCTTTTTCCGGAGTTGATCGGGTCATCCCAATTTCCTTTTTCAGTAAGTCCACTTGTATGCGAAAGTAATAAATCTAGATTTACTAAAGATCGTCTTTTTCCCTTTGGTACTGAGACTTTGTATTGCTTTAATTTCCCAATCCAATTTGAATATAAGTCTAGATGTCCAGCTTCAACTAATCGAAGTGTTGCGGTAGCGGTCATTGTTTTGGAAAGAGATCCTGCGCGAAAAAGTGTGTGTTGAGTTTTTGTGCCATACATTTTTTTCCAACTTAATGTGTAGTTTCTAAACACAGCAATTCCGAGCGATGGGACTTTTTCATCTTTCATTAAATCTTCAATGTAAACTTCCTTTTGAAGGTTTGTTCTTTTTTTAAGATTTAATTTTTTTGCATCAAAGATAATTTCTGTTAGTGCTGATTTAACTGAAGATAAATCACCTTTACTGCTTCCATAAGGACTTACGATGGTAATGAAAATTCTACTTTTTAAATCATGATATACAAAGTTTGAAATTCCTTTTTCTTTTCCATAAGTCCAATAAAAGTAATCTCCTACAAAGACTCCTTCGCCGAATGCAATTGGATCTTCCGAGATGGAGTCAGAAAGAATCGTTTTTTTGATGATCGTATCTCGAGAAATCTTAGAAATTAGTTTTGGTTTTTTTAATTCTTCGCTGAAATGTACAAGGTCTTCCGGTGTGGAATATATTCCGCTATTTCCAATTAATACTTCATTGTGGTCTACATTGGTATTTTCCATTTTTAACGGAACAAAGATTGTTTCCTTTAAAAAATTCCCATAAGTCACTCCTGAAACTTTTTCAATAATATAAGATAGAAAAAGATAATCAAGACGACTATACTTCCAATATTCTCCCGGAGCAAAGGCTGGTTTTAGTTTTGATTCTAAAAAAAAACGTTTGATATCATCGCGTTTTAAATGATTTTTTTCCGTATCAAAATTTGGTAGAAATTCAATGATTTTTGGTAGTCCAGACGTATGGCGCAACAAATGTCCAATGGTAACTTTGGAATATGGAAACCAATTGAGGTGTTTGGAAACCGGATCGGATAAAGAGATTTTCTTTTCTTCTTCGAGTTTGTGTATTGCAAAGGAAGTAAATGTTTTTGTAGATTCACCTAACGGGAAATTGTGTTTTTTATAAAGTTGTATCCTTTTTCTTTTTTTACCTGCATAGATTGATTCTCGAAAAAGGATATTCTCGTCCTGTGCAATTAGGACGACTCCTTGAAAACCTTCTTGTTTAATTATATTTCGAATTTTTTCTTTTGTTTCCTCCGAAAAAGAGCCAATTCCAGGTTCTGAACAGTTAAAAATAACAAAACTGAAAAGTAACCCGATGATGATCCGAAACCGCATAATAATAAATGGGGACTCAGTCCCTAATGATTAGACTTGGATGGTATCCTTCTGGAGCTTCAAATCCTAATAGATCCATCATTGTTGCCGCGACATTTGCGAGCCCTTTTTCCTTTAGGTTTTGATTGAGTTGAATTTTTCCCTTTGGATCATAAAGAACGAATTGGACCGGGTTGAGAGTATGGCTTGTTTTGGGTACCGGTTTTCCATCCTTTGTCGTTTCTGCTGTTCCTTTTTTATTAAGTTGGTACATTTCGTCCGCATTTCCATGGTCAGCCGTTATACATAACACAGTATTTGTTTCATCACAGATTTTTTTGACTCTATCTAAACATACATCAAGATATTCCAATCCTCGAACAGTAGCATCCATATTTCCAGTATGTCCCACCATATCGCCGTTAGCATAATTGACTCTCAAAAACGGAAATTTGTGTGATGTCAATGCAAGCACTAAATTATCAGTGATTTCTTTTGCTTTCATTTCCGGCTTTTGATCAAAGGGGATGATATCAGATTTTACTTCTTCGTATGTTTCTAAGGTTTGATTAAAATACCCAGACCTATTTCCATTCCAAAAAAAAGTTACATGTCCATATTTTTGTGTTTCAGACAGAGCATATTGTGCGATTCCTTCGTTGGCAAAATATTCACCCATGGTGCGATCAATTGCAGGAGGAGCAACTAAGTATTGTTTGGGGATAAACAAATCTCCATCATATTGCATCATACCGGCAAATTCAATTTTGGGAAACCGTTTTCGATTAAAATTTGTTAAATTCTCTTCTGTGAAAGCTCTCGAAATCTCGATAGCACGGTCACCACGGAAATTAAAGAATATTACCGAATCATTGTCTTCCACCTTACCAAGCGGTTTCCCATTAGTATCTGCTACCACGAACCCAGGCAGGTATTGATCAATTACGGAAGGGTTTTCTGTACGGAATGTATCAATGGCTTCCTTTGCAGATTGAAATTGACGACCCTCTCCTTCCACATGATGGTTCCAACCTCTTTCGACCATCGACCAATCAGCGTCGTAACGATCCATTGTGAGTTCCATCCTTCCCCCACCGGAAGCAATTTGAATATCGATCCCATTTTTCCGATGGGTATCTAGGTATTCTTCAAATGGAATTAGATAGTCTAACGCAGATTTTTCGGGAACATCTCTTCCGTCTAATAGTATGTGAAGTCTTATTTTTGTTATGTTTTCTTTTATCGCATGATTTATAAGAGCGCGTAGGTGGTCAATATGGCTATGGACATTACCATCTGAAAATAAACCAAGAAAATGAAGTGTAGATTGATTGGACTTACAGTTGGATATGCACTTTTTCCATATAGGACCAACAAATAAACTTCCGTTTTCGATTGACTGAGAGACCAATTTTGCGCCTTGATCAAAAATTCTTCCTGATCCTAAAACATTATGACCAACTTCTGAATTGCCCATGTCTTCATCACTAGGCATTCCGACAGCGGTTCCATGCGCTTTTAATAAAACTGTTGGGTGCGTTTTCCAAAGACCTTTTAATATAGGCATATTTGCTTTGGCTACTGCATTGCCGTTTTCGTATCCTTTCTCTGTAAAGCCAACTCCATCTAAGATGATTAATAAAACTTGTTTGGTCAATGGACCATTTTTTTGTTTTTTTAGAGTTAACATAAATTAGATTCCCCTGTCTTTTTCCATATTGAGATTTATTGAAGATTTTGCAACTGGAAGATATCAAAAGGTGTTAGTTCCACCGAACTCGGTATCGGATTTAATAATACATTTCCAAGATTCGTATCGTAAACATAGATTCCTGGCCGATTGAAATCAGTAGATCCAACCAACAATTTTCCTTCATTCGTTAGCAAAAGACCTGAAAGACTAATTCCTATATTGCCAGGAATTTGCAGTAGGGTTCCAATCCGTTCTCCAGTTCTTGGGCGGAATGCTTGGATTGTTTTCGTAAATCCCGCGTCAAGGACAGCGGCAAATCCTAATTCCTCATTTTTAATTTGAAAGACCAAAATATCTCCACCCGCTATCTCTTCTGCAAAAAGACGGTTAGGAAGGAATTGGCGAGTACTCAAACGAAAGGCAATGATTCCTGCATCAATTTGAGAAATAAACCCAACGCGACCAACGCAAGATAAAACTAAGTGTGGTTCACCGAATAGATTTACTTTTTGAATTTTAGAACTTGGATTTCTGTAAGGAAGAGTATATACAGCTCTTATCTGATTCAAATTCATATCAATTTCAACCATATAGGAATCAGAGTTAGGTGGCAAATAACCTGATACGTCATTTCTATCCAAACGTTGTAACAATACAAACAAACTTGTTCCGTCTTGAACCATATAAGAAGATTCAACCGAATTATCAGGAATTCCAGAAGTGGAATAGGTTTCTTTGAGTGAAGCAAAAGAAACAGACCCAATTTTTGTCCCATTATATCGCGAATAGATGACTAATTCATCAGAATTATAAAGGCTAATAAAATATTTATCATTCCAAACGGAGATGTCTTGTGGATTTTTACCTTGTCCAACACTAAACTCTTGTTCGGTTAAAAATCCAAGTTGAGGATTTAATACTTGGATGCTGTCTCGATTCAATCGGTTGACAATAAAAACTCTATCATTAGTAAATCTTCCAACTGCATCAGAGTGAATAGGGATTGAAGTGGGAAAGGCAGTCAGTGAGTTTGGTTCAAAAGTTTTAAATCTTCCGCCGCTTGCAAAATCAGAGGTCACGACTCCAACGGAAGTGGGGGAAGCAGATAAAAATACAAATTGGAAAAGGTTTGGCTTTTCTATTTCCAGTTGAGAACAATAAAACTGAAGAAATAAAAATGGAAATATCCGCAATGCATATACCAGCTGCGATGGTTTGTATTTGTATTTCAGATATCGTGCAGAGGGAAATATCCGCAATGCGTATACCAGCTGCGATGGGTTGTAATTAAGATTTAAATTCAGAAAGCGATTGATTGTATTTAACATTAGAATCGATAACTCCCTGTAAAATAATAACTACGACCAGGTAATGGGTATCCAACTAAATCCTCTACCCGTTTGTCAGATAGATTCCGAACTTCCAATCCCAAAATCAATTCGTTTCCCGTTTCTAAATTTTTATAGGGTATGTATTGGATATAGAGATTCCAAAATTGCCGTGCCGGAAGGTATCCTAAATATTCATTGGTTCTGTCTCGAAAATTGGCACCGATGTATTGGTATTCCAATCCAATTTCTCCAAAATCTTTAAAAAACGCAAGTAAAGCACTACCTTGACTTTTGGAGCGTAATGGAAGGTATTTCCCGTTTAACGAAGGTGATTCGGAATAGTTTTTTGCATCTTGGTATGTATAATTAAAATTGAATTTGATTCCTTTGTTCCAAATCATATTGTGGCTAGTTTCTAGGCCTCGAATGAAGGCTTGGTCAACATTCTCAGGTCTAAGAGTAAACTGTGAATTTGGTAAAAACAAAATCATATCATAAATTCGTTTTTGAAAGATGGATATGTCAGATTGGAATTTCCAGTTTGTAAATGGTTTTGTGTTAAGATAAAATCCAAAGTCTCCATTTCTACTTTGTTCAGGTCTTAATTTGGTATTACCTACAATGCTTCCTCGTTCTCCAAATAACTCTAAGAAGGTGGGAATTCTAAAATCTTTGCTAATGTTTCCCAATGTTCCAAATTCTAAACTATCTTTTTTAATCCAAATAATTTTAATGCCAAAACTTGGATTGGTAAATGCTTGTTTGACGTAAAAAACATCTGTTAGCGGATCGAGAAGTTGGTTTCGAACGCTAGTTTCATCTTTTCCAAATCTGTCCGTAAAACGCTCGAACCGAACTTGCGGAACCAAAAAAAGACGGTTGGAAAAAAATCTGATTTCATCCTGAAAAGTAGCACTTAAAGTATCTCTTCGTTTTTTCGGCTCTTTTCTTTCTGTTTCATGATTGTATCTTTTTTCGTATCTTGTAAAAAATTCTTGTTCTGTTTGGAAAGAAGTTCGAATGACTTGATTGTATTCTAGTAAATATAACGTGGGGGAGAGTTGAAAGCCGTAATGGTTTGTTTTTGTAAATGCATTTGGTGTTCCATAACTAAACTCTGATTTGGGATCAAAAAAATCATCTTTTGAAAAGTTCCCGTAAGTTTTTGTTTCCAATGTTAAATTTTGAAAAAGAAATTCATTTGTTTCTGTTGTGATCGCAGACGAAAGTTTACTAAAAACTCTTTCTACGGAAACGGTCTGCCTGTTTCCTGGACCGGGTAATCCTTGTTTTCTGTGAATATAGTCATTCAATATGTTTATTTTTGTTTTTCCAAATTCAAGAGAGAGGTTTCCAGTAAATCCAGTTTTGCGAAATTGTGCATTTCTACGTGTGTCTATCGTATCATCATAAGTATTAAATAAAACAGTACCTTTGTTATTTAAATAACTAAAGTTCTGGTCAGATGTTTCTTGGAGAGCCTGTACAAAATAAGAACCATGAGCAAATTGATCCATATGAGTGACAGTTGCTTTTGCCGTTTTAAAACTTCCCCCCATCAAGTTGATTCGTGTGATCGGTTTGTCTATTTTTGATTTAGAGATTAGGTTAATTGATCCTCCAATGGCTGATCCTGAAAATCCAGCGGGTGTTCCTGATTTATAGATCTCAATTTTTTCTAAATTATCAAAGGGTAGGTCTGCTAAGTTAATTTCACCGCCCATTGAGTTATTAATTGGCACCCCATTCCAATAAATTTTTGATTGGTTGGGATTTGTCCCTCGTAAGGATAACGTTGAGTAAGATCCGAGTCCTCCGTATTGTCTGATTCGAACTCCCGCTTCGCGATTGAGAACATCCGGAAGGCTCATATAACGAGTGTTTGTTTGACTTAAATCGATTTCTTTTTGAAACCCGGTTGGGTTTTTTGCAAAGTTCGAGTTTTTTGACTGAGAGTCAACACCCGCACGGATCTCCACTTCTTTCGTATCTTTGTTTTGAGCTAAAAGGGTAAATGGAGCCAAACTGAAACAAAGCAGAATTGATAATCTGAAATTGGAAACCATTGAAGAGTATTTTCTCGGTACTTGCCAAACTGAAACATGAAAATTGAGTGTCAATTCCCTAAAGGAAAAAAGCATTGTCCACATGAAGCATTACGACGTATTCGGCGTAGGGAACGCCTTGGTAGATATCATTGCCTTTATTACTCCCAATTTTTTACAAAAACAGAATATCACTAAGGGTGTAATGACTCTTGTAGATGAAGCCAGACAAGGTCAAATTCTTGCTGATCTTCATGATGAAAAGAAGGAACTTCGTTCCGGTGGAAGTGCTGCCAATACAATGATTGCCATTGCAAATTCAGGTGGAACATGTTGTTACACGGGAAAAGTGACTCACGATACATATGGCGAGTTTTATAAAAAAGATATGGAAGATGCTGGCGTTTTATTCGAAACAACACCTGATTCCCAAAGCCATACCGGCACTTGTGTTGTATTAACAACACCTGATGCAGAACGAACTATGTTGACAAATCTTGCAATTTCAACATCACTTGGACCTAATGATATCGATGTAGATAACCTAAAAAAAAGTAAATTTGTTTATGTGGAAGGTTATTTGTGGGATGGTGATTCTACAAAAAAAGCAAGTGAACTCACGATGAAAGTCGCTAAAGAAAACAATGTAAAGGTTTCTTTTACTTATAGTGATCCTTTTTGTGTAAATCGTTCTAAGGATGAATTTATTCACCTAACAAAAGAATATGTCGATGTGGTTTTTTGTAATACTGAAGAAGGTTTAGCGTTGAGTGGAGCAAAAACGGCAGAAGAAGCAGTGACCTTCATTTCCAAACTTTGCCCTTTGGTTTTTATGACTGCTGGTAAAGATGGAGCCTATGTAGCTGAAAATGGAAAAATCACTCTCGTTCCAGGTTTTCCCGTAAAACCAATTGATACAACAGGAGCAGGGGATGCATTTGCCGCTGGTGTGTTGTATGGATTAACACAAGGGTATTCGGCACAGAAATCAGCTCGTTGGGGAAATTATGTTGCATCTCGTATTGTCTGCGAAGTTGGTCCTCGTTTGTCAGTTCGTTTGATGGGAAGACAAGACGAAATTTTGGATGGGTTCAAAGACAAATAAGATTAGTGACTTCTTTTTGAATCTTCCCAAAGGGTTTGAATTTTATCAGCGATTTCCAGAGGGGCAAAGGGTTTTTCAATGACACCGATGCCACCTCTTCTCTGGTATTCCAAAATTTCATTTTTTAACACACGCGAAGTAATGAATGCAACAGGAATCCCTTTTGTTTCTGGAAAGATTTTCAATTCTTCAATTAACTCCATTCCATTCATCCCGGGCATTAAAACATCTAACAAGATTAAGTCTGGTTGTAAGATGATTGCTTTTTGTAATCCCTCCGGACCAGTTTTTGCGAAACTGACCTGATAACTCGAGTTAAACTCTAATGCGATCCGAAGAATTTCTACAATATCTTCTTCGTCTTCCACAATTAGTACATGATTTAGAGTTGCATCAGTCATTGGTTGTATCCAGTTGGAATAGATCCTGGTTTGATAATAGGAAATTCAATTGTAAAGACGGTTCCATTGTCATCAGACGTAAAAAATATTTTTCCTTTCATTGCCTCTACAAATCCCTTCGTGATGGATAAACCAAGGCCAGAACCTCCCACTAATTTATCCTTGGGTGGTGCTCCTTGTGCAAATCTGTGAAATAGTCTGGGTGCAAAATTGGGATCAATACCTGGCCCGTTGTCTTTGATTAAAATTTGCGCTTTTGTATCAGTGGGAACAACTGTGATATAAACTTCAGAAAATTTTGGAGTATATTTTACTGCATTTGAAATTAGATTGGTGATACAATGATTCAATCTGTCTTCATCCACATAGACAGTCGTAGACGGAAAGTTTTGATCATAATTTAGTAAAACATGGTATTGTTCTGCAAAGGTCCTCATTCCATCGACGGAACTTTGGAGGATTTCTTCTAAACGATAAGTTCTAAACTTAAAATTAATATTTCCTGAATCCAATGCTTCAATATCGAGTAGGTCAGTAACAAAACGAACTAACCTTTGTGTGTTTTTTCTGCAAATATTTAAGAGTGATTTCGTTTGATTGGAGAGATCCCCTGCCACACCTGCGAGTAACAAATCGATAGAACCTTTAATTGATGTTAAAGGAGTTCTTAGCTCGTGACTCACTAAACTGATGAATTCATTTTTTAAAGCTTCGGCTTTTTTTCTTTCTGTAATATTCCGAACGATTGCGAGAACATCATCTTCGCCAGTTTTAGTGAAACGTGCTTCAAAGTATTTTTCTCCATCGTAATCTTCGATCGAATATTCATAAGTTTTGGTTCCACCAATTTCTAAAACCTGTTCTATGATGGACTCAATATCGTTTAGTTTTCTTGTTGGAAATAGGTTTTCGATTCGAGTGAATCTGACTCTACCTTCATAAAAAGAATCCCAACCTTTAAAATCGGGAAATTCTTTGTGGTCAATGACGGTTCCGTCTTTTCTGATTCCATACAATTTGTCAGGTAGGGCACTAAGGATTGCTTTGTTCTTATTTAGAACTTGGCTATAATTATCTTTGGCGTTTTTTTCTGATGTGATTTCTGTTGCGATGAGGATGGTAAAATTTTCCTGAGGAAAAACTTGTGTTGCAAACCATCCTTTTGATTCCAAAAAAAACTCATCAGAGCGGAAAGTTTCCTTATTCTTGATGGCTTCTATTAATTTTTTACCAAAATCTGTTTCATCCAGGTTCGGAAACAAATGCCAAATGTTTTGCCCTAACATCTGACTGGCGGTTTTTTCCACCATACTTTCTGCCGAAGAGTTCACATAGGTATAATTTAGGTCCTGGTCCAAAACAAAAACGGCATTCGCACGTGTTTCCAGGATTTTGTCGAAGTATTGGGGGACAAATTTGTGCCAATTCTGTTGCAGAAGTTGCTTTGCATCAAAAAAGCTGTCTTCATCCTTGAAAAAGCTTTTGATTTTTTCCAGAAATTCATTCATAGGTGCAGGTATACGAAAACTAAACCAGAGTTATGATTCAAGTCAGCAATTTATCAAAATTTTACGGCGAAAAACGAGCCATCTCAGGGCTTAATTTCAAATTAGAAAAAGGCGAAATCGTTGGTCTTTTGGGACTCAACGGCGCAGGGAAAACCACCACAATTCGAATTTTGACCGGGTATTTGATACCTAGTGCAGGAGATGCTTCGATTGATGGTAAGTCCATCTTTGATTTTCCTTTAG
Organism: Leptospira meyeri; assembly: GCF_004368965.1. Classification (NCBI taxonomy): domain Bacteria; kingdom Pseudomonadati; phylum Spirochaetota; class Leptospiria; order Leptospirales; family Leptospiraceae; genus Leptospira; species Leptospira meyeri. The sequence goes on along the minus strand of NZ_SORO01000001.1, from coordinate 1,839,547 downwards.
AGGCAAAACAGAAAATAGGTTATCTGCCTGAAACTCCTCCTCTCTACGAAGACATGACAATTTTGGAATATCTTCAATTTGTGGGTCGGATCAAGAAGATCGAAGAATCCAAACTCGCTTCAGAAGTAGAAAAGGTACTTTTAAAAACTAATATTACGGCTGTTAAAGATAAATTAATTGGTACTTTATCTTTGGGATACAGGAAACGAGTGGGAATTGCACAAGCAATCCTTGGAGATCCTGAAATTGTGATTATGGACGAACCGATTTCAGGACTTGATCCAAAACAAATTGTAGAGATCCGAAATTTAATTCGAAGTTTGGCGGGTGACCATACCGTTTTGATTTCAAGTCATATCTTAACTGAGATATACAAAACTTGTGATAAGTTTTTATTTTTACACAAAGGAAGTTTGAAACAGGAACTTTCTTTATCAAGGTTAGAGGAAGAAATGAATCGTCTAGCTGGGTGGGAAGTTGGCCTTTCTGGAAAAGAGTCTAGCGAACTTCATACATTCGTGAAATCAGTGATTGGTGGAACCGATAGTGTGACTGAACTTGGAACCAACAAAGAAGAGATTCAATTTTTGGTTCGAACCACTAATCCAAAACAATTTAAAGAATCTTTGTTTTCCAAGGCACTCACTAGTGGAATTCAAATTGAGTCTTTAAAAAAACAAGAAGTGTCTTTAGAACAGATTTTTATGGAGAAGATATGAACTGGCAAACGGCTGTTTGGATCTATAAAAAAGAATTACGATTATTTTTTGGAACATATATGGGACCATTGGTTCTCGGAGGAACTGCATTTCTCAATGCACTCTTTGTGATGATTCTAAATTTTAATGGAACTGCAAATTATGAAATTGCAACCTATATCACTTTCATTTCCTTTATGACAACAATTCTTATCGCAATGGTCATCATATCGATGGGTTCTATTGTTGAAGAAAGAAATAAGGGAACTTTGGAATTACTTTTTACGTCTCCAGTCACAGACTTGGAAATTGTTTTTGGTAAATTCCTTTTTGGTGTTACTGTTTGTGGGATTATAACTATCTTTATCAACGGACTCTTTCCTTTATTGTTATACTCTTTTTGGAAAGCTCCTTTTTACATGGTAGCTTCTGGTAGTGTCGGTGTGTTTTTGTTAGGTGTCTTTACCTTCACGATTGGAATGTTTGGATCAAGTCTTGGCAAAAACCAAATGATTTCTTTACTGATTTCCGTCTTAATCATTTTGACGCTTTGGGTTGTGGGATATTTTTCACACCTCTTCCAAGCAACTACGAGAAAGGTTCTCTTCCATTTACATATTTTTTCGCACTTTGCCGCTTTTGCCAAAGGTGTTGTCCCTTTGACTGGAATTGTTTTTTTCTTAAGTGGAACATTTTTGTTCTTATACCTTACCGTAAAGGTCTTGGAATCCAGGAGATGGAGGGGATAGACCATGTTTTTGACCGCAGATAGAATTTTACCATTTGTAAGTTTACTTTCTCTTTTCGCCTATTTCTTGTTTGATGGGATGGTTGTAGATCCCAAAAGAAGAATCATATTTTTTGGAGTGATTTTTTTGTTTTTAGCTTCTGATACCATTGTCAGAGCTTTTTCAAAAGGACTACGGAAAGAAGACCAGAATCGTTATATTGCTGCCGGATTTGGAATCGGTGCTTTTTTATTATCTGTTTTACGTGATTTTTTGGATTTAAAACCAGTCGCTGGATTGAATGAAGAAGTCAGTGCCATTCCAAAAGTAAGAGAATTTCTTTTGCTTTGTGTTGTTTTATTATCAATTGTATTTCTTCTTCAAATCATACTCCTTGAGATTGGGAAGTCATCCTTAGAGGCACAAAGTAATTTAGCAAAATCCAAGAGCTCCCTTTTGCAAAATGCTGTATTAGGATTTTTATTTGTTCTTCCCATTGTGGTTGCAGTTAATTATTTTGCGATCAAACGAAACTATAACTTTGATTTGAGTAGCCAGGGGAAATTTTCCCTTTCTCAAATCTCTAGAAATCTAATCAAACCAATCGCAAAAGATGTTACCATCACTGCATTTTACCCGCGTCCTCTGGAAGCGGATGGACCGGCAAATGGAGATAAGTTGGCAGCCTTCGCACTGACTCGAGTCCGCCCTGATATTGAAATTCTTTTGGACCAAATCAAAGCAGAAAACTCACATATCACCGTCCAATTTATCAATGCAGATGTGGAAGTGGATTTACTAAAAGAGTTTGGCCAGGTTTCGAATGGGACCATCTTTGTTCGTTCGAAGAAACAATCTTTACTTACGTCCGGAACTCCATTTGCAGAAGAAAGGGTGATCGCTAAAGAAACAAAAGATTTAGAAGATCTGGAACGCAAGTTAGTTGGTGCACTACTCAATGTTACTACCGAACAGAAAAAAGTTTATTTTACTGTTTCCAATGGGGAAAGATACGGTATGTCTTTTAAAGCCCTTCCAAATGAACAAGTAAACCGATTTGTCTCTTCTTTACAGTTTTTAAACTTTAAGGTGGCAGAGTGGGGATTTGCGCAAGGTTGGCCTTCCAAATTACCAGAAGATGCCGAAATGTTGGTGATTCTTGGACCAACGGTTCCTTTTTCCAAAGAAGCTAAGGAAGAATTGACTAAGTTTGTTTTGGAAAAAAATGGAAAACTTCTCATCACCATGGAACCGAAAGGGAACGAAGACTTTAGTTGGTTACTATCAAGTGCTGGTCTTAAATATAAATCTTCAGAGTTAATAGAAAGAGAAGAAAAACCTGGATTTGTTGTAGCAAAACGGTTTCCGGATAACAGGCTCACCGATTTACTCCAGAAAAAAGACATGGGAATTTTATTCCCTTACAGTGGTTATTTGGAAACGGATGCGACCATTCCATCTCCTTATTCGTTAAAGTCGGAAACTTTATTAGAGTCAGGTTTTGAAGCTTTTTCTGATGAAAATAAAAATGGAAAATTAGATCCAAACGAAAAAAAAGAGAGTAAAATTCTCTCCATCGTATTGACACCCATGTCATTAACCAATGACAAAGCAGGCAAAATCATTTTGCACACAGGTACTTCTTGGATTACCGATCAGTTCATTCCATATGCGATGAACTCTCAGTTTTCTACTGTGTCCATCACGGGTTTGTTCCAGGACACGGCTGTTGCAGAAATTCCTCTTAAAAAAGAGGAATTAGATACTATTTCCCTTTCCGACAATCAAAAGTTAGTTGCTTGGGTAATCGGAGTGTTTTTGTTTCCAGGATTCATTTTGGCAGTGGGATCTTACTTTGTATATTCAAGAAGAAAAAGTTCTATGATTGAAGTATGAAACAGAAAATTAGTTTAGTAGTAGTTGCTTTTGTTGGTTTGTTTTTACTCTTCTACTGGATGGAAGACCATCCAGAAAATATTTCCGAAACAAATTTTTGGAAAGAAGATTGGAAATCTATTCGTTATACCCCACCCAAAGAAGATTGGTGTGGTGTCTTAGAACCAAAGTTTGCAGAGGAAGACATGGTGTTTCGTAAAATCCCTCGCGGATGGAACCTAACACCTCTTTACACAGTCAGTTTGACAAAAGATGGCAAGGAATTTTCTTACGAAGCCAACTATAATGTAAAAAATAGTTTTTCGGAGCTAAGTGTCCTTAAAACAAAATTGATTGAAAAGGCCACACCTGAAATCCAAAAGTCCTATTGTTTAGGGATGAGTTCTCCATCTTTAACTTTATCCGAAGAAAACGGTTCCGAAATTGATTTCCAAAAAGACAAACAGTTGTTTTTCGGTAAAAAAATCGGAGCAGACGAAGGTCGTGTTTCTGTTTTGGTGAATGAAGAAGTCATAGCTCCATATAACTATTTAATTGAAAAGTTTCGTGCACCTTCCACCAGTTTTCGTGAAAAAATGTATATCACGTTTAACGAAGGTTACTTGAGAGAACTTTCTTTTTCTGGTCAGGTTGTGAATGTTAAAGCTGAGAACCGTGCCAAAAAAAACCAGTACAATGTGTATGTTAATGATTGGAGTCGTACCACAGGGGAACGAATTGTTCTACCACCTGATGTGGGAAACCAATGGGAATCGGTGGTCAAAGGCCTGAAAGTAGAATTTTATAATGACGAGACGGGAGCTCCGCAGTTTCCAGAACTTACCTCTGCTCAAGTGGCGGAAGCGATATTGGATGTAACCCAATCAGAAGGAATCAAGTATCGACTTTCCTTTTACCCTTTATGGGAGTCGGATTCAGGAAAATGGAGGCCGGTTCGTCGGGAGCTTGTTCCTTATTTTTCGGAATCAATCACTTGGATGAAAGAAGAATCCTTCCAAAATTTGGTGAATGCCGTCATGAAAGTGAAAAGTGCTTCCCGGTACGAGCGTCCCAACCAGAAAATCCAATAAGGTGCAAAAAGTTTCTACAATCGCATCTCGGATGGAAATGATCCGAGATTTATTCTATTCCCCAATGTCTGCCTTCGAATCCTATTATCATAAAACGGATTTGGGTGGGCGTGATTTGTGGTTGGCCCATCTCCAACTCATCCTGCTCGCACCAATCGCAAAGTTTTTTGGGAATGTAATCCAAATCCTTTTGTTCAAAGTATCCACGGTAGACGAAGAAACAAAATTAACCTACACACAGGGGATGTTGACCTTATTCTTTTTTTATCTGGGATTTTATCTTGTGATTCGGTTGGTTGATAGTTTTCGAATGTACCACCAAATGCGAGATCGAACCAAAGATTGGGAAGGTCCAGAACCGCATGTGTTTATGATTTCCTATCTTCCTTTTAGTGCCACGACAATTTTTTGGATTTTTCCTGCGCCAATCCCCTTACTCGCATTAGGTGTTGGTTTTTTCTATTCCTTACATTTAGCGTATTATTATCTTTCGCACCGAAGAGAATGGACTTCTTTAGATTTTCTATTTTTTCTTATGAAAGTAGTTTTGTTTTTTTTGGTTCTTGTTTCAGTTCCTCTATTTATTTACAACCTGGTTAGGACGGTACTCTTTTGAAAATCTTTATGGTAGGCATTGGTGGAATTGCTATGGGTAATTTGGCCTATATGCTAAAAAATCAAGGTCATGATGTATCTGGTTCCGATCAAAATCTTTACCCACCTATGTCAGATAAGTTGGTAGAATGGGGTTTATCACCTAAAGCTGGTTATCATAAAGAAAATGTAAAGGGCGCTGATTTAGTGATCATCGGAAATGCTATCTCACGTGGGAATCCAGAAGTTGAAGAAGTATTAAATACGGGAATGGAATACATGAGTATGGCGCAGGCCATTGGGACTTTTTTTCTCAAAGGGAAAAAACCCATTGTGATTTCGGGAACTCACGGAAAAACTACGACTACATTTTTAACCCATTGGATTTTAGAATCTATTGGTCTGAAACCCGGTCTTTTTGTCGGTGGGATTCGTAAAGATGGGTTCCCTGGATTTGCTCTTGGAGAAGGTGATTATTTTGTAATCGAAGGGGATGAATATGATTCTGCTTTCTTTGACAAAAGTTCTAAATTTTTACATTACAGACCGTATTATTTGGCGATGAATGCTCTCGATTTTGATCATGCAGATATTTTTGCCGATCTGGGTGCCATTAAAACCATGTTCAAACGTCTGTTAAATTTAGTTCCTGGACGCGGTAAAGTATTCTATTGGAAAGGTTCTCGGAATCTAGTGGAGATCACTAAAGATTACAAACATGCACCTGTGGAATCTTTTGAATTAGGGGACAAAAATTCCATTTTTAAATATGAAAAAGGCATTTTGTCTGAGATAAGGACCAAAACCAAATTAAAACCATCATTAATTGGATCGCATAACTATCGCAATGTGGAAGTAGCAACTCGTATTTGTCTAGAAATCGCTCCACAAAAAAGAAAAGAAATTTTAGAAGCAGTGGAATCATTCCCTGGTGTCAAACGAAGACAAGAAAATCTATTTGTTTCCGATGTAAGCCTTCTTGTCGAAGACTTTGCTCATCATCCTGTTGCGATCCAAGAAACCATAAAGGCTCACAAAGAAGCTTACCCTGGATACAAAATCATTTCCCTTTTTGAACCACGAAGTGCTACTTCGCATAGAAATGTATTTCAAGACGATTTTGCCAAATGTTTTAAAGGTAGTGACGTGAGCATTGTTACTGAAGTGTACCAAGTAGACAAGGTAAACAAATCCCTACGTTTGAATGTAAAAAAATTGGTGAAAGACATAACAAAGAATACAAAGAAAGAAGCTTTGTATGCTAAAGACCCAAAAGAAATTCCTTCCCTTTTAAAAAAGATTCTGCCAAAATTCCAAAAGGAAAAAGTAATCATCCTTGCGATGTCGAATGGTGCTTTTGGTGGAATTTATCCTGAATTAAAATCATTAATCGAATTACGAGAATCTATATGAGCCTATCCCAAGAAATCGAAGCCTTAGTCAAAGAAGCAGAATCTGTTTTATCTTCTGCCACATCCGAACAAGATTTGGATTCTCTTAAAAACCAATTCATTGGTAAAAAAGGAAAACTCACTTCTGTTTTAAAAGGCCTTGCTTCTTTATCTGTAGAAGAGAAAAAAACAGTGGGGAAACAAGCCAACGAAGCGCAAAGCCGACTCGAAAGTTTTGTGGAAACCAAAAGAACTTCTTTAAAAGAAAGTTTTTATGAAAACCAACTCAGCCAGGAATTCTTTGATAGTTTGCGTCCGCTTGATTCGAAAGAAAGAGGAAGCCTACACCCTATTTCTCAAATCCAATATGAAATCGAAGATATTTTTACCTCTATGGGTTTTTCTGTGATGGATGGACCCGAAGTAGAAACCGATGAAAACAATTTTGGTGCTCTGAATTTTACCGAAGACCATCCTGCCCGTGATATGCAAGATACGTTTTATACGGTCGATGGAAACTTACTCAGAACCCATACTTCCGCCATTCAGGTGCGTGCCCTTCGCAAACTAAAACCTCCTTTTCGGATCATTGCCCCTGGCCGTGTGTTTCGATATGAAGAAGTAGATGCATCTCACGAAAATACTTTTTACCAAGTGGAAGGTATGGTAGTTGGGGAAAATATTTCTGTCGCTCATTTGATTTATACTATGGAAACACTTCTTTCTCGTGTGTTCCGAAAGGAAATCAAAACAAGACTTCGCCCTGGATACTTTCCGTTTGTGGAACCAGGTTTTGAACTTGATATCAACTGTTTGGTTTGTGGTGGCGATGGTTGCAGTGTGTGCAAACATTCTGGTTGGTTGGAATTACTTCCTTGTGGTCTAGTACATCCCAATGTTTTGGAAGCGGCAGGACTCGATTCGAAAAAATGGACTGGGTTCGCCTTCGGTCTTGGCCTTGATCGTCTTGTGATGATGCGATACGGAATTCACGACATCCGATATTTCCAATCTGGGAATTTAAGATTCTTAAAACAGTTTTAGGTAAGTTAGGTGCCTCCGGAACGAACTGCCAAAGACTTTTATCCTTGGCAGTTCGTTTGAGTATTAATCCAAAAGAACAGCTTGGATTTTTCCTTCAATCTCCTGGAATTCTACTTTAGATTTTCCAAGTTCCAATCCATCTTTGGATAAAATTTCCGCTCCATTTTTTCCATATAGATTGGTAAGAACCATCTCTCCATTCTCTTTAGTGGAACAGACAATGAGATAGGGTGGTTTTTTCTCCCCTCCTGGATTAAAAAAAATCGTGCTAACGGTGAGGATTGTGGCCTTTTCCCCCACTTTGGGGTTTGGAACATTGACCTCCAATGGTTTTAAAGTCAAAGGTTCTCTTTGTGGTTTTGGTTTTTCTTTGGAAAATAAAATGACTGAATTGATGCTATCAATCCCTCCATTTCCTCCCAGTAAACTTACGTTAGGTTGTGTTTCCAGCTTTTTTGGAATAGGATCAACGGCAAGACCATATTGGCTCGCAATATCAATAAGTCCAGTGGCTCCAGAGATAGCCATCGCCGCTTGGTAGTTCAAAATTCCTCCACCCAGGTTGATTGGTATCTCTCTTACTCCATTGGAAATTTTTCCTTTGCGAAGTGCCGTTGTTGTTTCTTTTGGTGAAACTCCAAAATACAAACCTGCTTCATGGATGATCATTCCTGTAAAACAATCATAAATCCAAGCGTATTCAATATCAGATCTTTGGAATCCAGAAGAGGCCACGGCTTTTTCACATGCAAGTGCAGCCGGACTTTTTAGATCCTTTTTTTGAATGAAATACTCTGCGTGAGCACTGTGACCAGAACCCGCTAAATAGATATGTTTGGAATCTTTGTTGATGATTTTATTTTCAATTAACTTCTGTTTCATGATTTCAGAAGTGATAAGAGTGGCAAATCCATGATCGGTGACGATAGCGATCATCGGTGTACTATAAACTCCGGAAAGAGGTTTCTTTAATTGTTTTTCAGTGAGCGGTTTTTGGAATTGAAAAGCACGAGGATTGGTTTCTGCCAGAGTTCTGAAGTGTTTTGTGATTTCTTCCAAATCTTCGCTGGTTACACCAGTATCAAACATCATTCTTTCACATAACAAAGAGTAAAGACCAATGAGTGTTGCTCCATAAGGCATTTCCCATTCTTTATGACAGACTGTTGCAGTGAGTCGTTTTAAATCCGATACTTGTTTGAATACCGATTTAGGAACATCGGCGGCCGCCACAAGTACAACCGCATAAGGATTGGCTTTCACAATTGCGTGTGCCTCAGCAATGGCCCCACCAACACTGGCCCCACCTAAATCCACTGTATGGCAAGCAAGCCCACCAAACCCCATATCATTGGAATCTTTTACCGTGAATCCATACCCTTCACGGCCCAGAGATTGGGCTTCAATGGAAACAAAATCAGTTAAATAAGGGGCAATTTTAGAACGGTCTGTCCCTAAAAAACCAAAAAGTTTATCAACAGAACGAAACAGTAAGGAGTGGTATTTTTCTAATGGGGAGAGAGTTTTATAAACTTCCGAATCAAATTCAGATTCGATGGTGTCTGCGACACCGAGTAGAATTGGGTCCATGATGGCACATTAGAATTATCCTTCCATATTCATCAACGCATTCATTCGAAAATCTTGTATGATTTGTTTGCAGCGTTCAGTAATTCGAGTGAGACTTTCTCCGAATTTTTTACCGCCAAAAGAACTATGGGCATTTGGAAAATCTTTTTCATTTACTAACACAATCATATCAGGATTGATTCGGTTTTTGCTGACCAAGTCTTGCACTGCCACAATGATATTTTTAAGAGCAATACATCCGTCTTTCAAAAGATTTTGGGAAGCTTTTTCAATGACGATATTGTTTCCATTGGCATCGAGTAAGGTTTTGATGAACTCTTGCATTTTCATGGAAGGAAGACCACGTCTTGTCATTCCAATTCGTTCTACTTGCAAAACAGCATCTTGTAAAAAAGAATATTCCGGAGTACCTTTGAAGATATAAATAAGAACAGGAAGTTCAGTTTCTGTAAAATCTAACATCGCTCCATAAAAGTAACGGGTTTCCACTTTGGCGAGAGGATGGAAATCTACCTTCTTATAGTTGGCTAACTTCTCGATGGATTCATCCATGATTCGATTTAAGGTTTGTGCTTTGGCTGCTTCTTTTTTCGCAGCTAGTTCTTGGAACTTTGATTTTAATTGTTCGAGAAAAGTAACTTCTTCGGTTAAAAATTTCGTGATGTTACCACGGAGTTTGAGTATTTGTAAATATCTTTGTTCAAACCCTGATTGGTCGAATGCTTTGGGATTTAGTTTCCCGTGTTCTTTATATTCTGATCTGATTTTTTCTAATATTGCTTTTGTTTCTGCTTCCGACAGTTCTTTCATTTCGATTGTTTCCAGTTCTCAATATCAAGTATGGTTTTATCCAAATCTTGCGCAAAATAGAGTGATGCGTTTTTGGCATCAACATACATTAACTGGTTTGCATATTGTAATTGTTTGACCTGAATGTCATTTTTCAGGTTTAAAATATTCAATAATTGCAAACTCAGTTTTTTGAAATCTTTAACTATAGTATCGGAATGTCTTTGCATTTCAAACAGGTGGAGTCTGTTTAATTTTTCTTTATCCGATTCAATAAATTTCATTTCTTCTCTTTTTTCTGCGGGTGCTTTTGAGATATAATACGTAATAGGACGAGGATATGATGTCATTTCTTTGTGAAGATCGACCATTTTATCTATGGCTTCAAAAACCTGTGATTCCATTTCACGAGCAAAGTTTCCGACAATATTTTTATTTTCTGAAGGGTCTCCCGTTAGTTCAAAGATCCTTGAAGATTGTAAATTACGAATGATCGCAGTGACTCTTTCTCGGTACGTAGATAATAATTTGATAAAGTCTTCAATACTTTGAAAGGCAGTTTTTTCATCGGAATCTGCTCCAACTTGTAAGTTCGGTTCTGCATTTTCTGTGGTTTCCGGTTCCTTCGGACTCGGTGGTTCCGGTGTATTGAGAAGTCCTTCATGGGTGAGTGGTTCTTTGATGAGAGGAGGGGGTTCTTCTCCTTCAAAAATGTCCAAATCCACGTCCTCACTCATGAGGTTTTCTTCCCCGCTCGGACTCAATTTTTCTTTTGGGATTTCCGCAGGTCTATCCGTGGGTTTTTGTCCGAGAGCGCCAACTAACTTACCTAATATGGGATTGGATTTTAAATCCTCTGAGATCTGAGTTGTCTGTTGGGAATTTGGTGGAGGTGTGAGAGTTTGTGTTGTCTTAGGTTCTTCCATTGTGGAATGGATCTGAGACTTGGGCACTACCTCAAAATGATTTCCGATAAGTTTTAAAATTTCAATTCTACGTGTTTCTTTATTGAAACGAAGGGCATAACGGTTGTTATCTTTGTCGATATATCTTTGTTGGATTTGGGAAATGGATAATTTAATAGGATCAATTTCTGAAATGGAATCAATTTTTATATAATGGTATTTTGATTTTTCAGGAGTCACAGTCGTAAAATTTCCAACAAAGCTTCTGTGAAAGCATATGAGAGTAATACGTTCGGGTCAACTTCCTTCTCCCGAGAAATTAAACTTAATGTAAAAAAATCGTATCTGCTGAGTTCCATTCGTTCGTAGTGGCCCGTTTCTCGTTTTTCAAAAATTCCCGGTTCCATTCCCTCTACTTTTAGCGATAAAATAGCCATTTTTATGACAAGGGCAAGGTCCAAATGCCTCTGTTTTAAAATCTCATAGAGTTCGGAATCGATCCAAATTAGAATAGGGAACATGGTTTTCTCCTACGAGAAGAGGTCGAAACTCCTTCCTGCGGTTCCATTTTTTTCTCTTTCGCCTTGACCGGCAGGGTGGTACTCAAAAGATAAGTAAAAATTCCTCGTAGGGGACATTCCTTGGCTAATTTAAAATCATCTAAAAAAGACATTCGTAGAACTGCTCGTAGAAAAGAGCGAAATGGTGAAGATCGCACTGAATTGCGTACTTACGCTCGCCTTCTTCTCAAAGCAATCAAATCCGGAAACAAAACGGAAGCTCTCACTGTATTCTCTAAACTTTCTTCTAAGTTGGATAGAGCTGCAAAAACAAAACTCATTCATAAGAAAAATGCGGATCGTAAAAAATCTCGTATGGCTCTTCGTATTAACTCCATCGAAACAAAAGCCGCCTAACATTTGCTTTTAGCTAGAAGGAATGAGGCCACCAATGGTGGCCTTTTTTATTTCTAAATCTTATTTACAAATATCTCCATTCCGGTTCACTGGTCATAACAACGGGCGATTAGCTCAGCTGGGAGAGCAGCTGCCTTACAAGCAGCGGGTCGGCAGTTCAATCCTGTCATCGCCCAAACCGTTTTTCTTCTTAAAGATAGACTTGCAGTGGGAATCCCCCAGCTTTGATAGTATTGTATGCGATTTACGAAAGAGTATGATCTGTCCTCCCTAATGATTTCTATCTCCGGTGTCCGGGGAAAAATTGGACAAGGGTTTGGTTTAGAGGAAGCGTTGGCATTCTCCAAATCCTTTGCTTCTCTTATGAATGGTGGGACGGCAGTCATTGGTCGTGACTCAAGACCAAGCGGTCCCTATTTAGAATCACTTCTCACCTCTGCATTGTTAGCTTCCGGAAATTCTGTTTTAACATTGGGACTTGTTCCTACACCAACCACAAAAGCAGTTGTGAATCTTTCGAAAGCTAGTGGTGGGATTATGATCTCTGCCTCGCACAACCCTATGGATTGGAATGCATTTAAATTCATTTCTAAAAAGGGTTTTTTCTTTTCAGCAGAGGAAAACAAAAAACTTTTGTCCATCATTCAAGATGGATCTTATGCAAAAGAACAAATTTCGCCCAAGGGTTATATTGACTCTGGAGAAGATTATATCGATCTTCATTTGTCTTCTGTTCTGAAACGAGTGAATGTCGCCAAAATTAAAAAGAAAAAATTTACAGTTTTTGTGGATGCAGTTGGTGGTGCAGGTTCTTTTGTAGTTCCAAAATTTTTACAAATGTTAGGTTGTAAAGTTGTTGCTCATAATTGTAATCCAAATGGAACGTTTCCAAGGCCTCCGGAACCTACGGCTGCTGCTTTAAAATCAGTAGAACCTTACTTTAAAAAATCAAAAGCAGACATTGGTTTTGCTTTGGACCCTGATGCAGATAGACTTGTTTTGTTTTCTCCCAAACGAGGAGCTGTTTCCGAAGAATATACTTTGCCTTTGGCATTAATGAATGTTTTATCCACTGCAAAGAAAAAAGCAAAGGTTGTCGTAAACTTATCAACTTCTTTTTTGAATGAAGAAGTTGGATCAAGATTTGGTGCAGAAGTCATTCGTAGCAAAGTTGGTGAAGCAAACGTTGTAGAAGAAATGACTAAAACCAAGGCAGTGTTTGGCGGAGAAGGAAATGGCGGAGTCATCGATCCAAACATTCCCTCTTTTGGTCGGGACACTTTGTCCGGTATTGCACATATTCTAAATTTGATGGCAGAAACGGGAAAATCAGTCGATGTTCTTTTGGATGAACTTCCATCACTCTATATGGACAAACAATCCTTTCCTTTGGCATCGGGAATGTCTTTAGAAATTCTTTATCAAAAATTTCAGTCAGAGTTTTCTCCGAAAGTCATTTCAGAGAAAGACGGACTTTGGATGTATGTATCGGATTCTTGGATCCACATTCGTCCTTCCAATACCGAACCAATCTTTCGTGTCATTACAGAAACTAAATCCAAATCCGATTTGGAAGCTACCTTAAAGAGGGTAAAACAATGTGTGGAATCGTAGGTTATTTAGGAAAAAGAGAGGCACTTCCTCTCATCATCAAAGGTCTTAAGCGTTTAGAATATCGTGGATATGATAGCGCTGGTGTTGCTTTGTTAAATGGCGGACTTGAAATTTTTAAAAAGAAAGGGAAAGTTCTCGATTTAGAAAATGAAATCGGCAATCGCAAGTTAGTCGCAACTCTCGGGATTGGGCACACTCGTTGGGCCACTCATGGAGAACCCAATGATCGAAATGCTCACCCGCATACAAGTTCTGATGGAAAATTGGCAATCATTCACAATGGAATCATTGAAAACTATGCATCCATCAAAAAAGAATTAGAAGGGAATGGACATATTTTTAATTCAGACACTGATTCAGAAGTCCTTATCCATTTAATTGAAGAGATAAAAAAACAGAATAATTGTTCTATTGAAGAAGCAGTTCGTTTGGCTCTGAATGAAGTCGTTGGAGCTTATGCCATTGTCATTTTGTCAAAAGAAAATGAACGAATGATGATTGCAGCAAGAAAAGGTTCCCCCCTTGTGATTGGAATCGGTGAAGATGAATACTTTGTTGCTTCTGATGCAACACCTATCATTGAATATACGAACAATGTAACCTATCTCAATGACCAGGAAATGGCTATCATCAAAGACGGAAGTCTTGTAGTTAAAAACTTAGAAAATGTAACCAAAACCCCATTCATTCAAAAATTAGAATTGGATTTGGAAGACATAGAGAAGGGTGGATACCCACACTTCATGTTGAAAGAAATCTTTGAACAACCTAAGTCTGTTCGTGATGCCATGCGAGGACGTCTTGTTTCAAGAGAACATCATTTGTTCTTAAGTGGGATTGACCAGTATTTAAATCGTTTTCTAAATGCGGATCGTTTGATCCTTGTTGGTTGTGGTACTTCTTGGCATGCGGGCCTCATTGGTGAGTATTTATTCGAAGACCTTGCGAGAATTCCAACAGAAGTAGAATATGCATCAGAATTTCGTTACCGCAATCCGATTGTTACAGAAAGAGATGTGGTCATTGCTGTTTCTCAATCAGGAGAAACTGCCGATACACTTGCCGCCATCGAACTTGCTAAGTCCAAAGGAGCACTTATTTTTGGAGTTTGTAATGTGGTTGGTTCTTCCATCGCACGAGCTTCTCATGCTGGAGCTTACTTACATGCAGGCCCTGAGATTGGTGTGGCTTCGACCAAGGCCTTCACATCCCAAGTCAGTATCCTTACAATGATGGCTTTGTATTTAGGGTTAAAAAAAGGTTCTATCTCCTTATCTGATTACCAAACTCTTCTCCTCGAATTGGATTCAATTCCAGATAAGGTAGCAAAAATTCTAACTAAAGATGAAGAGATCTTAAAAATTGCTGAAAACTTTTACCGAGCGTCTAACTTCCTTTATTTGGGACGAGGTTTTAATTTTCCTGTGGCTCTTGAAGGTGCTTTGAAATTAAAAGAAATTTCTTATATCCATGCAGAAGGATACCCTGCAGCAGAAATGAAACATGGGCCAATTGCTCTTATTGATGAAGACATGCCTGTTGTGTTTATCGCAACAAAAGATGGATCATACGAAAAGGTAATTTCCAATATCCAAGAAGTTAAGGCAAGAAAAGGAAGAGTTATCGCCATTGTAACAGAAGGGGATACTGATATAAAATCCATGGCAGACTATATCTTTGAAATTCCAAAAACTGCTGATGCACTAGTTCCTCTGCTTGCAGTCATTCCGTTACAATTGTTATCTTACCACATAGCAATTCTTAGGGGATGTAATGTGGACCAACCAAGAAACTTAGCAAAATCTGTAACTGTGGAGTAAACAGTGAACCTTCTACTTGACGATTCCAAAAGAAATCCGTCTCTTGATCCCTTATCCAGGTTTCATTCTTTTTTTGAATGGAATCTCGGCGGTATCACTTTACTTGAAAAATTAGAACGCAAATACCCTGGTGCCAAGATTTATTATAAGGGCCCCAATCCTGAATTTGAAAAACTAATCTTCAATCGGTATCCGCATGTTTTGCCTGCAAACTTGGAATCTTTTGATTCAATATATAGTTCCGATTCCTATTTGCCTTGGGAACTTTTAGGTACTGTCACTTCTATTATTGAAGATACGCTTACTTTGGAAAAAGATTGGAAGAGGTTTCGTCAGAAGTACAAAGCAAAACAATCTGGTTTTCATATTGTTGGAAAAGACAAACACCTCTACATTCATCCGCAGGCGACAATTTATCCTGGTGTTGTTTTTGATACAACTCATGGCCCAATACTAATTGAAGATGGAGTCAAAATTTCTTCTTTTAGTTTTTTGGAAGGTCCTCTCTTTGTTGGAAAAAATACGCAAATCGATAATGCTCGAATCACCGGGGGATGTCTTATTGGAAACCAATGTCGGATTGGTGGGGAAGTAGAGAACTCTATCATTTTAGATTATACCAACAAACACCATGAAGGTTTCCTCGGTCATAGTTTTGTTTCGACTTGGGTGAATTTAGGTGCTTTATCCACAACTAGTGATTTAAAAAACAATTATGGAATTGTGAAGTTAAAGATTGGCGATTCGGTAATCAACACTGGAACCATAAAGTTTGGATCTCTTATTGGTCCTTTTACAAAACTTGCCATTGGTGTGATGTCCAATACAGGAACGGTTTTTGATATTGCGAGTAATATCGTTGAATCCAGAGTCCAAGGGTATGTGCCAGCCTTCACTTGGATAAAACCTGGCGGTCGTTACCGTCTGGAAGAATATCTTTTTGATACCAAAAAAATCATGGCACGACGTGGGATGAATCTTTTTGAATTTGAAGAAGAGTATTTGAGAAAATTATACGGAAGTCTTACGGAGTGAACATGACACCCAGTTTGTTAGAACATATCAATTCTGGAAAAACAGTAGAAATTGATGACTTACGTTTTTTTTATTTAGATGAAGGGAAGGGAGAGGAAATCATTCTCCTACTCCCTGGTTTTTTGACTACATCATATAATTATCGTAAGCTGGTAAATCTTTTATCCAATCATTATAGGGTAATCGCACTTGATTTTTTAGGAACAGGATTTAGTACAAGACCAGATGGGCCACTTTCCCATAGGCTCCAAGCGCATTATTTGGCTCCTTTCCTTGAGAAAGTCGTTGGTGACAAAAAGGTTCATGTTGTTGCTTTCGATTATGCACTTCCAATTCTTTGTTTTACATTTAAGGAACATGCAAACCAATATAAATCCTTATCTATTTTAGGTGGGTTTATGAACTTGCCGAAGTTTCGTTTTTATTTTCCTCTTCATTTTCTCCGTTTGCCCTTATTTGGTGAAGTTTTTTCTTTTTTATTTCGTCCGCCCCTTCTTCGTTTGTTCTATAAACTATTCCTCGTGAAAAAAACGCACCAGCTTACATTCGAATGGGAAAAGACAATGTATCATTTGTTATTCGAAGGAAAGGCTAGAAAAAACACTTTGGAGTTTGTTCGTAATGTGGATCGATCTACTCATGCCTTACGTGAGATAGAAGAAGGAGCCAAAAATTTTGTGGGCCTTCGCCAAATTTATTTAGGAGAAGAAGACTTTCGTATTTCTCCAAATCAAACCGAATACATGAAAGAAACACTTAGGACAAGCAGCCTTGTTTTTTTACCAGCCAAACACCTCCCTATGGAAGAATGTCCAGAAGTTGTTTTTGAAAAACTTCACTACTTTGTAGATTCCTTCTCGCATAAAAAAACTAAAACCTTCCATTTCAACAAACAAAACAAGGATTAATATGGAAAGAATCATCTCCAAGACGAACCCGAATACATCTGAATTTGTGGCCAATCGAACGGCATACTTAGAAACCTTGGTCCCCATTCGAAAAGTAATCGATAATGTGAAGTTAGGTGGTGGTAAAAAAGCCCTTGAAAAACACAAATCTAGGGGCAAACTAACTGCGAGAGAACGAATTGCCGAACTAATTGATGTTGGGACCGAATTTATGGAAGTTTGTGGTCTTGCGGGAGAAGATGTGTATCCAGACCCTGTTCCTTCCGCAGGGATCATCACAGGGATTGGCAAAGTGGAAGGTGTTGACTGTATGATTGTTGCCAATGATGCCACAGTCAAAGGGGGAACCTATTATCCACTTACAGTCAAAAAACATGTTCGTGCTCAAGAGATAGCCGAAAACAATTCCCTTCCTTGTATTTACTTAGTGGATTCCGGTGGGGCTTTTTTACCCATGCAAGATGAAGTGTTCCCGGATAAAGACCATTTTGGTCGTATTTTTTTCAACCAAGCGCGAATGAGTGCCAAAGGAATTTCTCAGATAGCTGTTGTTATGGGTTCTTGTACAGCAGGAGGAGCTTATATTCCTGCGATGTCCGATGAATCTGTGATTGTAAAAGGGAATGGAACCATCTTTCTTGGGGGTCCACCTCTTGTCAAAGCAGCCACTGGAGAAGTAGTCACCGGTGAAGAGTTAGGTGGTGCAGACGTACATTGTCGTGTATCGGGAGTCACAGACCATTATGCAGAAGATGATTTTCATGCTCTAGAAATTACTCGTTCTATCGTTAAAAACCTAAATTTAAAATCAGAAACTCTTCCTAAAGAAACAGAAGAACCTTTGTATCCTTCTGAAGAAATTTATGGAATCATCGAAAGGGATTCTCGAAAATCATATGATCCAAGAGAAATCATCGCAAGGATTATAGATGGTTCTAGATTCCATGAATTCAAAAAACTATATGCTACAACCATCGTCACAGGATTTGCAGAAGTATATGGATACCCAGTAGGCATCATTGCCAACCATGGAGTTTTGTTTTCTGAATCTGCCCTCAAAGCATCCCATTTTATTGAACTTTGTGATCAAAGAAGAATCCCACTTTTGTTCCTCCAAAATATCACAGGATTTATGGTGGGTAAAAAATATGAAAACAACGGTATTGCACGTGATGGTGCCAAAATGGTAAATGCAGTATCTACAACTACTGTCCCTAAGCTAACGATTGTTACTGGTGGATCTTATGGTGCTGGAAACTACGGAATGTGTGGCCGTGCCTTTGCTCCTGAATTTTTATGGATGTGGCCGAATGCACGGATTTCTGTAATGGGAGGAGAACAAGCAGCCAATGTTCTTTGGACGGTCAAAAAAGACCAAAAAGAAGCAGCAGGGGAATCCATCCTACCAGAGGAAGAATCCATTTTTAAAAAACCAATTTTGGAAGATTATGAAAAAAAATCTTCTGCGGTTTATAGCTCAGCTCGGCTTTGGGATGATGGGATCATTGATCCTGCTGAGACTCGTAAAGTTTTGGGAAGGGCATTGTCTATTCTCAGCAGAAGGAAAGAAGAAAGAAAACCTTTTGGTGTCTTTCGAATGTAATTTTTGACTTTTCATTCTCATTCGGAATGGAAACTAATTACAAATGGTCATCCACGAAAAGTCATCCAAACAAGTCGTTATCATTACCATTGAGGGTGAGGTTGATTTGTACAATGCAAAAGAATTGAAAGATATTCTGGATGATAAGATGCGCAAACACCAGTATGAAATTGTGGTGAACTTGGAAAAGGTTCCCTTTATGGATAGTTCGGGAATTGGAACTCTGGTCACTGCCATGTACAAACTCAAAAAATACCATGGAAATCTGAAGGTTTGTAGCGTACACGGTTCGGTGGCAAAAGTTTTTAAACTCACGGGGATGGAGAGCCATTTGGAAGTATTTGATTCGGAGGAAAAAGCGGTTCTTTCCTTGGTAGAGGAAAGGGAATCCACCGACTAACCAAGGTTTTATTTTAAGGGAGATACAAACCCGCTTTCACTTTTTCCATCACCTCCTTCCCTTCTAATCTTTCTAAAATATATAAAGCAAATTCAAAAGCAGAACCAGGTCCAATGCTCGTGTGAACATTGTTATATGACACAATTCTTTCACCCGTATACTTTCCTCCTTTTCCTTTTGCCAAATCTTCTGGAGAAGGAAATGCTGTATAGGGATCCTCTCCCGAGATGATGTCTAAGTTTCTGAGGACATTCGGAGCCGCACAAATGGCACCGATCATTTTTGATTCCGTTTGGAATGATTTTAGAATTTTACTAATTTCTGGGTCTTTCATCAGTTCCTTCGTCCCTCCCAGACCGCCAGGAAGAAGGATAACATCAAATTCGCTGGGAATGATTTCTGAAAAAGTTTTATCAGCAAGATGGAGAGTTTTTCTAGAAGCAAGGATGGGATCTTTTGATTTTCCGAGAGAGACAACTTCTACATTACCTCTCCTCAAAACATCAATGAGAATAATGGCTTCCATTTCTTCAAAACCGGGACAGAGGGGAATTAAAACTCGTTTTGCCATACTAAGACTAGTTTGTCTCAGAACAAAATGTTCAAGTTTTTTTGTAAAAAAACGATCCCAAGAAATGAGAACTTTCCTGAAACTTTTGGGGTCTTATATACTAGGAGAGAGTGTTGATTGTCTATGACTTTTAAAAAATCGAATCCATTACGTTACGTTGCCATTGCTTTTAGTTTTTTACTATTGGGAACATTTTTGTCCCCTATCCTTACTTGTGGAAATTCTTCCGAGAACCCATTACAGCTCAAAGCAGACGGTGGTGAAAAATTATCACCCGCACAAACCCAAGCAGTTGCTTTAGAAGATGCCTTCCAGGAAGTTTTTGACCGTGTTTCACCAAGTGTCGTTTCCATTGCAACAGAGAGGACAGTGAATGTAAGGATTCATCCTTTTTCAGATCCATATTTTGATCAATTTTTTGGACGTTCAGGCGGATCGGGCCAAGTGATGAAACAAAAACAATATGGTCTTGGTTCAGGAATTGTTTTGAACGAAGACGGTTATATTATGACCAACCACCATGTGATTCAAAACATGGATAAGTTTACGGTTAAACTTAAAAATAAAAAAGAATTCGAAGCGAAACTCATTGGGGCAGATGAAACAGCTGATATAGCTTTATTAAAAATCGATGCGCCGAAAGGAACACTGACGCCCAGTTTGATTGGTGATTCGCATAAAGTGCGAGTGGGGAACTGGGCAATTGCCATTGGGGCTCCTCTTGGATTCGAACAATCGTTTACGGTCGGAGTGGTTTCAGCAATCCAACGAGGGGGAATCGATGCTTCTGGTTTATCCTATATCCAAACCGATGCAGCCATCAACCAAGGAAATAGTGGTGGTCCTCTCCTCAATATCCGAGGAGAAGTGATTGGAATCAACCGTTTGATTGTGAGCCAATCCGGTGGATCAGAAGGAATTGGGTTTGCCATCCCTATCAATGAAGCAAGACGGGTTGCTGAAGAAATCAAAACCAATGGGAAAGTCACTCGTCCTTGGATTGGTGTCGGCCTTGATCCGGTCAATGAAAAGTACATCGAACAACTGAAACTGAAAGATAACAAAGGTGCCGTTGTCCGCCAAATTATGAAAGGATCTCCTGCCGACAAAGCGGGGTTAAAATTATTTGATGTGATTGTGGAAATCGGCGGAAAACAAATCCAATCACCGGAAGAACTCGTTAGTTTTGTGAGATCTTCCAAAACGGGAAAACCAATCGAGATAAAAATCATTCGAAATAAAAATGAAATCTTGACTTCCATCACTCCAGAGCAGAAACCCAATTGAGGTGAGTTTAAGAGAAGATTGGATCCAACCGGGCGAAGATGAACCTAGCCTTCGCCCTACCAAATTGTCCGAATTTATCGGCCAGAAGGAGGTGCTGGCCAATCTCTCGGTTTATGTGGAGGCGGCTCGGAAACGAAAGAGCCCTCTCGACCATGTGTTGATTTCTGGCCCTCCTGGCCTTGGGAAAACCACACTTGCCAATATCATCGCCAATGAACTTGCCGTGGCCTTCACACCCACTTCCGCTCCTGCCATCTCCAAGGGTGCGGATCTGGTTCGGTTTCTCACTTTACTCAAAACCAACGAAGTTCTTTTTATCGATGAAATCCATGGCTTTATTAAAAAACAGGAGGAGTTACTCTATCCTGCGATGGAGAACTTCTTTGTGGACCTTGTTGTCGGGGAAGGTGTCACTGCCAACGCCCTCCAGATCCAACTCCAGCCCTTTACACTTGTCGGTGCTACGACTCGCTCTGGTCTTGTCAGCGAACCTTTGAAAACAAGGTTTGGAATCCATCTGAAACTTGATTTTTATACGGATGGGGAAATGCAAATCATCGTGGATCGTTCGGCAAAACTTCTTGGAGTTTCGCTGGGGGAAGGGGTTGCTTTGGAAATCGGAAAACGAAGCCGCAAAACTCCGAGGATTGCAAATCATCTTTTAAAACGAGTGCGGGACTTTGCAGAAGTTCGTAACGAAAACTCTGTGAGTTTGGATACATGCCGGTTTGCTTTTGAAAGAATGGGAGTGGATCATTTGGGCCTGGATGTCGTGGACCGCCAAATTTTGGATATCCTTATCAACCGTTATGGTGGAGGGCCTGTAGGCATCAAACCCATTGCTGTGGTGCTCGGAGAAGAAGAGCGCACTTTAGAAGATACTTACGAACCATTTCTTGTCCGAGTGGGTCTCATTGACCGCACACCCCAAGGAAGAGTGGCTACGAAAAAAGCTTACGAACATTTGGGAATTGTGTATACTGGAAATATCGGGGAAAATCGCGAAAATGGCCCAACTCTCTTTTGATTTCCGGTTACCTGAAAAGGAAGAAGGGGAACGTAGACTTTTCTTTGCCTTCACCTTTGTCATCCTCATTGTTTCCTTCGTACTCGCACACCTCATCACCAGGAATATGCTTTGGAAGATGTTGGCAGAAGAACAAGCTGCGGAGATGTTAGGGCCGAAGGAACAAGAAAAAATTTACGAAGTCCTCGTAGAACAACAGTTCATCAACCCGGACAAAAAAGATGAGTATAAAGCTCTCTCTAACAAAGATTCGTCTGGTGGCGGTGGCCTCACGGAAAAACAAGGATTTCATACTCTCACACAATTTCGTGAATTCATTATGGGAAGTTCTGCTTCCACTCCAAGCAAAGCCCAACCCAAATCAGAACAATCCAAGGAAGAAGAACTTTTTGAAGTAGGAATTTTTAAAGCCGATCCAAAAACCAATTCTAACGCAGAAGAAAGTCCGAACCAAGCCGCAAGTTCCGGACAAATGACAAAAATTCCTTTTAACTATAGGTTCCAACAAGACTTTTTGTTTCGATGGGACGGAGCCAAAGCCCTTACAATCCCCACCAAACAATTAGCAGGTTATTATTACTTCAAAAACATGTTGAAACGAATTGAAGAATCTTTTGCCCCACCGGGTGGAGGGAATTATGCCTACCGAGATATGGCCGGCGTTGTGGCAAGAGAAGGTATCAAAGAAGGGGAAACTAAAGTTTTATTTATGTTAAGCGAACAAGGCCAAGTGCTGGACGTCCGTTTGGTAACATCACAAGGTCAGGTCGTAGTCGACCAAGCTTGTATGGATTCCATTCGAGGTCAAAATTTTGGCCCTGTTCCAGAAGAAGTCAAATCCAAAGGGCTAATCTTTGGAATTAACTTCATCTTTCCGGGAATTCGTTATTACCGTTAGTATTGAGTTTAATCCGTCACTAGAGTACAACCATACTCTTTCGAGAGATACTTTGCCGTATTGGTTCGTCCAAGTCCCTTGACAGTTACTGACATATTGTCTTTGTCGAGTTTGAATTCGCTAACGGGAACCCACTGACGAGCAAAGTTATGGCACTGCTCTTCGGAAAGTTGCATCACAAAGTAACAACTACAATATTCTTTTGAATAAAAACTAGAGATGATGGATGGAAAACTGGATAGATGTTTCCAATTCCATTGCGCCCAAAACAAAATAAACAAAAATAACAAAGAGAGGATCACAGAAATTTTTCTTTTCATAAGGTTACCGAATTACAGACTCTTTCACTAATTTTAAAAAATCATTTTTGATGAATGCTTTTTCACGATCATCTCCAAATCGAACAATGATTAAATCAAGACTGGGAATTACATACAACATTTGCCCCCAGTGACCAAGGCCGGCAAAGGTATCTTTGGGGGCGTCAGGCCAAGGTTCGTGGATTCCTCTTTCGGGAACGCCAGTGTTAGCGTACCAGTGAGCTGTATAATTGTCTTCTGCTAAGTCTTCTGAATAAGGAGTGGTTTTGTATCCAGGGGCAGGAGTTCTTGTGAACTGAACCCATCCTTCAGGTAACAAACGTTCTCCGTTCCAAATTCCATCATTCAAATACAAGTATCCAATTTTTGCTAAGTCTTTGGCAGTCATATAAAGATAAGAAGAACCAACGTAAGTTCCAGAACCATCTCTTTCGAAGGTTACATTTGTGATCCCAAGAGGTTTAAAGATTTTTTCAAAAGGAAGTTTGTCGTATTCTTCTGCTCCGTAAACTTTTTTCAAAATGGCAGAAAGGATATTGGTATCACAACTGGAGTAATAAACTTGGGTTCCTGGTTCTGCACGAAGTGGAAGGGCACTACAAAATGTGCCCATGTCTTTGCGACCTCTGGTATACAACATTGCAATCACAGAAGATTTTAGGGGTCCGCTTTCGTATCCTTCTTCAGCGGCAAGTCCTGAGGACATATTGAGAAGGTGTCGAATGGTAATTTTTTTATGAGCTTCATCACGGCTAAGAGGTTCATAATGGTAATAACCAGGATCGTCTAACTTAACAAGACCTTGTTTGACAGCAATTCCATACATGGTTTGTAGAATACTTTTAGAGACTGACCAGGTTAAATGTACTTTGTCTTCGGAAAAGTTCCTCGCATATTTTTCATAAATGAGTTTTCCATTTCTTAGAATCACGAGAGCATCAGTTCTTCTACCTTTTCTATCAGTTTCATCACCAGTTCTTGTAAAAGCATATTCTTCTACTAATCCTAGTTTGCTGGAAGAAACTCCAACGGATTCAGGAGAGACAACTTTCCAGTTGGGATTTGGCCATTCCGGTTTTAATCGGGATTTGAGAGCAGTTACTTCTGGTTCACCACCAAAAGGAGAAAGGTCTTTGCCACAATGTACAAAGGTTAATAAAAGGAGAAAGATAAGGCTTCGTTTCATAGAATTCCTAGTTCAGATTCGTTTCAGAATTCTATGCGAGGTTGAAATAGATTGCAAAGGAAAAAAGAAAGGGATTAAACTTTTTCTGCGTATCCCTTTAGTTTTTGTACCATAGAGAAAAGTCCGTTCCTTCGCGAAATAGAAAGAAACTTAGCAAGACCTACTTCTTCAATAAAACCCAGTGAGGCATCCGCTATATCTTTTGGAGATTGTCCTGAAAATACCCGTATCAAAATTGCGATAAGACCTTTTGTCAATGCAGTATCACTATCCGCATCAAATTCTAATTTTCCTGATTCTAATTTTGGTGCGACCCAAACTCGAGATTGGCAACCAGGGACTATATATTCTTCTGTTCGTTTTTCATCTGGATAGGGAGGGAGTTCTTCACCTAACTCAATGAGATATTGGAATTTTTCTTCCCAATCAGTTAGATCAGCAAACTCTGCGATAATTTCTTTTTGAATTTCCTTGATCGTCTTACTCATGCTTGGTGCTCGGTGTTGGAATTTCTACAAACTTATCTTTTTTTCTCATATAGAATTTGTTAAAGTTTGCTGTAGTTAGATTTTTTAATTCCACTCGATTGACAGTGGAGACGGTGAGTTCATACAGCTCTCCATTGGATTTAAAAAAATAATCCATGCGGAGTTTTTCTTCCAGATTATATTCTGCATCATTCCAAATGAGCTTTTTGGATTCGAAGTCGACGTACAAACATTCAGGAGGTTTGGCGAGTACATAACAGAATTCTCCTGCTTGGGGTACTCCTTTATAGAACAAACCACAATGAGGAAATAAAACGGAAAAGGCAAGTGTAGGTAAAATTATTACCGTTAGGTTCTTTGCCAAGGTTTTAGAAAAAAAATTAGTAAATGAAAAGCAGAGAACTTTCATTCTTTTTTTTCCGATGTTAAATCCAATTTTGTTTTGGTTCCTGGTTTTTCAGAAACCATTTTTGCTACAAGGAGTGGAATCTCTGGATTTTTTTTGCCCGATGAAATATAAAATTCTTCTAAGAGATCAATCCCTTTTTGCGAAAGATTTTGTAAGTGAAAGATTGTAGCTTCCGTAATGATAGAAGTTTCTGTAATTCGGTCTGGATTATTTGACTTGGCTTGCCTGAGTAGAGACAATGCACCAACATAGTCTTTTTTATAAAATTTACCAAGACCTCTTAAAAAATTCTCTTCTCTAGGAGTGAATTGGATACCGGCTTTGTATGTTGGATCTTTAGTTATGGTGATGAGTTTATCAAGACCTATTGCATCACCAGCTAACATCGTGTTGAAGGTGAGTAACCAAATATAAACAGTTTGGAATTCGGGAGAAAGTTTAGAACGATCCAAATTTCCATATTCGTTAATCAATACTTGTGGTCGTTTGACTTGGCGGTGAGTTTCCCCTAAGAACAACAATACTTTATTATTTTCCCAATCAGAAAATGGAGAAGAAGAAAAAGATTCTGCAGTCCTAGCATTCCAAAAGATCGAATCCAAAGTGGAATCCGCCAAAACAGAGCTCCCAATGAAGTTTTGGAATTCCGATCCTAAATGTAAGATCAAACTATCATGGTCAAAATAAATTCCAATTCGATATAAATTCCAAAACAAACTCCGTGCAATCAAATGGAAGGCAACTGGATCTGTCGGATCTTTTTCTGAATAGGTGGTCGCAATGGATTGGAAATCTTCAATATCTTTTTCTTTCAGATTTCCTGATTTCCAGAGTTCGATTGTTTTTTCTTTGGTTTTTTCAGCTCTGACACTTTGGTCTTTTGCAAAAAGAAAATAAATTTCTTTTCTATAGGTAAACCCTAACACGGATAGCCCAAGCGCTAAAACCAATAGAAATAGCGGTGCCTTTGATTTCTTCTTTCTGTGCGGTTCGTACCGGGAGTAAATCGCCATCGTTTGTTCCCATTTTTTTTTGCCCTCCCCACTTGACACGGCTTTTTCTTTGTGATTTAGTGAGAAGGGTATGGAAGATGACTTTTTAGATGATGACGAATTCGATGCAGATAGCCTCAACGAAGACGTCGTAACGTATGCTTGTGAGGATTGTGACCACCGTTGGGAAGCCGAGGGGGAGGACGAATACCTCGATTCTTGGGAATTGATCTGCCCTATGTGCGGATCTTCGAATATCACCGAACTGTAATTTGTCTTATTTTCAGTATATTTTTGGTTTTTTGATTCTACCTTCGCTCCTTTGGGGCGAAGCCTCTGGTTTTTCAACCCTCTATACAGAATTTAAAAAAGGAAATTACGCGACTGTCTCCAAACAGTCCTTGCAGTATTTAAATGGAACGGAGGGAGAGAAAGATCCCCGGATTTTTTTCCTCTACGTTTCCACAGAAGAAAATTGGGCACAATTGAAAACTAAGGTGGTTAAAGATGCTCCACCTAACTTTAGATCGTCGACACATTATTGGAATGCTATCTATTTGTTTATGGAGAGGGCACTTGTTTTTGGTGAATCAGATTTGCTCATTGAATGGGGAAAAGATTTCCAAAAATCGGGGAAACACAGTCCTAAATACAATGATGCCCTTCTATTGTACGGACTTGGTCTTATGGATCTAAAAAATGAATCAGAAGCCAAAAAGGTTTTTTCTGAAATTGAATCGAATTCTCCCTCCAAACATGTGTTATCGCAACTTGAGGAAATCAAATCTTCTGGTAAATGAATGAAAGGACTACGTGTTTCACAAGGGAAATGGAAAGGAAAAGAAATTCCCGCACCATCCGATGTATCGGGGCATTTGAATTTTACCAATAGCCTTATCAAAAAAGCAATTTTTTCTCTTATGGATTCACGCCTGCTTTCCTGGGGTCTGGGTTTTGATTCTGTTTTGTTTTGTGATTACTTTGCCGGCAGTGGACAAATTTCTGCGGAAGCCTATAGCCTTTCTGTTCATCGGCTTCTGACTTATGAATTAGACCAAGCTCGGTTTAGACAGCTTCATTCTCTTTTTCGTGGACTTCCCAATGTTCAATTGTTTCGAAAAGATGCAACCAAACATACATTAAAGTGGGAATTAGGCGAAGAGTCGGCTTATATCTTTTATTTGGATCCACCATACACTTACTGGTCCGAAACACCCACGAGAATGAAAGAGATGTTAGAGGGCCTATATAGCTTTTGTCTCACTTTAAAAAAACCTTTTCTAATTTTATGCCAGATACCGGAACACCAACCCACTACAAAAATTTGGGCGGATCTCCCACATAAAGTGAGAGAGTATGGAAGTCACTTTATCATTGAAACAGGTTATGAAAATGCCGAGAACTCAGATCGGTAAAACAAAATCTTCCTTTTTTGGATTCATTCGAAATAAACTCTTTTCTTTTTTTTTGATCATAGGATTTCTTTTTTGTACTTCCACTCTTTGGTCTTTGCCAACCTACAAGGAAGTTAAGTCAGAGTATCTTCCTTCCGACATTCAGGTGTTTGATCGAAGCGGGGAACTCATCCAAAGATATCGAACCCGAAAAGATTTCCGATCTGAAGAATGGATAGAATACGAGATGTTTCCCAAGTTTTTAATTGATTCTGTGGTTCATGCGGAAGACAAACGTTTCTTTGAACATAAGGGGATTGATTCCAATGCGCTCATTTCTTCTTTTTGGGGAAACCTTACGGGATCATCATTACGCGGTGGATCAACGATCACCATGCAGCTGGTTTCAATTTTAGATCCAGAATTAAAATCCTCTGGATCAAAACGAAAGACTATCTTTCAAAAATTAAAACAAATCCAAAGAGCAGTAGAATTAGAGGAAACATGGTCAAAAGAAGAAATTTTTACTGCTTATATCAATTTGATTTATTTTAGAGGGGAATTAAAAGGAATCAGTTCTGCAAGTAAAGGTTTATTTCGGAAATCTCCTGAGTCTTTAACACCTAATGAAACTTATGTTCTTTCTGCTCTCATTCGTTCTCCCCAAAGTCCAATTGAAAAAGTAATCAAACGAGTTTGTTTGTTAAAAAAAGAAAGAGATGGCATCGATGATTGTGAATCCATTTCTCGGCTTGTTAGGGAAAGTTTGTTTCGAAATTTAGATTATCCCCAATATCCATCCTTTGTTCCTCTTTATACAAAAACAATTTTAGATTTTTCTATTGAGAAAAAAAACAAAAATGAAGAAAAAA
This sequence comes from Leptospira meyeri, assembly GCF_004368965.1. Taxonomy (NCBI): domain Bacteria; kingdom Pseudomonadati; phylum Spirochaetota; class Leptospiria; order Leptospirales; family Leptospiraceae; genus Leptospira; species Leptospira meyeri. The sequence continues at coordinate 1,811,101 of NZ_SORO01000001.1, read as the reverse complement.
ATAATTCGCAACTGACTTCTTCATTATCCTTAAATTTCCAAAGAAAAGTAGAAGAGATTCTAAAACGCAATGTAAAAACCCTAGCGAATAAAAATGTAAAAGACGGGGCAGTGATTGTAATAGAGAATCGCACTGGCCAAGTTTTGGTTTATGTACCTAATATTGGTGACGAAAGTTCAGTATCAAAATTGGACCTCATTCGAAGCAAAAGACAAGTGGGATCTACCTTAAAACCTTTTGTATATGCAGAGAACTTTGAAGAAAATAAACTGACACCCGATTCCATTCTTTCCGATTCTCCCGTGGGCATTCCTGTTTACCAAGGAATTTATCGGCCGTTAAACTATGATAAGTCTTATAAGGGAAATGTAACTGTCCGAGAAAGTCTAGGTTCTTCATTAAATATTCCTGCCATTCGTGCGTTGTCCTTTCTTGACATCAATGAGTTCATTCTGGTATTAGAACGACTTGGAATTTCGGGCCTTCGGTATCCTGAGTTTTATGGACCCTCTTTGGCTCTTGGGACAGCTGATATTACACTTTTGGAATTGACCAACGCATATCGAACATTAGCCAATGATGGGATGTACTCTGAACTAAAATTTGATCTTTCAGATGTTTCATCACAATCTAGGCGAGTATTTTCACCTAAAACAAGTTATATGGTTTCGGAAATCCTCGCAGATAGGGAAGCAAGGTCACTCGGATTCGGTTGGGATAATTTTTTATCTACTGCTTATTACACTTCTGTAAAAACCGGCACTAGTCAAGATATGAGGGACAATTGGTGTATTGGTTATTCGGAAGTTTTTACCGTAGGAGTATGGGTAGGAAATCCAACGGGGAGCCCCATGTTAGATGTTTCGGGGATCACTGGCGCTGCTCCCGTGTGGCGAGAGACAATGGATTTATTCCATGAGTCAATTGGTTCCAAATTAAAAAAACCAGAAGAGGGAATTTCATTAGATTCAATTCCCAATTCGTCCTTGACTAAAGAAAGTAGGATTGAGAGGACTAAGGTGACAAGAATCCTCACTCCTGTGAATGGAAGTATCTTTGCTTTAGATCCAGACATTCCATTGGGGCGCCAAAAAATCCTCTTTACTTTCAGTTCTTACGATGTTTCGTATTCTTATTATTTAAACGATGAAAAGATTGGGTCTGTCGGAGGTCCTTACCTCTGGGAACCAAAGAAGGGAGAATATCGTTTGCAAGTAAAAGATAGAGATGGTAAAGTTTTATCTCTTTCTTTATTTGAAGTTCGATAACAACACATGCCAAAACCAATCAAATATAAACACAAATTCACCCAACAAGTTGTTTGGGGAGAAATGGATGCCTTCGGCCACGTAAATAATGTAACTTATGTTAGATACTTTGAATCTGCTAGGGCTGATTATTTCACAAAAGAAGGATTGTGGGACTCTCCATTAAAACCAGTGAAAGCCGGTCCTGTATTAACACATCTTGACATGGACTATCGCAAACAAGTTGTTTTTCCTGCTACTTTAGAAATCACGTTAGAAGTGGATTCTATTTCTTCCAGAGCTTTTACTGTGATTTGTTCTATGTGGAATGAAAATGAAGAATGTGTATTAACGGGAAATGCTGCCTTTGTTTGGTTTGATTTTGAATTACAAAAACCTTCTGCCCTTCCCGAACATTTTAAAACAAAATTTGGATCTAATCATTTGGTATGATAAAATCTTCCTTCCAAGATCGATTTAAACTTGATGATGAGGTGATGAAAATTTCACGAATTTGTCTCATTGTCTTTTTTAGTTTTATCGGTTTTGGAATTTTTGCACCCACGGATGATTTAGGATTGTATGATCCTAAATGGATTCGTATTTTACATGCTTCGGTTACATTAATTTTTTTCATCGCAACTTACTTTTCTGATTGGGTTCGGAATCAAATCCAATCCATCATGTTGTTTTTCTTTTACACGATGAGTACACATTCCCTAATTCTTTTGTATTGGAATTCACTTTACATTGGTTATTTGGTTGGGATGATTTTGGTTTTATCTTGTATTGGAGTTAGTTTTGTTGATCGTCGCTCTCTTGTTTCTTATTTAGGGACAGTCACTTCTGCAGGGATTATCATTGGAATTTATACGAAAGAACCACAAGTTGATTTACCTCTTTATCTTTCTTCCATCATCACACCAGCTCTTGTATCATATCTCACGCTGAACATTCGCCTTAGTTCTGTAGAAAAACTTCGTGTATCAGAATCCCAACTCAAAGGGTTTCAGGATCGTATGTTGAACGAACTTGAATTGGCAAATGAAACTCAGTCCAATTTAGTAACTACGGAATGGCCTAAAACAAAAGGCATTCGCCTCCATTCTTTTTTTAGGTCATTTGACCAAGTGGGTGGGGATGCCATTAGTTATTTGCAAAGAGAAGACGGAAAGTTAGCACTTTTTTTTGCTGATGTGTCTGGGCATGGAATTGCTTCTGCTATGGTTTCTGCCATGGCTGTGCTTGCTTTCAAAATTCATGGAAATCAAAATGAACCATCTGTTTGTTTGAAGTCAATTCATAGCGACTTACAAGAGTTAGTTCCTAATAATCATATTAGTGCTTGTGTGTTATTTGTTGATACAAATACAAAAGAAATTCAGTATTCCATTGCTGGTCATCCGCCTCTCATCCGAATTGAAAAAGACTCTGATCCAAAATTTATGGAAGGGATGGGGACTTTGATTGTTTCCTATTTAAAGCCCAATTTAAAAGATTTTACGATCACACCTAATTCAGGAGACCGCATTTTACTCTATTCCGACGGGATTTTAGAAGTTTTTGACGAGGCCGGAGAGATTTATGGAGACGAACATTTGTTTACATCCATAAAAAATCATTCTGACAAAAAAGGTGAAGAATTTTTGAATGCTCTATATGAGGACTCCATGTCATTTTCGGCAAAACGAATTTCCGACGATATGAGTATGTTATTACTGGAAATTTTATGAATTTGTTGTTAACACCATTTTTCTGGTTCAAAAGAGAGTTCATCCCTTTTCGAACATTAGATCGTTATTTATTTTTAGATTTTTTCAAAACCTTTATTGGAACACTCATCATGTTAACGTCTATGATTGTGATTTATAAATTCACAGATGTGATGAAGTATTTGGTTTCTTCCAAGGTGAACCAAGTGCATGTATATTTACATGTTTTGTATTCCTTACCTTCGATGGTGGATCAAGTTGTGGCACCAGCTTTGATGTTTTCTGTTTGTTTTGTGATCGGACAATTTAGTGTAAACAAAGAGTTAGTTGCCATGATGGTGGCAGGCGTTTCTTTCATACGTATCATCACCCCCATTTTGTTTTTTGGAATTTCCATGTGGCTCATTATGACTTTGTTTGGGCAAATCGTTGTGATTCCTGCCAACAAAAGAGCACAAATTGAATATAGCATTATGGCAAAGGGATCCAATCGTTTGATTGATTTTGTCTACCAATTGCATATCAAAGGTAAAAAAGGATTCTATTACGTCTATTGGATCGATGAAAAAGATAATACTGTCAAAGGTGGGTTCAATTATATCGAAATCACTCCAGATGGGCATCCAACTTACACTGTATCTTCTCAAAAAGCAAAATTCATTCCATCCCCGCATAGTTGGGTATTGTATGATGCCGAAGAAGTTCGCTTTAATGAAAACTTAGAACTTGTTTCTCGAACAAAATACGCTGAAAAAACTTATGACTTCCCAGAGGATTTAGCTTATTTTTCCAAACCAATTCGAAATCCAGAAGAGATGAACTTTTTTGAACTTGCGGATGAAATTGAGTCAAGGATTACCAAAGGGATTCCTTTTCGAAATGTGATCATCCAACAACATATGGCATTTGCGATGCCATTGATGTCATTTGTGGTTGTCACTCTCGGAGCTCTTGCTGGTGCTATCACAAAACGATCTGCAGGTGTTGCAAGTCTTGGTCTAACCATTGCAGTTGTTTTGTTGTATTATATTTTGAATTCGACTGCAAAAACTTTGGCTGAGAATGGTGCCTTACCCATTTGGATTGGAATGTGGATGACACCAGTGATTTTTACTTCTGCAGCCTATTACTTGTATAGAAGAATGAATATTTAATTTTCTGTTAAGAACACTCGTTTGTAAAGATCCGTTTGTAAAATTCCCTTTGGATCATATTTTTTCTTTAGGGAATAGAAACGTTTTAGATTGTCTTTAGGAAAATAGGACTCCATCACACGTTTGCGAAGGGTAGAGTCTTTTGCAAAATAAAATCTTCCTTTGTGTTTTAACACAATCTCATCCATCTCTTTACAAAGTGCCCAAAGTTTTTCTTTATTTCCTTTGGTTACAGGAAAGTCCATCGCCATAGAAAATCCATCCACAGCATGGGTGAGTAAAAAAGGATCTGGTTTGTGTTTTTTGAAAACAGATAGATAGTTTACTATTCCACGTTCCTGGCAAATGGTAAAAATCTCACGGAATGCTTGTTTGGCGTTTTCTTTTGGGATGAACACTTGGTATTGGATCATCGCACCCGGTTTGTAAACAAATTTCCAATTGGGAACATAGTCCAAAAGGAATGCATATTCCGCATGACCTTGGTAATAGGCTTTATTGTTTACGAGAATGCTTGCAATGCATTTTGCCAAATTGATCAGTCTCATCCCAAAATTAAAACTAAAAGGACGCATAAGGATCCACATCCACTTTTTAGGAATTACATAGAACAGGCGAGAAGGGAGGTGTTGTCTTTCTAATAAACAATTACCAGGAAAGTCAGGATCTTCTCCTTCTTTTAGATTGGTAGCTTTATGAATTTGCCCTCTACCCATAGATTTTCCCGAGGCAAAAGCATCAATCCAGCCAACTAAATAATCAGAAGTTTTATAATGTTCTTCGAAATAAGCAAATAACTCATCGAAGTTCCTTACATAAACTGGATCAATTTTCATTTTTCCAGCGTAGATTGGTTTCATTTTAATTTGGACTGTCAAAAAACAACCTAACATTCCGAAGCCGGAAATCGCAGAATAAAATAAATCTGTATTTTTTTTAGGAGAACAAACTAGAATATCTCCCTTGGCCGTAAGAAAGGTAAACTCTTTGATATGTTCACCAATGGTTCCTACCTTGAAGTTGTTTTTTCCATGTATGTTCATGGAAAGTGCTCCCCCAAGTGTTGGCATCATCGTTCCCGAAACTACTGGTGGCCAAAAACCATTTTCGATTCCAGTTTCCCAAAGATCCTTGATTCTTGCACCTGACTGCACTGTCATCACACCAGTTTTTAGGTTAAAATCTAAAACTTTATTAAAATGAGTTAGATCTAAAACAACTCCATCTGTATTAGTAGAAGCATCTCCATAACTACATCCACCGCCGCGTAACGCAACTTTGGTGCCTGTTTGATTGGCCCAAATAAAGAGTTCTTTGATTTCTTCTTCCGTTTCTGGACGAAATACGGGAGATTGAGAAAAAGAACTCATCCCCCATGCTTCCACTTTTTCCTTTTTAGGAACTTTAATTTCAGGAATGGATTTTGTTTTTTTTGCGACCATAATTATATACTCAGTTTTTTAAAAATAAAATTGGGAATGTTGCGAATGATAAGACCAACCAGAGCCCAGATGCCTGGAACAAATGCTTCATCTTTACCACTAGCAACGATTTTGCGAATCCTTTCTGCGGCTTCTTCTGCAGTGATCGCCTTTAGTAATCCTTTTTCTGGGAGTTTGAGTCCCTTTGTCATTTCAGTAAAAACAAAGCCTGGTTTAATGGTTGTTACTTGGACATTGAATTCAGACAAACGATTGCGAAGTGCTTCCAAATATGTGTTAAGTGCAGCTTTGGATGTATTGTAAACGGGATTTCCCTTTCGGCCACGTTCCCCTGCGATAGAAGAGATTCCGACAATTTTCCCTGACTTTTGTTTGGTAAAATAAGTTGCAGCCGGATTTAGAAAAGCAATCGCACCTAAGGTGTTTACATTTAGCATTTCTAAGTCCTTGGTCGTATTGTATTCATTAGGAGAAATTTCGGGCATCACTCCAGAAGCAAAATACACTTCGTCCAACCCCCCAAGGAGAGAGACAGCTTTCCCAAATGTTTTTTCTGCTGTGGAAAATTTTGTCACATCAAAGGGCAAAGGAAAGGCCCTTTTTTCTTTGGATGAATTTGCTTTTTTAGCAATGGACTCTAATGGTTTTTCCCTTCTTGCCAAAAGGACCACGGAATTTCCTGCGTTCAATTCTGCTTCTGCAATGGCTTTTCCGATCCCACTCGAGGCACCGACGATGATTATTTTTTTCCCCATGTTTACGTTTTTTTGGTTTAATCGAATCTGGCAAGTGGTTTCAATAGGGTTGTGCCCGTAAATGAGAGAATCCTGATCGACGGGATGAATCTAATGTATAAATTTCCTGATTTGGCTTTTTGTTTGGGGGAATACCGCTTACAAGATGCCCGGGATGGGTTACTTACCCATTTAAAACGATTCTATTCAGAAAAGAAACAAACGAAAGTTCTCGTCTTTTTTGATGGAAAGAAGGATTTTACATCCGATTGTTATTCAGAAGAAATAGGTGATTTTTCCCTTCATTACAGTCATGAAAAAAAAGCTGATGAACTCATCATTGGATACCTAAACTTATGTCCAGTACCTTCGCAATGTTTGGTGGTATCTTCCGATAAAGAGATCATTAGTTTTGCAAGAAGGATTCGAGCCAAACGAATGAGTTCGGAAGAATTTTATGCAGAGTGGCTGAAAAGGGAAACAGAAGAGGACGAAACGGAATTTAACCACCTGAAAGAAGGATTGACACCAAGTTCAGAAACCGATTACTGGGAGAGACAATTCCTTCCTTGATATGTTGTTCAATTCAATCCCATTTTTAATCTTTTTTTCCGTTGTTTATTTGCTCTATTGGGTCATCCCAAAAGAGGTTAGAAAGTTTTTCCTGTTACTTGCAGGAATCTGTTTTTATGCTTATTTTTCATTAGCACTAACAGTTCATTTTCTTATTGTCATTGGTATCAATTATCTTCTGTATCGTAAAATCAAGGAAAGTCCTACAAAGTTTTGGATTGGTTTTACAGTCGCAATCAATCTCATCAACTTAGGCTTTTTTAAATATATTTATTTTTTCAGTAAGGTTCTTGCTGATCTAACTAACTATCCGTTCTTTAAACAAGTACCTGATCTCATCCACATTGCTTTACCACTGGCAATCAGTTTTTATACATTTCAAGTGATTGCAGCTGCTGTAGACACTTACCGCGATTCATCGAAACCATTGGTTCGGGTAGAAGATTATTTCCTATTTGTGGCATTTTTTCCTGTTTTGATTGCAGGGCCTATTATGCGGATGTCTGATTTTTTTCCAAATCTGGACAAACTGACTCCTAATAAAGAAAAGATGTATCGTGCTTCTTATTTACTAATGTCTGGCCTTGTAAAAAAAGTTCTAGTGGCTGATCCTATGTCACTCACCATCTCGCCTGTGTTTGGTTCTCCTGCCGAGTATGATTCTTTTTCCTTGTTCATCGCCGGGATCTGTTATGCGATCCAAGTATACAGTGACTTTTCTGGACTCACCGACATGGCAAGATCTGTGGCTTTGTATTTGGGATTTGAAACACCAGAAAACTTTAAAGCACCTTTTTTCTCCACATCAGGAAGAGAACTTTGGAAACGTTGGCACATTACTCTTTCTTTTTGGTTAAGAGATTATATTTATTTCCCATTGGGTGGTTCACGTAAAGGGGAGCTTCGCACTTATTTAAACTTAATCATCATTATGACTCTCGGTGGTTTTTGGCATGGGGCCGATTATACTTTTATTTGTTGGGGATTTTATTGGGGTGTGATTCTTGCTGGAGAACGATATTTAGAAGATAATCTTGGTTGGAAATTGACTCCCCAAAAAAACAAATTTCTCATGGTAATCAAAGCATTGATTGTTTTTGTTTTGTTTTCTATTTCGGGACTAATGTTTCGTTCGAACAATGCAACTAATATGGTGGAACACTTCCACGGAATTTTTACTCACTTTTCCCATAGTTTAGAAGTTATGTTTGTTGGTGATTCGAATGAGTGGTTAGTTTCTGCAACTTCACTTTTAGGAAGTGGTTCTTCATTTCGATTCCAACATATTGAAAACCTAGAACGAATTTTTTATACTTCCATTGCTTTATTATTTTTTCATCACATCCAATATGTTCCAGAGTATTGGGATCGTATCCGCAAACATGATGTATGGCTTGTTCCCGTGCTTGGCATTGTCACTATCTTTCTCCTCGCTACTCTCTCTCAAGATGGCGGAGAATTTATTTATTATCGTTTTTAGGAGACATTGTGGATTTAATTCGTAACAGATATTTGTTTGTCCCTTTTTTAGTTGTATTTCTTACTTTTTGTTTAGATAAATTATTACTTCTCGAAAACGTACATACTTATTTTTCAAAGTCACTTTCCGATATAAATTACATACAAAAACATCAGTTGTATGAGGATTTAAAAGTTTATTTAGCAAACAAAGATCGAGATAAAGTTTTGGTTTACTTTGGTAATTCCCGCGCCTTGTTGTTTGATAACGAATACATTCATAAAAAATATCCAGGTTGGGTAATGTTTAATTTTTCTGTCCCAGGTGGAAAACCTGATTATGTATTGCAATGGATGGAAGAGTTTCATAAAGACAATGTAAAACCTGATTTCTTTTTGTTCGATCATTCCGTCGAAATGTATAATTCTTCTGCTACATTAAAAGTAGATGAAACTTTGACAAATGGATTAAATGTATCTTTTGTATTGAAACACTTTTCATTATTTTCGACAGATGATATTTCAACTCTTATCGCCAAGAGAATGTTCCGTGCGTATCAATACCGACCTAAATTGGAAGTCATTCTGGTGCGTGCAAAAAACAAAGAAGCCTTTTTGTATCCTTACCGTGAATTACGTAATAGTTTGATGGCAAATTTGAATAAAGGAAAAGGGTCTGCGATGACTCCGGGAACTCACCAGTCAGTGCTTCCTCCCGAGTTATTAAAAAAATCTGCTATTGGGGATTTTCATTCCTATTTAGTACCATTTCATTTTTCAGATCAGGTTTTAAATTTTACAAACCAATCATTGCAGTTAGCAAAAGAACTTGGAGTTCCTTCGGCAGTCATTTGGGTTCGCTTGTCTTTGCCTTACATGGATCACATTCGCAATCTAAAAGTATCTGTAGGTAATGGAAAAGAGGACACTGTGTATCATGATTGGTATCCAAGAATGATCGAATACCATAAACAAAATGGAGTTCCGTTTTGGAATATGAATGATGATGCAAATTATACCTGCAACAATTTTAGTGATGCAGGCCATATGTCACCGACGTGCTATGATGAGTATACGGATTTTATTTTTAAGAATTTAATTCAATCCTTTGTAAAAGGAGCTCGATAGAATTCAGTTCGATTCTGAATATCATTGGGTGAAAGTTTTTCTGGGTCGGTCGGATTTGGTTTGGTAGGATTTTGTGGTTGAGGTTTGTTGTTGTTTTCCTTATCCACTGAGTATCCATAATAATAACCATGAACTATTTCTACTACGGAGACATGGGTATCGGAATTTAGATTTTGGATTTCCACTGTAATTTCTTCTGGTGGTGCCAATAATTCAAAAACCCATTGCGTTTCTCCCTCGATCTTTTCTTTCCTTAGGATAGTTGGATTTTCGTTTTGTCCATTGCCTGAATATACTGTGAGAACCCATTCTTTTAATTTTCCATCAGTGGCCACGCCAATGCCAATGGATTGAGGAGATGATTCTCCAGCCTTTAGATCAAATCGAATGGCACCGCCTTTGGCAACAGCACCATATAGTCTTTTTTTAGAAAGAGTAGGATAAAGGGCCAAATCTTGAATTCTTGTTGTGACTTCTTTCACATTTTGGCTCAGAACGGATGGTTCGGAATGTAGGGCCTGCATTGTGACCAAAGTGATTCCAACCGATGCAATCAAAGAATATCTCATTCTCCTAATAGGACTAAAAAAAGCGATTCCTTACAAGCAAAAGAATAGGAATTTACCTAGAACAACTTCGAAATTTAGTCAATTCTTGGAGTAATGATTGGCGTTCATCCGGGTCTAGATTGATTCGATTTTTCCATTGCAGTTCCATCCGTTCGAAGGCGGGTCGGAATTTGGGAGAACAGTTTTTGCTAAAGTACAAATACGCACTGGTTCGATCCGATTCATTTTCGCTGATCAATTTATAAAATTCAAATACAGAAAGATTGTCATCGCTCGAAAAGTTTAATATAACATAAGTTTTGTGGCATTCACTTAATGTCAATGCTGGGACTTTTGTATTTTTACAATTGATTGCAACATCAGATTCTAAAAATGCGAGCATCTCTTCATATGTAAAATCGCGGAACGGTTTACCTTTCGGAATTGATACTTTCGTTTTTTTAATTCCAGAACTGTCTTTGGTATTCAAAGAAAGAGATGATGGGGATTCATCTTTAGCATCAGTTCCTGAATTATGTTTTGGTTCTTCTACTTTTACAAAATTAGAAACTACTTTTGGTTTTTGGTAAGGGTTGGTTACTGTCAAATCATATGGCCCAGACTTTGCATCAGTAGTATCAACTTTCAGATCAATTCTTTCTGGTGATTTTACTTCTTTACTAAGGATAGGAAGAGACTCTTCTTTTTTTGTCAGATCCACTTTCGTTGCATCTAAAAAATGTTCCCCTTCGATCGTTATGTTTGAAATGGTTTTTTCATCTTTAGATTCTGATTTTGGAAGGATGATAGGTTTTTCGTCTTCAATGACAACTTTGGGTGGTTCAGAGATAATGACTTCTAAATCTTTCCAAACAGACCAAACCGCTGGTTTTTTGAAGAGGTTTAAGGGTGCAGTTCGGACAAGATAAACACCAGATGGGAGTTCTTCAATAGAGTGGAATGGTGTTTCGATTTTTTTATCAATCACAACTTTCCCAGTTTTTTCTTTGATTTGGATTTGGTAACCATTTGCATCGGGTATTGGTTTCCATGCGATGAGTTTAGTTCCGTCTTGTGCTCCAACGGAAAAAGAAACAAACCAAAAGATAATGATAAAATGTTTTGTATTTAGTTTCATCTTTTTTCTTTATACAAGCGTTTTGGAGAAATGAATTCAATATCAGAAGGTTTCAAAGACTTAAATTGATCTAAAGCTAAGATAAAACTTCCTTTTTTAGAAAATAACAAAGTTGTATCTTTATAAACACTTAAATCCCAGGAAAAAGATCCTTCATCAAGGATACTTAAATCTTTTAAACTATGTTTGGAATCTTTGGTTGTAATTTTGTAGATGGCTGTTTTTTTGTCTCCACTATGTTGATACAATACCAAATCATATCGTTCTCCCGTAACACCTGTTACTTTCCATTGGAAATCCAAACTGGATTTTCCTTTCATCTGAACAATTGTTCCATTCGGAGACATCATTTCCAGTTTAGGATCTAATTTTTGATCTGGCTTATTAGATGTAATTTCTTCGACAGGATCTAGTTTTTTCTTCTGGTCCACCACGGTAAAACTGAGAGGGGCAGAAGTTTCTGTCTCTTTTCCTTCTTTTGATTTTCCTGTGACTGTTGCAAAGAAAGTTCCTTTTCCTAAACTGTTCCAGTTGGGTACAAGAAAATTGGAAGCTGTTTCTTCTGTAAAAACAATTGATGTCATTTTGGAATCTTTTGCAATTTTCAACTGATAAGATTTTAATTCTGCATTTCCATCCCAAATCAAAATAGCCTGGTTTTGTTTGATCTCATCCAATGAAATTTCCGATCCGTTAGCAGGTCTCATCCATTTCGGTGTTGGAACCGTATTTTGTTTTTTGATAATAAAAGATTGGACTTGGCTACTTCTATCTTTTGTATCCGAAAAGGAAGACTTGGCAATTACCTTCCAATAATAGGTTCCCTCTTTTAAATCATCATAAGAAATTTGATTGGCAGTGGTTTCCAATTGTTTGATTGGATTTGTGAGTTTAGGCGAGTTGGATACAATCAGCTGGTAAGAGTTGGCAGTTGTGAGTTTTGTCCAACTAAGAGTTACGAGTGGAAAGGTTTGAACAAAAGGAATGATAGATCCCGACTCAGGCGATTCTCCTTGGAAGGACTCCAGTTTTGTAACAAAGAACTTACCTGTTTCGCTAAATTCTATTCCTGAATCGACTTTGTTTTTAACTTTTAATCTCCAATAAAAAGTTCCTTCTTTTAGTCGAAATGAACTTTGGTTACCTTCTACTTTTTCATTGATTAACGTCATTTGAAAGTTAGGTGACCTGGAAATTTCCAAAACAGGGTCTCCGTACCCGGATTCAGTTTTCCATTGGAAAAGAACAGATACTTCGTCTGGCTCAGCATAAAATAACTTTTGAGAAGTTGGAGAAATCAAAACGACAGGAATTTTTTTAATTTCGATTCCTGTTTTTTTGAATTCCGCTTTTTTGCCCTCTTCTACAGAAACAGACTTTCCGTCTTGGTGTTTGACTGTAGTTTTCCCTTTTTCAACAAATAAACTAAGTTCTCGTTCTTTTGTTTTTTCTATTTTTACATTCCCTGAATCCACATTAATTTCACTACCTGAGCTTGTGATCTTAATTTGATTTGGTTTGGAATCATTTTTTTTAACTTCTAATGAACCTTCACTAAACTCAAGGTTTGGTTCTTCTCCAGTCAAATCTAAGTTAAACATTGAGTTTTCATCAATATTGATTTCTGTTCCATCTTTCAGGCGGATGAGTGCATCAGAAAATGCTTCCGAACGGATTGTGTCTTTGTTTGTGAGTGGGCTATTGTTTTCTAATTTTTCCCAAATTACTTCATCTTCAAATTTTCTTTGAACAATATTGTTTTTGAAAAATATGGTTCCTACTACTTCGCGATCTCCAATTCCAATTTTTCGATTCAAATCTAAATAAAACAAAATAGAAAAAAGGATAGCAACACCTAAAAGGGTGAATAAGACGAGTCGGTCTCGTTTGTCTAAATTCATTTTTTCCCCTTCTTCACAACTGTAATTCCAACTAACTTTTGCAGTTCGCTTAAGTTTTTTGGGTAATTGGGATCAGATTTTCTTCCAAGCACGGCATATACTTTTTGAGCTTTGGATTTACCTTTTAACTCAATTTCTCCCATACTAATGACATGATAGTCAGATTTTATTTCTTGGTATGTTGTTTCTGTGATGAGAATATCCGTATGGGTTTCTTTATTGAGAGATTCAACTCGAGAAGCAAGGTTAACCGAATCTCCAATGACAGTGTATTCCATTTTATCGGCGCTTCCGATTTGTCCTGCGATCACATAACCAGTATTAATTCCGCAGCCAATTTGGATGATGGGTTTTTTGACAGTTCCCCTACCTTTATTGAACTCGATGAGTTTATCCCGCATTCTTAAAGCTGCTTCAATGGAGGACTTTGCATGTTGTTTATGATCGCGAAGGGCTCCCCAAGTTGCCATGATGGCATCTCCGATAAACTTATCTACCGTCCCTCCTGTTTCTTGTACACATTTCACCATCTCTGTCATGTACTGATTCAAAAATTCCACAACTTCTTCCGGCTGTAGTTTCTCTGAAATCGCAGTAAAACTTCGAATGTCTGAGAAAAAAATTGTACAATATTTTCTTTGACCCCCAATGGAGAGTCGCCCTTTGGCTGCTAATTCAGCAATGTCTTGGTTCACAAATCGACCAAAGGAATCTTTTAGTTTTTCCCGTTCTTCTAATCCTCGTCCCATACTCACAAACGATTTGGTCAACGTTCCAATTTCGTCATGTGTGGTAGCATGAAGTTCAATATGGTAATTTCCCCTTCTGATTTCTTCCGAAGCGTCCACCAATTTTAAAATGGGTGTTGATAAAGATTTTGCAAAAACATAAACTACAATAAAAGATAGAGCAAGTGAAACAATTAATATGTAAACATTTCGTTTTTGGATATTGTTGACTTCTTCAAATATTTTTGCTTCGCGAACTTGTGATATGACTCCAACACCACCTAATCCAAGTTTTTTGAAAGATCCAAGATAAGAAACTCCGTCTTTGGCTTCATATCGAAATTGTCCATTGTCCACTGTCGATTTTTTCATCCTTTCTACAATGGGAAGGTCATTAAGGTTAATGCCAGATAAAACAACTTTGGCATCTGGATGGGCGAGTACACTTCCATCTTCGCTGACTAAAAAAGTTTCTACGGGACCTGAGGTTTGGAAGGCATCAAGTAGGCTATCAAGTTTGACTAAGGTTACAAGTATTGTGTGCGTGTCTTTGGATTCCGATAGAGGGAAACTCAAACAAAGGATGGGGTGGCGAAAATGTGGACTTGCATTCCAGATCACTGTAGTTCCACCAAAAGATTTTTTTAACTTGGGTTGGATATTTTTTAGTAATCCTTTCACTTCTGATTTTTGGTAATCATACTTTTGTAAAAAAGCATCGTTGAGTGCCTCAAATTTTGGATTTAAACTTGCATCATAAGCACCGATCAATAGAAAATTTTGGTCTTCCTCAAACAATTCTTTGGCGATCGCATTGGCAGAGCCAGGGTTTCTAAGAATGGCAGATGCTGTGATATGAACGTCTTGTTTCATCGAATGTAAATCCGACTTCACTTTTAGAGATAGGATTTCATTGATTTTGATATTGTTTTCTTTTACCCGAACCTCACTGTCCTTTCTAAAAAAATAAGATGCCAAAAAGATGATCCCAGACATGGAGATCAGCAAAACAACCGAGGTAATGAGAAGGAGTTTGTATCGAATTGGAAACTGCAATTCCCCATGGAGGTGGGAATCCTTGGAAAAGAGGGTGCGTAGTTTGAGCAGAATCGTTTTCATATCATTGGTACTTTTACCAACTTCATCGAAAACGGTTTTAGAGAAAAAGTAAAATTGAAAAGAGAAACTATTTTTTTACTAGGGGCATGTCAAATCAATGTTATATGTTTGTCTGAACGGATACTCGGGAATGTTAAATGTAGTCTCTCGTACTACAGTGTCCGGGTAACCGTCCTGTTTAGATAAATCTCCTAAACAGACAGCTTTGTAAGTACCTGGATTAAGATATTTTATTTTTGCACCTTGTTTGGCAGGGGTTGCTGCTAAAGGTAAAACATTAATAAATTCGGTTTCTTGCGAGCGAAAGATCCCATAATAATGTAACAAAGAGTTCCCGCCTCCAGAAATAGTTAGGCTTGATGCCGTCTCTGGATAAATGACTCGGGCCCTTGTCAATATATTTCCACCTGCGTCACCTTCCCCTTTATGGTCAAAGAAGATGTCACTCACACCCACATAAGTGACAACTGTTGATCGGCTGGTGAGATAAGAGTGTAACATCAAATTTTCTTTTAGATTGATTCTTACTTCTAAGATGTAAGGATCAAATCCATCCCGAATTTGCATATCTGCTTGGGTCGGGAGTTGGGTATACAAAGCAGGAAACATTTTAGGAACAATGCTGCTTTTGGCAGCTGATGTGGTTCCCGCCACATAGTTGTTTCGCGGGACAATGTTCAGGCCATTGACAATGGGTCTGTTATCAAAACGACCTGTCACTGGGATTCCTGCATCAAGGGCATAACCAGTCACAAGAGACCGAAAATAAATGGCAGCATAATAATACTGACGTCCAAGCCATGGTTGACCAGTTAACAATGCCGATTCCCAACTTTCTGTTTGTGAGGATGGATCGTTGGAAGGAAACTGCGCACCAATCCCATTAAAAAAATCAGACGCTTTTAGAATTCCGTTACTTTCCGTGCATGTATTGTTATCAAAAGAATAGGTAACAGTACAAAATACTTGTCTGTTAGGCGCAATATAGTCCCAGAATTTATTTGAATCAACAGTATCCCGAATCTGTGTGAGTTCGTTCAGACCTTTCAGATACTTACTTGAAATTCTTACTTCTCCAATATCCAAAAAGATGGGAACATTTCCTGCTTTGGGTTGGTTAACCAAAGTCATGACGGGATCAAGTCCATCCCCCTGCGAGTCTACATACAAATCGCCAGTTCCATTATTGAGTTCAGCCCAATCGAGTGGATTGTCAGTGGCATATGTTCCTTTAAGGAGCAATAACATTCTGTTATTGAATAGAGTAGAGATTACCGGAAGTTTTGATTCCTCACCTAAATCTAGTTTGGTTTTACAATGAATAAAAATAAGAACATTTAGGATTAGGATAAAAAGTTTTAGAGATGACGACTTCACTAAAATAACACTCCTACCGTTAGACCGAAATAGAAAAAGTCCACGTTCTGCAAGGTGTAGTTTGCAGGATTCTGTAAACGCGGGTCGTCGTAAGGACTAGAAAGAGGATATCGGTATTGGTTTGGCACATCTAGTTGTGTTTCGAAAATCTTGTGATAATCCAATCGAACCCCAATTCGGATCCTACGACCAGCAATAAAACTGGCTTCTAACCCAGCGAAGGCGGAAGGATTCCAACGGGCCGTATCAGACGGCCTTGCTACTACATAAGATGACCCACCACCACCTTTGATAAAAAATTGAATGGGCAATTCAATTGGAATTTTATAGGCCAAAGCTGCATAAAGAGGCATGGCAGTAAGAGCTCTTTCTGATCTAGAGAGGAAAACAGCGTAGGATCCACCCACTTCTGTATAAAAAATCCAAGGCCATGGCATCCGGGCATAAAAACCCCCACCAAGAGTTGTCTCTAACACACGAACTGTGGGAGTTCCTGGCATAGGATTGGCTGCACCCACCCAACCACCGATTTCATACCGGCGTTTATTGTATTCTTCTAGGGTTTGTGCAGAAAGAAAACCGGAAAAAAGAGTGAGAGCAAGAAATAGGCTAAGGAAGAGCGATTTGATACAATTCATGAATTTCCGGATAATCTTCGTAATATGCACGGACGAAATAGAGTCCATCCGGCGGGAGTGTCATTCCTGCCGTCGAACGGTTCTTCTCTTCCAAAATAGAGCCGATGGATCTAGATTTCCAACGTCCCTTCCCGATGTCTAGTAAAGTTCCTACTGTAATACGAACCATATTGTGCATAAATCCATTTGCCCGGATTCGGATTTGGATCCAATCTGGTGTCAATCGTTCCAAACGAATGTCAAAGATTTCTCTGACTGCCCGTTTACCCGCCATCGACTTTGCTTTGGTGAGGGACCGAAAGTCTTTTTCTCCCACAAGGTTTGTGAGTTGGTTTTCTACCAAATCCCAATCGACATGGTGTTTGACCCAGAAGGCCCTACCTTCTATAAAACTACTTTCATATTTACTGTAATAAATTTTGTAGATGTATTCTCTTCCAGTACAACTGAACCTAGAATGAAATTCTGCTGGAACCTCAATTACATTTTTGACAGAAACCGCTTTGGGAGTGAGGGCATTGATGGATACGAGCAGTTTATGAAAGTTGGGAATGGGAAATTCTGTTTTAAAATTACATACCATGCCAAGCCCGTGAACCCCAGTATCTGTTCTTCCAGCAACTGACAATCGTGAGGCGGGGTTTTTATTTAAGATAATGGAAAGTGCAGATTCAATGGCAGCCTGGACTGTTGGTAAATTTTTTTGTTTCTGCCAACCATAGAAATGTGTTCCGTCGAATTCGACGAGAAGAGCGTAGTTGGGCAAACCCTTACTTCTCGCCTCCCATTGCTTCTAAAATGGTATTGTACTCATCATACAATTCGCGAGTCATTTCTACGATAGGGCCAGGTTTTCCTTTGGAAGCCTTTCCCGAACCATACAATCTTGCGAGTGTTCGTTTGGCCCGAGACAATAACAAAACTTGGTCTTCTGGTTTTGGTGCCATTTGGTCTTTGAATTTTTTTGTTAAGAATGCATTGAGATAAATGACTCCATCAAATCCCCAGTTGTTATCTGTATCAGGACCTAACATCCCCGCAGCTTGGTCTACAGGTTCGTTTCCGTTTTGCATCAGCTCCAGTGTATAACCGTAGATTACCGCTGCTTTTTGGTAGAGTAAGTCTCTGATTTTATCATATCCAATGTGAGGAAACTCATCGTGAAGGTCTGAGAAAAACCAGGCAGCACGAATGGCACAGACGGCCTTTTTGGGAGTAGGGGCAACGCTTGCACCGCGAAGTTGGTAACAGTCCATCCCAAGTAAATAGGAGGCAGCACCTAACACAATTTGGCGATCCTGAGTAAAATCTAGAGGTCCAAGGATTTTTTCAATATAACTTCTGCGAGCATCTGTAGCCATTCGAATGGCTTCGTTGTCAGCGGGGTTCAAAGAATTCCAATCCTTGGGGAAGGAAGAATACAAACAACGAGGACAGACTGTCATGACATAATCCAGAGGACTCACACGACCAAATTTTTTGTTTTTTTCGTATAAACGACGTAAATCCTGAGCCAACTTCCCGGCGATGAGTCGGCCACCACCCTGAAACATTTGTTCCTTTTGGTGATTTTCATCACAAATCGGGCAGACTGTGGACTCTTTGGCGCGAAAAGATACTTTTTTGGACTGGGCAGCGGCTAGGGACATAGGAAAAATCTAGGAAAAGGCTCAATTTTAAAATACAATCTGTCAATCCAATATCAGAAATCTCCGATAATACTCACAGGGGCCACCCCGAAATTACTTGTAAGATTCTTTCAAGGAAGGAAAGTACGGAAACGGAATGAACGGCAGCGCAATGAAACAATCCCTTCTTATTCTCATGACGAGTCTTTTGATGCAGGCACCTGTGTTTGCAGAATCAGTCTCTAGTAAATCATATCACAAACGCATTGAACTTCTAACTTATCTACGTGAGTTAGAGCCAATTGTAAAAAATTTCCGTGGAGAAGATCCAGAAGGAAAACCGACGGAACTCAATGCTCCGGAAGGGAAAGAAGGTTTCCGTATGAAAAAATACAACGAAGCCAAACGGATTTACCAAGAAGGTTTACAGTACCACTTCGAAGGTAACTTTCCTTCTGCTTACCAACGTTTTCTGGAATGCCAATTGGGTATCGAAAAAATGACGGAAGAACTTTCACAACTCTACATTTTACGTGCAGAAGAAATGATGAAAACGGCCATGGAAAGAAAAAATCCAAACAATCCTATGGATAAGGCCCTTCTTGATATTTCCATTGAATATGGAAAAGGATCTTACTTTCGTCAAGACGTGATGGACATTCCAAGAGAAGCTCCGTATTCACGCCGTATGTATGATCCAAAAGAAGCTCACTACAGTTATAATAAATATGACATTGAGAAAAACTTGGAATTAGGTTACAAACACTTAGGTCTTGCTAAAGAAGCAAGAGCGAATGCCTTGAAAGTGGAAAAGAATCTAGAAAAACACCAAAAACTTCAACCATCTCACAGAAAGTATCGGATTGATTTATATTTTGGTGCGATCAACCTTGCTCGCGATTCCAAAGCAAATGCAATTAACATCTATAAGTTGAAATACCCATATGACAACTATTACCTGAACAATGCCCAAGCAAAATCAGAATCATCCAAAGATGAAAACGGTGCCACTGTGGAAGGCCAACCAGTTAAGGTTGATGGCGTTACATATGATTTTTCAAAAAACCCATATGTCAAATTTGATCATAGAATCCAAGCAATGTTTGACGTTCGTGTTCCAGAAGAATACCGTGTGGACCATGCTGACGTAAGAGGTCGCGTATACGATTTGGACTCAAACAATATGGTGTTCATGAAGTATGACCAAGAACGCAAAAAAGCATTAAATGTCCCAACAAAACCTGCCGCTGGAGCTACTTCCACTCCGCAACAATAAGAAACGTTATCTAACACCGTTTCCAGATACTGACGCCCAAGAATTTTCTTGGGCTTTTTTATTTCCACAGAATGACCTCTTTTGTCTAATTGTTGCTATGGCGAAAATTCCGGTCGTTGACGATCTCATTAAGAAAAATTTACATGGACTGAGTGTCCACTACGGGCGTTTGGTGATGAAGGTTTACTTAAGAATCACCCTTCTTGTTTTTGGTAAAGCAAGTCCCTATTTGATCAGAGGGATCTATCGTTCAGTCACAGGGAATAAAGAAGCACGTATCAAAGAGTTTTTGGAAGGGACCAAAATTTGGGCTGAGGATGTTCTAAAGATTACAAAAACGAAACTCATCGTATTTAACGAAATCGATGTTCCACAAAAAGGACATATGATTTTTTTAAACCATGTTAACGAGATGGATTTTCCTTATGATTGTTATGTGATCCGTAAACCATTTTTGGCAAATCAGGTCATTAAAAAAGCATGGTTTGCTTATTGGTGGATGGTGGCTATGGGTTCCCAAGTTTTTGATAACTCAAAGGCCATGTCTGTTGCCATTTCCGTAAAAAACCTAATTGAAGGTTTAAAAACAACTTCGTACATTGTATACCCGGAAGGGAAAAATACGTATTCGGAAGAAATCCTTCCCCTAAAAAAAGGAATGGTGAAGATTGCCTTTGATCAAAAAATCCCTGTGTTTGTGGCTCTAAAATCTGGAGTTACCACTTACCAAAACTACCAAAAGGGAAATGTGGTAGGTTATTTGGGTTTGGGTTCCCACGATCCTACAGATTTTACTTCTTGGGAAGAATTTCAAACGTATTTATATAATTTGATGCATACCAAGAAACTAGAGTTAGATGCCATGACAGAGGCAGAAAGGACAAAACTTAGTTAGGTATCTCTTTATATTTAGATTTCTCCCTAATATTTGAATCCAAATATTAATACAAATGGATTGACAACCCAATTTTTAAGTCGAAAATTTATTTCTAAAAAATTGGGAGAGCATATGAATAAAATTGTTGGTTCGGTGATTGTTGTTTTGTTTTCCACGGGTCTTTGGGCGGGGGAAGTTGGTTCCGATTGCACTTTTAAAGGAAAAAAATTGGCAGGAAAGGTTCAGTTTGTGACCAGTTTCCCAGACTTTAAAGTGCAAATCGTTGATAGTTTTCCTGATTTAAAGGTGCAAAGGGTGAGTAGTTTTCCTTCTGACTGCGGTAAGTGGCAAGAGGTTACTTCTTTCCCTGATTTTAAAGTGCAGATTGTCACTAGTTTTCCCGATTTCAAAGTGAAGTATGTGGATTCATTTCCTGGTGTACCTTAGAGACCCCTCTAAAGGGTAAACTGAGTTACGGTTCATGAGCTCTAAAGATAAATTAAAGAAAGCCCGTGCCTTAATCGTTTGGCGAAAGCAGTTTTTACGATTAGGGTTACAGGCCGGATCTTCCCCATACGGTGGAATCATTTGAAAAATAAACTGAGTGTCTCCATCCACACTTTGGTATAAAATTTTTTCTTCATCAATCCAGCCGCAAGCACTACCATAGGCAAAATACGTACTACCGGATTTTACGTTTGCGGCACGCATATCTTTTCCAAAACCAGCAAAGTATGTTTCTTTTCCGACCACTCCCAAAATCGTAGGAAGGACATCCAATTGAGAAGCGATTCTTTCATCTAACTTTGGTTTTATGTATTTGGGGGAAAATAATAAAAAAGGAACCATTCTGTCTTCATAATAAGATAAATACCTATGGTGAGTGTGATCTCCTACAAATACAAAAACTGTGTCTTCATAGTATTTTCGTTTTTGTACTTCTTTCATAAATGTTTCCAAGGCAGAATCAGAATAATGATACGTATTCAGATAATCAAAATCTGTTACTGAAGAATTATAAATTTCATATTTTGAGTCTGGCACCTTATATGGATAATGTGTAGTCATTGTAAGAATGGTCATTAAAAAGGGTTTGTTTTCTTTTTGATAAAGATCCATTTCTTCTAGTGCTTTTGAGTAAAGATGTTCATCGTCATAACCCCATGCACCAATTTTATACTTTCCTGATTTTCGAAAGTCTTCTTTTCCAATTAGAGTCTGGAATCCAAAGTGCGGTAAGATGGTAGCTAAACTATCGAATTTTAAATCATCACCGGTAATGAAACTGGTTTGGTATCCAAACCCTGCGAATAAATTTCCAATGGCAGAGAAATGACTGAGAATTTGTGGAGTGCGGATGGCCGTAAGACCAGGTCTGTCGGGAACACTGGTAAGGATGGAAAGTAAAGCATTGCTTGTCCTTCCCCCGTTTGCATAAAATTTTCGGAAACTATGCCCTTTTTTCGCCAAACTATTGTAAAACGGTGTAACTTCTTTTCCTAGCCAAATTCCATCCGAGATTGGCCAAACATATTTTCCTGTCCAAGATTCTTGGATGACTAACACAACATTGATCGGTTTTTTTCCCGGAATACCTTGGATCTTTCGAACCAGTGGAAACTCTGGATCATTCATAAATGCAGAACCTTCATAAGAAATTTCTTCCTTAACCACTGCCAACATATCTTCATCAGACATTTTAAGATGTTTGGGGATGGATTGGCTTTTGAAATCGTTGATGGTTGTATAAATTCCATTTAACGCAAGTTGATTGATGAAAGAATCGTCAGAGATAATGGCTTCACTCGCACGTAACGGAGATTCTTGAGGACCTCCTCGAAGCCCAATAAAGAAAAAAAGAATCCAGAGAATGGCCTTGAGTGATTTGGATCGAAACGATTCTTTTTCGTTTCGTTTTTCTGAGATTTTGAGTTTGGAAAACCAATATCGAATTCCAAAAATATACAGCCCAATACAAATTAAAAACAAAAAGATTTTGAAAGGTGCCTCTTCAATGGCAGAAGAGATCAAAACATCCAAATCACCTAAAAATACAATAGCTTCATATCCAATGTGTTTGTTTGCATTTTCAAAATACAATAAATCTGCAAATAAATGAATCAAACAAAATGGATATAGCACAAGAGGAGTAATGATCCAAAACTGCCGATAAGGTTTGAATCTAGAGGCATTGTCCCAAAGAGATAGAAGGTAAAATCCAACTAACAAAATCGAAATGGTAACCCAATCAAATCGAAAGCCAATCAAAAAAGCTTTGAATAAAACTAAAAATGGAAACTCCTCTAATCGATATGAATACACTACGAAAAATAGAACGCGATGTAGAAAAAGAGTTAAAAATGCAAAAGAAAGATATGTTAGGAAAATTCGATCCGAAAATCTGAGAGAAGGGAAGAGTTTCACAATAAAAAAAGAATATGCCGACGAAGGAGATGGTCAATCGACTTCCTATCTTTCTGTTGATTTATTTTCACGGCACATTAATTTTGATCCTACTCACATGAAGCCAATCCAAAAAATACTCATCGCCAACCGTGGTGAAATTGCGGTTCGGGTTATTCGCACTGCAAAAAAAATGGGGATAAGGACGGTTGCTGTTTTTTCCGATCCAGATGCACAAAGTCTATTTGTTCAGTCTGCGGACGAAGCGTTCTCTTTAGGGGGAACAGATGCACGTTCATCCTATTTAGATGTTGAAAAAGTCGTGAAGGCTTGTCTAGCGACAGGTGCGGATGCAGTCCATCCAGGTTATGGATTTTTGTCAGAAAATACTGACTTTGCTTCTCAATTAGAAAAACATGGAATTCGATTCATCGGACCAAAACCCCACTCCATTGAGGCGATGGGAGATAAAATCGGCTCACGTTTGTTAGTTGCAAAAAGTGGAGTTCCTGTGGTTCCAGGATACGAAGGCGCTTCTCAAGAAATTTCTGTATTCAAAAAAGAAGCAGAAAAAATTGGATACCCCATTATGGCAAAGGCAAGTGCTGGTGGTGGCGGAAAAGGAATGCGTAGGATCAACTCCCCTGAGGAATTGGAAGCGGGCATCTTATCCGCGAAACGGGAAGCTCTTTCTGCTTTTGGTGATGATCGCATTTTATTAGAGAAATACATTACAAATCCAAGACACGTAGAATTTCAAATTTTTGGGGATACAAAAGGAAACATCATCCACTTACACGAAAGGGATTGTTCCTTACAAAGACGACATCAAAAAGTTGTAGAAGAAACTCCTGCTCCAAGATACCCATCAGATTTAAAAATTAAAATGTCTGAAGCAGCGGTAATGGCCGCAAAATCAGTGCAATACGAAGGGGCAGGAACCGTAGAATTTATATTAGGTGAATCAGGAGAGTTTTATTTTCTTGAGATGAACACTCGGTTACAAGTGGAACATCCAGTCACAGAAATGACAACGGGTCTTGATTTAGTGGAATGGCAAATTCGAGTTTGTCAGGGAGAGGCATTGCCACAATTACAAACTCCATCTCAAAAAGGACACGCGATGGAAGTCCGAATTTATGCCGAAGATCCGAAAGAAGGTTTTTTACCTTCAATTGGTCGTATCCATCATTTATCTTTTCCGACAAGAGACTACCTACGAATTGATTCTGGTGTGGTTTCCGGATCAGAGATCACAATGTTTTATGACCCAATGATTGCAAAAATGATTGTTTGGGGAGAAGATCGAATCACTGCCATTCAACGATTGATTGAATGTTTGTCGGAGACAATAGTTTTTGGACCAAAGACAAATCTTCAATTTTTGCAAAAATTGGTATCAGCCAAAGAATTTGCAGAAGGAAAGGTTTCAACTCACTTCATTGCTGACAATGAAGTTGAACTTTTATCTGATAATACCAAAGAAGAATTAAAATTAGCTTTGAGTGGAACCTTTTTTACTTCTAAGGAACCAGCCAACCCTTGGTCTAAGGAAACCATCTAACATGGATTATTTATTTGAAACAAAGTCGGGCCCTGCTTCTGTTTTTGTCAGTGGTGGCTCTGTTCGAGTACGGTTTGGAACAAAATCCTTTTTGTTCAAACTAGAAAATTTAATCAAAGAAGAAATTTCATCCACTAATACAAATTCATTACAATCTGTAACCATGTTAGATGGATCTATATTAAATTACCTGAAAGTACGAAATGAAATTTTCCTCCATTGGAAAGGAGAAACATGGAGTGGAAAACTCACCGAACGTTTGTATGAAGGTGGAGGACAAACATCCCCTGAAATCAAAAGTCCGATGCCGGGAAAAGTAGTGCAAATCTCTACTAGTGTGGGACAGGAACACAAACCTGGGGAGACTCTTCTCATTTTGGAAGCAATGAAAATGGAGAACGCTGTTAAGGCACCGTACGCTTGCCGAGTGGAAGAAATTCGAAAAGCACAAGGTGAACTTGTCCAACAAGACGAGGTGCTCATCATATTACACAGAATCGAACCGGAAAAAACATAAATTTTCGAATCTATTTGACATATTTTTCAAACTTCCCACCATAAGGCAGTTTCTTTGGCTAACAGGTTGAGAATGTACAATTATATAGTTAGAAGTTTTACACTTCTTTTGTTTTTTTCCTTTTTTCACGGGGTTCTCGCTCAGGAACGGGCACCTCGTACGGACCTTCCGTTTGAAATCTCTGAAAAGAAGAGGTTGAGTGAGCGGGACTTTAAGATTAAAAAAGAGGGAGGGTATTTCACCGGCCTTCCTCTCATCAACTCCGATCCGAACGTGGGGATTGGATACGGAGCACGGGTGCTCTATTTTTACAACGGGACGAAGTCGTCTCCTTTGTTTGAATACACTCCGTATCGTTTCCGAATATTTGCTCAATATTTTAATACAACCAAACAAGCTCCTTACCACATGCTCAGTTTGGATGCACCATTTATCTTTGATACAAAATGGAGACTTCGTGCCGACTTAATCTATGATAGAAATCCGAATTCCCTTTATTTTGGAATTGGAGAAAATACCCTTCAACCTCTTTCTTACTTAGAGAGAAATGACCCAAGTGGTCAAATCAGAAGGAACGCACTATTTTCAGATTACGAAAACAATCTGAACTATCGTCGACCTGGAGATGCCGGCGTTGGTGAAGCTCCTGTTGTCAGTGATCACAGATACAATCGTTATGATATTGAAAATCCCAACTTTAGTACTTCCGGTGAATATTCCTTCTTTGGTGGAACACTTCGTACGGTAACAGGGGTTCGTCTTTCCAAACAAATCATTCGAACTTATGATGGGAAATATAACGATGCTCAATTAGGCCCTGCTGATGGAATTTTAGGACTTCTTGATATCGATCGTACTGTTGGAACTCCGCAAGGAGAAACCAAAGTTACTCGGGATGACAAGGATGGAAAGATTCGAGGTATGAATGGAGGTTATACGAATACCATCCGTGCAGGTATTGTGTATGACACTCGTGACTTTGAACCAGATCCAAACCGTGGATTGTTTTTAGAATACACTCATGAACGCTCCACAAAAGCGATTGGTTCTACTTCAGAATTTAACAAAAACTTAGTTTCGGGCCGTGTTTTTATCAGTCCTGTGCAATGGTTTACAAACAAACCTCCTGAGATTTTGGAAAAGTTTGTGATCGCTGCTCGTGGAACCATGATCCAAACCAATGGGGATGCACCATTTTATGAATACCGCAATATGTGGGGTACAGAAACCAATCAGTCTGGGTTAGGTGGTAGGACAACCATTCGCGGTTACAAACAAGATCGATTTGTTGGCCAAACAATGGCATTTGCTAACTTTGAAATTCGTTGGAAGTTTGCTGAGGCCGAATTTGGAGGACAACACTTTGACTTCCAATTGGTTCCGTTCTACGATGTGGGACGAGTATGGGATCGTACGGAAGATGCGAACCTAAAAAACTACAAACACTCAAGAGGTATTGGTCTAAGAATTCCTTGGAACCAAGCAACTGTTATCTACGTTGATTATGCAATTTCCAATGAAGATAGACAAGCTTTCATTAACTTTAACCATATATTTTAGGAGGGCATAGATTATGAAAAAAATTCAATATTGTTTCGCTCTTTTGGTCTTATCTTTTTTCATGAACTGTGAAATGAAGCCAGTAGAAGATGTCTACGGTTTAAGCCCGGAAGAAACCAACCAACTTTTCGCAGGTCTCATCGCAAACCAAAGTCTTCGTGACAATGGAAACGGAACCATCACTGATACAGTTGCCAATTTGGTTTGGCAAAAATGTACGCACGGCCAAGTATATCGTGCAGGATTTAATGATTGTTTGGGGGCACCACAAGGTTCTATTTTCAATCCATACGATACTGCCAGAGCTGGTGCCGCACCTGTTGCATTTTGTGACTCCAAAACTCATGCTTGTAACTCAGTGGCATTCCCGCAAGTGGTCCAAGGATTTTCTTCCATCGGGATTGCTGGAACAAGTGAGTTGTATGCAGCTTGCCAAAACAGCAATTATTTAGGTGCTACTTGGCGTGTTCCTACCGCCATTGAATACCAACGATTGGTGATTCCTGGTCGGGCCGCAACGCTCCAATTCTTTCCTTCCACTCAAGAAGAAGACTATTGGACTGCTTGGTCCAATCATGAGGACCTTCCTGGGGAAACTGCCTATGCCATTTCCTTCGACAGACAGTCGTACGGAGTCCAAAGGAATGTCGTCAAAACGCAAAGAAATTATGTCCGTTGCATTCGCACCGGTCCTTAAGACCTAATTTCTGCATTTTACCACTCTCCTGTTCCCATCAGGAGAGTTTTCGCTTTCCAAAAATCTAATTTCTTACTAATATTTTCTTAAGACAAACCGAAGTACCCATTAGGTGGTTAGGTTTCCATGAGAATAGATGAGTCCCCATTCAGTCGTATGAATGTCGATCTTCTGAAAGATCGTAGGGTGAACTATGTCGGACATGGACAACTAGAAAGTGCTCCTGAATCTCTCTCCGCTTTGCATGTTATTTCTCATGAATTAGGTCATGCGGCTGAATTCAAAAATCAAGCCTTTCGAGAAGGACGTGAGGTTCAATCTGTCCAAGTAAAAATTAATTATGAACTAAGAGATGGCCGAATGGTGGCCGTGAGTGGTGAAACTCATGCCGTGACACGTCCGCATTCACAATCGGAAGAAGACCCAGCTCTTGTTCCCTATTCTGATGGGAAGTCTATCAAAGATCTTTTTCAATTAAAAGAAGATGAAGATAAAAAATCCAAATCGATGGAAAAAACCAAACCTGACCCAAAAGAGCTGGTACGGAAGTCTCATGAAAAAGATTTAGAATCTAAAATCAAAGAATTAGAGACGAGGCTTGAAACGGAAAAAACGAAAAAATCTACAGATGTTCATTCAGAAGAACGTTTAAAAGAAATTGAATCTGAAAAAAAACGATTAGAAGAAGAGATAAGGCTAATTCGCGTGAAAGAACAATTAAAGGAAACCTTTGCTCTGTTAACCGACTTCCGTAAAATGATGACATCCAATTTATTCGGAATGATGAACCTTCAAACAGAATCAAATGTTGGAAATTATTTAGATACCTTTGTCTGATCTATCATATTCTCTAAAATAAATTCTCGTAGTTCTCCAATTCCCCTTCCTGTAGTTGCTGATAAATAAAAAACTCGAAACGGAATTCCTATTTCATTCATAGCAGATTCCATTTCCGTTCTGACACGGTGTTGTTCACTTTGGTTTAGTTTGTCTATTTTAGTGCGGATCACCACTGGTTTGATTTTTTTCTCCATGGCAACTTCGATGGTTGATAATTCTTCTTCTGGGAATTCTCTTTGTGAATCACAAAGGATAAATAAGAATTTTAGATGTTTCCAAGAATTTAAAAATCCTTCCAAGAGTTTCATCATTTCTTTATGTTCTTTATGTGATGCTTTTGAGTAACCAAAGCCGGGTAAGTCGATAAGATTAAAACCCTCTTTTGTTTTAAAAATATTGATTAGCTTAGTTTTTCCTGGAGTTCTTGAAACTTTGGCAAGTCCTCTATGATTGGAAAGTGCGTTTAGTAAACTTGATTTCCCCGAATTGGACCTTCCCATAAAGGCTATGGATGGTACGGAGTCCAATTCCTCTTTTTCATTAATATTGGCGATTGAAGTGAAAAATTTAGTTTCGGGAAAGGGAATTTCTTTAGAATACTTATGCATCTAGTTCACCTTTCTAGATAGATTCGTTTGGGATAATTCTTTTCGCTTTTGGAAAACAGAGAAAATAAAATTTGGATAGGTTCTCCGTCAAAATAGAGAATGGGAATGTAAGTTCTTAAAAAGAAGGGAATTCCGTTTTCTCGCATACATTCTGAAATTTCCTTATTTCCTGAACGAATTTGGATTTTTTGGCCATGATGCCAAGACCCTAGACTGTATTTTTCTTGAGGGTCAGATAGTTTAAACCTATTTTGATTCCATTCGATATATAAATTTTCACCTTCTCGAAATGAGACAGCTTTTTTGAAGGCGGGGGACTTTTTATCGATAAGAAATAAATCACCAAACTTTGATTTGTATAAAAAACAATTTTTGTTCTCTAAAAATGCCCTTTCTCCTTCTGATTGGAGATGAAAATTTTCAAATCCTGACTTGTATAGGGGATAGTGACCTAGTAGTTTTAAATGAAAATCAATAAGATCTTTTTTTGCGGTTACTCCAAGACTAACCCAAGTTTCATGAGGGATTCGAAAAATATGAGGGGATGGCTTTGAAACGGATTCCTGTTTTAAATCAAAATTTAGATCTAACTGGGACCTGTCATGAAAATTCCAATAAGTTTTATGAAAGTTCCAATTTTCTTTTTCTAAAATGGGAAGTAAGTCCATACGAATGCGATTTCGTTTATAAACTGGATTTAGATTTGATTCATCTTCAAAAATTCGCATATGTTTAGAAACAAATTGATAGAGTTGTTCTAGTTCTTTATCTTCAAAGAAAACCAAAGGTAAAAAACGTTCCCCGTCAAACGGAGGGAGAGTGTAAAAAGCTTTTTTTCCACCTCCTCTCGTTAGGTGTAAAAAAATAGATTCTGTGTAATCTTTACAATGGTGTCCAGTGAGAATGATGGATGGATTTTTATCGGTAATTTTTTTTAGTTCGTGATAACGAACCAATCTACCTGTTTCCTCTAATCCTTTTTTTAGCTTAAGAGAAAGATTTGGGATTTTTTTTTTACAAAAAAATAAGGAAAATTTGTTTTTTCTAAAAAATGAAATAACTCTTTTTCTTCTGATTCAATGGAACGGATGCCGTGAGACAAATAAAACAATATTGGAGACGGGATTTGGTATTTCTCTTTGAGATACTGACAAAAGAGAACCAAAATGGAAGAGTCCTTCCCTCCGGAATAAGAAACGAGAAATTGAGTTTTGTTTTTTGCCCATAGAATTTGGAGTCGGTTCCCCATTCTGCCTAGGGCTAACTCAAAAAGATTTGAAATCGAAGTGGAAATTTCCGGGATCATATCTTCCTTACAGCCACCATAGTGATATCATCGTGTTGTTCCTGTTCCTTGACAAATTCTTTTAGTTCCGCATAGATCCGCTCTAGGATGTTTTTTGGCTCCAATTGGATACAAGAGAGAAAACTCGACTTGAGTTGTTGTTCCCCAAACTGGACTTCGTTTGCATTCAGCGCTTCCGTGACTCCATCGGTATATAATAAAATAGTGTCTCCAGATTCAAATTTTAGTTTGGATTCATTGCGAAATTCGGAAATATCCGGTTTGATTCCCAATATGACACCTTCTGTTTCAATCACAGAAAGGGAGTTTAACCCCGCATGGTAGTGATAGAAGTTTCCATGCCCGGCACCGGAAAAAAGGACTTCTCCAGTAATGAGATTCCAACGAAGCAAAATCAGGCTCATAAAACGTGGGGTGATTGCTTCTTTATAATTGGAATAAAGATAGTTATTGATATCGTTTAAAATTTCCCAGGGAGAATCTTTTACACGAACCAGAGAATGAAGAATTGTTCTAACGGTTGCCATAACAAGACCGGCAGCCACACCTTTCCCACTCACATCTCCAATACAAATAAACAATTCATTTCTGTTAGGTGATAGAATGAAGTCATAATAATCCCCACCGATTCCACGGGCAGGAACCATAAAACCACCAAAGGAAAACCCTTCCGCTTCGGGGGCTTTTCTTGGTAAAAGAGTGCTTTGAATTTCCTTGGCGATTTCAATTTCTTTTTCCAGTCTTTCTTTGTTAGAAAGGTTTTGGTATAGGTTGGAGTTTTCCATAGTGATTCTTGCTAATGAGATAAAAGCATTTAAAGCCTCTATTTCATCGTGTGGGAATCGACTATCTTGTTTTGTGAGAACAAATACACAGCGAGTACCATTTTCCAATACGATTGGAAATATCATGGATTCTTTACCTTTTATTCCTATGGTTTGAAAAATAGGTTGTTCTGTTGGATTCATGACGATTGTCTCTTTCATTTGTAAGATAGATTCGATGGAATCCGTTTCTATCATTTGTGTTTCTGTATGGATTTGGTAATTTTCTAAATCTCGGTAGAGTTTGAATATTTTTGTTTTGGAAGCTCCTTTCTGACTTTCCATTAAATAAGTAAATGATGACTCCACTATTCCCGATAAAGTGAGAAGAATCATTCGAATCATTTCATCATGATTGTTTAAATACAGTTGGCTTAACGTGAGTGCCGCTGTGTGCAGACTTTGAAAGTTCTTGGATTGATTTTCTGATTTAGAAAATAACAGAGAATTCCTGAGGGATACCGCAAATTGACCAACTACTAGTTGTAATATTTCTTGGTCTTCTAAAAAATCTGAGTAATCTTCTTCTTCGTAATCAATAGTCAATAATCCCACTGCTGTATTCGCATAAAGAATAGGAATCACCAACTGTGATTTGGTTCCGGTGAGTTTTGAATAAAATTCGTAAAACGGATGTTTTTGGTCTGTAAATTTATAAAAACACGGCTCGCCTTTTGCCATGGATTCAATTAAAACTCCATAACTTAAATCATAATCAAGGGCGATTCTGTTGATGGCTCTTTGTAAGGTTCGTTTCTGGCTAGAGTAATAAACTAATCTTATTTCACCTAACTCAAGATTGGTGATGAAAACTGCTACTTTGTCACGTTTTAGCCGGACCGAGATAAGTTCGGTAAACCTTTGCATTAAGTCTTCTAAACCCATGGAGGAGTTGAATAAAGAAAGGTTGTCCAGGAGGAATTCTGTTTTCTCCTGAGAAGAGAGGATGTTTTTCCCAATCCTTGGGATTTTTCGTTTTTCTAAAATCCATTCTCGATCACAAGTTTGGCAAAAAAAGCGCCCATTCTTTGTGATCCCATTGGGAACTTGGGATTCAGCACAGAGCAAACAAATCCGGTCGTCAGTGGGCTCACGGTTCATCCTAAACCAAGTTACTCGATTTCTTTTTTCATAAGCTACAAGAATTTCCTCAAGATCGAAGAAACCTGGTACGATTCATGCTTAATCTATAAGCAAATGTTGTTTTTTCTGCAGAAATCGGAAGGATGTCGGTAGATATGATTAAAAAATGGTTTATTTGTTTAATAAATAAGCATACTGTATTGGTCACCAACAATGTTTTTCTGTATTCTTTCGAGGCAGAGCGTAATACTAAAGAGCAAGAACTATGAGCGTGAAAAAATTCAATCCCATCCAATCCATCCATGAAGTTGCGACTGCAATGAATTCCACCCAAGACCCGGATGGACTTCTCGAATTGATTTTGGACCGATGCATTCAAATTTGCGGTGTGGAATCTGGGTCTCTCATGCTCATCGACGAAAAACACGGGGTTTTGGACGCCGTAACATCTCGTGGAATGAACCAGCAGTTGTTAAGGGAAACTAAACTCAAAATTGGACAAGGGATCACGGGAGTGGCTGCCTCCACAGGAAAAGCAAAACTCGTAAATGATGTTTCCAAAGACCCTGATTACATTCAAGTCAAAGAAGAAATCAAGTCTGAGTTAGTTGCTCCCATGATTGTGGAAGACGATATCATTGGAGTCATTTCGCTCGACTCAAATCGATTGAATGCATTTACCGCAGAGATGTTGGAAATTGTAAGTGTTCTTGCTCATCAAGCTGGCCAGATTTTTAAAAACCTGCAAACCATTCGTAGCTTAGAACAGAGAACAAAAATCCAGGCAACGCTCATCGAAATTTCTAAAGTGGTTAGCTCCACCTTAGATCAAAATGAAGTATTTGATTCCATTATGGTGACGATGGAAAAATCTCTTCGATTGGAAAAAGGAAGTATTGTTTTATTTAATAAGGAAGAGGGGCTTCTACGGATTGTTGCGGCTTCAGGATTATCTCCTGAAGAAATCGATAAAGGGACATACCAACCAGGGGAAGGTATCACAGGTAAAGTCTACGAATCGGGAGAGCCAATCATCATTGAATCGGTTGCAAGCCATCCTGATTTTTTAAATCGAGTAGGGTATTTGTCCCATTTTAAACATGACCCACATAACGTGAGTTTATTGTGCGCACCTATTTTAAGTGAACAAACTATGTTGGGTGTCGTAAATGCGTTTATAGTTCAAAATAAACATACAGATTTAAAATCCTTTTTGGATTTTCTTCAAGTGGTTGCTTCCATTATCTCTCAGTCCATTAAAATTCAAAATTTGGTGGAAGAGGCTAAAAAAGAAATTTCTCGCGAGAATATCCAACTCAAACGTGAATTAAAGAATAAATATAAATTTGGATCACTTATTGGTAAAGCTGCCAGTATGGAAAAGATGTTTGAGAAAATCCAACTGGTTGCTGACTCGAGAGCTTCCGTCTTAATTACGGGAGAATCGGGAACAGGAAAGGAGATGATTGCAAATGCAATACATTATAATAGTTCCCGGTCAGAGAATCCTTTTATCAAAATCAACTGTGCCGCCATTCCAGAAAATTTATTAGAGAGCGAACTTTTTGGACATAAAAAGGGTTCCTTTACGGGTGCAGTCACAGATAAAAAAGGAAAATTTGAATTAGCAGATACCGGAACCATTTTTCTGGATGAAATTGGTGAAATGGATTTAAACTTACAATCAAAGTTACTTCGAGTTTTGCAAGAAAGGGAAATCGAAGCAATTGGATCTACGAAAGCAAAAAAAGTTGATGTCCGAATTATTGCAGCAACCAATGCGGAATTGGAACAACTGGTTGCAGAAAAAAAGTTTAGAGCTGATCTTTTTTATCGATTGAATGTAGTAAAGATCAACACTCCTCCTTTACGTGATCGTGTCGAAGACATTCCACTTCTTATGAATCACTTTTTGGAAAAATACACAAAAGACAATAATAAAGTGGTGAAAGGGATTTCTCGAGAAGCTTCAAAACTTTTATTAAAATACCGGTGGCCAGGTAACGTTCGTGAGTTGGAGAACGTAATCGAGAGGGCTGTGGTTCTTGCTCAAGATGAAATTTTAAGCGAGGACGATTTCTCTGATATTTTATCTAGTATAGATGATTTACCAGAGAATCCAACGGAAGTGACCCAACTAAATCATGTGGAATCAGTCTCTGGAGCTGAACCATTGGATTTAGGATCGGGCAGGTTGACACCAGGACAATTGGATGGTCTTGATGGTCGAGCAATGGAAATTGTTGTGAGTGAAGTAGAATCAAGACTCATTCAATATGCAATGAAGAAGTTTCGTTATACAAAAACCCGTGTTGCCAAATTTTTGGGTATCAATCGAAATACCTTAGATAAAAAAATCAAAGAACTGAATATCGAATACTAATTGGCTTTAGTTTGTTGGTTCAGGGAAATGATTTAAGTGGTAAATGGGACCAGTTTTGATCTCATCTTCTAGTGTTAGGTGAAGATATTCTTTAGCTGAACCGACAGCTTCTGGAAGATTTTTTCCATGGGAAAGGAAGGATGTGATGGCTGCGGAATAGGTACATCCAGTTCCGTGTGTATTTTTTCCTTTTAAAAAAGGTTTTGAGAATAAATAAGAAGATTTGCCGTCAAATAAAACGTCGGTTGCTTCAGTTGCATTTGGAAGATGGCCACCTTTTAGAAGAACGGGAACCTGATATTTTTCAAATAATTTTTCAGCCATAGGTATCAATTGATCGTATTGGTTGATTTTTTCGCCTAGCAAAAGTGATGCCTCATCCAAGTTAGGTGTCATTAGTTTTGCAAGAGGTAAGAGATCTTTGGTCAAAGATAGAATTGCATCATCTTTTAATAGTTTGGCACCACTGGTTGCAACCATTACTGGATCTACTACCAATTGGATGTCGGGGTTTTCATAAAAAAATTCGGCAACTGATTCAATGATATTTGCAGAATACAACATTCCTGTTTTTGCCGCTTTGATGGGAAAATATTCAGAAACAGCTTTTAATTGAGCTGAAACAAAGTCTGGTGAAATTTCGGATATTCCGCTGACTCCATCGGGATTTTGCGCAGTTAAACAAGTGAAGACTGTGGTTCCAAAGGTAGCGAGAGAAGAAAAAGTTTTGAGGTCTGCTTGGACTCCAGCACCACCACCGGAATCGGAGCCCGCAATTGTTAAGGTAATGGGAAATTCTTTCTTCATATTATGGAAACCATCCGTACTTGTCAAAATTTATGCTATCACCGTTTAAATCAAAGACAACACCTTCCGATTCTAAGATTTTTTTCTGCAAGGAAGATCGAAAAGTATCACCACGAAAAGATATTTTTCCTTGTGCATTGATGACCCGTTGCCAAGGGATTTTTTGTTCCATATCTTTTTTTAGAGCGTTTAAAGCATAACCCACTGCTCTTGCGGCCCTAGGACTTCCCAGAAGTAAGGCGATATGTCCATAAGTGGTGACTTTTCCATTCGGAATTTTTTTGACCACTGCATAAACGGAATCGTAAAAATTCTTACTTTTAGTTTTAGGAGTACTCATTGAATTTGGATTTATATCCTAATGATTTAATTCTTTTGTAAATTCCTTTTTAAAGGTTCTAATAGTCATTATTGAAATGAAGGTCTCTGAATACGCAAAACATTTGTTACTCGCTCCAAATTTGGAAGATAAACTTTTACCTCCCATTCGTCACTGGGAGGAAGAAGCTGAATTTCCTCCCATACGGATTGAATCGCCTGGTCGTTCGTCGAAATTTCAATTTTCCGACAAAAAAGTAAAAATCCCTCGTTTGGAACATCTCAACGTAGAATCCAATCGAGGACTCAGCCTTCACCATTTTGCAAACCACGAACTTATGGCCATTGAGTTATTTGCTTGGGCTTTACTCGCCTTTCCGGATGCACCTAGATCGGTTCGAAATGGATTTTTAAAAACCATTGAGGAAGAACAAATTCACTTGAAATTGTATTTGAATCGCATGCGCGATTTTGGCGTTGATTTTGGTGATATCCCTCTGAATTACATTTTTTGGAAACAACAAGGTCAATTTAAAAGTTTAGAATCTTTCGCTGCAGTTATGTCTATTTCCTTTGAAGGAGCAAATTTAGATTATGCGCAGGTTTATGCACAAGTTTTTTCGTTTTTTGGAGACCAGCTAACATCTGATATAATGCTTACAATTTTTGAAGATGAAGTGAAACATGTGAAAAGAGGTCTTCGTGCTTTCGAACATTCTATTCCAGAAAATGTGAGCCATTGGGATCATTATTTATCTTTGATTCAATTTCCGTTTACACCCCGCAGAGCAAAAGGTTATTTATATCTACCGGATACACGAGTTCTTGCCGGAATGGATGGGGACTTCATTGAATCTTTGGGGGCCTACGAAGATGAATACACTGGTCGTGTCAATTTGGAATCAGTTAAAAAATTCGGACTTGGAGAGACAATCCTTCGTAAAAACAGACTTGATTCTCATTTCAAGAATCCTTAAGATTCCTTTTGGAAGGTAATTATGAAATTGAAAATGATGTTGAGTGTGTTATTGTTTTTGTCAGCACTCGGAATTGTACTGAATGCAGAAAAAAAAGCCAAAGCAACTACGGAAATGAACCTTCATGATTTTATGGAGGATTTTACTAAGCCTGCAACAAAGTTGTATGATAAAAAAGAGAATGCAGATTACCTCAATAAGATATTAGAAAAGGTTCCAGAAATGGCACCGGAAGACCAAAAAGCAGAATGGAAAGAAATTATCGATGCTAAGTTGACTCTTGGAAAACCAGATGAAACTTGTAAATCTTGTCATACAAAATTCAAAAAAGAATACAAAGCCAAATACAGGAAAAAATTAATCCCAATTCCAGAAGAACTTCTTGGATTTCCAAAAGAAATTAAAGAGTTATTAAAAAAGTAATCTGACTTTTTCGCCCTTCTTTTAGGGCGGAACACTATGAAACAACTCAGTTGTTCAAATATCCTACTTCTAATTTCTTTGTTTTTCTTTTGTTTTCCCTTGCTACAAGCAGAGGAAATAAAGGAACAGGCAATCCAAACTCCAACGACAATTCAGAATCCCCTGCCAGCTAGTTTAAAGTTTGGTGCTTTTGTTGATACATATTATTCGCATAATACCAATCATCCTTTATCCAAAGAAAGATTGTATGCAACCCAAGCAGTTCGGAATGATGAGTTTAACATTAACCTTGGATTTGTTGATGCCAAATGGCAGGAGGAAAAAGTAAGGGGTCGTTTGGCTTTTCAGTTTGGAACATCGGTAAACACGAATTATGCGTCAGAGGCAAATCGGGATATTAGTTCGAATCAAAATTCTGTGAAACATATCCAGGAGGCTTATGTCGGTTTTAAGCTAGCAAAGGATACCTGGGTGGATGCAGGTATTTATTTTGGACATATTGGACATGAATCTTG
Source organism: Leptospira meyeri (assembly GCF_004368965.1). Taxonomy (NCBI): domain Bacteria; kingdom Pseudomonadati; phylum Spirochaetota; class Leptospiria; order Leptospirales; family Leptospiraceae; genus Leptospira; species Leptospira meyeri. Next base: position 1,773,598 of record NZ_SORO01000001.1, on the reverse strand, counting down.
GATATCTTCGGATAACTGGAATTATACGAGAGCATTGGCCCTGGATTACGTTCCTTATTATTCTTCTGGAGTTCGACTTACAACTAAGTTTTCCGATAAGTTTCAATTTCAGTTTCATGTAATGAACGGCTGGCAGAACATCACCGACCAAAACAAAGATAAATCTCTTGGAACCCAATTTAAGTTTTTTGTAACACCGAGTTTTACTGTTACAGCAAATCAATTTGTTGGAAATGAAGCACCTGATTTCGAGAGAAAACAAACACGATTATACAATAATACTATTTTGGAATGGAAAGCATTAGATTGGTTATCATTTGCTGTATCTGGTGATATCGGAGCACAAAAGGCAAAAGAATCATTTCAGTATGAACCATGGTGGAAAGAAATCAATCCAACACTTGGAACTTATACGAATAGGGAATCAAACGCTTATAATCAATGGTACCATGGAACTTTTTGGACCAGTTTTCGATATGATGATCTTTACCGTTTGAGTTTTCGGATTGAAAGATATTATGATCCGAAACAAGTGATGGCAACTACATACACACGAAATGGTTTTATGACAAATGGCTACACTGCTACTTTTGATTTATTACATTGGAATCCAGGTCTTATTCGTTTTGAAGTGACTCAAAAAGAATCAATGGATCCTGTATTTGAGACTGATAAAAATAAACACAGCCGTATCGAACGATTGTTTATTGTAGCAGCATCGGTTCGGTATTAGTTTAATGAAAAACATTCCAAACCAATACACTGGTTTGGAATGCTAAATAGGAGAATTGGGTATAAGATATATATATGAAAAGAATTAGGTCCTTTTCTTTTTCTTAACCGGTTTTTTCTTTTTCTTTGGAGTTTCTTCGTCTTCCTCACCCTCTTCCAGTGGCTCTTCATTCAGTTCACTAACGAAGTCGAGAAAAGGGATGTGTTTTTTGTGACTCATCTCTTCGAGTTCTTTTGCATTTGGTTTCCTTTCTCCAACTACAACTAGATAAAGGGAAGGAAGAATTGTCAGCACTAGGCACATGGCTGAGAACAAGCCACCAACAATTACCGTTGCAAGAGGTCTTTGAACATCGGATCCAACCCCTGTTCCGAGAGTTGCTGGGATCAAACCAAGTAACGCAAGCAACATGGTCATAAGCATTGGTCTCAGCTGGATCACTGCAGCTTTTTTTACAGCTGCTTTCGTTGTAATATCTGGCTCTTCGATTAACAAGTGGTTGGTTCTGGAAACAAACAATACGCCGGCCATTGTCGCAATTCCAAAGAGTGAAATAAATCCGACACCACCGGAAACATTGAAATAGTATCCTCTGAATAAAAGTGCATAAATTCCTCCAAGGAGCGAGAGAGGAATACAAGCTAATGCAACGTATACATATTTAAGGTTTCGATATAGCATATAGAGAACCCCAAAAATGATGAGAATTGTAATCGGGATTACAATTGCTAATTTTTTACCTACACGAGCTAAGTTTTCGTATTGTCCTCCAAATCGAATTTCATAACCATCAGGAAGTTTGATTTTTTTCTTCACACGTTTTTGCAGTTCAGAAACAAATCCTCCTTGGTCACGACCACGGATATTGGTTCTAACAGTTACAACCCGACGACCTTCTTGTCGGAAAATCATAGTTGGGCCATCAATCACTTCAATTTCAGCCAATTGTGATAATGGAATCCTTTCTCCCTTTGGTGAGATAATCGGCATATTTTCAATGGCTTGTTTGGAGGCACGATAGTCTTTAGAAAATCGAACAACAATTCCAAATCTTGCAGGTGTTTTAGGAGGAATGTCGGAAGGACCTTCGTATAAGGTACTCACTCTTTGCATCCCGATGGCTGCTTCAATCATTTGTTGGATATCAATGACATTGATTCCAAATCGTGCAGCAGCTTCCCTGTTGATATTGATAGTGAGCTGAGGACTCTCTGCTTCTTGTTCAATACCAAATTCACTGGCACCTTTCATTTCTTTGATCTCTTCCAGAACCTCATTTCCTATTCCCCGCATGATTTTTAAATCGTTACCGGAAACAAAGACGGCAAGATCGGCGATGGTACCCATAATGGCTTCGGACAGGTTATCCATAATTGGTTGAGAAAAACTTACCCTTGCACCAGGAAGAGTTGCTTCCAAATCATTTCTCATTCGAAAGAGTAGCTCTTGTTTGGTGATCTTTTCTTTCCATTGGTTATAATCTTTCAGACCAATTAAAACCTCTAACCTGTTTGGCGGAAGTGGATCTGTTCCATCATCGTTTCTTCCCAACTGGGAAATTACAACGCTAACCTGTTCATTTTTGTAAATAGTCTGCCGAATCTTTGGCATAAACTTTCTTGCTTCCGGTAAGGAAATACCAACTGGAAAGAAGATCCGAATATTGAACCCACCTTCATCCATTTCCGGAAGGAATTCAGTTCCTAAAGAAAACATACCGATTGCAAGGAAAACAGTAACGACACTAAAAGTATACTTAACTGCTTTGCGTGATCTATTTACGATGAACTCGATGATTCGTTTATAGCGAACTTCTATCCAATCATAAACCGGGTTATGCCATTCAATAGGACCTGGATTTTTCGATTCAAAATAAGTTTTGTAAATGATGGACATGAGTACGGGAATCACTGCCATCGCAAAAATCAAAGCACCAAGAATTGCAAAGGAAATTGTAAAAGCCATAGGTTTGAACAAACGTCCTTCAATCCTTTCAAAAGAGAAAATCGGAAGATAAGCTAAGATAATGATTAGAATCGAAAAGAGGATCTCTGTTCCCACTTCCGATGCAGAATCTCTTGTGAATGCTAATATTCCATGAGATTTTTCTTCTGGAGTTGCATCTCTATATCGCCTCATGATGTTTTCTACCATGATAACTGCGCCATCCACAATAATTCCAAAGTCAATGGCACCTAATGAAAGTAAACTGGCAGGAATTCCGGTCATATTCATCAAAAGGAACGCAAATAACATTGCGAACGGTATAGTTGCAACAACGACGAGAGAGGCTCTTACGCTTCCTATGAAGAATATTAAAACTAAACTGACAACAACAACACCTTCTACTAAAGTTTTACCAATTGTACGGAGAGTGTAATTTACTAAGTCTGTCCTATCATACGTATTGCGGAGTTGTACACCTTTTGGGAGATAGTTTTCGTTGATTTCTTGTACCTTGGCTCGAATTCTTTCTCCCATTTCATTGGGATCGCCCCAACGACGCATCGCCACCAAACCTTGAACAGACGAATCTACGTCAATTAGCCCTTCGTCGTCGTTTTGGATGGTGTAACCAAGAACCCCACTTGGAATAGGATGTGAAATTTCAACCGAACCTAAGTCTCGAATAAAAACGGGTACTCCGTTTACGGTTTTGACTACAATGTTTTCAATGTGTTTTGGATCTCTGATGGCACCAAGAGACCGAATGGGGAATCCTTGTTCTCCTTGGAGGAGTAAATTTCCTCCGGTGTTCAAGTTGTTTTCTTGAATTGCTTTGATAACATCACCAATGGTTAATTTATATCGAATCAACTTATCGGGTGATGTGACCACATGGTATTGTTTTGGTAGTCCACCAAAAGTAACAACGTCAGCGATTCCGGGTATTTGTAACATCTTCGGCATCACGATCCAATCTTGGATAGTCCGAAGTTCCATCGGAGTATGGTTTTCAGAAGATTCTACAACATATCGATAGATTTCGCCGACAGGAGAACTCATTGGCCCAAGTGCTGGATGAACATCTTCTGGGATGTCTGCATCGGCAACTCTTTCCATAAGTCGCATACGAGCAAAATAGTCATCTGTTCCATCTTCAAATACAAATTGAAATACAACTAAACCGTTGATGGTTCTTGATCGTCTTACGGCAACCTTAGGAATTGCATTTAATACCCGTTCAATGGGAAGGGTAACACGTTCTTCTACCTCAACCGCAGCTTTTCCAGGAAATTTAGCGATGAGTCGTACTTGAGTGTCAGCAATATCAGAATAGGCTTCTTTTCGAATGTCAATCCATGCCCAAGTTCCGAAGAGAACGGCCACTGCCGCTGCAATCAGTGTAGTAATACGATTTTTAAGTGCTTGTTCTATAAAGTCTTTAATCATGATATTCCCTCGTATTGAAGAGGTAACCCATTTGGAGTAATAATTGTGGGTTTTTGTAGTCGCCTTGTCCAACTCCGCCACCTACTTGTAAAAAGAAATTTCCAAGTAGGAAGTCATAAGTTAGTCCGATGTATCTCTGTGAAAGATGGACTCTTTGTCTTTCTCGACTTTCATATTCTAAATAAGCTCCGACATTGCTATCAATTGAGTTTACATAGGATCTGATGAGTAAGTCTTCTTGTGAAGGGTCTCTTCGATTGTATCCAGGAATGTTGAGGCCTGTAGGATAAGAAGATTGACCACCCCGACCAACTTCTGGTGCAAAGGGATTTACTTCAAAGTAACCACCGACTATTGATATACTATGAGCAATCACGGGAGTTTTCCAGAAGGTATATCCTAAATCCACTTGTCCGCCATACCAATGAGGTCCCCATGCACCACCTGATCCTCGTAAAACGACATCCTTAAAATAATACCCTAAATTAAAGTTAATACTGCCGGGAGAACCGATGGATGCACCATATACCCAAAAATTGGTAGATTTTGGAAGTCTTTTGGCATCTAAACTATCAGCTTTCAATTTTTCATCTTCACCAAATGCCGACTGATCTGATTTAGTTGGAGTCCATTCTGGTTTGATTTCATTTCCTTCCTTATCCTTTGGATACGGAGAGGAAGGTTCTGCAAATAATGTAGAACCTAATAATGATATTGTGATAAGTAAAAGACTGAGTTTTTTCATATTAAAAACCAAAACTCAAACCTTTTAAAAGAATGGAACCTTGGATGGCAACTTTCTCGCCAGGAGTCAGACCTTCAATGATATTGACTCTTTCTTTTGTAGAGATACCTAAGACAACCTCTCTTCTTTTAAAAGTTAATGGCTTCTCTTCTACAAAAACATAGTTTTTCCCTTCCACAGTGACAATTGCTGTATAAGGTAAAACCACACTATCACCACCTGTTTGTTCTGGGAATTTAACAACCCCAAACATACCTGGTTTCAATCTATACTTTTCGTTTACAACGATGATTCTCATCTTTGCTGTTCTTGTGAGAGGATCTACGTTATCACCGATTGCTTCTGCTGTTCCTACAAACTCTTCATCTGGAAAAGAGGCAAATACTACTTTTACTTTTTTACCTTTGCGTAGGGTAGAGATTTGGGATTCGGGAACATCGGTAATGATCCAAGCCTTTAAGCTTCCTGCAGTGCTAAGTTCACTTGGATTTAGACCTTGTGCTCTAAGTTTTCCTTCAAACTCAGCAAGTTCTGCTGCATCATTTCCGGAATCTGTTTCTGATTCTACTAAATCTTTTTCAGTTGCCACTCGGTGTACAAACATATCTTTGATTCGGCTTAAGTTCTTATTCGATCTATGAAGTTTGTTTTTAGCATGAACATATCCAACATAAAGATCGTTTAACTCTGCTGATTCGAAAAGGATGATCCTTGCTCCATTACTAACTGAAGGTGAGGTCGAAGCAATGAGTCTTGCAGGTGCTTCCAAACTTACGAATTCTCCACCGCCACCTATTGTAGTGGATTTGACAATTTCAAGTCCAGGGCTATTCGGTTTGAATTCAATTCGCAAACCTCCGTCAAAAACTTCAGCTTTTTCTGGATGTTTGTGAACAGGTTTTGCCGGTTTTGAAAAAATCATAAATAGAACAGCGATGACTACTAGAGCCACTCCTGAAATTAGGAGGATTTTTGCCTTTTGGTTTAAAGATTTTAAGGTAATTAACATTTTATTCCTCAGTTTTAGGATTGGTTTGGTTTTCAGATTTGGGGATAAAGACACCTTTACCCACAGCATAGTTTACATTTTCGATGGCTTCCATTCGATCAGTTTGTAGTTTTAACATTTCGACAATACTGGAACGATAAGTTTCAAAGAAGTCAGCGAACTCTAAGATGGTTATGTATTTTTTTTCATAACTCATAATCATATCCAAAGATAAACTTCCGTAATCTTTGATATAAGCGTTGCTAAATCGTTTATAAAGAGCGTCTTTAATCCGAGCTGATTGGTAAGCAACGGCTACTTCATTTTCTACTTCTAGGATATTGTTCTTTAATTCTTGTTTGCGAACTAAAATGGCTTTTTCTGCTGCTTGTATATTTCCTTGGTTTCTGTCGAAGAGGGGAACACTTAACTGTGCTGTGACTCCCCAATAGTTTTGGAACGCAGTACCACCACGGTTATAAACGGGACCAAAAGACAAATCAGGGATGGCATTTGCATATTGGAGTTCTAAGTTTGCTTCTTCAAAACGTAACGTTTGTAATGCTTTTTTAAGGTCAGGTCGGTTTTCACGAGCGATTTCAACTAAATCTTCCAGACGTGCCTGGTTAGGAACAATTGCATCTAAATTCGATTCATTGACAGTAGGAATAAATTCAACTCTTGCATCACGATACAAATCATCATTCAAAAGAATTTTAAGATCTGCTTCTTTTTCGTAGACTTTGATTGCTAAATCTTCTCTTTCTTTTTTTAGAAAGAACAAAAGAGCCTTTAATCGTAAATGTTCTGCTTGAAGGAGTGCCCGTCTTTTGTAAGCAAGTTCCGAAGAATCTACTGTTTTTTCAATGGAAGCAATACTTTGGTCATAAAACACAACTGCCTTTTTATAAAAGTAAATTGTATAAAACGTTCTTCTTAGTTTCGTAATGACTGCGCGAGCCAAATCATAAAACTCTTGTTCGGAGATCTTTGCATTCAATTCTGCAACTTTCACACGTTTATCAATTTTTCCTCCAAGTAAAAATACCTGTTGGATTTGAATTACCGATTGTCCTGATCTTGTTGTATCAAAATACCTTTGTGTCGGTTCTGCAAAAATACTTTGGTCTATGGCAATGTTAGGATTTGCATAAAGACCTGCTTGTAAGATACCTGCTTTTTTTACATCGATTTGGAAACGGGATGCAATGAGTAGAAGGTTATTCTTCCATAGAAGTGTCTCTGCAGACTCTAAATCAATTTCACGATTCAATCTTTGGTCATCAGGATACAAACTAGATCCTAAAGATGATCTTGGATTTTCATCTGAAAGTTGTCTTTTCAGGGCTTCACTTGCTTGTGCAATTCTAGTTTCTCCCCATAGGTAGGAGGTAGAAAACACAAGAAAGAGGTAGATACCGATTCTTTTGTAAAAACTCATAAGTTACCAAACATAAAAAAATTGAGAAAAAAAACATAGTTACACCTGGATCCTCGCGAACGTAGGTATACTTCTGGATTCAGCGAAAGCCGAAGTTGATGAAATCTAGGAAATAGGAGGAGGAATATTTAAGAGAAGTGAGGAAAGTAAACTGGGAACATAGGTTCCTTCTGAAATCAAATCAACAAAGGTAATTAAAAGAGATTCCGATAAAAGATCAGATCGACTTTCATTAAAAAAATCTAAAAAGTCCGCTCTGGAACGACTTAAGGTAGCAGAATCATCAATGGCAGAAATTCTAGGATCATCGATGGCTGTGTCTTCAGGAGTTTCTAAAGAGGATGAATAAGATTTTTTAATCTGGTGAAGATTTGCTTCCAGATATTGGGAAACTGTATCTGACGTACCATCCCATGGGAAACCAATGGTTACCGTTAAGAGGAATGCGATCAGCTTGGCAGACCAGTTTGCCTTCATATTGTCCACTCATTCATTTTGACGCATGCATTCAATTCTAAAATACTTCTAATGCTTACACCAATCACTAATCATTGTTCAGATTGATGAATATATAGGATATGGACGAGGGATTTTTCAAAAAAAAGACTGCCCAGAGTCAGGAATTCCCTGGAACAGTCGCAATAGTCTTTGGCAAATGAGAAACAAATCATAGGATAAGTTGAATATATAAAAACATCCTGTGTCCCTCACGGGACACAGGTTTAAGCGGTAGAGAGGAGTTAAACGGGTGGAGGTAAACTTAGGTAACGAGATGCAAGAAGCCCAGAGATAAAAGACGCATGCAGATTGTTGTTATGTGACAACAAAAGGGTTGTGATGGAAGTCTGGCCTTTGCCACTTCCAGTAAGAACGTCTTCTAAATCTTTTGTACCTGAAGTTTCTTCAGAAGAGGATTTTTGAATTGCAACAGAAATGGAGCCTGAAAGTTGGCTCTTTCCAGTGACTCGATTGGATTTTGCCCCCCGAGTGCGAACAAGAACATTCTCTTCCGATAAAAAAGCACTGCCCAGGGAAAGTGTGAGTAGGGAAATCCCAAATATTTTTATCACGTTCCTGAACATAGTTACAGTATAGACTGGATCTGATTAAAATCTAGCATTTTTTTGGAATTTGCCTACAAAACAGGCAGAACGACCCGAATTTTCTGTTCCGCCTGGATTTGCCTTGATTTAGAGCACTTTGCCGGGGTTTAGAATTCCTTTCGGGTCAAAAGCCAATTTGATCGCTCTCATAGTGCTGATTTCTGATTCGGACCGGGAAAAGTTTAGGTAATCTTTTTTCAAAAGTCCAATTCCATGTTCGGCGGAAATGGAGCCTTTGAATTTTTGAATGAGGGTAAACATTTCTGGGTCCACTTGTTTGCACTGGGCAAAGAATTCCGCATCCGATAGTTCCTTTGGTTTCACAATGTTGAGGTGAAGGTTTCCGTCCCCGATATGTCCAAAAAGAGCAATGTGAAATCCTTGGTACTTCTTCGTCAAAAGTGCGGTCATCTCATCTAAGAAGGCTTCCATATTGCGAAGCGGAAGAGAAATATCATTTTTGTGAACGGTATAAGCAAGGGATAGCGATTCAGAAATGCCTTCTCGGTATTTCCAGAAGGTTTCGTTTTGGCGAGAGTTTTGCGCAATGGAACCATCAGTGATAAGTTCTTTTTCTGTGATGGATTCTAAAATGGAATAGAGTTTTTCTTCATCCCCTTCACCATCCACTTCGAATTCCATAAGAACATAATATTTGCTAGGTGCTTGGAATGGATCGGGAACACCTAAATGTTCTTTGACTTTATCCAAACAATAATCAGTTAAAAACTCAAAGGCAAGGAGAGGTAAATCGAAGTTATGTGTTTCGCGAAAAATTTCTAAAATATTCTTATACTCTGGAACAGCAAGGAAAATGACACGGATGTCTTTCGGTGGTTTTGTGAGTTTGACTACAGCCTCAGTAATGACTCCAAGGGTTCCTTCAGAACCAATAAACAAATGTTTGAGATCGTAACCAGTATTGTTCTTTAGGATTTCGCCATTGAACCTGTAGGTTTCCCCTTTCCCATTTACAACCGTTAGTCCAAGAATCCAATCCCGAATCAGTCCATAATGAACAACACGTACCCCTCCTGCATTGGTGGCAATATTTCCTCCAATATGGCTGGATCCTGTGGCTGCAAAATCTACTGGAAAATAAAATCCGCGTTCCTCGGCTTCTTTGTGGAGATTTTTTGTAATCATTCCAGCTTGCACGTGTAAGGTGCCAAGGAATGGGTCGAAGTCAACCACTTGGTTCATTTTTGCTAAAGAGATAACGATTTCACCATTTTTGGCAACAGCGCCACCTGCGTATCCGGTTCGTCCCCCAGAAGGAACCACTGCAATTTCATTTTTATAAGCGTAGGACACAACAGCAGCTACATCTTCTGTACTTTCTGGAAAAACAAGAACCTGGTAATTTGGTGGATACACTTTCGTTCTGTCGGTTCCATAGGAATTGAACAAGGCTTCGTCCATTGTTCCGTCATCTTTTTGAATGACCTTCTTCTCTCCGATGAGTTGGCTTAAATCATTTTTTGTTTTTGTAAAATCCATTCTTTATCCTTTAGATATCAACCATGTCGATTTGAGAATTAACAGCGGGATCATCATCTCCTGGTGTTAATCTTGTATAAGTGCCATCCGATTCTAGGACCCTGGCCTGTGTGTTATCCCGAAGTAATAATTCGAGAATTTTTGCGATTCTTTTTTTGTGTTTATCTTGAAGGATTGGAAACATAACTTCGATTCGGCGAAGAAAATTTCTTGGCATACAATCTGCAGAAGCTAGATAAACATCTGGTTTCCCACCGTTTTCAAAACTATAAATCCGCGAGTGTTCTAAGTACCTTCCCACTATGGAGCGAACATTGATTCGATCCGAAACCCCTGGAATTCCGGGCCGGAGACAGCAGATCCCACGAATGATTAAGTCAATTTTGACACCAGCTTGTGAGGCTTCATAAAGCTTTAAAATGATATCAGGATCAACAAGTGAATTCATTTTAAAAATAACACGTGCCTGTTTCCCGTTTTTTGCATTGTCAGTTTCTCTTTGGATGAGATGGAGGAACTCTTCCTTTAGGAAGGTAGGGGCTGCATAAATTTTAGAAAGCCTTGGCATTTTTCCCGAGCTTGTGATGGTATTAAAAAGAATCGCCACATCTTCTGTAATTTCAGGATTTGCAGTGAATAAACTTAAGTCTGTGTAGAATCTAGCTGTTGTGGAATTATAGTTTCCTGTTCCAAGATGAACATAACGATTGAGTTTATCGTCTTCTCTGCGTACGATGAGTAACATTTTACAATGGATTTTGAGTCCCACCACTCCGTAAACAACGTGGACACCACTATCTTCTAATTTTTTGGCCCAACGAATGTTTCTTTCTTCATCAAACCTTGCTTTGAGTTCCACTAGAACAGTAACTTGTTTTCCATTTTCTGCTGCTTCTCCCAAATACTGGATGATGGGGGAATCGCCGGAAGTTCGATACAAAGTCATTTTGATCGCAAGGACCTTAGGGTCTTGGCTTGCAATCTTTAACATGTCTTCGATGGATTTAAAACTTTCGTAAGGATGATGGAGAAGGTGATCGTTTTTGCGAATTTCAGAAAAGATAGATTCACTTTTTTTAGCTGCAAATCCAGATTTTGGGACAGGATATGAATATTTCAAGTGACTTGTTTTTTCTAAACTTTGAAAAAACATAAGGTCATTTAAACTAAGTAAGGTGGGGATTTCCATAACTTGATATTCTTCCAATTCCAAAAGACCACGTAACAATTCTTTGATATGTCCAGCACCAGAATGAACATCCAAACGAACTGCATCTCCCCACATTCGGTTCTTTAATTCGTTTTTCATTGTGGCGAGAAGGTCACCGATATTTTGTTCTTCATTGATGGAGATATCAGCATCACGAACAATTTTGAATGTATGAATTTGTTTTACGTTCATTCCGAAGAAAAGATCACCTAAATGAAGTTTAATGATTTCTTCTAGTGGAAAGTATCGTCTCACATCAGTTTCTTTGTTTTGTGGTAATTGCAAAAACCGTGGTAATACGCTTGGCACCTGAACGATGGCGAAGAGCTCTTTTGCTTTGTTTTTATCATCATCAGAATACAAAGTAATCCCTAAGTTTAATGTTCTATTGAGAATATGAGGGAAGGGATGCGAAGGATCGATGGCAAGTGGAGTGAGAATAGAGGACACTTCTCGTTTGTAATAATTTTTAACAAATTGGATGTCATCACCAGCAAGTTCGCTAGGATCTTGGACCACAACAATTTTGTTGGTTTTGAGTTCGACAAGGATTTCATCTAAGGCTTCATACTGTCTTTTGACAAATTGTCCTACTTTGGAATAAAGTTCGGCCAAGGTTTCGGAAGTTCGTTTGCCATTTAGGCTACGTTCTTCGATTCCTGCATTTTTTAAGTTGAGAAGGCCCGCAACTCGGACCATAAAAAACTCATCCAAATTGGATTCTGTGATACAAAGAAATTTAAGGCGTTCGAGAAGGGGGTTCTCCTGATCAAAGGATTCTTCCAAAACGCGGTGGTTGAAGTCGACCCAGGAAAGTTCGCGGTCGAAGAAGATATTTTGGTTCCCCAGTTCTATTTTTTCTGTAGGGCTAGCAGTCATAATTCTAGGATTTGGGAAGGAAAAAATTCTGTAAATTCCTAATCCTTTTGTAGAAATCGACGACACTAGATTCAGAGGGATTTGGGACGATATGCCAGCATACACCATGCCGGGTCTAATGACTGGGCAAAATACAAACGATATCGTTAAAAAATTGGTCGAACTCGAAAGACGACCCATCAAACGATGGGAAACGGAAAACGAATACGCCAAAGCGCAGATACAAATCTGGGGAGAAGTGAAAAATCTTTCCGCGAACCTCCAAACAAAAACCCGTGCCCTCGTTTCCTTTACTGCTCCCTTTGCAACCAAATCGGTTTCTTCATCAGAAGAAGGTGTGATCACAGGCGAGGCTTCTCGTGCTGCTAAATCTGGAAACCGTGCTTTAGAAATCACAGAAATGGCAAGCAAACACCAGTTATCTGGTGTTGCTATTGATACAGACATCCGATTGCCAGAGGGCAGTTTTACGATCTACTCTGGGAAATCTAAAGAGGTGGTGACCTTTCCTGGTGGGTCCTTAAGTGAACTCACAAATTCCATCAAAAATATGGCGGGGGGACTTGCTGACACTTCCATCATAAAAATTGATAAAGACTCATCGATCTTGACTGTCACTTCCGTAAAAACCGGTAAAAAAAATGAACTCCAATTTTCTGACCCGAATGGAATTTTGAAACTAGCAGGTCTTGTTGGTGAAAACAAAGCCAGTGCAGAAGACACAAAGCAACTATTATCATTAGATGTAATCAAATCCAAAGTTTGGGACCAAACCAAATTTAAAAAATCGGAAGTCGAAACAGAGAAACTTGTCCAATCGGAGGAAGGAATCAGCATCAAACCTGACACTGCCTTTTCCATCCCTGTGGCTGTGACCGAAATCAAAGAAAGGGCTTTCATTGAAGTAGAAATCGTTGGTGAAGCTCCTGCGGTAATGGAGATGGGGATTGGATTTGAAAAGGAAGGAAGTGTTCGCAATAAATTCCTACCCATCAGCAAAACAGAATCTAAGTATATTTTTTTAGCTGGTGATTATGCGAGTGATAAAAATCTAACTGCCATTATTCTTTCAAATGCGGCAACCACTCCGGTTCTTATTAAATCAGTCACTCTTGTGACACCACCTGCTCCGGGAACAGCGGAACCATTAAAAGTTTTGCAAGAAGGAAAAGATCTTAAAATTAAAATTGACGGTGTGGAAATCACCCGTGAATCCAATGAAGGAATTGCGGATGTATTGGAAGGGATTTCATTTAATGTTCATAAGGTGACAGAAGAACCAGTTACCTTAAAAATTCATGTGGACCATGCCAAAGGTTCCGCCCTTATCAAAGAATGGGTGGATGCTTATAATGAACTTATGAAGTTTTCCAAAGAAGTCACTTCTGTTGAAAAAAATGGAAAAATTTCTGATAAAAAAGAAAGTGATGATTCCAAATCAGCAGACATCTCACGTGATTTTTGGGATAACAAATCCAAATCGGGAATCCTTGCCGGTGAAAATGCTATCTTAAGACTCATTGCTTCTTTAAAAACTACTGCAAACTCGTATTATCCGGCAACAAAAGAAAATGGATTTCGAGTTTTGACAGACATTGGAATCTCCACTGGAGCCGTGGGCTCTAACTGGGAAAAAATTCAAGACGGACTTTTGCAAATTGACCAAGAACGTTTGATTTCGGTTCTTTCTGAAAATCCGGATGGGGTAAGGGACTTATTTGCCTCTGATCCAAATAACGATGCAAAGATGGAAGAAGGGGTTGGGATTCGCCTGCTTGAAATTCTTAAACCCTATAACCAATACGCATCTGGAATTGTCACAAGCAAAGTGAAACTTCTGGAAGAAAGTGTATCAGGAAATAATAAAAAAATCAAAGAACATGAGTCACATCTCATTAGTTTTGAAGCCAAACTGAAACAAAGATTTCTCTACATGGAACAAGGTGTGGGAAAAAACAAATCGGTTGGGAACTATTTACAGAATAATATGTTTAGAGGGAACGGTGGGGAATGATGAATATTTATATCAACGAACAACAATTAGATACTAAACTAGATGGCGAAACAAACCTCGGCCAAGTGTTAGATGAAATTCAAAAGTGGATTGAATCCAATGGAAAGTATCTGCGTCATTTCACTGTTAATGGGAAAGAACTAAATCGTTCCGATCTAAATGCAGTGGGTGTAGATGAAACCGAACGCCTGGATTTATTTGTGGGTGAAGAACTGGATGTGATTGAAGACAGTCTTTGGGAAGTTGATAACTACGTTGATAAGGTTGGTAGCACCCTTGTGGGTCGTGATTCTCTGACGGAAAAAGAAACAGAGGATTTAAAAGAAGGAATTCCTTGGATCATTTCCATGATCCGCACCACTACAAAACTTTTGAATTTAAACTTAAACCTCATCCAACCAATGGGGAAAGGTAAAAACGTAGAAGAAATTTTGGAATCTTTGCAAAATGGATCCGAGGTTTTAGATTCCACAAAAGCCATTGAAACTTTTTTGGAAGACCTTCGAGATGTAAAACTTTTCCTTATGGATCTAAGTACTCGCCTTGCTGTGATGCGTATGGATGAAAGTGAACTGATTGAAATCATTTCTAGATTTGTGGATGATAAAGAAAAAGTCATCAAAGACTTTATGTTGGTAAATGAAAACTTCCAATCAGGAAAAGACCATTTGGCATCTGAGATTTTGAATGATGCGGTTGGTCGTTTAACGGGTCTTATGTCAGCTCTTGTATCAGTACAAACTCGTCATGCGGAGTTAGATTGGCAAGCCCTTGCCATTGAGGATAAAAAACTTTCTGACGTGATTACAAGTTTGAATGAAACACTTTCTAACATTGCCTCGGCAATGGAAAAAAATGATATTGTCTATGCTGGAGATATTTTGGAATACGAACTTCCTGAATTACTCAGTGATTTCATTCCTTTCCTTTCTCTTGTTTTAGAAAGAGTCAAAGTTTAAGGATTTGGTTCTTTGGGGAATCGGGTGGAAATCCGGTTCCCAACTCCAAACAATACTCCCACTGAGAACACCACTCCTCCCCAAATCAAATTTAAATTCCAACCCAGGGATTTTTCATACATAGAATCAGACCAAGTCCAAACTCCATAGAGAGATAAGATAAGTCCAAGAATTAAGAATAGCACTGCCAAAATGGAGGAGAGGGAAATCATGACGAAACTCTAACCGAAGATTGTGTGGGATACAAGTAAATATTAAAAACCAAACCGTTGACAGAATGTTTGTCTATGGTTTTCTTTTCTGATATGGCTTTGTTTTTGGACTTAGACAATACCCTTTTACCTTCGAAACCGGCATATGAATTTGCAATCGGTGAATGTGCCAAAGATTGGAAAGAGCGAGGGTTAGGTGGCGATTTTGTTTCTTTATACGAATCTGCTAGAAAAAAAGTAAAAAACCAACTGGAAGGCCATAGTTCCAATCGTTTACGGCTACTATGTTTTAAGTTGATGTTGGATGTTGTGAAAGATCAATTTACCATAAATCAAGAACCAACTGATACAAATCCAACGACGCTAAGCGGATTCCAAACAAAAGACATCTTTGACGTTTTGTGGATGGAAGAAAGATATCATTTTCATTTTTTATCTTATTTACAGACGGAAGCAAAAAAGGAAATCTACCAAACCAAACTATTTCCCAAACTAGTGGCTTTATCGGAAAGGTTCCCAATTTTTCTAACCACCAACGAAACTTTGAGAACTCAATTACTAAAAGTATCTTCTTTTTTACCGGAACCTTTTCGTTTTACACTGATTACTTCAGAAGAAGTTGGATTTGAAAAACCATCCACAAAATTTTTCTCTTACGTATTAGAAGCAGCCAAAGAAAATCCAGGGGATTGTATTTTACTGGGAGATAATTGGGAAGATGATGTTCTGGGAGCCAACCGCCACGGAATCGCAAGCATTCACATTCCTACAATGTGGGGGGAGGGAGCAGGTGTGGTGGAGTATCCTTTTGAATCTTCGGCACCGATTTGGACAGCACCGAATATAGTTTTTGCTTTAGATTTCGCAGAATTATGGCTTCTTAAGCGTCAAAAATAAAGTATTGTTCCAGTTGATGGTTCTAAAACTCAGAGCAAAGATGAGTTTGGTAAAATAATAGTAACCTAACTTTAAATAAACGGCCAGTTTACTTTTGCTACCCGATACAGAAAGTATGGGCATAAGTACTTTGTACTTCGGTTCAATGAATCCGCATTGTTTTCCTAGTTCCGCTAAAGTGTGCATCTTGTAATTGTTTACATGGTCTTTGGCTTCTAGGTAATGAACACCTTCCTTCATCCCTTTTAGTTTTACCTTTAGGTTGGCTTTGGCAAGTTGGATCGGAAAGTTTGGAGTTTGTAAAAAAAGAATCCCACCAGGTTTCAGTAGACCATGTAAGTAGGTGAGCAGGGAATGTGGTTTTGGAATGTGTTCGATCACATCCCACAAAGTGATGATATCAAAACTTTCTTTGGGAAGTTTGGAATCCTGAACAAGACCTGCATAAACCGTTTTCATTCCATTTTGTTCGTTGGCAAATTTTACCGCTTGTTTGGAAATCTCATAACCAACGGCGGACCAACCTGGTTTTTTGGTAAGCACTGCCTTCACAAAAAATCCAAGACCACAACCCACATCGAGAAGGTTTCCTTTATCCGATTTTAAGTATGTGGAAATAAAATCAGAATATACAGCTCGGTGTGCATCATCCCACCATTTTAAATCATAGGTTTGTTCTGCCCCGTCCCAATAACCTTCGTAATGTTCTTCTTGTTCATAAGAGGAATAAACATGACCGCAGTTTTTACATTCTAAAATGGGGGTTCCATTTTCATTGAAAACGGTTTTGGACTCGGAGGATTGGCAAAGGATACAAGATTTCATGCTCTATTGAGTCAGTCTAACTACTGAGAACAAGGGTCAAACTAAAAAACCTTGATCTGGCTTGCCAACATTCATTGTGAAAAAAACATGGGGTGAGATAAGAGAGGAACCGATGAAAATTAACTTCACCAAAATGGAAGGAATTGGAAATGACTACGTGTATATCGATGCCACGAAAAATGATATCCGTCTGAGTCCAGAACAAATCCAAAAACTATCCGATCGCAATTTTGGAATTGGTGGAGATGGGGTGATTTTTATCCGTAATTCAAAAACTGGTGAGTTCCAAATGGACATGTACAACTCTGATGGAAGTTCCTCCGAGATGTGTGGGAATGGAGTTCGTTGTGTGGGAAAATTTGTTTTTGACCACGGCCTTACTAAAAACCAAAAGCCAACCATTGAAACAGGAAAGGGAGTACTCACCCTCGACCTCAAAACAGGTAACAATGGCAAAGTAGAAATGGTGACTGTGGATATGGGTGAACCTATCCTCAAACCAACACTAGTTCCTATTGTATGGACAGGCGACGAACCAGTCATCAACCAAGTATTAGAAGTCCAAGGAAAGAAGTATCATTTTACGGCTGTTAGTATGGGAAATCCACATTGTGTGATTTATGTGGATGATGCGGATGCCTTCCCAGTTCGGGAAATTGGCCCTCTCATTGAAAACCATCCATTATTTCCAAGAAGGGTGAATGTGGAATTTGTTTCTGTTCGAGGAAAAGATCATCTTTACCAAAGAACTTGGGAAAGAGGAGCTGGGGAAACCTTAGCTTGTGGGACTGGAGCTTGTGCTGTGACAGTTGCTTCCATCTTAAATGGAAAAACGGGACGGTCTGTGCAGATTGATCTTAGAGGGGGAACTCTCCATGTCGAATGGAAAGAAAACGGATCAGTGTTGATGACGGGACCAGCCAAGGAAGTGTTTTCTGGAGAAGTAGAAGTTTAGATTCAACATTGCTTAAAGTAAATCGGTCAATAGTGCCGATTTTACTGTTGACCATCAATTAACAAAGATTTTGTGACCATGGAGTCAATGTTTGGTCAATTTGAATTGGCAGTAGATTATTTTTTTAAATAATCTACTTTCTGCAATTCGCCCATTCTACGTTTGGTCTCGTTCGAAACCTCCACCATACCCTTGTCAAGTGGTAGGTGAGCGTAAGTGTCGTATTTGATCACTTCCCCAAATACAACATTGATCTTTTTGTAAACCACTCGACGTTTGATATCGCAAACTTCTTTGGGCATACCCATAAAGGCACGGACAAGTGGCGGAATGGGATAATCTGTAACTGTTTCTTCATCTGGAATGATGACGGTGGGGAGGATATCCACTTTGTTCCGAAGGCTAAAGGCAGCAAATCCAGAATGAAAGTTAGCAAGTGGGGCAGAAAAATCGTTTTGCACCATATAGTCATGGCCTTCAGGAAAGATTCCTAATACATCCCCATTTTTAAAGACTTGTTGTACCTTTTTGATACTGGCCATTGAGATATTGCCATCGATGGCCATAGGAATGGTTCCTGTTTTTTCTACCAGATCCTTAAAGAGAGGAATGCGAGTGGTATACTCTGCCGCAATCCAAGAAATAAATCTTGGAAACACAGAACCGATTACGAAAGGATCCATATCGCTTCTATGATTGCAGGTGAGAATGAGTTTGCCATTCGGCACAATGTTATGGTAACCGTAGACTGTTGTGTTTACCGCCAAATTGAAGAACGGAGTTACAAACTTTTTGATGTTCTCAACATTCTTTTTGACTTGGTCTACGGTGTTTTCCATTTCATTCTCCTAAGATTTTTTGCCACCAAGATTTGGCAGAAGAGTCTCCGGTGGGAGTCCTGACTTCTTGGTTCATTCCGCTACTCGCACTAGACTCTCTCGGATCAGTGGCGAGAGGCTCTCTACGTTTTTTTCCTACATGGGGGCTCGGAACTGTTCTTTTAATCTCTTCTAGCTCTTTTTGAGCAGATACATTCGTTTTTAAAAATGCACGGATCTCATCCCATTGGGGATCAAAATCATTTCCGTACATGGCATAATTCATAAGATCAATACGATCAAAATCGGGCATGTTCAAGATTGAAAGTGATGCCCTGACAAATTCAATCCAATTTTTATTTGGGCACTGTAGAATGGGGGAGGGCAGTTCCGAAAATAATAAGGTGAGAGATAGAATCGAGTCCAAGAGACATAAGATCAAAAAAACAAACCAGAACACATCCCTATTGCCACCGAATGTAGTGCCCTTCCCTCTGCTTCCGAATAAAGAGAAAATTTTCCATCTTTGTGAAGATTTGTTTTGCGAGCCGGGTGACGAAAGGGAAGCATAGAAATGATGGCAAAACGACTCATCCTTTTATCTGTATTTTTCCTGTTCTTTCAGAACTCAATGTGCTTGAAACTTTGGATTGTTTCTTCCAAATATCGAACCACAGAAGACGCAAGAGACCACAAAACCTACCAAAAAACTCGCAGTTTTCTAAAAGCAAAACAATGGTTGGAATACAAATTGGATCCCGAACTTTCCAAAATCGAATTGGAAAACCAGGACACAGGCGAACTAAAAGGAATTGGTCTGATTAAATGTTACGTTCCTTATGGAATTGGTGAGGTGGACGCCAATGAACATGAATTTGAATACGTAGTTAAAATTCGAGATGGGCATGCGGAAATGCAGATCAACAAAATCTTTTCCTTCATTCGTGATCCGAATGATATCGTTTTAAATTATGGACCCAAAAATGAGAAGGTTGCTAAGATTACAATCAGGTCTTGCTTCAAACCATTAATGGATGATTTTTTTGAATTTATTAAATAACGGAAATGTTTAATATCCGAGCGGGTTTCCCACTGTGGTGCCCGTAGATCCGTAAGTATTGGTTCCCGTCGCAGAATCAGTCAGTCCATAGTGGTTTAGATTGTTCGAATTTCTATTGTTAGTGGATGAATTAGACGAAGAACCAGAAGAATCCGATGAGGAATACCCACCTTGTGTTCCATCCCCCTCTAAAAGGTCTAAAATGTCTTTGGTATTTACCAACTTGATTTCGTTACAGGAAACCAAAGAAAGGCAAAACAAAAATATTCCAAATGTGAACTTCATTCCAACCCCAGTTTGTATAGTTTTCGAATTTGGTTCAATCATTTTATTCGGCGTTTGAATAAGAATAAATACTTTCTTTGGTCTCTCTACCTTTCAATTCATATTCACCTTCAGGCTTTAGTTTTGACCGAATGTTTTCCGGTAGAAGGATCGATGTATTTTCAGTGAGAAGAAGATTTTTCTTTAAACCTTTGCAAAGTCCTTCCACTCGAGAGGCAGTATTCACGGTATCTCCAATCACTGTAAATTCCATCCGATTGGCAGAACCGATATTTCCCACAAGAAGGCTCCCCGTGTGGATCCCAATTCCCATCTTTAGCTCGGTAAGTCCTTCTCTTAAAAATTGGGCATTGAGTGAATCTAAATTCTTCTGCATTTGGAGGGCAGTTGCAAACGCACGTTCGGCGTGGTCAGCCATTGGCATCGGAGTCCCAAAAACTGCAAGGATGGCATCCCCAATGAATTTATTAATAAAACCACCGTGGATTTCAATGGCATTGCTCATTTCCTGGAAATAACGATTGAGGATATACAATACTTCTTCCGGCTTTCGTTTTTCGGAAAGTGTTGTAAAATCCCTCAGGTCTGAAAATAAAATAGAGGCTTCTACCACTTTTCCACCTAAACTATGTTCATTGGAAAGTAAATAATCTCTGACTCTTGGATCTACAATTCGACCGAACGTGTCTTTGATTCTTTCTCTTTCCGCAAGACCTTCCGCCATTTCGTTTACAGCATCACCCAGTAGACCTAGTTCATCGGAACTAAAAATTTTTACCCTGGTATCAAACTTTTGTTCTTTGATGAGTGCTGTTGCTTTTTCGATTTGGTTGAGTGGGTGTTGTAAACTGGAAGCAAAAGACATTGCAAATGCAAACGAAAAGACGAGCATAATGGCGATGACTTCAAATAGGACATCATTATGAACTAGTTCATGTAAATTAAAAATGTTTTGGTTTGTTCTGAGCAAAATTCCAAAGATGAGAAGAACGATCGGGAAAAGGGTAGATGCGGCCCAAAAGATAAATTGTTTTGTGACAATAGAAAATTGTTTTCCATGGGCATATTTCCCAAGTCCACCTTCTGGAAATACACAAGGGATGATAAGGAGTTTATTTAAGTAAGTGGTAGTGGCGTATGAGAATGCAAAGGCAAATAATCCCCAGAAACCGAATAAAATAGAAACAGTAACGATACTTTGGTGGGGTGCTTCTGGGAAGAGTCTATCAATTCGACATACGCTTAAAAAATTTGAAAGTTCCCAACCAATAAATCCTAATATACTTATCGTCAGTGGTGAGTGAACAATTCGATGACGAGCTCTCTCTTCTGAGATAAAGTTACAACCTTTAGTAGAAAAAAGAAATTTTGCAATTGGTAAACTATAAAAGAATAAAATGAGAGTAATGATGGGAAAGGGTGCCCAAGTAAATATAGCGAGTGTTAAATCGTTTTTGATTTGAGTGGCTTCGAATAATGCTAGGAACTGGTCTGGCAAAAAAGCAGACGCGGTATAGTTAGCAAATAACAACGTAAACAAACAGGCACAAAAAGGAACAATAAAATAGATTAGTAAAAAGGCAATGAATTGTAGAGTGCGACCTGGTTTCATCATGATAATTCTTCCTTAAGGAGAGGGCCTTTTTGTTTTCGTTTCAATAAGATTCTTTGGACTTGGATATGTTTTTTGTCAGTGAGGGGAAAAAACAAAAAGAGAATGGATCCAAAAATAAAAAAGAATCCAACACCAGGTCCAAAAATCATAGCAAGGCGAAATCCTACTTCTTGTGATTGTGTCGGAGCTCCATTTTGAAATCCAATCAAGTCGAGTAAAAAACCGGTGATGGCAATTCCAAAGGCTTGCGAAAATTTAACACCCATCTTCCAAATTCCAAAATACAATCCCTCTCGTTTTTCTCCTGTTTTGAATTCATCATAATCCACAACATCAGTTAAGATGGAGTCCATAATGAGGATGGAACCGGCACAGATTCCTCCGATAAATGCAACAATGAGTGGTGGTCTTAACTCTCCATAAGGAAACAGAGGATAGGCGATGACGGTTAGAATTCCCAGGCAAAAAACGCCGAGAAAAGCAGGGATTTTTTTCCCAATTTTTTTAGCGATCCAAACCCAAAATCCAATCGAAAGGAGCAGGACTAAAAAAAATGGGAGGAGGATATTGATGACAACCAAAGACTCCTTGAGCCCCAAACGAAATTCGTAATAGTAAAGTGCAATAGCGGAATTAAAGGTTCTACCAATGGTTGCGATGATAAAGGCAAAAAGCAAAATGAGAAACATTTTGTTTTTTAAAACGGATATAAACGCTTTAAAAAATGGGATTTTTTGTTCTAACTTTTTTACTGTTCTGTCTTTTCCTTTTGTCACAAAAAATGTAATGATGGAAGAAACCAAAATGACTAAAGACACAATTTCTCCTGCAGTTGTGCG
Organism: Leptospira meyeri; assembly: GCF_004368965.1. Lineage (NCBI taxonomy): Bacteria > Pseudomonadati > Spirochaetota > Leptospiria > Leptospirales > Leptospiraceae > Leptospira > Leptospira meyeri. The sequence goes on along the minus strand of NZ_SORO01000001.1, from coordinate 1,751,127 downwards.
CGATAGGATTATGTTTTCTTTGGAAGATTCGTCACCTAAAGATTGTAAAATGGCAGCAGGAACAATCATACCAATCAGCATTCCAATGTTACTAAAGAACAGTCTCCAACCAAAAACAGAAGTCCTTTCGTTCCTTTCGAAACTCAGTTCTCCCCCTAAGGCGATATGAGGAACAGAGATAATCGTCATGGCAGTGTTTACAAAAAGATAAACTGATAAAAGGTAAGTAAATTTCCCTATTTGCGTTGTTAGATGAGGAGGGGAAAAGAGAAGAAGAACTGCAAGTGAAAGTAAAACTCCACCCAAAAGGATATAAGGTCTTCTTCGTCCCCATTTGGAATGAGTATGATCAGAAATTCTGCCCATCAGAGGGTCACTGACGGCATCCCAGACGACCGAAATAGAAAGAGCAATCCCGGCCAAACTTGAGTTTAAGCCCACGATTTCTGTGTAAAATTTGAGCAAGTAAATTTGTGTGAATAGTTGAACGGCTGTTATGCCAGTTTCTGCCAATCCATATCCCATTTTTATGGGGAGTTTTAGTTTTGTTTGGTTCATTCCTGGACTCAAGTATTGGACGGTAGGAGTTGTATATCTGGGAAGAAAATTCTAATCTTTGGATGAAATCAGTTTTTACCTAAGAAATTTTTTTGGGTAAATAACAAATTTTTATTAGAGAAATATCATCGATGACTTGGCCTAAGGACTCGATTTGTTTTGTGATGGCAAGTAAGTTGGCTTCTGTTGATTCAACAAGTTTTAAAAAAGTCTGTTCGTCTGAATTCACTTCCCATTTTCCTTCTTCATCTAAACGCAAAAGATCATCTTTTCCATCGGATCCAATGATCAGAATATCTTCTGCTTGGAGTTGGAATTCTTTGATATGTTGGATGGGCATTGCACCTAAGGTCCCTAATTTTCTATACGACACGTCTGCGGAAATATACTCTGCTTTTCCTTTTCGATATAAAACAAGGGAAGGATGTTCCGCATTTAAAAAAAATAATCTTCCTGTGTCTTCTTCTAGAAGCCCCATGGTGAGGGATACGAGCATGGTTCCATCAAATGCTTCAAAGATCATATGCATTTCTTGGAGATTGTATTTCAACCAATCCTCTGGACCAAAGGCTTGGTATCCTGGATCTGTTTTTGTCCTTTGGACAATGGACTGAAAAACAGCTCCAAATACAAGAGCACCCCCCGCACCTTGCATAGATTTTCCCATGGCATCCGCATTGGCAAATAATAAGAACCTTCTGTTTTGTAATACGATGGAATGGGAAATGTTGATATCACCACCAATGTCATATCTTTGGTTTTTGTATTCGAAGACTTTTTTTTGTCGGACAAGATGATCCACTTCTAGTTGTGTACTAACTACGTCTTTAATAGCCAGAGGGTTTAGTAGTTGATAGGTAAGAAAATAATCGCCATCTTGTTGGATTTTTAAATTGCTAATATCTTTTAGAGATTGATTGAGTTCGTTGGTTCTTTGTGTGACCTTTTCTTCCAATCCTTCATTTAAGTTTCTAATTTCTTCATACATACCTTTTAACTTGGTAATCACTGAGTTTAAATAGAATGCTTGTTTGGCAAAATCATCACTGGATTTTGGAGTAACAACAACATCAAAATTTCCTTTAGAAAGTTCTCCTAAAGATCTGCTGGTTTCATTTAGTCCTTCATTCACAGATTTAGCAACTACATAAGAACAAACGATAAGAGGGATGATAAAAATAAAGGAAACAGTAACAATCGGAATCAGTGGATCCTGAACAGCGATTTCTCCCATTGTAAGTGAATACAGAATATAGGAAAAGATAACAAAAGGGAGAGCTGCCAAACTAAAAAAAGCAACAAGGATCCTTGCGAAATAATTAAATTTGGGAATATCCTTTTCTTGTAGTTCTATGTTTTTGATCTGAGGAAGGTCGAAAAGTGGGCGAATACAACTTTCGGATATGAAATAATATGTAACAAATGAAATAGGTGCAATCATGACAAAAGTAAAAATGGCAGAACGAAGAACAGATGGCATATATGCCACCAAATAAAAAAATAAAAAACTAATTGGGATTACACCAGATAACCAACGTATTACGATAATAATGGCTTCTAACAAAGGGTAACGGAATAAAAGTATTTTTACTGATCTAGCATATTCCATTTCTTCTTTTGAAAGAGATGAAAGTCCGGTTGCTGGAATAGAAACCCTTTCAATTTTTGCATATACATATTTGAGAAGAAGGTGGCGAATAAAAGTACCAAGTAGGCCAATCCCGGTCGCAAAAACCACACAAAGTGCAATGAAAATTTTCCAATGTTCTGGTTCCATTTTTTGTGTGATGATTGCATAGTATACAGCAAAGGGAACAGGGACGGTGTGTGTGAATGCTTCTAGTTTTAGAGTAAGATCCCAGAAAAGAGTTTCTCGTTTCACTTTGTCACCTGATCTTACCTTTTTGTTCCTGCATATATTGAAGGATCAATTAACAAAAGTCAAGCCGAAGGGTTGGATTTCCTGAGAAACTTTACGATAGTTTTATGAGTAGAAGTGGTTCTCTTTTTGAATTATCACCTATCGATAATTAGGTTATTAAAAATAAACATCTAACTCTGAAGATCGATTACGGGTTTTAAAAAAGAACAACGTTCCGATTCTGTTTCTTTGTAAGGTAATCGAAAAATCGGAAGATGTGATTTCAGTTTTGTATCCATGGAAAATGTACTTGGACGGTAAGACCTTTCAAAATACAAAGAATACATGCGTCAGAATTTTCCCATCACAAACAAGGAAGTAGAGTTCCAAGAAGGAACCAAGATCACTTCCAAAACAGATCTAAAAGGAATCATCACTTATGTGAATGAGGATTTTTTACGCATTAGTGGATACACAGAAAAAGAACTCATTGGACAACCACACAACCTAATCCGTCATCCCGAGATGCCAAAAGGTGCATTTCAAGATCTGTGGGAAACAATTAAGGCACAACATTCTTGGGTGGGTATTGTGAAGAACCGCTGTAAAAACGGGGATTTTTACTGGGTGGATGCAAACGTCTCACCAATTTACGAAGATGGAAAACATGTCGGTTACATGTCAGTTCGCACCAAGGCAACCACAGAACAAATTCGTAATGCAGAAATCTTATATGCGAAAATGAATTCTGGACGAGGCAAACTTGAGACAACAGCACCATCGATTTTTGGGTTCTCATGTCCTTCTGTTTTTTTAATACAAACGATTGTTAGTGGATTTTTGTTGGTATTGTTTTATCTTAAAGCAGACTTTGATTTAGTTTTTCTCTCGAGCCCACTCATATCAATTTTGGGTTTTGTTTTATTTATGATTACGGCAACGTTTGGGTTTCTAACGATTCGCAAAAATAAAAATTCCTTTCTAAAGGTGAAGGAATATCTTGAGAATTTATACAGTGGGAAATTGAAATTCGATGTGATTTTTGAGACTAGAGGTGATTATTCCGAAATTTTCCCATTGATTAAAAAAACACAATTTGAATTTCGAGGAATGATTTCTCAATTGATCGGGAACGCCGAAATTGTAAAAACTCAAATTGGTGCTCTCACTTACGCTGTCGAACATATTCATATCGCCTTTCAGGAATTATCTAAGGCTATGTATTCCTTGGCAGATTCTAGTATTGTGACTCGTGAAAGTTCTGATAGTATTTTCCAAGAAATGGATATACTGAATCATCTAATAAGTAATATACGAACAGAGTCGAATGTTGTCCAGTTGGAATCCACGGAGTCATATCACTTTTCCTTAGTTGGAAAAAATTGTTCTGATAAGGCAATGGCCCAATTTCAGAAAGCCAGAAAACAAATTTTCAAAACTTCTGAGGTCATTAAAGAACTTGGTGAAAAAACCAAGGCGATTCGAAAAATTACAGAGACTATTACTTCTATTTCTGAAAAGACAAACTTACTCTCATTAAATGCTTCCATAGAATCGGCAAGGGCAGGGGAGGCTGGAAAAGGTTTTGCAGTGGTTGCAGGGGAAGTCGGCAAACTTGCAGAACAATCTAATCAATCGGCCAAAGAAATATCTGCTTTCATCTCTGAATTAACATCAAAAATTTTACAAACGGTCACTGATATCAAAGAAGGACTTACTGAAGTTGAGATCGGATCATTGGAGTTTGAATCCGTTCAAATGGAGATGGACAAAATTTTAAAGAATGCAGAAGAAACAAAGACCAGTGCAGAAAAGATCAATGGTTCTACGGAAGGAACTGAATCGATGTCGGGAAATGTTTTAGGAAATATGGAAAAGATTCAAACGCAACTTATCAATACATCTGCGATTGTAGAAGAGTTATCAGCTGCAGCAAACGAACAAAAACAAACCATTGGGGCGATTGAAGAGTCTATCACTAACTTAGGGTTCGTTGCAGACAGATTGGACTCAGTTGCTTTTCGTTTTCAGTTTTAAGGATACGTTATGACAAACCCGGACTCAAATGCAAAACCAAAAATGAAATTCCAAGTGGAAACTTTGAGAGTTGATTCCCATTCGAGTCTTTCTCGATGTAAATCAGCAGAAATAACATTAGATACGGATATGGCTGGAAATTCAAATGCATTTAATCCGGCGGAGTTGTTACTGTCAGCTCTTTCGGCTTGCATCATTAAGGGAGTGGAAAGGGTGGCTCCCATCCTTCATTTCCAATTCAATGGGATTCAAGTCATTGTCGATGGAATTCGTCAGGATGTACCACCAAAAATGGAATCGATTCGCTACGAAGTCATTGTGGATACAGACGAATCAGATGACCGTCTGCATTTGTTACATGAAAATATAAAAAAATATGGAACTGTGTTTAACACCATTGCCCCAGGTACTGATTTGGCAGGAGAAATCCGAAGAAAGTAAAAACCTGAAGTTTCCTTAGGGTTCATGAGTTTAGGTAGAGAATTATGCAAACTTTTATTCTATCTTGGACAATTGCTTAGAAATTTTAAAACCACTAGTACCGTATGTGAAAAAAAGTAAAGGGATCCAAAAAGGGGGATAATAATAAACATAGTATCAATAGAATAAAGTGATTCTGATGGGGTGAATTTTTTTCTTAGTGCTATCGGAATAATTTTGCACTCTTCAAGATTTGGAAACTCAGCTAATATAAGCTGTACCATGCTTTTTGCATGAGATAGATAATCTTTCTTCCAGCCTCTAAACGAATAGTTGATGTAAGTTGCCAATAAACCAATTACAATCAAAAAAATATTTAAGTTTTTTTGAGAAAACAAAAGAGAACCATTACTTCATAAAACAAAAATTTTTTTTCGGAAGAAAGAAAAGAGGAAATTTGTGGGATATTGAAGAGGAATCGGAAAATATCCGACTCCTCTACTTAATTGTTTTTTTACTTTCCTAAGATGAACACGAAGTTCGTCGTTGCAGATCCACCAATGTTGAGCATCAGACCGTTCTTTGCTCCTTTCACTTGGTAGTCTCCTGCTGTTCCAGTTACTTGTTTGTAAAGGTCAAGCATCATACGAACCCCAGAAGCACCTACTGGGTGACCCACACCAATGAGTCCACCGGATGGATTGATTGGTTTTTTACCACCAAAGTCAATGGTTCCTTCTTCGATTGCGATGTGTTCTTTTCCTGGTTCTGAGATTCCAAATGCAGAAATCGCAGCATATTCAGAAGAAGTAAAACAGTCATGTGTTTCAAACACATCGATGTTTTTTACATCTAAGTCAGCACGTTTGTAAGCATCTTTTACTGTTTGGCGAGTCCATGGAAGGATGTATTTGTCCCCAACGGATTCCAGTTTTTTTGCTTCAAACGTAATTGGTGCCACTCTGTGACCCCAACCTTTGATGCGAGGGATATCATCGAATTTGCGGCCAGTTTTTTTAGCGTATTCTTTTGCATAACCTTTGGAAGCAAGTAAAGTCACCGCAGCACCGTCTGTTACTTGAGAACAGTCAGTGATACAAAGTCTTCCACCCACTGCCATATTGTTATCTCCACCACGTGCCATCGCATGTTCTTTGTTCATGAACCATGTACGAGTTTGTGCTTTAGGGTTACGTTTTGCGTTTGCATAGTTGATACGTGAAATTTCAGCAAGTGCATCCATAAAACGTTCTTCTTTTAGTTCGTATCTTTCTAAGATCACGTCTGCAAGTTTTCCGAAAAGTTTAGGGAAAGGAAATTGAACTCCCTTCGCTTCTTTTTCATAATATGCAGCAGTTCCAAGGAAGTCACCACCCACTGAAGAAGAAACTGTTTTCATCACTTCCACACCAAGAACAATTGCTAGATCGTAATCTTCAGCACGGATATGTGTGATGGCAGCATCAAGGGCAACCGATCCAGAAGCACAAGCGGCTTCGTAACGAGCACCAGGAACACCAAAAAGGGCAGGGTTTACTTCTGTAAGGAAAGCACCTAAGTGGCCTTGGTTGGCATACTGTTCCGCATCAAAGTTACCAACAAAAACAGCCACTTTGTTTTCTTTGTTCAATCGTTTGATTTCATCATAACTAATGCCAACTTTTTCAAGAGCATCATCTAATACTTCGCGCATCATGGACATGAAGGTTTTTCCTTCTTTGGTCCAGTTTCTTTGGAAGTCGGTTTGTTCTCCGCCTAATACGAATACTTTTTCACTCATATGATACTCCTAATTAACCTTTGAAGAGAGACCTTGCATCAAGTTTGTCGCCAAGTTCGTAGAACTTTTTGCCTTCTTTTGCATCTTTTAAAAGTTTTGGAACTGGAATCTTAGACGCTTCCATTAACTTAATTGTTTCTTTTGGTCCACCAAGGAAATCAACAAACGCAGACGCAGGAACCCAGTTAAATCCAAAACCCATGGCGCCGTCAGTATTTTCTTTTGTATCCACTACTTCTCCAACGAGAGAGAGCGAATAACTGATGTAACGTGAAATGAAATAACGAGCAATGTCTGCTTCGAAACCGGATGCTTTTTTAACTACATCCATCGCACCTTTGTAATCAGAATCTTTAATTTTTTGGCGAGCTTCTTTGATAAAAGGAATATCAAATTTTGGGTACGGATCGTACTCACCCGTTTTGATATTGTAAACAAACTTCTCACGTTTTCCGTCAGGATGTTTCACAACCTTAGTGAGACCACCACCAGATTTCATTCCGAGTTTACCGGCATCGATTAATTTTTGGAAGTAACCAGGAAGTTTGAATGTTTCGTGAGCTTCGTCTTTTGTATTGTCATAGATATTGTCTACGATCGCTTTATGGACATCTAGTCCCACGAAGTCAGCAGTAGCGAGTGGTCCCATCGCACGGCCAGTATAACCTGACATGATTTCGTCCATAAGGGCGATTCCACCTTTGTCAGCATACTTTTCTGCAAAGTGAGCCACTTCATTCATCAACTGAAATCCAATACGGTTTCCAGCAAAAGCAGGAGTGTCGTTTGTATACACAACAGCACGGCCGAGTACTTTTTCTAAGTATTCACCTAACGCTTGTGTAACTTTTTTATCATTCCCTGAGTGAGTGACGAGTTCACAAAGGATCATTTTATAAGGAGGGTTAAAAAAATGGGTTCCGTAGTAGTGTTTTTGACCATCTTCATCGTAAGCTTTTGCCAATCGACCAATGGAAAGTCCAGAGGATACAGTGGATACGATGGTTCCGGGACGGCGAGCCTTTGCAATGCGAGTATTGATCGGTTCTTTGACTTCGTAACTTTCCGCCACGAGTTCGAATACCCAATCTGACTCTGCGACAGCTTTTTCCAGATCCGCATCGTAGGAACCAGGGATCATTCTTGCGCGAATGGTATCCGTTTTTACGGATGCGACAGCGGCTTCGATACCCTGTTTTGCTTTTTCAACATCTCTAGCGAGCATATGGACTTTAGCACCACCGAAGGCAGCAATGACGCCCGCACTTCCAGAACCCATGGCTCCGTTGGCACCTAAAATCGTGACAGTTTTGATTTCTCTCATGAAGGAATTTCCGAATCTAATTTTTACTTACCGTTCTAGAAAGCCGAGGTGACAGGAAAATCGTTTTTTTTTGTCAGATTTGTTACAAAAGAGGGTCGGAGGGGAGCTGGAGCAGGGGTACACTTTCCCCGCCCGATTTGAGGGTGGGGAACTAGACCCGCCACCCAATGCGTTCCCTTTACCACGACCAGCTCCTTTTCGCACGCCCTTTCTGAAAATCCCCCATTTTAATTCGATTAAGTTCGCAGTTTCGACTCTGGGCGCCCGGGCGGGCCTCCTCCGGGGTGCGCGTTCGCTCCCGTCCTCGGTAGGAGTTCCTCCTCCTCGGACCAAGCCCTTCTGGTCCCTGGCGCTAGTACTAAGTTTTTAAATCCTCTCAGTATCAAAAAGGAGAAGCTTTATATACCAAACAGTAGATATAAATTGTTGACTAGGCATTTGCCTAAGTTAGGTTGTTGCATTCAAGGTGGTCACATTTTTAATGTTCAATGGAAAATCCTTAATTTTTGGAAAATTTACTCGTATTTTTATACTCATCGCTTCCGTTACAATGACACTCGCATTGTCTTTTTCTTGTGCGGAAAAATCAGAAAACAGCGACCTTAGTAGTGCAGCCGTGGCACTAGTGACACAAAACCAGTCTTCGTCAAGTGCCACCACAGCTAATACTTCTACCGGGACTTGTGCCACAAATGGATTTTGTAAAATGTTCGCAACAGCCGGAGCTGCCACTAAAAATGCAGGGATTGCTGGACTTGATAACAACTGCCAAACGGATACAAATAAACCATCAGGGGGCGGAACCTACAAAGCACTTGTAACTGATGGTGTGAACCGAAAGGCCTGCACCACAGCAAATTGCAGTGGTGGGACTTCCGAACACATAGGTTGGGTATTAAAACCGAATAAAGAATATCGTCGTAAAGACGGAACCACAGTGATTGGAACGACGACAGCCAATGGAGTGTTTAGCTTCCCATTGACAAACTCCGTTGAAATATTAGCGAATTTAGTCATTACCAATGGAATTGTTACAGGAATGAATGCCGATTGGACAAGTAATGCAAGTGATTGTTTGGATTGGACAACCAATGCAGGTGGCAATAGTACGACATTCGGCACTTGGGATTCTACAGGATCAGGACTCATTGGAGGGGTAGGAACCAGTGGTTGTTCCAATGTACACATGTTAGTTTGTGTAGAACAATAAGTTTTACTTTTGTATTTCGCCGCAAGTTGTGTTTGAGTGAATCTAATCTCCCCGCCCTGAATTGGGTGGGGAACTTGACCCGCCGCCCAATGCGTTCCCTTTACCACGACCAGCTCCTTTTCGCACGCCCTTTCTGAAAATCTCAGATTTTAATTTCGATAAGTTCATAGTTTACGCTCTGGGCACCCGGGCGGGCTCTCTCCGGGGTGCGCTCACGCTCCCGTCTTCAGCGGCTTACGCCTCTTCAGACCAAGCCCTACGGATCCCTGGTGCGGAACCAAGAGTTCACAAAAAATCAGGAATGAACTTTAATTGTGAATATTTGCGGATGAATCAAAATAATATCCCAGCGCCAGCGGTAGTAGCGGAAATCCTTTCGCGATGCGAAAGATTGGAGCGGATAACGCGGTCGTTATTGAATCAAATCACATTCAACTAACGGATTCGAGGCGCCCAAAAGGAAAATCAAAAATCCTTTTGGTGCATTGTTTCTTTAGAAATGATTTTTTAAATTTCTATTTCTTATCCACTTCCCTTTCTAGAAATTCCGTAAATTCAATTTGCCGGTTAATGAATGTTAGATTGTATCTGCTTTCGTAAAATAAAAGGGCACTAGCCAAAAACAAACAAATTCCACCGGTGATTGCCACCACAGTGGGTATCCAAGAATATTCTTTGGCAAAGGCAAGGGTGATGGCAAGTGTCAGACTCGAAATCACAAACAGGGAAGTTGCCAAATACAAAAAGGCCATGGAACGTTGGATGAGGACGGCACGTTTTTTTTGAACAGAGAGTTGGTGGCGCATATAAACCATCCGTTCCTTTTGAAAACCTCGTTTGCCTTCGAGTAGTAATTCCACTTCCGATTTCAAAAGATTCACGCGATCAAAAATTCGTCCTAGTCTGTTGGCTGTGGAAAATATCAAACTAGCACATGCGGAAACAAGAACGGCTGGGGTGATCATACCGGAAAGGATTTCAGAATTGGAAAACGATTCGAACATAAGGATTAAAGTAGTGAGTAATGTTCCTTTTGAAACTATTTTTTCGATTTGTACCTGAAAGGGTTAAATAAAACAAAGAAAGGGGATGAAGATTTGTTTTATACAATTACGAGGCAATTCCAGTAATGATCAAAATCTTCCAGGTTTGTGAATCGTTTTACGATTTCAAAATCTCTTTCGGCTTCAGGGTATTGGCGGGCTAAATAGTGTAACCATTGTTTGATCCTTCCAGCTCGACTTTTTGCTTCCATATCGGATTCTAAACTCAACCAATACTGAAATAAAATTTCTTTCATTTCTTCCCAAGAGAGACTTTCGTTTCTTTCTTTCCGAATCATTAAAGCAAGAGCAGGGTTTGCAACGACACCTCGTCCAATCATGATGTCTTTACAACCAGAAACTTCAAGGCATCTTTTGGCATCATCCACAGTCCAAATTTCTCCATTGGCAACTAAGGGAACTTTTACAGTAGAACGAATTTTTGAGATCCAATCCCAATAGGCAGGAGGTTTGTATCCATCTGTTTTCGTTCTGGCATGAACCACAATTTCTTCGGCCCCTCCGTCTTCCAATGCTTTTGCGCAAACTAGCGCTAGTTCGGTGGAATCAAAACCAAGGCGCATCTTTGCTGTCACAGGGATTTCTTTGGGAACGGCACTACGAATTGCTTTTACAATCGCAAACATCTGGTCCGGTTCTTTGAGAAGAGCCGCCCCACCACGGTTACGGTTCACAGTGGGAGCAGGGCATCCAAAATTAATATCAATTCCATAGGCACCAAGGGATGCCACCTTACTTGCATTCTCCGCCATACAGTTGATATCAGAACCTAACAATTGTACTTTGACAGGAACTCCCGCTTTGGTGCGGCAACCTTCATACAACTCGGGGACATATCGGTAGTATCTATGCGAAGGGAGGAGAGTATCATTCACACGAATGAATTCACTGACACATTCATCAAAACCACCTACGCGTGTGAGTGTATCACGCAATCGGTAATCGAGAAGTCCTTCCATGGGTGCCAGTAAGATTCGCAAAACAAAATAGTCCTATCCAGTCACTTTTCGCACAAGGGCCCGGCCAATCATTCGAATTTTTGCAGCGAATGGCAAACGTTTCAAATTGGTGCCAACGATCCCTTGGGTGAAACGAGTTTTTTTACTGTAATCGATATGGACATCCAAAATGACCGGACGGCCTTCTTTTGTGAGATTCCAAGCTTCATCTAACTTTTGTTTAATTTCATCGTTAGTTTGAATGTTGATATATTCTGCTCCAGTGGCTAAAGCAATCCCTTCAAACCTTGTGGTTCCAAGTACAGTACAGGTTTTCCGATTGTAAGGAACTTGTTGGGCTTGGGAAATTTGGGATAACTCACCATCATTAAAAACAGCAAATACGGCTCCAATTTTGTTTCTACTGGCAGTGATTAATTCCATACAAGTCATTAGAAAGGCCCCGTCACCAATGATCCCAACTACTGCTTTGTCAGGATTGGCAAGTTTAGTGGCAATGGTTGCTGGAACTGCATAACCCATACAATTAAAATCTGTCGGAGAGATCATATGTCTTGGTTTGTGGATCGGCATTAGTTCCGCAGTGAGGAATGTATGGTTCCCGTCATCCACTACAACAAAACCATCATCGGGTAAAGAGGTACGTAAAGCACTAAAGAATTTTACCGGATTCACTTTATCCTTACTATCATGTTGGAACCATTCCTCCATATAGTTTTGTTTGTTTTTTTTGATCTCTGCTGTGAGCACTTGGATTCGATCTTTCCGACTTTCTTTTGTTAGCTGTAACTTGTTTTGTAGTTTTTTTACCAGTTCAGGCAAAACGTTTTTGGCGTCGCCTTGAATGTTTACTTTCGCGGGGTAATTTTTATGAAAGACATTCTCGTTGATGTCGATATGAATTAGGTTTTTGGGAACGGTCACTCCAAAACTACCTGTGGCAATTTCGGCAAAACGGGTGCCAACAGCGAGTAAACAATCACAATCTGCAAAAGCTTTGGTTGCCGCTGGAACCGCTGCCGGACCAAAACTCATTCCACAATGCAAGGGATGATTCCCTGGAAAAGCACTTAGCCCTTGTAAGGTTGTTGCTACAGGTGCTCCAAGTAATTCTGCAATGGCAACACTTGATTCTGTTGCATCTACTGCCCCCCATCCTAAAAATAAACCAGGTGACTTTGCTTGAGAAAGTAATTCAACTGCTTCTTCCAGTTTGGATTCTGATACTGCCAAACTAGTAATTGTTTTCGTTTGGCAGTATTCTTGGTAACTAGGTAGATTTTCCACAGGACCAGTATACAGTTGAATGTTTACAGGAATTTCTATAAACACGGGACCTGGCTCTCCAGTCACGGCAATTTGGTATGCTTGGTAAATCGTTTCTACCACTTCCTCTTGCGAATTTACCTTAAAAGTTTTTTTAGTGATAGGTTTCACCAGCGTATGTTGGTCCATATCGTGCAATTGGTATTTATATTTTGAATCGCTACGTACTCCACCTGCAATCACTAACATGGGAATCCCATCTAAAAACGCTTCCCCAATTCCACTCGCAGCATGAGTCACTCCCGCAGCCGGTACGATCACAACTGTTCCAATCGAATCACTGGTACGACTGATGGCATCAGCCATAAACGCACCACAACCTTCATGAGTAACGAGCATTGGATGAATCAATTCAGAATTATTTAATTCATCATAAATTTCTGTATTATGAACTCCAGGAATTCCGAAGGTAAAACGAACTCCTATTTGTTCTAATGCATATCTGACTAACCAAGCGCCTGTTTTTTTCATGTGACTAAACTCCTTTGTTTTCCATGTTCTCTAAGTGAAACACCATTGTTCACTGACTTTGCCGCTGCTCTTGCGGTCAAAATACAACCAGATAAAAACGTCCCTTCTAAAGATTTGAATCCACTTGCACCACCACCTCCAAATCCTGCCGCTTCACCAATAGCATACAAACCAGGGATAGGCGAACCTAATGGATCTAATACGCGGCTTTCCAAATCAGTTTGGATTCCTCCTAAACTTTTTCGGGTAATTAACCTTAGTTTGATTGCTATGAGAGGTCCTGCACTGGGATGAAGAATAGGTTTTGGAGCACAAGTTCTGACTCGATCAGAACGCCATGACCTGGCGTGTTGGATCCTCCTTAATTGGTCATCGTTCCAAAGACCCTTTCCTCTCCTAATTACATCATCATATTGGGTGATTTCTTTTTTTAATACTTCGTATTCGATGGTTTGATCACCATTCAAACGATTCATTTTATCAACTAATTCTTGTAAGTTGTTTGCAACGATGAAATGATCACTTTCTTTTTGCAACTGTCGCACGAGACGATGGTTTCCTAGTAACACTTCTCTTAGGAAAGAAACTAATTTCCGATCACGGATCATCGGATTGTGTTCAGAACCAGAAACGGCGAGTTCTTTTGCCGCAATGCGCCAATTCAAGAGTTGCCAAGTGTATGGTTTTTCTAGTCCCGAGATCCTATGACAAAGTTCGTTAGTATCAAAACCTGTCATCATCGGTTCTGGCCCAATCCGACGCCCCGAATGGTCAAGCCATAACGCCGACTTACAAGGAATCAAACTAAGTCCATGACCTTCAAATTCTGGTTTTGGATTGGGAATCCCAGCAGCATAATTCCACATTTTATCTAAATGGGTGAGATTTCCGCCATGTTTCTGCACGGCATCATGTACCAATCCATCAGCAAAGGGATGGGAACCATTCAACATTTCCTTTGGGGGCTCACCCCAAGGTTTGTACCAATGTTCTCGAACCTTATCCAAACATCCGGTGATGCCACCTGTTGCTACCATCACGTGGTCCGCATAAAATGTTAAATCTTTCTTCCCCATTTTTTCTTGTTCTGCGATGCAACCTACAATCCTACCGTTTTCTTTGATTAAATCAGTAACCTTGTGTTCAAATAGATAACTCAATTTTGCATTGTTTCGATGTTTTTTTAATAGTTCCACGAAACGTTCCACCAAACGGTAACCAGTTCCCCAAAGAACATGATAACGTGGAACAGAATTTCCCCTCTTGTATAATCCTCTTTCTACCCAATTGACCACTGGAAAAAAATGTAAGTCCAGACTGCTAAGCCAATGATATACCTGCCCAAGACTTTCATTTACATATTGTTCTGCCCATTGTTTGGGAAAAATATCATTGGGACCAAAATTAGCAAATGAATGCCAATCATCCAAAGCAATCTCAGGAGTATCTTTGATTCCTAAACGTTTTTGTAATGGAGTGCCAACAAGGGCCATCCCACCAAATGATAGTTTAGCGAGACCACCTAAATGCTCTTCTGTGTTTCTATCTAAAATTAAAACAGATTTTCCTTGGTTTAAACACTCAAATGCAGCCACCAAACCTGCGATTCCTGCTCCGATGACGATGACATCGTTTTTTGCGACCACTAACAACTCTCCTTCTTTTTGTTTTGAATCACTAAAAGATTTTATTTGTTACCAAAAAGTTGAAAGGGTTTCGGCCTTGGTGACACATTGATAACATAATGTACATAGTATTATTTTAAAATAAACAAATGCGACTCAAATTTTTTGAAAGGAATCAAATTCAAATATTAGAATGAATTTAACAGCTAACAAGGAGTAGTAAAATTTATAATTATTACTAGAATAGTTCTAGAATTCTGGGCTGTTTTTTAAAAAAAATATATAACGAATGTTAGTGTTAATAAAACAGAATAAAGTTTAGATTCATTTAATTTCCAAAATTTGGACTTGATGGTAGAAAAAACAAAAAGGATTTATTATGCGTTAGGTTATATCGGGTTTGCTGTAATCAATTGGATTCAATTCCGATCAAAAATAAAGAACAGGATTCGCTTTCGTCGGTAAAAATACAATCGGTCCGTTCTAATTTTATTGCATTTCGGGGGTAAAAAATTGCGTAAAACAGAAAAAAGTAAGAATAGTATCCTTTGTTAGCTGGATAAAAATTGAATTAAAATAGTTCTTTTTTCCATTGTCCGCAAAAAAAGGATTCCCAACTTCTTACTAAAAAGAGTAACTATTTGATTGCTTTAACATATTTTCATATTCGCAAGTTCTCTTTTCCTTTCTTTCTAGATTCTATATTTGGTTCGGAGCAACGGTATGAGTTTTCAGGTGACAATCCCACAAAATACAACTTTATCAATGAAAACGGACCTTGCGGGTGCGATTGTTTTTGTTAACGATGACTTGGTTAAACTAAGCGGATTTGAACGGAAGGAGTTATTGGGCCAGTCGTTCAAAAAAATCCAAAACCCAGATACTCCTGAGTTGGTTTATGAAAATATACAAAGAACCTTGAGTGAAAACGAACCATGGAATGGACTTCTAAAAAACAAAACGAGCCAAGGACAATATTTTTGGGCCAACACAACGATTACACCGTATTATGATAAGGACGGAAAAACCGTTGGGCATATGTTTGTTGGGCGTACCGCATCGGAAAAACAAATCATAAGCGGAGATGACTTTTTCCAAAATCCCAAAAAAAACCAATCCGGTTTTAGTTTAAATCCAAAAAAGATTTTAAATAGATTTAAAATAAAAACCAAACTTTTATTTGTATTTGGTTTGATGGCTATACTTATGTTAGTTTTGGGTATCAATTTAATTTTGATTAAAAAAAAAGAGTATGAATCTGCAGTCAATCGACTCAAAGGAGCAGAATATAATTTAAGTCTTGCGAAACTAATGCGACTCACAGCGAAACACCGAGGGTTTATGGCCCGTATTTTAAATGGAGACCATAGTGCCAAAGAGGAAGCAAATTCAATTGAGAAAGAGCTAGTTGCGGCATATCAAATCTTTTTAATATTAAATGAAAAGGAAGGTTCCCATTTTCAAGTTTATGAAGAATCTAAAGACATTCATAAAAAATGGAACCTACTAAAAGACATAAACTCAACCTTAACAGCTAAGGAAAGTTATATTGAGCATGTAAATCTTATCAAAAAAATGTTAAATGTAAATAATGAAGTTGGTGAGTCGTCTGGTTTGTTTTTGGACCCAGATAAGGACACTTACTTTATGATCGAAGTTTCATTGACTAAGTTACCATACTTGGCAGAAAAACTTGGACAACTTCGAGGGACAGGTTTGGCCCATTTAGTCAAAGGGGTAAAAGCAGATCCATTCGAAAAAAATTTGCTTCAAGAGATTTTAGGTTCTGTTGCGGGACACTTTGATTCCATTAATGTTAGTATGAACTCCATTCGTAAATTCAATCCTGAGGGTAAGTTGATTGTCGAAGCATACCAAAAGGCAGAAGCGGATTTTCCTTCTTTACGAGAGCAGGTTCAAAATAAAGTAATTATTGAAAAAATACCAACACTTAAACCAAAAGAATATTACAATCTTACGACGAATTTAATTGATCAAGTTTTCAATGTGAATGAGTTCATTTCAAAACAGCTTTCAGAGAAATTTACAGAGAGGGCGAGAATTGCAAAAAACTATGCAATTTTGGTTCTTGTTTTGACTACCTTAGCTCTTGTTTTTTTTATTCTCCTCCAATATTTAATCATCCAAAGTATCATGTCCGTAATCCGAAACAGCACAAATATCATTTCTCAAATTGTTCGTGGATCAGGAGAACTCCAAGAAAACTTGGATTATGGGATCAATGATGAAATCGGCGGGCTCTTAAAATGGATGGGTGTATTTATTTTGAATATCACAGAAATAGTTTTTATATTGAGGCAAGTTTCAACTGAGTTATCAGATAAATCAAAAGAAGCAGCAAGTTTAGTTCGAAATTATTCAGCCACCGCTCAAGAACAAGCTACTTCTACTGAAGAAACTTCAGCTGCAACGGAACAACTAGCCGCTTCAGTAGAAAACGTTTTTGTAAGTATCTCTACACAAACCGACCATTTGAAAGAAATCGAAAAAGTGACATCTGATTTCAAATCTGCAATGGCAGACGTTGCAAACGCAATGTTTCAGATGACAAATTTAACTGAAGAATTTTATAAACAAGCAAATGATGGAATGTTGACTACAAAAAATACTGCAGATTCCATCCATATCGTAAATCAAAAAGCCGAATTAATCGATGAAGTTTTGAATATCATTAACGAAATTTCAGATAAAACTAATTTACTTGCGCTTAACGCTGCAATTGAAGCTGCACGTGCGGGTGAACTTGGACGTGGATTTGCCGTAGTTGCGCAAGAAATAGGGAAACTCGCTGAACAAACTGCGCATAATACTCGTAACATTCAATTATTAACCACAGATACAAAGGACGCAATTAAAACTAGTGTTGGACTTATGATGAATATAGAAGCGAGTTTTCAGGGATTACTGCGCAATATTTCACAAATTCAAGAAACTGCAAGGTTAGTAAGATTTGCTCAAGAAAAACAATCTGCTGACACCGATCGAATTGTGGAGTCAGTACATAGAATTAATGAAAATTCGCTCCAAATATTAAGTGTGGCAACGCAAGAAAAAGTAGCTGTAGGTGAAATTTCTAAATCAATCGAAACAATTGCTTCAGGTACGCAGGTAATTGCTGATAATTCATTGGTTCTCCTGGAAACAGCAAAAGATATAGAAGTGACCGGAGAACATTTGCAAACGGTGGTTGAGGCCTACAAATATTAAAGTAAAAAATTGATTGTTATAGATTGTAGAATTATATTTTCTATTCTTTGAATCTAAACATGAAATCAATCATATTAAATAGTTTTACATTTGTTTTGCTTTTGTCGTATTTTTCTTGTTCTACGCAGACAGTTTATATTCCAAAAGAAAATCTAAATGTTAGTCTGAAACCCGCAGAGTTTGTAGAAAAATTAGAATTTTCTAAATCTCTTTTGCCAATTGTCTCCGAATCGATTGAAAGACCAAACACTCATTGCAAAATTTATTACGGAATACTTCGTGATAAAGAAAACAATCGTATCGTAAGGAGTATTGCTATTCTTGTGGATTCAAAAGATATGAATTTGCAACCCGAAGAATATTTATACTATCCAGTATACTATGCGATCAATGTTTCGAAACATCTTTCAATTAGGCAGACTTTGAGAAGTGAGTATGATATTCGAAGAGCTAATGAAAATTCTCCGGTTTATATGCCCGTTTACGCTACATCAAGTGTAGTAGCTTTAGCTGCCTTTGGTATTGTTTTCGTAGCTTTTACGGGAACTGCTTTTATCTTAGGAATGGGAAAAGGAACCTATGAATTTACTGAAGATGTGATGGAAGGTATCATTGTATCAAAGGAAGAAATAGTATTAGGTTTTAATGATTATCAATATGATCAAGAGGGACGTTTAGTTAACGTTTCTACTTATCTTCCTTATCGTTCCATTTCTAAGTCAGTGATTCCTTTGTATGACCGCGAAGGTAAAAAACAAATTGGTCAAATGTATCCTTCTTCTAAACCCATTTTGTTATCAGAAATAAATTATAAATACTCCCAAATGAAACCATCTTCTAGAATACCGAAAGCTGCGGAGATCATCGAACATATTCCCAAGAAAACAAAAAAGTTGATTGATTTGCCGATCAAAGATCCATCTAAAGTAACAAAGTAATTTCTTGCCTAAAAGCAAGATGAATTACAATGATCCAATTGTGAAAGGTGCTCTTGCCACAATGGTTATCAATTTCTATCGTTATATTCTAGTTTTTCTTTTTATTGCCTTCCCACTTGGAATTTTCCCTAAAACTTGGCCTGACCTAGAATCAGAAAAGGAAATAAAAGTTTATGGGAGCGAAAGAAGTGCAAAGTTTACTGCGAGTAACATTTTCTATGACGTAGAAAATTGGACAAACCACTACTCCGTGCGAGCTTTGGGATTCTATCGGTATTATGATTATCCAAAAGCAAAAACAAAATCTATTTTTCCTTTTTATTATCATATTCAAAGTAAATCTGATAATCGTGAATACAAACGAATTTTAAATGTAAACGTAACTAAAGAAAAAGAAGCGGTTGATCAATCCTTTTATCCATTTATTTTTTGGGGTAAAGACGCAAAGGAATCTTATTTAACAATAATTCCTTTTTTCTTTTCTAGTTCTAATGAAACAAACAGTAAATTGGGATTTCCCGTTATTCCTTTGTTATACTATCATAATCGAGGTATTTCTGGAGAAAATAAAAACTATTATTCCCGTTTTTTGACTGTTTTACATTTTGAAATCAATGAGAATCAAGGATTTCATGAGTTTTCTCTTTTTCCTTTAGTTTATTACTCCAAAAACAATTATTTGTTTTTGCCAATCTTTCTTTATTATCAAAATCAAAGGTCAAATGAAAATGAATATTGGATGGGTCCAGTCTACTATTCAAATAATAAGGCTAAGGAAGAAAGTTTATTTGTAACCTTCCCTTTTTTTGGAAGATATAGGAAACCAGGAAAGGAGTTTGATTTTATTTTTCCTGTTTATCTTAATTATGCCGACGAGGAGGAAGATTATCACATCAATTTGTTATGGTATACGAAAACAAATTCAGCTAATGTAAATGTTGCAGCTAACGATGGTAATTTGTTTATCGATTTTGATTTTGGAATTTTGTATAATTTAGTTGGGTATTCTCAGAGAACCAAAGTCATAAATGGAAGTAACCAGACTAAACAAACAATTCCTTTTGAATCGAACGAGCCGAAAGTCATAAAAAAAAGAGAATTCAATCGTGATAATAGTGAAAGCTTTTTTGGATACCAGTTGCTTTTCGGAATTTTTTCTTTTGAAAAGGCCGATACAAAAAAGCATATTCGTTTGTTGCCACTTGCTTGGTTTACTTGGGATGAGAACTCTAAAGATAATGTTGTGTTATTGCCACCTTTTTTTCCCATTTGGTTTAGTTACCAATCGGATGATCTAGAATACAAGATACTCTTTCCATTTTATGGGAAACAAAAAGACAAGGATTCTGAATTTCGCGCTTACCTTTTGAATGTTTATTTAACGGAAGAAATAAAAGAAAATAATCGTAAAGAGAGTTCTTATTTTTGGCCTTTCGTGAATATTTATGAATCAGATATTGATTCCGGGCATAGGTTTTTGCCGTTTTATGTTCATCGAAACTATGGTATTCAAAAAAACCAACATAGTGATACGTTTACATTGTTATCATCCTATCGGAAAACAAAAAATTCTGCTTATTCCGATATTCAATTTTTGTTTTGGCCCTTCTGGATTTCGTATGAAGAAAAAAATTATCCTAATTATGAAAAAGAGAAAACCGTTTGGATTACTCCATTTTTTTATAGAAATATAAGAGATGGCGGAAGTAGAACCAATTTGTTTTGGTTTATAGATTGGGAATTGTATAAAGAACGTGACTATGCCTCAAATTCAAAAAGCAAACCGTTTGTTCCTTTGGAGCAGGATGAAAAACTTTCTCACCTCTTGATTTTTCCGTTTTATAAAACGAACTCTAGTTTTTCAGTAATTCCTTTATCTTTTAATGACTGGAACGATGACGGATTTACGACTTTTACTTTTTTGAACTATTTGAAATGGAATCGAAAAGGCCATTATTATAATTTTTTATATTTAATTGAATCGGAAAATTCAGAAACAAGTTATCGATTCAGAAGTGTCGGCGGTTTGTTGTGGGGTTTTCATAAAGGGAAATCGGAAATTAATAGAATTACTTTTTTATGGTTAGGTTATGATGATAGATCACATCGAACTACCTATAATTTTTTCCCGATCGTTAGAACGGCAAATGCAGATAAAGAAAAATCCCGATTGTATGGACCATTTCTTTATTACCTTTTTGATTCAGAAGAAGAAAAAACGGAATTGTTGCTTGCGGGTCTTGGTTACTATCATAATAAAACTAAATCAGACAATCAATACTCCACCTATGTTTTGCTTGGTGCTTTGTATCAGGAAAAAACAGAGATAGAGCGAGGTTATATAAAAAGAGGAAGTCTTTGGGGTTGGCTTTGGGAATACCAAACGGAAGACAACGGTTATGAAAAGTTTTCCATCTTAAAATTATTTTCTTATACCAAAGAAATGGATGGAACCAAAAAAATTATGGGGATTTCAATTTAATCAGTTATGCCAAAATCAAAACCGAAAGTTCTTGCAATTTCAGGAGGAATTAGTTCCTCTTCTTATAATAAAAAAATCCTAAATACTATCAAATACAATTACACAAATGATTGCGAAATGTTGATGTATGATCAGATCGCCAATTTTCCGTTTTTTATGTCTGGAATCTCTGATGCAGAAACGCCAGAAATAGTGAAAACTTTTTTAAAGGAAGTGGAAAAGGCAGATGGGATTTTAATATGTTCTCCCGAGTATGTATTTAGTATTCCTGGTGTTTTGAAAAATGCACTTGAATGGGCAGTTTCTTCTGTTGTATTTACGGATAAACCAGTTGCTCTCATCACGGCAGCCTCTGTTGGTGAAAAGGCACATGAATCTTTGCTTTTAGTTTTGAAAACAATCGGCGCTAAGTTATCTGAAAATACCAATTTGTTGATTTCTGGAGTAAAAGGAAAGGTATCTGTTGATGGTGAAATTACTGATCCACAATCAAAGCAATCAGTTCAAAATTTAATGTCAAATTTTTTATCCTTATTAAGAAATTAGTAAAATTTTTTGATTCGTAATGGAATTTTTACAGAATAATTTCGGTTTCAGATAACGTTCATTAGGCTTTTATATTGGTCTTTATTTTCATTGCTTGAAATTATCGATTTCAAGATCTAGTAGAATTAAGAGATGATATTCCATGTTTTTTAGAACTCTTTTAATCGGTGTTCTTTTTCTATCTTGTAGCAAAAATCTTTATAATAATCCTTGTGATCCAGAATCGAAATCCTTTGTTGAGACTTTTTTGGTTTTGGCAGTTTCTGGTGAACAAAAAAACGCCTGTTTCCCCGGTATCACGATCAAAGATAATTTCGGCCTTTTGCTCAGTTCGACGACAGGTCTTATTTCCGAACATGGTGGGAATGCAGCTTTTGGTTCTTCACTAACTTATAAATTAAATCTTGGGTCCGAGCCAAAAGAAAATGTAAATGTAAACATTGTAGTTTCAAATCCTTCTTATGCAACTGTCAGTCCAACTTCGATAATTTGGACACCAAATGATTGGCAATTGGAACGCATGATTACGGTAACAGCAGTAAATGATACCTTATTAAATGGAACTAGAGATTTTCTAATTCGTTTTGTGCCGACTTCAGCGGATAGTAATTTGCGACTCCAAGAAAGATTGATTTTGATGCAGATTCAAGATAATGATAAAAGGTTATTTGTAAATTCAACGCTCACCAAAGGAAATTTAGGTGGGATTGTTGGAGCAGATGCCATGTGTTCAATGGATCCAAAGTGTCCAGTGGGATCCCAATGTAAGGCGATGCTTGTCACTGATACGGGAGTTCGAATCGCAAGTGTAACGGCAAATGCTGGCGATGGTCAAGTAGATTGGGTTTTAAAACCTTATGCTTCGTATTATCAAAGTAACAATATTACTCTCATTGGCACTACAAATGGAGTTTCTTTACTAACGTTCCCCGTTCTAGCAGGAATTGATCCAGGCTCGGTAACAACTTGGACAGGAATGGGTACCTCCTGGGATGCGCAACCGGACCATTGTTCCAATTGGGGAAATTCAGTTTCTGGAAATGGAGTTGTAGGCAGTTCTAGTAGTACTTCGGGAGCACTCCTTAATAATTTGAACGTAGCATGTACTAGTGATTTAAAGTTTTACTGCGCAGAACAATAAGGAAAAATTTCTAATTTTCGTATTGACAATTTATATCTTCCAGATATAGCTTAAAAATATATCTAATAGATATGGGGTCAAATGAAACCAAACCAACAGAATATTCTTGTAATCTTAGGTCATCCCAACCCGGGTTCTCTTTGTGGTCATTTGGCAGAGACATATGTAAATTCAGCGAAACAATCAGGTCATATTGTCAATTTTATCAAACTCTCTGAACTAAAATTCGATTATAACTTATATTCGGGTCATAAAAAAGATTCTACTCAAATCCTTGAACCAGATTTGATTCAAAGCCAAAAATTGATATTGGCTGCAGACCATTTAGTGTTTGTATTTCCCAGTTGGTGGGCAAGTATGCCAGCGATTTTAAAGGCATGGATTGACCGGGTGTTTTTACCGGGCTTTTCTTTTAAGTATCGAAAAAACTCACCGCTTCCCGAAAAACTTTTGTTAAATAAAACAGCTCGTATCTTTGTAACGATGGACGCTCCTAGTTGGTATTACAAATGGTTTAATAAGTCTCCCGGTGTTCATTTGCTAAAGTTTGGCACCTTAGAATTTTGTGGAGTGTCTCCTGTTAAAGTAACCATTTTTGGTCAAGTAAGGACACGTAAACAACCCGACTTTTTGAAATGGACAAAACTTGTTGAATCTCTTGCCAAACAAGGTAAATAATATGAAATTTTCTAATAACGAACTAAATGAATTTGAATCCAATGGACAATACTTGGATTTTAAGGGCCATTCTATATACTATCGAACAATTGGAGAAGGGAGAAATTTATTTCTTTTGCATGGTTATCCGTTTAATAGTTATGATTGGAGTTTGGTGATTCCTAAAATATCCAAAAATAGGAAGGTCATTCTTCTTGATTTTTTAGGTATGGGTTTTTCTGATAAACCACAAAATCACCGTTATTCGTTTGAAGAATACGTAGAAATTGTAAATGAAGTAGCAAATAGTTTGGGAGTCATTGAAACAGATATTTTGGCTCATGATTTAGCTGTTAGTGTCGTGCAAGAAATGTTGTCTTCACCAGAAAAAAATAAATTTAAAATTGGTTCTATTGCTTTTATGAATGGTGGTTTGTTTGCTGATGCTTACAATCCAAGACTCATCCAAAGAATATTATCTCAAACTCCGAACGTCATCGGAAAATTGATAAGTAAGGTAATGAGTCGTAAATCTGTAGAGGCATCAATTTTGCGTGTTTTTGGACCAGATACCCAACCAAACAAAAATTGGCTAAATATCTTTTGGGAAATATTAAACTATAAAGAAGGAAAATCGATAGCTTATCTGATTGGCCGACTGGTGTTTGAAAAAGTTTATTATCAAAAACGATGGATAAACGCTATGTTGAATACAGAGATCCCATTTTGTTATATTTGTGGACCAGCGGATCCAAACTCAGGTATAAATATGGCAGAACGTTTTTCTAAAGTTTTTCCTTCGAGACCAATTTATTTTTTATCTGAAAAGATTGGACATTGGCCACAGATTGAGTCGCCTGAAGAAGTTGTTTCAACATATAATCAATTTATCAACGATCTAATCTAATGAAAAGAGAAAGCAAAACACAATATGCATTGTTAGGAATCCTTTCCCAATGTGAAATGAACGGTTACGAAATTCGCAAATACATTGAGTCCACCATTAGTTTTTTCTGGAGTGAAAGTTTCGGACAAATCTATCCTACTTTGGCAAAATTAGAAGAAGAAGGTTTGATTCGAGAATGGGAAAAAACTGATAACAACGGAAAAAAGAAAAAAGTTTATAAAATCACGCGTCCTGGACTTGAAACGTTTCGACGTTGGATGGACGAATCTCCGATCCAATCAAACAAAAGAAACGAATTGTTATTTAAAGTATTTTTTGGAAGGCATATGAATCCAAAATTACTAACTCAACAGTTAGAAGAGGAAGTCCGTAAACAAAAGGAAGATTTAAAGCTACTAAAGAACTTTCAAAAGGAACTTGATGAAGATTGGGAAAAACATCCTGACTTGGAATATTGGTCTTTAACTCTTGAATATGCAGAAAAACAAACAAAACTAAACTTAGATTGGATTGACAAAGTTAAAAGTAAAATTAAAAGCTGATTTTTTTATTATTGATTTGATAGAAATAATCTATAAAAAAAACAGATGATGGGCTGGGGCACTGTCTCTAAAAGATGTTACGATGTGTTCTTGGTTTGTGTCATATTTATATTTTGTTCTCCAATTTTTGGAAATGAGAAAGTAACCCTTCATCTAAAATGGTTTCACCAATTTCAGTTTGCAGGATACTATGCCGCACTTGAAAAAGGTTATTACAAAGATCTTGGACTTGATGTAGAGATTTTTGAAAGTACAATTGGAATCAAAGGAATTCATGAAAAAGTAATCCAATCACCCGGCCATTATGGTGTAGGAAGTAATGAACTTATCCAAGAAAGATACGCTGGGAAACCAGTGGTTGTCCTCGCTGTAATTTTTCAACATTCACCTTCCGTTCTGTTTTTTAAAAAAAGTTCCAATATACAAAGTATTCATGACTTAGCTGGTAAACGAGTGATGTTAACTCCTCGGATGGATGAAATTGTAGCTTATCTCAAAAAAGAAGGCATAGAACTAAAAGATTTAAAACTCATAGAACATAAATTTAATCCGAATGATTTGATTACGGGTAAGGTGGATGCATATTCGGGATATGCCACAACACAAGCCTATGATTTCAAAAAAGCAGGATTCCCTTTTGTGGAATATTCTCCTCGTGTGGCCGGAATTGATTTTTACGGAGATAATTTTTTTACAAGTGAAGTCGAGGTTCAAAAACATCCCGATAGAGTAAAGGCGTTTAGGGAAGCAAGTCTTCGTGGTTGGCAATATGCAATGAGCCATCAAGAAGAAATTGTAGATTTGATTTATGAAAAATATTCTAAAAGAAATTCGAAGGAAAGACTATTATTTGAAGCAAAACAAATGATTCCATTAATCCAACCTGTACTTGTGGAGATGGGTTATATGAATCCAGGTCGTTGGAAACACATCAATGATGTATATGCTGATTTGGGAATGCTTCCAAAAAATATGAATCTACGAGATTTTATTTATGATCCCAATCCACCAACAAGTTATGATTGGATTTATTATTCTTTTGGCGCA
This sequence comes from Leptospira meyeri, assembly GCF_004368965.1. Classification (NCBI taxonomy): domain Bacteria; kingdom Pseudomonadati; phylum Spirochaetota; class Leptospiria; order Leptospirales; family Leptospiraceae; genus Leptospira; species Leptospira meyeri. The sequence continues at coordinate 1,725,004 of NZ_SORO01000001.1, read as the reverse complement.
GTTGTTACTATTTTTGTAATTGTTTGGTTGGTCCAGTGGCGTCGTTTGGACAAACAATATTCTGAGAATTTAAAAAAACAAGTCGAACTTCGAACCGAAGAATTAAAGAATTCTAATGAATATTTACAAGTATTAAATCAAAGTTTGTTGAATACTTTAAAAGAACTCACAGAAGCTCAAGATCGACTACTAGCGTCTGAAAAGTTGGCAGTGCTCGGACAACTGGCCGCTGGTATGGCCCATGAATTGAATACTCCATTGGGAGCCATTGTTTCTTCCAACCAATCTCTTGCAGATTTTCTTAATAATAAAATTAATAAAATCGTCGAAACTATTCTTGGATTTAGCAAAGAAGATTCTTTTCGATTTAACAAAGTATTAGAAGAAAGTATCAAAAACCAAACCTTCCTTGAGGGAAAGATGGAGAGATTGATAAAGAAAGACCTTGCTTCGAAATATAAATCCATATTAAAGATGGATTTATATGGAAAACATATGCAATTAGTCGTTGAAACGGGTGCTTATCGATTAGGAGATGAACTCACACAGATTTTAGAAAGTGAAAATTCTCTTACCATTCTAGAAACTGTTGCAACGATATCAGCGGCCTATCGTTCTAATCAGATTATCTCAGTAGCTTCTGAAAAAGCGACACATGTGATTCGGGCTTTAAAAAGTTATCTGGTTACCGATAAAGAAATTTTGAGTGGAAATACTGTAGTCGATATTATTTTTGAAATAGAAACTATTCTTTCTCTTTATCATTACAATCTAAGTAAAGTTGATATAGTTAAGTCTTATTTAACTAACAAAAAGTGCAAAGGAAATAGAGACAAACTCAATCAAGTTTGGATCAACCTCCTGAACAATGCCCTGCAAGCCATGGGTTATGCCGGTAGATTAGAAATCAAAGTTCAATCAATTGAACCGTGGATCAAAGTTTCTATCATTGATTCTGGTACGGGGATTCCTGACACTATCAAAGATAAGATTTTTAATCCATTTTTTACTACAAAACCTGATGGGGAAGGAATGGGTTTAGGTCTTGATATTTGTAAGAAGATTGTTTTACAAACGGGAGGAAAAATTGAATTGGAAGATGTACCAAAGGGAGCTTGTTTTTCCATTTGGTTGCCAATTGCAGAAGAAGAGATGAGTTCTATTTAATAATTCCTGATTACGATTCTTATATACGCTCATCGTATATTCACCGAAAGGCAATTGATCAGGTTTCAACTCAAAATAAGAAGGATTTTAACAGTTATTTGCATTTCGTAAATTAGTACAAGTTTGCTTTTTCGATTTCAATTAGGATAGGCAAATCTAGACTCGTTCTAGTTTGTATGGATCCATTAAAAGAAATGTACTCCCGTGAATGGGTATTGAATTTGGGAAATCACCTGAATGTTGTTGATCCCAAAATTAAACCCTTGGAATTTCAGAAACAGGTTTTTTCCTCTCCTTGGAAGGAGATGGAGTTAAAAGAAAGAATCAACAGACTTGCCGAAGTTGTGGTTCAAAATTGGCAGGGTCCGATCGCAGAAATTTATCAAAATATTCTTACATTAATTGATTCACTCCGTAACCAAGGGGTATCTGATTTTAATTTTCCATATATTTTTTTGAACGATATTGTCACCAAATCCGGGTTAAGTGATTTTCAGACATCAATGAAGGCCTTTGAAAAAATCACAGTCTTTTCCAGCTCTGAATTTGCGATTCGTTTTTTTTATAAACAACATTTTGACAAAACTTTAAAACAAATGTTCCTGTGGTCTAAACACAAAGATCCTATGGTTCGAAGGTTGGCCAGTGAAGGGAGTCGTCCAATGTTGCCATGGGGAATTGGAATTCCAGAAATCAAAAAAAATCCAGAAATTCATTTGTCGATACTCGAATCTCTTTGGGATGATCGGAACGAAATTGTCCGCAGGAGTGTTGCAAACCACTTAAATGATATATCGAAGTTAAATCCAGAACTAGTATTAAAATTCTGTAATCATAAGTTTGGCAAAACACCTGAGTTAGACAAAACCTTAAAACATTCTCTCCGTACACTTCTTAAAAAAGGAAATACCCAAGCTTTAGGTTTCTTTTCATATAACACAAAATGGAAACCGCAAAAATTTAAATTTTCTTTGTCAAAGAAGGAAGTTAAGGTTGGAAATGCACTTGAATTTAAAATCGCTTTGAGTCAAAATTCAAAAGATAAAACGAAATTGAGATTAGAATATAAAATTGGATTCCGGTTATCAAATGGAAATCATGGTTTTAAAGTGTTTCAGTTAGGCGAACGAATGTTATTACCATCTGAGACAATAGAGATTACCAAAAAACATTCATTTGCACCCATTACCACTCGAGTATATTATCCTGGAACCCATACGGTTTCTATTTTGCTAAACGGAAATGAATATGATATGCGAAAATTCGAATTGAAAAGAGGATAGGGACCAAGTTTGAGAAAAAAACTATTTATTCTGATTGTATTTTTTTTTCCTTTTGTCTTTGAGTTTTGTTCTGTTTTTTATTCTTCAGAAAGACCTAAATTGGATTTTTCAAAACATATCAAAGATAAATCTTTAAGTTATGAATTAATTGGTTGGGATGATGAAGCTGATCGTCGTAGAATTTCTTATATTCTTTCCGCCTTACAATCATCTGGAAAATTTACATCTGTTCGATACCAAAACCAAACAAACGCAGATGCACATCTGCAAATCATTCTGGAATCAAGTCCCAGATTTAAATTTTTTCTAGGGGAATCAACGGAGCCTGTTTCTTATTTACCGGAGAGAGATCCAATAAGGTTCGGTGCTTATTTGCTCAATCGGTTCCTCGCAATTAGTACTGTTTTTATTATCCCAGATATAGATAGAGATGACGATTATTTGGTTTTTCGCCTAAGTAGGAAAGGAAAATTAGAAAAGGAGTTCCGATATCCGATGGAGTCTTATCGAGTGTTTGGTTGGGTTTCTCTTCTACTAATGTGGGGTGATGATCGGAATGAATGGAAGACTATCCTTACAGAGAAGGTATCCAAATTTTTAGGAGATGCTCAGGATGAACTGTAAATCTCAATTTCTAATGTTTCTTTCGTTCTTTTGTTTTCTTTTGTTTTTTAATTGTGCTGCATTTCCTGATTTAGTTACTTCTAAAGAACGCAAACTTTATTCTATTCCCAAAGAAAAAGTTAGAATTGTTTTTACTGGATTTTATCGATATGAACAGGAACAAAAACAGATTCAAGAAACGCTGCTCAATTCAGGTTTTGTACAAGACCCAAACTCAAATTTAGAGTTAGAAGTCATTTTACAAAAAAAAGATCCAGTATATAGATATTTATTCATCCATCGACTGAATTTCGTTTTAACTTTTTTATCGGGGGGGCTTGTACCTTCACATATTAGAACCGAATATACACTTATGTTCCGTTATAGGAATCTTGGAGTTTTTGTAAACGAGTCAATATATGATATCGGTATGGATCAATGGAGAGGGATCCCTGTTGTTTTGCTTATGATCACTCATTGGCCAAATCGAATTTATAAAGAACAATTGATTGAGGCAACAAAGCAGGAGATAAAAGAAATATGAAAGGTTTTTATTTGGTTATAATTTCTGGCTTTTTATTTGTTTCTTGTTTTGGATTGGTTCGAAGATTATCACCCAATGAAAAAATAGATTCTTTCGATATCCAAGATAAAAAAAGAACCTATATTGTTCACTATCCTAAAAACTGGAATGGATCACAAATACCATTGTTAGTTGCTTTACATGGAAGATTTGGATCGGGATCTTCAATGATCAGGCAAACTAAGTTAGATATCCTTTCCGATTCCAAAGGGTTTGTTGTAGTATTCCCTGACGGTTACAAAAGAAGTTGGGCTGACGGAAGAGGAAATACCCCGGCAGACGAAGATCAGATTAACGATATAGTTTTTATCGAATCAATAGTAAAACGTATGATTGCTGAAGGTTCTGTTGACCCGAAACAAATATTTTTAGTGGGACACTCCAATGGTGGTTTTATGGCCCAAAGACTTGCTGTTGAAAGGCCGAACTTATGGAAAGGCGTTGTGAGTGTGGCTGCACAAATGTCAGTTTTTACACTCAAACAAAAAATAACACTAAAAACAAATCCCGTATCGGTAGGGATTATTGCCGGGACAGACGATCCTCTTGTTCCATATAGCGGTGGTTACGTGAGAGACGGCGGAGAAATTTTATCTGTTGATGATTCTTTTTTGCGTTGGAAAGAGTGGAATCAATGTTCAGATTCAGTTAACAAAAAATCAGAAGCATTTAAAGAGGATTTTAGCGAAATAAAAATTGATTTTCTTCGATATGAAAGTTGTGCCGAAGGTAAAAAAGTTGGATTGATTCAGCTAAATGGTCTTGGGCATAGTTGGCCAGGTGAAACTCCAATGATTCCTTTTATCAATCAGGGAAAAACCACGAAAGTTATTGATGGTTCCAAACTTGTTTGGGATTTTATGGAGAGTTTGTGACAGTTTCCAAAATAGCTTTGGTCACCGGGGCTTCTCGGGGTATAGGGCTTGCCATTTCTCAGATGTTAGTTGGTATGGGATATTTTGTTTATGGCGTTTGTCGAAACCCAGAACACTGCCAATTCAAAAACGAATCATTTCATCTGTTTTCTTGCGATCTTTCTAATGCGAAAGATCTTGATCAACTTTTGGTTCGTATTCCCAAAAAAAATGAAATTACTTTATTGGTTCACTCAGCGGGTCTTGCTTATTTTGCCCCTGTTGAAGAATTGTCTTCCGAAAGAATTCGTGAGATGATTAACGTTCATATAACAGCTCCAATGTTGCTTACGAGTCAACTAACACGATTTTTGAAACAAAACCATGGACGAATTATTTTTATAGGTTCTGTGGCAGGAAAAGAAATTTCACCTTGGGGCAACGTATATGCTTCTCTCAAAGCAGGGATTCATCATTATTCAAGGGAGTTGTTTGCTGAGTTACGTAAGTTTGGTGTAAAAGTTCATCTGGTCATACCTGACATCACAAAAACCGATTTTTATAATCACTTAAATTTTGAACCGGATGAAGATCCAAATTCCTATTTATTACCCAGTCAAATCGCAGAAGTAATTAAAGAATTGGTTGTGGAAGATCGGCATTGGGTAGTTCCGGAGATTCAAATTTCTCCAGAACTATTTAAAATTAAACGTAAAAAACAGAATCAATAATCATTCCCCAATAGGAGCGATATCATCTGAGAATGGTTCCGGTTGGTTTGTTGAATCACTTCCGCTACTATCTGTGTTTGTGCCAGATGCAGGGATTACTTTAGCAATCATCGAATCTTCATCTTGTTTCCGTTTGATGGCTCTGATTTTTCCATCGGTTTCATACAATCGTTCGATTACTTTTTTGAGTAATAAAAATAAAAATTCAGGACTCTCTTGGCTCATCTGAACAAAGGTTGTTCGGTTAATAATACCAAGTTTAGCCATTTCTGAAACAACAACTATCGAAGCGGCTCTTGGGCTATTATTGATAATAGCCATTTCTCCAAAGAACTCACCAGGCAGGATACTTCTTAGTTTTATATGTTTGCCTTCGATTTGTTTATAAATGTCCAACTGTCCTTCGAACAAAAAGAACATGGCTCCGTTCGAAGGAACTCCTTCTTTAAAGAGCACCTCTCCACGTTTGATATTGATCATACTTAGTTTTGCGAGAGATTCTTTAAGTCCCATCACTTGACTCCGTAAGATCTTTTAATCTTTGTTCTGCTTCAATTAAACGTTCAACGTAAGTTTGTAGCAATGCATATACAAACATTGGGTTTGAATTTGCAATGCGAGTTAAGTTTTGTTTATCAAGGATCCCGAGTTGTGCTCTGTCTGAATCAATAAAAACCGTCATCGCTCTAGGATGGCTGGAGATAAGTGCAATTTCGCCGAAAAATTCGCCAGTAGAAAGTTTTCTTACTTCATGAAAATTTCCTTGGTCAGGTGCACCCATTCCAACAGAAAGGGAACCACTTAAGATGAAATACATCTTTTCGTTAGACGGTTCACCTTCTCTTACAATGATTTCTCCTCGTTTGAATGTCTTTGTAGGGACAGTATTCACGAAGTCAAAGATGTTGATTCGATTGTCTTTTTTAGGAATGGACATTAAAGGCCGCGGTAAATCTCAATCAGTTCAGGTATTTTTTTATCCTCCGCATATTCCAGAGGAGACTTTCCCAATTTATCTTCTAGTTTAGAATCTCCGCCATTTAAAACGAAGACCCTCGCCAATTCCAAAATGGAATCACTTTTACCAGGATCAAACTGGATTGCTAGTTCGGAAAGTATAGTTTTCCCTAATTTATCTTGTTGGTTTAAGTTCGCTCTTCTTTCTACTAGGAATAGTACTAGTTTCTTATAGTTTTCTGTTTGGTTGTTATCTTTGGAAGATAAGAATTTTTGAATGGCCTTATGTAATACGGTCAGTCCGTTATTATCTGTTAGGTTAGGATCAGCACCTAATGTAATGAGTTGGGACATTGTTTCTGTGCGATTTCGGTTGAGCGCAATGTGAAGAGCACTTAACCCTCGTTTGTTTTTTGTGTTAGGGTTTACACCTTTGCTAATCAATAATTTGATAGTTTCGTCAGAAAATTTTTGATCCTTTTTTTCGATGTCTAACTTACAAACTGTTGTAATTAAATTTTCCCCTTCTTCATTGAGTGTTTGTAGGTTGGCACCAGCGGAAACCAAAAGTTTGAAACCTTCCGCATCTTTTCTTTCAAGGGCTGAAAAAACAAGACTTGATCCATCTTTTTGTTTATGATTGGGGTCGGCCTTTTTTGATAGAAGAAATTTAGTGATTGTTAGTTGTTTGTTTTCTAGAGCCAACGAAAGTGCAGTTTCTCCAGTTCTCTGGTTTTGAACATCAACGGGAACGTTTTTTTTAATTAATTCTTCTACAATTTTTAATCCAGATTTTCTAGAGGCCAAATGAATGGGTAAATATCCAGATGAGTTTGGTGTTAAAACATCGGCATTTTTTTGTATTAATATTTCTGCGATAATCCATTTGGATGTTTCAATAGATTCTTCGAGCGGGATTTTATTAGAGGAAAGAATCTGATTTGGATTCGCGCCTGCATCTAAAACAAGTTTCAAAAGATTGGTGTCGTTTTTTTGTAATGCGATTTCAAATAGAGTTTTCCCAGTTAAGTTTTTGGAATCTACATCCAAACCTTTTTTGAGAAGCAAATTTGTCACTGTCAGGTTTTTCTTTTCTACAGAATAAAAAAGCAGAGATTCACCTTCGGGTGTTTTTGTATTGATATTCGCACCGCGGTTCAAAAGAACTTCCACACCCTGTGTGAATCCTTTTTCAATGGCAAAAACAATGGGGCTGATGGACTTTGTATCTTCTGTGTTTGGGTTCCCATTGGAATCCAAACTTAGATTTAATAATTTTATATTTTTTTGGTCAATGGAAACAAATACAGGAGTTCTTCCTGTTAAGTCTGGGAGATTGATATCCGCACCATTTTGTAGGAGGTAAGTAATAGAATCTAATTTTGATTTTTCAAAAGCTAAATAAAGAGGGGACTTCCTTGGATTGTTTCTTAAATTTACATCAGCTTTACTTTCTACTAGTAACTTTTGTACGGCGAGATTTGATTTAAGTATCGCAACATGTAGGGCAGTATTTCCGTCTGCATCATAGGCGTTTAGATCGGCACCTTTTTCTACAATGGTTTTGATTTGGTTTGTGAAACGAGATGTGACAACGTAGTGTAACAATGTTTTGCCGGAAAAATCTCTTCTGTTTAAATCAGCTCCGTGATTCAAAAGGATTTCAAATTGTTTCGGTTTGTTTTTTTCAACGGCTAGAACTAACAGAGTTTTTCCTGATTCGTCACTGGCATTGATGTCGCCACCATTTGTGATAGCAGTTTCAAAATCTTTTGGATTTCCCTTTAATAAAATCTGCACCATGTCAGGCGCCACTGAGGTGATCGTGTTTGTTTCGGTTAGATTGTCTTGTGCAAAACTAAATCCGAAAGAAACGAATAGAAGGGCTATGCTGAAAGTAAAAAAATTATGTTTCATTTGGGTAAATAAGCATCTGGATCCAAAGCTTGTTGGTCAGGTCCTTTCCTAACTTCAAAATGTAAATGTGGGCCGGTTGATTTACCAGTGTTTCCTACCTGACCAATGATATCCCCAGATCGGACACTGTCACCTTCTTTTACTTGCCGTTCATTTTGGTGGGCATAGTAGGTGAAAATATTGTTTTTATGACTAAGGATAGTCAGCATCCCATAACCACCGCTAGTTGTAATCGTTCTCCAAACTTTGCCATCGCTGACTGCTTTTATCGGCGTACCAATGGAGGCAGGTAAATCAATCCCTGAATGGAAAGCACCAACCTTTCCGGTTACAGGATCAACTCTGGTTCCAAAATTGGAAGACACATAGCGATCATTGTCCACAGGAATTTGAAAGTATTTAGATATATCATCGCTGTCGACAAGAGGTCCACGTTCCTTAGAAACAAATCCTCCAAATACCCAACCTTCCCATTCATCATTCCAAGATATATAAATCCATCTGGATCTAACTCCACCAATGGTTTCTATTTCTTTTTTTGTATCGATGATTTTAATTTTTTCATCCCCAGGGATTGATGTGACAACCGAACCGTAATCATTTGGTTCATCTCGCATTCTTAGACTAGTGGAACGAACAAATCGTTTTTCACCATTTTTTAATTCATCTGGATTTTCTTGTGGGTAAGAGATTTCGCCCGGTTGTACATCGTAAGAGACAACTTCAGATGCACTTAAATACCCACCAAACACCCAACCTGTGCCATAAGCGGAAGATACCTGGTGCCACTGCGAAGTAATGCCATCAATCGTTTCTTCGGAACTACTGGAAGTTTCAATTTTGACTTTTTGACCTTTAGGTAATCGTGCGACAACGTAAGCATTTACATCTGGTTCTCCCCTCATATTAAGGGAACTTGCTTCCACCCACATATCTTTTCCTTTTTTTGAATTCGAATAGTTTGTGTTAGGTGTTTCTGCAACTCTTCCGGAAAGAGAAGATAAATCTAAAGACAATCCATCTGTATTTCTTGATTTAACCGCTGGTTTGGTTGGAGAAAGTAAGTCTTGTGTAATATAACCTTCTTGTTTTGATTTTGTTCTTACAAGTACCCAGTGTGGTTTTTCTGTTTTGGCAGTTACATCTTGTTTTAAGACCATTACCACTTCGACAGATTCTCCTTTTTTCACCTTTGTGGTCGATCGTGTGGATGGACTATTGGAAGGTTCTAGTTGTAAAAAAAAGTTATCACCAGCAATAGCAGAAAGTGATTTTGATTTTTTTTCTTTAGCACCTGGTGCTGCATTGTGTTCAGAAATTCCTTCTGCTTGTTTTAAGTCGACGGGAGAATTTGCGATTTTGAGTCCGGGAAATTTGTTCTGAACACGGCTAACGAAGTCATTGTATTTTTGCAAAATCTCCTCTTGTTTCTTTTGGTTTGCAGAAACAAGACCTGATTGCCTTTGTTTGTCCCTCTCCTCAAGTGAGGTTTGAGACAAAATAGGTAAGGAAGAAAACAAAAGAAAAATAGAGATGATAAGGATTTTCTGATTTTTCATAAAACAAACCATAAAAAACCAAAGAAATGGGGAATGGTCAAGGTTTTTTGTTTATTCTTCCTCCGGCAACAGGGGAGTCAGAAAATAAGAAATAAATTCCAATTTACCCCGCATTGAAGATTTTTCATAGATGGATGCTGTCTGGTTTTCGATAGTGCGAAGGCTTTTTTTTCGAACAGCGGCAATTTGTTTTTGAGAAAATCCACGAAGTAGAAGGATTGCGATTTCAGTTTCCGCATCTGACAATTTCCATTCTACCATCTGGGCTTTGGCCTCTGCCCAAAAACCCATCTCTGGATTTTTGAGGATGCGATTGGTACGTTTGAGGTCATTGATTTGAGACTTGGCGTGTATGTTTTCATCCGCTTCTGCTTTTAATTCTTTGTAAAGAATAAAGACTACAAGGAAGGATGAAATTGCAATAAAGGATTCCACTGTTGCAATGACGATCCGAAAACGATCAAAGTATTCCGGTGGGTTTGTTAAGGTGAAAATTTCTTCAGCAATCCAAACGATCAACGATAGAACATAAAAAGCTAAAAAAAGAATTCTTACCTTACGAGTGTCCATAATTCTATCTTAATTTTGTAATTGGTCCTTAGATGTGCAAGCGAGTTTCTTAGGTAGTATCCACATTTGCGGATATCCTCCATTGGAGGACAAAGGAAGTCATGCGATGCTTTCGGTATGAACCGTCACATGTCAAAAGTTTGGTTTTTGGGTTTTGCACTTGTATTGGGATTTTACGGATGCTCTAATTCAAAAAATTTTGAGACAAGGTCTGAGTGTCTGGACCGATGTGTACGCGAACAATATGTCTGTGCGTTGGCTGTTGCACCACAGCTGGACAATGCTACCGCAACTACCATCGCTTGTGTAGCGATGTATAAAATTTGTTACGATAAATGTCCCGTCCCTTCCACTAGCAGCTCTTCGACGACGAGATATAGAAGTTTTTCCAGTAGCGGTTCAGGAAACAAAGGTGGTGGAAACTCTAGTTCTGGATCTGGTTCCGGAAGCGGTAGCAGTGGAGGATCTGTTCTTCGGGAGGAGGAAGTTAAATTAGGAGCCAGTCTGTCTGTAGATGATTTTGGCACCGATTTGCAAATTTTTATATAAATCCAAAAAGATTTGGTTCGGGACCATCCCTTCCAGATCTCTCGAAAATTCTGGACGAAGTCGTTTTAAAAAATACATTCCGAGTTCACCTTTGTTTTTGGCTTTTACCTTTCCTCTATATTCGCATTCAAAGAAACGTTTCACTTTATCGTATGTGGTTTCTGAAAGGTTAATTTCACCTGCATCACCAGAGCTTTCCATACGACTTGCAATGTTCACTGTATCCCCCCAAACATCGTAAGCAAATTTGGTTTTTCCCACAACACCAGCTACCACAGGACCAGTATGGATTCCAATTCTAATTTCCCAAAAGTCCTGACCTAACATCTGTTTGAATGATTTGATTTGTGTCATAAAGGATTTGATTTCCATTGCAAAAAGGCAAGCATCCACGGGATGAGTGAAATTACCCTGTGGGATTCCACCGGCAGCCATATAAGAGTCACCAATGGTTTTTAGTTTTTCAAAATTATGACGGACCGCAATATCATCAAACTGAGAAAAACAGCCATCCAATTGTTCAATTAGATCTTCCGGAGAAAGTGATTCAGCAGCTAATGTAAAATTTTTAAAATCCGTAAAAAGAATACTTACCGATTCATATTCCATCGGAACCACTTCGCCCCGTTCAATCAATTCATCCGCTAAATCTCCCGGCAAAATATTTCGAATGAAATGAAGTGTTTTTTCACGTTCTTTTTCTAAATCGCGCCTAAGATTTGCATTGTGAATTGCTCCAGCAACCTGTTCACAGAAAGAAATAATTTCTGCAAATTCATCTTTGGTCCAGTCTTGTTCTCTTGTGAGACGAGTGACACAAATGATCCCAATAGTTTGACCTTGGACTACTAGTGGGATCTGCCCAAACAGTTCCAGTTTAAAACTATCCACAATGGATGTGTCTATGTTTGTAAGTTGTTTCCACTTTATGGATTTTTTTAAGTAAACGGGTTTTTGTTTTTGATAAGTTCTAAAAAGAGAACCTATGTTTGGTGAAAGAGTTGGTCGAAATGTTCTAAGAAAATTGGTAACAAGAAGTCCTTTGTTAAAAACTTCCGCACCTTCCATAAGGGGAACAAGTGAATTTGTTTTTGGATCAACGAGTAAAATAAAACCTAACTCTACTCGATGGTTGATTTTAAGATACGAAAAAACTTCTCTAACAATGTCTTCAATTTGTGAAAACGAATTGATCCTTCGGTTGAATCGATGTAAGTTTTCTAATTTTAGTCGGTTGGATTCAATGTTTTCCTTTTCTCTTTGAATGGTGATGTTACCTTCTTTGAGTTCATTGAGTAGATAACCCGTTTCAATTGTACCTGCAATGTAATCAGCGATGATTTTGATTTGGTTTAGTTGTTGATCGGTTAGTCCAAAATTCCCTGAATAATCTAATAAATCAAGTGTTCCGATGAATTTGTTTCGTAAATATAGTGGTACGATGAGAAGTGATTTGAGGTTTGCGGACTGTTTATTTGCAAGTTCGACTCCTTCTGTTTTGTAAGATTCAAAATCTTGAATATAGAAACTTCGTTTGCGTTTTCGAACGTAAGCATGTGCGTACATAGTAACATATGAGTCAGAAACTGGAATTTTTCTTTCCATAATTTCTTCTTTTACTTTGTCAGTGAGTTCTTCTGGAAAATTGCTATGGAAAAACTCGAGGGTTTCTAATTCTTCTTTGTATACATATAATAAATAGTGAGGGACTTTGAATTTTTCTCGAATGTAACGACCTAAAATTTTGAGAATATCTTTTAGATCCGAGGCAGAATTGATTTCTCTTAAGAGTCCATCTAAGTCAGATAACTGAGTGTATGAGTCAACGAGTTTGTCTGAGAATTCTTCTGAGATTGATTTTGTGTTGATGAGTTCTTTTTCTTTTTTTTCTAAATCTTCTTTTAGTAATTTAACCTCAGCTTGGTAGAGGATGATTGTATTTTCTTTGTCTTCTTTTTGTTTGTATAATGAAAACATTCCGTAAAGAATACCTACAAAAAGAATTGCGATGGCAACAAGGGCATAGATCATTTGATTAGAATCTTTGCTCCCCGTTTTTGTTGCGTATATAATCTTCCAAATTTTTCATTTGGCGTTGATCCCGCATCATCAGATAAATCAGGTTTTAAAGATAACAATTCATAAATGGGAACTTGATCACCTTCATATGTATTGATTTGTCTTTGGTTCCCAATATGGAAGAGTCGTTTTACTTTATCCATAGTTTCTTGAGAGATATTGATTGGAACCCCAACACCTCCTCTTCGAATTGCCTGGGTTTGTGTCACCGTTTTTCCCCAAACATCATAATTGAACTTTGATTTTCCGATGACTCCCGCAACTACGGGACCTGAATGGATTGCAATGGTAATTCCATTCGGACGAAATGGAATGTCTTTAAAATCCTCGATCATTCGCATCACTTCATCTTTGATTTGTAAGGCGGCAAGACAAGCATCTACAGCATGAGTGAAGTTTCCAACGGGAAGACCTCCTGCTGCCAAATACATATCTCCAGTCATCCTCAGTTTTTCCATCCCTTGTGCTTTGATGATTTCATCAAAACGAGAAAAATATAAATCCAATCCTTCGATGAGTTCTTCTGGAGTGAGTTGCCCTGTGATTTGCGAAAATCCGGGAAAACTAGTCAAAAGTAAGGTTACGTTTTCAAATTCAACAGGGTTGACCCTGCCTTTTTTTTGTAATTCCTCTGCTACGTTTTTAGGAAGGATGTTTAATAAAAGAGAATCAGATCTTTGTTTTTCTTCTTCAATTTTTTTCAATAAAAAGTGATTGTTGATGGCACTGGCAATGTGTTCCGAAACACCTACAATGGAATTTACTTCATCTTTATTCAACTGAATATTTTCATCGCTAATTCCATAAACAGCCATCGCAACTACTTCATCATTGTTAACAAGAGGAGAGATTAAAAACCCATTCATTCCCGATCTTTCTGTAATTTGTTTGTCAATGGCAAACGGAAGCGACTTGGGGACATGTTTCATATAAAAATGGCGTTTGCGTTTATAACATTTGTAAATGAATCCGCTTTCTTCTCGGAGAGGGAACCGAAGAGATTTGAAATAGTTTATATTTTCATCCACTAATAGATCAAATCCCGAGTGATTTAAATAACGAAATTCGTTGTATTCTTTGTCTAAAAAATAAAGAACACAGTGCTCGATCTTATAATTTTTTCGAATGAATCCAAAAATTTCTGCGAGGATGTTTTCTAAATTGTTTTGTGAGTTTACGTTTTTTGCAAACTCATTCATTTTTTGAATTTCGGCCTTAGCTTGTTCTGATTTTTTGCGTTCTTCTTCTGTAATTTGTAACAATAAAGAGTTTTGAATGGCACCCGCAATTTGATCACAAAATCCTGAAATTCGACGAAGGACTTCTCTTGTAACTTCCAACGGTTTTTGGAAAGAGGTGAAATAAGCCATACCGATTACTTCGTTTTGAACCACAAGTGGAACTGCTACGAAAGAAGTAAGACTTAGTTGTGAAAAAATCTGTTCATCCAATTCGGATTCGTATCGTTTCGGGGGTTTGGGAACAAATAAAGCTTTTTTTCTAAGATAAGTTTTATAAATGATCCCACCTTTTTCGTTTAATGGAACCCTAATTGATTTTGCAAATAACAACTGCTCTTTGGTTGCATAAGTAGGAATTGTTGTGTTATAAGTATAAAGTTCATTTTTTTTAGAATCAATGAGTTGGAGGAGTGTTGCTTCAATTTCAAAAGTTTTTAGAATGTAGTTAAACATCTCTTCTATAATTTGTGAAAGACTGGATTCGGAGTTGATCTTTTTAGTAAATTCGTTTAACTTAACTACCTCATTTTTTGCATTTTCCATTTGCATTCGTGAGTTTTCGGCAATGAATTTTTCTCGATTCATTTCTTCAACGAGGATGGAATTGGTAACGGCAGTAGCAATATTTTCTGCCGTGTTTTCGACTAACTGGAGTTGAGATCTAGAAAAATTTCTGCCTTTTTGTTCACTAAAGAGGGCCAACATGGCGATGACTTTTCCTTGTGAACTGAGTGGGATGATCATTCCTGGGTGTTTTCCCACCATTTGGAGGAATTGCTGATTGGATTCAGTAAGACGTGATTCCCAGACTTTTGCAAATCTGAACGGACGATTTCTTTTGTAAACGTGATAAAAAATTCCTGCGCTAGGATCCAAGGCAAAACTCATTCCGTTTAACTTTGATTCAAGCAGTCGACCGGAGTTAGAGGAAAAAACAGATTTATGATAAGTGAGTTTTGAGTTTTCTGCATCCACAAGTAGTAAAATCATGGAATCACAAAATACTTCTTCATTTAAATAATCGAAAGCTTTTGTAAGAATACTATCTAGTTCAAGAGAGGTGTTTAAGGTTTTTGCAAATTCGTTTAGCCTTTCAATATTTGCCTTCGAATTTTCTAATTCATGTGTTCTTTCTACAACAATATCTTCTAGTCCTTCTTTTAAGATATTGAGCTCTTTGTTGGATACCTCTAATTTTTCTTTTAGTTTTTCGATAGAAAGATATGCCCTCGTAAATCCATAAGAAAGAATATACCCTTGGAATAAAATAAATCCTAAAAACCCAAAAGGTGTTATATTCATTGTATTGATGACATTGTTTTGGTAAAGAATGTCATGGACCACAGTTCCAAATACAAAACTAAAACCGATTAGAGAAAGGCCGGCACCTACAGTGTCCGATCGGTACGCCATGATGATGGCAATGGTAATTCGAACGCAGACTAAAATCAAAAAAATTTGGAAATAATGGATTTGGGCACTGAAGGTTGCCACCGGTAAAAATAAGGATACAAGAAATGGTGTGATGAGAACATTCAAAACCCACATAGTTTTTTTTCCCACAGTATTGGGAAATACCAAACGGTAAAAATAAGCAAAAACAATGGTCGCAATGTAAATGGTTGCAAACTCCAATCGGATAAGAAAATCCATTGGCATGTTTGGGAAAATATTTAATATATTTCTTTCGCCAATTGTTAATAGTCGCATAACAATGAGCAAACTGAATAACGAAATGAATAGGCTTGCTTTGTCTTGTCTACGCATGACAAAAAGTCCCAAGTGGTACAAAGCCCAAAGGAAAATACTACCAGCAAGAAAGGAGGTAATCTGGTAACTTTTGTTGACTTTGTCATATAACATCCGTCTTTCGCCAATTTCCATACTTTCCCAAAATCCACCTTTAGAATAATGGAAATTGGAAATTTCATATACGATTTCAGTTTCGCCTGACAAGGGTTCTAAATCCAAAAGAACCGATTTATAGGAAGGTTCAAAGTAGTTGGGGTTGATGCCAAAACTTCCTTGTTCGACCACCAGTTTGCCGTTAATGTACAATCGATAAGCAGAGGAGAGATCTAAGTTGTGAAAGGCTAGGGTGGGTGTGTTTTCTGGGAAAAAAACTTTTAATTTATATGTCGCATAACCAAAACCACCAAGAGTTTCACCAAACCAATCTACACCTTTCCAATTGGAAGGCACTGTTTGGTATATGTACTTAGGTTCTCTTCCCAATTCAGCATCAAACTGAATGCCTTGGTTCGTTTGTTTCCAATAAAATTCCCATTCTCCATCGAGAGTTATGTTTCCATCTTTCGAAAAGTCCCATGAGGACAAATCCATCTTTCCTTCCTTTGCAATTGGTTTGTTGCGATTGACTTCCGCACAGGTGGAGAATCCAAAGAACATACAAAAGAGGAATATTAAAATGAATCTTTTCTTCATAGGTAGGCACTAAGGTTAAGAAGTAGTGACAGAAAAGAAAAGGAAAAATTCAGGTATAACTTACTTTTATTTCTGAAGGAGAAACATATTGGCGAAGTGCTGCTGACATAAATTCTAAAATTTCTTCCGTTTCTGAATTTGAATAGGAAACAATTTTATCTTTTTTTTCAAAAGCATGAAATAAAATGGAAGAGTCCTTTCTTACATCCATCATTCGCTTTAGAAAATCAATATTCATTCTAAATCCACCAATACTAATGTCAACAAGGCCATCTATCTTTAGTTCTTTCCCTAATGTATCGGCTAACGATTGGTAATGGGTTTGCCAATTTGGAACCCTTAGGATCGGATCGATACAAATTCGAACTTTCCAACCGTCTTGGATTGCTTGGTTGATCACCTTGATTCTTGCAGGGAGTGGTGGAGTACCATGTTCTATCGTTTCAATGACCGCTTGCGGACTGATGGTCCAAGCTAGAATCACATTTGGATTGGGAGTGAATTTGGCAATTTGAGTGTAGTTGGTTGACTTTGTGCGAATTTCTAAACTTAATCTTGGTTCGGTCGCAGCAAATTCTAACCAGGCTTTGGTGGCTGGGAAAAATGACTCCAAGGCCAACAGATCAGTATCGTAAGACAAAGCCAAATAGAGAGATTGGTTTTTTTCTATAAATTCTTTTGTAGCATCAAAAAAATCTTCCCAATTGACAAATAACACGAGATTGGCGGAAGGAAACATCCCCTGTAGGTAACAATATTCGCAGTCGTAAATACAGTTGAGAGCAATCGTATTATAATAAAAATGCGGATGAGAGAAGTTAGGTGAAAAATCACTTCCTGGATAAAGAAAATGTTCTTTTTTTTCAGCTAAAATCAACTTAGGTGTTTCTTTTTGAATCCGAAAGTTTTGGGAATTTCGATTAAAACTATCTTTGTAATGTCTGATGGAAATGGGGATAGCACTTGGAAAACGTTTTAATATTTCTTTGGTTCTCCAATGTTCTCGAATCCCATCTTCAATATATATATGAGAGAATGCCTTAAACATGAAGCGACTTTCTCCATTGTTCAAAATATTCTTTTAGATCAGATTTGGATTTTAAAAGGATTTTAAGAGATTCATCTGGAAAAGGAAGATTTATTTTTGGATTTCGTAATCGGAAAAAACGAATCGATTTTTTTAAATCATGTTTCATGGTTTCTGTTAAGCGAAGGTTTTGGATGAATGATTCAACCAATGGCCAATCGAAAGTATCAATAGAATCAATTCCGATCCAAGGAAGTGGGGAAATCCATTCATTGAATAGTACTTCTATCGTCTCTGCCATCATGGATTCTACAGTTTCTGCCTTACAAAAATTTCCTTCCAGATGATCTGATACCAATTTTCCAAGAGAAATATTCTCCAATGGAAAGTATAAAGAGGCCGCTTCAAAAAAACCGGACCCTTCCATATCAATCAGTTGGGTATTTTCTAACTCTTCTTGGGAGAGAGATAAAAACTGATCAGAAGCCTTGTTTTTGGTTATAGGCCTGTCATATGTAGTTAGAGTTGTCTCTTTTGTGAATACCGATTTTTCAACTCGATCAGGATAAAAATCTCTTTTTGTTGCTGCGTCGGTGATTTTATGTATCCAAAAAAAATCACCTAACGAGAATTCGCTTTTGGCTGAACCTGCAATTCCTAAATTCCAAATTTTCATTTGGTTTCGATCTGGTTTAGGAATGATATGGGCAAATTCGGAAACTGCCAAAGCCATCGAAAGTTTGCCTGTTCCAGAAATAATGATATAATGATTTTCTTTTTGAAAAATTCGAAATTTACCCGAATGTGACATGGGTTTCGCTTGTAGTTTAGTGATCCAAGGTTTGGCCTCGGAAAGAACAGCGAAAAACAATGCAGACATAGTCTAAACATGAAACAGGGGGGTTCCATGCAAAGAAAAGTTTTGTTTGCCATTTTTCTCTTTATCGGTTTCCATATCTATGCTGGAGGAAAAAAGATGTCATTCCACGATTTAAAATCTGTATCCATCCAAGGAAAGGATGTTTCCCTTTCTGACTACAAAGGACATCCTGTCTTAGTAGTCAACGTTGCGTCTAAATGTGGTTATACGCCACAATATGAAGGTCTTGAAAAAATTCACCAATCTTATAAAGACAAAGGGTTAAAAGTCATAGGGTTTCCTTCGAATGATTTTGGTGGCCAAGAACCTGGAACCGAATCCCAAATTGCCGAGTTTTGTAAGTTAAACTTTGGGGTTAGTTTTGATCTGATGAAAAAAACAAAAGTGTTGGGAAATGATAAAGATCCCATTTATCAATTTTTAACAGAGAATGCAAAAGAAAAAGGGGATGTGAAGTGGAACTTCGAAAAATTCCTTATCGATAAAAATGGGAATGTTGCTGGGCGATTTCCATCGGGAACCAAACCGGATTCTGCGGAGTTAAAACAAGCCATTGAAAACCTTCTTTAATCCATTTCTTTTTTCTTTTTACCTTTTTTTCGTTGGCTTTGAAATTTCTGCTGAGGGTGTAACTTCATCCGTACAAATTATACGAACATCCACGGCAGAAACGGTATCCATTTCCGATATTCTGAAAGAATCTCCCAAATACAATGTCATTGTTTTTGGGGAAGAACATGACAACCAAGATCTCCATCGTTTTTATGAGACTTTGTTTAAGGAAATCTCTGACCTAGAGCCAACTTCTCTATCCTTGGAAATGTTAGAGCAAGACGGGCAAAATATTGTCAATGAGTTCTTGAAAGGAACTATTACCGAATCCCATTTTCTTTCTTCTATTTCTCATTGGAAATCGTTTAAAACCGACTACTTGCCGTTAGTTTTGATTGCGAAAGAAAAAAAATGCAATGTGGTTGCGGCCAATCCTCCTCGTCGCTATGTGAATCTAATTTCAAGAAAAGGTTTGGCTGCTTACCGCGAGTTTTCTGATTCGGCAATTCCATATTTACCCCCTGCCTATAGTTTGGAGAAGTATCTAACGGAAGATTACAAACAACGGTTAACTGCTTTGTTTGTTGGCGGACACGGAGTAAATCACGGACCTACAAGTCAATATTTAGTTTTAGGTCAAGCCACTTGGGACCAAGGGATGGCTGAATCGATTTCTCGGGAATTCTACAAATCAGGAAAGAAGGTGGTTCATTTGAATGGTCGGTTTCACTCCGATCGGAACGGTGGTGTCGTCCACAGACTACGAGAAATGGGACTTTCTGTTCTTGTTGTCTCCGGGTTTGCTAAGGATCGAGAAGAAAGCCAGGATTTTGTGAAAATCGCTGATTTTGTAATTTTAACAAACGTCCGATAAGAATAGGGAGAACCTATGTCGGCACCTTCTCCCAAATACCTTTGTCCACATTGCCAAAAGGCATCTCGATTGCCAGAACCAATCCCAAAAGAAGGTAAGTTTCAGCTAACATGCGCTCACTGTAGCGAAAAAGTAATTCTTAATTTTACGGATTATCGATTCGAAATTTTGCAAGTGGTTCCAAAGGAACCTTCGGTTTCTGATACGGCTCAATCCTATCAACCCTTTAAAATTCCTACTCCAACCATCTCCAAATCAAAGTCTTTAAAAGAAAAATTAGAACCAAAATCAAAACCTTTTTGGGAACGAAAGGTAATCTTTGAAAGAGAGCCGGAAGAACGTAAGTTCAAACCAAAACCACTGAAACAAAGGATCGCATCTGGAAGAGGAAAACGATCAACTCCTTCTTTTTGGAAAATCATATTTGCATTCACTTCGATTTTTCTTTTTTTATTCATTCTTGGTTTTTCCTACTTTGTGGCAGGAGTGCTAACCACCAAAAAAGAAGTTCCTTTGTATTTGGAATCATTATCCAAAAACATTCCTACAAAAATTTTGGATCGTAATGGACAAATGGTGAGTGAAATTTTTCAAAAAAGAACCTCCACCTTACGTTTGCAAGACTATCCAGAGGATATGATCTCCATACTTTTGAATATTGAAGATCAAAAGTTTTTCTTTCATGGTGGGATTGATTATTCAGCAATTTTAAGGGCATTTTTTAAAAATATCATAAATTTAAGTTATAAACAAGGTGCTTCTACCATTACACAACAGTTAGCAAGAATTATCCTTGACGATCGTCGCAAAAGTTTGAATCGAAAGTGGCGAGAAGCCCAACTTGCATTTGCTTTAGAGTCTGTACTTACCAAAGAACAAATTTTAGAAATGTATATGAACCATGTTTATTTAGGTCATGGGGCATTTGGATTTGGCGAGGGAATTAAATTCTATTTTCAAAAAAATCCGATGGAGCTAAGTAAAGAAGAAATGGTGCTTCTCGCTTCACTTCCTTCCGCACCAAATAAATATTCGCCGTTAAAGAACCCAGAGGATTCGTACACTCGTGTCCGTGCCATTTTACAGATGTTTCGGAACCGAGGCATTTATCCTAATTTGGATCGTGAGAAGTTTGTTAGTTTTTATCATAATCTTTCCACTCGTTCTCCGAATGAGACTGTGTTTGGTTCGAGGCAGGACATTGCACCTTATGTGACCGAACATGTTCGCGGGATTCTTTCTTCTTTAGAAGGCGATAAAAATATTTATGAAAGTGGCGGGTATACGGTAGAGACAACTTTAGACCGAGGTGCTCAAGAACTCATTGGTCCAATCGTTCGTGAATATCTAACGAAGTCACGAAAGTCTGGAAAAATCCAAAAAAAAAGAGTTCGAGTCAAGCCGGAATCATCATTAGATTTAGCATTTCGACAAAAACTGGAAGAAGTTTCTATTTTGAACGAACTCGTTTGGAATACTGATAGTTTGGAATCTGAAAAAGATACCAGTGCAGTGCAGGCCGCCATTGTCGGAATTCAACCGAACACGGGTCAGGTGTTGTTTTTGCATGGTGGAGAAGAGTTTAACTCACAAAACCAATTCAATCGTGCCACTCAAATGCGGAGACAAACCGGAAGTTCCATCAAAGCTGTGTTATACGCCTCTGCCATTGATGCTGGTGTGATCCAAGCTGGAACAAGGATTCTCGATGCTCCTCTATATTACCGTGGTGGTGGGGGGAAGGAATGGGCTCCTGAAAACTTGGGCGGGAGTTTTGATGGAGAAATTTCTTTACGCACTGCTCTTGTGAAATCCAAAAACACCGCAGCCGTTCAAGTTGCAGAACGATTGGGTAGTGCAGGCATTGAACGTTATTTTACAAAATACTTTTTTCCAAATGACGCTGAAAAGAAAAATCGATATAGGGGTGATTTGTCTCTGGCCCTTGGTACTTTAGAGATTTCTCCCTTAGAGATGGCATCTGCTTTTACTGGTTTTGTCAACCAAGGAACAGTCAAACGTCCTTACCTCATCCAAAGGATTAAAAATGCAAAAGGTGTGGTTCTGTATGAAGTTGGAGGAACCGATGAGTTTAAATTAAAACTTCCACCAGAACGCCAAGTGATTCGTCCCGACACAGCAGAAGTAATGGTATCCTTGTTACGTGATAGTGGTCGTGCCAGTGGAGTTAGAAACGGTGGTTATGTGGGAGATTTAATCGGCAAAACAGGAACTACAAATGATTATAAAGACGCTTGGTTCGTGGGAGCAAGGCCCGATTTATCTTTGGCTGTTTGGGTTGGTTATGATAATCCAAAATTTGGAATGGGTGGCAGTGGACTAGGTGGTGCAGTGGCGGCACCACTTTGGGGAGAAATAGTATCTTCTATTGATAAAAAAAATATAATTCCGAAAATCCAATTCAGCCAACCAGTCTACGCAAAACCATATAAGATCTGTTCGTTGACTGGGAAACAAGCCGGTGCCAATTGTCCAGTGGCAACCGAGTTGTATCTTTCTGATTATCCCCCTGAAGGAATTTGTACGGAAGATCATAAGGCAACACACTCAGAAAACAAAGATTTGATGAAAGGATTGTATTAGATGAAAAGTATTCATATAAGAATTATCCATTTTATTTTTGTTTTCTCTATACTTGGATTTTCTCCATCGATATTTGCAAATTCATATTATGAAGCAGGGTATGAGATGGAACAATTGAATACTCTTTTTGCCATCCCATTGTATGAAAAAGCATTAACACAAAAACCATCTGGAAAATTACAAAAGGCGGTGGTATCTAGGCTTTTCTTTTTGTATAAAAAACATGGAAAGTTACTTGATGCATTATTTTTAGGAAGTAAGTTTCCATCTCTCATCCCTTCTAAGGAGAGGGGATGGATTTGGACTCATTTGTCAGAAATCTACAAACCAATCGGTGTTTCCGAACTTTCTGCAACTTACGTAAATGCAGCCAAAGCCACTTTTGATAAATATTCTGAATTATCGGAACATTTGAAGGTTACTAACTCACAAAAGTTATATGAATTTGCATCCATTATTCTTTTGAAACGTAAACAATACAAAGTGATTTTATCAATTTATGCAGAAAATCCGTCTATGGCAAAAACTCCCTTGTTTATTGGAATTTCTGAGTTTAAAATAGGAGCCGATGCCGGTAAGGAATTTTTAAAAACAATACTCGGAGAATCTGAATCAGAAAGATCTGACCAGGAAAAATCGGATGTATTGTATTTGATGGGAGTATACTACCGACAAACAACAGAATACGAATTGTCTGCAAGATACTTTCGTATGAGTGGAAGTTATGGATCTAAACCAAGAGCGGATTTAGAAACGACAAAATCCCTTGTTTTAAGAGGAAATGCTAAAGAGATGTGTTCTACTTTTAAATTTAATCAATCTTCCACAGATGAAATCGAAACTCTTTTGCATTTTTATTGTTCCCCCAATACAAACAATTCTTGGAAACATTATGAACCAAGCATTCGGATTTTAGCCGAAAGAGAAGGGAATGAATTTTTAACAATACTCTTTCCGGGGACAAACTAGTGAAATTTTTATCATATCTTTCACTTTGTTTTGTAAGATTTCCGGTAATCGTTTTTTTATTTTTCATATACCCTTTGTTCTCTAATTTTTTAGTCACACCGGAACAGAATCTACGATTGGAACTTGTCGGATCTTCTAGGGATCAAATTCGTTTTTGCAAACAGAAACCAATACAGGTATTTGGTCGTAATCCAATAACTCCTTCTGGCACATGTCAGTTTTTACCGGAAGCAGAAGTGAGTTTAGATCATTTTTTTACTGAAGAACTCGCAGACACGGAAGAAACACAATGGGCTTTCTATGATGGATCGGGCAAACAATTGTTTCCGACAGTCACTTGGGAAGGGCAAGAGACATTGAATTTCATATCTGTGGTGCGATCAAAACGCGGACAATTTGGTATGCAATTGCAAAGAAAAAGAGACGGGGCGTATTTTTTCTATCGAACGAAGATTCAAAACTGGGTGATATAGACGGTTACCCCTTTGTCTTATGTTTCATGGCTGGGATATACAGAGTAACTAAGAAGTTAGCTGAAATTGTATCACCAGGCTAAATGGGAAGACTAACCCTTGCTGCTTTGAGAATCTATATAAAAACCAATTGGTGGAGTATGTTCGTGCAATTGTATGATTTAGGATGGAATTCATTTTTTGAACTGAATTTTGAGAAATATAAAAACCAAGGTCTGTTGGCGATGCGTATCATCCGAGAGAACAGAGAAAAATATATAGCTTTATGTGAACTTGGAGAATACAGCTGTGAGATTTCTGGAAAATTTCGGTTTAATACCGACACTAAAAGTAAATATCCAGCAGTAGGTGATTGGGTAGTTACTTCCGTGATTGCAAATGATATGAAGGCAATCATACAATCAGTTTTACCGAGAAAGAGTGTCTTTAGTCGAAAAGTTGCTGGCCTGATTACGGAGGAACAAGTAATTGCAGCTAACATTGACATAGTATTTATTATTACCGGCTTAGATTTAAATTATAATTTACGACGTATCGAACGTTTTTTAACAATCGCCTGGGAAAGCAAAGCTCTACCAGTTGTTTTGTTGAATAAAGCCGACCTTTGTCCTGAGGCTGAATTACGTAAAATTGAAGTCGAATCAGTTGCCATCGGAGTTGATGTGTATACGCTCAGTGCAACTCAAAATGTTGGAATAGATATTTTGAAAAAATATATTCAAAGAGGAAAAACCATTGCTTTTCTCGGTTCATCAGGAGTTGGAAAATCTACTATCATTAATGCTCTCCTTGGGACGGAACATCTTGAAGTGAATGAAGTAAGTGAATTAGGAAGTCGTGGCCGACATACGACAACTTATCGTGAATTATTCATACTTCCCAATGGCGGTATGATCATTGATACACCGGGAATGCGCGAATTACAAGTTTGGGGTGATGTAGAAGGATTAAAGTATGTTTTTGATGATATTGAGAAATTGAGTTTAAACTGTCGCTACCGCAATTGCAGTCATCAAAACGAACCGGGTTGTGCAGTTAAAGAAGCTATAAGTGCTGGCTCTCTTGATCCAAAACGTTTAGAAAGTTTTTTAAAAATGAAAAGAGAGTTTGAATATTTAGAAGACAGACAAACCATGAAAGCAAGCGCAATTGAAAAAGCAAATTGGAAAAAAATTAGTAAACTTACCAAGAACATAAAAAAGAACAAATTGCAATAGTATTGATTCTTTGAATCGCCATCCTGGCTACGCTCGCGCGGGCCCGTCGTCGCTCTTTTTGACATCCTGTCAAAACTGCTCCATCCCCCCTTGCATGCCTTTGGCGATCAACATCGCCTCAGCATTTTACGAAAGCTTCGCGGAGTCGCAGTCGTTCGGGTTCTATTCGAATCCTTCAATCAGTTGTTAGTTGGGAGTTTTGTTCCGTTGAATCGAAACTTAGTTTGGGCAGGGAAGGATTCGAACCTTCGAAGGTAAAACCAGCAGATTTACAGTCTGCCCTCGTTGGCCACTTGAGTACCTACCCGAAGAAGTTGCATGGAGCCGCCTGAGGGATTTGAACCTCCGACCGGCTGTTTACAAAACAGCTGCTCTACCACTGAGCTAAGGCGGCATGCATATCCAATTTTTGTGAAAAGCTGTTAAGGTCAAATAAAAATTCTTTGAGTGGAGAAGGATTCTTTCAGAATGACAGGAGATGGCACTGTTTTTGGTCAATTCTCTCATGACGATTTCCGTAATTGGATTTTATTTGGGTTATTTTTTTCGAAAGAGAGACCAAAAACGACATAGGTTCTTCAATTCACTCGGGATTTTGGCAAATCTCTTCGCAGCTGTTTATCTTTTGAGCATAAAATATTTGTTAGGTGGGGTTGCCCTTCACCAAATTTATCCTACCGCACCGGAATTCGTCATCCATACCCACCGTTTTTTTGCAGCCATCGCCCTTGTTCTTATGTTGTGTATGGGTTATTTGGGATGGAAAAGAAAACGTAACCTACATGTAAAATTGCATTACATCTTTTTGCCATTGTACACGATTGTTTATATCTCCGGTCTGTTTTTATTTCAATCAAAACCGCTTTAAGGAATGTTCATGGAAAAAATTGAAGTCGCTAAGAAATTTGCAAAAGATATCCGAATCCAAGTCATCAAAATGGTTACGGCTGCCAACTCTGGTCACCCAGGTGGTCCACTTGGTCTTGCTGATATCTATGCGGCACTCTATACTTCTATTTTAAATCATGATCCAAAAAATCCTGAATGGGCAGAAAGGGACCGCCTCATTCTTTCTAATGGTCACGTTTGTGCCGTTCGTTATGCATCTATGGGACTTTCTGGCTATTTTCCTGTAGAAGATTTACTTACATTTCGTAATATCAATTCTTATCTTCAAGGTCACCCTTCCACTCGTTATATGAAAGGAATCGAATCTAGTTCGGGTTCACTCGGACAAGGTCTTTCTGTTTCTGTAGGTTTAGCTCTTGGTGCAAAATTAAAAAAAGAGACATATAAAATTTATACATGCATCTCTGATGGTGAATGTGGTGAAGGAATGACTTGGGAAGCAGCTCAATCTGCTGTTCATTTCAAAACAGACAACCTCATTGCTTTTATGGATCGTAACTACATTCAAATTGATGGTAATACAGAAGAAGTAATGAAGTTAGAGCCATTAGATAAGAAGTTCGAGATGTTCGGTTGGAATGTAATCAATGCAGACGGACATAATATGGAAGAAATTTTTGCTGCATTTGCAAAAGCAAAACAATATACTGGTGGACCAACCCTCATCGTCTTTAGAACAATTTTAGGAAAAGGTGTTTCTTATATGGAAAACAATCCTAAATGGCATGGAACTCCTCCAAACAAAGAACAAGAAGCGCAAGCTCTTGCAGAATTAGTATAATCTTTCAGATTCGATTGACATTTTTGTTTTTATATAGATAGTTTTTCTATGGGACAAATTTCTTTTCCTGATTTTTATCCAGACGATATTACTCGTTTATTATATGATTGGGAAATTGCTCCTCCTGAAAAAAAACGTTTTCTATTAAAACTCATCGCTTCTCGTGTCCCTTGGCAGATTCAAATAGAATCTGCTTTAGAAGAAGTAAAAGATCCTTATCTTCGAGTACAAGCTCGTAGTTTAAAATCTGAAATCACTCGCCATAGACTTCGCCATTCTTTCTTTAAACTCACGTTACGTGGGAATACAAATCATTACAAAGATTTAGAAGAGATGTGTGTCCAACTTTCTAGTATTGGTTTTCCTGACCAAAATTATGCAGAGATCAAACAAGAATTGGATCGTATTGCACTTCGAGTGTCTGAGTTATATGATGATCATTCGGGATATTTGACGGATGAGTTAAAAGTACAAATTCTTTGCCAAGTTTTATTCCAAGAAGAAGGATTTGTTGGAAATATACAAAATTACAATGATCCTGGAAATTCTTATTTATTTCAAGTGATCAAAAGTAGGTTGGGAATCCCAATTTCTCTTTCCGTAGTATATTTGTTAGTTGGTCAAAGATTGGGGCTTCCTCTTTACGGAACCAATTTGCCACTCCATTTTCTTTTACAATATGAATCGGAAGGGTATTTTACTTACATTGATCCATTTCATGGCGGAGTTTTGTTGGATAAATTCACTTGTGAAAAGTTTTTAGAGGCAAATGGGTATTCCAATTCGCCTAAATACTTCACAAAAGCATCCACCCTTTCTATGATCAAACGTATGTGCAGAAATTTAATCCATATCTATCGGGACAACCAAACCAAAGAAATGGAAAATACCATCAAAGATCATCTTCAGATTTTAGAAAGTCGATCCACACATGTGGAATAATAAATGAAGTCAAATCTTAGTATCCAATCTGTTTTAGCTAAGTTTGATAAAAATTTAGATGGAATCATCAAAGAAGATATTCCAGTTCTTAAAAAAATCAAAAAACATGTTATTTCGTCTGGTGGAAAACGAATTCGACCTTTTTCGCATTATCTTTTCTGCCAATTTCTAAATGTTAAAGATACAAGTTGGCTTGATGTTGGTAGTGTGGCCGAACTCATTCACGCAGCTAGTTTACTTCATGATGATGTTGTAGACAATGCCCCTATCCGGCGTGGGAAACCAACCATAGGCACCTTGTTTGGAAATAAAACCGCAATTCTTGCCGGTGACTATCTGTTAGCTTGTGGAATTAGCCGACTGAATTCGCTCGGGAATCCTGAACTAATGGAAATTTTTTCGCAAGTTTTGAAAGATCTTTCTGTAAGTGAACTTTTGCAAATGGAATGGGAAAAAAATCCCAAAATAAATCTGAAAGTTTATGATTCCATTATATATGGAAAAACTGCTTCGCTTTTTGGCGTATGCACTGAATCCGCAGCCATCCTTGCAAATAAATCCAAAAAGGAAAGGGCACTTATTCGTGATTTCGGTGTTAGGTTAGGAAAACTTTTCCAAAAGAAAGATGATTGTTTGGATTATTTTGTTGAATCTAGTGCGAGTGGTAAGGAATTTTTAAAAGATTTTAAAAATGGACTATATACTTATCCGGTTCTTGTTCTGAGAGAAAATTTAAGTTTTTTAGAAAAGAAAAAGTTGGAATCTGTATTTAAAAAAGAAGAAAGATCTGTTACTGATGAAACCTATATTCTTGATCTCATGGAATCAAAAAAGGTTTCCGAAAAACTTCATAAAGAATTGGGTGCAGAAAAAAAATACCTACTTGGTTTTTTAAACCAATTTCCTGCTAGTGCTGAACGTCAGTTATTTGTAGAGCAGTTGGATCGACTTACTTAAGTTTCCTCTACAAATGGTTCGTTAGGATCAATGAATTCAATGACTGGCAATAAAACTGAAAAACAAGTTCTTCCTGGTTCTGATTCAATATAAATATTTCCTTTATGTTTCTCAACAATTGACTTTGTGATTCCAAGTCCCATTCCCGTTCCTTCACCATGATTTTTCGTAGTAAAGAATGGATCAAAAATTTTGTTTTGAATCTCCAGTGGAATCCCCGGGCCATTATCAATTACCTTTACTTCCACCTTGTTTCCCTTTTGTTCGGTAGTGATCATTAGGTTTCCTTTTTGATCCATGGCTTCTAATCCATTTAAAATTAAATTAGTCCATACTCGAATTAAATCTTCTGGCCAACCAAGAATGGTTGCATCAGTGATAAAAGTTTTTTTTAGAGAAACCTTGCCACGCATTCTGTATTGGTAAATTGTAATCACTGTTTCTATGTTATCTAATAAGGTAAAGATCCTTCTTTCCTCGGTTTTTGTGACTCGAGAAAAGTTTTTGAGCGCTAAAATGATTTTGGAAGATCGATCAACTGCAATTTGAATAATTGATAAATGGAGTTTAAAGTTTTTTTCTTCCAAAAGAAGATTGGAGAGTTTTTCTTCTCCAGTTTTTAGTAAATTTATTTCTTCATCGTATAACTTTGTTATGCCTACATCTAAAAATCTTTCTAGTGTTGCATCTTCAAATTCCAAACCATTGTCTTTGAATGTTTGTTTAAGGTTTGCTTTTTTGTCTTTTCTTTCCGTATAACTTGCAACTAGTCCAAAATCGGATTGGAAACTCAACAGTTGTTTCATTGTTTTAATTTCTTCTGGTGTGAGCGATGAATAGATATTTTCTTTTGTACCTAAATTTTTAATTTCATTGTTTTTTGATTCTATCAAAGTTTCGATGGATGCCTTGATTGCACTTAAAGGGTTGTTGATTTCATGAGCAACCCCGGCGACAAGTTTTCCCAATTCAGACATTTTCTCAGAAAAGACAAGTTTACTCTCTGCATGGCTGATTTGTAGTAAGGCCTTCTCGAGTTCTTCTTTTTGTTTTTGAATTTCTTTGGTGCGTTCCCATACGATTGTTTCAAGTTCTGCATTTTCTTTGGTTACGGTTTCTTCTTTTTTTATGCGAGTTTGAATTTGGAACTTTGAAATTGCGATGGTAAAGATCGTCATTTGGAGTGCTGCTCCAATTTCATTGGCAGAACTTAAAAAGGGATAAGAAGGTAGTAGACCTAAGTTTGTAAAAATAAGGAGACTTGTGCTTACTTGTCTAACAAAAAATGCGTAAAACAATACATTTGCGTTTTCTTTCTTTTTGATTAAACTATAGATTGCATAGCCAAAGGTTAAGGAGGTTAACATTAGGCTATTTGAATAAATGAATCGGAAATAATATTGTAAGTCTATAAAAACAATCAACATTGAAGCCAACATAAAGATGGCATAGGACACAAAATATTTATCCGCATTTGGATATTTTTCTTTAGTTTGCAAAAACTCTCTTAAAAAAATGACGAGCCCAAATGGCGTAAGTGAAATGAGGCCTGGTATGTAGCGATAAAACCATTCATAGTTGCTGACACCATATTCATATAAAAGTCCGGATCTTAATGTGTTGGTAAAAAGAATAGAAAGTGTAGCAAACGTAAGTAACAAATATACTTTTTCTCTTAACAACACAAATTGTGTCGCAGATAAAAGACAAACTAAAATACAAAGCCCTAAATGAAAGCCCTGCCATAAGGAAATTGATTTGGTATATTGTAATAAGTTGGAATCACTTCGAATTCGAAAATTGATTCGATGGGGATCGTCAGAATGGACTCGAAACAGATAAGTTCCTTTTTCTTTTGCCGGTAATACAAATCCGCCAGTAAATAGGACATCTGGATTTTTTTTTCGTAGCAACCCCGTTTGTAATTCTGAAACCAACTGACCTTCTCGAGAGAACCAGACATCTAGTTCGGAGATCATTCCATTTTCAAAATGAAAATACTGCGGAGTATTCTCTTCAATTTGGATTTGGTAATAGTGATCTTCTTTCGTAAAACCGAAATAAAAGTGATGGTGATAGTCTTCGGGAGAAAGTTCGGATTGTTTTGTCTGTGGGTTGGTTCCTAAATGCCAAAGCCCTGGATTTCCCTCCGCCCAAACTGTGAGTGGAAGGAAACAAAGGCAAAAAAGAAATCGATACAATCGTTAAAGTCTGTTTATTTTTGAATTATTGCGGAACTATATTTGGTGCATTACATTTGATGGTACCGCGAATGATCACGGCCTTTGCATCTGTACTTGTGTTTTGCACTAAACAAGTTTTGTTATCTGAAGTAAAACATTGTGTTGTGGATGTTCCTGAAGTACAATTCACGCTATCCAACGTATTACAAGAAAGAAGGACATTCGAAGATGTAGCAGTGCTGCTATAAGTTCCATTGAGTGTGAGTTCTAAGTTAAAGAAAGAAATCTGTTGGGCACTTTGCAAAGCGGTGTCAATGTTGATCCCTTGGTTGAACCATTCCACTGTCCCTTGTGTTCCTTGGACCGTTTTTCCAAAGGCTCCACCGGCAAGAACAAAACCTTGTTGCGGGTCGATCTTACCTTGGATCTGAGTGCTATCGTAAGTAAAACGTAAGTTAAGTGTTTCTTTTGTTTTGAAAATCAACTGAGAAATTACCGTAAAGCGGGTGTTATTTGTTGTTGATGTAGACCCGGTGGAACCTGTCGTAGTTCCCGTTCCTGTTGTCGTAGTAGTAGTAGCTGGAGTGGCTTGTCCACAACTGGTAGTGATATCACTATCCACTTCCCCCAAAAAGTAGAGGCCAGGTTCTCCATCGGCGAGCATTGACAATTCCGCTTTGTTTTCGTTTTTAAGACCACAAGCCGCAAAAACGGAGGAAAGAACCAAAAGGGTAACAATCGATCGAAACATACCATCCAATCGTCACAGGAATTCATTCCCTGGTCAAGAGGATTCAGAATTTCCTTGGGAAATTTAGGCGAATTTGCAATCTTGCCCTATGGGGTCAAATTTCGGTCTAAAGGGCGTGTTTTCTATCCAGGGACCGCGATCGATTTATGTCTATTCGCTTCTCATCGGACTGCTTTCTGGATTTGGTGCTTATGGATTCAACTGGGCACTGACTTGGACGGAGTCATTTACTTTCGGCAATTTGATGGGTTATGATCCAGGGATTCCAGCCGGCGATTTACATTTCCATTCCATCGGAGACGTGGGTCCAATTTCTCCTCTTTGGGTTGTTTTTTTACCTGCCATTGGTGGCCTTCTTGTTGGCATCATCACAAGCTTTTTTTGTTCAGAAGCCCAAGGTGGGGGGACTGATTCTCTTATTTATGCATTTCATTTTAATGAAGGAAAAATCCAAACCAAAGTTCCATTTTATAAAGCGATAGCCACTATACTTACGTTAGGTTCTGGTGGGTCGGGAGGAAAGGAAGGGCCAACAGCACAAATTGGGGCAGGGTTTGGTTCTAGTTTGGCGGGGTTCTTAGGGGCCGGAGCCAGAGCCCGAAGGACTTTGATGTTAGCGGGAACGGCGGGTGGACTTGGAGCCATTTTTCGCGCACCACTTGGAGGAGCCATCACTGCTGTAGAGATGGTTTACCAAGAAGATATCGAAAGTGATTCTCTTGTTCCTTGTATTTTATCTTCTGTAACCGCTTATTTAACGTATACAAGCATCGCAGGGAGCGGTTCAATATTTTCTGTACAAGAGTATAGTCTCAACGATTACAGACACATTCCGCTGTATGTTTTACTTGGGCTTCTATGTTATGTGGTTGGGTATTTTTTTGTCAAAGTATATCATTTTGTTCAGGATATCTTTTCCAAACTTCCACTACCCAACTTCTTGAAACCAGCGTTTGGTGGTCTGATTGTTGGTTGTATTGCTTTATTGTTTCCAGAAGTTTTGGGTTCTGGGTTTGGACTCATCCAAAGAATGATCAATGGAGAAGTGCTAGAATCTACGAGTTTTGCTTTTTCTGGTCCTTTTTTCCTTTTGGCAGTAGCTTTATTTAAAGTGTTTTCTACATCACTGACTGTTGGTTCTGGAAGTTCAGGTGGGTTACTCGGTCCTTCTTTCGCCATCGGTGGTATGTTAGGTGCTTTTGTTGGTTCCATGGCTCAAGTTGTATTTCCAGAATTAGGTATTGTTATTTTTCCTTTTCTTTTAGTGGGTATGGGATCTTTTTTTGCCGGAGTGGCAAGGGCTCCCATTGCAGGAATGGTAATGGTTTGTGATATGATCGGAAGTTATGAACTTTTACCACCACTCATGATTGTTTCTGTCATTGCGGTTGTACTCTCTCATAAATTTTCTATTTATAGAAACCAAATCAAAAATAGATTTTTGTCTCCTTCACATCATTGGGATATGAATCAGGACATTATGGATCGGATTCGTATCACGGATCATTTTTCTGAATTTAGAAAATATGCTATGGTTTCAGAACATCTTTCTTTGACTGAATTACAGTCCAATGCGCCAGGAATCCAGGCAAGTGATTTCATTCTAATTGGGGCCGGGGAAGAATACAAAGGGATCGTGTCCCTTCGGAAAAATAGAATCCTTCCAGAATTTGAAGCCGATTTAAAAAACTTGATTACTTGCGGAGAAATTGTGCAAGATGTCCCTTCTGTTTGCACAAACGATACTTTAGGAAAAGCATTACGTATTCTCTTAGAATATGATGTCGACAAACTTGCAATTGTTGAAGATGGTAAATGTTTGGGTTATTTGCGTTATATTGATTTATTTAATGCGTACCAAAATGAAGTGAAAAATAAGCAGCGTAAGTCAGTATGAGTTTTTCCAGTCATTTTATGAAATTTCAATTCAGTTTTATTGATTCAATGCATTCTCGCTTTTTATTTATCCTTTTACTTGGATCAATCTCACTTTTCTTTAATTGTTTTGGATCTAAACAAATCATTGAGAAAAAACCAGATTCTCATATCAAACCAATTGTCATCCCACCTCAATATTTAAAACCCATCATTGGTCGGGTGGAATGGGTTGAATTCCCCAATTGGAAACTTAAACTTCGGGCAAGAATTGATACAGGTGCTAAATCCTGTTCCATCCATGCTGTCAATATTGAAAGGCTCACTGAGAATGGTGAAGAGTTTGTTGTTTTTGAAACATTTGTGGATGAAAAACCAGTTAAGTTAAAAAGTCGATTTGTAAAAGAAGCAAAAGTTTCCAGTACTTCCGGAGTTTCTGAAAAACGGATTATGATTCGTGAAGTTATGAAGATGGGAAAAATTAAAGAAGAAGTCATCATCAATTTGAACGATAGAACTAATTTGAATTATCCCATTCTCATAGGTCGAAATTATTTAATGGGTAAGTTTTTAGTTGATGTATCTTTGTCTCACGCATTAGGAGATTAATTTGGATCGCAAAACTTTAATTACTGTATCGATACTGATCATTTTACCCATTGTATCGATTCTTTATAAACTAAAGGTTGCCGATCTTTCGCTTTTACCAATGGAAGTTGATGACACAGTCAATTTGCAAGTAGTAATTCTTCCAAAAGAAAATGTTGCCGTTTCTGAAGTGAACTTTCCTGTCCCAAAACAATTCATTCAATCTAAAGTCTTAAAATCCAATATGAAAATAGAGGATTTAGATTTTAGAATGCAAAAAAGACAGTATGGTCATTTGGGCATTTGGGAAGGAGAAGATTGGAATTCGCCGATTGGTTATTATGCAAAAATAAAAATTTTACCTTACACACATTCTCATCCTGAACCAGAAATTCCTCAGCCAACAGGAAAACAAAGTGCAAAGGAACCATATTACCTTTCTCTCAAAAATTTTTCCCCAGAAGAGATGCAGTTAGCAAAAAAACTCTTTGAACAGATTCATCCTTACGACAAAGACAACGTTGCTGCTGCTAAACAGATTTTTTATTTTATTTCAGAAGAAGTTTTGAATACAACCAAAGATATTTCTCTTTCGGATACAATTCGTTTGCACAATGGAAGTGCTTATACTCAGGCGATTCTATTTTCCCTACTTTGTAGAATACGTGGTATCCAAGCAAGGACAGTAGCTGGTTTTGATTTGTCCAAACAGAACACAAAGGATAACAAAACAAAACTTAGTTTTTGGAACGAAATTCGAATTCATGGAAAGTGGTATTTTGTATCAACCTACAAAAATATTTTTGCCAGCACTGTCAATGGGTATCTACCACTCTGGAAATCTGTTGAAGAAAGAAGGTCTCTTGGTGAAGATCCAGCTACCTTTCGTTATACGGCTTATATCACAAAATCAAATGTTAATCGATATAATTTTAAAGAATATAGTGATGAAATTGCTTCGAGTAATCGTTTTTTACGTTATTATTCATTGTATAGTTTGCCTACACCATTGCAGAACTTGTTCAGGCTTGTGATTTTGATTCCCATTGGAGCTTTGGTTTTGTCAGTGGCAAGAAATATGATTGGAATTCCCACTTTTGGAATTTTTACTCCGATCTTACTTGCGATGTTTTTTTATGAAACAAATCTCCTCTTTGGGATTTGTTTTTTTCTTTTGATCATTGGGCTTGGGTTTTTTGAAAGGTATGCTTTGGATAAATACTATTTACTGGCTGTCCCAAGACTTTCGATTCTACTCACAATCACCGTCATTACCTTAATTTTGTTTTCGGTTCTTAATGAAGAGATTTCTTTTTTTAACCAAATGAGTGTCACTTTGTTTCCGATTGTCATTACCACAATATTTGTGGAACGATTTTCTATTATGATCATTGAAGAAGGGGTTTTGCATACCTTTGTGACTTTAGCGGGAACTTTACTCATCGCACTCATCAGTTATATGATTTTCTTTTTTGGTTCTTTACAAATTCTCTTTTTTACACATCCCGAATTGTTGTTTATTGTCATTGCGATTCAAATCCTTTTGGGTCAATACAAAGGTTATCGAGTTTCAGAGCTTTTTCGATTTAAGGAAATATTTAAATCGTGATCTCTATTTTCAAAAAATTTGAAGAAGAGGGAATCCTTGGAATTAATCGCAGGATTGGCGAATACATTTTACCCTACAATCCAAGAGAATATTATCCTTTAGTGGATGATAAATGGAAAACGGCGGAACTGGCAAGACAGTTCCATGTTCCTATGCCTCATCATTATGGATTGGTGGATGCTTTTGGTGGGATTCGAGGCATTCAGGAACTCATTCAGGGAAGGCCTGGATTTGTCGTTAAACCAGCTAACGGTGGTATGGGGAACGGAATCCTCGTGATTACTGGTGAATCAGAAACTCCCAATGGTTCTAGTCTTTATCACAAAGTAGATGGGAAAAAAATCTCAGAAAAAGAACTTCACCATCATATATCAGGAATTTTGTCCGGACTTTATTCTTTGGATGGAAATTCAGATTCTTGCGTGTTACAAGAGAGGTTGGAATGCCATTCGTTCTTTCGTGAGATTTCCTTTCGCGGAATACCAGACATTCGTGTGATTGTATTTTTAGGTTACCCTGTGATGGCGATGTTGCGTTTGCCAACGAAAGAGTCAGGTGGAAGGGCTAATCTCCACCAAGGGGCTTTGGGTGTAGGTGTAAACCTAAAAACAGGAACACTCACGCATTCGGTATGTAATGATAAAATCATTCATTTACATCCAGACACAAAACAAACATTAACTGGAAGGGTGATCCCTCATTGGGAAACTATTTTAGAAATGGCCTCACGTTGTTACGATATGTCCGGTTTAGGATATTTGGGTGTGGATATTGTGCTCGATGAATTACGTGGCCCACTCCTCTTGGAAATGAACGCAAGACCAGGTCTTGGAATTCAGATAGCGAACCGGATGGGACTGCGAGATCGATTGAGTTTGGTGGAGAAGGTTCGGAATTCGGCGGATGGCCCTAAGACTCGAGTCCACCGAATGCTGCAAGAATTGTAAAAAGAAAAACGTTGATCTAAGCGTTTTGTTTTGCTGCAACAAATACAGTGCGATTGAGAAAAGCCATCGATCCAAATAGGATTCCAGAATACACTAAATCACCAGCCATTGAGTTTTGGAAAAAAGGGATAGCCAGTGTAAAACAAGTCGCAAGTCCAGAAGCATCTAAAGTATACATGCCACTCGTTGCCCAAACTGCCAAGTTGGTAAGAACAAAGAAAACAACCGATCCAACCACAGTGAACCCGAAGGATTTTGTAAGAGAAGAACCAATTTGTTTTCCAAAGAGGACCGCAAGGATCATAAATCCGTAAACCACAGGCATTAGGTCATGAAACCCGATGAAATAATCGGAAACGAACATCGCTAAGATAGGAACAAAAAGAGCAAGTCGTCTGTCTGTCAAATAAGCACCCGAAAACAAAGAAACGGCCAAAATGGGCGTAAAATTCGGTGGGTGAGGTAGGATACGGCTGATGACAGTAGCGATCACCATAAGGATGGCAACGGAGACACGAGATTGGAACATAGGGATAGACTCGTAAAGGGGGGGGGCTTTCGCAAGATAAAATTTCCGTTTGCTTCCCGTGAGGTTTCGGAAAAATACAATCAGTGAACCCTCCTAATTTCGATTCACCCTTTGAAAATCTACTGGCTCTTACAGCAGATTTACGCAGTCCCGAAGGTTGTCCCTGGGACAAAGAACAGACGCATCTTTCCGTCATTCCCCATTTACTTGAAGAAACCTACGAAGTGGTGGATACGATTGAAAGAGGTGACGATAGCCACTTAAAAGAAGAGTTGGGAGACCTCCTTTTTCAGATTACCTTTCATAGCCAATTAGCCAAGGAAAGGGGAGCCTTCGGATTCCAAGACGTTGCCAATGACGTATTTCAAAAATTAGTATTTCGTCATCCTCATGTGTATGGGAATACGGAAGGAATCCATTCAGGAGATCAAGTTCTCGCACAATGGGACAAACTCAAACAAAAAGAAAAAGAGAAAAAGGGAAATATTGATTCCGATAAAAGTATCCTTGCGGGGATTCCAAAGGCTCTCCCTGCCATCCAGCGTTCTGAAAAAATCCAAAGCAAAGTCACCAAACAAGGATTTGATTGGCCTACAGTTTCAGGGGTGTTTGAAAAGTTCCAAGAAGAAATAAAAGAACTGGATGTGGAACTCCAAACCAAAGGGTCTCTTAGTTCTAAAAAATTACCTTATGATGAACGTGTCGAAGATGAGTTAGGTGACCTTTTCTTTTTATTAGTGAACTTATCTCGTAAACTATCCATTGACCCAGAAACCTGCCTTCGTCGGGCCAATGAAAAATTCGAAACCAGGTTTCGTATCGTAGAAGATTTGGTATCACAAACGGGAAAAACTTTGAAAGATCATTCCCTCGAGGAACTTGATTTGTTTTGGAACCAATCAAAGTTGCAACTGAAAGATAAAGTTTCAAATCATAAAAAATCTGACGGTGATGTCACAAATCTATCTGACCAAAATCAGAATCGGTAAATAAAAAAATATGAACCCTCTTGATTTAAATGACTTACCTTTTTTAAAAGAAGAGTCCCTTCGTGTGTATCGTTGGTTACTTGTAGAATATCCAGAAATAGAAAAACAAGAGAACCTAAACCAAGGTGTGATAAACTCTGAGTCCTCAAAAAAGAAAAATTCTAAAGACATAAACCAGTTGGAAATAGGTGAAACCATCGAATTTCCCATCCGTTGGATTATGGAACAAAAAGGGCAAAGGTTTGAGTGGGTGGTTTCGGACATGGGTTCCGTAACACTTAGGTTAGGTGATGAGGAAGGGAAACGAAGAAACCCTGCACCTATTTTTTATTTGAGTTTACGAAAATTAGAGGGAAATGTATGCCATTGGACTGATCCAGAAGGAAATCCGGTTCCTTTTCCCGATCCATCCATTTTGATGGAAATCCAAAATCGGATTCAATTGTATGTGGATTCGATTTCTTGAATGAGATAGGAAGTATGTATAGACAAATCAATAGTTTGAACAAGTTAAATTTCAATAAAGTAATTTTGTTTATCACTTTCATAGTTATCTTAAATCCTAAGGCCACATATTCATCAAATGCTAAAAGCGATTGTGAAAAATTTCACCTAGGTAAATTTGTATATACTAGTAGCTTTGGTGAAGTGATTATTGAAAGGAATGGATCATACGAAATTATTTACAGAGTGTATCCTCATTCATATATAAAATCATCTATTATATGGGTTTCTCCTTGCATCGCCCAGGGAATCGCAGTTGAAATCACTAGTGACATATTTTCAGATGAATACAGAGAAAAACGCATAAATAAACGGAGCAAATTATTCATAACCGAAACTTTTTCTGATGGTTATTCATACAAATTAATAGAGGAGAATAGTTCTAAAACAGTTTACGGTAAAGTGAAATTTTACAAAGGATCTTTGCCAACCAATTGACGGTACTGACTTAGTTGAATTTAAATTGATTGGTTTTGTTTGCGGTGTTGGTAGAAATATTGGCAGCGTTTTTTTATTCAATCACAGCCTACTTTCGTAAGATGTGATTGAAATCAGGATTCGATTTAAGATTCTTTAGTTTCAATTCCTACTTTTTTTTCGATGTTTTCTATGCGTTTGAGCCATTTGTTCAAGTTCACAATGTTTTTGATATTCACACGATACTTTTGAAATTCAGGGAAGGTGAGTCCTAAGTCCCAACCCACATACACATCTTTTGTTTTTGGCGATGTACGTAGACTGGATCCACCAGCAATGATGGTTCCATCTACAAGTGTTAAATGGTCGCTAATCGCGCAAGCCCCGCCAATGATCACATGGTTTCCAAGTGTCACACTCCCTGCAAGACCAGACTGTCCAGCAATGATGACATGATCTCCCACTTTACAGTTATGGGCAATGTGAACCATATTATCAAATTTACATCCATTCCCAATGGTTGTATCTGTAAGAGCCCCTCGGTCGATGGTGCAGTTACTTCCTACTTCCACATCGTCACCAATGACAACACGGCCCACTTGTGGGATTTTGTTGTGTTTGCCATCAGCAAAAACAAATCCAAATCCATCACCACCAAAACTGGAATTTCCAAATACAATAAAACGTTTTCCGATGATGGTATCATCAAAGAACACGCAGTTTTTTCCAATTCTTGCTCCATCACCAATATGGACGTTGTCTCCAATTTTGACTCCATCTTCAATAATACAGTCGTTTCCAATGATCGAGTTTTTGCCAATGGTTACAAAATGTCCGATATCGGTATTGGATCCAATTTTTGCAGTCGGGTCGATGGCAACTTGTTTGCTGTGTTTTCCTGAAGGTTGTTTTTCTGGAAAGAAGTGCCGAATGATTTTTGCAGTTGCGAGTTCCACTTTAGGAACTATGATCAACGCTTTATCTGAAAGGGAATCAACGATATCAGAAGATACAATGAGTACGGGAGCTTTGGAAGTTTTGGCATCATTGACAAATGTTTTGGAAGCTACAAATGAAATATCGTTTGTAGTGGCTAATGAAAGAGAAGTAAGTCCTGTAAAAGAAAGTGAAAGAATACTTTCTGTATTTTGAAACTTTGCTTCTGGAAGTAATGACTGGAGAGCAGATAGAGTGAGTTGGTTCATCTCCGATTCCTTATCGATGGTTTAAGACAAGGAATCAGAGAGGTCAAAGTTTGGCTAACACTATTAGATAGTCTTAGTCACGATTTTTCTATTATCCTTCGATTTTATGAGCGATGATATCATCCAATGAAAACGAACCAGCACCTTTAATGATCAGAGGAATTGCCAAACCAAAAGTTAAAAGTTGGTATTCGTATCCACCTTTATCAGCAAAGAATCCGTTTGGTAAATGAACAAGCACTGCCGCTACAAGCATAGTTGCAAAAATTCCAAAAGCTGCCACTCTTGTGAAAAGCCCTACGATAAGACCAATCGCACCAAAAAATTCAGCGATGATGGCAAGAAGAGCAAAGAAGTAAGGAATGCCCAGTGTTCCTGTAAAGAAACCCATTGTTCCTTCGAATCCGTATCCACCGAATGCCCCTAGAACTTTTTGAGCTCCGTGGGGAAGGATCACCAGACCGAGTGTGACGCGGAGGATAGTGAGTGTAATGTCTTTGTTTGTTGCGAGTAGTTTATAAAACATAGAGAACCTCTTATTGCTAAATAGTTTAATATCAAACTATTTGATGCTGATGGAACCCGTCAATCCTATTTTTAAAAAATTTTACGGTTTTTCATATACGAGAAAGATTTCGTTTCCTTTGGCAAAATGGTCTTTTAGGGTCCAACGGTTCTGGTCAAATCCGGGGAGTTCGGAGTTGCGGTCTGCGATTCCGGGAAGTCCTGTTTTTCCAATCACAAATGGCACAATGGTCAGATAAATCCGATCCACAAGGTCAGCTTCCAAAAAGGAAAAATTGAGTTTGGGCCCACCTTCCAAGAGGACGTTTTTATACCCTTTGCGTTTGAGGATTCCTGTGACTTTTTTGGGTTCAATGTCATCAGAATCTAGGGCGAAGATTTCGGCTTTGTTCTCAAGGCTTGTTTTGATTTCTTTTAGGTTGGATTTGGTACAAATGATTAAAGGGATATGATCTGATTCTTCAAAGACATGTTTGTCTGGAGGGAGTGTCCCTTTGCGGACCAAAATGACTGGTCTTGGGTTCAAAGCATTGGGAATCGCACGGATTTTCACGATGGGATTGTCGTTCAGGATCGAGTTTTTTCCTACAAGGATAGCATCGGACTGGGAACGATAGACATCCATTTGCGTTTTGTCTTCACTGGATGTGAGGCCATACCAACGGCCATCTGGTCGAACGACCTTTCCGTCCAAGGTCATGGCCATATTGATCGATAATTTCATGAAATTTTCCTCCGTGAGAGATTCTGCAATTCGCGCTGGAGGATGTGGTACACCTGCATGGAGCAGGTTCCGCAGCCGGTAGAGGCCCTTGTGGTTTCTCTGATTTGTTCCATGGTCACGGCACCCGCATGGATGGCACGGACTAATTCATCTTCTGTCACCATCCGGCATAAGCAGACCCGTTTGGGCCTCATAAGGGAATTTAAATCGAACGGATCCATTGAACTATTCATTTGACAGATTTAGGAAAGGGAGGGAAACTCTTTAATTACTTTCAACCAAGGAAAATTCTAACACCCTCTATGTCCCAAGACAAAAACCCGGAAGCCAAAAAGAAAAAAAACCGCGAAATTTTTGGATGGTGTATGTTCGATTTTGCGAACTCCTCCTACACCACAGTCATCATCAGTGTTGTATACTGTGAGATTTTCACAAGACTCGTCGTCCCCGCCGACATGGGATCGGACAATCCGTACCGAATGGGAAATTCCCTTTGGGCTTGGGCACTTGCTGCCTCGTATTTATTTGTGGTAGCTACAGGACCCATCTTCGGTGCCATCACGGACTACAGTTCTAAGAAAAAATTATTTCTTTTCCTTAGTTACCTAGGTTGTGTGGGAGCTACTTTTTTACTCTATTATGTGGAACCGGGGATGGTATGGCTCGGAATGGTGCTTGTTGCCTTTTCTAACTTTTTCTTTGCCTCTGGAGAAAACTTTGCCTCTAGCTTTTTACCCTTCCTTGGATCAAAGGAAGACTTAGGTAAAATCTCAGGTTATGCTTGGGGAATTGGTTATTTCGGTGGAATTGGATCAGTTGCTCTTGCCACAACACTTGGAGACTACACCTTAGACAATTTCCAAAACTTGAAGTTAGTTGGTCCGTATACTGCAATTTTCTTTTTGATTGCAGCGATTCCCACTTTCCTTTTCTTAAAAGAACCACATTTACCTTTGGGTGTTTCTCATCATGTAAATTATTTTAAGATTGGGAAGGATCGTGTGGTCCAAACCTTAAAAGACGCAAGCCACTTCAAAGATTTAATGGTATATTTGGTTTCCTTATTCTTTACGATGGCGGCTCTTGCGATTGTCATTTCTTTTGCTTTTATTTATGGATCACAAGAAATCCATATCGAAGCAGAACACAAACAGGCTATGTTTATTTTTATCCAAATCTTTGCGGCAGTGGGTGCACTCGCTTTTGGCGTCATCCAAGATAGTATTGGTGCTAAAAAAACTTTTAATCTAACGCTTGTTCTCTGGCTTGTGACTTGTGGTTTAATCTATTTTGTACATGATCTTACAAATTTTGCGAATGTTAGTCTTGGCAAAACTTGGACTGTCCAGTGGGTTTTTGTTTTTATTTCTTCCTTGGCTGGAATGGGGCTTGGTTCCACCCAATCGGCTTCAAGAGCCCTCGTTGGTATCTTTAGTCCTGAATCCAAATCAGGGGAATTTTTTGGAATGTGGGGACTTTCT
Organism: Leptospira meyeri; assembly: GCF_004368965.1. Classification (NCBI taxonomy): domain Bacteria; kingdom Pseudomonadati; phylum Spirochaetota; class Leptospiria; order Leptospirales; family Leptospiraceae; genus Leptospira; species Leptospira meyeri. Next base: position 1,681,954 of record NZ_SORO01000001.1, on the reverse strand, counting down.
GGAAAAATTGCTGCAGCAGCGGGACTTTTTCTTTTTGGATATATCCAAACACTCGTAACCCTTCGCAATGCTTTCCTTGTGGTAGCTTTCTTTTATTTTCTATCACTACTCATTAACTTATTTGTGAATGAAGAAAGAGGAGTGGAAGCGGCAAATCGTTTCCAAGAAAAAACATGATTATAGAAGACGAGGACGATTTCGAATTACACCAGAGTCAAAGAAATTTGGCTTTGGCAACCATCGACGAACTAATGCTAACTAAGATGGATCTTTTGGATGCAGAAAAGAAGGTGCCTCGTTTTATTAACAATGCCCTGTCGTATTTAAAGAGGAAGTATGTGACAGAGGAGCAAACCATTTCTCAGCTCCTCATCAGTCGAAGAGAAAAACAACAAACCTGAAATTTAGGTTTGTTGTTTTAAATTTTTTAATTCGTATTGTAATCCAAAATTTTAGTAATCATTTGTTTTTGATCCAACTCAATGTTTCTGAGTTTGAATGCCGTTTGTTTGGAAATTTTTCGTAACATCTTTTTATAAGATCTCATGATATGTTTTTGTTTGTCATAAGGAAGTGGATCTTTTTCATCATTTAAAACCATAGCAATGTCCGGTTCAGCAGGTTGTACCGGATCATTTGGCCAAATGGTATCGGATGTAAGAGATCTGTAGTATTCCAAACGAATGTCTGAGTTTGTATCTAACTTTGCCTCTCCCTTTTCATCTTTCTCTGGACTTTCTGATCTTGGGGATGGATTTACGAGGCGTCGCATTTCTTTTACATGGATGGTTCCATCTGCATTCACACGGCGAAATGTTAAAATAATTTTGTCCAAATCGCTGAAATCTTCTTTAGGGTAGATGTAAGCAATCCCATCATATAAAAAAACTGTCGGATAATCAATGTAAGACTGCCCTTGCGGAAGTTTGATTTCCAGATATGGTTTTCCATCTTTGTCTTTTTTATAAAGTTCTTTGTGTTCTTCGGGTGTTTGCGCCAAATACTGGGCTGCTGTTTTATCCACACCTAACTCTTGGAGTTTTTTCATCTTTTTTAAGTTCCCGATGATACTTGCATGGAGAGTATCAATTTCGTTATCCCCAAACCCGTTTTTTCTTTGGAGATCAATTTGTTTTTGGGTCTCACGTTCCTTTAAGGTAGCAGAAGCTGGTTTTTCAGCAGAAAGGGCCGAAATCCCAAGTAAGAAAGCGAGAGCAATGGAGAATCGTAGAATCATGACGTACCTCAGGATATTCTGTCTTTTATAGTATCGAATCCTACCTTGTCGATTCTTGAATGAACCGGATCAGATTTTTCTTGCAGAAAAAAATCGCACTAAGGACTGGAAAAGGTCCTGTTCCGCTTCCTTGGCTTTGGGAATGAGCCCTGTCAATTGGATGTATCCGTGGACAAGGGAAGGAAAAAGCCTTTCTTCCACCTTCACTCCTGCCATTTGGAGGTGTTTGGCGTAAGTTTCCCCTTCCTCCCGGAGAGGGTCGTAACCCGCAACTCCAATGTAAGTAGGTGGAAGGCCTTTTAATTCTTTTGGGTCGGCCAAAACTGGGGAATTATTGTGCAAAAGTCGATCTTTAGGATTCGGAAGGTAGTTCTGGATGAACCATCTCATCAGAGACCTTGTGAGGACATACCCTTCACCGAAGAGCTCATAGGTTTCGGATTCTTTTGTTGTATCAAGCATTGGGTACAAGAGTGCTTGGAAAACAGGAACAGGGATTTTGTCTTTTTTGGCACGAAGGCAAAGAGAAGTGGCAAGAAGTGCTCCCGCACTATCTCCACAAACGGCAATTGCGTTTGGTGATCCTCCAAACAGATAAACAGTATTGCGAACATATTGATAGGCAAGCCATACGTCATCATGAGCAGCAGGGTATGGGTGTTCTGGTGCTAAACGATAATCAACGGCAATCACAATACTTTTTGTATAATGAGACATTCTTCGGCAAAAATTATCATGTGTTTCTAAATTTCCGATGGTGAGTCCGCCACCATGAAAGAAGAGTATGGTGGGAAGATTCCTTTTTTGTGGGTTTGCGTTGTAGACTCGGATGGGAATGAAAGAGGCACTAGGAGTAGGAATGAGTTTGTCTTCGATATGAGCGATGGGAAATTCTGGCTCATCAAAGATCCGCATTTGATCGCGGTAGTGTCTACGTGCTTTTTCTGGACTCATTTGTTCCATTTTGGGTAGGAACTTCGCAATGTTACATGCTAAAGCACAATGTGGATCCAATTGGTTGGTTTCTGGTTGGCCTGTCTTTCGAACCAAAGTGGAAATCCAATGTTCTGGTAACGAAAAGACAAGTTGTGCGACTGATTTTTTGATACCTAACATTAAATAACCGATAATCTTTCTTGTAACATTCTATAGATTAAAAACAAACCATAACTATCAAGTTTGCAATAAGCTATCAAATCCTCCAGAACACGTTTTTTTTCTTCGGCTGTCACCTGCTTTTTTATCAATCTCAAATATTGGTAATTCGCATCTTGCCCCTCTCGTATGGAAAGGCCTCCGTGACTTTCCATACTAAAACAAGGCAGTATTTCCTTTAGAGATGCTTTTCCATTTTGGCCTGGATGGTAGATCCAGAGTTTTTTGAAGGGCATTGCAAGGTCGATAAACATCGATTTGACTCTTTCCCAGAATTCTAAAAACTCTGGAAAGGCTTCTGCGGACTCCTGAATGATGAGTTTTTCAAAGAAATCGTTAAACGAGAAGATGGTGATCCCGGGAGGTAAGTCTTTTTGTAATTGGGTCATCACAGGAACGCGGGGATCTGATTCTAAATCTTCGTGTAAATAGGTTTTATGGATTAATGTATCGTTTTCTCTATCCCAAATATGTAAGGAATATAGATAGGGCACATGTTGGAAGGGTCTAGTATGTGGATACAGTGGGATATAAGGGTTGATTGATTCAAAATCTAAAAAAGCAACAGATTTTGTCACATTAGATAAGTATGTTTCGAACGAATTTCGATCAAAATATGTATTTCCCGTGATATGAGCTTGTTTTTGTATTTTTTGGATGGGAGAAAGTTCAGAATCAGGAACAGATTCGTACGAATTGTACCCTAAAGCAAACCATTGTTTTGCTAATTCGGAGCTGTCGCGAAAATCAAAGATTTCTTTTGCATTTTCTTTTCCTTTTGCACAATGGGCTGGAGACAAACATGTTTTGAGTGATCGGCAACTGGGTTTGGAATCTAAAAACGAATACCGAATGGTTTGTTCGTTTGTTCGTTCCAGTTCTTCCTGAAACTGCTTCCATTCTTCTGCTCTCGTTCCCAACTCTGATTCCATCCGCGGAGTTATGTCTTCTATGAGTAAATAGTCTTCTGGTTGGATGGGACCACCTGGGTAAATATATTTGGTTTGGATACGAATGAGTTTGTATCCCAAAATGTTTAAAGACATTCCCTCGGCCACTTGTTTGTGGAAATACAAAGACCGCATAATGTCTTGTTTGATCGAACCAATGGGGCGGAAATCCCAAAGAATCCATCCATCTCGTTCATTGTCGTATTCTAAATATTCAACTGTGGATACAAATTCCTTAAATCGAAGGTGAGCATGGAAAATAGATTTTTTTTCCAGAATCAGTTGTTCGGTTTTTTGGAAACTTTCTTCTTTCTCTAGTGTTTTATCGATAATGGTTGAATTGCCAAACTGGTCTCTACAAAGTTTAAGAAAGTCGCCCCATTCCAAATAACCGCCGTAAGATGCCGTGGAAGGTTTCGGAACAATTCCATCCTTTACAAGATGGAAAGCATTGTTGCATCTTAAGTATTGTAAATACTGAGATTTAGTGATGGGAGTCAGCTTTTGATCAAACAAACTGATACAAATCTTCCCAATGTTTAGTATAAGATTGGAAGTTTTTTTTCCAATTTTCTGAAGTAGCAACAAGAGCTTCAGGAGAAAGGATAAAAAATTGGAACAAAGCGTTTTGGTTTGTGGTCTTAACCCGGTATTCGTTCTCTATTTTCTCAAAATTTGCCCCTTCTAAAAATAACTTCCAACGATCATCATACTCGGGATGGACTTGAATGGAAATTTCTATTTCTGGGTGTTTTGAAAGTAATAAAGGATGAAAGTTTAAATCTTCCTTTGTAATTTTAAGATTGGATTGGAATTCTTCTTTAGATTCCTTTTTGACTGTAATTTTGGGAAGAATGAATCTTCGTAAGGACTTTTTTCCACGATCATAAGCAAGTAAGTAGAAGTCGGTTGTATTTTTTCGAACGAGTCGATAAGGTTCGATAGTTCTTTCTTTTTCCTCATAACCGTATTGGATAGTGAGTGCTCTTTTGTCTTTGATTGCTTGTAGGATTTTTTCTGTATGAGATGAGTCAGGAATATCATTCGTTTCTAAATTTTCTTTTGGTTGTTTTGCAAATTTAGGAATGAGATCCAGATGGTGGGAGAATAACTTTTGAGAAAGGCTGATTCCTTCTGGGCTAGGATCTGTTGCAAACAAAACCCTAGAAAGAGACTCTAACTCTTCTTTGGTGAACTTTAGTGTGCGATCAATGGATTCTTTTTCTAAATAATAAGGAAAATAGTCTTCAGATTGGTAACCAAATTGAGCAACTTTGATATTGAACCCAAGAGTTTTTAGTTGGTTTAAGTCTCTGTAAAGTTTTTTACGATCTGATTCGATATCCTCGTTTTTGTAGAACCGAGGCATGATGTTACGAAATTTTTGGAAACTGATTCCTTTGGGTTCGCGGAGTAGATTGAAGAGCAAAGCGAAGAGACGAACTTCAGTCTCATTCATTTTTTTCACTTCGATCATTGGAAAGTCTTCAAAAGAAGCCATATCTTTCCAAATTGTTTGTTTTTTTGATTCCGAAAAGTAGAAAATGAAAAAAACTGGAAAAGAATGCGAATCATCGGACTCCTCATTAGCCTCTCTTTTTTTCTACAATGTGCCACATATTGGAAAAATCGTAAAAATGATTTCCAGGACATTGTAACCGTTGGTGCTGAAACACCAATGTATGGAGCTGCAGTGAAAGTAGGACCTTTGCCCATTGGATTTGTTTTCCAAGGTGGAGAATCTGAAATGGGAAAAAAAGATTTGGGTCGTGGTCTGGGGCTTCGGGGCGGGCAATTTGGCACTTACCATTCGCAACAGCTCGTCTTTGGTATATTAGGTGGTGAAAGTTTTCATTCTGGATTGCCTCTTTTGGATGCCAAAGGGAATTGGCTTGTGGATAAAAAAGGAATCCCCTTGACGAGTGACGAACGTGCCAACTTAAAAAGTTATAAAATGCGATATTACTCTTATATTTATGACCCTGTTAAAGATCGAAAAAAAAGAAAAAAGGAACACTTCCGTCGAGAGTTAACAAAGGACATTGTTGCTGCTACTGGCCAAAAGGAATTTTTAGTGTATCTTCCGGAAGAAGATTTAAAACCGTTTGGTTACCCTCCCGGATATTCTTGGAATGTCGAGGTCACAGCTGGTGTTTATGGTGGGGCTAGGTTAGGTTTTAATGTTGCGGAAGCTTTTGATTTTTTATTAGGATTTACTACCATTGATTTGTTAGATGACGATGTGGAAGGAAAAGTCAAACCAAGTTTCCCTGGTTTTCCTTTCCCGGCTCCAACCGAAGCAGAAACAGATTCTCCATCGGAGGAATGATTCTATAGTTTAAAATCTTTTGCAGTAATTTTGTTTTTAGCATCAAATGTGAGCTTTAAAAACTTTTCTACTGTATCTGGTTTTTCTTTTAAAGTGTAGTATTGTTCTGGAACATCACGGTCTTCTGCAAAGTACCATACCATGACTGTTCCATTAGGATCGATTGATTTTTCGGTCGATTTGCCAAGAACAGCTTCTGTTTTTACCAAACCATCCCCCACTTTGATCATATCGATTTCTAATTTGCGAAGTGCTGTGTGTGGATGAACTTTACTACTTCCCGCCTGGACTTTGTTTCCCGATGTACAAGAAACCAAAAACAAAACTGAAGCGAGTGTGCTGAGTATCAAAAGTTTTTTGATCATAAACCCTTACCTTAAGATGGACTAAGGAAAGATTCTACAGGATAGGATCTGGGTTGGCAAGTGATATCTTTTCTCTTTCTTCATCGATTCGGTTCATTTTTCCCAAAATCTTTTTGAAAAATGGAATGGTTAAAAACACAAGTCCAATCTCCAAAAATCCAAAAAAGAAAGAAAGAGCAGAAAAACTATAGGCAGGAGGTAAAATTGATTCAAAGACCAATTGCATTTGTACAGAAACAATAGGTCCTAACATAAATCCAAGAGATCCCACTCCAGTAAAGGCAGACATGGTAGTGGCAGTAAGTCCTGGTTTTGACATTTTGCTTGCAAGCATCATGGAAGGTACAAACATCACGCCAGCTCCAATCCCGCAGATCAGTAAAAAGGTAAAAAGATACCAATATTCATTGGTGGTTCCTGAAAGTCCTAGAAAAATTCCATAAATCGTCGATCCGACAAGTACAAGTGGCAAAACGCCTGTTTTGCGAGAAAGTAGGGCAGATGGATAGGAAAGTAAACTCATTGGAAAAAGAACGAGTCCTAAAAATACACCGAGCATTCCGGGATGGAAGGCAAGCGTTTCCCGTAGGTGGATATTGAAGGAAGAAATAATAAAACCAACAGTAAAACGATCAATGAAGTTGAATAAAAACGGAACAAACAAAAATGGATTTTCGAAAATGGCAACTTTTAAGTCACTGAGTTTGAAATCTTTTGCTTTATGAATCCCTCTGTCCTTTAACATGAGTAGACTCATTAATCCCACAAAAATTAGGATTCCCGAACCGACGTAAAATGGCAAAAGGGGATTTTTTCTGCCGAGAATTCCAAGAGGCATTCCAAACGCACCACCAAGGGATAAAAACATTCCCGTGATGCCCATAAGAATTCCTTTGCCGTAGTAACGTTTGTTCTCTGGGTCATTCTCACGATCTGCAGCAGAACTAAGAAGAAGCCCAATGATAAAAATATGAGCGGCACCCTCAAGAAATCTTAAAAACAGAAAGAGTCCCATGTCTGTGACGATGGTGAGTAAATAAAAAAGTCCAGCGTCTAAAAAACAGAAAAAACTAATGAAATACTTTCTGTTTTTGAAACGATCTGAAATGATTCCCGCAACCGGTGCAAAAAGAAAGGAACCAAGCATGGGAATACTTGTAAAATACGCAACTTCCCAATTGGATCCGAGCAACCGATCCTTTACAACATCCTTTACTACCGGCACAATCATTGTGACCGGTAACATAGACAAAAAAACTAAAGTTACGAGTGTATACGGGAATCCCAAAAATTAACCTGCTGGTAGAAGAGTTTGGTAACGATCCATTCCGATATTTTCTTTTAGATCGGAGTCGAGTTCAATAAACAAAAACTTATTCAAATCAAAAGTGGCATTTGCTTCTGCTAATAGTTCGGCTTTTTGTGTATCGTTCAATGGGAGAGTATCCAAATTTTGACGATAGATTCCTTTGAATGCCATGAGGTCTTCGATTTCAGGAAATTCATAAAAAGCAGTTCCTTCATTTCCTTCTAGTTCAAACGTTTTTGCCACTACTTTTTTAATGGACTGGCCTCCTGAAAGATCTCCCAAGTAACGGACGTAAGCCTGTGCGACAAGAAGTTCTGGTTTGGTTTTTGCCGTATTTTTGATGTGATCAATGTAGTTTTGTGTGGCTTTGGAGATGGAACCTCGAAGTTTGGTCCCGAACTTTTTTTGGAAACTAACGATATCTTCTTTCAAAGATTTCTCCCGAAAGAGAGCAGGGAAGTAAAGTTTTGCTAAGATAGGGTTATCTTTGTTTTGACGGTAGAGGTCTTCCATCACTGCATAAACAGCGTGGAGGCTTTCCAGTTGGTAGGTATAAGTTTGGGCGTCGAGTCCGCCTCTAAAAATGGCCCGAATGTAAGGAACCTTTTCGGTTTCTTGGTGTTTATCGGCAGTACCTTCTCGTAACATCATTGCTATGGACATAATGGCTCCTAGTTGTCTATGTGAGAATGAATCTCATATATGACACTACCCTGACAATTGCGAGTACTGTCAAAGAAAATTATAGGGAATCTTCCTGGACGGGTGTTTTCCAAAATTCCAGAGGGGTATTGGCCCTTTGTTCGGGATAAAGGAAGTAGGAGAGAAAGAAGACCAAAATAGAGACAAAGATTCCAATGGAGGCGAGAACCACATCCTTTCCCACTTTTCGGAATGTGTCTAGGTAAGGAAGGTCCTTATAGGTAATGACATTCAGGATGATTTCTCTACCGGCAAGAAGGCCGAGGAAAGCCCAAGTGGTGGACATGGGGATATTGCTGATGTATTGGAAAAAGAAGAGTAAACTTCCATATACCAAATCCACTATGGTCGCTGCTTTTGCCCATTGGATGTCTGATTTTTCAGAAACCACTCGTTGGATGGTCCCTCCATTGGTGCGAATGATGATGAGTAAGGCCACAATGAGGATGAATGCTGCTGTCAAAAATTCGATGATTCCTAGTTGGCGAGGCAAAAAAACAGCAATGTTGGCTGTGTCTTGTAATAACCATGCCACCCAAAGGTACATGGTAGAAAGCCATTGTAATCTCGACCACCTACGTTCGGAAACTGGATCTGGTGTGTGGACTTCATGGTATTCGTGAGGATCTACTTTGACAAGGATCGCCCAAACCACGATGGCCACAAGAAAAGCGAGTCCATAACCAAAAAAGGATTTGGTTAACATTTGGTCTATGCTTTTACCACCAAACAAACCTAAGACGAGAAATGTTGTAGATACAGGGGCCCGGAGTCTTGTGATGACAACGAGTAATACAGGTGCTAAAAGCTGGAGGAGATTGAAGTCTTTGGTTTCGGGAATAGAATCCAATCTATGGAAATGGATTTCGCCACCGTGTAAAAACCAAGCGATCAAATGAACGAAAAATAAAAGACCACCAAAAACGAGAATCTTTTGGAGCCAGTGGACCGATTTTTTACTCTCGATAAAGGTTCCGATGGTTTGGACTGCATCGTTTCCGGCCACAGAGAACGATGCAATCGCAAAGGAAAACCATCCTAGATAATACCGAGGAAACCCCAGGAAATAACCGGCACAGATCGTAAGAACTAAAAAAAGAGTAAAAACGAAAAATCGAATTTGATCCTGTTTTGTTGGGTGCTGGTAATCTATTTCCTGGTTAAGGCTCATGCATTCATATAGTGTTTCGCATATCTCTCCGTAATTTCCTTGCGGTCGAAAAGAATAAACACATCTGTAGTACCAAAAACAGAATCCAGTGCAGGAATTCCACAGATTTTAGCACCCACCCGGAGGTATCCTTTCAAAAGTGGAGGGATATTTTTGGAGATCGATTTTGGATCTTCAACGTGAAAATTGGCATCAAACCCTGGAAGGACAAAGTCAGGGTTTGGATACACCCGAAATTCTTCCGGTGCGATGGCGTCTTTTGCTTTCAAAAATCCATAAGATTGAGAAGCAACTCCTGCATCAGTGGAATGAATGGATCCACAACCCATCAAATAACGAACGTTATGTTTGTTCATGAACTCAGCAAGACCTTGCCAAAGTAAAGAAATCACCGAACCATCACGGTAGTCAGGGTGAACACAAGAACGTCCTACTTCCGCAATTTCGTCTGGAAGGTTATAAATAGAAGTAATATCAAATTCATTTTCGCTGTAAAAACCAATTCCGTTTTTTGCATTTTGGCGTGTTAAAATCCGGTAGGTACCAACAATTTTTTTGTCGTCTGTAGACTTATCGATTACGATTAAGTGGTGGCAGTACAAATCGTACTCATCACGATCTTTTCTTGTAGCAGAAGATTGTGGCAGACCTTCTCCCATTTCTAAATTGAACACTTCATAACGGAGTGCCAGTGCTCTTTCTATTTCTAGTTGGTTTTCTGCTAAACGAACTTCTAAGATTCGTTCTGTTTTGTTAATTGTATTTGGTTTCATCGGAATGTATCCTCTTGTTTATCTAAAGGATAAGGTAAAATGTATCCGTTACGACAATGTGACAATAAGGTGAAAATCAGTTGATAGAAGTGTTTGTTCTTTTGTTACAAATTGGTGACAGTGAATTTGTTTTAAAAGTCTTTAAATATGTAACATTTATATCTAGTCGAATAAAGTTTGCTCCTGATTCAAATCCACTTCTGTTGTTTCTTCTGAAGTGAATTTGTAAAATAAGTCTGTAATGTCTTTTGGGTTCGTTACAAATGGATCAAGCCAGGGGTATTGGAATTTCGTTGGCATAACAAGAGGTTGGCGGTGTTTGTTTTCGCCATTATTATGAATTGTTTTCATTTTTTCATTTGCCATACCTGTGAGAATGGTTATCCAGCGAATCCCATTTTCTTCCCCCCATAATCCAGCAAAATAAGTATAAGGGTTTTTGAATGTAATTTCATACTTATGTTTTTTCCCAGTCCTTTGGGTTTGCCATTCAAAAAAGGAATGAACCGGAACTAAGATACGATTGTTGATAAATTGACTCCAATAGGGAGAGGATATTAATTTTTCTGATTTTGTATTGGTCAGAAAGTCTGGACACCAAGATGGTTTTACCCCCCAAGTATTAGTTGAGGAGATGATTTTGTTGTCTGAAATTTGAAAGGACTGTAATAAACTTTTGGGATGTTTGATTTCATAAAGTGGAGAAGATGTTTTTATAAATTCATTAATTGATTCTACGGATAACTTTAGATACCAATCAGTTTTTTTCTCTTCTTCTAAAATCAATCTCCAGGAAAGTAGGTTACACATAGTAAAGGAAAATCTTAATCCTAAATTGACTAATGTCAATTAGATTCATGTATAATAGAAATCAAAAAATCTGAAAGAAATTTTATCGGAATGTTCCTATCAAGAATTTGTTTGCCTTCTTGGTGGCAGATAAAATATTTTGGCAGTTGATTTTTAAAAACTTTTTTCACTTCAGAATATTTTACAATTTCATTCGAGTGTGAAGGGCTCACTTTACATTCTAAAAAAATAAATTGTTTTGGTGAGAACTGTATAAAAAGTCTATTTCTTCTCCATCTTTTGATCGCCAATGGAAAATCTGAAAACTAAATCCAAAGTTTTGGTTTAATTTATGTAATTCGGCATAAACTAAATTCTCAAACAAATGACCTTGTTGTGGAGATGTGACAATAGGTAATGGATCTGACCATCCTTGTAATCGACAAACAAACCCCGTATCTAAAAAATAAATCTTTGGAGACTTGATGAGTCGAGAAGATAAATATGAAGAAAACGGCATAACTAAAGCGATGATTCCCATTCTTTCAAGTATGGATATCCATTCCTTACTTGTTTTTGCATCGACTCCCACTTCTTTTCCAAAATTAGAGTAATCGATTAATTCTCCTACTCTTCCAGCAAGCAATTTAAGAAAAGATTAGAACTCTCGGCTTTTATGTATTCCTGCAGAGAGGACATATCTTTCTCTACATAACTACCAATGTAGTCGTTTAAATATTTTTTCTGTGTTGAATTGACTTAAAAATAGTTCCGGGTCACGATTTGCAAGTTCTCGAAATGTATGATCATCCAATGAAATTTCCTTAAAACTTGGATCAATATGAAGTAGTAAGCTAGTTTTACCACATTGCCTTGGGCCACGGATAATCTGAATGATATCCTGATTGTCTGTAATTTGTTTTGCAATATCTCCCGCAATCCACATTTGTCCAAAATGGAGTTAAATTCCGTTTTGGACATGAATTTTGCCTGAATTGATTGATGTAATTCGGATCATGGAGGTTCCTTTTAGCGGGTCAGAATATTTTACAATTTGGCCAAGTCTGTTTGAAATCCAAAATACTATGTAAATAAGAATAATGGATTTTAACATTTTTAATATCTTTTATTGGGTTTATCGCAAGGTATCCGTGATACGAACAAACTTTCGCATCCGGATCAGAGCTAATAAATCCTGGATGATACTTTTGATTGAAAACTAAAGTATCCCCTTTTTTTAAGAAACCAAACTCATAACGATCAGGACTCCAAAATTTGGGAACATTCTCTTGTCCGGTAGAAAGTAGATAAAATTCCCCTTTATAGTTTTTGTCGCCTATGGTTTTGTTTGTGAAATAGAAGGTTAAGTTTTCATAGATATCATTGGTTGATAGGTTTGCCTGAATGGCAGGCAACATCCGTGAATCGGAGCCATAATCGGAAACTGTTGGCACGGTAATTGGATAGTTATTTTTGTTTTTGATAACTACCTTTGGTAAAGGTAGAATAAAAATCTCAGATAAGTATTTTGTATTCATTTGTTTTGTGTCTTGGGTATGGAAGAGAAAACAAAGGACCGTTAGAACTCCCAATGTTTTATGGAAACGTGAGGGAACAAAGTTCCATAGGTTATGAAACCCCACCGCCAAACACCAAGTATATAGAAAAACGACACTGAGACTCCACCTAGGATAAACTCGTTCCCAAGAATAAATGGGAAAGTGTTCCAAGAGACTTGCTGGTGAATACGGTGAAAGATTTCCCATCATCATCCATAATGTGAGTCCAAGAAGAAATAGAACAGATATCATTCTTTTCTTTGTGAAGAATAGAAGAGGGAAAAGATAAAGAGGAACTTGTCCCAGATAGTTTCCGTATTCCCAGTATCTATATTGCATTTGGGAAATTGAGTTTGCAAACAATGGATGTTGGGAAGATCCAAAAAAAATAAAATATAAATCCTTCACAACCAAAGGATACTTGTCAGCCACAAAATGCCTTCCTGCTGAATGGATGAATTGGTACATGGGGAACCATTTGAAGGCGAGGAGAACCAAAACAAAAACAGATAGTTTGATGGAACGAAGGAAACTTTCTTTTGGTGATTTCGAAATGTAAACTTCTCTAACTATTAAAAAGAAAAGAAGGAATAAACCTTGTGTGAGTGGATAAATACTACCTTCGGATAACAATATGTAGGTGATTATGGCAATTAAAACACCGATCCCCCAGTTTTGTTTTTGAACGAAGTATAAAATATAAAAAACCAAGGCTGGTAAAAATAGGCCAGGGATTTGGTTTAAATGGCCCGCATAAAATTTTTGAAATACAAATCCCGAAAATTGGAATAGGAATACAAATAGTAATGATGGTAAGTTGGAAGATTTTGTATAGAGTCGAAAGGAGTGAAAGTTGAATAACCCTGAAAGGATAAAATAAAAGAGAAAACTAATCTTAAATGCAACGAGTGTGGGAAATAAGATCGCAAGTAGATGGGTGATACTTCCTACTTTACTTGTTGGATTTTCCCAAACTGGAAACCCGGCTCCGTAGTATGGATTCCATAAAGGAAGAGTTCCAAATTCTAAAAAAGTTTTTCTTAAAAACTCAACATGGAAACTATACAGATCCCAGTCGAATCGTCCATAGAGGTTGTCGGTTTCGAATAAGACTTTTGTGTTCCAAAGATAGTATATAAAAAAAAGGAATATTAAGGCAAACGGCCTAATGCGCTTCATCCCAGTTACCGCCAAATTTTCCTTGGGCGACAATGGGAACTTTTAGTTTCATTGCAGATTCCATCTCGTCTTTTGCCATTTGGTAGAATTCTTTTTTTTCTTTTGGATCCACTTCAAACACAAGTTCATCATGAACTTGTAAAAGGAGTTTGGAGCGATAACCATTCTTTTTAATTTTGTTATGGATCTGGATCATCGCTAACTTAATCATATCGGCAGATGTACCTTGGATAGGGGAGTTGATAGCTACACGTTTTGCTGCTTCACTTGCCATTTTGTGTTTAGAGTGAATATCCGGAAGATAACGTCTACGACCAAGCAGTGTTTCCACATACCCATGTTCTTTGCAAAACTCTACAATCTCTTCCATATAAGTTTGTACGCCTTTATAGGTAGCAAAGTATTTTTCTATAAATTCTTTTGCTTCTTTGCGACTAATCCTTAGGTTATTGGAAAGACCAAAAGAAGTGACTCCGTAAATGACAGAGAAGTTAACAACTTTTGCTTTGTTTCGCATATCGGGCGTTACTTTGTCTTCTGGAACTCCAAAGATCCCTGCAGCGGTTCGTTTATGGATATCGACTCCTGATTTATAGGCATCCATCATTTGTGGATCGTTGGCAAAGTGAGCCATAATTCGAAGTTCGATTTGGCTATAGTCTAGAGATAGAATTTCAAAACCTTTTTTTGCTATAAACCCTTTTCTGAGTAACCTTCCTTCTTCATCTTTGATGGGAATGTTTTGTAAGTTCGGATTTGTAGAAGATAACCTTCCAGTGGCAGCAATGGTTTGGTTATAACTTGTATGAATACGCCCTGTTTTGGGATTGATAAGTGTTGGCAGAGTATCCGTATAAGTGGATTTCAGCTTTGAAAATTTTCGGATTTCTAATAAATCATCAATGATGGGATGGGTTCCTTGGAGAGATTCCAAAACGGAATGATCTGTAGAATATCCCGTTTGTGTTTTTTTCTCAGCAGGAAGTCGTAAATCCTCGAATAAAACAGTTTGTAATTCTTTCGTTGAATTGATGTTAAACTGCCTTCCAGCATAGAAGTGAATGTTTTTCTCATGTTCTTTGATTTTGGCTTCAAAGGTTTTGGAAAGAGATTCAAAATATCCCTTTTCCACACTGATTCCCTCAAATTCCATATCTGCCAAAGTAAGAAGCACTGGCATCTCAATTTCATAAAAAAGTTTTTTGTGAATTCCTTCCTCCATTTTAGGAGAAAGAACATTATGGAGTTGAAAAGTGATATCGGCATCCTCACAAGCATACTCTGAAACTCTTTCGGGATCAATATCATATAAGTTTTGTTTTTTCTTTCCCGTGCCAACTAACTCATCGTAAGTGATGGTTTTGTAATTTAAATAGTCGACGGCCATATCATCCATATTATGGCGTCGTTCCCCTGGATTTAAAAGGTAAGAGGCAAGCATGGTATCAAAATGAATTCCGGCAAGCTCCACACCGTAATTGCGAAGTACTAATAAATCATATTTGATGTTCTGCCCCACTTTTTTCCATTTGGAATCAGAGAGCATTGGTTTTAAAACACCAAGTCCTTCTTCAGGAGAAGGGAGTAGGTGACTATAAATGGATTCAGGATGTGAGAAAGCAATATAATAACCAACACCAGGTTCCTGGGAAAAGGACAGACCGAGTAATTCAGCAAGCATTGGATCTTGGGAAGTAGTTTCTGTATCTACCGAGATCGGTTTTTTTGGATCGAGTTTTGCTACAATTTTTTTTAATTCATCCAAGGTTTGGATTCGTTTGTAGTTCTTTTTTGTTACCGCAGAACCTTTGTTCGGTTTATTTTCTGTCTCTGCATCTACTACGTCTTTTGTTGATTTTTTACCTTTTTTGGTTGGTTCTTTTTCGGCACTTTTATCTTTGGAATCTCCGTCACTTGCGATTGGAATCCCTGCTTGTTTAGCAAGATCACGGTGAAGGACATTGTATCCTTCATCCTTAAAATATTGAACCTTTGCAGGTTCATGATAGTTCGGAAGTTTGAGATCATTCTTTTTGATATCAAGTTTGAGGTTAGTAACAATGGTAGCGAGTTTTCTCGATAAAAAAGCATTTTCTTTGTCAGCTGCTAACTTATCAATAAGTGATTTGTTTTTTACCTGGTCTAATTTTTTATAAATAGTTTCTAAGTTTCCAAATTCTTGGATGAGCTTAGCTGCACCTTTTTCTCCAACACCTTTGACACCTGGAATATTATCAGACGCATCTCCGAGTAGTCCCATATAGTCGGGCACTTGTTCTTTGGTGATTCCGATATTGGTTTCCACCCATTTTGGATCTATCTTTTCAAATTCGGAAACTCCTCTTTTCCCACGTAACATGTGTATGTTTTTGTCGAGGACTTGGTATAAATCTTTATCACTTGAAAGAATTACGATTTCTTCAAAATCTTTACCAAATTTTTTGCATAAGGATCCAATGATATCGTCAGCTTCGATTCCATCCATTTTGTACATTGGAAATTCCAAAGCTTTTAACATCTCATAGATTGTATGGATCTGGGGTTTTAGATCCTCTGGCATTGGTTTCCTATGGGCTTTATAATCCTCGTATAAATCGTTTCTTTCGAGTCTTGTGCCGGGATCAAATGTAAAGGCAATATGGGTTACTTTTTCATCTTGAAGGAGTTTGAATAACATCCTCCAAAAACCAAAAACAGCGCCGCTAGGAAGTCCTGTTTTTGAATTGGTGAGGTTAGAAGCTGCAAAAGCAAAATATGCTCGGAAAGCCAAAGCATGGCCATCAATGATAAGAAGTCTTCCGCTCATGTTCCTTCTCCGTACAAAGTATCTCCTAAAAAGGAATAATAGATGAGTTTGGTTTTTTCAACTGTTTTGGTAACGGAAAATCGTTTTACTGAAGTTTTGTTAAAAGCACCGAACTTGGTTCGCAAGTCTTCGGATCCAACAAGTTTGTCCAAACCCTGGGCAATACTTTCTGAATCTCCCACCGAACAAACGTAAGCACCTTCACTATGATCCAACATTTCACCAATCCCGCCACCATTCGTAGCAACAATGGGAAGAGCCGAAGCCATTGCATCCAAAACAGAAGTTCCAAGACCTTCTTCTTTAGAAGTGAGTGTAAAAATATCAAATAAAGAAAGGAGAGCTGGGATATCTTTTCTATATCCAGTAAAAATGACTTTATCGTTAATTTTCAATTGTTCTGCTTGCGTTTTTAATTTATTCTCAAGTTTTCCATCACCAACAATCATTACTCGAAAATCTAAATTTGTTCTCATTTTTGAAACCGCATTGAGTAAAGTTTCTTGGTCTTTGTGATCGACGAGGGCTGCTACATTTCCGATCACAATGCATTTTTTTGGGATATGAAATTCTTCTCTTAAATATTCGTGTGGAGCTGACTTTGAAAAACGTTTTAAATCAATCCCTGAGTATACCGTAATGATCCTTTCTGGAGCGATTTTGCTTGAAATCATTACTTCCTTGATTTTTTGAGAAACTGGTAAGTAATAGTCGTTAGCTGGGTGTTGGTATTTCCATCTGGAAAAAAAACTGGATTTTGGTTTAAAATCAACTCTTCTAGAAACAATCAAAGGAATGTTTAAGTGGTTTCGTTTAGCAAGTAATCCAAGTGTATGGGCGTGGGCTGTATGAGTATGAATGAGTTTGATGTTTTTAGAAATACAAAGAGATCGAATATTCTTATATGCTTTTCTATCCCATTCCCCACGCATTTCAATCGGGATAAATTCAAATCCACTTTCTTTACATTTTGTTTCTAAAGGAGAACCTGGTTGGCCGACAATCATCTGTGGGATTTTGAAATTCGTCAGACCTTGGACTAAATAAAAAAGCTGCTGTTCTCCTCCGCGCCATTCGCGGGAAGTATTGATATGAAGGATCAAATTATAAGTGTTTGGAACGGTCGTATTCGAGAGCGATGATGGAACCCATAACTTTGAATCCCGCCGGTGCTTCGTCTACCATTCCTTCTCCGTGAAACATTACTTTAACGGAGTCCATCATGGCATTGATAATTTTCAATCCTTTTCCCATGTTCTTATGTTTTTGGCCGAAACCATTATAAGGAAGTGTATCCGGTTTTTTACTTTGGTGATTTTTGATATGGTCAAGGAAGGTGCTAAAACATTGTGATTGGTTGGATCTAAGAAGTTCTTTGTCGGTATCAGGGAGGGAACCTTCCTCTGATAGTCCTGATCCATAATCTAAAATATAAAGTGTAAATTTGGAAGAATCAATCCTCCAACGGCAGATGATGGTTTCGTCACAGTGACAAGAAACATTGGCAGAGACTGCATTTGTTAGCGCCTCATCGGCGGCCAGTTCAATGTTCATGATATGGTCTGCACTAAACCCATTGTCTTCTAGGGTTCGTCTGAGATCTTTTCTGAAATGTTTGACGGAAGACATATCAGGAGGTAAAAACATCGCATAGGACCCTGGAGAGGGACATAACAAATACGGTATAACTTCGGATGGTACAGTCAACTGCCGCTTTTTCCCCCTCTCTTACTCATATTACACGAACAAGAGGGAGAAAAAAAGTCAAAAATCCTTTAAAAGCAAGCAGTAGAGGAAAAAATTTCCTAAATTGAGAGGCCTAATGTTTGGGCGAGCTGTTCCATCCGTTTGACAAGTTTCTCCTGGCCGAGAAGGCTAAAGAGGATAGGAAGTTCCAATCCATGGGATTTTCCCGTAGTGATGGCCCGAATGGGCATAAAGAGAGTCCTTCCTTTTTCACCGGTGGATTCTCCAGCCTTTGTCATGGCTTCTTTGTATTCATCTGGAGTGGAGAGTGGCTTGGCTTTTACCGCTTGGTAAAAAGCAGAAACCACGGCTTTTCCGTTCCCTTCCAAAATCAGTTGTTTTGCTTCGTCGTTTTCAAACTGGATATTTTCCAAAAAGAATTCTTCGATGTACGGTGGGGCTTGGATGAGCCGATCTAAATACACTCGCACAGAATCTAAAATCGAAAGGAGTTGTGGGTTTGTGCCTTTTTTGTATTCTTCTGGAATTTGGCAATCTTTGAGGAATGGTTCGAGTTCCTTTCCCAAGGTTTCAATTTTTACATCACGAATGTATTTATTCGACATCCAATTGAGTTTTGATTTAGGATTTAAATACTCCGCAAGTCCAAGAAGAGATAACTTATTAAAATCAACAGTTTCCTTTTCTTCTTCTTTTAGTTTTTTGAATACATCAAAGGTAGCAGGAGATTTAGAGCAGCGTTCTACATCAAAGACAGAACAAAGTTCTTCATCGCTCATATATTCTTTTCCATCAGGAGAAGTCCATCCAAGCAGTGCCATATAGTTTCTCATGGTATCACTCGAATAACCTAAGTCACGGAAAGCAAGAACGGAAGTCGCACCGGCTCGTTTGGAAAGTTTTTTCCCATCGGTTCCTACAATTTCACTTGCATGAGCAAATCTTGGAAGAGGAAATCCAAAGGCTTCAAAAATCAAAATTTGACGAGGAGTATTGGAAAGATGTCCCACTCCACGAATTACATGTGTGATTTTCATGAGTGCGTCATCAATCACCACAGCATAGTTATACGAAGGGAAACCGTCAGATTTAACAATGATAAAGTCACCAATTAGTTTGGATTCAAACTTTACCTTTCCTTGGATCATATCATCTACGATCACAATTTTATGTGGAGTTTTGAATCTTACAGTAAAGGGGATTTTTTTCTCAATTTGGGATTGGATTTCTGTTTCCGTGAGGTCAGAACATTTTCCATCATAGATGTATGGAATTCCCATAGCATCTGCTTGTTTTTTTTTGCCTTCAAGTTCTTCTGCTGAACAAAAACAACGATAGGCTTTTTTTTCAGAGATCAGTTTGTCTGTATATTCTTTATAAATATGAATTCTTTCGGACTGAGTGTACGGACCGTTTGGACCTCCCACTCCCGGACCTTCGTCCCATTCCATTCCTAACCATTTCAAAGATTCTAAAATGATTTTGAAAGAGGCTTCTGTCGACCGGTCTTGGTCCGTGTCTTCGATGCGAAGTAAAAACTTTCCTTTTTTTGCTTTTGCATACAAATAATTGAATAAAGCAGTTCTTGCTCCCCCTACATGGAGAAATCCAGATGGGGATGGGGCAAAACGAGTGCGAACTTCTGTCATTTCATTTCCTCTTTGATTAAAAAATCTCCGATCCGTTTGTAACCAAATGATTCTTTTGTTTTCGGAGTAAGTCCATTGGTGTATGGCGGAACAAAGAAAATTTGTGTATTATTTTCTTTATAAATAAGTTTAAAGAATAGTTTATCTGTTTCTGTTTGATTCCATTCATACCGAAGTTGTAAATAATCATAATGATGGGAAACATATTCCGATTTGATCATACCAGTTTCTTGTTTGGTAAACACAGTGGAGTTAGGGAAAAATTCCATACTTCCTAAACTATGTGACCAACGACTATCGCCACCTACTTCGGAACGTATTCCTTCTTCAATAAGTTGGCCCGATTCTCCACCTAATTCGAATATATCGAACTCCTCGATGGAAGTTTTTGTCTCAATGGAATTTGATTTATTTTCCAAAAGAGAAGTGAGTGTTGCACCCTTCGTTTCTGAGAAGTAAGAGTTGGTATAGGAAAAGAAAATTCGATTTTCTGATTCTTCTTTTCTAAATTTTCCTACCTTCCTATTCCAAACAATTTTATAAGCTTCAAATGGTACATTACCAAATTCAGATTTAATTTTTGATAAAAAATTGCTGTCATAAGCAAGGAAACTGAACTCAATTTTCTCCGCATATCCTGTTGTTTTTCCTGGTTCCCATTCAATGAATCGGAAGTGAGAAGAACCTTCTCGAAAGAAAGATTGGTTCATTTTTCTGGGTGATTTGGTATATAAAACGGAAGCGGGAATTTCTGAAATTGGCTCTCTCGTGAAGAGTGATTTCAGGTTCTGGCAGTTCGATCCAGAAAAAAATATCAAGGTACATAAAAGCCAATAGAATCGGGAGTATACTTGAGTTTCTGGGGACATAGACCGGTGCGTATCGCCAGTCTAAAAAGGGAAAACCGCTTGACAAGTCAATTCACCCCATCCCTGTGTCATTTGGAACCATGAAGAACGAAGAACAGTATCCAAAACGCCCCTTTGAAGACCAAGTGAATGATGACCAAAGGAAATACTCTCGCTATGTATGCGATTCGAGAGCCATTCCGCAAGAAATTGATGGTCTAAAGCCTGTTCAACGAAGGATTTTATGGGCGATGTGGAACTCCGATGCGAGAAACCGCCATACCAAAACGGTAAAGGTGGCAGGTCTTGCAATGGGATACCATCCGCATGGAGATCGTTCCATACAAGATGCCCTTTCGCAAATGGCTCAAGACTTTGCTTTTGCGAATAACTATCCATTAGTGCATGGTGAAGGAACCTTTGGTGATGTTTTAGATCCCAATGCAATTGCTTCTCCTCGTTATACGGAAGTCAAACTATCTGACTTTGCCAAAGATTTAGGATTCTTTGAAAGTTTACCGGACATTGATTATGTCAAAAATTATGATGAAACAGAAGATGAGCCCATTCATTTTGTAGGAAAGGTTCCCGTTGTCCTCTTAAATAACATCCAAGGAATTGCAACGGGGTTTCGTTGTTTTATTCCTGCGCACAAACTGAGCGATGTCATCGAATCTCAAGTCACATACTTAAAAACTGGAAAACCAAAAAAAATCACACCATGGTACAAAGGGTACGGTGGCGAAGTGAAGTTGTCCAAAAATGACAACGGTAGTACGGTGATGTCCACTACCTTCGGGTTTAAAAAAGAAGATGGGAAGTTGTTTCTCGTTGATGCTCCCATGAACTGGAACCGCGAAAAGGTAGTAAACTATTTAGATGATTTGATTGAGAAAAAAGACAATTGGTTGAAAGACTACGTGGATCATTCCAGTCAAACCTTTAAGATTGAACTTGTTGCTAAAAAAGGCGAAGAACCTTCTGAAAAAGAATTGAAGGAACTTTTTTCCAAAGAGAACAACGAAGTTTTAACCATCAACGTCATCACACACGAAGGGAAACTTCGTAACTTTAATCCAGAAGAAATCATCAAACGGTTCTGTGATTTTAGAAAAACCCATCTCATCCGTCGTTTCAAACGACTCGCTGGTTTGGAAAAAGAAAAGATTGATCGCAACTCAGAACTCATTCGCTTCATTAAGGAAAAATGGAACGAAAAAGTAACAGGGATTAAATCCAAAAAAGAATTCGAAGACAAATTGAAAGCAGCTAAGTTCGTTTATTTCGAATGGTTGAGTTCCATTCCTGTGTATCGAATGACTTTGGAAGAAGTTCGAAAATGCGAAGATGCCATAGTAGAAGCTAAAACAAAATACACTGAGTATACGGCATTACAAAAAGACGATAAAAAACTCACCGGTTTTATGACCGATGAACTTGATGAACTAAAGAAAAAATGGGATCCGAAATAATTTAATATGGCTCAAAAAACTGAAAAAACCTCAGGAAATTCGCGAAATTTTAAGAAATTATCGAATGTAGAACACGTTCGAATGCGGACGGGAATGTGGCTTGGACAAAACTCCCTTTCCACTTTTGAACAACATTTTTTTACCAAAGATAACGCTGGTAAATATGATATCGTTCATGAAGAACTTTCGGATATTCCGGCCAAACTCAAATGTTTGGACGAAGCCTGTATGAACTGCGTGGATGAGTATAGAAAGAACTTAAACGACAAGTCCATCCCTGAAAAAGACAAGATGAACAAACTCATCATCCAATTGTCTACCGATCGCAAACGTGTGACCATCCAAGACAACGGTCGTGGAATTCCCGCAGATAATGCAGAAGGGGTTTACCTCCATTTGATGTATGGAGAAAACTTTGATGATAAAGTCAAAGAAGACCATGTTGCAGGACAGAACGGTGTGGGGATTTCACTTGTGCGTATGGTTTCTTCTTTCTTTAGAGTGAAGACCATCAATGGTGGAAAAGCTTACAAAAAAATGTTTAGCATCCATGATGATGTTAAAAAAACCATTCGTAGTTTTAAACTTTCCAAAGAAGATACAGAACGGGTTCATTTATACTATGATGAACATGGAACCTTTGTCGACTGTCCGTTATTATCTGCTGACCAAATCAAACAACTAAAAGCGCCTTGTGATAAAACAGGAATGACTGCTGTTGTAGAAACAGCTAAAAAAGAAGATCATGGGACAACAGTTGAGTTTGAACTTAACCCTGCATATTTTAACAACTTAGATACTTCTTTTAACATCAATTTGGTGAAACAATACCTCCAGGACATTGCAATGTCGAATCCTGGCCTTGAGGTAGTGTTTATCCACAAAACAGGGAAAGAAAAGTATAAATTCAAAAAAGGTTTTGATGAGATTTTTAGTAATTCCGAGATGGTGTACTACAAATTGGATTACTCTGATAAGGCTTCCGCTTCCCAAATCCATATGGATACTTATGTGGTGGTGGGACAAAACAAAACTCTTACTTGGGTAAACTCGATTTTTTGTCCTCAAGGTGGATCTGCGATTGAGTATTTAGAAAACAGACTTTGTGATGAAGTACGTAAAAAATCTCAAATTGTCAGTTTGGAAAAAAAACTAAACACCCAATGTACAAGAAACGATGTCAGAAGTTGTTTTCATATGTATGTGAACCTTCGCATCCTCAATCCACGTTTTAAATCCCAAGATAAATCCTATCTCATCAATGATTTGAATGAAGACATTCGAAAGTCTGTGGACAAACACCTCGACAAACTTTTGAAAAAAACGGGCCTCATCGAAGAAATAAAGATGGTGATGGAACGTAGAACCCAGATGAAACAGCTCGAGGATGCGCAGAAAGGCCTCCGTAAGGCGTCACGGAACAATATCCCTAAGCTTATGCCTCCTACGGGCAAACCAAACGATCCAGGCCGAATTCTATTTGTGGCGGAAGGGGACTCGGCGATTGCGGGATTACGCCCGGCAAGAAATCCAAAGTTGCATGGACTTTTCCCTCTTCGGGGAAAACCACTTAACTGCAAAGGAATGTCACTTGCTAAGGCCATGCAAAACGAAGAGATGAAAAACATTGTGGCCATTGTAGGCCTTCCTCTCGACCAAAAAGTAAAGTCCATTGATGAACTTCATTACGATCGTATCAGCATCATCACCGATGCGGATTTTGATGGGTATGCCATCAGATCTCTCATGTTGTCTTTTTTCTATGAGTATTGGCCGGAGCTTTTTGATTTAGGTTTTATCAATATTTCTGCAGCACCACTTTACGAGGTGGATGTGAAGTGGAAAGATGCAAAAAAAGAAACCGTATTTTGTATTGATGATGCCGAGTACGACAAGTTAGTTGCTAAAGTTAACAAACAAGGTGCTGAAATCACTCGTAAAAAACGAAACAAGGGACTTGGAGAAACGGGAAAAGAGGCAATGAAATACGCTGTAGATCATTGTATGACCACTATCACTGTGGGAAACAAAAAGACAGCAAAGAATACGCAAGACCTTTGGTTTCACAAAGACTATGCAGAAAAACGCCGGGAAGCGATTTCTGAATACTCAATGAGTGTGATCGAAGACTAACCTTTTCGATCGGATCACCCAAACTTTTCCCAACAAACAAAACCCAAACGAGAGAACTTTTGTAGTTCTTTCCGTTTGGCATAGCGATCACTCCTGAATCCATAGGTCTTAAGAGTTCTCTGTTTTATGGACTTGCAGTAAGTTGGTGGTTTTCGATTTTTAGGGGAATGAAACCTAGTCCTCCAAAAAACACTAAGTCTTCGCTTAAGCCCTCCGCTAAGAACAAAAACAAGGAAAAAGAAGAATCTCTTCTTCCGTTTCATCCCCTGCCATTATTTTATCCTCTTCCATCTTCCTTAAATCGCAAATCAAAATCCTTTTTTTTGATTTTAAACATTTTCATTTTCCTACAATGTTCCTCCCTACAAGAGAAACCAATAGAGGTTTATCATAATGACAAGAACACTACGGAAAAAGTGGTTTTGTCTAAAATAGAGGATGTAAAAAACTCTGGGATCAAATCACTTTCGTATATGTATCTGTTAGGTGATGGAGTTGTGCATTCTGGTTCTCTTGGTGTAGACAAAAAAGGCCTGGTGCAAAGATTCAAAATCGGGAGTATCACCAAACTTTTTACCGGCATAGCTCTTTTACAATTACAAGAGAGTGGCAAATTAAAGTTAGATGATCCTGTTTCCATTTACCTTCCAGAAGTGGTGGGGATGCCTTCTCGTGGACAAAACTATCGTGAAATTACCATTCGAGATATTTTAACCCACCAATCGGGATTGCCTTCTGATCGTGCGTACGGTTTTTTTCTTTCGCCCGAAGCCAAAGAATCTGAGATTTTGACGGCATTTCGTTCTCTTCCTCAAACACTTTCACAAATGGAAAGAAATGAACCAGGCAAAGCCCATTCGTACTCAAATTATGGATTTGGCCTTCTTGGGATTGTCATTGAAAGAGCCTCAGGTATTGGGATTGAAGAGTATTTCCAAAAGAATCTATTTTCCAAAGCCGGAATGAAACATTCCACCTTGTTAGAGTTAAATGATGATTCAGAGTTAGTATCTGGATATTCTGGTTTGTTTTGGAAAACAGAAACCCATAGACCAGTAATCCGTGATTTGACCGCAGGTTCTCTTTCGACTACCGGTGAAGACATGGGTCTTTTTATGAAGGCATTCTTCCAAAGTAAAAGAGGAGCTGGCCTTCTGTCTCCATCCAGTTTTTCCGAATTCCACCGCATCCAAAAAGGACCCAGTTCGAATTTTCAAATGAAACTAGGCCTTCCCGTTTTGATTGAAGAAATGAAGAGCGGTAACAATAGTGTTTGGATCACAGGGCATTCAGGATCACTACCTCCCTTTTTTGCCGATTTGATTTATGATATAGAATCAGAAACCGCTAGTTTTCTTGTGGGAAACACTCTTAGTTTTGCTACTGCTTCGATTCGACCAGCTAACAAAGATATTTTGGATATTGCATATGAATATAAAACCGGATTGAAACTGGAAGTTACACCCTTGCCAGAACGAAAAAAACAAAACCAGTTAGATGGTTTTTATGGCCTTTATGTTTCTCCTTTGGGAATTCATGAAGTAAAACCGGGAAATCCACCAAAAATAGAAATGATGGGTTTTGACTTTGATTTAGTAGAAAAGGACAATCGTTTTGGAGCCAACTTACGTCTGTTTTTCGGCTTGATCCCAGTAAAAGAAAAAACATTAGAATCCATGAGGATTGAATTTGAACCTTGGGAGGGACATCCAATTTTTACCATGTATTCTCTGAATGCAGCCAAAGGAAGTTGGGGTTTTGGAGTTTTGATTCATCCTATCTATAGGTTGCCTGAAAAATCATTTCTGACAACCTATCATACGAAAGACCCATATTCACTCATCTCTCGAGTGGAACTAACGGAAGACAAACGTGGATTTCTGAACGCAACCGTTTATTATTCATTAGGTGGAATGGAAAATTCTAACCGTTTTCCTTGCCAATGGGAATCTGAGTCCACCCTTCGTGTTTTGGGATTCGGTCGCAATTTAGGGGAAAGGTTGGACCTAAAAAAAGTGGATGGAAAACCGGTTCTTATATATTCGGGGATCCAGTTTTTGGGAGAATAGACTCCAATCCTGAATCAAATTCAGCGGGCCTTTTCTCCTTTGAATGACGAAATTCGCGTTATACGCTCCTTTTTTGCAACTTAATTTGATTCTAAATTATTGTTTTATCGAAGACCCTAGGAAAGAAATTATCGATCCTTTTGAAAAAGTTTTTGACGAATCCAAAAGATCGAGTAGATTTCGTCGGAATTTGATTCGAAAGTTTCAAAAGGAGAATTCGAAATGGGAAAAAGAATTACCTCAATCCTATTTTTGTCTGCTGCTGTTGTAGCTGTTGCAATGACATCTACTGCTGTAGAAGCAAAAAAATATGGTATGGCTGGTTGTGGACTTGGATCACAGGTGATCCAAACCAATGACAAAATGCAGATCTTTGCTACGACAACAAATGGTACTGCATACAACCAAACATTGGGTATTACAACGGGAACATCCAATTGTACTGCTGACGGTGTTGTAAAACAAGATAAAGTACAAGAGTTGTTTGTCACAATGAACTACGATTCTCTCGGCCAAGAAATGGCTTCAGGGAAAGGTGAAAAATTAGAGTCTCTTGGAAGCCTTCTCGGTTGTTCGAATGATTCTATTTCCCGATTTGGCCAAGTGACGAAAGAAAACTATGCTAAACTCATTACTGAAGATTCAACACCTGCAAGTTTACTTTCAGCAGTTAAATCAGAAGTTAAAAGCGATAAAATCCTCGCTAAGTCTTGTTCACAAATCTAAGGAGATATGAAATAAAATGAAAAAGTTAACACTCATCTCCACAATCGGAATCTCTATGGTTCTCCTTGCGTCTCAAATGTCTGCTGCACCTAAGTACGGTATGGCGGGATGCGGACTAGGAACTCTTGTAATGCCTGGTGGTAACCAAATTTTTGTTGCTACAACAAACGCCACTGGGGGAAGCCAAACTTTTGGAATCACATCTGGAACATCTAACTGTACTGCAGATGGCGTTGCTCAAAAAGAACATGCACGTGAAATTTATGTGCATATGAACTTTGATAGTTTGGAACAAGAAATGGCAGCTGGTAAAGGGGAAAAACTTTCTAACCTTGCCACTCTTTTTGAATGTAAATCTGGTGCTCGATTCAGCGAAGTAGTCAAAGAAAACTATTCTAGAATCTTCACTGAAGAATCAAAAGCAAACCCTAGTTTGATGTTGTCGAACCTTCATGAAACTTTGGAAAAAGACCAAACAGTAAAAAATTACTGCAAAATCTAAACCATTGTAAAAAATCAGAGTATCCAACAATTGGATGCTCTGGTGTTTCCTCTGTACCGATTTACTTTTCTTCTGATCCTCTTTACTGCTTCGCTTGGGGCCATTGAACCCACTGGCGAACAAAACATTCTTGAATTAGATTTTTTAACGGCAAGAAAACAAGGGAAAGAAATCCCCAAATCACCTAAAAGCCGACAATACCTTGAAGAACTGATCAACGAAGCGAAAGAAAGACACCTAGCCGAAGAAACCCATTGGTATCGTTTGCTTAGATTTAAAAAGACTAGATGGGGATTTTGGGAAAGTGAAGTTGATAACAAACGTTATTTCCTTTCTGAAGATGGAAAATACAATCCAGAAAAAGAATTAATTGCAACCTTACATAGCTTTTTTACAGAAGAACCGATTCCGGAAGGATTACAACATCCTCAATGTGCGTATCCCGAAAGGTTCCATTGGCTGAAAGGAAAACTTAAATTTGATTTAAATCGAATCAATGAGATCCAATGTCCACGTTTTGAAGTTTGGAGAGAATCCCTTACTCCCGAATCGATATCCGTTGTGTTTTCATCTTATTATATGCAAGCACCGGCATCCATGTTTGGACATACTCTTATCAAACTAAATAACAAGGTAAACGAAAACTCTGAGTTATTGGATTATGGAGTGAACTATGCAGCCAATCCGGGAGAAATGAATGGATTTGCATATGCAGTGAAAGGATTGACCGGTGGATATCCAGGCACTTTTGCCATTTTTCCCTATTATCTAAAAGTAAATGAATACAATGATATGGAAAGTCGGGATCTTTGGGAATACAAACTAAAGTTAAAACCAGAAGAAAGAGACAGATTGATTCGCCATCTTTGGGAAATGGGAAGAGCAGACTTTGATTATTTTTTTATCAACGAAAATTGTTCTTATCATTTAATGGAATTTTTAGAAGTATCCATTCCTGAATTAGATATCAGTAAAAAAACTGGTTGGATTGTGGCACCTAGCGATACCATAAAACTTTACTTAGCTGAAGATGGATTTGTAATCTCAAAAAAATATCGCCCTTCTTTATATTCCAAAATTAAATACAAACTTTATGATATGACTGAAGATGAGAAAACCACCTACTTTGATATGGTTCGTTTCGAAAATGCCTTTCTTCCGGAGCCAAAAGAAGGTTTTCGAATGTCTTTGGTTACTGATGCTGTCCTTGACACATATCGTTATCGATATTCAAGTAAATCGGAAATCCCAAAACAACACAAAGAATACTATGATAAGTTACTTGTTTTTCGAAGTAAACAAAATGATGAATATACTCCTAAGGAACAAGGATCTTTGTCCACACCACCGGAAGTCTCTCATCCATTGAGTCGAATTGCCACTTCTTTTGGTGTGTCTTCTTTAGGAAATTTTGCTGAGTTTAAATATAGAATAGCATACCACGACCTTTTGAATGTGAGTAAGGGCCATGCTCCTAATTCGGAATTGGCATTTTTAGATACAACAATCAGGGCATATGAGAATCAAAAACCGGAACTAACTTCTGTAAGTGCTATCAAGGTATCATCTTTAAATCCATATAATGCAATTTCAAAAGATTTTTCTTATTTTTTAGATACAGGTATTCAAACAGCAGTTTATCAAAATAACAACGATACTCTTCGGAAACAAGTTGGTAACATCGATTTTCGTATGGGGTATTCTTTTTCCAATGAATTTGGAAAAACGCCGATGAGCTTGGGAGTATTGAGTATTCTTGCCGGATTGAAAGCTCAAAATGGAAGAATGTTTGAAAATGGAATTCGTTATGGTGGAAATATAAGCTTACTTTACCAAAATGAATGGGGCGCTTGGAAAATTTATACGGGAGCAACTGCCCAAAACTACCAACTAAGCCACAATTTGAATTCTTATTACGTTACCTTTAAGGTTCGATATGCATTTTCAAATATACATGAAATACGATTAGAAGTGAATGGAGAAAGATTTTATGAAGAAGCACTTGTATCTTATCATTATTTGTTTTAATTTTCTTTTTTCAAATTGTTCGTCTTTGTATTATCATCCGACAAAAGAAACTTATTTTACACCAAAACAAATGGGTTTTTCATATACCCCCACTTTTATAACAACAAAAGATGGAGTGAAGCTAAATGTTTGGCGGATTTATTCGAAACAACAAGAGACACCAAAAGCGGTTATTTTACAATTTCATGGGAATGGGCAAAATATGAGTGCTCATTTTTTGTCTCTTGTTTGGCTTGTGAATCATGGTTATGAACTCATTGTATTTGATTATAGAGGTTATGGAGAATCGGAAGGAGATCCCGATCCTGAAGATATAGTCGATGATAGCAAACTTGTTTTAGATTATGCCTTGCAGGAAACTAAGGAGAGAAGTTCCAAGTTAATTGTCTATGGCCAAAGTTTGGGTGGTGCTATTGCGATGCGTTCTGTTGCCGATTGGAAAGATAAAAACGAAATTGTTTTACTTTGTATTGATGGATCCTTTCCTTCCTATCGGGAAGTTGCTAAACAAACTATGAATCATGTGATTTTTCCTCCGATGGGAAATTTATTTTCTTGGGTATTTCATGATCATACAAGTCCACGAGATTCTATTCCAAATCTTTCTCCTATTCCGCTATTAATCATTCATGGAACCGAGGATACAGTTATTTTTTTTGAAAATGGAAAACAAATTTTTGGTTTAGCAAAAGAACCTAAAGTATTTTGGGAAATACGTGGCGGTGGACATGTAGATTGGATGAATCTCGGTCGATCGAAGTTTGCGAAAGATTTTTTGGTTCTACTCAATCGTCATTTGTACTGATTCAAAAGAGGATTCGGTAAAGGTTGGTGTCGAAAGTATTTCTGTTAGCGCCGATTCTTTATTAAATTCTTTGAAAGTGAGTTCGCTCCTACTCAATTTTGTTTCACTGAATATTTTTAGTTCAAAATATTTTTCTTCCCCCTTTTTAATTTGGAAAACTTTTGTTGTATCTTCTTTTCCGATAACATCCAATCGATAGGTTCCTTCTGGTAATCGAATATAACCTAACGAGGCATTTTCAAGTTCAATTTTAAAAATAGGGGTGGGTTTGATAGAAGAAGAAAATTTATCTGGATAACGTGAGACCAAACATTCGTAGTTCCAAATGGAAAGTGACGTGTGATCTGGACGCACTAAATACAAAAGTCCTGTATCGTTTTCTTTTGTTACCAACTTAACAAAACTTTGTTTCGAACTGCACTGCATAGTAAAGCCTATGATGAGTGTTAAAAACAATAGAATTATAAAAGAGAAGAGAGGTTTTTGTTCTTTTTTGTTCATATTGTCCTTTCTGATTCCGCAAAAATCCTTTTTTGGTTTCTGTAATGGGCAATGTATGTGATAAGAACAAGTGTTCCCACAGGAACAGCAAAATAGATATGCACTTGGATGAGTCCTGCGATCATTCCTAAAATCCCACCTAAGAATTGTATGACGACAAGATTTCCTCCTGTATTATCCAAAATCATTTTTTCCAAATCATCCGTGTCAAGTGCCATCACACGTTCTTCGACAAGGGCAGTCACATTGATGTTGTGGACAAATTTTTCTATATTGGTTTTGAGATAAATTTTTCCTTCTTCGCTATTCATAAATTCAAGAAGGCGTTTTTTGACCCAATCCACAGCACGGAAAAAATTCTTTTCTATTTCTTCCCAGTTGTTCGGATCATCTAAATAGGACTGTAATCTTTCTATTCCCGATGGCAAAAGATTTTGTCTGGCATAGTCGCCACTTGCTTCCAACCAATTGGAAATTTTTCCAGTAATGAATTCTTGTGTTTCTTTGGAGTTTAACCTTTCTTGGAGACCTGCCATCATCTCGTCCATCATCTTCATAAACTGATCAGAAGTTTCAGGGTCTTTAACGAAACGTTCTAAGAGTTCACGAATGGCATCTTCATTAAAAGAAAAAATCTTTTTCACTCCGATTCCAATTTTACCAAGCGTACTTCTTGTTTTTAAATACTCTTCCAAACCTTCATTGAGTAAATTTGCTAATTTCGGCATTTCTTCTAATAGAATCACTCGAAGTTGTTTACCAAGTTCTTCACGATTGGTTTCTTCTGTAAGGTAGTATGTTAGGCGATTCTTTGTGTAGTCCCAAAGTTTTTGGACTTCTTCTGGCCGTTCTGCCATCTTTTTCATTGTTTCTTCTGAAAAATCAAAGATAACTTCTAAAATTTCAGGCCCTCTCTCCTTTAACATAGAAATGATTTTGGTCACTAACATGGTTCGAATTTCTTCGTTATGAATGGCCTCATCAATTTCTTTGACTATTTTTTGGATACCAGTTTCGACCAAGTTACGTTCGTAGATATAGGTTAAAATAATATCGGGATGGAGGAGGTTACTTTGGATACTTTCTCCTAGCGATTTTGCAATTTTGGATTTGTTTTTGGGAACAAGGCCCGACCAACCAAGCACCTTACCATGTTTAGGTTGAAATAACATTTTAATGGCTAGGAAATTTGTAAAATATCCTACCATCCCTGCCATCAGAACTACAAAGACAGCATTGACCCAAATGTTTCCTTCATAGTAAAGTTGGAATCCTCCACCGATGATGGAGAAAATAACAAGTAACCTACGATACCAGGCGTCTAATTTTGCAACATCCATCCTATTCCTCTTCTAGTTTTAGGTATTTTCCGCTTAACCTACGCAGGAAACCTCGTGGGATTAGCTCGGAAACAGTGATTGCTCCTTGATTGAAGGAACCTGTGATACATACGGCTTGGTTATAACGAAGGGCATTTAACGATTCTTCTACGACAACATCGGCATTTTGCCACATGAAGGATGGGTATTTGGATTTGTTAATCCCTGCTCTTTGGTGAAAGTCAGAATGTGTGAGTCCAGGACAAAGTGCTTGGACATGAATTCCGTGAAGTTTTGCTTCTTCGTGGATGGATTCTGTAAAGGATTTTACAAATGCTTTGGTGGCGGCATAGATAGCACTTCCCGGCGCTGGCAAATAACCAGCGATAGATGCCACATTGATCAAATAACCTTTTTTATTTTTTTTGAATCTGTTTAGAGCAACGTGACTTAGGTGCACTAAAGTTTTTACATTCAGATTAACTTCATCTAATTCTTTATCTAGTGGAAGAGCCGCAAACTCACCCACAGTTCCAAAACCTGCATTGTTCACTAGAAGTTCGGCTTCTTTGTCTTTTGTTATGATATCAGCGAGTTCTTCCACATCTTTTTTTTTGGTAAGATCTAAAGCATAATATTTTAAAATACCTCTGGATTTAGGTTCCAGTTCTAAAATAACTTTTTTTAAATCAGATTCCGTACGGGAAATTAAAAAGACATTATAGTCTTTCGCAAGGGCTCGAACAAATTCTTTTCCAATTCCTTGGGATGCGCCAGTGACATATGCATTTTTCATTCTGATGGATTCCTTTTCATTAGGACAGCTGTGGATCCGTCCGGATAATATTTTTTGCGTCTCTCTAATTCAAGAAAACCAACTGATTGGTAAAGTGTTATGGCCGCAAGGTTTGATTCCTTTACTTCCAAAAAGAATTCTTTTTTCGGAAATTCTTGGAATAGCGCCACCAAAAGTTCTTTAGCCAAACCTAACTTTCGATAGTTGGGAAGTGTTGCGATCCGAAAAATTTCGATCTCCCAAGGAGTTTCACAAACAAGCGCATAACACTTTGTTTCTGGACCTCCTAAACCAAAAGCCACATGGAATTCTAAATGGGTTTGGATCATTTTTTCCGTCCATTCCTCTCCTGGAAAACAAAGGGATTCCCAATGGAGGAGGGAGGATAGATCGGATTCACCCAGCCTTCGAAAACTATGAGACATAATCACATTTTTTTCTTTTCATCCAAAAGAAAGAAACTAAAATCGAACTGATGGGCACAAAAAACAGCAGGTTTTCTTTGGTTTCCTTCTCTTTGGCGATTCTTCTTTCCCTGCTTGGCTTTAGTTTGATAGGGTGTGACTATCTCAAGTCACTTACCGAATCCAAATACCGAAAACGGATTGGAGGAGAACTGCCTTCCGAAAAAGACATCGTGAACTGGAAAGAGAAGTTGGCTCTGGAAGAGGCAGAAATTGAAGAGATGGACAAACGGATTCGGAAAATGGTCCAAAAGTCTAACCAATCATCCGCCCTTTCATGGAAAAT
Source organism: Leptospira meyeri (assembly GCF_004368965.1). Classification (NCBI taxonomy): domain Bacteria; kingdom Pseudomonadati; phylum Spirochaetota; class Leptospiria; order Leptospirales; family Leptospiraceae; genus Leptospira; species Leptospira meyeri. The sequence continues at coordinate 1,648,325 of NZ_SORO01000001.1, read as the reverse complement.
TGCTCGGGCTTATATGCGGGCCGGCTCCGCTGATTTAGGAGCCAAATATTATGAAGAAGCCATGGGAGAAACCTTACCTAACTCAAAACAGGGTGGATTTGAAATCCATTCTTATGAGTCTGCGTTACCTTTTTTTGAAAAAGCCATTCAAACGGGAAAGTTAGACAAGCAGTTGTTATATGAAATGGCAGTTGCTTATGCCAATGCTTCCAAAGATATGGGTTGGGAGCCGGTCAGACGAAATCGTGCGATTGGATTATTCAAACAACTTTCAAAATTAGATAAAGAAGATTCTCGGTTCCCTTTTCAATTGGCACTTGTGTATTTTGATTCTTCATTGAAGGATGAAGCCTGGAATGGAAAACTTTCGAATGGATACGATGAAGTAGAAACTGCTTTTTCATTATTGGACCAAATCCTACGCAAAGAGCCATACAATGTTCCAACAAGGTTTGCAAAGGCTAATTTTTTATACCAAGTGGGAAAATCAAATTTAGCTTATGATGAATACATTCGAATTAAGTCTATATTGGAAGAGATGAAAGAAAAAGGAAACATCCGGGAACCGTTAGAAGAAAATTCATCTTATCGCAATGTCATTAAAAACTTAAACCAATTAGGGGCCCAAAACAAATCTAACTGACCACTTTTATTGTGGTAGTTTCGATTTTAGGTCATCCGCGAATTTCTACTTTTCTTCGCAGAACAAAACTTTGGCGTAAGTTCAACAGATTTTCAGATTTATATTTGGCTCTTCCTTCTTATTTTGAACAAGAGTTCTGGAGCCAATGTTTGACAGAATGTATCCAATGGGAAAAATCGAAAGATCCAAATTGGAAACTAGTAAGTTTTTATGACCCAGAATATCCTAAAAATTTGAAGGAAATTTATGATCCTCCTTTTGTTTTTGCTTGTTTGGGAAATCTTCAGTTATTTCAGTCTCCTATCGTGGCCATCGTTGGAACAAGGAAGTCTTCTCCTGTTTCCCTATCTGCCACGAGGGAACTTGTAAAAATACTATCATCAAACAAAGATTTGGTTATCGTATCCGGTATGGCACTAGGGATTGATCGTGAAGCTTTCCTTTCTTCTTTGGAATTTGGGGTTCCTGTGATTGGTGTACTCGGAACTACTTTAGGAATCGAATATCCACCTGGGAACCGGGATCTTTACAAACGAATCAAAGAAGACCCAAAACAACTTCTCATCACAGAATTTTTGCTCAAAACAGAGCCTGCCAAATGGACTTTTCCTAAACGAAATCGTGTTATATCGGGCCTTGCGGACAAAGTGTATATAATGGAATCTGGGCGAAAATCTGGAACCATTTCCACAGCTTATAGTGCAATGGAACAAAACAGAGAGATCTTTGTTTTTGACCACCCCAAACAATTTGATAACGAAGGTGGTCGGTTACTCATTAGGCAAGGGGCACAAAAGTTATTTGGTCAAATGAAAATCCCAAAAGAAGAAATGGTGTTCGAAAGTAAGGAGATCAGTTATGAAGAATGGAGAAATAAACGAACCATCCCTTCTGGAATGCGAAGAGATGGTGGATGGGATTTAGATTTTATCCTTTAAATACGAATCCTGCAAGTGTTGCCAGGACATAGATAAAAAGTAAAAATACACCAAACGGTCGTTTGATTTTGTCTTTTGAAAAAACAATTCCTAAACGAAAGAGGACAAGAACAATGAGCATTGATGGAAAGTAGAATGTAAAAAAACTTACCGGGGCTTCGAGTCCGTTTTTGGTTACAGCAGCCGCTGCACCGGAAACAAAAAGAACATTCAAAATATCCGCACCAATGATGTTTCCAACAGCAAGTTCTGAGTGCCCACGTCTGGAAGCTTGGATGGCTGTGACAAGTTCCGGAAGTGACGTTCCAAAGGCAACGAGTGTGGCTCCAATGATGGAATCAGGGATGGACAAACGAACTGCTGTTTCTTGGACGGAAGGGATGAGAACTTTAGAAGATAAAATTACAAGCGTAATGGCTACTACGAGTTTTAAAAAGATTATCCAAAATGGGGATTCATCATACTCGGTTGTGTCATCAATACCTGCCTCTACTTCCCCCGGTTTGGAACGGGACCAACGAATGCTAAAATAAATATAAACAGCAAGAAGGATTAAAAATACAAAACCAGTTCCTTGGTCGATCCGGCCGCCAGTGGAAAAAACAGATGATAAGTTGGCCCAAGGTAGGGCTGCAAACACTAGTAAAAATCCAGAAAGAACTTGGATCCAACCTTGACGATTGACAAGTCGTTTGTCTATGTCAGGTGGGGAAATGAGAATCGCAATTCCTAAAATTAATCCCGTATCGCAGATGATAGAACCTACCGCATTCCCGAGTGCGATTCCAGGATTTCCCTCCAGTGCAGAAAGGACCGAAACAGAAACTTCGGGAAGGGTTGTGCCCAAACTCACGATGGTGGCCCCAATGATCATTTTGGGAACTCCCCATCTAGTCGAAAGGGAAACTGCCTCATCGACAAGTACGTCAGCAGCTTTGCCTAAAACAAGGATGGAGCCGATGATGACGAGTAAAAGAACTGGCAAGGGAAGGGTTTGAAAAGTTGCAGTAAGAAATGCATCCATGGATAAAGGTCAGAATATGGAAAACTTCATCCGACTGCGACTCTTTCTTTGGGTAGGGACCCTCGGATTTTTTTCTCCGGTACTCGGAGAACCTCGATTGCCCAAGGAACCAAACCTTCCCTCGCTCCCTCAGGAACAATCGAAAGAACCACGAAATGCTCGTGGAGACAAAGATTCATCTGAACCCAAGGTTTTAAACCTTACCCTTTGCGACGGGAGAACCGTTCGTGGTGAATCATCTAGCGGCAGTCAGTCGATGTCCTTTGAGCATTCTAAAGATGGAATCCTTTACAAAAAAAAGCTGAACGTAAACGAACTGGATTCTGTGCGGATTGACTCTTGGGAATTAAAACAAAAACGAGAAGAAAAAAAGGGAATTACTTATGAAGTGGTTCCCAAAAAAATTCGAATCCGCACTCGGAATGGGGAAGTGTTTTATAAAGAAACAGGTGTTTCTGATTTAAAACTGCTCAATATTGAAATTAAAAATAATAACGGAGAAACCACTCTCTTTTCCTTCTGGGTGGATTTGAAATATCCCGATGGAAAATGGTATTCTGGATTGCCAACTTTGAAACAAGACCAAGGAACAAGAGAAGATTGTTTGAAAGATGTGGTGAAAATGATTGAGTGGGAATGATTTTTCATTCACCAATACCAGGTGGTATTTTTACCTGATATTGGTTTTTGCAAATTTTGTGTTTTATTCAGATACACAATCCACGTAGTAAGTTACATGGCCTGATTCTGATTTTTCTTCCACAAGGCCGTGGATATCAGTTTCAAAACCTGGAAACTTCGAGTTAAACTCACGTGCGAATTGTAAGTAACGAATGATGGTCATGTTGAACTTTTCTCCTGGGATGAGTAGTGGAATTCCAGGAGGATAGGGTGTAAGCAACACCGAAGTAATTCTTCCTTCTAATTCATCAATCGGAACCCTTTCAATGTCACGATGTGCCATTTTAGAAAATGCTTCTGAAGGTTTCATTGCAGGAATCATTGGGCTCAAATACATCTCTGTTGTTAGGTGAGAGATATTGTTGGCTCGGTAGACTTCATGCATGGATTGGCAAAGATCACGAAGTCCAATCCTATCATACTTTGGATAAGCAGTGGTAAACTTCGGCATCACTCGCCAAAGAGGTTGGTTCGAATCATAATCATCTTTGAACTGTTGTAATTCGGTAACCATAGTGTTCCAACGACCTTTGGTGATACCGATGGTAAACATAATAAAGAAACTATAAAGTCCTGTTTTTTCAACGATGATTCCGTGTTCTGCTAAGTACTTGGTGAGAATGAGAGCAGGGATTCCCCAATCAGCAAATTCACCTTCCACACTCATCCCGGGAGTGATAACAGTAGCTTTGATTGGATCCAACATATTGAATCCTTCCGCAATATCACCAAACCCATGCCAACGGTCATTTGCTTTTAGGATCCATTCGTCCCGTTCTCCGGCTCCTTCTTCCACAAGAGCCTCTGGACCCCAAACACTAAACCACCAGTCTTCTTCAAGTTCCAAGTCCACTTTTCGCATGGCACGTCGGAAATCGAGAGCCTCTTCAATGGATTCTTCTACAAGTGCATTCCCGCCAGGAGATTCCATCATGGCTGCGGCCACATCACAAGAAGCAATGATGGCATACTGCGGACTCGTGCTTGTATGCATTAAAAAAGCTTCATTGAATAGGTTTCTGTCCAAAGATTCTTTTTCACTATTTTGCACAAGGATCTGACTTGCTTGTGAAAGACCAGCTAGAAGTTTATGTGTGGACTGGGTGGCAAAGATCATACTTTCTTTCGGTCTTGGCCTGTCCGATCCAATGGCATGCATCCCAGTGTAGAATCTATGAAAGGAGGCATGTGGGAGCCATGCTTCATCAAAGTGAAGTGTTGATATCTTACCATCTAACTCTGATTTTATGTCTTCCACATTATATAAAATTCCATCATACGTACTTTGGGTGATGGTGAGAATTCTTGGATTTCCTTTTACATCTTTGGCAAAAGGATGCTCCGCAATTTTTTTCTGAATGTTTTCCCATTTGAATTCAGATTTGGGAATGGGACCAATGATTCCGAAATGGTTTCTTGTTGGCATTAAAAAAACAGGTATGGCACCCGTCATCGTAATGGCATGAAGGATACTTTTATGACAGTTACGATCAACGATCACTACGTCACCTGGTGCTACTGTACTATGCCAAACAATTTTATTGGAAGTAGATGTTCCATTGGTTACAAAATATAAACTATCACATTGAAAAATACGTGCTGCGTTTCGTTCACTGGCAGAGATGGGTCCTGTGTGATCCAAAAGTTGTCCTAGTTCATCTACCGCATTACAAACGTCAGCTCGAAGCATGTTCTCACCAAAAAATTGGTGAAACATTTGACCCACAGGACTTTTTAAAAAGGCAACTCCACCGGAGTGGCCCGGACAATGCCAACTATAACTTCCATCATGTGCGTATTGAGTTAAGGCACGAAAAAAAGGAGGAGGTAAACTATCTAAGTATGATTTTACTTCCCTGTGAATGGCTCTTGCCATAAACTCTGGAGTGTCTTCAAACATATGAATGAAGCCATGTAATTCTTTTAAAATGCTATTGGGGATATGACGACTGGTTCTTGTTTCCCCATAAAGAAACAGCGGTATGTCGGCGTTCCTATGACGCACTTGCGTCACAAAATCTTTGAGTTGGCGTAGGGCATCGGGAACTTCGCCTTCAGTTTCTGGAGTGAACTCTTCATCATCAATGGAGAGGATGAATCCACAAGCCCGGCTCTGTTGTTGCACAAAACTAGTTAAATCTCCGTAACTGGTAACACCCAGAACTTCAATCCCTTCGCCTTCAAGGGCCTTTGCAATAGCTCGAATGCCAAGACCACTGGCATTTTCGGAACGAAAATCTTCATCAATGATGATGATAGGAAATTGTACGATACCGTTTTGATACATCAACTCCATAGGAGGAGTGACCCGTAGGGAATCAAATGATTTTAGTTTTTAAACTCGTTTTTTCGGAAGGTATTTATAATACTCCATCTCAACCGTGTTGATGAGGTAGGTGTAGTACTTAACTAGTTTTTTATCGAATTTCTTTTTGTTCATTTCTTCTCTATAGTAGTCCGCAAGTTGGCCACGAAAGAGTGCTGATTTCATATCGTTACGATTGATGAGAATGGTGCTCGGAAGATCCCGGATGGCAACATCATCTGGAATCAGAATGGTGGAAACCGACTGCAAAACCGCATATTCCACAGTGGAAGCCACTTTGTCGTCATCCTTTTCTTTGCCGAGAGTCATGTTGTTGCGTTTGATATTGTCTAAATTTTCGTAAATCCGAGACCGTAAGGATTTCGGATCTAAAACTTTGTCGGTGATTTTATTGAATCGTTTGGGAAATACGAAGTTATCTGCGGCTTTGTAAATATGAGAAAGTTTTTCTTCTTTTTTGGATGTCTCTGCTTCGTCTTCATAAGAAGAAGATGAACTGGAACTATAAGTTGGTTTTCCCCAATCACCCACTCCAGAAAACTTTCCTGAATTTTTGATATCTTCTCGAATTTCTTCTGTGGACTTTTCTCGGAAGTAAATCGCTGCCATAAATCCGAGCACAACGGAGAAAGGTACACCAAAAAATATTGGCATCGCCGAACGAAGATAATATGCTCCGGTGATAAAAATAAGAGTGCTGACCACAAATGTCAAAATTCCTGGAACAGCATTGAATCTAGAACGAATTTCATTGGAACGTTCCCGTTCCAATTCTTCCACTTCCATGTTTTTTACATCAGCATTGAGTTTAGCAATTAACTCAGGTTTTAGTTTGTTATTGAGTTCTGGATGTTTGGGGTTAGAGAGTTTATGGTTGATGATTTTTGCATAACCCAATTGTTTTTTATATTCTGGATTGGTCCTGCCTTCAAACGCAAGTTTGTGAATGACTGCAGCCATGTAACCATGATCGACTACGTAATAAACTGATCTTCCGTCAGGAAGTTTTTCTTCATAATAAGAATGATCAGAAAATACGTCGTCTTTCAAACGTTTGATATATTCGTTTGCTTTTTCTTCTGAAGTGATTCCTGCTTTTGCAACTTCATCTTCAAAATCAATCCTAAGCAGGGTATTGTGATTTTTTGTATGTTCTGGAATTTTTGCAATGACTGCATTTTTGACGGTTCCGTAAATGCTATCATCTTTACGAGTGAGAACAGATCCTTTTTCTTCCGATAGTCTTTTTAAAATTTTTACACTGAGATCAATGGTTTCTTTGATGGAAAGGGATTTGTTTCCTTTTTCTGTTGAATAGGGAAAGTTTTCAATGATTGATAAGAATTTTTTCACTTCTTCTTCTGGATTCATTTTGGATTCTAAAGAAGAAAATTTTGGTTTGGAGATATAGTCACTAAAAGTTGCAAGAAAGGACTCATACTTTGCATCTTTCGCAAGTTTAGTGAGTTGGTCTTTTGTGAAATGTTCCAATCCATTCATATGAGCAAGGATTTGGTTCACTACTTCGGGCAATCTTTTGAAACTCCCGTCAGGTAAAATATTTAGTTCATCAATGACAATATGGTAATCGGCAAGAATGGGAAGTGCAAGATTTTGTTCTCTCGCAAAAACAGTGAAGTCTTGTAGAAAGTCTGGCATGGGGATATAAGGTAAATTTCCAAATCCCTTTCGAACTAAAGAGGATACTTCTGCTTCGAGAGATCCCAGTTTTGGATAGAGCCAGGTGTTTCCTTCTTTGTTCTTTTGTAAGAGGAGGGTTCCCGGATTTTCTTCATCCCAGTTCCTTCCTTTTTTAGCACGGTTTTCGAGTAATACTTTGATGAGTTCTTGCGAAAAACGAAAACATGCCTGTCGATAAGGTTGGGTATCCGTTTTATTTTCGTTTTGCGGGGCAACGAGAGCAATTTTTGAAGAGATTTTACTCCCCGTACGAATGAGATAAGGATAAGCATATGCGGCACGGTTTTGGCCACGATGGTCGATGTCTAAAATTTGTCGAAGAGCATGGTAGATCGAATTTTCGGAACGGCCTTGTGCACCGAGGTTGGTATACTTTCCTAAGGCTTCGGGGAGTTTATCCACCGTCATTAAGTAAGATGCGTGTTTTTCTTTTGAGCCATGTTTTTCTACACGTTTGTGCCAATCTTTTAGCTCATCTAAGATACAACGTGCTGTGGGTGTAAGACTTCCCACTGAGTCAGACAAAAAAATGTAAGACTGCGCAGAAGGTCTATCATTAGAACTTTCGTCTTTTGACGAAGGATTCTCTAAGACTGTGTCTGATAGATCAATGCTGTCTTCACTCATTCGGATTTTGTCTGGTGGGAGGCAATAATTTCCGCAAGGATATGGGCTCCCCTGGCTAATTCTTCTTCTGGACGACAATATGTCAAACGTATGCAATCTTGAGTATGCGAAAAATCTGAGTTTAAACCAGGAAAGAAATAATGTCCTGAAACAATGAAGAGCCGTTTATCTTTACAAAGGTGGTAAAGTTTATGGTTGGTGACTGATAGGTTGGGGAATCGAATCCAAAGAAAAAATCCACCCATAGGATCATGGATTTCATATTCGATTCCATGTTTTTGGAATTCTGATTCAAAAATGGCAATTGCGAGTTCTCTTTTTTTGTCATAAAACGGACGTAAGATGTTTTTTGCAAGGTTGGTGAGGATTTCTTTACGAAAGAGAATCTCCATCAGATAAACACCTAAATTTCCTACGGCAAGATTCCCTACAGCAGCATAGGCAGAGAGGGTTTCTATGGTATCGGGATCGGAAACAACAATCCCCAAACGAACCCCTGGGAGTCCAATTTTTGAGAAACTAAGGGATAGAGTTCTCCCTTCCCGGTAATGAATCGGTTCTTCTTGCCCAATTAAATTTGGGAAAGGATTCCCATAGGCTAAATCAATCAGGAGAGGAAGTTTTTGTTTTTGAGTTCTTTCTTCCACCCATTCAATGTCCTTGTTTGATAAAATATTTCCCGTAGGATTTGTTGGCCGAGATAAGGCCACACAACCAACAATGGAAAGATCAAACTCCGTTTTGTTTAAACCGTATCGAAATCTACGATTTCCTGTTCGAATCACTTCTGGTTTTGTAGCCAAAAATGCATCTGCTTCGATGGACTGGTCCGCATAACCGATGTAATCTGGAACAATCGGTAGGAGAATTTTTTTAAAACTCCCGTCCATCATCTTTCCAGAATGAATGTTGAGTAAATACGAATAGGCGTTTTGGCTGCCGTTAAAAAAAGCAATATTGTCCTTTCTAAGATCTGCACCTAAATGAGGGGAAAGAAACTCTGCCGCAAGGGAACGAAAACGATCGTTTCCAATCGGAGCTTGGTAGTCTCCGAGTAAGGCTCCAAGTTTTGGATCTTTCGCAAGACTCTGAAAGGCTTCGGCAAAGATTGCTTCCGCTTCCGGGATATGAGCCGGATTTCCCCCTCCCAGAAGAATTTCGTCGGGATGGCCCGTCACCTGGCCCAAATCTTCCATCAGGGAACGGATTCCTTGGTTTTGGCGGAGGCGGTTCGCCCAAAGGGAAGAGGGAGGATTCTGCATGGGGGTCATAATTCTGAGGCATTCTTCTTCCTGAACCATTTTTCCAATGAATTTCTAAAATTATGTTCTCATTTCGAAAAATGAAGTGACATAATTCAGAAATCGGGTATTTAAGTGACATAATATAGAGGAGTGCTGTTGGATGAGCACCGAAACAATACAAAGACCCCTTCGAAAAGAAAAAGATATCGAATTTTTTAAACCGACCCTTTCACGGGAAGACCTAAAAGGTGTTTTAGAATGTCTCGTGGACGAACACCTTTCTACCGGTGAAATTGTAGAAAGATTTGAAAAAACATTCTGCCATACTTTCAAAATCAAATATGCCATTTCTTCTAATTCTCTTACTTCGGCATATCACTTAGCCTTACTTGCGCTAGGTGTAAAGGCAGGCGATTCCGTTTTACTTTCTAGTTATGCACCAATCTCTGCTTTAGATGCGATTTTTCTCTTACAAGCAAAACCAGTGCTTGTGGATTTAAAAAGAAATTCCTTCCATCCTTGCACAGAAGAATTTCTTCGCAAAAAAAATGAATCGGGCGCAAGGTTTGCTCTTTTTGATCATAGCTTTGGATCGCTCATTCGCCTCTCTGATTATTCCATTGAAGGTTTAGAAGTTGTAGAGGACTTCACCGAAGCCATTGGTGCCACTTCAGAAACCATTACTGTTGGGAAACAATCGAAAATTGCAATTTGTGGACTGAGTGCTGAAAATATCATTACAACTGGAAACGGTGCGATGATCATCACTTCTGAAGTTTCTCTTTCGAATGCAGTAAAATCATATAAGTCTGGATCATCCGCCAAACGTAACTTTGGTGAACCAAAATATGATTACAATTTGGTAGATTACCAAGCCGCTCTTGGAATTGAGCAACTTTCTAAACTTGGTGTCATTTTAGAACGTAAAAAAAAGATTGCTTCTGCATATTTACAGGCCGTTCAAAATTCTAGATTAGAAACCTATTTTCAAAATCCAACAGAAGATACATTCCAAAGATTTCCTATTATTGTTTCCGGACAAAACTACGAAGAGATCCAAAGGTATTTTAAATCCATTCATATCGGAACACAAAGAACAGTTGATGAACCTCTTCATCGGGTATTGGAAGAAAATCCTATAGAATTTCCAAATGCAGAGCGTCTTTTCCAACGCGGACATTGTATTCCTATTTATCCTAACCTAACAAAAGATAACGTACAACGGATCGCCACAGCCATCCGACGCATCTATTGATTGGTGCCGGTAATTTATTCTCTAGACTCATTATTTGAGTATAGATTGTATCCAACTCCTCCTTCCTTAGATTCCTCCCTGAAACGGAGGAATCGATGTTTGGAGAAGATGTTTTTTCCCATAACAAGGCCTGAAGACTATGTTCTTGTCGAGGAATTACCTAGCGAAGAACTTTATCGACATTGGAAGGATGCAGGGTTAACTCCCGGTACGCCGATCCAAGAAGGGGAGTTACTTGGTGAAGTCTCTCTTGTGGAATGGGGATGTCGAAACGAATGGTATGAAGGCAGACTTCTAGAAGATCCAATTCGAATCGAAACGTCTCGGTATCTCAATTCGAAGATCACACAACTTGATTTTAGAAAACATCACTCACCATTAGCGGCCAAAATAATTACATCCGAAGAACACTTGTTTGCAGAACTGGAAGAGGCAAAACTCCCGTTAGTTCTTAAAAGCGAGTTTGGACTTGCTGGCAGAAATCATATCATCTTTAAATCCAGATCTGATTCCTGGAAAATGTCTCAAGTGAACAAAAAACTTTTTGGATTTCCCATCCTTGCTGAGTCTTGGGTAGGTGAAGAAAGGTTTTTTGACTTTTCTACACTTTGGGATGTCCGTGATGGAGAATTCGTTTATCTCACTTCTACAGCCATGCTCATTGATAAAGAAGGAGTATTTCGTGGGATTCGAATTGGCGGATCGGAACTTCCTTATGCTACTTCTTTTTTGCCACCTGTGATGGATCTTGTTCGGGATACTAAAGGTCTGGTCCCTAGAGAATATTCGGGTCCTTGTGCCATCGATGGATTTTTGTATCGTGAAGAAGGGCGGAACCAAATTCAACCCGTATCTGAATTTAACTTTCGTTATTCGATCGGGCGGATTCTTTGGGAAGTGAGAAAAAAAAGAAATCCAAAAAGGGAAGTAGTGACAGGGATTTTAATTTTGCCTTATCCCAAACATGGCTCGCTTGATGAATGGAAAACGATAGAACGTTTGGAAAAAGAACTAGGTATTGAATTAATTCTATTAACGCCCGTTAGAGATATATCCGGCAAACCTTACCAAAATACAGTTTTGTATTTTGAAACCACGGAAGAAAAGGAACCTTCCGTGGTGGAATCCATTTGGCAATCCTGGATGGATTGATTTGAATTATAAATTCATTTTTTATACTCCATCTTTATTAGAAATAAATTCATGTTTTCCATTGATCTCAAGAGTTGGATCAGAAGGATTTCCCCTGCGTTTTATTTCCAGAATATCTGTATTGGTAAGAGGGAGGGTTGCCTCTAGACTCACGATGACTTTATCCCCTTTTTCTGTCCAAGTACATAACATCTTTGCGGTTTCGTAACCCATTTCACAAGTTCCATCGTTGTGAAGTTGGATCCTTGCAATATTCGATTTTGTTTTCCATTTTCCAATGGCCCAAGTATTTTTGGGAGGGACGAGGGCTGATCCCGCTTGTTCTGAGTTGAAGGTGAGTTCCGCAATGGCTGTGTTTTCCGTATTGGTGCCTTTATAAACTTCTTGGATGGTGAGAGAAATTTCTTTGGCCCGAAGTTCGGATTTGAATTCAATCATTTGAAGAGACAAACTATCCTTCAAAGTAACAATTTCTTCGTTCCCATCCTCTGTGGAAATTTTTAGTTTTTTGATTCGATTGTTGGCAGCCCAAAGTTTAGGATCACCAAACCCATTGTAGATGGAGAGCGAACGAAAATTGATCGGTGATTTGTATTTGATTTGTAAGGTTTCCCCAATCCCTTCGCCATCTGCTCCTTCGACCCAACTCGTTTTGAGTTTTCCATCCATGGCAAAGATTGGTGTGTATTTTTTTGATTTCGGTAACAGTTGACTCGAAGAGGAGAGGCTTGGAGGATTGAGAGGTTCTGCAAAAATGGGCAGACAGATGGCGATTATTATTAGAAAAGTTTTTGGACTTGGATAACGCATACACAAGATCATAAGTATCTAAAATGAAGGGCAAGTAGGAAAAAAAATAAATGGAAGATTCGTTGGAATACTACACTGTCTATGTTACATTTGCTTCAGAAGATGAAGCTAAACAAATTGCAAAAGTAGTTGTTACTGATCGATTGGCTGCTTGCGTCAATATCATCAAAGGGATGCATTCAGTTTACATTTGGAATTCTGTTTTAGAAGAATCAGAGGAAACAGTTGGATTATTCAAAACAACAAAGGATAAGTCAGAACAATTGGTGCAGAGAGTCAAAGAATTACATTCTTATGATACTCCCTGCATTGTCATTTGGCCAATTGTTTCTGGAAATCTAGACTATTTGGACTGGATTCGAAACTCTTTATAGAATTCTCTGATTTTATCGAATAACAACTCATACCCTAATTCTTTTCTCCAGGTGAGAAAAGATTCTGGCATTTGCACAGAAGCAAACCACGGATACGCAGGAGATTCCTTTGGTTCTGCAAGCATTCCCATAAGACTTGCCAAGGTTAAGTCTACTCTTCCAAAGGAAGTTCCATTAAAGAATTTTCGAGTTTTGTAAATTTCGATTAAATCTTTAGAGCATTCTTCTAGCAATTGTTTGACGATATCTAGGTTTTTAGGTGTGATTTTGTATCTCCGTTTTAGAGAAAGAGCGATCAAATCAAAATGTTCAGGTGGTCCGACCGTATCACTCGCTTTGCTTGGATTTAATAAAAATAATTTCCCTACAATTTCTGGGTAATCCAGTATAAAGTGGTATAACAGAGTTTGTAGGCTTTTCCCGATATGAGAGTCTATCTTTTCTTCCATTAGTTTTTCTTCCGAAGAAGCTTTGTGACCGAATGCTTTTTCTTCTACTAAATCAATAATATTGCCAGAACCTTGGATGACCCCATTGTCGGTCTCTAAAACAGGGACATACAAATCGCTTACAAGTGGTTTTAACGTTTGGATATGTTGTCCGGGGATTAGAGGTTTTAGTTCATAGGGATAGTGGGCAATGTCTAATCCCCATCTAGCTTTTTCAGAAAAATGTGAGATTGGAAAAGTGTATAAGGTTGAACTCATGTGTCGAGGTTTACTGAAAAGAAATCATAAGGCAATCAAGTTTTTATAACTGAAAATAGATTGTCGTGTGCCGTTCCTCACATTAATATGATCCCTGTTTTATGAGATTTGGCATATTCGTTCTATTTTTGATTTCCCCTTTTGGATTTTTGATTGCCAAAGATCATTCTGAATATTGTTCCATGGACAGACTTTGTGTTATCTATGTTCAGGATAAAACAGGGGTAGATATTTATTTTCAGAATAAAATTGCAATCAAAGAAACTGCTACAACATTATCAGTGAATGCAATTTCTAAAAATATGAGGAGTAGTGTCAAACTTCCTCTTGTGACAGTCATTCAGGGTTCCAAAAGGAAAAAACTCTTCCGGCTGACAGTAAACAAACCAAACAAACGTTGGGTCTATCAAATCAAATTCAAATGGATTCTCGGAAATTTTTCAGTCCACCATAATCCAAAAGTTGTTTATGATTTACCTTTTGAAAAAGGTATGAAGGTTAGAGTTTACCAAGGTTATAAGGGTACGAAAAGTCATCAGGGAGATAACCGTTATTCGATTGATTTTGGATTGAAGGAAGGGGACTTGATCACAGCTGCGAGAGATGGAGTTGTAATCGATACTGAACAAAAAAATAACGAAGGTGGATTTGAAATCAAATACATTCATTCGGCAAATTATGTGAAAATTCTTCATGACGATGGAACGATAGGGCAATATGCACATCTACGTTATATGGGAGTTCTTGTCAAACGAGGCCAGAGAGTTAGCTCTGGTTCTCCGCTTGGATATGCTGGTAGTACAGGATTTAGTGATGGGCCTCACCTTCATTTTGAAGTTTATAAACCAACTCCCCACTTACGAAAAAAGACGATCCCAACAAAATTTCGTACAGAATCTTCCGACTCAGAAATCCTTACGGAAGGACAACTCAATTGGAAGAGGGATCCGAACGAACCGATGGTCAAAACAGTCTCCGACATTGAGGAAATCCAAATTTGCGAATCGGTTCAGAGTTTAGAAAAATTAGGCTGTCATTCCACAACATTTTCCAAAAGTTCCCCACTTTACTTTTATATTCCTCTTTTAAAGCCATCTCGTTATAAGATACAAATTTCCGTTCGTAAAAATGGCACGACTATTTCTAAATTGTATAATTGGGAGACAAACCCTGAATGGTGGGATACCTTTTTAGATGTCCAACGGGAAGATCCTTCCGAATCTTTAGAAGGTGATTGGACAGCGGTGATCTCAATTGACGGTGTTATACAAAAAGAAATACAGTTCCAGGTAACGGGTGTAATGTGAAAAGGTGTTTTTTTGTTCTTATTCTAATTGTTTTATTTTTCAGGTTTGATTTATTTGCTGAACCAACAAAAACAGAAAATTGTATTTCGGAATATGTCTGTTTTGTAGTGAATGATATTGACAATGGTTTTGACTTATACATAAAAAATCGAAATCCAACAATTTATCCAACTAATTCTGTGATGATCAATGTCACTGTTAAAAATTTTAAATCTGCACATCCTTTCCCCCAGTTCGTAGTCTTAAAAGGAGACGAATCAGTGTATGTATCTAGTTTTGTTTTAGAAGATATAACTAAACCTACATTCACATCTTTTGCAGTTCACGTGATGTTTGGAGATAGAGAAAGTATACATGATGATTCTGTGACTTATTTATTGCCATTCCCAGCAGGAATACGATCTCGTGTGGCCCAAGCATATAACGGGAAATTTTCTCATATTGGAAATCTAAAATACTCTGTTGATTTTATATTACCTGTTGGCACTCCCATTCTTGCCGCCAGGAAAGGACAAGTGGTTGCAGTGGTTTCTAATTTTAGTGAGGGTGGAATTCGTAAAGATTTACTAAGTAAAGCCAATTACATTATAATTTTACACAACGATGGTACTTTGGGAAATTATGCACATTTAATGAAGGATGGTGTTTTAGTAAAGGTTGGTGATTTTGTAGAGGCAGGACAGATGATCGGATATTCGGGTAACACTGGTTTTACGCAAGGACCACATTTACATTTTGAAGTACACAAACCCACCCGTCAATTAGAAGTTATGACTATCCCCACTGTTTTTAAAACTCAAAATGCAGAAAGAGAAACCTTATCTCAGTATTATTTGTATTGGCATCCTAAAGACGGTGATTTGCCTCTCCGAACCGACATTTTGGATGAAGACATTCGATTGTGTAAATACAATGAACGAGGCGAAAAAATTCGATGTGGAGATACTTCATTTCGGTTGGGCGAAAACTATGCGATCGAATTTGAATTTGCAAAACCTAAAAACCAGGAAATAGAAATTCATATCACAAAGGATGGAAATTCAGTAAAACCTTTTTATTACAAATGGAAAACCCAAAACTATTTGGATTCCGACAGCCGTTACTTTTTAATACCGAAAAATGAAGAATTCATTGGTCAGTGGAAGATGAGGGTGCGGATTAACGGAGAAGAAAAAAAGACTCTTTTTTTTGAAGTCAATGAGTAATCGCTTGACAAGTAAATATATGTATAGTAGATTGGCGTTAGGCTTTCCAAGACCATTTGGTCGATCTACTGGGGGTGCAAACCCCCATCTTTTTTCCATCTTCCTTTCGGAAACATCTTCCCAGATTTGAATATTTTTCCTAGTTTGAGATTCTCATGGAAATGGATGAATCGATCAATGTGCTGGGCAGACCTCTCGCTCCTTGTTCCACAAAGCCACTCACTGGTTTTTTTCGGGATGGGTGTTGTAATACTTCCGATGATGACATCGGTTCTCATACAGTTTGTGTTCTCGCTACAGAAGAATTTTTAGAGTCACAAAAACAAAGTGGGAATGATCTCATCACTCCGTGGCCACAATATGCTTTCCCAGGTGTGAAACCTGGGGAACGTTGGTGTCTTTGCGCTTCCAGGTGGTTGGAAGCTTATCGCAATGGCGTAGCTCCCCGTGTATTCCTTGAATCTACCCACAAACGTGCGTTAGAGATCATCCCTTTGGAGCTTCTGGAAAGGTTTGCGGCAGATGATTTTGACTAGTTCGTTTTCAACGCATCTAAGTAAGCTCTAGTGTGCTTGGATGTGTTATGGAGTAGAGATCCAAGAATTTTATGAATCGGGTGGTTTGGTTCATACAATGTTTCGTATTTTGGAATTTCTAAGTTTTCCAATTGTTCATCTGTCGGTTCTCCGGCGAGGTATGCTTCGCGACAAACATTTTCTCTTATCGAATCCATTCCCGACCATGGCACCAGACTATCTTTAGAAAATTCCGTGATGGAAGTGGCAACAGGATGGTTCCAAGCCTTTGTTTCAATTAGGTTTTTGATTAAATAGTATTGGTATTCTTCGATGAGTGTATGTCTTCCAGAAACAAAACTAATCATGTTATCTTTTGGTGTTTGGTATCCTACAATAGATACGAGTTGTACGCCAATTTGTTTTGCTGCACTTACTCTGGGTAATACCGAAGAATGATAAGGTTGAGTAAGATCTTGTATATAATGCAAAGCCCAACCAGCAAATCGATATCCCCAATAAGGATGCCCTGTTCGAAATGCTAAATTTGATAGTTCGGTGAATTGGTGAATTCTGTATTCAGGGTAAGTTCGTTTTAAGAAACCAGCAAGAGCAAAAATGATTCCCGGTTCATAAAAAAATCCCATATGAAATGGTGCCTGTGAAGAATACTCAACGGCTGGATTTCCAAAAGGTTGAATCCCGAAACCATAGATTTTTCCCACCTCACGTTCGTTATCTTCAAATAAATGTAAATCTAAATCATAATCAGGTTCATCTGTTGCCGATACCAAAACCTCATCTGCACCGATCGTTTGTCCTTCCTGTAACGATAAAAAGGTTTCATTCACCAATTTCCCTTTTTCGTTTAAAGTTGTTAGTTGGTCAAGGGGTAATTTTGAACCACCTCTTTTAGGGACAGTTTGTATGTATAAGGCTGCTTTATGCTTTGGATTTACACGTAGAGCTCTATAAAAACTAACAACAAGATCTGCATCTTTCGTAGTTTTGGAAAACTTCAAACTTTCATCTGTTTTTGTTAGGTGTGGAAGTCGTTTTAAGGCCCATTCCTCAGAGTTGTCTAAAGACTCTTGAATTTTGGATTTTTCTTTTGATAAAAAGGATTTTAAAGATTCTACTTTTACTTTGGGAGTTTGCTTTGTTTTCCAATGGTCTTTTAAAATTAAATATGTGATACCTGCGTGATTGTTCCAAGCAAAGGCAGGAATAGTGAAAACAAAAATTGTTACTAAAGTAATGATTCGGTTCATTGGTTTTCCTTTTTTTGGAAAGTGGTTCCTTTCCAAATATATTCAGATTGGTAATATTCATGGGAACTTTCATCATCAATATCGAAACTATGAGTTAGTTCGATGATTGTGTTTGGTTTTCCTTTTGTGGCTTTACGGTTTATTTTTTTATCTGCAGACAAATTTTCAGTTGGAAGTATGAGCCATGATTCTGCACAAGAAGGAGGGTCGCAGGCACCAGGATTCCAAGAAAACTGTGGTACAAATTTTAAGTCTTTATCTAATGTATATATTTGTTCGTTCGTATACCCGTATTCTATTTCAGAAAACAGAAGATACTTTATTCCAAAAATTGCAACAGGAGCTGGTGAAAAAGAAGACGGTTGGTAGATTGTGTGATTCCAACCTTCGTTGCTCATTGGTCCAACATCCCAAGTGCCATGCGCTAATAAATGATTGTTTTGGATTAGTTTTAATTCCAGTTTTCCTAACTGAATGCCTAAGTTGCGTGCTAAAATTGTTTTGTCACTCCACTCAAAAGAATAATCAGCAAGTAATCCTCCCCAAACATAACCTATCACTTTTTCTGATTCAACTTGATACCAATATTCTTTTACTGAATTCTGTTCTAGGATTTGGTTCGTTTTTGTGAGAATTTTGACTGTATCACCAATAGAAAGTTTCTTTAAAACTTTCGCATTTACATTGTTTGATTCTCTCAAGTTAATATTGTCACCAAATGTTAGATAGGTGGAGCCAACAGTTTTTTCGTGAATGTAGTGGTCCCAATGGTTTTCGGGATAAATGGGAGAAACAAAAATTACAATGAGAGTGTAGAGTAAGTATTTGTAACCCGACATAGTGCAAAAAATAAGGAACAGACTCTTGTGAGTCGACCTCTTTTCCAAAGGAATGGTATTTTTCTGAAGAAGATAGGTCGATAATGATAGTATAGGCTTTTTCCTCTCAAAGGATTGTGAATGATACTCGCACAAGTGTTAAAACCATATTCGATAGAGCAAATTCGATCGATAGAAGAGAAGATGAATACTTACGAAACATGGGTATTTGTTTTGGTTTTGTTTGTTGCCGTACTTGTCCTAATCACTGTCATGCAAAGACTGACGATTGCGAAGTTAAAATCTTTGGAAGGATTCAAATCAAAATCATCTTTTAAAGATATTGCAGCTTTATCCTATCAAAACTTATCTGATTCTGATGAACAACTTAACATAGCAGACATTCATACCATTACACAAACCCCGATCCAGACGGCAATGACTGTATTTGGTAAAGATTTACCGAACCCAGGATTAATATTTAAGTATGCGGTTCCATTAAATGTAAGTAAAATCATTACCATTGGGCAAAGGGAAGGAAGTGTGATCACTAGATCCACTGAGGTATTAGATCACCACCTAACAATTGATATAAATTCTATTGATGTCTCTAATTTAGAAATTTTATCTTATAGTTTAGAATTTAGGAGAGAAGGAAAGGTTTTGTTTCAACTCCCAGGTGCTCGAGATTTTCAAGAAATGGGAATTCGCGAAAGGATTTATTTATCAAAAAAACTTTCTTTTGAGAATGAGAAATGTTATGAATCCTTGGATCTCAGAAATCCTATACGATTCAGGATTGGAAGTCGCATTGCTGGTGACGGTAAGTTTCAGGCAGGTTATTTTGAGTTTCATTTGTATACTAAGGATGTTTTTGAAAAAACGACAAACGGGAACAAACGAATTGAAAAGCACTTTTATTTGAAATTGGTTAAGATTTTTCCTGGATACGATACTGCGGGTCAAACAAAAGAAGGGCTTGTTCCGATGCTTGCGCTGTTTGGTGGGTAGGGTTGTGAATCTTGTATCCCCGCCCTGATTAGGGTGGGGAACTAGACCCGCCACCCAATACGTCGTCTCTACCACATCCTCCTACTTCCCACAAATCCTTTTGTCAATTTTGCCATTTCTTTTCAAAAGAGTTCATCTTTAGGTGAAGTTTGTATATAAAACGAGTTTATCTTTCCCCATAAAAAAAAGCCAAGGGAAACCTTGGCTTTTCATCGATCTTTCGAGCGAAACTTATTCGACTTTTAAATTCGATCTTTAAGCTCTTTCAACGATCATTGATCCTGCGATCCCACCGTGTGCACATGCAGTCACAAGTACCTTTTTCACGTCTTTGTTTTCATCAAAGTCCATGATGGCGTTGTGAAGGAGTCTCACACCAGTTGCACCAAACGGGTGTCCAATGGAGATCGATCCACCGTTAGGATTGATTTTTTTCTCATCAAATTTCTTTTCCCAATCAAGGCCAGTTCTAGTTTTGATTTCTTCCAGAGCCGCTACTGCAGTTGCAGCAAATGCTTCGTGGATTTCGATGATGTCGATGTTTTCGATTTTATCACCAGTTTCTCCAAGAAGAGCTACCGTTGCTTCTGCTTGGCCAAGACCCATAAGGTTTGGATCAACACCACGCATGTTAAAACCGTTGATGTAAGCTTTTGCAGTAAGACCTAATTTTTTCGCCGCATCTTCAGAAGCTACAATGATACCAGCCGCTCCATCGGAACGTGGACTTGCATTGAAGATCGAAAGAGTAGGTCCATGAGATTTCTTTAAGTATTTGCTATATTTTTCTTTGAACTGGTCAAATTTCATTTGAGGGTTGTCAAAGAGTAACATCGCACGACCCATACGAGTTGGGTTTTTCACAAGACCTTCACGAAGAAGAACTGCCTCATCTGCTTGAAGAGGGTTACCTTCATCGTCTTTTACTTCCATAATATATGGTTTGTAACGACCTTCTTGAGTTGCATCAAATGCACGTTTGAAAGACTCGTAAGCTACTTTGTCTTGTGTTTCACGAGATAGTGTGTAGTTCTGTGCGAGAATTTCTGCCGTTACTTGCATACCGAAAGAAGTTTCACCATCACCAAGTCCGTCTTCTAGTGTATCACGAAGTTCCACACCTTCTGGAAGGTCATTTGGGAGAAGTTTTACAAGAGAATCTAAACTGTTTGTTTTTTTGTTAAGACGTGCATTTTTAACAACAAATGGCATAGATGTTTGTGACTCTTCACCGATGACTAGGAAAACTTTTCCTTCACCAAGTGAAATACGGCGAGTTGCTTCAGCCACTGCTTCCAAACCAGATACACAGTTGTTTGCAACAGTAAGGCATGGAATTTCCATAGGAAGCCCAAGTAAGTTTGCAATCACACGTGCAGAGTTAGGTGCATTAGAGAAACCTTCTCCAACGATCACACCGTCAATATCAGTAGGTTTCAAACCACTGCGTTTCATTACTTCTTCACCTACGATTTTTCCGAGGTGGTGGCCTGAGTACTGCGAGAGTGCCTTTCCAATTTGAGCAAAAGGAGTTCGTGCAGGTGCTGCGAGTACTATCTTTTGTGTTACTTTCATATAAAATCCCTTCTTCCTTTCTTTAGACTAAAACTTTAGTTACCTTAAAAATTACTTCGCAAGCCACTTCATCATCGAACGTAGTTTTGCTCCTACTGCTTCGATAGGGTGAGCCGCATTTTTTTCTTTGAGTTTTTTATACTCAGGGTATCCCGCTTTTGTATCCGCCATCCAACGTTTAGCGAACGCTGCACCTTTATCTTTTTGGATATCAGTGAGAACGTCTTTCATACGAGCTTTCACACCAGCATCAATGATGCGAGGTCCGCTGATATAATCTCCATACTCTGCAGTATCAGAGATGGAATAACGCATACGAGCAAGTCCACCTTCGTAAATTAAATCAGTGATGAGTTTGACTTCATGTAAACATTCGAAGTAAGCGATTTCTGGATCATAACCAGCTTCAGTAAGTGTTTCAAATCCACTCATGATGAGGTTTGCCACACCACCACAAAGAACCGCTTGTTCTCCGAATAGGTCAGTTTCTGTTTCTTCACGGAAAGATGTTTCTAAAATTCCTGCTCTTCCTCCGCCTACTCCACTTGCGTGAGCAAGGGCACGAGCTTTTGCTTGGCCTGTTGCATCTTGGTAGATTGCGATGAGGCATGGAACTCCACCACCTTCAGTATAAACGCGGCGAACCAAATGTCCTGGTCCTTTCGGTGCTACCATATACACGTCTACGTTTTTAGGAGGAGTGATGAGATCGTAATGGATGTTAAACCCATGAGAAAAAACAAGAGCTTTTCCTTCGCTAAGGTTTGGTTCAATATCCGCCTTATACATGTCAGCTTGGATGGTGTCTGGAGCAAGGATTTGGATGATGTCTGCTTTTTTAGCAGCTTCCGCAACACTGAACACTTCAAAGCCAGCTTCTTTGGCTTCTTTTACTGATTTAGATCCATCGCGAAGTCCAATAATGACTTTCAAACCAGAATCTTTCATGTTTTGAGCTTGTGCGTGACCTTGGCTTCCGTAGCCAATCACTGCAATGGTTTTACCTTTAAGGAGATTTAGATCGCAACTGTCGTCGTAATAGATATTTGCCATGGATGGGCACACTTCCTGCGGAAAATTTAACTTATTTCTCCATCATTTTTAACTATAAGGAGGGAAACAAGAACGAATTAGGGCGCCTTTCCTTGCTCGCTCCGGACTTTCGCATTCGCTTCGGTCCTTCGGACGGCTTACGCCTCCTCCGCATCAAGGGCGCATCGTGACATAATATTTTTTCCCTTGGCCAGAGATGTTCTTACCAGTCCCAAGGATCAAGATAGGTGATCACCGCAAATGCGGAAACCCTCCATTGGAAAAAAGGTTCTTCCCTCCTATACTGAATTCATGATGAACCGAATCAATTTTGAATCCATAAAGAAGTTGCACCGCAAACGTTTTGTTAGATGCATACTTTCCTTTTTTTTCGTGGGTAGTATGGCACTGTTGGGAGGAGGTTGTATCACTCCTGACCTTGTCCATGATTCTTACTATACGAGACACCCAAGTCAAAATGGTCACAACTACCGAGAGTATCCCTATCCCTACCAAGGGTCAAGAGGAGGTTCTGGTGTTCCGTATCCTTATTATGGAGGAGGAAACCAGTTCCAAATCCCAAGGTCTCACGGTGGTGGTCACAATCCCTTTCATGTTCCCGCTGGAAGATACCATAATGTTGGCAGTCCCGGGAAATGGAGGTTATAGATCTTGGGAAATGTAAACTTTGATACACTCTCTTCGGATCGAAATGGCAGAGGTCGCATCATCTGTTCGAGGAGGGCAGAAACCCAATTTCGAGTTTTTCGTTTACTGGGTTTTTTCTTTTTTATCTTCGCACCTTTTCTGATCAGTTGCGCCAGTCTCTTACCTGAAGAAAAAAGGGTGTATCAGAATAACCCAGTCAAATTACCGGATGGAATGAACATCCACCAATGGATGGAGACAAAAAAGAATCAATTTCCAAATCGATTTTGGTCCAGAGAAATTGGTGAGGATGAATATAAATTAACCTTCTACCGTAAAGAACTTACTCCGCTTGGATCTTATATATCCTGTACCGCTATGGTTCGAAACAAAACAACTAAGTTTGTGGAACTATACAATCTTGTATCGATAGTCAATTATGCGGACTATACAAAGGTTATGCGAAAAGGTGGAGACTTAGGTCCCATGAATGAAAAAGAGCGAACAGAAATCCTCCTTCCTTGTATCGAGGAATTTTTGGAACCGACTCTAATAAAGGAATGATTGATTGGTGAAATATATTTATTTAATTTTTTTCTGCTGTTGTTTCGCTTGTTCCTTTGCTGAATTAGATAGAAACATCAAACCATTTCCTGAAGAATCAACAAAAACAAAAATCTCTGATTCCATTACTATTTTAAACCAAAATCGAATGTACTATAGTAAAGAGCATACAGGTTGGGTAGAAACAAATCCTTTGTTTGGCGAACCTACCAACCAGTATTTTTCCAAAAAACAAAAAGAAATTGGCCACTCACGTTATCATTGGAAGGATATTCATGTTTATAACATTGATGATAAAAACTTTCAACTAACAGATGTAAAAACAGATTATGTTTTTTTTGTAACTGTCAATCGTCCTCGCAGTGATTGGGAAGAAGGACGGTTAGGCCAAGTTTTTCAATTAGTCACTTTATGCATTTTTCCTTGTCACCAGAAAGTTAAATTGGAAGTCACTGTAAAGTTATTCTATAAGAATAGTTTATTGGCAGAAAAAGTAAGCACCCATTCCGGGACTCGGTATTTCAGTCCATGGTATATTCCACTTCCGTTTCTTTTTCAAATGCGGGATTATGGAAATTTGGTAAATGAACCAAATGCTTTCTCTACAATGTATTTACAAGGTTTCCAAGAAGCCATTGATGAGATTTATTTAACTCTACCGAAGGAGTTGGCAAAAGATACGGAGGGATCCCATGAATGAAAAAGAGCGAACAGAAGTTTTCCTTCCTTGTGCGGAAGAAGTTTTAGAGCTGTCAAAGGTTTAAGAATACTAAAGAATTAAACCTTTGTCATTTCTTCTGTAATACCGGAATAACGAATGAGTCCAAGGGTCAAATCATCTTGGATGGCAGTGATTCCTCCCGAAAGTTGGATGACCGATTGGAAAACTTGGTCTTGGATTTCAAAGAGAGGAAGGCTTCGTATATCGCGAATTAAATGGAGGAGTCTTTCTTCTCCAAACATTTGTAATGAATTGGGTTCTCTAGCCTCGGTGAGTCCATCGGTGAGCATTACAATCAAATCACCCGTTTCCAATTGGAATCTTTCTTCTTCTGCAAGGATATCAAAAATGGGAGTGATGATCCTTCCCATTGGTTTCAAACTCACGAGAGCTCCCGATTTACGAATGATAAATAGAGGAAAATGGCCCGCCCTAGCAAACGTAAGAGAACCCGTATCTGTATGAAGGTGGAGAAGACTTGCCGTTACAAAATGTTCCCGCAGGTTGGGGATGATTTGGTGGCGAATGGATTCTAAATTATCTTTTAGACCAACAGGGTCTTGTTTCCATTTTTCTAGTGATGTTTTTACAAGTGCACTGAGTAGTGCCGCAGGAATTCCATGTCCTGAAATATCACAAATAAAAACACCTAACTCTTGTTTTTCTGGTTTCCAAACAATATCATACAAATCCCCTCCCACTTTCATCATAGGAATATTTTTAAAAAGGATATCAACACCTTGTGGTAAGACTACTTTTTGAGGAAAAAGGGATTCTTGAATCCGTTTTGCCATATCCAATTGTTTTTCAATTTCTGTTCTTTGTTCTTCAATCACGGCTGTTCTTTCTAGAACTTTTTGTTCTAATTCTTCATTGGCTTTTTCTTTCAGTTCATTTAATACCTGTAATGATTTTAAAGATGCAAGTTGTGCTCTTTCCCTTTCTCTTGTGGCAGTGACAAGGAAGTAGGCGATCCCACTGATACAAAACAAAAACGCATCCAAAAAGATAAGTGAGTCATTGATCGAGAGGCCACTTGCATCTCTTCGTGCAAAAACACCTTTCCCGTCGATTGTTAGTGTAACGGCTGTAAATGCGAGGACTACTGTGGAGAGTGTGGCTCCAAATTGACGAAACCGTATGCTTGTGACAATCACGAAAGGAATTGGCAAAAAGAGTAGGGGCCATTCATCGCTAAAGGCAATTGACCCAGAAATATAAACTAAAATGATCCAAAGTAGAAGCTCAATTTGTTTGCGAAGTTCTAACCTTAATTTTGCTTTGGGATGAAACCAAACATATAACAAGGGCGCAACAATGAGAAAACCGAGCATCTCTCCCGAAAACCAAGTGAAGAATACGTTGAAATACAATTCACTCGATAAAAAATCCCAATACCATAAACTAGTAACACCCATAATGGTGCTCACAAAAGATCCAGGAAAGGTTCCGATGCTTAGGAAATAAATTAAGTCCTTTGTGGAGTAGATGGGATCACTTTTTTCTGTGACTCGTTTGATGATTCGATAGTTAATCAAACTACTAAGTGTATTTCCAATCCCTATAATAAAGGCAGTCTGCAGGTGTGGATTGTTGAAAAAATTGGCAAGGGTTGCCCCTAAATAAATTCCTGGCAGGGCAACAGGCCCAAGTAAGAGAAGAGAAGCAAGGCCCACTCCTTCCGGGGGCCAAACAGGAGAAACTTGGCTATTTAAGAAGGCAATTTTAAATCCAATTTGTGCTGAGATGAAGTACCCAATAAAGATGATGGGTGTCCAAATAAAAATTCTTGTATATAGGACAGTCTTCATTCGGATTGAAGCATTTCCCATTCCTCCATTTTGTAAAGAATTTCCGTTTCTATCTTTTGGATTTCTTCAGATATTTTCTGAAGTTCTGTATGATCATTTGCGAATGTACTCAATTTCTTTTCTAATTCTTGTTTTGATGATTCTAGTTTGGCAATTTCTGATTCTAATTTAGAAAGTTTTTTTTGGTCTTGTTTGGATTTTTGTGGTTTGTCCGATACTACTGTCACTTGCGGAGTTTCTTTTGGTTTTGGGGAACTTTGTTCGTTTTCTAATTCTAAAGAATCAGTTTCTAAAAATGAAGAAAAAGTTCCAATGTAATGATCTAGTTTTCCTTCTTTTCTAAAAATGAGAAGGCTCTCCGCTGTCCGGTCGAGGAAATATCGGTCATGAGATACAATCACAACGGTTCCCGGAAATTCATCTAAAAATGATTCTAATACAGAAAGAGTTTGGATGTCCAAATCATTGGTTGGTTCATCTAAGATGAGAAAGTTTGGTCCTGTCATTAAGATCTGAACAAGAAAAAGACGGCGTCTTTCACCTCCAGATAGTTTGGCGATGGGTGTGTATTGTAATTTTCCATCAAAGAGAAATCGTTCCAACATTTTTGAGGCAGAAATTTTCTCACCTGATTCGGTTTCTATCATTTCTCCGGCAACATCTTTGATATAATCGAGTACATTTCTTTCTAGCGGAAGTTCGGAACTGGTTTGGTCGAAATATCCAACTTTTGTATTCATTCCTGGTTTGATAAATCCGCTATCAGGTGTAATGCGACCAGCCATTAAATTTAATAGTGTGGACTTGCCAATTCCGTTTGGTCCAATGATCCCAAGTCTTTCTTTGGCTTTGAAAGTATATGTGAAATCATTAATGAGCAGTCGGTCGGCGATTCCTTTTTTCAGATTATGAATTTCTAAAATGGTTTTCCCTTGGCGTTTGGCAGCAACACTCAGTTCTAAATCTTTTTGTAATTCTCGTTTTTCTCTATTTTGGAGATCACTGGCGCGATCAATCCTGGCTTTTTGTTTTGTGGATCGTGCTTTCGGTTGGCGTTTTAACCATTTCACTTCTTGTTTGAGGAATTGTTTTATTTTATCTTCTTGTTTTTGAAGGGTTTCTTCTCTTTCCACTTTTCGTTCTAAATAAACGGAATAGTTCCCCTCATAAACAAAGTGACTACCACGGTCGAGTTCTAAAATTTTGGTTACAATTCGATCTAAAAAATAACGATCGTGAGTGATGAGTAAGATGGCTTTGTCAAGTCCTGCCAAATAATCTTCTAACCATAAAATGGATTTTACGTCCAAATGGTTTGTTGGTTCATCTAAGATCAGTAAATTACTTTCATCAATGAGGGATTTAGCAAGTTCTACTTTTTTAAGCATCCCACCAGACAATTCAGACATTTTTCTTTCTAACTTTTCAACACCTAATTCTCGTAAAATGGACTTGATTTGTTGTTCGTAATCCCAAGCAGAAAGTCTATCCATCTCTTGTGAGGCGTTCGTGAACTCATCATCTAAACCTTCTACACCTTCACTCATTTGTTCACAAATGTCTTCATAACGACGGATGGTTTTGACTAGTTTGTTATCTCCTTTATAAATATGATCGAGGATGGTTTCTTTGGGATCAAAGACGGGATTTTGATCGAGGATCGAAATTTTTAGATTATTGTTTTTTATAATTTGTCCGGAATCTGTTTCTTCTTTTCCAAGAAGAGCACGAAGGAGAGTGGACTTCCCCGATCCATTGATTCCTACAATGGCGAGTTTTTCTCCTTCGCTGATAGAAAAATCAAGATTCGAAAAAAGTTTTTTTTCGCCGATGGTTTTGGAAAGTTTGGATACAGAGACTAGCACAATGTCCATGAGATGGAAATGGGGTCATTCGGACAATCTCATTCAATATTTTGTCATGAATGTACATCTGATTTATCGACTTTGTCTTGGATTTTAAGACCTTCTGTTTTTTCGCATTCTCCCTATTTCCAATTGAGAACTTATTGGGTAATATGTTATCGAATGGACAAGATGAATTTTATAATTCGATTCTCAGTCGGCAATCCATCCCAGAAACAGTGGTTGGTGGCAAACAAGTGGCCAGTCGTTTTTTGGAAGAATTGTTTTCTATTTTATTTTCTGGATACCATTCAGAACGTAACTTTATTTCTAAAGACCAAATCATTGACCAGTTGGAACTCTTTCGCATTCGTTGGAAAAATTTACTAGAACCTTACTCTGCGTATGCGGAGAGGGAGTTCGGAAGGATAGTTCCTTTGGATGATATTTTGCATAACTTCATCGCCAAACTTCCTGGCCTCTACCAATGGATGTGGGAAGACGCTGAAGCTGCTTTTTTGGGAGATCCTGCTGCAGAAAGTATTCATGAGGTGATCCTCGCCTATTCAGGGTTTTACGCTGGTGCTGTTCACCGAGTTGCTAATTATTTTTTTAAGTCATCTTTGCCTATCTTCCCAAAATTGTTATCCCGTGTGGCACATGAAGCGACAGGAATTGACATCCATCCCGGTGCGGAAATTGGAAGAGCTTTTTTTATGGATCATGGAACAGGAATTGTGATCGGAGAAACCACGCATATTGCCGACAATGTAAAAATTTACCAAGGTGTCACACTGGGTGCATTATCAGTGAACAAGTCTTTGGCGAAACAAAAACGTCATCCTACGATTGAAGAGGGTGTTGTGATTTATGCAGGTGCCACCATCCTCGGTGGGGAAACGGTGATTGGGAAACAATCCATCATCGGAGGGAATGCTTGGATTACCCAAAGCATTCCTCCTTATTCCGTTGTGTATCAGAAATCAGAAGTGCGAGTCCGAAGTGCAAATGAAATCCAAGGTTTGGATTTCACCATTTGAACTAAAGACCGAAACGATTGCGACTTCCTAACCCGTACAACACCCGGATGAGTGCATCAATGTCTTCACAAGAATTGTAAAAAGCAAGAGAAGGTCTCACTGTTGATTCCAATCCAAATCTTCTTAAGATTGGTTGGGCACAGTGGTGGCCGGCACGCACAGCAATTCCTTCTTCGGCTAATTTTTTTCCAATCTCTTCTGTTTTGAATCCATCAATGACAAAGGACAACACACCAGCTTTATCTTTCGCTGTTCCAATCAAATGGAGTCCTGGAACCTTTAACAATTCTTTGGTGCCATATTCCAATAAATCATGTTCGAAGGTTGCAATTTGATTCATTCCAAACTTGTTCAGATATTCGATGGCAGCTCCGAGTCCTACCGCATCAGCAATGTTACCGGTTCCTGCTTCAAAACGAAACGGTGCTTTTTGGAAGGTAGTGTGATCAAAGTTGACATCTTTGATCATATTCCCTCCACCTTGCCAAGGAGGCAAACTGTCGAGAATGGATTTTTTTCCGTAAACCACACCAATGCCCGTCGGAGCAAAAAGTTTGTGGCCACTAAACACAAAGAAGTCGCAATCTATCTCCTGAACATTCAGAGGCATATGGGACACAGACTGAGCTCCATCCACAATCACAAGGGCTCCTACTTTATGCGCAGACTTTGTCATCTCCTCTACGGGAACCACTGTTCCTAAAGCATTCGAAACGTGTGTGATGGACACAATCTTTGTTTTGGAATTTAACAAACGTTCGTATTCGCCTAGAATGATTTGTCCTGAATCATCGACAGGAGCGACTCGTAACTTTGCGCCTTTTTTGGCACAAACCATTTGCCAAGGAACAATGTTTGCGTGGTGTTCCAAATGTGTGATGAGAATTTCATCACCCGATTGGATGTGTTTGTCAGATAAAATATTTGAAAGGAGATTGATTCCTTCTGTGGTCCCTCTGACAAAAACAATTTCTTCTACGCTCCCAGCTCCAATAAACCCTTGGACAAGTGACCTAGCTTTTTCATAAGCATCGGTGGACCTTGCCGCAAGAGTATGGGCTGCACGATGGATATTGGAATTCTCATGTAAATAAAAATGAGATAATCTTTCGATCACCGAAGTTGGTTTTTGTGTGGTAGCCGCATTGTCGAGCCAAACCAAGGGTTTCCCATTGACTGTTTCCGTTAGGATCGGAAAATCTCTCCTTGCCGATGCGAGGTTCCCACCACCTGACTGAGATAAGCCGATACTTGGGAAAGACTGAAAATCAGAATAGGAAAAACCTGTATCTGTTAATTTTAAGTCTTCTAAGTAAGGTAAGGACTCTTTTGGTAAATTTTGCGAAGTTAAGTCATTGGATGGAAAACCCACTGTGGGAACGTTAATTCCACCAAACGATTGCAAAACTCCAAACATTTCCTTCGCCATTTTTTCTAATGTTTTTTCATCAGGAAACAACGACGGGGAACCATTGATGAACGAGTCCGGTTTTAGTTTTAAAAAACTCGGATCATTTGTATTCATAATAATTTCCTACATCTACATTGTCGAGTGCAGCAATCGCATCGTCAGTGAGTATGGCTGCTGAGCAGTAGAGAGAAATCAAATAGGATCCAATTGCTGATCGGTTAATTCCCATAAAACGAACAGACAGTCCCGGAGTTTGTTCCCCTGGTAGGTTGGATTGATATAAACCCACAACCCCTTGTTTTTTTTCACCAACTCTTAAGAGTAAAATACTAGAAGTTCCTACAGCTGACTTTGGATTTGTTTCACCATTCACAAGAAGTTTGTCGGTAGGAATGAGTGGTAGTCCTCTCCAAGTTAGAAATTGTGCACCAAACAGAGTCACTGTGGCCGGTGGAACACCTCTTCTTGTACATTCACGACCGAAAGCAGCAATTGCAAGTGGGTGTGCTAAAAAGAATGACGGTTCTTTCCAAACTTTTGTGATTAAATCATCCAAATCATCAGGGGTAGGAGGTCCTTTGCGAGTGCTAATTCTTTGGTGAGGTGGAACATTTTTTAACAATCCATAATCCTCATTATTGATGAGTTCCAATTCTTGTTTTTCTTTTACACTTTCAATGGCTAGTCTTAGTTGTTCATTGATTTGTTCATGTGGGGAACTGTATAAATCAGAAACTCTGGTTTGTACATCAAGGATTGTGGAAATTAAACTAAGAGTGTATTCACGAGGTTTTTCTTCGTAGTTAACAAAAGTTTCTGGAAGTTCTTGTTCTCCTTTTTGTCCGCAAAGTACATCCACTTGCGTATTGGATTTAACGCGGTTGACTCGGAGAACCCCTGCTTCTAAAGGTTTCCAATCAAGTAACCTAACTAAAAAACGTGGAGTGATTGCACCGTATTGTGCATTTGTTTTGACCGTATTTGCCAGTTGGCGTGCGGCTAAATCTCCCAAAGCGTGTTGGGTTTGTTCTGCCATAAATGACCTCTTTTTCGGAAATGGATCTTTAATGGTTGAATCATCGCTACAGTCCGAATACGAGAATCAGTGGCGTGTATGAAAATAGGATTAAGTTTTGTGTGATATATTGTACAAATCGTCCATCTCGCTAGCGGATTATCCGATTTGAAGCCAATGTTTCATCTTTTCAGCGATGGTTTTTAATACAACGGGTTTGGAAATATAATCGTTCATTCCACACTCTAGGCAACGTTCTTCTTCACCTGACAGAGTACCGGCGGTGAGAGCAATGATGGGAACAGACTTCCCATTTTCCAATTTACGAATGGCTTTTGTGGCATCGTATCCATTCATCTCTGGCATTTGTACATCCATAAAAATGAGTTGTGGTTCAGTTTGTATAAAATTCTCCACGGCAAGTGCTCCGTTTTCTGCTTCGATGATGATGGTACCTGGCAATGATTTTTGGACAATCGCCTTGGTTAACATCATATTCACAGGATTGTCTTCCACAATCATAACCTTCATCTTTTCGTTTGTATGGATGGGATGGACCGGCTCATAATTAGGTGTGACTACTTCTGGGTTTTTTCCAGAAACCAATTTTTCTAAACTTTCATATAAAATATTTGTTTGGATGGGTTTTAATAGAATTGATTGTACTCCAAGATCTTTACATCTTTTGTAAATATTTTCATCATTGGAAGATGTGTGAAGAGACAAATAAGGTTTTTTTAGCTTATTTGATTCGATGGTTTTTAAAAGATTCTCAATAAAATCTAAACCATTCATTTCTGGCATATTAAAATCGGAAATGATGACATCATAAAAAGTGCCGGAACGAATGACTTCCAGTGCTTCCTTTGGTGACCGAAATCCATCTACACGAATCCCTTTGTAATTTAACATTTCATGAATTACATACAAATTCGTTTCATTATCATCTAAGACCATAACGGATTTGATTTGCCCTAATTCTGGTTCTGTATTTCTTTCATTATCAGCAAGAGTTGTAAGTTTAAAATAAAAACGAGATCCTTTGTCTCTTTCTGATTCTAATTGCATCTTAGAGTCGAAGAGATTTAATAATTTACTGGAGATAGAAAGCCCAAGGCCTGTTCCACCGAATTGTCTTGTTGTGGATGTATCTGCTTGAGAAAACACTTCAAAGATTTTATCTTGGTTTTCGGGACTAATTCCAATTCCAGTATCAATCACTTCAAAGAGAAATTCATATTCATTGTTGTCTTTGGGTTCTGCAGAAATTTTGATTTGGATTTCGCCTTTTAAAGTAAACTTAAGTGCGTTTCCAATTAAGTTCAAAAGGATTTGTCTGAGTCTGAGAGAATCGACAAAGATATTCCTTGGAACTTTCGGCGATATGTTTAGGATTAGTTCTAATCCTTTTTCGTATGCTTTGTGTTTGACGATCTCCGCAATCTGGTGGAGTAATTCATAAATATTGATTCTCTCCTTATATAGTTCCATTTTTCCCGATTCAATTTTAGAAAAATCTAAAATATCGTTGATGAGATCGAGCAATGAATTTGCAGAAAGATATACTGTTTCCATATATTTTTTCTGTACTTGATTGAGTTCTGTCCGCATGAGTAAGTCTGAGAAACCAATCACTCCATTGAGAGGAGTTCGGATTTCATGACTCATATTGGCAAGAAAGTCTGATTTTGCTTGAGATGCTTTTTCTGCATTTTCTCTTGCGACAATAAGTGCATTTTCGAGTAACTTACGTTCGGTGATATCGGTATGGGTTCCAATCATTCGGAGTGGTTTCCCATCTTCCGTCCATTCAATTACTTTCCCACGATCTAAAATCCATTTGTAGGATCCATTTTTGCACAACATCCGATGTTCGTTGACGTAAACAGCAGTTTTCCCTTCAAAATGTTTGTCTAGGTCGGAAAAATAATTGGGTTTATCTTCCGGATGGACTCTTGATTCCCACTCCGAAATATCAGTTCCAATTTCATCTTCCGAATACCCCAACATATTTTTCCACTGGTTGGAGAAGAATACTTTGTTCGTTTGAGAATTCCAATCCCAAATTCCATCTCCTGAACCTTCAAGGGCAAATTGCCAACGACTTTCGCTGGCACGTAAGGCTTCTTCGGTGGCCTTGTGTGCGGAAATATCAATTCCTATGCCGAGATATCCTGTGATTTCACCTTTTTTGTTTTTTGTAGCAGTAACTACGAGCTGTACGGGAAATTCTGTTTTGTCTTTGCGAACATAAGTCCACTCATGGGAATCATACTCACCTAACTTTGCCTTGTGGATAAAGGTATCAAATCCAACAATGGGAATTCCGAATTCACTTGATAAAATGGCTGAGCGTGCTTCTATTTCTTCCTGTCTATGAAAAATAGCTGGTGAAGTTTTGCCAACTACCTCTTCTGCATCGTATTGCAAATGGTATTCAGCACCTTTGTTGAAGTGAGTAATGATACCTGTAGTATCTGCACCGATGATAGTCACATGAGTGGTTGCATCTAAAATGGTTTCTAATTTAGAAAGAGCATCTTCTTTTTGTTTGTCTAAATTTACACTTCTTGTAATGTCCTGAAAACTACCGAAAACTCGAATACATTTCCCATCTTTAAATACGGAATGTCCAATGGCCCTGGCCCATTTGAGTTTTCCTGATTTGGTTTTGATTTGTAAAACCAAATCATATGATGTCCCTTTAGTCACTGCTTTGTCAAAAGCATCTCGTAACATTTGTTTTTGGGATTCTAGTGGGTAAAATTCAAAAGCGGTTTTTAATTGAGGAATATAGTCATCAGGAACTTCATGGATTCGTTTTGTTTCTTTTGCCCAAAAAAGTGTATTAGTTGTTAAATCAACGTCCCAGGATCCTACATTTGCAGCAGCATTGGTTTCTTCAAACAAAAGTTTGATCCGTGCCAGTTCATCTCGTTGTTTGAGAATTTCTAGTTCTTTGTCTTTTCTTTCTGTGATGTCTATGAGATAAGAAATTTTTTCAGTAGGTATGGAATTAAAATAACTAACAACGCTATAAACTGAAACGTAAATGTATGTACCGTCTTGTTTTTGGAATCGAAACTCTCTTTGATACGTCCGCGATTTGTTTTTTATGGAGTCTTTTTCTTCCTGAATTGCTTTGTCTCGATCTTCGGGATGGATGAGGTCGTCAGGTTTTAACATCCCTTTTTTAAAGTCACCGGTCTGATAACCAAGGTTCAGCGAGACATTCGGTGACACATAGGTTGTTAAAAATTCTGTATCAAATTTAAACCGAAAAATGACATAGGGACCACTATCTAAAATCACATTTTCAATGCTGAAATTTGGTTCTCCACGTAAAATCACCCCAGGTATATTTTTGGATTCCAAATATCGTCCTGAGATACGAAAAGGATTTCCTAGAAGTGTTGTTGTGAATTGGAAAGGAGTTCGTCTTGCTAAGGTTTCTTGGCAAAGGTTGGCAAGGATCAGTGCATCTCTTGGAGTGATATGAAGGTCATTGATATGTTTCCCTGCGGAAATGGAATCTGGTGGCAGATAGAGATTAGGAGAGGTGCGTGAAAATTGAATTTCTAAAAAGGGATCTAGGTAGATTAGGAATTCGTCAAAACTCTCCACAATGGATTGGTAGTTGAAACTTTCTGCCATGAATTGTTATGTCACTTGACCAAAACGATTGGTCCTAAAGAATAATGGATACGATGATGAATCGCCTGTCACTTTCTATTTTCCTCTACGGTATTTCCTTCTTTTTTTCTGGAAATTTGATGAGCCAATCCCTAAGAAATCATGGTTGGGTTGTAGCGGGAACAACTGCAAAACTTTTCATCCAGGGAAAAGAAATATTAAATGGTCGCGATGAATTTCGATTCAAAACTCCAGAAGGGATGTCCCAGATCCAGGAGATCGATTACTATCTAATGTTAGGGGAGTACTACCTTCGCAAAAAAGATAAAGTGGGGATCGCAAACATTCTTTATGATTTAAGAACCAAAAAAGGGGAATATTCTTTTGCCGATTTTTTACTAACATCTCTCTGGAAACAATCGCAAGGTGAGGAAGTTCAGGCGATCAAAATCCTAGATACTTACATTCAAAAAGAACCCAATCTTTACTTTCGTAACCTAGCCAAAAATATGCGAACCAATCTTTTTCAAACAGGGGAAGATGAAAAAAAATCCATGATCCGAATGGATTGCCAAAAGAACAAACCGTATTATTCTTTATGCCGCGTTTTCCGTTTGCAGTATTACATTGACCTTCCTTCCGGGAAAGAGAAGGACATGCATAAACATTTTGTGAACATCATGCGAGTTAGTTCTCCTTTTTTTGAAGATCCCAATTTGGAATGGATTCCTTTATTGGATCGAGTGGACGAAGATCTTCCTGCCAAACTTTCCTTTCTTGGTTTTGTTAGAGAAGGAATTCATTTTCAAAAAATGATGATGGATTTAGAAAAAATCACAGATGGATCTATTGGTGAAAATTCAAACGAAAGAATGGCATTTTTTCAAATCCTTTTGGGCGACTATCCCGCAGCAGAAGAATCCCTATTAAACTTTCTGAGATCAGCCAAAGGAAAAAAAACATCCATTTTAAATCGTGTGTATGTTAAGTTAGGTGCTCTTGCATATTTTCAAAAAGATTATAAAAAATCTTTAG
Source organism: Leptospira meyeri (assembly GCF_004368965.1). Lineage (NCBI taxonomy): Bacteria > Pseudomonadati > Spirochaetota > Leptospiria > Leptospirales > Leptospiraceae > Leptospira > Leptospira meyeri. Next base: position 1,612,387 of record NZ_SORO01000001.1, on the reverse strand, counting down.
ATTATTATTTAAAACTCGATTTGAATAATTGGTCGACTGACATTCACCATCCTTTTCTGAATGAACCTATGTCCATCACTGGAGTGAAAGATTTAATATCTGTATCTTTATACAAGGTGAATGGATCAGAAGCGGCACTGAAAGCACTTCAAAAAATCAAAGATCCAGAAAAATTAAGCGAAGCAGATATTTGGCCTAAACTAAGAATTTCTCAAATGTTAATGGACCAAAATCCTGAGTTATCCTCTCGAATGACAGATGAAATCATCTATATGGCTCAGGAAAAAAAATGGAGGAGGTTGGAATATGCCGCCACCATTTTACAAGGTTATAACCAAATTTATCGAAAGGAATTTCGTAAATCTACTATTGAACTAACAAAGAGTAGGGGGATTTTGGATGAAGAAAATGCTTTTTATGCAGCAGAGTTTCTTCGTAATTTTGGTTTTGTTTTTGCACATACGGCTTCTGGAAAAAAAGGCCCAGTGAATGGAAACATTCGTGATGGGGTTTCGGATTATCTACAAAACAATCTTTATGAAGATTTGTATTATATTCGCAACTATAGACCACTTGCTTTTTCAACGGATTTATTTTTTGAATATGCTCTCAGCCATTTGCGAGATGATGGGGACGTATGGGGGCTTTTGGATTCTCTCTACAAATACAATTCCGTCAAGTGGACGCGGAGTTTAAAAGGTAGTCCTCATTCTTTGTTCCAAATTCAGTTTGTTGACAAACAATTCCAATACCTCTCTGGATTTTCGACAGCCAGGGAATCTAAATTTTTTGATTCCACTTATGCAGATAGCAGAGAAACCGAAAGCCAATTCCAAAGAAAAAACGAAGAAGAATCTGTTCGGAACTTAGAATCTGCCAAATTACCATCGGTTCTTTTATTACCATACAAAGAAGAGATTTATCTTTTTACTTTCAATCCCAAGGAATCCAAAAGAAACCAACTGAGTTGGAAGGTCATTCATTCCCAAAGGCCAGACAATTCAGAAATCATTGAATCCGTGAGAGATCTTGTGAATGCAAACAAAGATAACGATTCATTACAAATTTATTTAAATGAATCAGGCGCAAGTTTAATGCGATCTCTCAAAAAAGAAATACGTGAAACTCAAATTGTATTTTTCTTTTCGCTCCTACCAAGTTCTGACCCTCACAAACCACTTGGTGTATTTTCGTGGAAATGTCCACAAAACATGCGTTCTCTGGAAGGAAAAGGGATGAATCTTGTGGATACAGCCTATTTCGAAGGTTCTAGGATTTTAAAAGAAAAAGAAAGACTACACCTTTGGGATTTCCCAGCAAACGCTAGTTCTATGAATCAAGTCACAAACCTTTCTTGGTCTTGTAAATTGGACTCAGGGAATCTAGAAGAGATTCCTTTTTTAAAACTATTCCGCAGAATCGACTATCGTACGGTTCCTCGGATGGTTGTATATACAGATCGTGTCATCGGGAAGTCTTGGTCGGATTACTCTTGGCACTACCAATGGTTGCATTTTTGGTTTCGTTCGGGGACAAAAAAAATTGGATATCTGCCAACCCTTCCTGTTATGGATTCTGGTTCGGTCTTTGGCCTTGCAGATCCTTCTAAATACCGAGACGAGGGAGTTTGGATCCAGGCTACGGTCCAATAAGAGCGACATAATGACTGTAAAATCTTTTGGACGAAATCCCTAGATCCTGTTCATTTCCGGCCAAAATGAGCCAAATTGTAGGCGACACTGGGAGATCGGTCCAAAATACTTAATTCTATTCCTCATACCAATGGACCCTGATCATAATACTTTAGTGGTGTTCGAGTTTCTATGGAAATAATCGGCATCTTTCTCATCTTCCTCCTCGTCTTTGTCAATGGTTTCTTCGTCGCAGCCGAATTTGCCATGGTTTCCATCCGGCCTTCTCGTCTTGAGGAGCTTGTCAAAGAAAACAGAGCTATGGCTCATATCACCAAAAAAGCTGTCTCAAAAATTGATGATATGTTGTCGGTCTGCCAAGTGGGAATTACTGTCGCAAGCCTACTTCTTGGATGGATTGGCGAAGCTTTGTTTGCAAGTGTTGTTTCTGGATTCCTCCATATGTTCCAAATTGAATTGGATCTTGTGACCATCCACAGCATTTCGATTGGAGTTTCATTTACTCTCATTACACTTTTGCATGTGATTTTAGGAGAGCTTGTTCCTAAAACATTGGCCATCCAAAACACAGAGTCCATTGCGCTTGGTGTTTCTGGGCCTATGTGGCTGTTCTACTATTTGTTTTTCCCTGTCACTTTCATTATGAACCGTTTGGCAGGAGGGATTCTCACACTTTTCCGTTTGCAACGGACTGGCGATAAGTATGTTCATTCAGCTGAAGAACTAATGATCATCATTGAGGAACAACGGAAACAAGGTCGGATTGACAATGCAGAGATGCAACTCATCCAAAAGACTTTTGATTTTTCAGAACACACTGCCAAAGATGTAATGACACATAGGCTTTCGATCATCGGAATTCCACAAGAATCTACGATCGATAAAATGCTCCCACTCATCGCCGAACATAGTTTTTCAAGATATCCTGTTTATGACCAAACCTTAGATCGAATCGTTGGGATTGTTCACGTACAAAAGTATTTAAAATGGCAAGCGGCCCACCTTTCTGCCAAAGGCAAAAAAGAAAAAATCACAGTCATTATGGAAAAGGATTTTGTAAAAGTTCCAGAATCTATGTCCATCGAACGAGTGATGACAAAACTCCGTGAGAAAAAACAACACATGGCAATCGTGATTGATGAATACGGTGGAGTGTCCGGCTTACTAACGTTAGAAGATATTATCGAAGAATTTTTTGGTGAAATTCGAGATGAAACAGATACGGATGAAGTAGATGTAACTTCGAAGAACAAAAAAACAAAAGCAATCACCCTTGATGGAGAGACGGAACTTTCTAGTTTATCCGGTATCTTAGAAGGGGAAGAACCATCTGATATGGAAGAGGTTCGAACGATTGCAGGTTACTTTATGGAAAAGAACGAAGATATGCCCAAAGAAGGTAGCATTGTTCAAATCAAAAAAGGAAGCCTTAAAGTAAAAAAAATGGAAGGAAATAAGATTATCTCCATTTTGTTTACTCCTAAATTGGAAGAAGATAATGATTCCGAATTGGAACGAGAACTTTCTTATGAGGACAGGTAAATGAAAGAAATTGTGATTGCTGTTTCTGGATCCATTGCTTCCTACAAAGCTTGTGATTTGGTAAGAGGACTTACCAAACAAGGATATCCAGTTCGTGTGATCATGACTTCTAATGCCACCAAATTTGTTGGAAAAATTACATTCGAAGCTCTAACGGGAAAACCGGTGAGAGTGGATGAGTTTGATACGGGAATGGCTCATATCGAAATCAAAAACATTGCTTCCGTATTGGCAGTGGTTCCAGCCTCGGCAAATATCATTGGAAAAATGGCCAACGGCATTGCGGACGATTTAGTAACCTCCACCTATCTTGCATGCACCTCTCCCGTGTTAGTGGCTCCTTCTATGAACCCAGGAATGTATTTACACCCGGCTGTACAAAGAAATTTAAAAACCCTAGAATCGGATGGAGTTACCATTGTTTCTCCCGATAAAGGGATTGTGGTTTGTGGGGATGAGGGATACGGTAAACTAGCTACGGTTGAATCCATCATGGAACAAATCATTAAACTCCATACAACCAATTCATGAATCTAAAATTTAAACGAGTCATCGTTACCTCCGGACCTACTAGGGAATGGATTGATCCTGTGCGTTATATTTCCAATGCTTCTTCTGGAAAAATGGGTTTTGAAATAGCCACTTCATTTTTAAAATACCCTGTGGAAGTAGTTTATATTCATGGCAATACCTTGGAACGATATTCCCATGTTACGGGAGCCATTCGGAACATCGAAGTAGAAACAACAATCCAATTAAGAGATGCCGTTTTATCCGAAATTTCTAACGATAGTTTACTTGTGATGGCGGCTGCACCTGCAGATTTCCGCCCGATCATGACCGCAGAACATAAGATTAAAAAGGAAAAAACCTCGGAAGGTACTAAGGGGCTTCTTCTAGAGTTAGAAGAAAATCCTGATGTGTTACAACAAGTGACCGAGTATGTTGCGGAACATAAAATTTTAAATTCCCTTCGAGTCGGTTTTGCTGCTGAAACAAGAGAATTAGAGCGACATGCTAAAGACAAACTGATTCGAAAAGGCCTTACGTTTATTGTTGGAAACTATGTTGGCTCAGGAAAAGGTTTTGGTGAAGTGGATTCTACAATTCGTATATTTGGTGTTAGTGGTCTAGAAAAAGAAATTGGCCCGCTTCCCAAAGAGAAAATTGCAGAAGAGTTAGTTTCTTTTTTAGTGTCCGTTTGATTTAGGTCCAAATCCAAAAGCAAAATATCCAGCAAGAAGGATCAATCCAAAACTAACGATATAGTTCCATTTGATTTTTTCTCCGAGGAAAATGGTCGCAAAAAGAATGAAAACAAAAATGGTCACCACTTCTTGGATGATCTTGAGTTGAAACCCTTCAAATTTATAAACTGTATATCCAATGCGGTTTGCAGGGACCATCAGTACATATTCGAAAAATGCAATACCCCAGGAAAACAAAATAATATAAAACATATTGTTTGACTTTGCAAATTTTAAATGTCCATACCAAGCAAAGGTCATAAAGATATTGGAAAGTACGAGTAGAAAGATGGTTAACATAATAATCTCTTTTTTATTGAATTTTGATATGACTGATGAAAAAATTTGATCTTCGAATTTGATGCGTCTCGGCTAATCCAAATTTTACTTTTGACTAACATCCGGAAATACTTCCTTAAATATTTCAGGAAGAGTCTCTCCTGATTTACCTCCAAAATGAACTTGCATCGAAGGAGTGAGGGTTGTGGATTCTGGATTGATTTCGATCCCAAGGGCACCATTGCGGATGGCGGTAAGGGCTAAATTAGCAGGGACAGAAACATTGGCACTTGTTCCGATCACAAACACAACTTGAGTTTGTTTGCTTTGTTCCCAAGCCTTTGTCAGTAAGCGGTTATCATAACTTTCTCCAAACCAAACGATGTCTGGTCGTAAAAGAGATTCACAATTCGGACAATACTTTATGCCTTTTTGTTTGATCCCATCTTCCCCTAAGGCAAATTTGTCGCCACATCCCGTACACCTTGCACGAAAAATATTACCATGAATTTCAAGGAGATTTCGACTTCCTGCCCTAGGGTGGAGCCCATCGACATTTTGAGTGATGAGGTTTACAGTTTTTGAATACGATTGCCATCTTGCAATAGTTAGGTGTCCTTCGTTTGGTTTGGCTTCAAAACAAACATTTCTCCGATAATCGTACCAATCCCAAACCACCTCGGGATGGGCGGCAAAGGCTTCCGGGGTGGCAAGTTCTTCTGCTTTGAATTTTTTCCAATACCCCCCATCCCCTCGAAAGGTCGGAATCCCACTTTCGCTGGAGATACCTGCACCCGTCAGAAACAGAACATTCGTTGCAGAACGAATTCTATGGATGAGGTCGGGAGGAAGAAGGCTCATTTATGGGATCATTCTAACAAATTGGGTTAAAAATTAAATCGGAAAAAAATCTAGAAAAAGAAAACTGGCAGTCAATGGCCACTCACTGGGAAGAAGTCCAAAAAAAGCTAGATTCCATTCACGAAAAACAATTGTTTCGGGAAACCAAGGTTTACCAAGGAATTGATTTTTGTTCCAACGATTATATGGGGCTTGCAACTAATCCTCGTATGTTGGAGTTTTTCCAAACGAAGAAAGAGGTTTATCCATTTGGATCCACTGCCTCACGTTTGGTCCGAGGCAACAGAATGTCGATGGACAAGTTTGAATCGGAGTTTGCTCATTTTGTGGAAGGAGAGGCGGCTCTATTGGTATCCACGGGATTCACTGCGAATTTCGGACTCATTGATTCCATTGCTGCTCCCGACTGTTTTGTGTTTAGCGATAGACTCAACCACGCTTCAATTTTAGATGGAATCCGAATTTCTGGTGCCCAAAAAAAATACTACAATCATTTAGATTTAAACCACCTGCGCACTTTATTAGAAAAGGCAAACATCGATGATCCAGGGTATAAGAAAAAACGAATCGTTGTGACCGAAACTTTGTTTAGTATGGATGGTGATTCTCCCGATTTAAAAACCTTGCTTGAGTTAAAAAGAGAATTCGGATTTGTTTTGGTTTTAGATGAGGCCCATGCCTTTGGGATTTATGGTTCTAGTGGGAAAGGGCTTGTGTTCCGTGATTTAACTTTATCAGAAATTAAATCTATCGATTACAGGGTTTATACTTTGGGAAAATCTTTGGGGCTTGAAGGTGGGATCATTGTCACAAAAAAAATCGGCCGTGACCATTTGGTGAATGTAATGCGGTCTTTTATTTTTTCAACAGCACCCCTCCCAATGATTTCGGAACTTGCCTCGTTTGCTTTATCTTTTCTTGGTACTATGGACAAAGAAAGAGCCGATTTACTTTCATTAGCAAATGGTCTAAAAAATTCTCTTAAACAAAATGGATTTTCTATTACAGAGACTACTTCGCATATTGTCCCTCTTCTTCTCGAAACAGAGAAAGAGGCTTTGTTTTACGCAAACGGATTACAAGAAAAAGGTTTGGATGTTCGAGCCATACGTCCCCCAACAGTTCCGACACCACGGTTACGAATCAGTTTGAATGCCAAGTTAAAGTTAAATGATATCCAGACTTTGGTAGAGGAACTCGTCCGAGTTAGAGAGAAATGGAACTCTCGCTAACCGGCTTAACTTAGTTTTGTTTTTAAATTTGTTTTAGGTTTCGTCTTCGAATTTACGAATTTTGTTTTTGATTTGTTCTGTGGTGGTTTTTAAGTCACCTGATGTTGGTCTTACGTTTGGTTCTTTTGGGTCTTTTTTCTTTCTCGTTCCATATTGATAGATACTAAAAAGTCCAAGAATTCCAATAGCAAACAAAGTAAAGTTGATCCAGGTTCCGTCAGGTTGTGCTAAAATTTTTGGTCCAAATCCATATACGATGGAATCTACCATCCCTTGGTTTCCATTTTCTTGAAACATCACAACAATCGGGTCTTTTAAAACAGAATTTCCAAATCCATTTTCCATTTTAGAAATGATTTCTTTTTCTTTCATCCCATCTTTGATTCGGTTTTCAATAAATGTTTTAAGATAACTTGACGCCGCACACATGTTAAACGAACAAGATTGAATGGGAAGACTTGGCAAACAAATACAACGAATTTGTTCCGTAACTTTTAAAAAAGTTTGGATCTGTGCCTCGTCTTTGAGGTTGGTGGTTGTTTTTTGTGCCAACAGTATGTTAGGAACTAATAAACATAATCCAACAACCAGAATGTAAAATTTGTTTATGGATTGATTCCAAATATTTGTGTGAGACAAAGCGGATTCATTCATCAATTGATTTTTTCTTTGAGTGCAAAACTTCATCCTAACTTACCGTCTTCTTTTTGTTTTCGCCTGCAGGTAATAATAAGAAGATTCCCGATAGAAAATAGAGAAGAGATCCTATCCAAATTAGTTTGACCAGCGGGTTTACCCAAACTTCCAGGTTTGCCACAATTTGTCTTGGGAAGTTGAGGAAAAACTTTAGTTTATCCATCTCTGAACCAGGAGTGAAATAATATTGCATAAACATCAATGGTAGATCTGGGTTTTCTGATTTTAAATCCGAGGTTTCAATTGCCCCAAGTTGGATATAAAAATCTTCTTTGGTCATGGAAAGGATCGCAGGTTCACTAGTAGGAATATGGGTTTCGAAATCCCCTGTTAGGTGGGAAATTTGAGGATAAAACCTACGTTCTGTTGTTAGGTCACCTAGTTTATTTGTACCTCGAAAGATTCCATAAGTTCCTTCTTGAGAGACAATCACGTTTTGGATGTTTGGTTCCCCGCCGAGTCCAGAAATTAACACAGGTTTCAATTTAAGTGTGGAGGCTTCGATTTGGTATCCACCTATCATTGCTTTGTCAATGGATTGGTAAATAATTTCTTCCGATGTCGGTGGTTGCAGTTCATAAAAGAAACGAACTGAAGTATTAATTTTAAAAGCATTACCTGCGTATCCAATAAAAATTAAAACGAGCGCAAAGTGTACTAAGTATCCACCATACCGACGTTTGTTTTTGAGTAACATTCGGTATCCAGCGACAAAAAAGTTTTCGTTTTGAAATTCTTCTCTACGTGCTCGAATTCCTCTGTAATATTCTTGGATGATTCCTGAAATAGTAAATACGCCGATTGCCACTGTCAGCACAGAATATACTTCTGCCAAAACATCGCCATACTTACTATCTGGTTTGGTAAAGTTTTGAGAATAAAAAAGAATGTAAAGTCCCCCACCGACAAGTCCAGCAATTAAGGGTTTGAGAAGAGTGGAAAAGAATACAGCTCCTGCTCCTTTTCTCCATGCGAGAAGTGGGGCAGCCCCCATCAAAAGCAAAAGAAAAATCCCAGCGGGAACTCCCCAAGAATTAAACCAAGGAGCTTTAAATTCTTTTCCATACAAAAGAGGCGAAAAAACACCTAACAAAATAGCTGCGGTAGAAAGGACGAGCAAAAAGTTATTTAAAAGAAAACTTCCTTCCTTGGAAGTAATGGCCTCTAAGTTTCTTTCAGGAGTGAGTTGTTTTCTTCGATACACAACAAAACCTGTAAAAAATAAAAAACTACCTATGATATAAATGATAAAAGGAGTTCCAATGGTTGACTTGGAAAAACTATGAGGGCCTTCGAGTACTCCCGAACGAGTGATCCAAGTTCCAAGCAAACTAAAATGAAAGGCAAGGATCACAAGTAACATATTCCAGAACTTTAACATTCCCCTTCTTTCTTGGATCACAACGGAATGGACAAACGCACTTGTGAGTAACCAAGGCATAAGAGATGCATTTTCGACTGGATCCCAAGCCCAATACCCACCCCAACCTAACTCTTCATAGGCCCACTTGGATCCAAGTAAGATTCCCGTTCCAAGAAAAAACCAGGAGAACAAAGTCCATTTACGAATGAACTTCATCCAATCTTCCGAAAGTTGTCCCGACACAAGAGCAGACATCGCAATGGCAAAAGGAATGGAAATACTCACATAACCAATATATAGAATCGGCGGATGGATGATCATCGCCCAATGTTGTAGGAGGGGATTGAGTCCGCGGCCCGCAGCTGCTTCTGGAACAAATTCACGGAATGGTTGCGCATCTCCATAAAAAACAGCGAGGAAAGAAAAAAATCCAGAAAGAACCGCAAGGATGAGATTCATCATCGGTATTCTATCTTCAATGGACTTACGTGTTTGCCATAAAACAATGAAAGTAAAAACGTTTAGAATTAAATTCCAAAATAACAAACTTCCAGAAGATCCAGACCAAATGGATGTCATTTTATAAAACAACGGTAAGTGCTCGCTTGAGTGCATGACCACATAATAGTTGCTATAGTCTGATCTTACGAGTTGTGTGAGTAAAACCGTAAAGGTTAAGATGATGACAAAGGGATTTGTCATCAGAGCTAGGCGGCCTAGTTCGATGGCCTTTCGTTCTTGTTTATAAATTCCGTAGATGGTTTGTAGGGCGGAAAAAACTAATATGGCAAGAGAGGCAGAGAGAAGGATGGTTCCTAAATTGTTCATTGTTCCTCGGCGTATCCCGCTTCATATTTGGAAGCACATTTGGCTTCTACATGAGTGGCAACAAGAACTCCGTGGTCTAACTTTCCGTCCACGCGAGCTCTAGCACCTTCTTTGAAGGCATCAGGTAAAAGTGTAGCTCCTGTAAATAATACAGGGATAATTTGATCATTTAGTTCCAAATCAAATTTGGCTTTTTTCCCCTCGCGGACAAGACTCCCCACCCGCACAAATCCTCTGACTCGTAGGTTTTGGTCTGAGTATTTGGTTTGGTTGGCTGCTAGTTCCGAAGCATCCAAAAGGAGATAGGATGTTTCCTGAGAGGAAAAATATGCAATCCCGCCAAGAGAAAGCCCGATGAGAAACAAAAGAGTTAAAAACTTACGATTCATAATCCATTCTTTAGACGAATTCCCGTCTTTCCTCTAGCCTCTCTGATTGCAAGTTTCGGTCAAACAAAAAGGTCTTTAAAAAACAAGGGAAATGCATATGTTATAAAAAGGATTTGTAGCGATAAACGAAATATCCCACCCACTCCTTGACCGCTAGAGAGGTTTGGTCTAAAAAACTTGCCGACGGAACGTAAAGTTCAAAGGCACCCGCATTTAGATTGGTGGAACGATAGTCTGTCGGATAGGGAACAAAAGGAATCTTTTGTTTTTCAAAACAACCTGCCGCACGTTTCATATGGAAGGCAGAGGTGATGAGGATTGTTTTTTCTAATTTTTTTTCCTGGAGTAACTTCTTTGTTTCCACAGCATTCTCGTATGTGTTCCGAGACTGGTTTTCCCAAATTAAATCTTTTTCAGGAACCCCTAAATCAATGAATATTTCTTTGGCAAGATCTGCTTCACGATAGGTATCGGCAAAAAGAAGTCCAGATCCACCGGTAAACAAAATCTTTTTTACCTTCCCGGCTTTGTAGATTCGCACAGCATCTGTTAGTCTGTCTGCTGAGTCAGTGAGTTCTGGTCTACCAGGATGAGCTGAGATTGTTTGGATCATTCCACCTAACACGATTGCAACGTCCGATTTGGGAAGGTCGGAAATTTTTACGGGAGGGTAGTCTTTTTCCAAAGTTTGGAGAAGGAAGTTGGAAACATAAACATTGGATGTTAAGTATAAAAATAAAATAATTTGGAAGAGTCGAAACTTCCGGTGGCCTGACTTGGTTTTTAGGAGGACTACCAGAGCCAATAGGAAAAAAAATGGGAGTGGGTAGAGTAGAACTGTCGCAAGTTTGGAAAGAGTAAAAAAGATAGAATCCATTGGTAATAGGATTCGGAAACCTTCAGAATCTTACCAGTCGAATTCCGGACCTAAAAAACCAATCCCACTCCCCCAATACTGTGAAGGGTGTGGATAACGAACAGAAATTCCCAGTGGAGAACGGGAATACTTCCAATCTCGTGCTATCTGTTTTCTCTTTTGGATTTGTTCTTCCGGAATGGACGATTCAACTTTGTGTAGATATTGTTTGGTGACTTCCACCCATTCTTTGATAGCAGCAGGATTTTGTTTTTTTAAATCTTGGATTAAAATTCTTAGTTCGAATTCTGCATCTTCTCTCAGATCTCTCGCAATTTCCGAAACTTCAGCATTGGCACCAAACACGGTTTCGCTTCCCTCCGTGCGGTCCACTGTATCTCGCCATTTCGCATAGGCTATCATCAGATCCTTCGTCTCATCATACCTAAACATAGTAAAAAGAATGATCGTTCTTCTGTAAAAAAACGCAATCGAAAATTCCAAACATACGAAGTTTGTTTTTCGTCTAATCCACGTGAAGTTCCTATCCTTACCTTTCCTCCTTGTTCTTTTAGTTTTATCCTGTTTTGCAGACGCTAACGTTCGCAAATCCCACCACACAAAAAATGGATTCCAAAATCCAAATCCCAACATTCAACCAAAAGGCCTCTCTGATCTTTTTGTTTGGCAATTCCAAAGGTTCCAGTTACCGATTAGTTTGGATCCTGCCGACTACCCACCCTTTCCTGTGGTTGGAAATGATGGAAAGGAGCTAAATGCAAATTTTTCAAAACTTTCGGTGACTTGGATAGGACATGCTACAACTCTTATCCAAATTGACGGAGTGAATATTCTTACAGATCCCATTTGGAGTGAAAGATGTTCTCCCGTTGGTTTTATTGGTCCAAAACGTTATACACCTCCAGGGCTTAAAATCGAAGAATTACCACCCATTGACGTAGTGGTTTTATCGCATAACCACTACGATCATACAGATTTACCTACACTCAAACAATTAGAGGAAAAATTCCATCCTCTCATACTTACCGGTCTTGGTAACAAAAAATTATTGTTAGGTGAAGGAATGAAAAATGTTAGGGAGATGGATTGGTGGGAGGATACAAAATGGAAGGATATTGAAATTACTTTTACACCCACTCAACACTTCAGTGGAAGAGGGCTTTTCGATCGAAACGAATCTCTCTGGGGGAGTTTTCTCATTTCTGGCAAAAAGGAAAAAGTTTACTTTGGAGGAGATACCGGTTATTATACCCATTTCCGAGAAGTGGCGGAACGATTGGGAGAAATTGATGTCGCGATTTTGCCAATCGGTGCCACTGAACCTCGTTGGATGATGGAGGCGGTTCATGTGGATCCAAAAGAAGCGGTCCAAGCTTTTGCGGATCTGAAAGCAAAGTATATGGTCCCAATGCACTACATGACCTTCGTCCTTTCCGATGAAAAACTAGATTCTCCTGTGCCCCGCACCAAAGAAGAGCTCAAACGGTCGGGAATCTCCGAAGAACGATTGGTCCCTTTAAAAATTGGAGAATCTCGGTTTTTTTAGTTCCACGAGGTTTCGATTTCAGGTAAGCTGTCCTAAAAAAATAGGATGGTGAGCATGTTGAAGAAGCTTCTCACAATGATAGTATTCCTAGTTTGTTTGTCTGTGACAACAGCAGGTTTATTTGCTGAGGACCCAACTCCGGTTCAGGCGCAGACAACCACTCAGGAAGAAACAGGACATTCGTCACACGGCGAATCAGTGCATCAGGAACTACCGTATTGGTCGGTATTGCCTTTTGTTGCCATATTACTTTCCATTGCAATCTTACCGGTTGCCTCTCACAAAACTTCTCATTGGTGGGAAGACAATAATAACAAATTGATCCTTGCCGTCGGACTGGGAGCCATTTCTTTTGTGGTTCTTCTCATTTATGGTTACAGCCATAATATTGTGCACACGGTTTTCTTTGATTATATTCCTTTCATCATTTTACTAGGATCTTTGTTTTATATTTCCGGTGGAATTGTGATCAAGGGAGACATTCACGCTACACCACTAAACAACACATTGTATTTGTTAATTGGTGCTGGTCTTGCTTCCTTTATTGGAACTACTGGGGCATCTATGTTACTCATTCGTCCTTTGTTAAAAACAAATAGCGAAAGAAAACATGTGGTTCATACAGTTGTATTTTTTATCTTCCTGGTTTCCAACATTGGTGGATCTTTAACACCACTCGGTGATCCTCCACTATTTCTTGGTTATTTGAAAGGAGTTCCTTTCACTTGGACATTCAAACTTTTACCTGAAATGTTACTCGCAGTAGGTATCTTACTAGTTGTGTATTTTATTTGGGATACCCTTGCTTATAAAAAAGAAACCAAAAAAGATCTTAAAAAAGACGATAAACTCGCCACTCCATTTTCCATTGGCGGTCAAGTGAACTTCATTTGGTTGTTTGGTGTGATTTTGGCAGTTGCTTTTTTAAACAGTAACTACATCCCAGAAATCAACAACACGCCAACTTTAGGATTCGTCCGTGAAGCAGTATTACTTGTACTCATTGGACTTTCTAAGTTTACTTCTAAAGAAGCTGATCGTAAGTTTAACAACTTTACACTTCATCCAATCCAAGAAGTGGCATATCTTTTCATTGGTATTTTTATTACCATGATTCCTGCATTAGTACTTCTCGAAGCACATGGTAAGGAACTGGGAATTACAGAAAACTGGCAATTTTTCTGGGCAACAGGGGCTTTCTCTTCCGTATTAGACAATGCTCCAACTTACCTCACCTTTGGTTCGTTAGCTTCTGGTCTTCTCACTCCAGCAGGTGCTGCGGCTCCTCTCACACTCGGTCAGTTTATTGGAAATGTCCAAGCGGAAGAAATTCTAAAAGCCATTTCCGTGGGTGCTGTCTTTATGGGTGCCAATACCTATATCGGTAATGCTCCTAACTTTATGGTAAAATCTGTTGCAGAAGAAAACAAAGTGAAGATGCCATCTTTCGGTGGATACTTAGCATACTCTATGGGAATTTTAGTTCCTGTATTTATCCTAATTACCTTCGTATTCTTCGTCTAAACTTTTGGACAAACCGGGGAATTTCCCCGGTTTTAAATTATTTTGAATTTATCTTTACTCGAATCTTTATCCCATTCTGGGTCGTTTCCCCATTTATCGAATGTTCGTCTTTTGTTAGCAGAGGAAAGAAAACAATTAGAATCAATTCTTAAGTCATCAGAATATAAATTGATTTATGGAATCCATACAGGATTTGGTCCTCACGCCTTCCGATCCAACGAAGATATGGAAAAAATCCAAAAGTCTTTGATTTATCATTTAACAGTTGAACCTGTTTTTTCTCTAGAAGGAATTCCATTCTCAAATTTAACTCATAAAGAAGCAAGAGCTGTCCTTGCGGCAAGGATTCATTGTTTATCACTTGGTGGATCAGGGATTCGTTTTGAAACATTAGAACTATTGAATACACTGTTGGAAATGGATTGTATTCCTGTTTTACCGGAAAGGGGTTCTCTTTCAGCCTCTGGAGATTTGATCCCTTTAAGTTATATTCCATTGGCTTTACTTGGTGAGTCTGGGTTTACTGGCAGAGGTAAAGACTTAGGGCCAAGTCGTTGGAATGGTGGGGTTACTCAAATTCCTGGTTTCCCTTGGACACCCCAGGCAAAAGAAGCAATCTCTCTTACTAACGGAACTAGTTTTACAACTGCTCTCCTTGGGCTACAAGTCCTTGAATTTCGAAACATTCTGTCTTTTTCCTTAGAACTTTTGCAGTATCTTTTTAGTTTTCATTCTGTATTCTCTGACGCCTTCCATCCGGCCTATCATAACCACAAACAATTTGATGGACCAAAAGAAATTGTTCGTATTCTTTATCCGATTGTTTCCAAGAACTCCAAAGAGAAACAAGAGGGAAATAGAATCCAAGATATATATTCCATTCGATGTATCCCGCAAATTCTAGGTTCTCTTCTAGATGAAGTCATTTCTGTTGCAAAAATCGTAGAACAAGAGTTAAATTCTCTTTCGGATAATCCAGTTTTGATTAAATCAGAGAATTCTGAAGTTCGCTTTGCAGAAGGCGGAGGGTTTTATGCAGCCCAAGTCAGTTTTGCTGCAGATCGATTGCAGAATGTGATGGCAGTTTGGTTTACTTGGGTGGATCGTTTTTTGAATTATCTATATGAACCAAAAGAAAATGGTGAATTCCCTTTGATGTTATCTGAAAAACCGGGGACATTTGCAGGTCTTTCTGGATTAGGTCTTATGTCGACTCATCTTACAGCTGAAGTGAGGAGAGATAGTATGCCTGGGTCAGTACAATCTCTTTCTACTAATGGTAATAACCAAGACATTGTTCCGATGGGCGCTATATCAGTTTTAAGGAATCGCAGAACAGTTGCTAGCGGTTATAGGTTGTTGTCCATTTTAGCATTTTCCGTTTACCAGTCTTCCAGGTTTGCCAAAAAAAAGGATTTGGTTCCAAGAAAAGATTTGTTTATCGGCATTGAAACAATGGCAGAAGATAGAAGTCTGGATTTTGATATCCAGACTCTAGAGGAGAGATTCAGAAATTCTATTTCTTCTCTTGTAAAGATTCCAATCGGTTGAGACCAAACCCAAGCACAAGTCCAAGAACAAGGGCTGCGAGTGGAATCTGAGTTTCAGCAAAGTCTTTTGGCAAAACATTCTTTGCTGTTGCAATTTGAATGTCTCGTTTTACTTCGCCCGATCTACCTACAATAGTCTGACCATTTGCATAATCTTTGAAAGGCCAAAGGATAAAGAAAGATCCAAGGATCAGACCAAGTAGGAAAGTCATTGTGTGTGACTTATATTTTACAAATAACCATTTTACAAAGTGAGTAAAAATTAGAAGACCCAGTAAACATCCAATTGCAAAAGCTCCGAGGAAAACAATAGAACTTGGTTCGAGGATTGTAGAAAGTTTCCCAATTACAATTTGGTATTCACCGAGTACGAGCATGATGTAAGAACCGGAGATACCTGGTAAAATCATCGCAGAAATGGCAATCGCTCCAGTCAGAAAAGCAATCAGCGGATTTTCAGAACCAGTCGTATCGCCCATAAAAAAACTTGGGACGATGGTGAGAAGGATTCCGGGGATGAGGAATAACCAAACAAAGAAACTATGTTTTTCAATCAGTTTGTATGGAACTGCAAGTGAGGGGATGATGAGTCCAATGAAAAGTGCAAGTGTAGCTTGGGGGTGGTTTTGAAGTAAAAACTGGATGAGTTTTGCTCCAGAGATAACTGATAACAATAAACCAATTCCCAAAAACACGAGGAACCAAAAATCAATCCGTTTCATTTCTTCGGCGAAACGTTTTCGTACATCTTCTTTCCAAAACCCAAATACCAAAGCTAACGATGTTTTGATGGTATCTAAGTTTAGAGATGTGATGGCTGTGATCAACCTATCATAAAGCCCAAGGATGAGTGCAAAAGTCCCTCCTGAAACACCGGGAATTAGGTTGGCAATCCCGATGAGAAAGCCATTGAGAAGGCAGAATAAAATTTCTTTTTTCGATAGAGGCATAAAGGAGAGGATGGGAGTCCAAAGACTTTATGCAAGGTTTTTTCTAGGTACAAAAAACCAAAGGATTCCATAACTTGCTACAGAATATAGAAAAACGACCAGGAGGATCATGATGTTTGGAACCAGATAGGTTTTTAAGACAAAATGGATACAAACAACGGTGAAATTTAAAATGGAAAAAATGCAGAGAGATCCAATTTTTCCTAACTTAGTTTCTGTGATTCTTTGATAAAGATGTTCTCTATGAGCAGAAAATAAATGTTTCTTTTGGAAAAATCGTTTGGTTAGAATAAAAACTCCATCCAACCAAAAGTATGGAAAAAGATAAAAATAATGAGAGGCATCCCATACTGATGAATTTGAATTCCCCCATTTCCCAACAAACAAAGGTAAGGTCATCACAAAAAAGCCTAAGGCTAATGACCCACTATCTCCCATAAATAGTTTGGCTCTTGGAAAATTATAAAAGATAAATCCAAACATAGAAACAAACAAAATTGTATAAAAATGATAACCAGAATTCCCGATTCCAAAAAACTGAGGAGCTATTGTCACCAAAGAGAAGAAGGACAAGGAGAGAGTCGTGACTAAATACCAGTCCATTCCATCCATAAAGTTTACAAGGTTTACTGCAAACACAAGGAAGATGGTAAGAATGATTACTTGCACTGGTTTGGGAATCGTAATCATTCCAAAATAAGTGACCTCTGGGTTTGTCCAAATTAAAAACACGGCCACCACGCTTAGTTCCAGGAACAAACGAAGTTTGGGACTGAGATGATACAAATCATCAACAAATCCTAAAATACAAAATATGAATACTCCAGCTAACAAAAGGTAGATGTCAAATGTTTGCGAGAAGTTCTCTTTGGGAGAAAGTAAAAACCCATCTTCGGGGTAAAAAACGAGAAACAGGGATGTGAGAAGGAAAAGTGGGATGAAAAACATCCCTCCCGATTTTTTTGTGACCACGTCGTGGAGGCTACGTTCGTTTGGCACATCTTTGACTCCAAAGCGGGAATAAACATAGAATGTATGCAAAATCAGGCTAATAATCGCAAGAATGGCAATCGTAAGCGGTAAAAAAGTGACCATTTTCGCAAAGTTTATCGCTACCGGGTCTTTTGGCAGTTTTTTATTGCAAAATTCCGTCCCTCTTCGATGTTTAATTTATGTTTCAGGGCGTTTATACAGCGGTCATCACCCCCTTCCGCCAGGGGAAAATCGATTATGATAGTTATTTTAAAATCCTAGAAAACCAGATTCGGTCAGGCGTGGCTGGTGTGGTTCCTTGTGGGACAACGGGGGAATCTCCCACACTTTCTTATGAAGAACATAAGGAACTCATTCAAAAGACAGTCAAAGTTGTGGCTGGGAAAATCCAAGTCATCGCAGGGACGGGTTCCAATTCTACTAAAGAAGCGATTGAGCTTACGGAGTCTGCCTGCGCAGACGGAGTGGACGGAATCCTTACGGTAAACCCATACTACAATAAACCCACACAAGAGGGAATGTTTCGTCATTTTACAGAAATTGCCAATGTATCCTCCAAACCAGTGATGTTGTACAATATCCCTGGACGAACGAATGTAAATTTACTACCCGAAACGGTAGCAAGACTTTCAACCCATCCAAAAATTGCAGCCATCAAAGAAGCAACTGGCGATTTAGGACAGATGGCCAAGGTCATTGCTGCAACACCACCTGACTTTGATTTGTTGTCTGGTGATGACAACCTAACGCTTCCCGTTTTATCCATCGGAGGGAAGGGGGTTGTTTCCGTAGTCTCTAATCTTTTTCCACGCGCCTGCGTGGATATGGTGTCTCTCTACTTACGAGGAGACTTAGAAGCATCCAAAAAGATTTATTACAAACTTCTTCCTGTGTTCATTAATGCCTTTATTGAAACCAATCCTATCCCCATCAAAGCAGCAATGAGTTGGTTTGGATATTGCGAAAATGAACTTCGTCTTCCGATGACTTCTTTATCTGAAGGATCAGCAGCCGATGCGTTTAAAAAAACTGTATTCCAATTAAAAGAGGAAGGCATTGTCTAAAATCAAAGTTGGTGTCATCGGTGCCGGTGGGAGGATGGGAAAGGCCATCATCCAAGTCCTTTCTCTTTCCAAAAAATCAGAGTTAAGCGCTGCGGTTGTGAGAGAAGGGGCCGTGTATGCAGGATTTGATTCTGGAAACCATGCCGGTATCAAAGAAACGGGAATTTTACTTTCCACCGATTTACAAAAAGCATGTGAGTCGTCGGATGTCCTCATTGATTTTAGTACGCACACCGGGTTTGAAACCATTTTAAATGCTGTATTAGCCAATAAAAAACCTTTGGTGATCGGAACTACTGGACTTACTGATTCCGATAAAGCTCTCATTCAATCGGCTGCAACCTCGATTCCCATTGTGTTTTCACCAAATATGTCAGTGGGTGTGAATCTTTTATTTAAACTCACTGAGATCGCTGCGAAAGTGTTAGATGAAGATTTTGATGTAGAAGTTTTGGATATCCATCACCGTCATAAAAAAGATGCTCCCTCTGGAACGGCCATGTATCTGAAAGAAGTGCTATTGAATGCTACAAAACGTTCGGAAGAAAATGTAATTTATGGTCGTCATGGAATGTACTCAGAGAGAGACCAAAAAGAAATCGCCATGCATACAATGCGTGCCGGTGAAGTGGTAGGCGAACACACCGTATATTTTTTGAGTTCAGAAGAGCGAATTGAAATCACCCATAAGGCACAAGACCGTAAAACATTTGCTACTGGTGCGGTAAAAGCTGCGGAATTTTTACACGGAAAATCAAAAGGCCTTTATAATATGTTTGATGTTTTAGGAATATAAATTGGATTTTTTTCGAGGATTATACATCATTCCATGGAGTAAAAATTATATCTCCATATCTTTAGATGTTCTAATCGTCGCATTTTTAATTTATAAAACATATACAACCTTACGCAGAACTCGTGGGATCCAGTTGTTACTTGGTGTGGGAATCATTTGGATTTCAGGAAGTCTTGCCGAATACTTAGGGTTTGAACTTTTGGAATGGATTCTCACGAACATTCGTCCTGCCTTAGTATTTGCGATCATAGTCCTGTTACAGCCGGAACTTCGTCGTTTGACCGGCGATTTAGCGAGGATCCGACTTCTCCGCTTGTTTTTTCTCAAACCAACCTTTGATTTAGATCCGATTGTGGAAGCAGTTCGGGTCATGTCTCAAGAGAAAACCGGATCCATCATTGTACTTGTGAAAGACATTAGTTTAAAAGATATTTCTGAAAATGCGGTGGCCATGGATGCACAAGTCACGTCGGAAATATTACAAACTATTTTCTTTAAGAATTCTCCCCTACATGATGGTGCTGTCATTATCGAACAAAATCGTATTGTTTGCGCCGCTTCTTATTTGCCAATGAGTAGTTCAGTAGAAATCGCCACACTGGGAGCAAGGCATCGTTCCGCTTTAGGACTTTCAGAGGAAACAGATGCCATCATTATCGTTACGTCAGAGGAAACAGGAGACATTACCATTTGTTTTGAAGGGGAAATGTTGCACCCAGTTAAACCTCTAGAACTCAAAGCACTGGTGAGTGGGCTTATGAGTGGAACTCGAAGATCGAAAGACGATTCTCTTCGAAAACCGAAAGAGAAAGATAGCGGTGTGAGTATATGATCGTAAAACTTCTTGGAAAAATAGTTCGAAATTGGAAGGCAAAACTTGTTTCGCTGATCATCGCCAGTATCTTTTATGTGAATCTTCAAAACTCTAAAGTATTAATTAAAACAATTAATGTTCCTGTCGACTATCCAAAGTTATCTGGTAATTTAAACTATTCTAAAAATCCTGAAAAAACGATTCCTATTCGAGTGGAAGGTTTGAAGGATGTAGTCAATTATTATTCCCAATTTATGAAAGCTGTGATTGATCCAGAAGATGTTCAATTGGGTGTAACAGAAGTGCCAATTAAAAAAATTGTGGGTGTCCCAAGTGGCGTAAAAGTCACCAAACTAAAAAAAACAGTCCCAGTTGAAATTGAATCCCGAGGATTAAAAATCGTTCCTCTGGAAGTAGTGTTTGAAGGTGCACCACCAGCTAACTTTGAAAAGCTAACTCAGATTGTAAGTCCTCAAAAAATTACACTCAGCGGGAAACCGCAAGATTTGGAAAAAATCACAAAGGTGCTGTTACCTGAAATTTCACTTATAGATAAAAAAGAACCATTTGCAAAAACGGTAAGGATTCCAGATCTCCCAAAGGGTGTGAATGTCCTTGGATCAAGGGACGTCACTGTAAATGTCAATATTATTCCTTTGTCGTATAAAACAGGGGAACAAACGGCCGCAGGAATTCCTATCGTTTGCTCTGGGCAAGATATTCGATTGGATGCAGAACTTTCAGAAGAACAAGTTGCGATTCGGTATTTTTCTTTAAAACCAATTCGATCTGCCCAAATTCTTACAGGGATTACAGCTCAAGTTCCTTGTAATTATATCTTTGATCCTATTAAAAATAAAATCATCCCCGAATTACAGCCGCAAGTTGCTAAAGTTAGGATCATCAAAAACAAAGATTTAAAAGGGATTGAGATTTTACAAATTAGTCCTGAAAAAATCGAAATTCGTTATAAGGTGAAAGAACAACAAAATCCAGATTCCGATCCTACTGATGACGGTACTGGAATGGAAGGCCCCGGTTCTGTTCCTTCAGATAGATCTTAGGCTTTCAAACAACCTAATGAACAAATCGATTTTTTCACATTCAAAACTAAAATTCGAATTTTGTATTGGTTTGGCTTTTTGTAAAACCAAACCAATACAGGCCTATTTTAAAAATTCATAAATTTCTTTAAAACTTTCTTCTGGGTTTTCCCATTGTGGGTAATGGCCAATGGTTTCCCAACGAATGAGTTTTTTGTTTTTGATCGGAAGTTTTTCAATTTCGTCAGCTAGGTGACGGCCACTCACCGGGTCTTCTCCTCCATTGATAAAAAGGAGTGGAACTTCTGTTTGGAGGAGGGCATTTTTCCATCTTTCGCCGTGGATCCTTCTTTCTTTGATGTATTTCAGAAGTTTATGTGGGATCAAAACTTTATTAGGGTAAGTAATGAGTTTCCAAAGAACAGAGATTTCTTTTTCGCTAGGCTTTGTATTTTTTCCAAATACTTGTGCAAATGCTATTCCAAATTTTTTTTCATCATAAAACCTTGATAAAATAGCACCTAAGATTGGTGTGGCGAGAAGTTTTTGTTTGAATGTGGGTCTGTGGAGGTGAGGAAAAAGTCCTCCATTCATAAAAACGGCTCCATCGATTTCATACTTACGATCACTTCTTTCTAAATGTCTGGCTAAAATTTCTTGCCCCACACTTACCGCATAATCATGAAAAACAAATTTCACTCTTTTTAAAGCATTCTTTTCAATAAAGTTTTCGATGATATCTGTTTGTTCGATGAGTGTGTATGTATGTTTTTTTGGTTTGGATGAATATCCAAAGCCTAAAAAATCAATTGCGATTGTATTGAAGTAACGTGAAAGTCCATTAAAAATTTTGGAATAGTCCCATGAAGAAGTAGGGAATCCATGAAGTAAAATTAAGTTTTGTCCTCTTCCTTCTTGGATAAAAAAGATTTGAAACTTCTTATATTCGAAAAATTTACCAGCAGCTAACCATTCAGTAGCGTTCTTTTTTGGAAAGTTTAGATCAACCATATCCGACATAGAACAACAAAAGAGGAAGTGAGTCAAATAGAAGAATTTGCTACTTTCTGATTTCCCGAAAGCCGATCTTTAAAGGGATGGAATCATACCCTCTCATCTATTTTGTAAAACCGGAAGGGACTCTCTCAGATTGGGAATATTTTTGGCATCAGATTCCTTACGGAGCACCTGGGATCCTTACATTTTTTGTAGGAGTATTCTTAAGTTATTTTGCCTTTCAAAAATTTCGTAAATCAGACGTTGATAATAAGATTTTCCATCTGAACCTTACGATTTCATTTATTAGTTTTGGATCGGTGGGATTAGTTCTTACAACGAGGGCCTGGATTCAGGATGTAAATACATTAGTATTTTGGAATGACCTACTTTACTTTTTGGTCGCACCATTAGCTCCAACTGCTTTTTATTTGGCCTACCATATGACAGGTAAACAAAGTAAACTGTTGTTATATTATTCTTATCTTTGTTGGTTCGCTAGTTTTGTATTGTACTTTGGAGTTTTGATTGGGAAAGGGTTTGAAACCACAGTATTCGAATTTACTTTTGGTAAGTATCCGAGAGGAAGTTCTTTTGTTCGACCTTGGGGAATTTTGGCTCCACTCGGATATTTCTTTTTAATTTTACCTTCCTTTATCAAACATTATCAATACATTCGCAAACATTACCATCTAACACTATTCCATGGAGTAAATTTACTTTTTTTACTCACAACAATGAATGCACCCAGTATCCTTGGGTTCAAAGTATATCCAGGTGGTTTCTTTTTATTCATTCCTATGTTGCTTGTAGCCTATGGAGTGTTTCGTTCTGATTTTTTTGATGTGAACGAATTGCTTTTCCAAAAGAACGGTATGTTCTACTTTTTATTTGCGCTTTTATCTTTTGTTTTGATTTTTATTTCTTTTGGTGTTTCGTTTGGACTTTCTCCTGATGCTTACGAATCAGCAAAATGGTACCCTTGGGGGATCCCTCCCGTAGTATCCGTATTTGGTGCTGTTTTTCTTTCGATTATAGTTGCGGGAGCCAATCCATCAGCGAGGATCAATCAACTCTGTGCCTTTGCCCTTATCCTCACAGGATTTTATGTCATCCAATCTGTCCCGCTAAAATTAAACATATCCTATGTTGTACAACTACGGATTTCGCAAATGACCTTTGTGGCCTTTGCATTTGCACCAAGCATTATGGTACGTTTGGTATTTGAAGCCATTGGCCAAAAATCTCCAAAATGGGTGCAAGGAATTGATTTACTCTGTGTAAGCGCAGCCATCCTTGCTCCTTCGCCTTATTTATTCGTAGGATATTTTGATTACCCTTGGTCAAGAGTTCACCATGGCGGACCAGCGGAACTCCTTGTTGGAATAAACGGTGCCATTGCACTAGTTTTAGTTTTAATTACTTTTTTTAGAAACAAAGGTTATATTAACTTTGCATCCAAATGGATCATTGGATCTTTTTTATTATCCGCTGTTTTATTGTTAGCTGCTCTTTTGCCAAGTCATGGGTTCCCAATTTATCCATTAGCGGATTTCCAATTTATTCCTGCATTTTTACTAGGTTATGCGGTCTTAAGGCATGGTGCCTTGTCTTTAGAAGGAAGGACAATCCAACTGAGCCAAAGGCTCGCCAACTTAGGCCTCATTACAATGGCCATTGCAGCGATTTTATATTTTCCGATGATCCGTGAACAATACGGAGTGGGGGAATCGGCATTTCATTTAACTATGATTGTGATTCCTCTGGTTTTGTTTAATTACTTGGTTGTATACATCATGTCTCGCCCTTTGGCAGAAGAGTTAGATATCAGCTATTTTTTGTTGGATTTGGAAAAACAAAAAGCAGATGAAGAAAGGGAAAAAGCTCTGATTGCCCAGGACAAAGCGGAAGAGGCGAGGGAAGAATCAGAAAAGTTATTACTTAATATTTTGCCATATAAAGTCGCTCAAGAGTTGAAACAAAAGGGAAGTGTCACTCCTTCTCGGTTTGAAAACGTTACTGTTCTGTTCACAGACTTCAAAGGTTTTACTAAAGTTGCCGAAGGGATGGATGAACAAAGTTTGATTGAAGAACTTGATGCATGTTTCACTCAGTTCGATGAAATCATTCTCAGAAATAATTTGGAAAAATTAAAAACCATCGGTGATAGTTATATGTGTGCTGGTGGACTTCCTGTGGAAACTCGAACCAGTGCCATTGACGCTTGTTTGGCGGCATTAGAAATTCAGAGTTTTATGAACCAATTAAAAGAAATCAAATCCACCCTAGGATTACCTTTTTGGGAATTAAGATTGGGAATTCATACAGGTCCTGTGGTGGCGGGAGTTGTCGGACGATTTAAGTTTGCTTATGACATTTGGGGCGATACAGTCAATACTGCTTCAAGAATGGAGTCTGGTGGCGAAACCGGAAAAATCAATGTTTCCCAAGAAACCTATGAACTTGTGAAGTATTTTTTTGTTACTGAATACCGAGGAAAAATTCACGGGAAAAATAAAGGGGATTTGGATATGTATTTTGTCCATCGACTAAGACCTCGTTATTCGCAAGATCCGGACGGGAAGGCACCAAACCAATATTTCCGGGAAGTTTATTCCCGGATCACGCATGGTGCCAACATTCGTTGGAAAAAAGAATCTTAAGTTTGTTCTTCCTCGGCAAGCCAAGTACGTAACAACTGAGCCACATCCTCAGGCTTTTCTTTTGCCAAGTTGATTGCGTTTTCGAGTAACTCTCGTCTGAGTTTTTCGTCGAGGGAGAGTTCCACTTCGGCCCCCCCTTCGTCCATCACGCGTAGTGCAGCTTCCCGCATCATTTGTTGTTGAGCCGCAAGTTCTTCTTCTCTGAGTCTTCTTCTTCTTGCGATTTCTTTTTTGATCGCACGGTAGACTAAGATGGCAAGGATGAGTAAAATCAAAATGACAAGAGAAGCAATCACCATATTACGGATGGCTCTTTGTTTTTGAAACTCTTCATCTTCTAAACGAAATTGTTCGGTTCTATCTTTCGGAATGGTGATGACACTGATTTGGTCTCCACGCGATCTTGTGTATCCAATGGCTGCTTCTAAGTTTTTACGAACTAGTTTTAAATCATTTTCGGCAACAGGTATGTATTTTCTGTCATATCCCATTCCATCTTCTCTTTCTTTTCGTTCCCAAACACCATCCACTACAACAGAGAGTCCGATCTTTTCTATTTTCCAAGGTTGGCGTTTGATATCTTTCACACGTTTGTTGAATTCGTGGTTATTGATATTTTCATCTTTTGAATATTCTGCTTTTTGGTAATCCGTGTCTTTATAACCTGGAGGTAAGTTCGGTTCAGTACCAGCAGGGCCATCGGGTGTGAATCCACGGCCTTTGAATGATTCTTTTGTTTCTTTGGAAGATACTTTTAAAGAATATCCATCCACTAATTTTCTTTCATTATATGGTGTATCTGGATTATCTTCTTCAGCAACAACTGGTAATACTTCGTTTTCTGTTAAGGACTCTTGGTCCCAATTGAAAGAATACTCAAAACGAGTGATATCAACACGATCTTCTCCACCCAAATACCAACGAAGGGTATTGCGAATGTCGATGAGTCTTTTCATTCGTTCCTCTTCTTCGATTCGGAGTTTTTCTTGGACGATACGAAGTTCTAATCTTTCTTTTTCTAAATCTTCTTCAAAGTCGGAGATGATTTTGCCATCAGGATCAGCAACACTTACGTTTTCTGGTTTGAGTTTCGGAACCGCACGTGCGACTAAGTTGACTATCCCTTTGATTTCTTTTTTACTCATTCCTTCTACACCAGGTTTGAAGTGAAGGATGACACTTGCCTTTACTGGATAGGAATTGGACTCAAAAAGATCACCTTCAGGGATGGCAATGTTGACATCAGATCTTTCGATGGGTCTTAATGTATTGAGTGATTTTTCAATCGCTCCTTTGAGGGCTCTATACTTTTTAATGTCTTTGTCGAATTGGGTCTCTGTGAATTTTTCAATATCAAAAAGTTCCCAACCGGTGACACCTGCAGGAATCAAATTCTCTTGCGCGAGTTTGGTAACGATCTCTTGTCTTTGTTCGGGATCAACGGTAATAAGACTTGTATCGCTTGAACCATAAGAATAACCGAGAGCATCTAGTTTTTTTGTAACTTCAGAAAAGTCTTTGGAATCCAAATCCTTAAACAGAACCACTCGGTTTCGTTGTGACGAGACATTGGATAGGATGATGACTGCCACCACCACAACGGCGAGCACACCACCCAAAATCATTTTTTTGGTTTTATCGAGTTTGTTGAATAACTCTTTGAGATTATCAATGATCTTTTGCAGTGGTTCAGGCATAGTACGGGCCTCGTCGAGATTTGAGACATAATGTCATGGCAATTCAGAAATGTACAAGTACTTTTCGGGGAGGGAGGGGAATTTAGGAGGTTTTCACTTAGAATTGGCGTTGACTTAGTTTTTATGTGATTACATTGTAATTACAATGAAGGCCGTTGTTATACAAATTGGAAATTCAAAAGGAATCCGAATTCCTAAAACTGTTTTGGCAGAATGTCAGATTGAAGATGAAGTCGATCTACTCGTAGAGGGTAATAAAATCATCATCACTCCATTTAAAAACAAACCGCGAATGGGTTGGGAAGACCAATTCAAAGCGATGGCGGAAAGAAAAGAGGATCAGTTGCTCATTCCGGATTCCATTGATTTGGAAACAAAGGATTGGGAATGGTAATCAAACAATACGAAATCTATTTGATTAATTTAGATCCAACGGTTGGGGTTGAGATTAAAAAATCCAGGCCATGCATTGTGATTTCACCAGATGAAATGAACAAGTGTATTGGCACAGTGATGATTGCACCACTGACCACTGCATCAAAAACATATCCCACAAGAGTGGAGTTAGCGTTTCAGGGAAAAAAAGGAGCCATTGTTTTGGATCAAATTCGAACTGTCGATAAGTCCCGGTTGGTGAAAAAACTTGGGGCCTGTGATCACAAAACAATTCATAAAATCAAAAAAGTCATAAAAGAAATGTTAGTTGATTGAACATAAATTTCTTTTATGACTTCTGATTCAATTTCCTTGGATCGGCTTAGTCTTTCATTAGGCCACACCTTCTACTTTTTGGAACACTCGATCAAATCGTTTGAGGGCGTCATCAATTACGCCATCTGTATCTGATGCGCTTGTATAAAGTCTACTTCCTGCGAGTGTCACTAGTCCTTCTGACATATACGCCGCTCCCATCTCTTCCATCGCATGTTTACGTTTATGGGCTTCTGCGATAGTTTTTTTGATCGTCCAGAACTTCTTAATATTGATATCGAGTAACATTGTACCAACGGTTTCCAAATGGCAGATGGATCCTTGGTTGAAAGCAACAAAGGGAAGATCATACTTTTGGATTAGTTTTTGTAATCCTTTGGTTAGGCGGTCACCCGCTCTTCCTGATTTTTCAAGGGCTCCTGTTTTTTCCATCTCACAAAGAGTAAAGTAACCAGCGGCAGAACTAAGTGGGTTTGCCGCCATCGTTCCACCAATTAACGCCTTTTTGGTGCCTGTTTGAAGTCCTGCAGATACATACTTCATGTATTCTTTTTTACCACCAAGTCCGCCAGCAGATGGATATCCACCAGCCACTACCTTACCAAAAATCGTAAGGTCAGGACTCACACCAAAATACCCTTGGGCTCCACTGAGTCCAATCCGGAATGCGGTCACTACTTCATCAAAAATCAGAAGGGCACCATACTGATCACAAAGTTCCCTCACTCCTTTGTTAAAGTTCAAATCAAGAGGTCTTGTTCCACTTTCCGGTCCTACTGGTTCAATGAGAACCGCCGCTGTGCCACCGCGAAATCGATTTCGTTTGAGTACGGACTCTAATGCGTTCAAATCGTTCGGATAAAATTCTTGAGTGTATTTGAAAATGGATTTAGGAACTCCATTGGCTTCGAAATGTCTTGTGCCTGGGATCCGAAGTCCATAAGCCAATTGGTCACTCCAACCGTGATACGCTCCACCCATCTTCACTATGTTTTTTTTCTTCGTCGCAAGCCTTGCGACACGAATTGATGCCATACAGGCTTCTGTCCCAGAACCGAGCATTCGAAACATTTCAACAGAAGGAACTAACTCTACAATTTTTTCGGCTAACTTATATTCGTATTCATGAAAAAGACCAGTGACAGGACCCGTTGTATCGAGAAGTTCGATCACTTTTTTGCGCACATTGGTTGGATTGCTACCAAGAACCGTCGGCCCACCTGCTTGTAAAAAATCGATGTATTTGTTTCCATCTAAATCATAAAGATAAGCTCCCGATGCTTTGGTAAACACAAGAGGGAAGGGATGGTTGAAAGATAGGTTGTGTTGGACACCGCCAGGAATGTATTCCGAAGCCTTTGTGATCATGGCTTTGGACTTACTGCATTTTTTATCAAAGTAATTGTGGATAATGTCCTCCATAGCGTCTTTACGGATGGAGCGGATGGGAAGGGAAATGAGTTTCCTTAGGTCTTTGTAAACTTGGTCTACGTTTGGGTATTCGTTCATGGAAAAGCCTTGGGCCATATTATCTTTCCTCTTCCGGGTCTTTTTTCTTGACAATGAGTGAGTCATCACTCATTGTCAAGAAGGAATTCATAAAATTGATCGAGAATAACGGATTCTTTGGAAAATTGCATTAATTTCCTGGAGAAATCCAGCCTTTTTCGTTTATTGGACGGGGACAGATATGGTAACGAAGCATTTTAATGATAGTTTTGAGCGGATTTCCGAAGAAAAGAGAAACCGAATTTTATCTACAGCCATCGCTGAATTTGCCAACCGGGGATTTACCAGTGCCAATACCAATACCATTGCCCAAAAAGCAGGAATCAGTGTCGGCTCTCTCTATAAATACTTTGAAACCAAAGAAGATTTTTTCCTTACCGTCGTGGACCATGGGATCACCCAGTTAGAAAAAACCTTAGAGTCCGTTCTCTCTATGGATTTGGATTTGTTTGGCAAAATTGAAAAGATCATTCGCATCATCCAAACTCACTCGCGGATCAACCAAGACATCATTCGCCTCTACAATGAAATGACAACAGAAAGTAATTATGAGCTCATCACTCGTTTGTCAGGTGAACTCGAATCTTTGTCTGCCAAATGTTATATTGAAATGATAAACCTTGCCAAAAAAGAAGGAACCATCAGTTCGGAAGTGGATAGTAATCTTTCTGCATTTTTATTAGATAATATCTTTATGACACTCCAGTTTTCTTATTCCACAGTATATTATAAAGAACGTATGAAAATATATTTGGGAGAAGATGTGTTTGATAAAGATGAAGAGGTTGTGGCAGGGGTCATGAAGGTAATTCGTAGGGCTTTAGGTGGGTAGGATTCAACTTTTGGATATGGCGATTGTTTAGATTTTTATTAAAACAAACATTTGAATTATATGATAAAAGCGATTCTTTTTGATTACGATGACACCTTAGTCCAGACAAGAAAAACTCGTTACCAAACAATTTATAAATTATCTGACGAACTCTTTAAAACGAAAATCACTGAAAAAGAAATCGATGAAGCTTGGGGACTTCCCGCTGAAAAATTTTTATTAAAACTATTCGGACGATTTTCTTCGGACATCCATTATCTTTGGTCTGTTTATTTAGAATTTTCAAAGAAAGATTTAAACATCCCTCATATTCATGCTTTTGATTTTATCAACAAATACCAAAACTCCTTCAAATTTGGAATCGTCACTTCCTCTAGTGAAAAAGTAGTTTTTCGTGAATTGAATGAACTTCAAATCGATACAAATTTATTTTTACAGATTCAAACATCTGATCATACATCTGTTCACAAACCAAATCCAAAAGTTTTTGAACCAATTTTTGGATTATTAAAAAATAAAAAAATCAATAAGGACGAAGTGATTTATATAGGTGATTCCCCTGCTGATTACGAGTCTGCGAGCAAGTTTGGATTTCAGTTTCTTGGGATAGCACATGACAATCGACATGTCGATTATTTTCAAAGAGGAAAGATCCCATTCGTAAAGAGTTTTTTCGAATTAGAAAATGATTTGATGAACAAAGAAAGATTTGCATAACGTGTGATGATTCGCTTGGTCTGATTTATTGTTATAATCAAAATAGGAATTACAGGAAAAAAGAAATTCAAATGAAGAAAGACTTTAATGATTATGTAAATTCATACAAGG
The DNA here is from genome assembly GCF_004368965.1 of Leptospira meyeri. NCBI lineage: Bacteria > Pseudomonadati > Spirochaetota > Leptospiria > Leptospirales > Leptospiraceae > Leptospira > Leptospira meyeri. Next base: position 1,581,905 of record NZ_SORO01000001.1, on the reverse strand, counting down.
AACAACTCCAAATAGGGGATATCCAAGAGGCTTATGCAGGTATTGTGAAATACGTAACAAAACTTGGCACAAATTTATCCAAAAATCTTTCTAAAAGTTATTCCTTCGGAAGCCTTTTTCAAGGTTATATGGACTATACATATTTCTATTACTCTAACAAGTTCCTGAAAGATAGAAAATTAAAAATGGGATTTGTTTTAAACCATCCAAAAATGCAATTTGAAGTTTGGCTTTTGGGTCAAACTATTCCCATCCAAGAAAGATATTGGGAGTATTTTAAAAATACAAAGTGGAACAAAAATAGAACGACCAAACCACAGTATTCTATACTTGAGACTGTTCTCATTGAAAAACCCAATTTTAATGATTTGGATAAACTTTCCGCTCAAATTGAAAAGAGTATAGTTCAGGTGACAGCGGAAATTATCCAAGACATTAAAGCTAGTAAGCTGAAATGAAAAGATTTAAACGAGTAAATGTATCATTGCTTTTAGTGATACAGTTTGCAAATCTTACTAAGAACATTGGTAAGATTTGTTTGGATTACTAGTTAACTCTCCATAAACGGTGATTCTTTTAACCAAAATACCGTCACAAAATTGATAACGGATAAGATGAGAAGGATATAAAGAAACGATATCATTCCAAAGAAATTTAATCCTAAGATAAATAAAATTCCCGATACTTGTCCTACGAGAAGTAACAATCCTTGGGAAGTGGATTCTGGTGCAGGAGAAGTGATCTCTGCACAATATTGAAATCCAATCGGTGCTCCAATTCCTAGGAGAAAAAAACCAATGACCACAGAACCGATGAGTAAAAAAATAAAACCTTGGAATAAGGTAAATAAACTAAGCCCCACTAAAAATCCAGCCATAGCAATGATGAGAAAAAGTTTTCTCTTTTGTAGTTTATCAGATAACGGAGGAATGACGATCCCACCAATGATTCCCGAAATGAGCATCACTCCACCAACTAGCCCCGATTCGTCGATATTGAGTCCCTTGATTTCACAAATTTGATCAATACATGTGCTAACTGCATTGAAGACTCCAAGTCCAATGAGAAACAAAAACAGAATTTTTCTCATATCCTTCTGTTTCCATAAAAAACGAAGTCCTTCCAAGAAGGGAAGTTCGTGGTCTTCTCCGTGAGTACTCGGAGAAGTTGGCGGTTTTTCTTTGATTAGCAAAAGGAAAAGAATAGCCGAACCTAGAGAAACAAAACCGTAAATCATCATCACACCTGGGATAGAATTTCCTGATTGGAGTAAGATGGGAGTTAGGATCATCACAAGTATGATTCCTAAAAATTGAGCCAGGGTTCCGAGTGCTACGGCGGTGGCCCTTTCTTGGATGGGAAACCACAAAACACTAATCTTCGTGACTGCGTTTAACAAAAACGGTTGGGCAATGGCCAAACCAATTTGGCAAACGAGGACAATTGTATAGTCTGCGGCATAAACCCCTTTGAGTAACCCGCAAACGCCCGTTAGTATGGCGCCAAAACCCACTCCTTTTTTGATCCCATAGGTATCTATCACGTAGGATGCAGGAATTGCAATGAAGACAAAAACTCCGAGGAATACAAGAGAAAGTAAATCTATCTGCAAAGGGCTTACGTGGTAAAATTCTTTGGCGTCCCGGGCAATGGGTGCAAAAGTCAGCCATTGCAGGCAGATGGTAGCAGTGATGACGATGTAGGCGAAAAGGACAACCCAGCGGTATGGGTATAATTTCGGAAGGTTTTGGCTCATTTTAACTCCCTTTTTGCAATGGATGGAACTTGCTTTCAAACATTTGTTCGGAATAAATTCTCTTTGGGAGAAATGCCGAAGGAAAATGATTTGCCATCCGAGCCGATGATTCTCATTCTTTGTGAGTCATCACTCACTTTTTTCCGCATCCAGGAAAAAATGAGAAAATCGTCTGTCTGACTTGCTCGTATGGGGGAATCGACAGAGGGTATGAAGAGCAGAACCGATGGAGTTTACATGGAATCTGGATATATACTGACTTATGATATTGGCACAACCGGAGTCAAAACCTGTCTCTTTCGGATGTCTGAAGCTCTGGAACTCGTTCAATCAGCTACAAAGGAATATTCAATCCATCTTCTAGACAATGGGGGAGCGGAACAAAATGCAGAGGATTGGTGGTCCTCGATGAAGGATACCACAACAGAGATTTTATCCCTATCCAAAATCCAGCCAGATTCCATCCAAGGAATTTCTTTTTGTTCCCAAATGCAAGGTTTAGTTCTTGTGGATTCAAAGTTTCAAGTGGTCCGACCAGCGATGAGTTATATGGACCAACGAGCGTCCAATGAAATGAAAAAGGGGATCGTACACGGATTTAAAATTGAAGGTATCAATGCCATTAAACTCATGTTATCTCTTTGGTTCACTGGAGCGGTTGCTGCCAGTGTGAAAGATCCTATTTGGAAATACAAATGGGTCGAAAAAAATGAACCAGAAATTTTTTCGAAAGTAAAGTGGTGGTTTGATGTAAAAGAATATCTAATTGCGCGCTCTACAAACGAAGCCGTGATGACTAGAGATTCAGCCTTCGCTACTTTTTTATATAACTCAAGGGAAGGGAAAGGAAACTGGAGTCCTCTTTTATGTAAGTTATTCGGTGTTCGTTTAGATCATTTACCAAAGATTGTGAATTCTTCTGATCGTGTGGGAGGGTTGACAAAAGAAGCCGCAGATTTTTTGGGACTAAAGGAAAACATATCAGTGTTTGGTGGTGGTGGTGATGCTTCTCTCATTGGAGTCGGAGCCGGTGCTGTCAGCGAAGGAGACACTCATATCTATGCGGGGACTTCTGGCTGGATTTCAACAGTGACTAAAAAGAGAACGGTTGATATCGGAGCAAGGATTGCTTCCATCGTTGGCGCCAGAGAAGGATATTATAATTATTTTGGAGAACAAGAAACATCTGGTAAATGTTTGCAATGGGTGAGAGACCATTTGGCCTTAGATGAAATTGATTTATATTTAGAAAAAAAGAAAATTACTGATGGTCCTGATGCCGTGTATGAAAGTTTATTCGAATTTATGTTTGATTCAATCAAAGATACCGAACCTGGATCTCATGGAGTGATTTTTACACCCTGGCTTCATGGGAACCGCTGTCCTTTTGAAGATCCAAAAGCAAGAGGGATATTCTTTAACATCAGTTTGCACACAGGAAAAAGAACTCTTATCCGTGCTGTTGTGGAAGGAATCCTTTTCCATAAACGTTGGATTTTGGAATTATCTCATCGTAAGATTCCCACTTCCAATACAATTCGTTTTGTGGGTGGTGTGGCAAGGTCTGCTTTTATCTGTCAGTTGTTAGCTGATATCACGGGAAAAACCATTGAAAGGGTGGTTCATCCGGAAAACGTTGGTGCGATGGGAGCTGCTGCCATTGTTGCTTTTGGAATTGGAAAAATTCAAAAATTTGAAGAGATCAAGTCAATGATTCCCATCCAAGACAGATGGACTCCCAATCAAAACCATAAAGCGATTTACGATAAAAACTTTAAGGTGTTTCAAAACCTATACAAAGTGAACCAAAACAATTTTGCAATTTTAAATACATAAGTTCGGGAATAGGAAATGGATAAACAAAACAAAGATTACAGTATGAAAAGTTTGGGGAAACCTATTGCAATTGGAAGATCGGCAGATCTATTTGCCTTGCCTGAGAATAAAATCCTAAAACTTTTTTTTCCAGAGGCAAAAGAATCGGAAATTGATTTAGAAGTAGAAAATACCATTGAGGCTAACAGAAAAGGCGCATCTAAGATGCGGTGTTACGGGAAAGCCAAAGTAGAGAATCGATTTGGAATCATTTTCGACAGGTTGAATGGAATTTCACTCACTAAACTTCCTGATAAAAACCCATTGGAACTTTTTCGAATCGCGGGGAAATTAGCTCGTTTGCATTTCGGCATCCATCAAATTAAATCGGAACATTTTAAAGATGTTAAGGAAATTCTGAAACATTGTTTGGACTCAAAACCACTTTCTTTTTTAAGCGTTGGTGAAAAAGAAAATGCTAAATCCTATATTGCTGGATTACCCAATGGAAATTCTATCCTTCATTTGGATTTTCATCCAGAAAACGTGATCGTAGAAGGAAATGATGAGATCATCATCGATTGGATGACTGCAGCAAAGGGAAATCCTGCTTGTGATGTTGCTTTCACCTTCCTTCTGTTTACTGATGGGGAACTTTGGCCAGGAACACCAAAATTAAAAATCATCTTTTATACAATCATCCGAAAGTTTATTCTGAGTGGGTATTTAAAGGTATATAAGAATTTAAGTGGGATGACTGATGCCCAGATTGCTGCTTGGAGACTGCCTGCGCTCATCCTTCGATTGGGTCTATGGAATATTGAAAGTGAAAGAGAAAGTTTAAAAACACAAATCACTCGTTTGGTGGCAAATGGCGGTAAGGTATGAATTTAAAGTTAGATCGTTTTATCGATTCATATAACGGTGAAGAATTTGATGTCACAATCATCGGAGGAGGAATCACCGGCGCCACCTTGGCATACGAAGCAGCAAGCCGTGGTTATACGGTTGCTCTTATTGAAAAAAAAGATTTTGGTGGAGCCACCTCTGCTGCCACGGGAAAATTAATTCATGGCGGGCTTCGTTATCTAAAACAATTTGAAATCGGCCTTGTCAGAGAAGCATTAAAAGAAAGAAGGATACTTTCTAATATTGCACCTAATTTAGTATATCCCTACCCAATGGTACTCCCAAAACCCGGACTCATAGCAAGGATTGGACTTTTTGTTTATGATCTTCTTTCTTTTGATAGTAAGTGGACTTGGGATGAGTCCAAACAAATTCCCAATCATAAATACTTGAAACGAAAAGAACTCTTGGAACAGAATTTAGGTGATTTTGAAGATGCTGCTTTCTTTTATGATGCCATTTGTTTGAGTCCAGAAAGATTAACTCTTAGTTTTTTGAAATCTGCTGTTTCGTATGGTGCCAAAATTGCGAACTACACGGTTGTTGATGATTTGATTTGGCATGAGAATGCGGTTGTAGGGATTCAAGTCCACGATGCTTTGTCGCAAAAAAAATACCAAATTCGTTCTAAGGTAACGATCAATGCTTCAGGTCCTTGGACTCATAATATACTTTCTAAATCTCCGAAAACAGAGCAGCCCATGCCGAAAAAAAGGTCGGAAGGAATTTATATCATCACAAAAAAGTTAACAAACTTGATGACACTTTATGTGGGAGAGAAAGGTCATTTTAGTTTTGCCCCTTGGCGAGGACATTCGATGATTGGGCCAACTGAAAAATCTTATTTTGGGAATGTGGAAGATTGGAAACTGACCAAAGAAAGTATCCTCGAGTTTATCGATTATATCAATGAAACATCTCATATTAAGGAGAAGTTGTCGATAGATGATGTGGTATTTGCATATGGCGGTCTTCGTCCACTCATCGAAAGTTCGGATGATACCTATTCTGCATCCAGAAGGTCAGAACTTTATGATCATTCGCGGGATGGAATCCAAGGCCTCATCACCGCAGCAGGCGGAAAATACACCACAAGCAGACATTTTGCTGAATCAATTTTTAAAAGGATCAAAAAGAAACTTAAGAAAAAATCCACAGAGAACATTTCCGCAAAACAATACTTATATGCTTCACAAATCCCCAATATTGAAATTTTCATCCAAGGGGCTCAGAAACAGAACACAGAATTCTCTGAAAAGACAATCGATTATTTGGTTCGTCATTATGGATTGCAATATGAAATCATTTTGGAATTGGCAAGAAAGACAAAAAACTTAGCAGCTGTTTTGAATGCAGATGGAGAAATATTGGCAGAAGTTGTCTATGTAATTCGTTACGAAATGGCAAAATCCCTTTCAGACATTTTCTTAAGAAGAACAGGTCTTGGCACTCTCGGAATTCTCTCCGATGAAATCATGAAAGCGATTATTGATACGGCTGCTGCAGAATGGAACTGGTCAGAAGAAACAAAAAAGAAAGAAACCGAATCAATTTACAAAATTTTAAAATTACCTGTTTGATTCTGCCCGTTTGTTAATTTTCGGCTGACAAAGATCACTTTTCCCATTTACTATTTTGGTATGGGTAAAGTGATCACAATTGATACAGAGTATGCAAACTACACGGAGGTGGCTTCGGCCTATCTTTTAGAGGAGGAAGGTCATGGGGTGGTTGTGGAAACCAACACGACCCATGCCATTCCAAAAATTCTTAAAGTCATGGAGGCTGAAGGAATCAATCGGAACAACCTCGACTTTGTCATTGTGACCCATGTGCATTTAGACCATGCCGGTGGAGCTTGGGCACTTCTCGAATCCTGTCCCAATGCAACTCTTCTTGCTCATCCCAAAACCGCCAAACACTTGATCGATCCTAGTTTGTTAATCAAAAGTGCAACTTCCGTTTATGGAAAAGAAAACTTTGATTCTTTATATGGTGAAATCAAACCAATCCCTAAGGATAGAGTTCGTGTAATGGAAGATGGAGAATGGTTCACTTGGAGAGATCATTCACTTCAGTTTATTTACACGAAAGGACATGCGAACCATCACTTCTGTATTTATGACAAAAAAACAAATGGGATTTATACTGGTGATTCTTTTGGTATTTCTTACCCTCATTTAGAAAACAGAAAAAGATTTATTTTTCCCACAACAACACCAACTGACTTTGATGCAGAGGAAGCGGTTCATTCACTTGATCGGATTTTGGATACTGGAGCAGCGATCGCTTATCTCACTCACTATGGTCCGATTGGCGATTTAAAAAAGAATGCAGAGGATTTGAAGTTAGGACTCACTTTATGCAGGGAAGCCATTCAAATTTTAGAGACGATCCCCAAAGAAGAACGTCTCCCATTTATGGAATCTAAAGTGAAAGAGATGATCCAAACTCTAGCAAACAAAAATTCCATTGTTCTGACAGAATCTGATTGGAAGTTATTGCATCTGGATGTAAATTTAAATGCGCAAGGTTTAGTATTTGCTTTTGAAAAGAAACAGCCAAAAGGATGACTAGATTCGGACTATGTTCTCATTTAGACCGCATTTATTTTTTTTAAGCATCATTCCCATTTTGGTTTTGTTGGCATTACAATGTTCATTACGAACCAAATCGAAACCATCCAAGGATCCTCAAATCCAGATTCGATTTATATCAGATGAGTATGAAGAAACAAAATTCATTCCTTCTTCGTTGTTTGAATCGAAGGATTTGCTTTTGATTCTCGCTGAGTTGTCCAAAAAAGAAGATCCAGCAATGCGTTTTATTTCTACCAATAGGACTGAAGAAATTATGGAAGTGAATGGAAAATCAAATTCTTGGTCAGAAGGTTGGGTGGTATATGTGAATGAGGAAAAAATTGATGGGGTTCAAATGAAACGTGGAATACGTGTTAGCCCCAATGATAAAATTGAAATTCGGTATGAGGCAGTCGAACGCGTGTTTGGTCGTCCTACCCCATAGTCCATTGTTTGGATCGAAACAATTTTGAAAAAAACTTCGAGTCATCCCGATCGGTTTAGAGGTTTAAATTTTATCTGAGAGTGGTGAGTTCTCGGTAAGCTCTTACAAATCCATCTGACATTGTTTTTGCAAATGTCAAAGAGATTCTTGCTTTTTCTGCCGCGATCATCACGTCATGAAGTTCCACGGAGTTTGGATCAAAAACTATTTTTTGCGTGAGTTCATCCGCTTCCACTTGTTGGTCATTCACTTGTTCAAAGGCCTTTTTCAATGCATCTCCAAAAGTTCCGGCGACTTCATCGGGAGACTTGGCTTCATTCGTTTTACCGTAATGGCGTTCATTGGAGCGAAAGATTCCTACCTGATCACCTTGCGGGAGTAGGGAATGTGGTTTATACGTTTGGGAACTGATGTTTGAAATGCGATCAATGGACATGGTCTTTCCTCATTCTATTTTTCGGCGAAATCGAGAAAACCTAAAGGAAAAAATTATGTCACATTAAAAAAAGTGAGAATCGTGAGTTTGGCCGGGTCTTTACGCCCGACCGATCTCCATCGCCTTGTTCATCATAGCTTTCGATCCATTGATGAGTTGGACATTGGCCTCATAAGACCGGGAAGCGGAAATCATATCTGTCATCTCTGTTACGATATTGATATTCGGAAGTTCTACATATCCTTTTTTTGGGCCAGTTTGGATGGCATCCGGGTGAGTTGGATCATAAGTCAAACGAAGTGGGCTCATGTCCTTTTCGATTTTCATCACCTTTACCCCTTTGCCTTCACCAGGAGCCACACCAAAAGGATACACCGGACTTTTCCAATTGGTCCTTAAGTTAATTGGTGTTAGGATAATACGGTCCCGTCTAAAAGGGCCGTCACCATTGGTGTTTCTCGTTGTTGTCGAGTTAGCGATGTTATTTGAAATAACATCCATTCTGAGTCTTTGTGCGGAAAGTCCAGTAGCAGATATATTAATCGAATCAAACATTCCCATAATTTACTCCTTAGTTGGTTCTCATCACAATGTTGAGAAGGCGGTTGTTTTGGTTGAGTCTATCAATCATCAGGCTGTAACTCATTTGGTTTTGGTTTGCTTCTACCACTTCTTTTTCAATGTCTACGTTGTTTCCATCAGGTCTCATCGTAGTCAGATAGTCCAAATTGGTTTTTGGTTTGGCATCCCGGTAATCTAAAGGTTTAAAAAATTCAATATGGCGGTCGTTTGTGATTTTTGTTGGAACTGCTTTGTCCTTTTCGATTTTCTCTGATTCAATGGCCCGTTTGAGCATTGATTCAAACACCACTTCCGAACGTTTGAAGTTGGGTACATCTGCATTGGCAATATTATCTGTAATGACTTTTCGCCTCTGGGTCGCCGCACCGAGGCCACGTTCCAAAAGGTCCTGAGTTTTCATGAAATGTGTTGCTTCAAACATATTTCTCTTCCTCTCTACTTTCCCCTTCGACCGGTTTTTCTTCCCCCTAAAGCATTTTATGTCCCTTCTCTATGATTTTTTTTTGGCGGCCCCAATTGGATTCTAAAACCAAAATGATATGCTGCCCGGGTCGGGCTCTCCCTCCAATCCTCCCCAATGCTTTCTACTGAATGGACGAACGTAAAACCATTCGGGGAGGGATTTCCGCTCGATCCCTGCCGCGCGGGTTATGGAACTAGAATCCGAGTTCGGTAAGAGAGGTCTTTGGATATCAATTTGAGCCGATCTGGTTGGAAGTTGATCGATGGAAGAGAAGAGAACCTGATAGAGACGGTAGATTCGGTTACTATGGAAACTTGCTGGGAAAGGAAACGGGCTTATTTTTCACATCGGCTAGATAGTGAGAGTCGGTGGAAAAGGTGAGTCGGTTACTTTGGAAAGCGCGTGAAAAAAGAAAGTGACTGAATTTAGAAAGTCGCTGTCAATCGTAAGTCAGTTTCTTTGACAAGGGGGCATCGAAGGAAAGCCACTGAAAAAGGTAAGTCACTTACCTTTTCAACCGGATGAAAAAGATACGCACTCATCCTCGAAATTCACTTCCCTGATTCCATTCTTATCTCTTAGTCCTACACTCCAATTCCAGAAGTAGAGACTGGATGCGAGAGTTGTTGGCCAAAAATGAGTCAGAAAAAATTCCTACAATTCCCCGGAAGAGTTGGATGGGAACCCAACGCGCCGGTACGATGATTCTTGGTTTCCGGTGTTTCAAACCTTTTGCCAATGCCTTAGCTACTCTTTCGGGTGGGATGGCTTTTCTTAAAATAGGAGGAAATCCAATTTCTCGCATATTTGTTGTTAAACGGTCTCCTCCAAAAACATCCGTTGTCAGAGGTGTAGTAATCCAACCAGGATACAATACACTGGCACTTGCAGACTTTCCAGCAAGCTCTGCCCGAAGAGAACGTGCTAACATTTCAATCCCTGCTTTGGAAGTGGCATACGGTGCATTACACATTCCATTTGTGAAGGCGTAGATAGATGAAGTCACAACCACTTGGCCTTTGTTTTTTACAATTTCCGGTAAGGCTGATTTAATTGTGCGCCAAACACCAAACAAATCTACGTCCAAAATCTTTTCAAATTCAGATTCATCACAATTAAGAACAGTATAAGCAGATTCTTTCCATGAAATTCCAGCATTGGCAAATACAATATCAATTTTCCCAAAAGTGGAAACGGCGATGTTCGTTACTTTTTTTATGGATTTCCAATCAGTTACATTCATTGCCATTGCTAAAACTCTTTCTTTTGCAAACTCAGCTGCCAATGTATCAACTGATTTTTGAGATATATCCGTTAATACAAGTTTGGCGCCTTCTGCATATAATTCTCTTGCACAAGCCGCACCAATCCCACCAGCTGCTCCAGTAATCAGGATTACCTTGTCTTGGATTTGATAAACCATAACATTCCTCTTATCTCTGTTAAGGAATCATCTATACAAATGGTCAACATGTTATTCAAAAAGAATCAAATTCTGAATTTGTTTCTTTATTGGGTTTCTTCTAAGGTAAGTTCATTGATTTTTTGTTCCAAAAGTGCGATTTCTTTTTTGGATTTTGTCATTTGAATCGCCTTCTGATAATGTAATGAGGCCAATTCAATATTGGAATTAGAATATAAGTATCCAAGTAACGAATGATAATCACGATTTTTATAATCATTATAAACTCTTATCTCTTCCAATGCTTTTTGTTTCCCATAAACTTTTGAGTAGGCAAAAACTCTGTTTAAAAAAACAGATGGAGAGTTGTAAATTTCCGAAAAATTATCATATATATTTAAAATGTATTTCCATTTTTCTAATGATTCTTCTTGAGTATGCCAATAGGCAATGGCTGCTTCATAATGGTATCTCGAGCGTGAAGTTGTGCTAAATGCCTCTAAAAAATATTCATTTCCCTTTTGAATCAGGTCTTGGTCCCATTTGGATTTATCTTGGTCTGTAAAAATAACAACTGACCCCTGACTGTTTGTGCGAGAGTCGAGACGAGATGCCTGAAAACAAAAAAGTGACATTAGGGCTAACAATTCAGGTGTTTTAGTAGATTTTGAAAGGGTAAGGGAGAGTCCCAGATTCATAGCTTGTTTAATTAAATCAATTCGAATTACGGAGTCGTTTGTTTTTGATGAGTAACCTTCATTAAATAAAAGGTAAATTGTTAAAAGAACAGAGTCCATTCTCAATTTAATTTCATCAATGTTAAGATCTTTAATTTTAAACTTTGATTCTCGTAATTGTTCGCGTGCTCGGAATAGAATTTTTTTTACCGCTTCTTTGTTTGAATGAAGAGCAAATCCTATTTCTTCAACGCTAAAGCCACATAAAATTTGTAAACTTAAACAGACTCTACTTTTTGGAGAAATCGAATTTTCACAAACAGCAAAGATCATTGCGAGCTGGCTATCGGTAATCAAACTTTCTTCAAAACTAATGTCTTGTTGTTCCTCGAAATTTGAGTTTAGAATATTATTTATTTTTTTTGTTTCGGATGTTTTTTTTCTAAAACCATCTTTTGCTATATTTTTGGCAACAGTGTAAAGCCAAGCAGAAGGATTTTCTGGGATTCCATTTTGTGGCCAAACTTCGATGGCTCGTAAAAAAGTTTCAGCAATAATGTCCTCAACGAGATCAAGATCTTTTAAACTAAAATGACGGCACAAAACGGCCGTCATTTTCACTTGTTCTCTACGAAACAAATCCGAGAGGATTTGGGTTTCTTGATTAACTATGGTCATCAGGAGTTACGACTTTTCGAACTTCGACATTTCCTCCGATTTTTAAAATAGGACAACCCTTGGCAATTTCAACTGCTCCAGAAAGTGATTCTGATCTAACAATGATATAACCATTGATGAATTCTTTGATCTCAGTGTAAGGCCCATCCGTGACCAAATTACCCGGATGAACCGTTTTTGAATCTGTAATCGCCAAACGGTTTCCTTTGTCAGCCAATTGGTCTTTCGCCGATAAATTGGCCATCCAACCCATCCATTCCTGTAACACTTTTTGCATTTGGTCAGGGGAAGGCCTCTCGCCCTCTTGGTTGCTATTTCGAAAAATTAATGTGAACTCTTTCATTTTTTACCTCAAATGAATAACGTTTCCATTTTGGAAATGGGGACATGGATGAGAAAAAAAATCCCATCCATACCAGTTTCCTTTGTGGTAATTGTAAAAAAAAGTTCAAAATCGATCGTCTGGACTCATCTCTTGGCCTTTGTAGATCACCTAAACCTTTTTAAGAAGCTAACACTTCAGCTCCCACTTTTTTCTTTGGTTTTTGTTCTCTTCGTTTTCTGTCTCTTTCTTCTGTGACTTGCTCATAGTAAGATTCATAATATGGAAAGTTTGTTCCCATCAAACGGTCCCATACATTGAAATAAAGGGAATAGTTGCCCTGGAATTTTTGGTGATGGAGGTTATGGTGAGTGGATGTATTGATCCATTTGGTAATTGGGTGAGAAGCCCAACCTTTTGGGAAAAACTCATATCCTAAATGCCACCAAATATTCAGAATCATCGCATAAAAGGTATGGAATAAGACCACATAAAAATGTACAGGAACAAACATAACAAAAGGAACAATGTAGATGGCTTCTAAAAAAGCTTCTGTTGCTTGAAACCGGTAAGCAGCAAGTGGAGAAGGGTTGACTGATTGGTGGTGTTCCGAATGGACATGTGGGTAAACTTTTTTTATATGAGCGAATCTATGCATCCAATAGAACCAAGTTTCATGCCAAATTGTGAAAAGTAGGAAACTAAGGATAATATATCCGATTCCTGACCATCCTGTAACCGGTCCGAAATACACAGCACTTGGGACAATTTTTGCTTTCATCAAAGTGATATTCGTGACTGCAACTAAAGTGAAAACAATTAGTGTAATCGCAGATTGGCGAAACTCTTTCCAAACTTTTTCAGCTTTAGGATAAACTTTTTGGATGCGATAGGTTTCAAAAAAACCCTTTCGCCAAACATAGAATAAGAGAAATGCAAATCCTGCAATTGGGTAATAACGCAGAAAATTTAAAACACCTTGTGTGAAACCAATTTTGGTTACACAATCTAAAACTAAATCACACTCAACAGGTCCACCAAACATAAAACTCTCCTACCCCTTTGTCTCGAGAATGAAATCATTTTAACAAAAAACAAAATTCAAATCGACCGGATCGGTAAAGCCGGAATAAAAAAAGATTCCGATCGGGTCCATCCGGATCATTTCCCAAGTGACTTTCTAAATTCACTAGGACTTGTACCTACCTCCCGTTTGAAGGCGTCATAGAAAGTGGATTTAGAAGGGAAACCAACATCATAAGCGATGGTAAGGATATTTCGTTCCGGGTGCGAAGCAAAAAGTTCCTTTGCTTCGCGGATTCGGTAGTGGTTGACTAGATGAAAAAAACTCTTTTTTTGGTGGAGGTTCAAATATTCTGAAAGTTGGTGTTCGGAAAGATCCATTTGGTTGGCTAACTTTTCTAAATTGATACTTTCATCACGATAGATTCTTTCATCTTCCATCAAATGGATCAGTTGGTTTTGGAGTGTTTCCAAATTGAATCCACCCAATTGGGATGTTTGGTATTTTTTTTCTTCAATCACAATCCTTTGTACCTCACCCCATAGTTCTGGACTTTTTTGTCTGAGTAAGTAAATGCCAATCAAAAGTAACGCAATAAAGGTGGATACCAATTCGAGTCCATGTCTTTGGTGGAAAAATAAAGTGTAAACTCCTATCAAACTTGAAAAAGCGCCAATCCCTACAACAATTCCCACCAAACGAAGATGAGCTGAACTTTTGAAACGTTCCAAACGAATGTATTTTACCATTTGTCCGAAGACGTAAAAAGCAGCATAAAATATGGGAAAAACTGCTATGAGAATTGTGATTTGAAATTTAAGCGGAACTCCTTCTAACAAATATTTTGTGTGGAGCGCAATTTTTTCGGAAGCCGAAGAAAGGTAAAAAGGAGTCAGAAGGATGGTAACAATGGCTGCGGGAACCAGTTCCCAAAATGAAAATTGATTTCTATTGGGACTTTCATCCCAAAGTTCTGAAAAATATCGTTTGAGGAGGGCACCAATACATGCCGTGAAAGGCAAATGGATCAAATAAAAATGCGGAAAAAGTTGGTAAAGTCCACTGGTCGTAAAAAAGGTATGCGCTTGGAACATTGCTGCAAAGAGAAATAATAAACCCTGCACTTTGGTTTGCCCACTCGAGTTTTTTCTCAGGAATTCTCCCCAGGCAAAGAGTAGAGAAAGTCCTGCAGAAAAAGCAATCAAATGACTTGTGAGATTCCACATTGTGGTTCATATTTGAATCAATCGATTGGATTGTAAAATAAAATCACTTGCCTCGGGTTCGTTCCGAATTAGAATTACGTTTGAAACGTGGATACCATTCATCGACAATCCTCCTTTCTTTGGGAAGGAAGCAACTTAGAAATCCATCTCCCGGCGGTCTTTACTGCCTCGGAAACCGGAAAAGATTGGACAACCTTTTTCGATATCATAAAAAAAAATCCCCCTCGCTCTGTCGTCGTACATGCAGGTAATTTGACAGAAGCAGATTCTTCCGGGGTTTCATTTTTAAAACTAATTCGATTGGAATGTGAACAAAGAAAAATTCAATTCACCTTATATGGATTAGGTGAACAATTTAGATACCGCCTAAGTGTTTCCGAAGACGATAGCAAAAAAAATAAAGAAACACATTCTTACTCTTTGAGAAGATCAGAAAAAATCGGAAAACTTACCATTGATTCTTTGTTAGAGTTCAAATACTTAATCACTTTTACAGGTGAACTTACGGTTTCTTTTTGGCGATCTTTTTTGCATCCTTCTAAAATCCGATGGAAAGATACCTTTCGCGTAGCTGAATCTATGGGGGTTAATGCATTCCCAATCATTGCAATGATTGGATTTTTGCTTGGCCTTATCATGTCCTTCCAATCAGCAATTCCTATGAGAAGGTTTGGAGCAGAAATTTTTGTCGCAAATCTTGTGGGTCTTTCTTTGTTTCGGGAGCTTGGTCCACTGATGACAGCTTTCATTCTTTCTGGAAGGTCTGGTTCTGCATTTGCTGCGGAGCTGGGAACTATGAAAGTTTCTGAAGAAATTGATGCATTGACTACGATGGGTCTTCCTCCGGTTCAATTTCTCATTATCCCTCGTTTGGTGGCGTCTTTACTCATGACTCCTCTCCTCACCATTGTCTTTAATCTATTTGGACTTATCGGTGGAGCAGTGGTGTTGATTAGTTTTGGTTTCCCACTCATTACTTTCATCAACCAAGTGAATTTGGCAGTGGGTTTGTCCGATATTTTAGGTGGACTCTTAAAATCTTATTTTTTTGGGATGATCATTGCATCCATTGGTTGTTATCGAGGTCTAAAAACTGCATCGGGAGCAGGAGCTGTTGGAGAATCTACCACCTCAGCCGTTGTTGGTTCTATCATACTTGTTTCCATCCTAGATGGAATTTTTTCCGTCTTATACTTTTATTTACGAATATGAAAGAAAAACCAATCATTCGAGTGGAACATTTGACAACGGGATATGGCCATACTGTCATTATGGAAGATATCTCATTTGAAGTGAACCGAGGAGAAATATTTGGAATTCTCGGCGGTTCAGGCTGTGGTAAATCTACGGTTTTAAAAAATATGATTGGTTTAACATCACCATTTAGTGGTCGTATATGGATTGATGAAGATGACATCGTTTTGGCAGAAGGAAAGAAAAAAATAGAAATCTGGAACCGAATTGGAGTGATGTACCAACAAAGTGCTTTGTTTGGGTCCATGTCCTTATTAGAGAATATTCGATTACCTTTAGAAGAATTTACAAAACTCCCTTTGCCAATCATGAATGAAATTGCCATGACCAAATTAAAAATGGTTGGGCTTTTCCCCTTTGCTCATCTGTATCCTGCTGAACTTTCGGGCGGTATGAAAAAACGTGCGGCCATTGCTCGTGCTATGGCAATGGATCCAGAGATTCTATTTTTAGATGAACCTAGTGCAGGATTAGATCCGATCACAAGCGTGGAATTAGACCACCTAATCATTCGTTTGTCGAGAACACTAGGAGTTACTTTTGTAATCGTAACACATGAACTTCCTTCCGTGTTTACTATGGCGGATAGAGTGATTGTTTTAGACAAAGGTAAAAAAGGAATCATTGCAGAAGGCAAACCGAAAGACTTAAAAGAAAAATCAAAAGACCCTTTTGTAAAACAATTCTTCAACCGTATCCCTCAGGAGAGTTCTCAATTATGAACCAATCGAATAAAATTTATTTCAAAGTTGGGATTTTTGTCCTAGTTAGTTTTTTTACACTGATTTTGTTTTTGATTGTATTCACTGCCGGAAACATCTTTCAAAGATCGGTCAGCCTTGAGACTTATTTCGATGAATCGGTCCAAGGTCTCGATATCGGTTCTCCAGTGAAACACCGTGGTGTAAAAGTCGGAACAGTCCAAGAGATCACTTTTGTACAAAATGAATATTCGGACAAACTCACAGAAGATACAGAACTTCGGTATGGAAGATATGTTTTAATTAAAATGTCCGTTCCTGATTTTGTGAAAGGTGTTTATGGAAATGATTTAAAGAAAACTGTGCAGAGAATGATCCAGAGCGGGCTTCGTGTGCGTCTCGCATCGCAAGGGTTAACTGGAACTGCCTACCTCGAAGTTGACTATTTAAATCCAGAAAAAAATCCTCCTTTGTCTATTGAATGGGAACCAAAAACAATTTACATTCCTTCTGCACCAAGTACAATCTCTCGTTTCACTGCTTCCGTAGATAAATTTTTTGACAAAGTTGAAAAAGCAGATGTTGATAAAATTCTATTGGGTGTGGGTGAACTCATTCGAAATTTGAACCAAACCATCCAAGAAGCAAAGTTGGGAGATTTGGCACGTGAATCTACAGGGCTTCTTGTAGACCTTCGTAAAACAAACGCAGAGGTCAAAGCACTCATTGCGAGTCCTGAAACGCAAGGATTGCCAAAAAAATTAGATGCATCTGTTACACAATTACAAACTACTTTAAAACGTTTGGATACACTCCTTGTAGCGAATCAGGGCGATATATCTACATCAATTGAAAATTTACGCATTGCATCAGAGGACTTAAAAGAAGTGACATCGAATGCTAAAAAATACCCATCTCAGTTTCTTTTCGGAGAAGCACCAAACAAGTCTAAACTTTGGAAATAAAAGTATGAAAGCTTTGACCCGTTTTTTTATTTTAATTGGATTCACATTTATTTTAACCCAGTGTTTTGGCGTTAGTAAAACTTTTCCTGAAAAAAGATTTTTTTTAATCGAGGTTGGTGAAATCAAACAATTGTTTGCTGTTCCGAAGCCAAGGACTTTTATTGTTCGAAAGGTTTTTATATCCCAAAGATTCGAAGGAAAAGAATTTGTGTATCGCAAAGAAAATGCTGTATACGAATCCGATTTTTATAATAGTTTTTTTATTCCGCCGGCCCATAACTTTAAGGAAGAGTTTGTCCGTTCTCTTTTGAAGTCAGGTAACTTTGAATGGGATGCGAGTATGAACACCAGAATCAATGTTACGCATTTTATTGAATTAAACCTTTCCCAAATGTATGGTGACTTTCGTACGAAAGAACCAAAAGCGGTTCTAGAATTTGAGATTGTGGTATATGAAGATAAGGATTCTATTTCCACTCCTGTATTCCGAAAAACTTATAAACAAATCCAACCCATTGAAAAAAAAGATTCCGAGGCTTTGGTTCTTGGGTGGAATCTTGGTCTCACCAATACGTTCAATGAGTTAAATGTCGATCTAAGCACGAGGTTAAAATGAGTTTGGGATTCAAAAAAACTCATAAAGTAACAGTTCCGGTTTAATGTGTTTTTTTCTTTAAAAGATACACGGAGCTTATCAGAAAGGAGGTTGCTTTTCTATAAAAACTAGTGTCAATAGTAAGATCTTAAAGGACGTACTATGCGACTCATTGAATCCATTGCACCATTTTACATTCTACTTTTACTACTCGAGGTAATTTACACTCGTTTAAGAAAACAAGATTATTATTTTTATGAAGATTCTTTGGCTGATTTGAGTTTGGGAGTGCTCAGCCG
The DNA here is from genome assembly GCF_004368965.1 of Leptospira meyeri. Classification (NCBI taxonomy): domain Bacteria; kingdom Pseudomonadati; phylum Spirochaetota; class Leptospiria; order Leptospirales; family Leptospiraceae; genus Leptospira; species Leptospira meyeri. The sequence continues at coordinate 1,563,777 of NZ_SORO01000001.1, read as the reverse complement.
AATTTTTGACGGTATGATCCTTCTCGGTTTGGTTTTTGTATACAATGAATTATACAAAATTTCTTGGGGGATTACCTTTCTTTCAAAAATCTTTTTATCAACATCTTCTCCTTTTCATTGGATTCTCCTTTTTATACTCCTCGATTTTTTGTTTTATTGGGCTCATCGTTATAGCCATGAAATCAAAGTTTTGTGGGCTTCTCATGTAGTACATCATTCAAGTGAAGAATTTAATTTGTCTGTTGCTCTTCGGCAGTCTTTTGTTCGTAATATAGGAATCGGACTATTTTATTTGCCTCTTTCTCTTCTTGGATTCCCAGTGGAATCTTATTTGATCATTGATGCATTAAATCGTACATATCAATTCTGGGTTCATACTCGCACTATTAAAAAACTCAACAAGTGGTTCGAATTTATATTTGTAACACCATCTCATCATAGGGTCCACCATGCTATGAATCCAGAATATATTGATAGAAACTATGGAGGAGTGTTTATCATTTGGGATCGTATTTTTGGAACTTTTTGTGAAGAAAAACAAGAACCTAGATATGGACTTGTTTCTCAACTGAATACTTATGATCCAGTGAAGGCGGAACTTCATGTGTTCCGTGATTTGTTTGGCGATTTGTGGAAAACAAAATATAAGTGGCAAGGGATTCGTTCTTTTTTTTCTTACCCTTCTGTTCGGCCTGATGACCTCCAATCGATTCTTGACCGCGGTGTCAGAGACCCAAAAATATGGTTGAATCATAACAAGTGGGATATTGATAGAAAATCTAGATTACCACAATACAGACGTAAAGTGGGAACATCAATTGATCGAGTTTATCTTTTGATTTCTTTTTTGATCCCTACTGCATTTACTCTATACTTTTTAAAAAGAATGCATCTTTATTCTTTGGGAGAAACAATCTCTGTATTTTTTCTTTTGGTTTTTTCTTTTGTTTCCTTGGGAAGGCTTTTGGAAGGCGAAAGAAATTGGTTCCGATTTGAGATTCCAAAATATATTTCTTGGCTTGTGCTTCTCGGCTATTTTTTCTTATAGTAGGAAAATATGAAATATTTACATACAATGATTCGTGTATTGGATTTGGACCGTGCTTTAAATTTTTTTGTGGATATCCTTGGTTTAAAAGTCACCCGAAGGAATGAACACCCGGAAGGCAAATTCACTCTTGTGTTTTTGTCTACAGGTGATGCAGAAGCCCCAGAGATCGAACTCACATACAATTGGGGCCAAACGGATCCATATACGGTGGGTAGAAATTTTGGTCATTTGGCATATGAGGTAGATGATATTTATCTTACTTGTGAACGAATTCAGAAAATGGGAGTTCAAATCAATCGTCCCCCGCGCGATGGTCGTATGGCGTTTGTTAGGTCACCTGATCTCATTTCAATTGAGCTTTTACAAAAAGGGAATCCGTTACCTCCTAAGGAACCTTGGGTATCTATGCCAAATACTGGTGAGTGGTAAGATTGAAAAAAAAACCAAGAGTTGCCATTATCGGTGCGGGTGCTTCAGGATGTTTTGCAGCACTACAGATCGAAGCTGAGTTACAAGGTTTATGTGAAATTCAAATTTTTGAAAAATCGAAAGAACCTCTTTCTAAACTTCGAATATCCGGTGGTGGGAGATGCAATGTAACCCATAACCTTTTTGATCCAGAACTTCTTTCTGATCGTTACCCAAGAGGAAACAAGGAACTACGATGGGCTTTTGAAAGTTTTGGACCCAAAAATACGATCGATTGGTTTGAGAAAAGGGGAGTTTCTCTGAAAGCAGAAGCAGATGGAAGGATGTTTCCAACGACAGATTCTTCTGAAACGATCATCCAATGTTTCCTAAACGAATTAAAATCTAAAAAGATCCCAATTCACTTTGAACAAGGGTTAGTTGGTATATATACAAACGCCAAATCGGATCTTTCTTATGAATTCCGTGTTCTTTGGGAAGGTGGTATGGAAGATACTTTTGATTTTGTTGTCATCGCAACCGGTTCCAACAGAAAGGTTTGGAGTATTCTGAAAAAATTAGGACATAAAATCATTCCTCCAGTCCCTTCTCTTTTCACTTTGACTTTGGAAAATACTGATCTTATGGAATTAACTGGCCTCGTGGTTCCTTTTTCTGAAATCAAAGTTTTACCCAAAGGCAAACCACAAAAAGGTCCGATTCTGATTACACATTGGGGTTTGAGCGGTCCTGCCGCTTTACGATTGTCAGCTTGGGAAGCTCGGAATTTATTTGAAGAAAGTTATAAAGTAGATCTGTCCATCAATTGGATTGGAGGGGGGAAGGCTCAAAACATTGAGGAAATTTACCTTTCAAAAAAAGAAAAATCTCCTGCAGAAAAATTGACACCAGATCCGGATTGGAAACTTCCCAGTCGATTTTGGGAGTGGTTATTAAAAGAAACAAAGATTCAACCAAATAAACGTTATTCAGATATTTCCAAATCGGAAATTCGAAATTTGAGTCTTACTCTAACACAGACTAAATTAAGAATGGTTGCGAAAGGAGTATTCAAAGAAGAGTTTGTGACGGCAGGCGGAGTTTCTAGAAAAGATATACAATTCCAAACCATGGAAAGTAAAAAAACGCCTGGGCTTTTTTTTACTGGCGAAGTTATCGATGTGGATGGAATTACCGGTGGGTTTAATTTTCAGAATGCTTGGACTACGGCTACCATCGCAGCCCGAGGCATTCGTAAAGTCGTTGTTATTTGATTCTGTGTATTTGAATAAAATCAACAGTTTGTGCTACCGATCCTGGCGCACCTGATAGTATTACAACAGTATCTCCGGATTTTAACTTACCTTCTGATTTTAGAGTTTTACTCATAAAAGCAATCATATCAGGGAATTTATCCATCATCGGCATCACATAAGCTTCCACACCCCAATACAACTGCATCTTTCTTGCTGTACCCAAAAATGGTGTGAATGAATAAATTGGTTTCGAAGGACGAAATTCGGATGATAGTAGTGATGAATATCCAGATCTTGTGAAATTGATAATCGCCTTTGCATTGATCAATCGAGAAATTGATTCTGCAGCACTTCCAAGGGCGGTTCGTTCAACTTCAAATTCCGTTCGATCCATATTTCTCAAATGAGATAAGTATATTTCTGATTCTTCTGCAGCTTGGATGATACTTGTCATTGTTTTGACAGTTTCTATTGGATATTTCCCCGAGGCAGTTTCACCTGACAACATTACCGCATCTGTTCCATCCATAACAGCATTGGCAACGTCACTTGCTTCAGCACGAGTGGGACGTGGATTATCAATCATAGTTTCTAACATTTGTGTTGCGGTGATCACTGGTTTCCCTTGCTGGTTAAGTTTTGTGATCATCTCTTTTTGAATGATGGGAACATATTGTGTGTCTAACTCCACACCTAAGTCTCCTCGTGCGATCATGATACCATCACAGTTTTCGATGATTTCTTCAATATTTTGAATGGCTTCAGGCCGTTCAATTTTTGCGATGAGTCCTGCATAACTATCTTTCATAAATTGTCTTGCCATCTCTAAATCACTGGCTCGTCGAACAAACGATAAAGCAATGTAGTCAACTCCGAGGGATAATGCGAATTGTAAATCTTCGATGTCTTTTTCTGAAAGAGCAGGGGCGGAAATTGGAGTTCCAGGAAGATTGATTCCTTTATTATCTTTTAAGGTTCCTCCAATGACGGTTTCTAAAATTGCTTTTTCTTTTGTTTTGGATTTTACAACGAACGAAAGTTTGCCATCATCAATCAAAAGTTTATGCCCAACATCAATGTCATTTAAGATGTATTGGTAAGTGCATCCAATTTCTTCCCTTGTTCCAAGAAAATCCGACTTGTTATTGATAGCAATTTGATCACCCGATTTGAGCTCCAAAGGCCCAGTCCCTAATTTTCCGGTTCTGATTTTGGGACCTTGTAAATCTGCAAGGATGCCGATGGACTTACCTGATTCTTGCTCACATTCACGCAATAATTCGAAGATATCTTTGTGGTAATCATGAGTGGAATGGGAAAAATTCATCCGTGCCAAATCCATTCCTGAATAAATAAGATTTAGTATGGTTTCGCGATTTGCTGAGGCAGGGCCAATGGTGCAGATGATTTTCGTGCGTTTGTTAGGGATTTTGCTGTCTTCCGGCATAGACCCTATTCTTAGCTTTTTTGATTTTTCCTGCAAGTAAATTGTACGGTTTGAATTGACTTGTGTCATTTTTAACAAAAATATCATTTTAATGGCATCTAATGCACTCGCTCTCATCTACCATTCTTCGTACAATCTCGAATTACCGGGTCATGTGTTCCCGGCTCATAAGTATTCTCATCTTTATAATCGTGTCAAAAGAGATCCTGTATATGCATCTTGGGACATTTTGCTACCTAAAAAAGCAGAAGAGGCTGACTTAGAACTCGTTCATACAAAAGAATACTTGGACGATTTGTTTAGTTATGAACATACTTCGCGTACGATGTATTCAGAACTTCCGCTTAATCGAAGTATTGTGGAAAGCTTTATGTATGGCGTGGGTGGAACGATAATGGCATCAGAACTTTCAAAAACTTCGCAATTTGCTTTTAATATGGGCGGAGGTTATCACCATAGTTTCCCAGACAAGGCAGAAGGGTTTTGTTATTTGAATGATGTAGCTATAGCTATACGAAAACAAAAAGAAACAAATCCAGAATTAAACGCACTTATCATTGACTTAGATTTGCACCAAGGCAATGGGAATTCTTATATTTTTCAATATGATGACAAAGTTTTCACATTTTCGATGCACCAAGGTAATCTTTATCCAAAAAAAGAAGTATCTAACTTAGATGTGAACTTAGAACCGAATACAAAGGATGATGAGTATTTGACTACGTTAGAAACATCCTTAAATCAAATCCGAAAAGAATTTGATTCCAATATAATTTATTATGTTGCAGGAGCGGATCCTTATGAAGATGATTCTCTTGGAGAATTAAAAGTTTCGATGAAAGGATTGAAAGAAAGGGATTTGATGGTTCGCAAATTTGCAGAGTCGTTAAATGTTCCATGTGTTGTGACACTTGCTGGTGGTTACGCTCGTGACTTTCGTGATACCGTTGAAATTCATTTTAATACGATCACGGCATTCGGTGAAAAATAATGGGAGTATTCTCTTCTACAGACAAAAAGAAAAACGAATCTGATTGGCTGAATTTAGATGATTTGTCTTTAGTTGATGTCTCCAAAGAACTAAACACTTCGCTCAACATGGAGCCGCGGTTGTTTAATCGGTTCACACATTATGAAGTGGAACAATTGTTAGTAAGTGCTGGATTAATCTCAGCCGTTGAAAAACGAGGATTCCCAAACCCAATCATCGAATTAGAAATTCTTAACAATTTTGATAATCGTATTTATATTAAAACTGAAACTAAAAAGATATTGGTTCATACTCGCTTGAAAGTATCACAATTTCAAATGAAAGGTGATGATGAACAATTCCCAATGATTTATATCGACTGGCTTCTCACACAAAATATAAATTTTGAGCCTGGAGACATCAAAAAGGAATTATACTTTGGACAAGAGTATCCTGGACTCAATGTTTTAAATGAATTCACAGAATTCATTCGAGTCCTTTCAAAAAGATTGGGAACATCAGGAGCTTTTAATGTACCTGAATACTTTCACGATGCAGTCTTATTTTCACGAAAGTTTCGTTTTATCGATCCAGAAAAAGAAGGAACATTCCGTGCCCTTGTGAAAAATTTTCGTGGTACCAATCTACGAAGTTTATCTTCTCAAATTCATCAGAACAGAGTTCGTTATGAAAATGGGGAACCGTATGAGTGGAAGTATGGAGAGATGATTTCCTGCACCGACCCCTATTTAGAAAAAAAAGTCTTCCATGAGGCTTATTTTAAAAAAGTAGAGGAAGTCAAAGAAAAACTAAAATTCACATTGGTCTCAAAATAAGACCAAGTTTTGCCGATACATCTAGTAGATGTCCGAGTATTCTTTTAAACCTGAGATCCTAATCATTGACGATGACACAGAAATCTGTGAAACTTTAGAGCTCATTATCAATGGACTGGGTTACTTCGTTCGGTATTTTACCAATCCATTACAAGGTTTGGAATACTTTGAGGCCGAAAGAAATCCAATCGTCTTTTTGGATGTCAATATGCCACATACCTCTGGGTTGGATCTATTACCAAAAATCAAAACTTATGATTCTAAAACCCAAGTTCTAATGATGACTGGGGAACATGACATTCAAACTGTTGTTTCTTCGCTTTATCATAGGGCATCAGATTTTATTTTAAAACCTTTTCATACAAAATCAATTGAAGCGGCAATTTCAAGGGCATTTGAATATTATAATTTCTTAAAAGATAAGGAATCGATGGATGAGTCGATCAAAAGGGATCTTCGGTTGGCTGCAAAAATCCAGTCAAAAACTATGAACTTGCCCCAGATCAGACACAAGATATTTGCAGATATCAAACCAGTGAGTTTTGTTTCAGGAGATTTTTTTCAAGTTTTGCCTCTGGATGAGGATCGTACTTTGATTTTGATGGGCGATATAGAAGGACATGGTGTAACTTCTGGTCTCATTGCTATTCTGATGACAACGATACATAAAGAGTTGGCTAGAACAACAACGGTTGCTCCTTCTGAATTGCTTGTTCGGTTGAACGGAGAACTTTGTAATGCCATCGGAACTCATAGTATGACAGCGATTAGCATCGTTGTAGACCATCTAAAGAAAAAAATCACCTATGCGAGGGGTGGTCATCCGTTTCCAATTGTATTTCAAAAAGAAAGTCGGGCACCATTGATTTTACAAGACCAATCGGGGCAAATTTTAGGGATATTGAAAGAAATGGAATTTGCTGAAAATGAAATCCAGGTGGAAACAGGAGATGTTCTTTTTTTATATTCGGATGGTCTTCTTGCTTCTAGCACACATCCACTGGTTCAAACTTTGATCCAATTGCCTGGTGGGGCCAATCGGATTGAGGGTATGAAAACAGAGATCACAAACTACATTCAATATTTAGAAACTTCTTCTAAAGCTGCGGATGACATATCTTATTTGCTTCTAGAGATTTAATATATTTTATATTTGTTTTGGTGGCTTCTGTTAAAAATTGACCTAGTATAGCTTTGGATCGGAACTTTTCATCTTCGAATCCTTTTTTCCAATTGGCTCTATGTGCCTTCATTTCGCGAATGATATCTAATTTTTCCGGAAAATCACAAAGTTGGTTTGTGATTGTTTGTCCTTTGTAAAATAAAAAATCACCTTTTGCAAAAAACTTTTTATCATCTTTAGACAGAGTATTGATATATGTTCTATTTTCTGCCACATAACTATGAATTGTTGTTTTTGTTACTTCCCATAGAAGTTCTTTTTCTGAATTTGTTCTGTTTAAATTCGTTGCTGAAATAAGAACAACTACTGTCCCAAATAAAAAAACAGGAATCCATTCGAGGTGGATTGTTTTTGATTGGATCCAAAATTGATGTGCAAGAAAGGTAATTGGTAACCAATAAAACCCCATTAAGTCCCAATCCGCTGGAAAACCTAACTGAGGGTTATGAAAAAATCCATGAAGAAAAAAAGCAAGGATAGCAACTATAATGACTTTTGACTCAGGTCTTTTGAGAAAATTTTTCCACTCAGTTCGGGAAAAGAAAAATTGATACAGTAAAAATAAAGACGGAATGGATACATTCCAGTACAAAACGGATAGTATTTCCTTGATGTGGTTCAAGGAAATGAGTCGGTTTTTTGGATAAAACGGAGGATGAATTAAGTGTGTACTATTTCTATCAATGGACGGGTCATGAAAAAATAAAAAATACAGAAACCATGGAAGAAGGATAGTAAATCCGATTAGACTACAGATAACTAAATGTTTGATCTTCTTTTCTTTTGGGGAATGAAAATACCATAAGTAAACCAAAAGAAAAACCAAATATCCTGAAACCAAATGAAACAACATTGATACTGCAACAAGAATAGTTGCTCCATATAACAATAGATCATTATTTTGGGGAGTTTTTACATACTTGGATACAAAAATATACAGAAGTAAATGATTTGCTGTCACAAGAGTATAGTTTTCTGCGTAACCAAAGTTTAGTAGAATGCCACCTGACGAAAGTAAGATGAGTATAGATAGTGAATTTGATTTTAAATTTTCCTTAGCTGTCCATAAAAAGCCAAAAATCACAGCGATCCCTGCCAGTTGGGATAAAAAAGTATAAGAAATTCTTGGGTCATCGGAAAAACCTAAATATGATAAAAAGTTGGAAACTAGGCTATGAAGGACGGTCTCAAGAATTTCATCCAGGGTGAATTGAAATCCAAATAGTTTGGTTTCCAAAAGATTGGTTTCTAGAAGGAGGAGTCCATCCCCCCAATCCATATTGCGAATTGGAAACAATACCAAACAGATAAAGAAAATAAATGCAATGATCCAATCCGGATATTTATATTGTTCCAAATTTTTGAAAAAAACAAAACCCTTTGTTTTTCCATAAAGAACTAGCGATTGGAGAAAAATAAAAAAAAGGGCAACAATACAATAAACAAATGAGTCTGCTGGAAAAAACCAAGGTGGATTGGGTAGAAATTGGCAAACCAAAAGGAATAGATAAGGGAAAAATAAAAATGCTGTTTTCATAAAGATTCTTTTTCGTAGTACTCTTCTGGGATTTCTTTTGCAGTTATGAAAGGGAAATGACCCTTACGGATATTAAAAAAGATAAGTTCTGGAAGGCTATAAAATACAGTCTCAGTTCCTTTTGAAAACCTATTTCCTTTATCAAATGGAGCGGTGATCACTCCCACTGCCGTATAACCAATCCCCCAAACTGCATTAAACAAACCAAAGATTGGACGATCCCAAATCGTTTCTTCCGTAAAAAATAAAAATGAATGATCGATGGGGTTTGTTTTATAAATTTTTGAAGTGAGGACAAATCGATCTTGAAAATACTTTTCTGAAAACTGGCTAAGTTGTTTTCGTTTGAGATTTCTGTAGGATGGGTAAACTTTGATTTGTTTTGTATACTCACTGGATTCCAGTTTCAAAGCAGCCACTGATGGAACAAAATTAAAACTAATCACTTTTTCCGAGAGAGGTTTCCAAAAAACTTCATTTCCGATTTTTCCTTCTGGAAACATTTCGTTCATATAACGAATGAGTTCTGTTGTACAATTTTGATCCACCAAATGATAGGAATATAGATTTTGAATTCCTTTTGTGTAAATTTCTAGATTTTCTTTTTTTGAGATATTTTTATTTGAATCATTTAGCTCTATTTTTTGATTCAATTTGTTTTGATATGGATTGTAACCTTTCCAATTGAATTCGATTCCTTCTGTGAAACTTTTTGAATCTAAAAAAGCTTGGTATCTTGTCAAAAAAGATTCCCAATTAAAAAAAAGAATGGGATCATAACCCGAAGAAAAGTTTTTTTTATTGGAATCAAATAAAATAGCATATTCCTCTTCTTTAGCAATTTTTATGGATTCAGGTATTTCTATTTCAGGGAGATAAGTAAAACCTTCTAGATTTTTTTTAGGAAAGACAATCTCTCCTTCTTTAATCGACCTTTGTACATAAAGAATTCGAATGAGTAAGGTCATTTCTTCCCAGTCATTACATTCTATTTCAAAAAGACAGGAACGTAGATCCTTTGCTAAACGACTGAGATGACTTCCCCAAATTTTTTTTTCCGTTTCATCCAGTTGGAAGTTAGGTCCTTTTAATTGCAGAAATGCTTGTTCGTAAATTAAAACTGGATCTAAGAGAAACTTACGAACAAAAATTCTTTTTTGTATGATTTTATATTGTTCTGTTTTCGTTTGGAGGGAAGAAACCAGAGGATAGGGTGAATCGGTTTTGGGTAGTAATCGTATGTCTTCTGTTAAGTGTAGATTTTTTTCAGTTTTCTCCCATTTCAATATGTTTGTTCCCAACTCTTTTTTTTCATCTTCTGAAAGAGAAAATAAATCCACAAATGAAGAATTTTGATCAGGGATATTTGTAAAATAACCAAAACCTGAAATGGGTAAGGAAAATTGGTATTCGGTATTCTTTGTTTTTAAATTTTCCCATTCGTCCTCCAGTTTTTTTTGGTTTTGGATATGTGTTTCTTGGACCAAATAAAGTTCATTCCATTTTTGGCGCAAAAGACGTTTGGATTGTTCGGATAAATTCCATTCGTAGAATTCTATATTACGATTTTGTACAACTCCATATTGGAATCGAAATTGATCCCATGGTTCTCTGACTATGTGAAAGATTTTGTCTTCGAAGGAATACTGCAAATGGTAGACTCTGTCTCCCAAACGCAGAGCTGAATGCCCACCACTGGACTGCCCGGAATTTGAATCTATATACAAAAAACCAAAAGGATTTGGGTTCGGGTTCGATTCTATGGTAGTAAAAAATAAAAAATAGATGAATAAAAAAAAGAAGGAATGGGCGGTATTTCCCCGCCCAAAATGGATCTGAATTATAGATTGTACCCGTTTAAGATTAGTTTTGCGACAGTGACGTTTTGTTTTGCTACATCTTCTGCTACGATTTTCATTTCAGATGGAAAAAGATTTGCTTGTTTTAATCCTTGTCCAATCGCAATGTATGTAGCGCTGTTTGATCTCCAAGCAACTACGCCGTGAGATTTTGCAATCAAAGAGAGTTGGTTTTCTAATTCTTGTTTTTGGTTTTCGTAACGAATTTGTAAAGCAACGCTTGCAATGATATCTTCTTTGTACTCGTTCATTGCTTTTTCTTTTCCGCTGTCAGAAATAGAAGAAATACTATTAGAAACTGATTTAACTAGTGCAGAAGCGGAATCAGAAACGGACACTCCCAATCGGCTAATGCTACCAGAAGCAGAATCCAAAATGGAGCAATTGTTAAATGAAATTAGTACCGCAATTACGGAAACTATACTCAAATGTTTGATCATACGCATAAAAAACCTCTTACGACGAATTGCAGAAATTTTAAGTCCAAATTAGAAACCGTCAATTAATTTTCTAAATCAAACAGAGACAACTACAGACCCAAAAGCTGGTAGTGTGATTTCAAAGTGGCCACCAATCATTCGAAGGTTTACCATGGTTCCTGTCCAGAAGTCCAAAAATGGTTCCTTTGTTTTGAGCCCTTGTGGGATTGCCACCTGGATGGTCCGTTCTTCTTCTGTTGGATTCCAAATTCCAAGATAACCTGCGGGATTGTACATTGCCGTAGGGAATTCTTCTTCAAAAATCCCAATTGGTATCGGTGTATAAGCCTGACATTCCCTGTTGAGTTGGAATGCCTTTTTTAAAAGATCCAAACGGTCTGTCTCTAATTTTGTCAAATCATCAGAGACAAGTAACATCCCACCTGACACTGCCATGACGGAGGCCATAAGTTTAGTTTGTGCCTCGTTCATTTTGTTTCTTTTTTTACGAACGAGTAAACAATCAGGATCATTTAACCATAGATGCCTGTGCATTGAAGAACGAGTGATGTCGTTGATGAGGGCAGTTCTTGTGCAAAGTGCATCTCTATCTTTTAAGAATACACGAAGTTTTTCAGGATACCAAAAAGGAGCAACATCACAAGAGATACGCATCCCATCAAAAATTCCCACTGAAGGTAACATTGGTGCTCCACATCCAAGTAAAAATGTGTTTTTTCCAACAACCTTACGAATTAGCTCTAATACATTTCTATAGCGAGCTTGTGGCGACAAACTTTTGTTATATACATCACCAGGGAGTAAACCAGCATAAAGAAAATCCAATTTTAAATAAGGATAGCCCCATTCTTTGACAAGGGTAGAAAAAACTTTTTCTATATAAGCTAGAGCCGTTGGGTGTGTAATATCAAGTGCATAAGTATAACCTCTTCCCCAGAGCGGTTGGTAAATGGCAGGAACTGGTTTTCCGTTTTGGTCTTTAAGGATGGCTTCTGGATACTTACGAAAGAATTCTGATTTTTTTCGAACAAGGAAAGGAGCCAGCCAAATTCCTGGTTTTAGTCCTACTCGTTTGATTTCATCAGCAAGGATTCGCATCCCTCCAGGAAACTTATCGTTTGGAACTAACCAATCTCCAATTTCTTTTTGGTACCCATCATCAATTTGAAAAAACTCAAATGGTAAGTTTAATTCTCTAACTTTTGTTAAATTGTCTAAGATGGTTTTTTGGTCAATTTTTGTGTAATAATAGTACCAAGAACACCAACCAGTAGGAACTTTTTTCGGTAAGTTACCTGGGCCTTCTTTTTTTCCTAATTCTTCAAAGTATTTAGCTAGTTTTCCTTCTGGATTCCCTTTAAAAGATAGAACTTTTATTTTTGCGATGCTGAATTTTGTATTTGGACGAAGGTCGGGCAAACAATGAATATCGTATATTACTTTAACGGAAGTTATATTTCCTGGTTCTCCAAAGACAATTTCAAATTTAGTTCCGAATTCTCCCTGTTCGATGGGAGCATACAAAACACCATTTCCCGAATCTCTATTAAAAACAAGGGCTAGGTATTCAGAAATAAACTTACCTACCTTTGATTCATGTTTTGAATAAATATTTTCCTGGGAGTATTGTAAAAAAGATAAAAAAGGCGGTTTGTCTACGGATGTATTTTCGACTTTTCTTGAGATGGACCAAGATTGGTATCCATGTTGGAAAAGAGAATATCCATTTCCTTCTGGAAGAAGGGACAATTCTAGTTCCAAATGGTCTACCGAAAATCCAACTTCAGGTCTTGTTGGTTCTCGCCAAATGAGTTTGGGACTAAGGACGGTTCCTGATTTTTGATCCGTAGTGGAAGGTAATAGAAGTTCGAATTTTTTACATTCGGATTGGTAAACCCCTGCCTTTACAGGAAGAAAGTTGGAAATGGTGACGGAATTATGAACTCTGTATTGAATTTTCATCTTGGAAAAATCTATTTGATGATTTTGTTAGGGTGGTTTCCATAGTAAGCCATTATGACCCAAAAACGTTCAACTATAAAACCAGTCGTTCTTCAGGGTGACCTGAACGAAGATTTCTTTGAAGCCTTCAAAAAAGATGACCGGTTGGCCGTGGACTGTGAAATGATGGGACTCAATCCTAGAAGGGATAGACTCTGCGTCGTACAAATTTCCGATTCTAAAAATAAAGTCGCTCTCGTTCAAATTCTTCCTGGCCAAAAAGAAGCCCCACACATCCAAAAATTATTTGAATCCAAAGAGATCACGAAGATCTTTCATTTTGCACGAATGGACATGACGTTTTTACGTGCAAGGCTCGGGATCAAAGTTCAAAATGTATTCTGTACTAAAATTGGAAGTAAACTTGCGCGAACCTACACCGACAAACATGGGTTAAAAGAACTGATTCGTGAATTTTTTGAAGAAAACATCGATAAAAAAAATCAAAGTTCGGATTGGGGAAAGAAGATCCTCACCAAAGACCAGGTAGACTATGCATCGACGGATGTTCGGTTTTTGATTGCACTAGAATCCATCCTTACTGAGATGATGATCCGCGAAAATCGGTTTGCATTAGCAGAGCGTTGTTTTGGATTTTTAGAAACCCAAGTAGAACTGGATCTTTTGGAAGTACCAAATCTTTTCGAACACTAATGGCAAAAAAACAACTCCCCCAATACCAATGTAAATCCTGCGGGGATAGTTTCAGCCGATGGGCTGGGAAATGTCCATCTTGTGGGGAGTGGAATCAAATTGAAGAAGTAGAAAATACTTCTGCAGGTAGGTTTGATTCTCCAATTTCACTGAAACCGAAAGATAGAAAATACACAGATCCTAAATCGATTGGTTCTGTGGTGAGTGATGCCCACACTCGCACCTCAACTGGTTTTAGCGAATTGGATTTGGTGTTTGGTGGTGGGATAGTTCCCGGCAGTTTGGTGTTAGTTGGTGGCGAGCCGGGAGTTGGAAAGTCCACTTTGGTTTTAGAGATTGCCAAAAACATTGCGAACGAAGGTTCCGTTTTGTACATTTCAGGAGAAGAGTCTGCCTCCCAAATTGGACTTCGAGCCAAACGCATGGGTGTCACCTCCAAAAACATATTATTATCATCCGAGGTGTATGCCGAAAATATTTCACAAATGATTTCGGATTTAAAACCCAAAGTGGTTTTTATCGATTCCATCCAAACCATTTTGAAAGAAAGTTTAGTCAACCAAGCCGGAACCATCACGCAACTCAGAGAGTCTTCTCAAGTATTTTTGGAGACTGCCAAAAGAACATCGGTTCCTATTTTTCTCATAGGCCATATCACCAAAGAAGGTCAGATCGCCGGTCCAAAGGTCTTGGAACATTTGGTGGATACGGTTCTGTATTTTGAAGGGGATCGGTTTAATTATTATCGCATCCTCCGCGCCGTTAAAAACAGGTTTGGTGCAGTAGGTGACACAGCAATTTTTGAAATGGTCTCTGGAGGGTTAAAACAAGTACTAGATCGCCACCGATTGTTTATCTCTCCTGAATCAGAAGAAAGATCAGGTAGTGTTTTATCGTCAGTGATGGAAGGATCTCGTGCCATTGGTGTGGAAGTTCAGGCCCTTGTTACCAAGTCCTCTTACGGGCAGGCCCGTCGTATGGCAGAAGGTTTGGACAATCGACGTGTGATTCTACTTTCAGCTGTTCTTGAAAAATATTTGGGATTCCCATTGTCCGAATCAGATATATTTAGTAACCTTGCTGGTGGGCTTAGCATAGATGAACCAAGCCTTGATTTAGCCATTGTCGCATCTATTGCCTCTTCGTTTAAAGACAAACCAGTTTCCAGAGAGATTGGATTTCTTGGTGAAGTGGGGCTTTCTGGAGAAGTGAGGAGTGTGGGCCAAATCAGTTTGCGACTGAAAGAACTGGCTGGGATCGGAATATCCAAAGTTTATATTCCCCAAGGGAATTTTAAAGAAGTGGACGGACTTTTTTCTTCTTTAGAACTCATTCCTGTCAAACACTTACAAGAGTTAGGTTTTTGAGTTTAGAAACTAACGTCCTTTTTTAAGGACATACAGACACTTCTTCGATTCGTAAATCATCATTATATATTGTTCCAGAACCAACTGTTGGTGAAGCATAGAGTCCAAAGTGAGCCTGTTCTAATACTCCACATCCTCCAGAAACACTAGCCGTTGAAATTAATGTTCCATCCATCCACACTTTCGCCATTCCCCCCGAAGGAGAAAAGTCAAGACAGGTTGTGAGTTTTGTCCACTGCCTTTGTGGAAAACTTGTATTTGTATTTTGGAATGTATGTTGGCTTTGGTTGTGATTGGGAACATGCATTAAATAAGCATAATTTTTGGAATCGATATTCACCAGAACCACTCGTCTCCATTGGTCACTGGGATCTGCTGAAAAAGTAGCAAAACTAAACCAGTCAACACTATTCGGTAGATTCATATCCAAGTAGGCATAAAACTCAACTAACACAGGTGTTTTGAATCCACCTGATGGAAGTTTGTTGAGCTGTATGGTGGGATATCCTCTATGATTACAATTTTGTGGATAAAAACAAGTGGGACCTACGGACAAGATAGATGCTTTATGGGAATATGTGCCCGTGCGTTTTTGTTCTGTACTTTGTCCATGAGTGGCTACCGATTGGTAAGGCGAGGGAACAATATAGAAAGAAGAAAATTCCGAGGCCGATTCAAAGCTAGTCTGGAAGATCCTTCCATTTTGAGTTTTTGTCAATTGTTCGCTCGTGCAAGTGATGGTGGTTGCTGCTTGGTAAGCGAGTAGAGTCCCCGCTAAAATTTCTGTTGTTTGGTCTTCTTCATTTTTTTGGCACTGGACTTGAAAAGTGGCAAGTCCCAAACATATTCCCAAAAGGAAGATGCGGTGCCATTGGTTTCTGTTCGTTCCCATCAAAACCTATAGACGAACTAAGTTCGTAAAAACAATCGCCAATTTAGTTTGGACGATCCCGTTGAGGTAAATCCCCGAATTTGTGTCCAAACTTCCTCTCTCGGTTGCGAATATGTACCAAGTGTTTCACTATGACACAACTTGTCTCAAAATTAACACAATTAGCTTGACAAAATCCGTACATTTTGTACTGGTTTGTAGATTGTTCAGAGGTGATTTATGAACTCTAAAAAAAGAAACCTTGTTTGCCTCCTCGTTCTTCTTGTCTTTGCGACGGGAATACAGGCAGGAGCAAGGAAAACAGTGTATCCGGTTGTGTTTGCACATGGACTTTCCGGATTCGACAATTTACTTGGATATTACTACTTCGGTAACGATTACGGTACCTTTGTGGGAGATCCTTGTGATGAGTTTTTGGAAACAGCGTGCAATGGTAGTATCAACTCCGGTCAAAAGGCATTAGCCGCCAGTGTCACTCCCTTCCAATCTTCGGAAGTAAGAGGAACACAATTGGCTGACCGAATTCAGAACTACATGACATCCACTGGTGCCACGAAAGTAAATATCATTGGTCACTCCCAAGGTGGAATCGATGCCAGAAAAGCAGCAGCTGTACTTCGTGCACGGTATGGAAGACAGGTTGTTCATGTAATGATTTCCGTTTCCAGTCCACACCGAGGATCTCCAACTGCGAAATACATTTTAGATTTAGGACCAGGTGTTACCTCTGTAATCGATGCGCTTGCAAAATTATTTGGAAACACAATCTACGGATCAGGAAACGATGGTGTTGCTGCAGCAAAACAATTAGTATATAATGATTATTCTTCCACTGATGGGATCACTACAGGGATGAAAGCATTTAACACCAACTATAATGTAAATACAAATGATGCAAACTATTGGGGATCGATTATCACTGCGCAAGACAGTATCAATACAAACCCTGCATTGTTTTTATTAAAAGAAGGATTCTACAATATTGACGGTGATGGATATTGTGTAGATGACTGCGACAATGATGGGGCAGCCGGGAAAGGTGACGGTACTCGTGGTAACAATGATGATGACGGACTTGTGGGAATCAATTCGCAACAAATGGGATATCGTTTACAATACAACGAATGTGCTCTTTGTTTTGATACTATCACAGTCAACTCAACCTTAGGTTATGTGAGTAACTTAAATGCTCCTACTTCCGCACAGATGACATCTAAAACTTCTGTTGTGAGCCAAGACCATTTGGATGTGGTTGGGGTTCCTCCCGATACTTTTGATGAAGAAGAATTCTACGCTTCTATTTTAGAGTTTATCGTAACCAAAGGCGGTTAACGATTCCTCACTGGCGGTAAGTTTTATCGCCAGTGGATTCCGATTATCACTACTATTCATCCTTTCGTTTTTACTATGATCAAAAACAAAAAAATCTTATACATTGTCCTTATTTCTGCTTCCGTTCTTTTTCTTAGTCTCCTTTTGCTCCGTCCAAGTAAGGATAAAAATCAAAAAGACTTTGAATCTATTTTAAAAGAAGGGAAAAATTTTTCCACTCGTGAACTCCCTCAGCTGCCTGAAGACTATGCCGACCACAAATTGATGGAATACTCTGTAGAAGAAATCGCAAGGATTCTACAGGAGAAGTATGGCAAAAACATTGATCATCCTGGGGCACAGATCGCTATGATTGAGGAGCTTATGAAAGACCTTCCGAAACTCTATCCGAATGATTGGGTTCGGATATTAAACCAGATTCTTGGATTTGCCTTCCCCGATAAAGTGTTGGAACTGATGCGAATGTCAGAAAATCTTTATAACTATAATAAGTTTAGAGAGGCAAACATGAGTAAGGTGGGTCTTATGTCGGACGAGGCTCGCAAACAAATGATGTGGAAAGAAAGGTATCGTTTGTTTGGAGAAAAGGCAGACCAGATTTGGGCCATGGAAAAGAAAATGACAACGATTGGGGATACCTTAAAACGCATCACGGAAAGTCCCGCTGGGAATTTGGATGCCAAACTCAGCCAATATTCGCAAACCTTAAAAGACCAATTCGGCAAAGAATACCCACGTGTTATGGAGAACAAACGACAACAACTGACAGAAGGATTTATGGTGGCTGTGCAAAAGGATTTGAAAGTCCTTTCTTTTGGAGAAAGAAAATCGGCTCTTCGTGAAATTCGATCTGCTATGGGCATGGACAGCGCAGCCCTTAGCCGTTGGGATGCTTTGGAAGAAGAGAGAGAAAAAGCCTGGCAAAACCAGCAGAAATATGCTGAAAAACGCACCCAACTTTCTTCCAAAAAAGGGGGAATGACCCCAGAGGACGAGAAACAGTTGGACGCTCTGCGCAAACAATACTTTGGGGAAGAGGCGGAAATCATTAAAAATGAAGAAGCGAGCGGCTACTACCGTGCCAAGGAAGAGAGAACATACGGTGTTAACTAAGAACATCGTTCCGAAACATTTGACCTAAATTTGCCATAAGTTATTGACTGATGTCATTCTTGTGAATTTATATTGTAAAAAACATAGAAAGTTCAGGTGAAATATGAAAAAGAAAATCTTGATTGGGTTTTTAGCGACCCTTCTCTCCGTTCCCACCTCCGGTCTGTTTGCCGGTCCTCTGGATGGCCAGTGCATCGCACTTGTCCATGGAATCCTTGGTTTTGATGATACCCAAGGGCTTGCAGGTGGTCTTGTAAAGTATTGGGGAGGCCTTGACGGTTATCTTCGTAGCCAAGGGGCAAAAGTCACCACTCCTGGAAGTTCAGCAACTAACTCAATTCCTACTCGTGCGAGCCAAATTCAATCTTCAGTATCTACATGGATGACAGCAAACGGTTGTTCTAAGGTGCATTTGATGGGTCATAGCCAAGGTGGACTTGTCATTCGTTATATGGTATCAAACTTAGGTTTTGCTGGAAAAACACAAACTGTCACTACCATCAACTCCCTTCATCAAGGGGCACCAATGGCTGACATCGTTTTAGCTGCGATTCCTGGTTGGTTACAACCATTCGCAAATTCCGCACTCAGTTTACTCGCAAAACTAGTGTATCGTGATGGTCGTCCTCAAGACGTAATTGCAATGGGAAAATCACTTACTGTAAGTTATGTGAAGACATTTAATACAAACTCGCCGAATGCATCCGGAATCAAATACTACTCTTATGGAAGTGAAATGGCTTGGGCAGATCTTATCCAACACCCAATCATGGCACTCACTCACCCAATCACTTGGGCAGGTGGTTTGTATTATGGTTTAGGTGGTGGCAACGATGGTGTGGTTCCATTGAACTCTCAAAAATGGGGAGCTTGGAAAGGAACACCTTCTTCTTATTGGTTTGCAACTGGTATTGACCACTTACAAGCAACCAACTTGGCTTGGAGCGGACAAAACTATTATGATGTGCAAGGTTGGTACTTAAACATCGCAAAAAACGCAAAAGCTGGTTTATAAAAACCCACTTTAAAAAAGCCGGATATTCGTCCGGCTTTTTTATTTCTAAACAATTTCAAAACGCAAACTCCACATTAGGTTTCAATACATTCAGAATGGATTTTAAAAAAATAATTATTATCGCTATCGTATTTCTTTTTTTCTTCTTAGGTTTACTTTATTTTTTAAAACAAAACTCAACTACAGATCAGTCGAAACAAACACTGAGTCCAGAAGAACAAATGGCAATGGATCGAATTTCACCCCTTGGAACGGGGGAGGGTTTTTGGGATGAAGCCGTTTCTCCTTTTAGAGAGGACAGAACCAAACCCTATCTAGAGTTACTGGAAGATTTGAAAACCGGTAAGGTTAATTTTGTTTGGGAAGTTTGGGCATTACGACGTAAATGTAAGGCCGAATACACTCCTGATCAGTGTAATGCAACCATCCTCGCTTATCTTGATTCTGAATATGAATCCCCTGATAAAGAAAAAATAAAAGATTTGTTCCTATCATACTTTCGCTATGAAGAAGAATACAGAAAGTGGGAACAGCCAACGGATTTGTCCTTTGTGGAATTATATGAAAAAATCAAATCCAAAAGAAGGGATGTACTTGGTGAGAAGGCCGATTTGATTTTTGGAATGGAAGAATCCCAGGTTTCTTTTTTAGAAGGTACACAAAATTTTATCAAACAATCTGTTAATTTACCAGCTGAACAACGAGTGAAACAGTTTGAAGACTTAAAGAAAAAAACATACGGGCCTTATTATGATGCTTTAGTTTCTAGAGAAGATAAATATGATCATTATCAAGTGGAAATGAGCCTTCGTGATAAAGAGTTCAATGCAATCACCGACCCAAAAGAAAAAGAAAAATACCTAAATAAAATTGAAACCAAATATTTTGGAAAAGAAAGAGCTGCTAGTTTGTCTGAAGAAAGGGCAAAAGAGGCAAAATTTTACGAATCCATCTCCAAGTATGAATCCAAAGAAAAAGAATTTTTGAAAGAGAATGTTGGTCTTTCTTCACAAGAAAAAGAAAAGAAACTGAAAGAATTGCGAATTCAGGTTTTGGGTTCGGAAGAAGAAGCGGATGCTTATGTGAGGCGAAAAAATATAGAAGAAGCGGGAAAATAAATCCCCGCTTTGGGTTCTCACTTACAGAAGCCTACAATTAGTTTTCGTTTTTTGTGAGCTTCTGGTTATTTGGGCTTGGTTCAGATTTATACTTTTCGTATGCATTCATAGTGTCTATGTATTCGTTCCCGGCATTCCAAACAATAAATCCATGACCTAATGAATCTTTTGCCCCTTGCATTTGCACCTTGATATAGTCTGAGTAAGTTAGTTTGCTCGGGCCTACCATCATATTAAAGCCTTGGACCCAGGCAATGGCTTTGGTTCCTTGTTTGGCACGTTTGACAGTTAGGTCAAGTCCGTCCTTGATGGTCCCGTAAGGATCTGCCACTCGTTTGGTTAATCCGTAAAAATGAGATGGATATAACATGGGATAAAGGCCATTAAGTTCTTCACTAAACGGTTCTACTTTTTGGCCAATTACATCGTTTTCAATAAAAGGTACTCTGCCAAATATATCAGCGGTCCAACGAGTGTCTTTGGAACAACTGTCTTTGGTTTTTTCTTTATGATCTTTGATGATTCCGAGAATGGATTCATAACGTTTTTCATAACTCATACTAAAGTTAGTGCCACCATCTGCATATCGTATATAATCCAATTGAATTTCAGGAAATCCTAGTTCACAAGCTTTGCGAATTGATTTTTGAATTGATGCCATCAAATTTGTATTAGGTGTTTTTTCTATGAGTCCACCTTCAAAGTTAACTACCCTTGCTACCATGTAGAAACCTAATGCTTTGGCCTCTGCAACTTGTTCGGGAGTAGGTGGATAAGGTTGCATGTCGACAACTGCGGTGTTCATTCCTGCGTCTTTCATTACTTGGAATAACAGACTCCACCTTTTTTTATCACGAATGGTTTTGGTATTGATATAGAGACCTTCAATAAAATCAGGAGTGATTCCTGAGGAATCTGCGTTTTGCCGTCTTTCTGTTTTGGATGCTGACTGGCAGGATAGGAAGAAAAAAAGTAGAAGGAAAAAAGTTGCCTGTTTCATAGTAGTAATGACAAGAATTTGGGTTGGTTCTGAAAATTCAAATCGAATCGATTGACGAAAATGACCGGTTCTAAGAAAATTTGGGCATGTTAGAAATTTCCAACGACTTCAATTTGAAATCTTACGGAAGGTTCCCAGAAGCATTATCGGATCCGAAAAGTTTTAAAGACCGAATGGTGGAAGTTTCCCGTCTTTTCCAAGGTATGGGAGAATCGTATTTACAACATCTTGGTGATGATTCTAAAATCAGTGGATCAGAAAAGAAGAACCTCATTGAATATTTAGAAAGTATTTTACTTGTACTTGTTATGTTGCGTAAGATCGATTTTTCGCCTGTCGATGAAGAAACCTACATTCGAAAGGACAGAGGTTTATTTGAAATTAGGTTGCGGTTCACGGAAGGATCTGTATGGGAACTTACTGGATCCATCAAACCAGAATACAAAATGAAACAAAGGACATTCAAAGAATGGTTTAATTCATCTTTTTCGACAGATATCAAAACCTTCTATGCGATTTATGGGAATGCCGGACTAGATCAATTGATTACACCTGAAGAAAAGGTTCAAATTACAAAACAAATCGACCGTATCATTCTAGAGATTGTGGAGATGGTTGTGTTTATCGAACGGTTTATGATGTTTCAGTAAAATGTAAACGGAGAGCAAATGGAATCTTTGAAAACTGGAATTGTTTTCCATGAAGAATTTCTAAAACACAATACAGGACCAGGGCATCCAGAAACTCACGGAAGATTGGTATCCATTTTGGACCATCTGTCTGATTTACCTTCCAAAAATTTTTTATGGAAAAAGGATTTTTTGGAAGCACCTTTATTGGTTATTTCTTCTATTCACGATCCAACTTATGTTCGTTTGGTTGGTCGAGTTTGCGAAGAGAAAGGCACTGGGTATTTGGATGGTGATACCGTATTTTCTTCACATTCTTATTTGGCCGCAAGTCTCGCCGTTGGTGCTGGTCTTTATCTTGCGGATGAAGTATTACTTGGAAATTTGAAAAATGGAATGGCACTCGTTCGTCCACCCGGACATCATGCGGAAGCTGACCATGCAATGGGATTTTGTATTTTTAATAATATTGCCATCACTGCGAAATACCTTCAGTCCAAAGGAATCAAAAGGATTTTGATTTTAGATTGGGATGTCCATCATGGAAATGGCACCCAACACCAGTTCTACGAAGATGATTCTGTTTATTTTATTTCTCTCCATCAGTTTCCATTTTATCCAGGCACAGGTTCTTTGTCAGAACGCGGAAAAGGGAAGGGAATTGGCACCACATTGAATATTCCCTTGGCAAGAGGTGCAGGTGAATTCGAATATTTATCCAGTTTTCCTTCTATCCAAAGAGAAATGGAAAAATTCCAACCAGAATTTGTTTTGGTATCAGCGGGCTTTGATGCCCATAAAAAAGATCCACTTGGTGGAATGAATTTGTCTACTTCTTCATTTGGAATTTTTACTCAGGAAATACAGAAAATTGCAAATACTTATGCTAGTGGCAGAATGATCTCATTTTTAGAAGGAGGATACGATTTGAATGCTCTTGCCGAATCGGTCAAATTGCATTTGGAAACCTTAGCATCGTAACATCGTAAACTCAAATCTTCGGTGTCACACCAAAAACTTCTTTCACCCAATGGATGAGTGGTCTTGCACTAATGATAGAAAAATGATTTTGTTTATTTAGCTCTAATGTTCGTAACGCGGGGTTTGATTTTTTGGTAAATACCTTATCTGTTAGATAGGTAAGACTTTTTTTCTCGACGATCCCATCCCCAAGAAAGTTTTGTAATGGATTTTCTACTCCTTCCATTAATGCATAGGCTTGGTAAACGTCCATCTCGTCCAATTCACCGAAATAAGTTTCACCAAAATAACCAGAAATGGTTTCTATCCATCCTTTTTCCTCTTTGCGAATGAGTCCGAAGGATAAGTCTTTGATAGCATCACTACGAAGGTTGCCTATCATCCCAATAATTTTGAGTGCTACATTGGGGCTTTTTTCAAATAGGAATCCGAGCCAAAATCCTATTTTTTCTAAATACGAACCTTTGTTTGGCGCAGCGATCAGGACTACTTTTCCAAATCGATTGAGCCATTCTTTATTCTCTAACTTTGCATGATACAAACAAGAGCGAAAAATTAAACATCCTAAACTATAACAAATGATATCTGGCTTTATATTTGGGTCTTCGTTAAAAAAAACATCTAAAAGATGCATCAGTTTTTTCCCGTTTTCGTGGATGGGAAGACCGTGGTTGTATCTAAGATAAAATGGATAGTAACCTACTTCTTGTAAATCGGTAGCAAGACCTGGTGAAGTAATTTTCCTATCCTTATATTCTACAGTTTGTTCCTGCCAAACGGTTTCATCTGTAAATAATCCGGGAAGGAAGAGAACGGATTTTGTTTTTTTTGAATCTTTATATTCCTCGATCGTTTCCTTTGCTGTAATATCTTTTCCAATAGTTCTAAAACTCATATCGATCTTTGTGAGTTTGAATTTTTGATTATGAGAGCTTCCCAGAATGCTTGATACCATTCGATTATCAAATACCATATCATCACTGTGTTTTGCGGTCAGTTCTACTTTGAAGAGTGCTTTTTCAAAAGCCTGGTTCGTTTGTTCTATCGTCTTTTGTAAGTTTTCATTTGATTTGTGACCAGTTTCTTTTACTTGGACGCCGGCTTTCTGTAATGCCTCTCTCCATTCTGGTTTATAAAAAAATGCGTTGGAGAGTAGATCCAAACCTCCACCTGCACTCGTTAGGCTTCCTTTGACTAGGAATTGTACCCCTTTCAGCAGGGAATCGGTTGTTTTTTGGGTAAGCGATACTGTTTTTCCAGCTAGGGAGTTGATGAGGATTTGGATCACGGAGGAAGATTGTAACTCAGTTTCTTTGGAAAGCGAGTGAAAAAAGTAAGTGAGTTACCTTTTCCGGTCGGTTTCGAAGTCGCTTGCGGGCCAAAGGAAACTCATTTTCAATTGAATGTCGATTGAATTAAAACTAGGCTGAATTTTGAAACTGAATGGATTATAAACACAATTGCAAGCAAAGCGAAAATCAATCGAACAGCAATGTAAGTGAAATGGTAGAAAATGAATAGGATTGGTAGGCTTGCGACCCAGGCAATGTCAGATCGAATTTGAAATTTCGCACTTTGATTTATTTGTCTTTGAATATTATTGCTCGACACAGACTAAACGGTTGAGAGTGGAGCATGATACACCCGATCCATTTCGAAAAGCAGTATAGTCCGTAGCATTAGAGATTCCAATTCGTCCTCCTTCAGATGTGGGGGAAGTCGCAGATCCACTCGTCCAATTCGAACAAGTATTTGTAACTTGTGCGGATGCGACCTGCCAATAAAAATTAGGTGCAGCGACTCCTGTCCAATAAGTTTGTACCCCGGAGTCAAAAGATTCGCTCATCGTGTAAGGTGGTGTTGAAAAAATACTCGAAGATGCCGGTAAGATTCCTGCTGAGTTAGGTGTGAATAAAAATGCGGAGTCATTGGCACGGACATAGTATTTATTAAACTGAAAGACCCAATCATTATTTTCGCCAGAATTGGTACAATTTGCCGTACCATCACAAGCCCGTCTTGCTCCGCCATCGGTCGTAATCATTGCTTTATAAGTTCCAGTCGACGGTTTGTTTGCATCCGCATTACATTTTAGATCGGCACCGGCTGGACCATCCGCAGCAGCTCCTCTTAAGTCTCCATTGAAAGTAGCTGCCGTGACAAATACTTTAAATACTGCTGTTTCAACTTGGATACTAATGTTATGGGTATCTGAGTCGGTTCCGTTTGTCGCTGTCACTGCGTAAGTAGTTGCCGGTTGTGTACCGCCTGTTGGCGTTCCAGAAATCACACAGTTACTTGCATTCAAACTTAATCCAGTGGGAAGAGCTGGAGTCACCGTACAATTGGTGATAACAAACGTGATAGTAGGAGTGAGTGATGGTATAGCTACATTCTCTTTAAAGATAAATGAATTTCCTGTATATGCCAGATAGATACGTTGATGGCTGATGGAGACAGAACCACTTGTATTGTAAAAAGGGTCGGCACTTGTTACGGTGATCGTGAGAGAAGAGGAATCTAAAACTTGGGTGGTTGAATTTAAACTGATTGTTTGAACCACATTATAATTGGCGGGAGTGAAGATAAGTACAGTTGGGCTTGGTGACGTTGCCGAACCATTAACGGTTAGTTTTGTATTGGAAAAAGTAAAGGAAGCACTGACATTTGCTGTTGGTTGTTTAACAAGTGAAATTCCAAAGTTTTGTGGCGTTCCATATTTCAATAGAACACTTGTGCTTGATACATTGATTTTAGCCGATGAGGAAACTGAAACGGAAGTGGAGGTCGAAGTGACAGGATTCAGTCCGCTTATGAGTGTGAAGAGCAACTCATCTCGTGGATTCACTTGATTACAGGAGAGAAACCAACCTAAAGAAAGGAAGGAAACGAAAAAATTCCAACGCATGTTTCCAACTCCCTCCCATTTTACTAAAACAAGTAAGTGACTTACCTTTCTCAAATATCGGAGAAAGAAAGGGAGTTACAAGTGAAATTCTTGGCTTAAGTAATTCGAAGTTCTTTCTTTCAGTACTTCCCCTAGAAGATTACGTCCCATCTCGTTGTCTTTGAAACTCACAACAGTACGAATCGAAAATACGCGAAGGGCATCGGAAACGGAAAGTGTTCCGTCAGCAGAATCTTTACGTCCGGAAAATGGAAAGGAATCTGGCCCCCTTTGGCATTGCGCATTCCAATTGACCCTAGCCACTTGGTTCACAAGGATGTCGATGAGTTTGCCGATAGTTTTTGGATCTTTTCCGAAGATACTGGCCTGTTGGCCCAAATTGGATGCATAGATATAGTTTAACGGTTCTTCTACGGAAGAAAAAGGAACTATCGGTACGAGTGGTCCAAATTGTTCTTCCTGATACAAACGTGCGTTTGGTGGAACAGGGGAAAGGACTGCTGGAAACATAAAGGACTCATTGATTTCTCCACCACCAGGATTCAAAATTTTTGCACCTTTTGACAAAGCATCATCTAAGAGTTCTTTTAACCATTTGGTTTTTCCTTCTTCAGGGAGTGGAGTAAAATTGACTTCCGTTTCCCAAGGCATCCCGGCTTTCCACTTTGTTAGTTCTTCTAAATAAAGTTTTGTAAATTCATCTAAAATATCTTTGTGAACAAATAGAATTTTAAGAGCTGTACATCTCTGTCCATTGTAAGAAAGAGATCCCGATAGAATTTCAGGAACCATGGTTTTTAAATCTGTATCAGGTAAAACAATCGCTGGATTTTTTGCGTTAAGTCCCAGAACAGATCTTAGGCGATTGAGTTTGGGATGTTTTTTTGTGATGAGGTTGGCAGTAGAACTCGAACCAATAAATGCAAAAACATCGATTTTACCAGACTCCATGATGGGAGAAATGACTTTGGCACCATCACCATAGACTGTGTTGATGACTCCAGGTGGGAAAGCTTCCTTAAAACACTCTAAAAGAGGTTGTAATAACAGCACACCATACTTTGCCGGTTTGAAAACCACGGTGTTTCCCATAAGGATAGCTGGGATGAGAGTGCAAAAAGTTTCATTCAAAGGATAATTGAACGGGCCCATACAAAGAACCACTCCATAAGGAGATCGTTTGATTTGTGCAATGAGTCCGCCTTCTTTGATATAATTGCTGGAAGTTGTTTCAAGCTCTTGTAATGATTCGATAGTGTCTTCTAGATATTCGATGGTTCTTTCGAATTCTTTTGTAGCATCCTTTTCTGTTTTACCTATTTCCCACATAAGGAGTAGGATGATTTGGTCTCTTTTGCCTTTCATTAGGGTAATGAATTTTCGAACCGCATCAATTCTTTCTTTAGATGTAGCAATGGGCCAAACACCAGTTCCGTGGTTGTATGCTTTGACTGCTGCCTCTAGCGCCAACAAACTTTGTTTTTCATCAAAATTAGGATAGGATCCTAAAATCACTGGTTCTGATTTTCCATTTTGGTTCAGAAAAATGGGAGATTTGACAATTTGTGATTCCCCTTCCCAAATTCGAATTTCTCCGTCTAGGAGGTATTCTTTTTGGTGGACCGGTTGGATCCTGTATTTTTCTGGAACGGAATCTTCGGAAGGAAAAACAAAGCTCATGATCCATGAATCGAATGGGGAGGTGACTAAAAAAGCAACATTTTACGGAAAAGAACGGCCGATATAAAATTTATGGAACCAAGGATGGACCAAAACAAAGAAGATTGGGAGGCTTTGACCTTGCGACTTCTCCGCCGTGTGGAAGAATTAGAATCACTTATGTTAGAAGTTCGTAGTGATTTGGTTCGTTACCGTGCTGTGCGTGAAGAATGGTACCATTGGCATAGTGCCTGGAAGGAGGAATACGCCAAACGAGCGACCGGATGAGTCTGAAAAATCGTTTTCGGTAGGACCTCTATTGGAAAATTAGTCCTATCCCATTCGAAAAAGGAATTCCCATGGCCGAAAAACCTATGTCCCCCTTTGGTGAGTTAGCTCCCAACACACCTGCTTCTCTCTCTGATGTCAAAAAGAACATTTATGGACGATACCTCGAAGAATTCAATGTAGGTGATATTTATGTTCACCCTCGCCAATTCACTGTGGACAGAAGTTTTGCCCAAGAATTTGCTACCGTGTTTATGGATGCAAACCCACTTTACCTTTCTGCTGAATACGCAAAAGCCCACGGATTTGCTGATTTACTCGTTCATCCACTGATGGTGTTTAACTTAGCACTTTCCATCGGTGTTCAGAATAACAGTGAGAAAGCGCTTGCAAACCTTGGTTATTACAACGCGCAATTTTTATTACCTGTTTATCCAGGAGATACTCTTTCTTCTCGAACTAAAATTTTAGCAGTGGATGATAAAGGTCCGGACAAACCGGGAATCGTTCATGTAAGAACACTTTGTCTCAACCAAAAAAACGAAGTGGTTTTGCAATACGAACGTAAAATCATGATCTACCAGTCCAATGGAAAACCAAAAGGCAATCCAAAACCAGGTGATGCATCGGCTTACTTTCCAGAATCAAAAACTCCAGCACTCAAACTTCCGAATCTCAAATTCCCAACAGAGATGAAGGATGTGACTTGGGGACATACTTATTTTGAAAACTTCAAACCAGGCCAAATTTATGTGCACCAAAATGGAAGAACCATCACTGACGAACATTACCAATGGACATTTCGCGTAGGGAATACTCACCCACTTCATTATGATAAATTGTATTCTGCAGGAATCTCTGGCCCTATGGGTGGAGAACCAGTGGTTTACGGTGGACTCGTATTTGGTTGGTTAGCTGGTATGGCATCACGTGATATTTCTGAAAACGCAATTTGGGAACTTGGATTCACAGAAGGATACCACACGCAACCTGCTTTTTCTGGTGATACAGTGACTTGTATTTCTAGAATTCTAACGACTGAAGACAAAGGAACTGAATACGGAATCCCTGCAGGTGAAGTACAAATTCAGTTCATTGGTTTAAAAAATATCAAAGCAAATGATGCATTGGATAAATTCGGCGCTGATCTTTTCCTTAAAGAAAATGATAAAAAGAAACTAGGAAAAGAAAAAATCCCAGAGAAAATCTTCGAAATCGAAAGAAGATTGATCATCAAAAAACAACCATAAGGTGAAACAATGAAAATTACCATCCCCAAAAGAATTCCGGACATGGAAGACATCGGGGATGGTGTCTTTAAAATTGTTCTACCGCAACCTTTTTACGCTCCTAACAATATCTATCTCTATCACGGAAATGATGGTTTAACCTTAATCGACTCTGGTTATATTGAATCCATTCCGATGTTACAGGCTTCTTTAAAAACAAAGGGATTCTCATTTAAAGACATTCGCCATATCATATATACGCATAATCATCTTGATCATATATCTTCCTCATTGGTGCTTAAGTCGTATGCAAAAAATGTAACCTACTATGGGTATCGCGCTATGGCTGATGGCGTTGGAAATTATTTAGAATCGATGGTACTTTTTGAAGAAGCAACAGAAGACTTATTTCATAAAGCATTCGGTGATAAAGAAGAACTGGATCGGATTTTGGAAGAATCACGTAGAGGCTGGCGACAGTTTTACAGCAAATTTAGCGAAACTAAAAAAGGGGATCCTGTCTTAAGAATTGATGTAAAAATTGATCACAACGACAGTTTGGAGTTAGGTGGTAAGTTGTTTCGTTTTTTGCACACACCTGGTCATAATTTATATCATATCACACCCGTGGATCCTTCAACAGGGATTTATTTTTCAGGGGATCTCATCATTGCCAATCTCACTGCCATTTATTCTGAAATGGACGGAAATTTAAGTGATTATTATTTTACACTTTCTAAACTTTTGGAAGAACCCATCAAACGTATGTTACCTGCTCATGGTAGCGAAATTGAAGATCCAAAAAAAACCATTACTCTTGTCAAAAAGACTTTGAGTATTTTGGAAAAAGGAGTTCTTCGACGCCTCAGAGAAGGGGAGTCTGATCTGAAAGTCCTTATGGAAGCGGCCATTGGAAAAAAAGTTCATAATGGTGGTCATTTACCGACAGCGCTTGGACTTGTATACAGTATCATTCAGAAATTGGTTTTAGAAGGGCAGATTCGTATCGAAAGACGAGAGAATGGATATGAAATTTTTCATATCGTAAACTAAACAATAGAATGTGACAAATTAATAGATAAAATTTATAATCTATTAGATGTTTTATAATTTACTTTACCTGAATGAATTCAGAAAATTCACCTCCCAAAATTTTGTCAGGATTTTATAGGCGAACTATTTACTTAGATTCAAATTTAGATTTTTATCAAATGAATCAATTTTGATGGATTGAATTTTCTTTTGTTGTTGGTATTTGCCAAACTTCAATTTGTTTCCCTTTCCAAACCAAACTTCCTTTTTGTTCTTCTAGTTCTTTTTTGTAGCTCAATATTCTTGTTTGGGGCCACAAAATTTCATCTGTAAATTCAAGAGCCATCACCGCATAACAAATATCTGCATTTTTGCATATGGATGGTGCATTTCTAATTTGTTCAAGCGGATACGTTTTCGTTTTGTCTGAAATTAGGAAGGAAAGGTTGTATTGCGAAAATACAAAAATATCCTTTTTTGTTTTTAGGTTTTGATCATTTCCTGATTCTAAATTAGAATATGAATTCGGATCCAAATTTGTATTTGTGTTCTGCGAGATAATTTTTAATGGATTCGAAAGAATCAGAAGATTCGCTTTTTTTAGATCTTCACGAACTTCTTCTACATTTGATTGTTTCCATGGACTTTTGATAATTGGATCCAATGGAAAATTTTGGTCGAGTGAGTTTTTCCAAAAGAGACAAGTAAGAATCAAAAAGGCAAATGATAAAGATATTTTTTTCTCCGATTGAATCCAAAGAATTCCGGTATAAAGGATAAAAGGAACTAGGGAATAACTGTAATACGTATAAACTTCATGGTGCCAAGGTCTGGAAGAAAATATATGCGTTGCGTATACCAGGCCGATTCCTATCACTTCTGGTAACATTTGAAAGATTCCGAGTCCCCCGCTCGTGATTAACTCTAGAAAAATTTGGAATGATTTTTGGAAACCAGTTACTTGTTTGAAGGCGGAATGGTATTCTTGGGTGAGAACATTCGTCCAGGTGATGGATTCTTTCGAGTCACCAAACATAGGATATATACAAAAAACAAAGCCCATCCATAATAATAGGATGCTTATGATTAGTATTAACGAACGGAGCAGGATCTTATCTTTGCGGTTTGCGGAAAACCATCCTTTCTCCACTGCCTCATTCCGATTCTTTTGGTTATGTTTGTATAAAAATCTTAAAACTATCGGTAGAAAAAAAAGAAGAAGGTAAATGACAATATCTTCTTTGAGTGAAATATAGAGAATGGTGGCAAAAGATAAGATACCATAATAAAACCAGGAGAAATGAGATCGAACATTTTGTATCTTCTTCTGTTGTTCCCAAATATAAAAAAAGAAAAGAGCAAATAATAAAACCAAAACCTCAAAGTGAAAACTGGATCCAATCCGGTAGAGATATAACTGGTTTGTGACAAGAACCCAAAAAACTAAGAATTTATTCACCCGATTTTTTAAATTGTTTTTGGAAATTTGATACGCCCAGAATAGCCAAAGGACCGTTGCCAATTGGTAAACAAAAAAGACACCCACGGCCAGACCCCATCTTTCGGGAACCAGGCTCACAAACGGAATCAGAACAAACATTCCTGGTGCGAAGTGGTGGTGGAGGTAACTTCCGATTCCTGATTCTGAATAGTAACCACTGGTAAATCCGTCTCCACGAGAAATAGAGAGAAGAATATCCGAAATACCAATATAATCCGCATCTTGGAATAAGAAAGCATCTGCGAGAGATTTTGAGAGTTGGATTGCATGGTTTGTATTTGTAATGATAAATAGAATGCAACTGATACTGAGTAGGTAGGGGAGAATCCTAATCTGTTTGTCAGATAACAAATCATAGTTAGTTAGAGAGTGATTTGGCTTTGACTGAGGTTTTGATTTTTTTTCTTTCCAAAAGTTATAGATAGTAAGGAAAAGTAGAAAAAGAAATACCCCCTTTTGAAAGGGGGCATGAAAGTTTTTAGGAGAAATAAAGAGAAAAGGAGAAACTAAACTGAATAAAAAAAATAAATAAACCACTTAACGAATAAAGTATAATACCTTTCTTTCGCCGATTCGTTCCCGATTGATTTCCACTCGGTTTCGGTAGTAATATCCTTTTTCAGGAAATGTTTTGGAGAAAAATTCAAATAAATCCATTTCGAATAACAACATACATTCGGCAACATCCGTTGCTCCAATCGACATTGCTTTTTTTGTATCCACCATTACATGGCGTGAATTGATAAAGTCAGGTTCGATTTCATTGGCAATCAGGTCAAAATTTGTTTTGGTGATGGTTCCCCCAACAGAAGTTTTTTTCCCTCTGCTTTTTGCTTCCGAGATGATTTTTTTAGCAACCCTTGTGACCTCTTTGTCATCAGGTTTTTTATCCATAGAAGCACTTAAGTCTGATCTAGCGGCTGTTACTTGCTCTAAACTTTGAAATGGAACGGAATCAAATATATCCATCAAGTTTCTATATCCAGTGATGGTTTCCATATTAATGGATTTGTTATAGGATTCGTATTCAGAAGGCGTCAGGAGATTCTTCATGGTTTGGATGAAGTTTTTTAATGCGTATTCTGACTCCACCATGGGGGCTGAAATTCCTGAAACTCCGATCCTTTGGCAGATTCGGATATCGTTTCTGGCTTCCGGGCCACCAATTTTGACATAGAGTGGCAAAATTCCGGCAGTGATCGTTTTAAGAAGGGAAATTTCTTCTTCTCCCATGTCCTCGGTTTCCGTACCTGTTTTGATGCAGACAAAGGAGTAGTTTTCCTTCATCTCCAGTAAGGTTTTGCGTAAAACGTGGATTGATGTTTCCATAAGCAGAAGATCTCCATGTATGGTATCGTCGATTCCCGAAAATAGTACAAGTCTTTTGCGCTTTTTTTCCCCCTTTCTTGACAGAAAATTCCAATTCCTTAGCTTCGAACCTATGGGAATATTCTCCACTATCTTCCAATCTAAACCAAAACAAGATTCTAAAGAACCGCCAAAAGAGGGAGCTGCTGCTTCGGGAATTTCTTTCGGAATCATTGTGGTCCTTGTATTTGCTTTCAAATCATCAATATTAGATGCTAATAATATTCCTTCCGGATCCATGATCCCCACACTCAAGATCGGCGACTTTTTATTTGTTAATAAAATGCGTTATTCCTTTCGAATGCCTTTCACAGAAAAGGAACTCTTTCGTATCGATGATCCGAAACGTGGAGATATCGTTACATTTATTCCGCCAGCAACGGCACTTGCCCAAGAAGAATCCAGGACAGGAATTTTTGCGAAACGATTTGTCAAACGTGTTGTTGGTCTTCCTGGAGATACAATCCGAATCACTCGTAAATACATCGATACCAAAGATAGGGGTAGAGTACACTTTGCACTCGTCGAATACAAGGAGAAAGGGTCTGAAGAGTTTCGATCTTATGAGCCAAAGGAAGTTCCGATAGGTAAAGAACTTTCTGATTTGGATAATTTAGAAGCCACACAAAGAGCACTCTTTAAAGAAGTTAAACCAGGGTTTGAACATTTTATTTTAGAAGGATTTGAGGACGATCGCCGTGCGCATATTTTTGAATATTGCGATTTTTTACATGGATGTCAAATTCCTGAAGGCCAGTATATGGTGATGGGGGACAACCGGGATGACTCTCATGATTCACGGGCCTGGGGATTTGTAAAACGAGAAGATATTTTAGGTAAGGCCCTCATTATTTATTTTTCCATTGATTGGAAAGACTCTACATGTGAATACAAAGATGGTCAGGAACTTGCGGAAAAAGGGCCTGAAATTGCAGAAAGGTATGAAGGGGAAAAATTAGAAAAGCGGTGTCATTATACTGAGATTTTTTCTTCGCATAATACTCGTTATAGGGATGACGAGTCAAGATTTGGATGGGTAGAAAGAACAATTCGTTATCGTTTGTGGAGGCTCAGTGTTAGGTGGGATCGAATTGGTCGTATCCTCCAATGAAAGGAGAATCGAAAGAGCCTTCAAATAAAAAACCGGAGAAGTCGCCAATGGCGATGGCCGGTGTTGGTTTTGAATTTGTATCTACCATCGCACTTTTTGTGGTGGGAGGATACTACCTCGACGAATATATGAAAACGGAGCCACTATGGCTTCTCGTAGGTTTTTTCTTAGGTTTTATCGCCGCATTTTATTTTCTAATTAAAAAAGCAAAAGAAAACGAATAAAAATCGTCTCAGTTCAGCCATATTACACTTTTAGATTCGCATCCGAAACTGACTGATTCAAAGAACAAAAAGTAAACAATTGGCTCCAAATAAATTCTTGACGGCTCCCTCCTTTACAAAAATCTTTTTACTGTAATGGCTTCAGAGACAACCACAAACAACGAATTCATGGATTCCATGCCCGTTCTTGGATTGTCTAGCTATGTCCTCTCTACTCTCGTCCTAGTTGTCGTCGTAGTCTCCTCATACATACGTAGCTTTCTGTCATAATCTCCCATCGTTTCCTCGGTCGACAGAAAGCAAGGTCGACGGGGAAACCAACCAAGGAGAGGATCTGTATGCGGGAACAAATCACCGTAAGTCAATACATCATACGTTTTTTAGAATCAAAAGGAATTACATGGATTCCAGGTGTTCCTGGTGGAACCATATTGCCATTATACGAAAGTTTGGCGGGGTCAAAGATAGAACATGTGTTAGCAAGGCATGAACAAGGTGCCGGATTCATTGCTCAAGGTAGGGCAAGGAGCACGGGTGAGGTGAGTGCCGTGTTCGTTTCCTCAGGTCCTGGTGTTGCCAATCTCATCACAGCCGTTGCTGATGCTCAAAGAGATTCGGTTCCCCTACTTGTTTTTTCTGGACAAGTTCCACTTGCTCTTATGGGAACAGATGCATTTCAGGAATTACCAACAGCGACGATTGTATCATCCCTTGTTAAAAAAGTTTATTTGATCGAAGAGCCTAACCAAATCATAGAAACTTTAGAGGAAGCATACGGGTTATGTGGCCAAGGAAAAATGGGTCCAGTATGGATTGATTTACCTAAAGATATCCAAACACAATTCATTCCTTTATCTAACGAAAACATAAAATTGGGTTCATCCGCTAAGTCAAATGCAAATATTGAACTTTTACCAAAGGAAGATGGATTGACCTTTGAAAGTATGGATTTGTTTTTACAAGAATTCAAATCCTTATTGGAGGAATCTCTTTTCCCCTTACTTTATGTTGGTGGCGGTGCTAAAAAAGAATATGTACGTTTAAGAGAGTTTGTTTCGCGTTTTCAAATCCCTGCAGTAACAACCCTTATGGGGCTTGGGATTTTTGAAAAAGATGAACCTATGAACTTAGGAATGATGGGAATGCATGGAACGGTAGCTGCAAATGAAGCACTTGGTGTTTGTGATCTTTTGATAGCTATTGGAGTTCGTTTTGATGATCGTGCGACTGGCAATATTCAAAAGTTTTGTAACCAGGCAAAGATCATTCATATTGACATTGACGCAAAGGAAATTGGTAAAAATAAACCAGTAACTTTAAGTTTACAGAGAGATCTTTCTGAGATTCTTCCTTTTTTATTAGATGAAGATTTTTCGATTCAAAACAATGAATCATTGTTACAGATTCAGAATTGGAAACAAATCCCGGAAGAACATCCAATGAAATCAATTCTTTTAGATTTTGTTTCTGTGTTACCAAGTGGTGAACATTTTGTCCTTACTGATGTGGGACAACACCAAATGTGGGTAGCACAGTATTTTCCATTTTTAAATCCTAGGTCCTGGATCACTTCCGGTGGACAAGGAACAATGGGATTTGGTCTTCCTACAGCAATTGGTGTGGCTTTAAGTCATAAAGATGCTCATGTGTTTTGTTTTTCTGGTGATGGTTCCATTATGATGAACTTACAGGAGTTATCTACTTTAAAGGAACAAAACCTAAATGTAAAGATGATCCTAATCAATAATGAACATTTGGGACTCGTCAAACAGCAACAAGACTTATTTTATGGAAATTTGTATTCCGGTTCGAAGTTCCATTTTCATCCAAACTTTTCGATGTTATGTGAGTCATTCGAAATTGGATACTTGGATTGGGATTGGAAATTAGGAGTTGCTGACTTAGAAATGATCTTGGAAAAGAAAGGACCTGCAATCATTGAGGTGAAGATCCCGTCTAGCTGGGGGGTGTATCCGTTTGTTCCTGGTGGGAAATCGAACCAGGAGTATATCCTCGAAAAGATTGTAACATAAGGATACATCCGAGGGAAAAACTCCCTCGGATCGCCAAAAATTGTTAGATGGCTTTGTTCCCTCGTTCTCCGCTACGAATGCGAATTACTTCTTCGAGTGGCATCACGAAAATTTTTCCATCTCCGATTTTACCTTCAGGCCCTGTTTTTGCGGCCTTTAAAATGGCATCCACTGTTGGTTTGACAAACTCATCATTCACAGCGATTTCTAATCTTACCTTCCGAAGTAGGTTCACTTGGTATTCATGTCCACGGAATACTTCTGTTTTTCCTTTTTGTTGGCCATAACCTTGTACATCACTGACTGTCAGACGATAGATTTCGTTTTTAGTAAGTTCGTTTTTTACTTCTTCTAACTTATGCGGCTGGATGATTGCAATTACTAATTTCATATTGATTACCTTATATCATATCCTTTTTCACCGTGGATCTCTTGGTCGAGTCCGGTGATTTCTTTATCTTCCTCGATTCTAAAACCGATTGTTTTTTCAATAACAAGTGCAAGTAAATAAGAAACAACAAAAGAATAAAGTCCTGTGACAACCACGCTGATTACCTGCGCAGTCAATTGATTCCCTAAAGTCATCCCTTCTGCGAGTTCTAATGCAAAAAATCCAGTAAGAATCGCACCAAAAGCACCACCTGCACCATGAATTCCAAATGCGTCGAGAGTGTCGTCATACCCCAGTTTTCCTTTGAGTAAAATAGCCATATAACATAAAGGAGATACTAGGGCTCCCATGATTAACGCCCCTTGGACACCCACATAACCAGAAGCAGGTGTGATGACCACAAGACCTGCAACAATTCCTGAAGCCGCACCAAGTGCAGTTGCTTTTTTTGTATGCAACCATTCAATAAGTAACCAACTCGCTCCTGCGGCTGCGGGTGCAATTAGAGTTACTAAGAATGCTCTTGCGGCAAGTCCATTGACAGCAAGTCCAGAACCGGCGTTAAAACCAAACCATCCAAACCACAATAACCCTGATCCAAGTAGCGTATAAGTCATGTTATTTGGATGAGTTAATAAGCCGGCATCACCTTTCCGTTTCCCGATCACAATTGCTGCTGCAAGCCCGGCAATCCCTGAAATCAAATGAACGACAGTACCTCCTGCAAAATCGAGAGCATTCATTTTTAACAACCAACCCGAATCTGCCCAAACCCAATGGGCTACTGGATCGTAAACTAATGTTGACCATACGAGAATAAAAACGATATAAGCTGATAGTTTGATTCTTTCTGCAATGGCCCCAGAGATCAAGGCGGGAGTAATGATGGCAAACATTCCTTGAAACAAGAAGTGTACATAAGTTGGAATCGTACCCTTTACAGAATCGAGATCTATCCCATTCAAAAATACTAAATCAAAATTTCCAATATACGGGCTCTCCCCTGAAAAAGCAAAACTATATCCAAAGATAGTCCACTGTAGTGTCATCACGATGATCGCAACAAAGCTATGCATCATTGTAGAGAGAACATTTTTGGAACGGACAATACCACCGTAGAACAAGGCAAGTCCAGGGATCATAAAGAACACAAATGCAGAAGAAACTAACAACCAAGCGGTATCAGATTTATCGATGGTAGGGGGGGATGGTAGTTCTCCTTCAGCCGCCAGGAAACCAGGCAAAAGGAAAAGGGCACATACCAACAAAGGCCGTAAGACCAATTGTATATTCATTGTTTGCTCCAAATATCTTTTTCGAGATGCGAAATAAAATTCGTATCATTACGATTGTTTTCTCTTTTGAAAGCGAGTCAATTCTGCAAAACTAGGAACTTTTTTGTAAAAAATATTTGGGAATCTGGAAGTTGGTGGCCTGCTTTCTGAGGTTGTGGTAAGGCGATTGCATTGGGAGGCGGGTCTAGTTCCCCACCCGAGTCAGGGCGGGGATAGATAAATTCCGGCCGGAGAACTCCTGAAAATGCGAAATAATTCGGGAAAATTTTACAAAAAAGATTGAACAAAATTAAATTGTGCACAATCTAAATTTCAAAGACTTACGGAGAAAATACATGTCAGAAGAATTTTACAAAATTAAAGTGAAACGCGGATCCGAGGAAGTTCCTTTGGAGCAATTCAAAGACAAAGTGCTTTTGATAGTGAATACTGCAAGTGAGTGTGGATTTACGCCTCAATACAAAGGTCTTCAAGAAACATATGATCGTTATAAAGCAAAAGGTTTAGAAGTTTTGGCATTCCCGTGCAACCAGTTCGGTCAACAAGAGCCGGGAACAGACGCAGAAATTAAGTTGTTTTGTGAAAGAACATTCTCAACTACTTTTCCAATCTTTTCTAAATTAGAAGTGAACGGACCAAATACTGATCCACTCTATCAACACCTTAAAAAACAAGCTCCTGGGATTTTTGGTTCCGTTGACATAAAATGGAATTTTACAAAGTTCCTTATCGACAAACAAGGAAATGTGGTGAAAAGATACGCACCAATTACAAAACCTGAAGATATCGAAAAGGATATCGAAAAACTTGTCAAAGCTTAAGAATCCCTCAGATGAGGTTCTTCTTTTGAAGAACCAAATTTGTTTTTCTTTATATTCTTCAATGCATCGTTTGATGAAGATCTACCGCCCACTTCTTGCGGCGGTGGGGCTTACTTATCCCCAATATCTTGTTATGTTGGTACTTTGGGAAGAAGAAAGAATTACTGTGAGTGGACTAGGGGAACGTCTGCAGTTGGACTCTGGAACGTTAACTCCTTTATTAAAGAGATTAGAGCAAAGTGGATTTGTAGAACGTAAAAGAAGTTCTGAAGATGAACGAGTTGTGTTTGTGTCACTAACGAAAGGTGGAAAACATTTACGTGAAAAAGCAAAGGCCATACCGGAACAGATTTTTTGTTTATCAGGAATTGAAGAAAACCAAGCAATCCAGTTAAAAAGAATTTTAGATGAACTTGGACAAACCTAAAAGAAAACTAATTTTCTGAAAATAATTTTTTCTTTTTTCTTGACGTTTGACGGATTCAAAAAAAGGATCTAACATCGTTTAGGTTCATTTTCATTCTTACCTGAGAAAGTGAAGGTTCATTACATATGCCGAGACTAATTTTGTCACTTTGCTTTTTCTTCTTTATCTTTATAATTTCCTGTAAAAGTTCATTTTCAGAAAATCCATGCGATCCCAATGGTCAAAAGTTTATAGACACGTTGTTATTAAAATGGGCCATCTCAGATTCGAGCGCTACATGCAATAAAGTATACCTCCCGGCAATCCCCAAAGAAATCTTAGAATATTCAATTCCTAGTTTGGGAGTAACGGGGATCATCAAAGGAAATCAGATTGTCATTACTTCTGAAACCATTGTTACAATCTCTTCCTATGTAGCAAGTTTTAAGACAAATGGTGTTTCTGTTTCTATCAATGGTGTTCCGCAAACGAGTGGTGTGACTTCAAATTCATTTCTTTCTCCTTTGACGTATGTTGTGACCGGAGCAGACGGAAGTAACAATGAATACACGGTCCAAATGGTAGCACCTCGCGTTTTAGGGTCGGGTTCCCTTCGCCTTTGGTTTAAAGCAGACCAACTAACATTGAATGATGGAGATTCGATTGCGACTTGGTCCGATGTCAGCGGGTATGGGAATCATATTGCTCAAGGAACTCCGACTCAAAGGCCAGTGTTTCGAGTGAACCAAGCCAATCGTTATCCCATTGCAGAGTTCAGGAGTTCAACAGTATCGCGAATGGATTTATCTGGGGGAGTAGGCTTGTATGTTACTAATAGCGGAAGCGTTTTTTTTGTCCTGAGATTGGTAGATACAATTCCAGGTGGAATTACTTTGTTAAATCTAGATGGTAGCCAAGGAAGAGAGATATCCATAGATCATCCAATTTCTACATATCTTGTATGTCGAAATGGCGCAAGTTGCTCCAACATATCAGCTTTACCAATTCAAAAAAATGAATTTCTTGCGATAGGTTCAGTGCAAGTTTTAGTGACTTCCGCTCGCGAATATTGGAATGGAAGTTTAAAAAACCAAGTATCTATCTCGTATGATTATTCTGGCGGTGCCAGTCCTAATACTCTTTATTTAGGCAATGGAAATCTTGATGCAGATATTGCAGAAGTTCTTTATTTCAACACGGATCTTACAGAAGCAGATGTTCAGAAATTGTTTTTTTATCTGAATACGAAGTATGGGCTTTCGCCAATGTAAAAATCGAATTTGACATTCCTTGGTTTATAAACCAAAACATGAACTTTCTATCACAAAAAAACGGGAAGTGGCGAATTCTGCAATACAAACCAACAAACATGTGATATATGGTAGCCATTGGGTGGCGGGTGGATTACCCCACCCAGTTCGATTAGGGCGGGGATCTCTACCATCTTATTCCCCCACACCTCCAATCCTACTTGCCCACAAATCCCTAACATCCAATCTTGAACCAATGGATCTAAATACCATCAATCTGAAACGATTCCATTTACATTATTTCAGCTATCTATTTCTTATATTCATTCTAAGTCTTCCGTTAACTGCTGGTTTGGTGGAGGATGGATATCGTCTGATTTTCTATTTCGGTGGGGCTATGTCCTTTGCCATCCAAATGGCCATTTTGCAACTCCGGTTCCTTCCTAGAAAAATCCCCGCTTTGGCAGAGTCAGGCTTTCCCTTTTTTACCGTGTTTCTCTCCTTTTTTCTAAATCTAGGCATTTTGACTGCCTTGCAGGTCTTAAAGTACCCTTTTGAGGCAACTTCTGGATTTTTAATTGCCTATTTCGTCCACCTTCTTTTCCTTGTATTTGCGAGCTATTTCAGTGGAAAATAAGTCTAAATATCGGTTTTTTTTATCATTTTTATTAGTTTTTTCCCTTAGTTTTACGAATGTTTTTGCAAACGATTCGGAAGGGCACGGCTCTGATGAGGGCTTCGATTTCAGCGAAGTCATGGCGCACCACTTAGGTGATGCTCCTATTTTTCCTCTCAACTTTGGTGGTACAATTGTTACTGAAGGACAACCTGAGTTTGACGCAGAAAACCATGATGTCTTTGTAAACCATGACGGAGTGAAGTATCATTACGTAGGCGGGCTCGATCTTCACATTACCAAACGGGTGACCATGATGTGGATCGCATGTTTCTTTATGTTCCTTGTTTTTATCCCGGCTGCAAATCTGATCGCAAAGAATCCTAAAAAAGTTCATAACAAATTTACTTCTGGTGTAGAGGCTTTCGTAAGTTATCTAAAAGAAAATGTTGTGGATTCCTCTCTTGACCACCACGGACATTCTTATTACCATTACATCTTCTCTTTGTTTTTCTTTATTCTTTTCTGTAACTTGTTTGGCCTCATTCCTTCTGTCGGGGAACTGACTGTTGCTGCTTCTGATGCACTTGTTGCGGTTGGATTGTATGAACACACCCCACACTCTCTTCACACGTTTGG
Source organism: Leptospira meyeri (assembly GCF_004368965.1). Lineage (NCBI taxonomy): Bacteria > Pseudomonadati > Spirochaetota > Leptospiria > Leptospirales > Leptospiraceae > Leptospira > Leptospira meyeri. The sequence goes on along the minus strand of NZ_SORO01000001.1, from coordinate 1,521,917 downwards.
AGAAGTTTGGTCAGGGATCACACCCACTGGTGACATCAGTGTCACCCTTTCTCTCGCATCCATTACATTACTTACCATTTATGGAACAGCATTTTCTTACCAAGGAATTTCCTTCGTAGCACATGCAGTTCCAAAGGGAGTTCCGCTCCTTCTCTGGCCACTCATGTGGGCCTTAGAGTTCATTGTAACTCACATTGCTCGCTCTTTTGCGTTAACAATGAGGTTACTTGCCAACATGACAGCAGGACACGTTATGATCCTTGCGTTACTTGGTTTTATCTTTATGAGCGAAAGTTGGCTCATTGCACCTGTATCTGTACTCAGTTCAGTGCTTATTTACTTTTTAGAACTACTTGTAGCCTTTTTACAAGCGTTCATTTTCTCACTGCTCACAACCGTGTTCATCGGAACTGTGATGCATAGACATTAACATTGGTTTTATTTATATTATAAAACACACAGGAGTGAAACGAAAACAATGGAATTCGGTTTAGGATACATCGCAGTAGGACTCGCAGCAGGACTTGCATTACTTGGTGCAGGAATCGGTATTGGTAGAATTGGTGGATCAGTGGCAGAAAGCATTAGCCGCCAACCAGAAGCAGCGGGAAAGATCCAACTCGTTCTTTACGTAGCAGCAGGTATGATTGAAGGAGCAGCACTTTTCGCAGTGGTAATCGCTCTTCTTATCGCGCTCAAACTCAATGGCTCAATTGACAAAACAATTGGTGCTGGTGCCACTAAAGTAGAACAAGGACAATAGTCTTGGTTATCCTCGCGGCTTCCGGCTTCAATTTGCTGAAAGTCAATCCGGGTCTGGTCATCTGGACCCTGGTCACTTTCTCAGTTGTTGTCTTCGTTCTTAAAAAATTTGCATGGGACAAGATCCTTCATGCTCTCGAAGAACGTGCTTCCGGCATCCAAGGCGATATCAACAAAGCAGAAACCCTTCGTGTAGAAGCAGAAAAGTCTTTAAAAGAATACAAAGACCAACTCTTCAAAGCGACGGAAGAAGCTCATAAAATTGTAGATGAAGCTAAAAAAGATGCAGTTGCTCTCCGCACAAGATTGACGGAAGAAGCACACAATGAAGTGAAAAGCATTAAAGATACCGCAATTCGCGAAATTGATTTAGCGAAAAGCAGAGCTTTGTCTGAAATGCAAAACCAAATTGTGGAAATGTCCGTTCTCATCGCGAGTGAGATCTTGGAGAAACAATTGAAGAAGGAAGACTATGCTTCCTTTGTCGAAAAAGAGATCGCAAAACTCGATAAACTTAAAATAAAATGAGTCTGAACCAAATTTCAAAGGTTTACGCAACGGCACTTTTAGAGTTAGCTCAAGAAACTAACTCGCTTGAGTCAACAGAAGAGGAACTTTCAACACTCGTTGATATTTTCTTTTCTGATGAGTCAATCCGCCATTATTTCCTTTCTCCATTAGTTGATCCTTCTGAGAAAGAACGAACTGCAGAAAAGTCAGTTCAGGGGAAGGCATCGGATATCGTAGCCAACTTCATTACACTTGTGGTTCGTAAGAATCGATTTCTATTCCTCAAGGATATTTTGGAAGATTTTAGAACAGGAGTGGACCGACTTAAAAATCGTAGTTCTCTTCGCATTGTTTCCAAAGATTCTCTTGGCAAAGAAGCCGTAGATCGAATCACCAAGTCTATCTCTTCCAAGTTCGGACGCGAAGTTCGTGTCACAGAACAAACGGATCCAACCCTAATTGGTGGATTCAAAATCTTTATAGACGACTTTTTAATCGATGCCTCGATCCGTGCAAAACTTGCCGGAATTGAAGAGGCTCTCCTCCAAAAGAAAATCCCAGTCGGAGCATTTGAATGAAAATTAAAACAGACGAAGTAACGTCGGTACTAAAACAAGAAATTAAAAACTTCAAAAAAGACCTTCAAGTTGAAGAAGTTGGAACGGTTCTCGAAGTAGGGGACGGGATTGCGAGAGTTTACGGACTCACAAACGTAATGTCAGGAGAGCTTGTTGAATTCCAAAACGGAGTTCGAGGACAAGCATTCAACTTAGAGGAAAACTCCGTTGGGGTTGTGATCTTCGGTGATTATATTAAAATTGAAGAAGGTTTTTCCGTTAAACGTGTGGGAAAAATCTTCGAAGTTCCAGTAGGACCTGAACTTCTCGGTCGAGTGCTAAACCCACTTGGGGAAGTAATCGACGGAAAAGGGCCTCTGAACGCTAAAAAATCAAGACCAGTTGAGTCACCAGCTCCTGGAATTGCGATGAGAAAATCAGTTCATGAACCAATGCAAACAGGAATCAAAGCGATCGATGCGATGATCCCAATTGGACGTGGACAAAGAGAGCTCATCATTGGTGACCGAGGAACTGGAAAAACTTCCATCGCAATCGACACCATCATCAACCAAAAAGGTAAAGGTGTTATCTGCGTTTATGTAGCAATCGGCCAAAAAGCATCTACTGTTGCTTCCACCATCGAAATGTTACGCGAAAAAGGTGCCCTTGAGTATACGATCATCGTATCGGCAAACGCTTCTGAACCTGCTCCTATGTTATACATTGCACCTTACTCTGGTGCGACTATGGCTGAATACTTTATGTATGAAGAAGGAAAGGCAACACTAGTTGTTTACGATGACCTTTCCAAACAAGCCGTAGCATATCGTCAAATGTCACTCCTCCTTCGCCGCCCACCAGGTCGTGAAGCTTACCCTGGAGACGTATTCTACCTTCACTCTCGACTCCTTGAAAGAGCGGCGAAACTCGATGATAAATTCGGTGGTGGGTCTATGACGGCACTTCCTATCATTGAAACACAAGAAGGGGAAGTATCTGCTTACATTCCGACTAACGTAATCTCGATCACTGATGGTCAGATTTACCTTCAGTCCAACTTATTTGCATCGGGCCTTCGCCCTGCGGTGGACGTGGGGATTTCTGTATCACGGGTAGGATCTGCAGCGCAAATCAAAGCGATGAAAAAAGTAGCGGGAACGTTGAAGTCCGATTTGGCTCAGTTCCGTGACTTAGAAGCGTTTGCACAGTTGGGAACAGAACTAGATCCAGTGACACAAGCACAGCTTGATCGTGGATACAGAGTTCTTGAAATTCTGAAACAACCAAACAACTCTCCATCTCCAGTAGAAGAACAAGTGATTTCCATTTTTGCTGTGACCAAAGGATTTATGGATACAATTCCAACTGCAAAAGTTAGAGAATTTGAATCTTTCCTTCTTCGAACGATGAGAGAACAACACTCTGAAATTTTGGAAGAAATCAGAACTGCTAAAGAAGTAAAACAAGAAGCAGCACTACAAAAAACAATCAAATCGATTGTTGAACATTTTTTAGCAAAGAATAACTAAGGGGAAAGATCTTGGCGACACCGCGTGAGATAAAAAAGAGGATTAACTCGGTTAAAAACACGAGAAAAATCACTCGAACCATGGAGATGGTCTCCACGGCAAAGGCAAAAAAAGCCACTAACAAAGTGAATGCGGCGAAACCATACGCTGATTTAACTCGTGAGTTGGTTTCTTCTTTGTCTAGCCTTGCTGGGATCATCCACAGCCCTTACTTAAGGAAGCCGGATAAAATCCGAAAAGTTGCTATCCTTGCAATCGCCGCAAACCGTGGGTTATGTGGTGGTTTTAACTCCAATCTTCTTCGGATGGTCAAAAACCGAATCGAAGAGTTGAAGTCAAAAGGTGTGGAAGTAGAAGTCCATGCCGCAGGGAAAAAAGCCATTGCTTTCTTTAAATTTGCAAAGGTTGAGTTGGTGACAACACATACCAATATTGATGACAAAGCGGGAAGTAAAGAAGCGAACGAACTTGCAACTTACTTTATGGAACGTTTTGCAAATGAATCAGTGGATTCTGTTGAAATTATTTCCACTCACTACTATTCAGCAGCAACTCAGAAACCAGAGATCACAACGGTTCTTCCGTTATCAATGGAAGATACAAGTTCCAAAGGTTCTTCTGGCCCGGAAGTGTTGTATGAACCGGATCCAAAAACAATTTTGGAAAACCTTCTTCCGATGGTGATCAAAACAACTTTTGTTAAGATCATTTTGGAGTCGGTAGCTTCCGAACATATTGCACGTAGAGTAGCGATGAAAGCGGCGACAGATGCGGCTGGTGAGATGATCAAACTTCTGACTCGCGGATACAACCGAGTTCGTCAGGCAAAAATTACACAGGAAATTTCAGAAATCGTAGGGGGAGCGGAAGCCATCTCCTAACAAAGGTCTTTCGGAGTATATATGAATAAAGGTAAAATTAAACAAATCATCGGTTCGGTAATGGACATCAGTTTTGATTCCGGGAATATGCCTGAGATCTACAATGCCGTAGAGATTCAATCTAAAGTAAACGGCAAAGACGTAACAATTACTGCAGAAGTGCAACAGCACATTGGAGACAACACGGTTCGTGCGATCTCCCTTCAATCCACAGACGGATTAAAAAGAGGATTAGAAGTGATTGATACAGGAGTTCCGATTTCTGTTCCAGTAGGAACAAAAACTCTTGGCCGTATCTTTAACGTGCTTGGTGAAGCAATCGACGAACTCGGTGACCTTCCGAAAGACGTAAAAAAGATGCCAATCCACAGAAATGCTCCGTCTTACGATGAAATTAAACCAAAAACTGAAATCTTTGAAACAGGGATCAAGGTTATCGACCTTCTTGCTCCTTACATCAAAGGGGGAAAAACAGGACTATTCGGTGGTGCTGGGGTAGGTAAAACCGTTCTCATCCAAGAGCTAATCAACAACATCGCAAAACAACACGGAGGATATTCTGTGTTTGCGGGTGTGGGTGAAAGAACTCGTGAAGGAAACGACCTTTGGAATGAGATGAAAGAATCTGGAGTGATCGACAAAACAGTTCTTTGTTTTGGTCAAATGAACGAACCACCAGGTGCTCGTCTTCGTATTGCACTTTCTGCTTTGACTATGGCGGAAAACTTCCGTGACGAATCTGGATCTGATATCCTTCTCTTCGTAGACAATATCTTCCGTTTCTCCCAAGCAGGTTCTGAAGTTTCGGCTCTTCTTGGTCGTATGCCATCTGCGGTAGGTTACCAACCAACTCTTTCCACTGAGATGGGTGGATTACAAGAACGAATCACTTCCACAACCAGGGGCTCCATTACTTCGGTGCAAGCGATCTACGTTCCTGCCGACGACTTAACTGATCCGGCTCCTGCGACTGCGTTTGCTCACTTAGATGCAACAACGACTTTATCTCGTGCGATTTCTGAAAAAGGGATTTACCCTGCGGTGGATCCACTCGATTCCACATCGCGCATCATGAACCCACAAATCGTTGGTGAAGAACACTACAACACAGCTCGTGAAGTACAAAGAATTCTTCAAAGATACAAAGACCTACAAGATATCATCGCGATCCTTGGTATGGACGAACTTTCTGAGGATGACAAAATTCTTGTTTCTCGTGCTCGTCGTTTGGAGAAATTCCTCTCGCAACCGTTCCACGTAGCTGAACAGTTTACTGGTCGACCTGGAAAGTATGTAAAATTGGAAGATACCATCCGTTCCTTCAAAGGAATCATTGAAGGTAAGTATGACACACTTCCAGAACAAGCATTCTATATGGTCGGATCGATTGACGAAGCGATCGAAGCGGCGAAACAACTCAAAGGTTAATCAGGATGAGTAAAGAACTGACTTTAACAGTCATCTCTCCTGACAAAATCCTTTACCAGGGCAAGGCAGAATCAGTGATTTTGCCTGGTTCTGTCGGTTATTTTGGAATTTTACCAGGCCATGCAACCCTTGTCTCCCAACTCGATTTTGGGCTGATCAAATTGCATACGGCTGGAAAAGAATTCCGCATCGCCATCGACGGAGGATTCTGTGAAGTGAGAAACGACCAAATCAGAGTTCTTACCGAAGGTGGGGATTCTGAAGACGATTTGTCACACGACCACGCGGTAGAACTCCTCGAGGAAGCGGAAGCCCTTCCCATTTCCAAAGACAAAGAAATTCTACTAAAGAAAGCAAAAGTTCGCATTTTACTGCACGAACGTTAATTTTTTTCCCCCCTTCTTGCCGAAAATAAACCAGAGGGGGATTTCCTTTGGCTATAGATTGGATTCGACGTTCTGTATTGGTAACGGTACTATTAGGCGGATTCTATTACTTAAAGGAAAACCCTGATTTGCGAAAAAGAATCTATTCTGAAGAGCCGATTCGTGTTAGAATTGAGGGACCCGTATTGAATCCCGGATTTTATTCATTGGAAGCGGGTTCAAATGGAAAGGATTTGATTGAAATGGCGGGTGGATACGTACCCGGAACGCAGATCAAAATGGAGGACAGTATCTTGGAGCAGCCGTTAGAGGATGGCCAGGTACTAAATTTGGGAAAACGGTAATCGAGGCGAATGGCGGATCAAGAACAGAATAAAAACGAAGATCTAGAAAACATCGAACCTATACTCGATGAAGACTCGTTTTCTTTGGATTTGGATGATTTTGATATGGGTGACGATGACTTGGATGTATCACCTGGAATCGAGGCCCCAAACCTAGAAGATATCTCTGCTTTTGATGATGAAGATGATTCCATTTCAGATATGGTTGCTTCCTCCGATTCCTATGATGATTTATTAGATATAGATTTAGATTCTGACTTAAATTTACTTGGGGAAGAAGACCCCATTTTGCATGATGAAGACATTCATGCTGATTTTTCCGACTACGAAGAGGAGTCAGAAAATGAAAAGCCTAATACTTCCGCCAAACAAACGTATAACGAAATTGATGATGAAGACCTTGAATTAGAATTTGATGATGATTTAATCGATCTTGATAAAGAAATTGAATCGATTCTTAATGGTGAAGATGGAATTCTAACTTCTAAAAAATCCAAACAGGATTTAGAAGAGGAAGAGGATGGCCCCATTTCACTTTCTCTAGAAGAATTAGAAAACATCACAGGGAATTTGGAAGAGGAAGATCACTTAGGGGAAACGGAACGTCCTCAATTTGGCGATGAAGATCATAGAAATGATTTAATCGATGAACATTCCGATCTAGATTTAGACTTAGACGATTCGGAAATTGATACAAATCTAACCTTCGATGAAGAAGGTAAACCACAATTTGATTTAACCGACCATGACGAAGATTCATTTATACCTAAAGATGATTTAGGACCTGGAAATGAAGAAGAGGAAAGCGAATTCAAACCTCTAGTGGACCCAGAAGAAGAGGAACTATTCGGAAAAAACAAAGAAGATGAAAATCTTACTCTATCTGATGAAGAACTTGGAAGTATCCTAGGAGCAGGTGGAGAAGCTAGTTTAGAAGAAACATTAGGTTCTGAAGAAGAATTTTTAACATCCGATGAAGAATCAGACTTACCAAGTTTCTCTGATGACGAAAGCGGATTTGATTTGTTAGGTGGTGAATTTGAAACACCAGAAGAAGAACCATCGTTGCAAGAAGAAGAGGACGAAGGCCCGCTCACATTATCCTTAGAAGAGTTAGAAAATATTTCTGGCGAAGCCATTGAAGAGGATTTTGAAGAACCGACTTCTGACATCTTAAACGAAGAAATAGAAGATGAATCTATTACCTTAAGCCCAGATGAACTTGGAAATATCATTGCTAGTGATCCAGTTGAAGAGTCAGATGATTCCGTAAGTTTTGATATTGAAGAAACCGACGAATTAGAAACTGATCTTGGTGATGACTTCGGTTTTGATTTAGGAGAAACCGAATCTGAAGCGGAACAAGAAGAAGCAGAAAGTTCAGCCGAAGGTCTGGAAGGTCAGATGGAAGGATTTGAATCTTCTGAGGAAGAAGATGAAGGTCCGATTGCTCTTTCTATGGAAGAATTGGAATCCATTGCTTCTGCTTCTGATACGGAAGAAAGTTCAGAAGAAGAACTTGTTGATAGTTTTGATCGAGCACCACTCCCATACGAAGAGGAGTTAACTCCAAAATCCGATTTGATGGCAGAGGACGAAGAAGACGAGTCCATTGCCTTATCGATGGAGGAATTAGAAAACATCACTGCATCAGGAGAAGAGGAAGCTGAACAAGAAGATATCACTCTTTCGGCAGAAAGTTTGGATGAAATTCTTGGTGAAGAACTTCCGGGTGAAGGATTGGAAGATATTGCAGATCTTCCAATTGAAGAAGATTTTTCTTTATCAGAACAGATCGGTGATGAAGATAATCTAGTGGAACACGAAGCCGATATGGATTTCGGTGATTTTACTACTGACTCTGCTGTTGATGATAGTTTTGATTTATCAGTTCCTGACTTATCAAAAGAAACAAGAACTCCCACACTTGCAAGTGATGATTCAGAGGAATTTGAAGTTGATTTAGATGAATATGCAATGGAAGGAAAACTCTCTCCATTGGAAGAACTCCGTAAATCAGATGTATCTGCACCGGAAGAAAAACGGTCTTCCTCAGAAGACGCATTTGCTGATGCGGGTGGCGAAAATCTATCTGTTGGTGATCGTAAAAAGGTCCTAGGATATTTAGACAACCTACTCGGTAATCTTCCTGATGAGGTCATCAGAGAGTTCTCGAAATCACAATACTTCGAGTTATACAAAAAAATGATGAAAGAATTGGAGTTATAAAAGTGGGACTTCTCGATAGAGCCGAAGAAATTAAAAAGACTTCGGGTTCCCAGGCTCCAAAATCTCCAACTAATCCTCAAGACAAGCCGTCTTTATTGAAAAAAGCAGAACACTTTCGTGAAGAAATTGAATCTCCTATTGTAGATTCCGTTTCAATTAAAGATTCCGACTCAGAATGGTTAGACGATAGTTTCCCGGATACACTCGCTACAGAAATTGGTGATCTTCCGAATCCAGATGGAGAAGAGGAGTTTGACCTCAGTGATATACCTGAGTTGACGGATGCCGATTTTGGTGACTTGGCGGATGAGGAATGGGATGAAAACCCACTTCCACAGTTAGAAAATGATTTAGAGAATGGTTCGAATGATTACCAACCTATCTCCGATGAAGATTCAGAATCTGAGCCATTAGTGGAGCCTGATTTAGATTTTGATTTGCCTTCGGATGAAGAATCTTCTCCTGAAGTAGAAGCAGAACTACCAGAAACTCCGGAACCTAACCCGATACCAGAACCACCAAAGGCAAACGAACCAGAGTTTGGTGATGATTTGATTGATCGTGACTTTCATGATGATATCTCTGAGCCCGATGCCCCACTTCCAGAAGTCAATATTTTTGATGAATGGGAAAATGATGCAAAGAGGGAAGCAGCCAAGCAGCCGTTAAGGCAGGCAAAGGATGATCCAGCTCCTATTGGCGAAGATGTACTGTTTGATGACGAATCTGACTTTGGAACGGCACCAATGTCTTATCATCTTGCTTCTAAAAAACGAATCGAAAATTACCAAGCCATATTTGAAATCACCAAGGAAATTGCATCCTCTAAAGAATTTTCTGATTACTTTGACAACTTAGTTTATAGTTTGATTGGGCAAGTAGGTTGCAATTCAGTTGTTGTCTTAACTTCCACAAACCCAAAAAATCCGAAATGGGAAGCTGTTGCGGCACAAGGAATTCAATCGAAGGATTCTTGGTATCTCTCTCCAAACGATGAAATTTATTCTCGTATTTCTGATTCGGAAACTGTTATTTATGCAGGTGAGTTTAAATCATCACGTTTGCCCAACCGGGAATTGAATTTATTAAATGAAATGGGTTCCGAAATCCTCGTTCCCATTCGGCACGGGCAAAAGTGCTTTGGAGTATTGTCTCTTGGTAAACTGATCAACGGAGAAGAATACATTACAGATGATTTAGAGTTTGCAAAAATTGTTGGTGATATCGCAGGTTCGGTCTTTGAAAGAGTATCGGAATTTGAATTGATGAATGACAATTTAATACAGGCAAAAGAGGTCATCGGTATCAATGAATCTGTATTACAATCTGCTAGAGAATTTGCCCGTGTAAGAAAAATGGACGAAGCCTATGATCTTCTCATTGATAATATTAAAAACAAATTGGGCGTAAAACAGTTTTCCTTTTTGGTGTTGGATTCCGAAACTAGATCCGACTATATTGTGTTTGGTTCTAATTTTATTTTACCGGAACGGATCAAAGATTTTAAACTTAGCAAAGACTCAGATATAGTCGGAATGGTATCAAACGTTCCAGGTGTTTATAAGTTAGAGAATTTTAGAGAAGACTCGGAACTTAAATCAATTTTTACAAATGATGAGTTAGGGATCATGAATGAGTTTACCATTCTTCCTATTATCAATTTGAATTGGCTTGTGGGAATGGTAATTGTCCATTCGACTGGGTCTGCTTGGACAGACACAACAAGAGATGTGGCAGTAACTCTTTTAGAGACTTCGGCCCCTGTATTTGCAAATCTTTTGATTTTACAAGAAAAAGAAGCGTTATTTAGGAATCCATTCAATCCTTTAGAATCTCGAATTTTGAGCGAAATCGAAAAATCGTCTCAGATGAATTTGAATTTTACCGTTTCTTTATTCAAAATTCAAAATGTATCCAGAATGATTCATTTGGTAGGTGCTGGAACATTCGCTCGTTATGCGGACGTTCTTCGTAAAACTATGATGGATCATATTGGGGAATTGGACTTTTTTACTAGAGTAGGCCAAGGAAAATTTGCAATGGTACTTCACGGAAAAGACAAAGAAGAAACTGAAGTAGTCATCAAAAAAATCAAATCCTCTTTTGCAAAAAAAGAAGAAGCTATCATTGGTTCATTTCGTGCCACTTACCGCGTTTTAAATTTATCTTATCCGGATGACACCAAGGACAAAAATCAATTTTTGGAAATGGTTGAAGAAGCCTAAGTAACGTTTGTGTTATTTAACTCGATTTCCTTTCTTTTTCATTTTCTTTTCTTTTATTTAATTTACTATTTCGTTTCCAGCCGTGTTCGCAAATACCTACTTCTTTTCTTTGGGATATATTTCTATTCTCAGTGGGGAGTTAACCCCACCATTTTACTACTAACTTCCGTAATTTTTAATTACTCTTTGGCAAGATATCTTTCGAATCAATTGGGTCAAAAGCGGAAGATTATGTTTATATTTGGGGTAAGTTCAAATTTAATTTATCTAGCAGCTTTTAAATATTTTATGTTTGTTTGGCAGTTGTTTTCTGATTTAAAAATCAGTTTTGGTTTTCCTGGACTTGTTTGGAAACCCGAAATTATTTTACCTATTGGTATTTCATTTTATACATTCCATAACATTAGTTACTTAATTGAAGTTTATGATAAACGAATCAATCCTACAAAAAACTTTTTAACTTTTGCAATTTATGATTTGTTTTTCCCGTTGTTACTTCTTGGACCGATTGAAAGACCGGGAAATTTAATTCCACAAATAGAATCTGAACAAATCATCACTAAAGAAAAGATATGGAATGGCATTTCGTTATTTTTCTGGGGGGTTTTCATTAAATCCACAATCGCTGATCCATTTTCTAGATATGTAGAAATTCATGCTTTCTCTTTTGAATCTTTAGAACCTGGGATACTATGGATTGTGGCCCCAGTCATTGCTTTCCAAGTGTATGCAGATTTTTTTGGTTATTCCCTTTGTGCTATGGGCCTTGCGGAGATGATGGGCTTCCAGCTTATGAACAATTTCAAAAGACCATTTTTTTCTTCGAATCCATCAGAGTTTTGGTCAAAATGGCATATTTCCCTTTCAACATGGCTACGAGATTATGTTTATATTAAGTTAGGTGGCAATCGTCATGGTTTCCTTCGTGAAAATTTAAATTTAATGGTAGTTTGGTTTCTTGCAGGGATTTGGCACGGTGCCGGATATGGATTTGTTATTTGGGGAATTTATTTGGGCTTATGTTTGGTTCTCTACCGTTGCCTTAAACATTACGGTTTGGTAAAGGAGAAAATAAGGTTTGTCTCTCTTGTTGGCACCTTTTTTACTTTTTATAGTTTTTCATTGGGATTGTTATTATTTCGTATCCAATCTCCTTCTGAAACAAAGTTAATATTACAAAATTTATCTTCCTTACCAAGTTTGTCCTCAATTCCATTGATGATTCTTTGGACAGCATTACCATTGGTCGTTTTTGATTTTTGGCAAGAAACCAAAGATACAGAACGTCCGAACTTTTTTATATCCGCAAAGCCATATAAATTTCTTTTTATGTTTTTTATTTTATTTCTTTGGTTTTCGTTATTTTCTCCGTTTGGGAAAGAGGATTTTTTCTATTTTCAGTTTTAAAGATCATTATGAAGTTACGTTATTTTTTTATTACATTTCTAGCCATTTCTCTTTGGATGCATATAACAGAAGGATGGATGATTCAGTTTTGTGAAACCACTTCTGCTTATTGGTATTTAGCGAATCAACGTATGGTCTATAAGGAAGCAAAGATTCTGGTTTTGGGAGACAGTCAGATTGTTAGTGGGATTTCACCTGACACATTCGCGGAAATAGAAGGGCTATCGAAAGAAGAAGTTTTATACCTTCCGAAACCGAGCCAACAACCGGAAGGAATTCTTTCCGATTCTTTGGATGTTATCCACCAATTACCTAAACTAAAGAAAGTATATGTAAACTTATCTCCATTAAATACAAGTAAAAACTCAGTCACCGATGCAAACCGACAATTGTTTTATTCCTTTGGCAATTTGTCCAAATATACAATCACAGATCCGTTATTAAGGAAGGCTTACTTTTCTAACCTAACAGATTTGAGTTGGAAATTGCTTGTTAAGGTATTTCCTTATTTCGGTCTCAGTTCCAATATAAATCGTTTGGTATATGATCCGGCTGCTCAAAATGATATTCCGCGAAGAAAACAAGAGTATTTGTACATTAAAGATAGTATGGAAAATCAACAAGGTGCTTGGGTTTGGAAATCGATAGGTAATGATCCTACATTATTAGAATCAGAAATTTTTCCAAATTTAAATACACAGGTCTTGGCGGGAAGGCGGGATTTATCCATTCAATTGTGGTTAGAATGTGTTCGAGTTTGGGAAAAACAAAATTTAGAGATCATATTCCTTCGAATTCCTTTTTCACCAAAAATGGAGAGGGATATACTCAAAACAGAAGCAAACTTAGTAGCTGATGGTTTTTTTAAAACGATCACGGAAGATCCTAATCGAAAGAAAGTAAAAGTTTTGGATTTTAAGTCTGAGTTTTTAGAGGAGTATCAGTATTTTGCTGACTTAACGCATCTCAACCAAAAAGGAAAAGATGCGTTTTCTTTGTTATTGAAAAGAGTGTTATTTGATCACGCCCACTCGTCGACCAAGGGCATGTAGGTTGACTCCCCAACCAAGTCCAAAAAATTGTTTTGGCGTTAGTATTTCATCTGTACTTGGATCCCAAATATCTTTTACAAATGCTTCTGCTGAAATTTCTGTTCCGTATGGGATTCCCCAAAAATTTTTATCTTCACCGTATGACATGAATCACCTCACTATTTAGCCAAATCTTACGATTTAGAGGATTCTACCATAGTATAAAATTCTTGAAAATGATAAGCTGAGTCGTGTGGACCTGGGCAAGCTTCTGGATGGTATTGGACTGCCATTACCGGAAGACCTTTGGTTTTTAGTCCAGCAACCGTATTGTCGAACAAATTGATCCTTGTAATTGGCATCTCACTTGTTGACTCTCCCAGAACATGGAACCCATGGTTTTGAGATGTGATTTCAATTTTCCCTGTTTCTTCGTTTCGAACAGGGTGGTTTCCGCCTCGGTGACCGAACTTAAGTTTGGCTGTCTTTTTTCCAAGAGCCAACCCAATGATCTGGTGTCCTAAACAAATTCCAAACAATGGCTTTTTTGCATCCATAATGGCTTTTGCAGAAGAGATGGCATAATCCAAAGGAGCAGGATCCCCTGGCCCATTGGATAAGAAAAAAGCATCAAATCCATCTTTTAGTAAGTCTTCTGCTTTGGTTTTGGCAGGGAATACGTGTACGTTGAATCCTGCTGCATCGAGAAGTTTGAGAATATTTCTTTTGATTCCAAAGTCATAGACAGCAAGTTTAAATTTGCTTGGAGAATGCGCTCCAAATACATACGGTTTTTCACAAGTGACTACTTGTGCAAGGTCTTGCCCTTCCATGGAAGGTGCATTTTTCACTGTCTCTAAAAAAGAATCTTCATAGGTTTCGCTGATAAAAATTCCGCAAGACATCGCACCTGAGTTTCGAATAATACGTGTTAGTTTACGAGTATCGATCCCTTCGATGGCGGGAACTCCAAACCGAATGAGAAACTCACTCAGAGTTTCTTTGGACTGGAAGTTGGAAGGTCGTTTGACATATTCTTTGACAATGAGTCCAGAAGCTTGGATCTTATCAGATTCCATATCGTCTGGATTGATACCGTAGTTCCCAATCATCGGGTAAGTGAGGGTCACGAGTTGGCCTTTGTAGGAAGGATCAGTGATGATTTCCTGATATCCCGCCATAGAGGTGTTAAAGACTACCTCACCAATCGAATTTTTATTTGCACCGAAGGATCGGCCCTTCATGACCGTTCCGTTTGCTAAAACCAAAAAAGCCTGCATCCAGTCCATTCCAAAGAAATGGGTCCTAATGACGAACAAAAATTCATCACTCTTTGATGTAATATCGTTTTATCCGATCGTAATGGTAGTCCCCATTGATTTCCACTGTTTCCAATTTGGAAAGTGCTTCTGCCATCTCTTTGGCGAGTTCAGGATCAATGGTTAAATAGGAACGTTTCCCCCGGACCAAATAGACAATTTGCCCTGTTTCCCCATCTGCTTCAATGACCTGGCCTTGGATTCTTTTGGATAGAGGAGAAGGGGAGCTGACAGACACTTGGTATTTCTGGAAAATATGAAGCCGTCCTACACATAACCAGACATCGGAGGTTGGAGTAAGTTGTGTTGCCTTTCCTTCAATATGGCGTTTTTCAAATGATTGGTTCCCCAGAGCAAGGCCCATGGTTTCGGCATCACAGTGGATGGTTTTTTCTCGGAGGTTGGTTTGGTCGAGGAATCGGAACTGTGGATCTTCTCCAGATGCTTCCCAATGAACCAATTCGCCTGAAAAACGAATCACCTTTCGTTCCAATCCAAACCGATCGGTCGAAAACAGAACAAAAAGCAAGAACAATCTGCAAATAAGGAAAACTTGTTTAGACGGCATTAGACTCATTCGATTTACCACATTTAACACAATTTTCGTTTAAATTTAAAAATTTTATTTGACAAATCCTAGAAGAACGACTAGTTTCATTGCAATTGTCGGTATGAACGACTGCTCACTTGCATTCGTTTGTCGACAGGTACGAAAAAAATTCAGGAAACAACTCACTAAGGAGTAATCATCAATGCTGAAATCTCTACGTTTTGGAATGATGGGGTTCTTACTTTTGTGCTTAGCTGGTAGCTTAAGCGCACAATCTGGTCCTCGTTCTTATTTTATGATCGGTCTTGGAGCTCAATTTGACCTAGCTCAACTCGGTGGAACCATCACAAAAGATGGTCTAGACTCTGGTCAGCCAAGACTTCGTCCAGATGGATCTGCTTACGGAACGCCACAAAAAGCTATCTACGCTGAAAACACTTTGATCAGTTTGAAAAGAACAACTGGTGGTGCAATCGGTGCAAAAACAAACGGAGCTATGGTAGGTGGAAACGTTAACGTAGGTTACGAAAAAGAGGGGGTTTTTGGAATCAATAGCCTTTTTTGGAGAATCAACGTAAACTATACAACCAAAATCGCTGGTGGTGATACATCTTCAACTGTAATGGGTTACAAATGGTTAGACCAAGAGTGGCATTACACTGCTTGGACTGTTCCTACATACCTTGGTATCAAACTTTACAACGCAGCTAACGACACTGCTGTTTACGTTGGTGCTGGTGTGAACTACTTCCAAGGATGGTGGGGAGTTTCTGGAACCATCAATAACCCTGGACTTCAAACTTTTGCTCCTGGAGTTCTTGGACCTGGTGGTGCTTTACTTGGTGATGCTCCTGCTTCTGGAATTCATAAAGAAAACGTACGATTTGGCGCAAGTGGAATCGGTTTGAACTGGTTAGTTGGTGCACAAACAAAAATCACTGACAAAGGTCACCTTTTCTTCGAACTAGAAACTATCCTTTCCGCAGGAATGGGAGTTGGTGGGGTTTCTTCACTTGGTGGTGCTTCTGCTCTTGCTCCTTGGGTTGCATACCCAGTGGTAATCGGTGGACAAACTTACCGCGTAGGTTACAAAATCGAAATCTAATCAGTATTTTACTGATTCCATCAAAAGCCGGTGTTGGATTCCAACCCCGGCTTTTTTTATACCTTCATGGATCTAGAGGATTTTTGTTTAGTCCATTAGCCTTGTAATGAAATCTTTATCTCTAGTTGTCACAGAATTTGTTTCGTGAGTGAACAATTGTAATCGAAGTTTGTTGTAGACATTCCAAATCTCTGCATGGTGATCGATTGATTCAGAGACCAGGGCTACTTTTGTGATAAATGAAAATGCTTCCGTGAAATTACGAAATTCTTTTTCCATTTTAAAAAAGGGAACCCCATCTTTTGTATCCAATTCCCATTCTTTGTAGGTATTTAAGAGGTTTTTTATTTCCAAATCAGAAAGATTAGTTGGCTTTTTTCTCATGGTGTCCCTTTCCGTTTATGAAAAACAATTAAATAAAGTCCTAGAAGGATGATTCCTCCTCCAGCTAACTTTTGTAAGTCTATTGGTTCGTTCATAAAGATGATTCCGACAAACATCAAAAATATTGGTTCAATGAGCAATGTTGCATTGAGTTTGCTGATCGGTAGATAATTATGCGCCTCAAAATAAAAAGCTCTACCTAAAAAATAACCCATTAACGAAAAAAATCCAAGTATAACAATGATTGGCAACTTGGGGATTAAAAAAGAACCAATCAATAGAGAATATAAAAAGAAAAATACACATAACAAAAATAATCGTAAATAAGCATACTCGAGTCCCAAAATTTCAGGGATGTATTTTTTGATCATATAACTTTGAATCGCAAATAAAAAAGCGCTGATTAAAATACAAAACGCAGATATTAGATTGATCTGACCTTCCAAAGTTGAAATCAAATAGATCCCGACCATTGCCAATAAAATTCCAAATATTTCGCGATCTTTAAAACGTTCACCAAGAAACATTACTCCCAAAATCACATTATACAAAACAGTTGTTTTGATTAGGATTGCCGCAGGACCAAGATCGGTTTGTTTGAGTGCATAATAATACAGTACAATCCCCATCGCATTGGAAAAGGTACCGAGGAGTAAAACCAAGCCGTCTCTTTGGATTGTGAGGATTACTTTTTTTCTTCGTTTAGAGGAACTCAGAAAAAAAGGTGTGACCAATAAGAAAGCAAATCCCACTCCAAATAATGCAGCCATTTCGGGAGTAAGATTAAACTTGCGAAAAACTTCCTTAAAACCTATGACTTCGAAAGCAAAGAATACTCCCGTTAAGAAGACAAAAAAATAACCTTTTTTTTCGTTACCAGTCAATGGGTTCTTTCCCTTGTGAATGTAAATATTCGTTCGTTTTGGAAAAATGTTTGTTTCCTAAAAATCCTCTGTATGCAGAGAGAGGGGAAGGATGTGCCGATTTTAAAATTAAATGTTTGTTTGGTGGTATAAGTGATTCTTTTTTCTGCGCAAATGATCCCCATAACAAAAACACAATATTTGATTTTTTCTCCGCAAGGATTTTGATTGCGGCATCCGTGAATTCTTCCCAACCTTTATTTTGGTGGGAACCTGCTTTGTCTTTTTGCACAGTCAGAGTGGCATTCAGTAGAAGAACACCTTGGTTAGCCCAATGAGTTAAATTTCCTGATTTTGGAATGGGTTTTTGTAAATCATCGGCAATTTCTTTAAAGATGTTCTGTAGGGACGGGGGAAAAGGCACTCCTTCATTTACGGAAAAACAAAGGCCATGTGCTTGCCCAGGTCCATGGTAGGGATCTTGGCCGAGAATCACCACTTTGACTTTGTCGAAAGGACAAGAATCAAAAGCATTGAAGATTAATTTTGCTGGAGGATAAACGATAGAAGTTTTGTATTGATCCCTAATCCATTCGCGTAAGTTAGAAAAATAAGGTTTTTCAAATTCATCCTTAAGGGCTTCTTTCCAGCCGGACTCAATTTGTACGTCTTTCAATTTTACCCTCCGAATGAAAGTATAATACTCGTAAGTCGATCCCTCCATGTGTGACATGGACGGTTTTTTTGGAAAAACTCCGAAGTTCTCTCATACAATCACTCCATTTTTCTTCCGTCGGACAAAGCACAAAACCAATGAGTTTAGGATGATTCTTTGTAAGTTTTAAAAGTTCTTCTAATCGTTTCCCAATTTTGGAATAAAGTTTTTCTTCTGGTCCAGTTCGTTCGTGTTTGCGGAGTCCGTAAGGTGGATTCAAGGGTAAAAAATAGTGGGTTAATTCGGAATTTCCTTCCGGTAAAACAGGAAAGGTTCTTAAAAAATCAGAAATACTATGATCCCAATGTGATATTTGAATTATCTTTCTCCAACGTTTGAACTCTTCGGACCAATAACTCGCTAAAGCTGGGTCCGTATCTTGGATGACAATGGGAGTGAATTCGGTAGAATTTGTAGATAATTGTTCTTTTTGTTTCTTTTTAAAATGTTCGAATGATTTTTCGGGAAACAGATTGAGTTTAAAAAATAAAAAGTCTCTTGGTAAAGAGAGAAGGCATACGTTTTCTTCCTGTAACGCCCATTCGGTGGCGAAAGTCAATGTACCTGCAAACGGAATGTACAGAGCAGAAATTTCTTTTTTAGAAACCAAAAAGATATCAAAACACTGTTGGATTAGAATCTGGCTTAAGTCTTCAGGTATTGGGGCACTTGTTGGAAAATTGGCTTTTACCCCTCTTTTGTATCCTGGTTCTCCCAATACGGAAAGAGATACAGTAATTTCGTCTTCAAAATAGCTGATATATAAGTTTTCTTTAATTTCGTAAAACTTTATATTTGAATCAGAGAACAATGGTTTTGCGATTTGTACGGCTTCCGTTAGAATTCTATCCCATTCTTCTTCTCTAACATCAGAAGATTTGTCCCAGTCTTTAGTGCGCCCAATTACAAGGCGAACATCTCTTAAAAAAAGACCATGAAACAAAAGATAGGCGATTTGATGTGAGTTTGTGTTTTCTAGTTTGATTTTTTCCGAAAAAATACGTATATTTGGTTCTGGTTGGTTAGGTAAGGGAACTGAATTTAAGATTTCCTTTATTTTTTCACCAACCCAAGAAGCAGTTCCGGGAGAAAAATACACCTCCCAACTTAAGGTTGTTCCTGTTTGTGGTTTGCGGATTCTAAATTTCCAATTCATCTTTTCCTTGCTCTGAACCTTTCTTTCGAAAAATTGTCTTCTATATGTCCAGGATCTTCACTCCAGAACTCTTTTTGGTGATTGCCGCCATTCTTTGGGGTGGAACCTTTGTGGTCATCAAACTTGCACTAGATTCGGTGCCTCCCTTCTTATTTTTAGCAGTTCGATTTTGGCTTGCTGGAATCATCACATTGTTCCTGTACCGAAAGACTTTGTTCTCCAAAGAGAACCGTCGGTGGGATTACATTCTACCAGCATTTTTTGTGGCCTGTTCTGCTCTTTTGGGTTACGCCTTCCAAACGATAGGACTTGTTTATACCACTGCCACACAGTCTGGATTTATGACAGGTGCCTATGTCGTATTTGTTCCTTTGCTTCAAATAGCGATTGAACGTCGTCTTCCATCAGTACGAACATGGGTTGCGGTTTTAATTGTAGTCATTGGGCTTTTTATGATTTCACAAAATGGGAAATCGTATGAGGAAATTCTTGGGTCGATGGAATTTGGGTTTGGTGATGGGCTCACTCTCATTGGAGCATTTTTCTTTGCGATTTATATCATACTCATTGATATTTTTAGCAAAAAAATTCCAACGCAAATCCTTGTGTCTTTTGAGATCCTTTTGATTGCGATTGTATCCACTACTTTGTTTCCTGTAGAGTCTATTTTTCTTAACCAAAAAATCTCGGTTCAGTTTGATTTGAAATTTTGGATTGGGATATTTTATACCTCCGTTTTTGCTACAATTTTTACGACACAGATTCAGGCGAGATACCAAAAAGCTGTTCCGCCCGCAAGGGCAGGATTGTTATATAGTTTGGAGCCAGTATTTTCTTTCTTCCTTGCCTACTTGGTGTTAGGTGAAAGATTGGGAACAATCGGTGCGATTGGTTCGGGCCTAACTCTTTTTGGAATTGTATTTTCTGAATTAGGTAAGTGGAATCAAAGAAAAGAATAACGAACCGTAAAGTTTTACCTTTAGGGTTCGTTATGTTTGTTCAAATGATTTGGTGTTCTTTGAGAGCGTGATAAAGAATTCCAATTGTTACTTTGAGAATGGATAAAACTGGTATTGCGAGTAACATTCCAAAGATCCCGAAAAAATTTCCCCCGACAGCAATTCCAATTAGTATAGCAAGAGGATGGAGAGAAACCGCATTGGCAATGACTACTGGTTGTACGATTGCATTGTCTACTAGTTGTGCTACGACCACAACAGAAGCAATGGATCCAATTGATGGCGACATTTCAGGAAAAAGAATAGAAAACAAAATGGGTGGAACTGCCCCCACAAGTGGTCCTAGGTAAGGGATTGAATTCGCAACACCTAAAAATACCCCAAAGAGAATGAAAAATTTAACTCCAACAAGATAAAAACCAATGGAAGCTACGATTGCCATAATTCCGCACTGGATGACTAAACTTTTTAAGTAACTAGTAATCTGTTGGTTCATTCGATAAAAAACCATAAGGAACATTTCGAAAAAACGATTAGGAATAAAACTAATAACAGTTTTATAGATTAGGTTTGCATCTAACAATAAAAAGAAACTAATGATGGGAATGATGATCATCCAGCTAATAAATGTGGGGATCATCACAACCAGACTTCTTAAAAATTCTTCTAAGTTGGATGTTGCCATTTTAGCAACTTCTTCAGGATGAATGATTTTTTTCCATAATTCAGGGTTTTGCGAGACTACAGGGAGTTTATTAAAATCTAATAATTGAAAATTCGGATCATCCATTTTGACCGACCATTCTGAAACAATGGGTTGTGCTTTTTCAAAAAGATTTGGTAGATAAAATGCCAAAAACCAGTAAGCAGCTGCGATCAAAAAGGTGAAGATTACAATGATTGTAATCGCTCTATGAACTCCCCTTGATTCAAAATAGTCAACAATTCCATGAAAGATGTAAAAATGGATTCCTGAAATTAAAAGTGGAATCGCTAAGAATTTTACACCAACAACTCCAATTAATACGGTAAGTGCGATAAGGCCGAAAAAAGCACTACGTAATATAAAAGAGGATATATTAAATTCTTTTAGATTCATTTTGTTTTATTTTTTTTGCTTTTGAAGTAAGCAGCTTCTAGTGTATCGTTTGTTTTACGGAGTCTGTCTGCAATGATTGATGCAAAACTAAGGAGTAAATCATTTCCCACTCTTGGTTTTGTTTCTAATAACGTTTTTAATTCTGGTTGAAAAAAACCGAGTAAAATAGAATCAACCAATGCTACCGCTGTGGCTGACCTTGGAAAATCTTGAAATAGTGCCAGTTCTCCAAAAAAAGCACCTTTCTCCAGTTCGGCGAGTTTTAAAGTCACTCCTTCCCTTTCAGAGAAGATTTCCACCTTTCCTTGTAAGATGAGATACACTCCCGTTCCGGCTTGGCCTTGATAAAAAATAGTTTCACCTGCATAATACTTACGTTTGTGAATGAGCCTTGCAACTTCTCGTAATGTCCGACGAGACATTCCTTCAAAGATAGCTGTTTCACGTAAAAAATGTGAAATCTCCGTAATCGGGTTTTCATCGCGTTTGAGAATGGATTTCCAAAGGGGAAGTTGCATAGGGCCTCTTCTATATAAATCGGATAGACGGGGTCAAGAATTGATAAAACTTGATCCGTATGGGCCAAGCTTTTTACGTTGCGGGAACAGGGACAGACGTCGGAAAAACTTTTTTCTCCTGCCTCTTTATGGCCAAATACGCAGAAACTTATGGTTTTCGTTATTGGAAACCCATCCAAACTGGGGCAACTAGTGCCGGTGATACGGAACTGGTGCAGAAAACGACGAATCTACCGGATCCCTACTTTCTAAAACCTGTTTATGAATTCCAGACACCGGCAAGTCCACATTATGCCTCCAAACAAGACGGGAAAACTTTAGACCCAAAATTCCTTCTAACGGCACTTGCGAAAGAAAGAAAAACCAATACCCTTATCGAAGGGGCAGGTGGAGTTTTTGTGCCTTGGACAGATGACTACTTGACCATCAAAGGAATTGGGGAAAGTAATCTTCCTGTTGTAGTGATTGGATCCACTGAACTCGGAACCATTAATCATACCTTGCTGACTTTGGATGCGCTTACAAGTCGGTTTGTTGCTGTCCTTGGTTTTTATTTAGTGGGTCCAGAAAATTCCTTACAAACCGATAATGCGGAAACGATACAGAGGTTAGGTGGGGCACCTTGTTTAGGTGTTACTAATTTCCCGAAACAAAAATTATCACCGATAGAATTTATTTCTTTTGCAAACCATCAGTTTGATCCCAATCGAAATGTCATTGATACTTTACTCAATCCAGATGATGAAATATAATCCGCTCCAAACTTTTACATGGGTTCCTTTGACAATCCAAGAAGAAGGGGAATCCTTAATTGACATCGTCAAAGCCGAAGATGAGTTCGTGATAGATTCCGAAGGAAACCGGTGGATTGATGCCATTGCTAGTTGGTGGACAATTATATTTGGTCATCGCCATCCTAAGTTAGTGTCCGCACTCAAAACACAAATCGATGAATTAGATCATGTCATGCTTGCGGGCCACATCCATCCTGCCGCAGAAGCATTATCTAAATCTTTGTTAGAACTTACTCATTTTGACTTTCAAAAGGTATTTTATTCGGATAACGGATCCAATGCGATAGAAATTGCTTTGAAATTATCAATCCAATACTATAGAAACCATCCTGATTTGAAACCAAGATCGGAGTTTCTAGTGTTTTCCAATTCTTACCATGGTGATAGCATTGGAGCCATGAATGTTTCAGGCAAAAATTATTTTAATCGAATTTTTTCTGATCTTAGATTCCCCACAAAAGAATTTCCTGCTCCCAATTGTATGAATTGTCCTTGGGGAAAAAATGTGAGCAGTTGTTCTACTGAATGTTTAAACGATTTAGAGCTTAGCATCAAACAAAATGAATATGCGGGCATTGTCATTGAACCCTTGGTTTTTGGTGCCAATGGAATGTTGTTTTATGATAAAAAGGTGTTAGTTAAACTAAGGCAACTGGCAACGCAAACCAATACGCTTCTTATTTTTGATGAAGTATTTACGGGAATGGGTCGGCTTGGAGAGTTTTTTGCATACCAAGTAGCAGGGGTGAAACCAGATCTTTTGGTGATGGCAAAAGGACTAACAGGCGGAATGTTACCTCTAGGCGCCACCTTGGTTTCTGAATTCATTTACCAACAATTTTTATCAAAAGATCCTTACCATGCTTTTTTTCATGCTCATACTATGACTGGAAATCCAATGGCATGTAGCGTTGGTTATGCGTCTGTAAAACTTTTACAAGAAGATGGAAAAACTCTTGTTAAAAAACTCGAAAGTTCTTTACAAAAACGAATAGAACCTTTCCAAAAAAAATTAGGAAAACGAATCCAAAATGTTCGAGTGTTTGGCGGAATCTTTGCTTTTGAATACAAAGAAACCATTGCAGAAGATGAATACCTAAATCCTATAGGGAAACAGATTCGCGAAAAAATGAGAGAATTTCATGTTCTTTTGCGCCCACTCGGTCGAACCATCTATATCACTCCACCCTATACCATTTCAGAGAAATCCCTGGATCATATTTTTTTGGCGTTGGAAGAAACCCTTCTTAGTTTTGCCCATTCAGATTGAGACTAAATATACGAAGAGATTTTCTTCGTTTACACAGGTTGGCGTCACAAAGAATCTGTTCTCATGATTGCAGAAGTCCAAGAAAAAACAGTTTCCTCCTCACCTTCCTTAATTACGGAAGTGGAAGCCCTTGAAATCCTAGAAGGAAAAGTCCCTTTGCTTTCGGTTGTTGCTCGTGCCTCGGAAGAAAGAAATCGTTACTATACCAATCGTGTTCGCATTCATATATTAGATAATATCAAAAATGGCTACTGCCCTGAAGACTGTGGTTACTGTGCACAAAGAAAGGGTGGAGATTCAGGAATTCAAGAGTATTCATTAAAGTCTCCGGAAGAAATTTGGGAAGATGCAAAACGAGCCAAAGATAATGGTGCTTACCGTTTTTGTATGGTGACTTCTGGACGTGGTCCTACTGACAATGCAGTTGATCGATTGGCTGAGACCATCTCTAAAATCAACGGCGAACTTGGGATGAAGGTTTGTTTGTCTGCGGGAATTTTGGATGCAAAAAAAGCTAGGACTTTAAAAGACGCTGGCCTTGACCGCTACAATCATAACCTCAATACATCTGAATCTAAATACAACGAAATTTGTTCCACCCATACTTTTAAAGACCGGCTAACAACGCTAGAAGCGGCAAAAGAAGCTGATATCGGCCTTTGCTCTGGGATTATTGTTGGGATGGGAGAAGAACTAAAGGATCTGGTTCAAGTTGCTTTTGAACTCAAACGGTTGGGAGTGATATCGATCCCTGTTAACTTTTTTATTCCTATCAAAGGACATGCCATCCAGAAGTCCTCACTCACTCCTGAATTTTGTATTCGGGTGTTATCTATGTTTCGATTGGTCAATCCTGATTCAGAAATTCGTATTGGCGCCGGAAGAGAAGGACATTTGGGTTCTTTACAATCTATGGCACTTTTTGTAGCCAATTCATTGTTTGCTGAAGGATACTTAAATGTAAAAGGCAGTGAGATGGCCCAAACGATGAACTTGATTCGTGATTGTTCTATGGTTCCTGAATTTACAGAAGGGATACCAGAAGGATGGGATGAGTACGAGTCACAGTTCCTTTACGACGAGAAAAATTTTCCAGAACTCTATAAACATAAAAAGTAGTTTGCCTTTTTTACTTTTGGCGGTAGTATGCTCCTACTTTACCGCCTCTAGTGAGAAACATGCGAAAACCTTCTTTACCATTTCGAAAACAGATGAGTTATGCGATCGGCCAATTGGGTTGGTCCACTCTTATCAATATCATTGGCCTCCACCAAGTTTATTTTTATCTTCCTCCCGCACCCAAACCAGGACAGGAATGTTTCCCTGATCTAATTGAAAAGATGGCCTTTTGGGGACTGTCCACCATTGGTGTTGTGGCTGCTCTTGGTCGTTTGTGGGATGCTTTTACTGACCCTATCATTGCCAATTCCTCGGATCGGATTACTTCAAGGTTTGGACGTCGGATTCCCTTTCTTTTTCTTGGAGGAGTGCCTGCAGCCGTTTTCTGTTGGTTGATTTTTGTTCCCCCACACAACTATATATCTTCCACCAACTTGGTTTGGATGACCGGTTGTATGCTCTTATTTTATTTATTTTTAACAGTGTATGTCACACCATTCTTTGCTCTTATCCCGGAACTGGGGCATACTCCAGAAGAGAGGTTGAATCTTTCTACCTATATTTCCGTGACATATGCTTTGGGGATCATTGTCGCTTCGACAGAACCAATGATTGCCAATGTTTTAAAATCCTCTTTTGTTTTTGATGGGGACAGTGCCCTTCAAACTTTGGTGTCCCGTCAGTATGCTCTGGGAATCCTTTGTACGTTTGCGGCTCTCTGTATGTACTTTCCCGTATTTTCCATTCACGAAAAAACATATTGTGAATCGGAAGCATCCAGTGTTCCTTTCAAAGAGGCCATCCTTCTTACATTCAAAAATAAGAATTTTCTATACTTCGCTTTGTCGGATCTCTGTTATTTTTTAGCATTGACCATACTCACCACAGGGATTTCTTATTATGTAACAGTCCTTCTAGAGCTGGAACGTGAATTTGTCACACAACTCCTCACTGTGATGTTACTGGTTTCGTTTGCTTTTTATCCTGTGGTCAACTGGATCGCAAGAAGGATCGGAAAGAAAAAAACCGTCTTATTTGGATTCTATATCTTTCTTCTACTATTTCTTTCTATTTATTTTGTCGGAAAAGATTCTTTGCCTTTATCACCGCATATTCAAGGTTATTTGATCGTTGCCATCGCTGCAGTTCCCATAGCAATTCTTGGGATCTTACCGAATGCGATTCTTGCTGATATCGCTGAACTTGATTCATTAAAAACAGGTTCTAAGCGAGAGGGACTCTTTTATGCGGGAAGAACCTTTATGCAAAAGTTAGGTCAAACTTTGGCGGTTCTTATTTTTAGCACAGTAATTCTTTTGGGGCTCGATCGAGAAACAAAGAAAAATGCATCACCACATGTCACAGGGATCATTGCTCCTTCTGTCGCAGAACCTAAGTCAGAATTGAAAAAAAATCCAGGAGTCGAGGCAAAAATAAGTATGGAATCTACCGTTTGTAAAGTCGAAGAAGTAGAAGCGGGAGGGGAGCTTGGTGTTCGTTTGACAGGTCCTCTTGCTTCAGCATTCTGTCTACTCGCCATCTTTCTCTTTGGAAAATACAAGGAAGATGAAACTTTAGAAGAGATTGCAAAGATACGTGGTAATTAAATCCTGGTTTTTGGAGCTATTCAGATGAGATATCGCATTGAGACAACCAAGTTAAAGAACGGGTATATCGAAGCCAAACTCATCGAGACAACCACAAATAACCCGATTGAATTTCGGATTTGTGATACGGAAGAATATGCGCAGGCCCAAATCAAAGATTGGCAAAAGCGCTTCCGAATGAATGAACCGCAAGAACAGGACTAAATTCTTCCTCCGATGGGGCATGGCTTTTGCCCTTGTTTTGAGTGTTACTGACTGTAAATCTTCCTCAAAACGTGATTATTTCGATACCAGTTTCCAATGTTTTGCTGAGCCTGGGTGGCGAGACGATTCCAACTTTAAAAAGTATTTAGAGATCGCATGGTTTCCCATGCGTGTGTTATACGCACAAGAAAATTTTAAAGTCAAAAAAACGGATATTGTTTTTGCCGGTGATAGTTTGGTGCATTTGTTTTTGCCAGACTTGATGGCCAAAGAATTTCCTGGTCAGTCGGTCACCAATCGCGGGATTGGTGGTGATATGACAGAGACACTTCTTTCTCGCATCGATGAAGATGTTCTTGTCCTACATCCAGATACCATTGTAATCGAAATTGGTGGAAATGATTTTCGGGAAGGGAAGTGCCTGAGTTTGGTGCAAAACAATCTGATCTCCATCATTCAAAAAATTCATGCACAAAACAAAAATACGAAGATTATTCTCATCGCTGTTCCTCCAACAAGAGTGAAAGAACTCAACCAAATTGTCCCAGTATTTAATTTGTTTTTAAATCAAGTGGCTCGTACAACTAAAAATGTCGAATATGTAGAAGTTTGGGATATTATGAGAAATTCAGATCTTCCAACATTGAGAGAAGAGTTTTTCCGTCCGAATGGAGACATTCTTCATTTTAATGAAAAAGGATATGAACTCTGGGGTAAAAAACTAAGACCTTATTTAAAAAAGTAAAAATGAATTCACTACTTCTTATTTCTTGTTCTCCCATCTCCCCTTCTATTCTTTCTGAAACTCTTACCGATGTAATGTTAAGTGATTCCTATTCGCCTGCAAGTGATTCGAATGTTTACCACGCAGAACGTTTTGGATTACATTGTATGCGTATTTTACATAATCAATCATTCAATCGAGACAAAATTGTAACAGTTCGCAAGAAATTAGCCGAGCATCAGATTGATTTTTTATCTCTTGGTGCTTTGTTACCGAAACAGAAAGAGTCTCTTTTTGTTTTTGATATGGATTCTACTGTGATCAAAGAAGAGGTCATTGATGAGTTGGCAAGAAAACACGGAGTCTATGATGCCGTTGCCACTGTCACCAAACAAGCAATGGAAGGTGGGATGGGATTTGACGAAGCCTTACGGTTGCGCGTAAAACACCTTGCCGGACTTTCAAAAGAAAGTTTTAAAGAAGTATATGATCTTTTGACACTTAACGATGGAATGGAAAAAGTTTTTCAATTTGTTCCAGCCAATGGATCGAAACTCGGAATCCTAAGTGGCGGTTTTACTCCCGTATTAAAACTATTTTCTGAAAAATATCCCGTGAATTTTTATAGAGCCAATGGATTGGAAGAAGTAGGTGGCACCTTTACTGGTGAAATTTTTGGTGAGATCATCAATAGGGAAAAAAAAGAAATCTATCTAAAACAGTATGCAAAAGACCTTTCGATTCCTTTAGCACAAGTCGTTGCCGTAGGAGATGGAGCAAATGATGCACTCATGCTTGGAGCCGCAGGAATTGGGATCGGAATTCACGCAAAATCTGGATTAAAAGAAAAAATCACAAACTGGATTGAGTTTACTGATCTATCTGCCTTAGTCTTTCTCTTTGAGAATTCTTTTTAATTCATCCAAAATTGATAACGCTTCCATCGGTGGGATTTGATTTGGATCAATTTGTTTTAATCTTTTTAGAACCTTTTCTTCGTTTGGTGAAAGATTAGTTGTTTGGTTGTCCATTAAACTGGCAAACAAACTTGGTTCTTCGTTTTTGATTTTTATTTCTCTTTTTTTTGATTCGAGTCCCGAAAGAATTTCTTTCGCACGATCAGAAACGGTTTCGGGAATCCCTGCCAGTTTTGCTACATAAATTCCAAAGGATTGTTTTGATTTCCCCCGTTTGACTTTTTTAAGAAAAAGGATCTCTCCTTCTTTTTCAAACGTATCTAAATACAAATTAAAGATCCCATTTCCTTTTTCTAGTTCTGTCAGTTCATGGTAGTGGGTTGCAAAAATGGTTTTTGGTTTGGGAAACTTGGCGGATAAAAATTCTAAAATGGCCCAAGCAATAGACAATCCATCATAGGTGGAAGTCCCTCTACCTACTTCATCAAATAGAATGAGGCTGTTCTCTGAAAATTGGTTTAAGATGGTGGCTGTCTCTTTCATCTCTACAAAAAAAGTAGATTCCCCTTTTGTAAGGTTATCGCCAGAACCAATCCGAGTGAAAATTCGATCCACGACCGCAAGCGATGCTTTTTTTGCCGGAACATAAGAACCCATTTGGAATAGTATTTGGTTGATTGCAATTTGGCGCATAAACGTAGATTTACCGGCCATATTTGGACCGGTTAACACAGCAATAGCGTTATCTTTAGGGTTTAGTTCTAGGCTATTGGGTACAAAACGTTCGCCAATCGGTAAAAAAGTTTCTACAACAGGATGGCGGGATTCGGAATAGTTTAATATTCCATCGTTACGAATTTCGGGCCTTGTCCATTGGTATTCTTCTTTGGTTTCTGTGAGGGAAAGATGATAATCTAAAGAGGCAATTTCATTGGATAAAGTTAAAAACTCCTCATAAAGAGAGATACAATGTGCAACTAATTCTTCAAATTTTTCTTTTTCAATCCTTTCGATGATTTCATCTGCTTGTAGGATGGCCCGTTCTAACTCTTCTAATTCGGGAGAAGTGAACCTTTCTCCTGTAACAAGTGTTTGTTTTTTCAAAAAATGTTTGGGAACATCTTTCGCTTGGGCTTTAGAGATTTCAATAAAGTAACCAAGGATTTTGTTGTAACGAATTTTTAGAGAAGAAATGTTTGATGCTTTTTTTTCCTTCTCTTCCAATTCCAAAATCCAATCTTTTCCTTTTTCGCGTGCAAGGATAGCATCATCATATTCTTTATTGAATCCAGATTTAAGAAAAGGGGAGTTACCCAAAAAAACAGGAAGTTCTCCATCGTAAAGGGTATCGAAAAATAGTTTTGATAATGCATTCAGCTCTTTGGGTAATTTGGAAAAGTCATAACCAATTCCATCCAAAATGGATTTGATACTTGCTGTGGATTCTAAACTTTTTTCAATCCCGCGAAAGTCGCGAGGCAAAGCTTTCCCAACTCGAAACCTTGTAAGAACACGCTCTAAGTCGATCAGATCACCTAACAAATCTTTTATTTTTTGCCTTTCTTTTTTATTGGCAGAAAGAATGTCAATTTTATCCCAATGTGCTTTGATTTTGTTTTCATCTCGTGTTGGAAATAGTATCCTTTGTTTGAGATACCTTTTACCGGTAGCTGTGATACATCGATTGAGAACCCCAAACAACGTATGGTTTTTATCGTTGGGATTTTCAACGAGTTCTAAATGAGAAACGGTTTGTTCATCCAAAACCAAATATTCGTTTTCATCAATTCGTCTAGGCGATTTAAAAACAAAGTTTTGTTTGCGATAGTTATACTGAAGATAAGCATCGAGTACATGGACAACCGTGTCAATTCCTGCTCCTTTTTTTTTCGGAAG
Organism: Leptospira meyeri; assembly: GCF_004368965.1. NCBI lineage: Bacteria > Pseudomonadati > Spirochaetota > Leptospiria > Leptospirales > Leptospiraceae > Leptospira > Leptospira meyeri. Next base: position 1,491,426 of record NZ_SORO01000001.1, on the reverse strand, counting down.
ATAATCGGGAGGGATTTTGGAAAGGATGATTTTAGATTCTTTGGCTAAAGGAGGTATTTCCTCTGTATAAATGATTTCTTTTGGGGAAAATCGTTTGATGGTGTCGTTTATTCTTTCCGTTTCATTTTCTGAAAAAAAGAAATACAATAATTCGGAAGTGGAAACGTCAGCAAACGCTAAGTAGACGGAACTTTTTTCTCGGTAATACAAAGATAAATAATTGTTTTGGTATCCACCAAGAAGGTTATCTTCTACCACAGTTCCCGGTGTGATGATGCGAACCACTTCTCTCGACATAATTTTGGCTTTGGGATCATCGGGTTTTGTTTGTTCACAAACAACGACTTTTTTACCAGCTGCAATGAGTCTTGAAATATAACTTTCGGTTGCATGATATGGAATCCCCGCCATCGGAATTTGGTTTTGGCGTTTGGTGAGGGTGATGTCTAAAATTTGAGCCGCTATTTTAGCATCTTCTAAAAACATTTCATAAAAATCGCCCATACGAAAGAATACTATTCCATCAGGATGTTGTTCTTTCACCTCCATATACTGGCGCATAACAGGAGTATTCAATGCTTCATAGTGTTCGGACATTTTGTACCAAGGTTTTTATTTTATTTGGATCTTTGATTCCGTCGGTTTCTACTCCGCTGGCCACATCAATCCCATAAGGGTGAACTGTTTCCAAGGCAGATTTAACATTATCAGGAGTGATACCACCAGCGAGTAAAAAAGGTCGTTTTACGGATGTTACATATTCCCAAGGGAAAGTATGTCCTGTCCCACCACCCAAATTTTTCTGAAAACTATCTAAAATCACTAAATTTGATTTAGGTTCCAGGTCTTCTTCATTTGTGACCTTCGTTTGGATGCGAATGGCAGGTAATAACTTTTTGGTTTCTGTAAATTCATTCCAAATTTGAGAAGTTACATACGCATCACCCCGGATGAGTTGGATGAGGTCCGGTTGGAAACGATTTGTTAACGTTTCGATTTCCGTAAGTTTGTTTTCAAAAAACAAAAATACAAGTTTGGGAAATCCTGATTTTTTTCTTAACTTGAGAAGGTATTCCGCCGTATCGGCATTGATGGCACGGGGGGAACGCGGAGAAAAGTTGAGTCCAACAAAATCGACCTGCAGGTCCACACAAAGTTCCAATGTGGTCAGGTCTTTGATTCCGCAGATTTTAATTTTGTATCTGGTTCCCATATGGGAACCAGATTGAATCAACTCAGATCAGAGGCAATCGATCCTTTGTACCCAAAGTGTAAAAATTTAAGGAAACTATCCTGATAGACCAACATATCCTGTTTGGAAATTCCTTGGCGGACCATCTGCACAAAGATATTGAGAAAAAAGGAAAGGATGTTGCGGACAACAAACTCACTCACTTCCCCTTTGTAACTTGGATTTTTTTCTTTAAAATTGCTATACTGGTCAAAGTTGATTTTGGTAAGACGAGTGAGAACCGTATCTGGAAATTCTTCTAAATGAGAACCTTGTGATTTTGTTAAGAGAAGAATAAAATCATCTCGATTTGCATCAACATAATCAAGGGCAATATGAAATCTCTCTTGCCATGCCTCATAACTGTCGTTAAATCTTTTTTCGAAATAATCTGGATGAGATACATAAGCAAAGGCTTTTTCCATTCCCGAAAGGACAGGCTGTAGTATCTCTGTTAGAAGGTGTTCTTTGTTTTCAAAGTAATTGTAGATATTACTCGTGGATACCTTTGCTTTTTTCGCAATGGTTCGCATACTAGCCTTCTCAAAACCGAGTTGGATGAATTCCTCTCGAGCCGCTTGTAAGATTTCTTTTCGTGTGTGTTCTTTTGGAGTTTGCATGGTCCTGAACGATGTTTCCTAAAAGAACAATGTCGTTCAGGATTCATTTGTAAAGTTTAATTTTACATGTTTGTTGTATTTTGTATTAATTTTGCCACAATTCCATAAATGCGAAAACTTCCTAACACCAATACCGGAAATCTGCCTTGGAATAGGGGCCGAAGCTCTTCATCCGTCCGCACTTTGGTGGTGATTGGTTTTAGCACTTGTGGAAGTTCCGGGAAGGCCCCAAAACCATTTCCTTCCCAAAGAATCAGGGATTGGAGGGGAAGGCCTATCAGTTGGGACAGAATCCCTTCGCGGTCCTTGTCGGGAAGGCTACCGAGAAGAAGGGAAAAGGATGGGTGGGTTTTGGCAAACTCTTGGGTGGTGGTGGCTATGGCATCTGGGTTGTGGGCCGGATCAAAAACAACTTCGGGAAAGGTTTGTAAAACTTCCATTCGACCGCGAGGTTTTTCGACTGACCCAAAGGAAATGGATTTGAGTTTTGTTGTCAGGTTGGGAACCAAATGGATTAGGGCCGCTTGGGAAAAAAGAAAGTTCGTTTCTAGATAGGTGAGTTTTTTTTCGAGAGGGAGGAAGTGAGTCTCTGTTTTTCCTTTTGAAAAATTTTGAATGAGAGTTTGTAAGGAATCATCTTCGGGATCCATCACCACTAGGTTTCGACAAACCTCTGTTATGATACCTAATTTCTCCAAACAGATTTTTTCTTTGGTATCTCCTAAAATTTCGGAATGGTCCAATCCAATTTTTGTTAAAATGACAAAATCAGCATACACTAGTTTTGTGGAATCAAGCCTTCCTCCAAGACCTGCTTCCCAAATTTCGAAATCTGTGTTTTCTTTTGCAAAATAGAGATAAGCAAAAACTGTTAGAAATTCAAAATACGAAAGTGACTGGTACCTTTCTAAGTCGGGAAGGATGGTATGTTGAAAAAACGAGTCCACATCCTCTTCTCTGGGAGCTTCTGGTTTTCCCTCTAAGAAAATTTGAAAACGTTCTAGTGGTGTTAATAAGTGAGGGGAGGTATAAAGTCCCGTTTTGTATCCAAGAAGGGACAAAAGAGAAGCAAGGTAGTGAGAAGTTGATCCCTTCCCGTTGGTGCCGACAACACTGATCCGAACCGGTTTGTGTATTTTATGTTTTGATTTTAAAAATAAAAAAAGTTCGGAAAGTTCATTTAAAGAATAATCTTTGAAAACATTGAAGTTCCTTGTTTTTTCAACGTTCTGCAAACTATGTAAAAAATCAAAAAACAACATATTGAATTCTTTTCTAATCCTTAGGTCTTAGGTGGATGCAGTAATCGATTTAACTGCGATTTTTTAATTGTTTGAAAAGGATTGATTCCACCTTCCTGATCCATTTCTGTTTTGTTTGGATATTTGTAAATAGTTCAAATTGTCTAATTCCTTGGTAGAGTAACATATGGTATCCAGGAATGATCTTTGCTTTTTTTTTCTTAGCTTGTTTTACTAATTCCGTTTCTAAAGGATTGTAAACGATATCGAATAACGTATGTTTTTTGGTGAAAAAGTCAGAGTTTAGGAGAGGTTCCCCAGAAAATCCTTTCATACCAACTGGGGTTGTATGGATGATGAGGTCATAGTTTTCAGCTTCTTCCATAGATGTTTCTTTGGTGGTGACCCCAAGCCATTCTGGATTTCCTAAAGAAAACAAGATTTCTTTGGTTGCCGCTTCATTTCTTGCAAGGATATTTACCTTTCTTTGTATCTTTCCCTTCTTTGCATTTTTTTGGAGAGACTCTGCAATCGCAAATAAGATTCCCTTTGCACTTCCTCCACTTCCTAAAACTAAAATTTGTTTTTCCTGATGTGGATCTAAAAGATTGGGATTGGCTTGGAGAATGGATCTAACGGCACCAGTTCCATCTGTATTCACAGCTTCAATTCCATCACGGAAGAGAAGGGTATTGGAAGAACCCATTGTTTTGGATGCTTCACAAACAATGTTCGCTTGTGAATAGGCCCATTCTTTGTAAGGAATGGTAACAGAAACCCCCCGTACTCCCAATTCCATCAAGGGACGAAGTCCAATCTCCTTCCAATGTTGGTTTTCAAAAACCAAATACACTCCATCATATCCAGAGAGTTGGAACAGAGTGTTATGAATCCAAGGCGAAAGGGTATGGCCTAAGGGATATCCCAAGATCCCAAATATTTCAGTGTGTTTTGAATACAAGGAAAACCTCTTTTTTTATCTTATGGACTAAACTATGGCTTACCGAAAATAGGTAATAGACAGGTACAAGATCAATGATTTCATTACCGCTTGCCGCACCATCAGAACCATGGACCATTCTCGTAGATATTTTATTCTTTTTTCTCGCATCCGCAGCCTGTGCCTATTATTTTTATTATTATAAACGAAAAGACTTACTCGGAAAATTTTGGGGATCTACATTTGTAGCAGGGATTGGAGCACTCATCGTTTTTGCAACCTTCCAAACCTACATCCGCGATATCATCATGTGGCTCATGTCACCAAAAATTGGATCTACTCAATTATCCAACGTGAACTTGGTTGCCATCTTTCTTGGTGGATTTACTGCTCTTTACATCATGAACCGAATCAACCATAACAAAGAAAGAAGAGATTGAATTCGATTTTTCATATAACTTTAAATACTTAAGAAAATTATAATAAAATCCTAGTAGAGCGAGAACAAATCCTTGTTTCCCATCTAGGATTCCCAACCGGATCCAATACATATAAAAACCTTTAAAACATGCTTTTAAAAAAGCCCAAAGTACAGAACTCGATTTTCCTTTTCTAAATTCTTCTTCCGCAAACAAACTAGAATAACGATCAATGAACTGTAAATGGTCGGATATATTTTTATAAGAATAATGATACAATGGATTCTTTAGTTTGATTGGTTTTCCGGAAAGTTTAACCCTTTCATGCACCAAACCACCGCTAAATTCTCCTGCAGTTTTTTTAAACAGACGAATTTGGTAATTAGGATAATATCCTCCAAACCGTATCCACTTTCCTAAGTAATAAGTCAAACGAGGGATGAGATAACCAACGGATTCTAATTTGTTTTCCTTAAATAATTCTATGATTTCTAGTTTTAATCCATCCGACACCACTTCATCGGCATCAATGGCAAACACCCAATCAAACTTAGTTTTTTCAATGGCAAAGTTTTTTTGGTCTGCATAGTTATCAAACTTGCGAAAGAAAACTCGAGCCCCATGAGATTTAGCAAGTTCTACTGTTTGGTCAGTAGAACCGGAATCAATGACTACGATATCTTCAATAAAGGAAAGAGCTTCGAGAGTGCGAGAGATGTTATCCTCTTCGTTGAGGGTAATGATGGCACAGGATAAAGGCAGAGGCATAAATTAAATTTGGTTGGGGTCGCGGACAGAAATGAATTTATCAGAGAGGGGAATTTCCAAACGAGCAATGGTGGAATCTTCCCCGATGATGATACGAAAGAAATTGGGGTCGATGCCTTCCCCTTTTAACATAATGAGAATGAGGGCAAGTCCAAGGCCGGCACCTTCTGTGGTATCTGCATTATCCATATAAAACTGAGCAATGTCATCATAAACCATTCCTTTTTCCAATCGTTCGCGGATTGCTTTTTCTTCTTCTTTCGCAATGGGTGTGTTGTTGATGACCTCGATGGTAATTCCATCGTCGTTGAATTTAAAATTAATTAAACAGTAGTATCCTTTTTTTTTGGCCTTCATTCCAAATTCATTGGACATCTCTTCCGAAAACATTTCCCGGTATTCTCTGACCCCTCTTGCATACTCAGAAGGGTTTAGCATACTATACCCACGTTCCTCGAAGAAGACACGTTTTTGGTTAGCTTTGCAGGCATTGATTGCCAATTCTTTGATGATAGTGTAAAGAGTTGGGACAAGAGTTGGGTAGGTGAGGCGATCCAGAATCAGACCTACGGCCTCCTTAATGTGTTCCTCAACGGATTTGGAAACCCGGTGGGTCTTTAGCGAGAGAATTTTCCCATTTTCGATGTGTAATTTGATGTGATCAGAAATCTCGCTTGTTTCCTTTCCCATACCCGAAATCTTTTCCATTCAAGTCCTTACTGTCAAGGTAACTACGACCGCTAGTATGAAAAACCGCAGGCTCCTATCCCTCACCTTATTTCTATCGGCTTTTGCCCCTACCATTCTTTTGTCCCAAAATTTGAAAATGAAATCTGTCCGGATCTGGGACAGTGAAAAATCCAATTTTAGCGGTTTTCTCGACCTAGAAGTTGTCCAAGGCAAAATTATCTCGATCAAAGAAGGAACCTCAGTTCCACATCCCAAATACTTATTACCAGGATTTTGTGATGCTTCCGTCACAATTGGTTCCAATGGGCGAGGGGGGAAGACAAGTCGCGATGAACTTTCCACCTATCTTTTGGGATATTTGGCAGCTGGGTTCAGCCATATTGAATCTGTCGCAGACCCAACACTCACACCCTTACAAAACGAAATCACTAAATCTAAATGGCTTTCTCCCATTCTCTCACAATCACAAAAGCCAGCTCTCTTTGAAGAATTATCTACAGGCGAAGGTGGCCTCTATACATCGGGACTTGTTCTTTCTTTTGATTCCAAACGCAATCGTCACCTCCCGATCTTTCTTAAAGAGGCAGAAAACCGGGGATTTTCTCAAACGGAACTTTTTGCGAAACGGAGGGAAGGAGAAGAAAAAGGGTATCTACCTATTGCTTATACTTTCGCTGATAAAACCAGTTGGGAAGATGCATTGGACACAGGTTATGCAGTCATTTTTCATCCCATGCCCGAAGGCACAAATTTATATCGAGCCCAAAAACGGGATTTCCTTTGGGCCCCTATGTTATCTGTTTTGTATCTCCAAAGTCTGAGGGCAAACCCAGAACAATGGAAGGCTGAGGTATCTCTTTGGTCCGAACTCCATTCTGTTTTTGGCTCTAGGTGGAAGGATTCTCTTTCTGTGAATGCGGATGAAGGAGAGGGGACTCTTTTTCGTGCCGATTCCTTTTCCGAATACCAGGCGACGTTCCAAGCGGAAGCAGAGATCAAACGAAACCTTCTTTTTGCAAGTGGCGCAGGCCATTGGGGGCTTTTCCCTGGTCAGGCGGCCATTGTGGAAATCCGTCTTTGGGAGTTGCTTCTGACCAAACCAAAAGAAAGAAAGTTGGATCCCGTGGCAAATCGGCCAGGGTTTTGGACCTCGGTATTTGGTTCTTTTTCGCAAAACCTCCTTCCCACAAATGCTGACCCAGAATCCTTACCGCAGATCCGCCGCGAGATCATCCAAACCTTGACTTTAAAAACCTGCTCCTATCTCGGAGCTGACCATGGCGGGAAGATCCGTACAGGTGGCCCCGCCCATTTCTCTGTTCATAACGAAAATCCTTTGAAACGTGCTTCCGGAATATTTCCAATTGAATCCATGGTATTAGGAGGAAAACTGGTTTATACCCCAAAACCCACCAAGGAAGGAACCGCAAAATGAAAGGCCCATCCTCAGAATTTGAACGTTTATTAGAAGAAAGTTTTAAAAAAAGACAATCCATCGAACCTGGCTCTCGCCATGAAGCTAAGGTAACGGCCGTTAAGAATGATTATGTGTTCATTCGAACATTAGAAAATAAAATCTTAGGAAACATCTCTACAGAAGAATGGAGAGATGAAGTTTTGCCTAAGGTTGGTGATTCACTCGTAGTTTATTTTTTGAAAGAAAACTCGGGAGATTTTTATTTTACTACCTGTTTATCTGGAGACAACCTAACAGAAGAACATATGGAGATGGCAGCTCAGTATGAAATTCCTGTTCTTGGTCAAATGTTCGTGGAAGCAAATGGAGGATGGGAAGTCAAACTCGGTAGCCATTCAGCCTTTGTTCCCTTTAGCCAATTGGATGTTTCTGTAAAAGGAAAAAATATCGCAGGCAAACGAATCAAATTTGTGATCTCAGAAATTGGGAAAAAACAAAACAAAATTGTTTTGTCTCAGAAAAAAATTGCTGATAAAGAAAGAGAAACCAAAAAACAATTGTTACGTGATGAGCTGAAAGCAGGGATGTTTGTTTCCTGTACAGTTAAAAGTATCCATAAATTCGGACTAATCGTAGATATGGATGGTTTCGATGCTTTGGTTCCTCAATCGGAAGCAACATACAAAAAAAATGCCGATCTCACCGCAGAATTTCGAGTTGGGGAAACCTTACGTGCAAAAATTCTAACTTTAGATTGGGCCACGAACAAAATTTCACTAAGCGTAAAAGATTTCCTAAGTGATCCATGGTCTGGAAAACTCCCTTTTAAAGAATCAGATATTGTGACTGGAACTTTGGAATCGATCAAACCGTTCGGTCTCTTTGTTCGGTTAGGTGATGATTTTTCTGGTCTTGTTCCGAACAAAGAAACGGGAGTTCCTTCTCGCACTCCACTCAATACCGTGTTCAATCCAGGTCAAAAATTGGAAGTTTTTGTTTTGGAGATCAATCCTGAAAAAAGGCAGATTGCATTATCAATTTCGAAGGCTGCAGAGGCAAAAGATCGGATGGAATACCAAGAATATATGTCCAAAGAGGAGAATCCGGGATCCGTTTCTAGTTTTGGATTGGCTTTGCAAAAATCATTGGAAAAAAAGAATAAAAAGTAATTCACGAATTGGAAATCGCGCTTTATCGTCCAGAAATACCCCCTAACACGGGTAATATTGCAAGACTTTGTGTCAATGTGGGGGTTCCTCTCTCTATTGTCGGGGAACCGTCTTTTGACCTATCAGAAAAAGCTGTACGGCGCGCTGGTCTTGATTATTGGAAAGATTTGGACCTCCGACGTTTTGTTGATTTTGAAGAATTTAGAAGCCAAAAAGAAGCGGAAGGGAGTCGGATTTTTCTGGTTTCTAAATTTGGATCCAAAGTGTATTGGGATGTAAACTTCCAGAAAACGGATGTTTTTTTGTTTGGGAGAGAAACCTCGGGACTTCCGGAAGAAATCCACCAGTCTTGCCCTCCAGAACATATTATTTCCTTACCTATGGCAGAGGTGAGTCGTTCGATCAATCTTTCCAACGCGGTTGCCATCGTACTTTATGAAGCACTGCGCCAAGAAAAAACACGGACTAATCCTTAAAGGATAAAACAATTTACAACTCTTCCGTTCCCGTTGAAATGGGAATATATGCCGTTCCCTCTCTCCAGAACTGAGTTAGAGAAAGAAGTGAAGACTTTGTTCTCCAATGGCCTCTCGGGGAATGTGAACGATTTTTACTCTTGGGTGTTTATGGAAACCCAGAGGAAATTTAAAGATAGCCCCAACACAACTCTGGAAAGCATCACCTCTCTTCTGGAAGAATTAATCAAAGACGGAATCATCACCACTAACCCTTTGGATCCAAGGGAATATTTTCTTGCAGAATCTTCACCTATCATTCGCAAGATGGGAACGACCGAACAGTTTGTAATTCTCGGAGCTCTTTCTTACAACCCGATGCAGTATGTTCGTGCCAGGCTTGATTATTTTCTCAAACGGAATGGGATTGCCGAAGAGTTACGAATGGATCTTTGCATTGCCACTGTGGAAGCTGTAGAAAATGCCGCAAAGTATGGTGATGGCGGCGGAGTGGAAGTGATCTTCCAGATCGATAAACACAAAACCTTTACTATAGAAATGATCAACACGGTAAAAGACTTTAATCTAGAAGATGATATTTAAAGAGGAAAGTTTTCTTCCACAGCAACTCTCATGCGTGGTATGATGGTCATGCAAAAACTTTTTGATTCAGTGGATTTAGAAATCAGCGACAATCGAAAACAAGCTATACTCAAAGCAACTCGTAAACTAACATAGGTTCCTATGGCAAATTTTAAAATGGTTTCTCCTTTTAAGGCAGCCGGAGACCAGGTCAAAGCAATCGAAGATATTGCAAAGTCCTTCGGCGAGGGTAAAAATAAAATTACACTGGTTGGTGTGACTGGTTCAGGAAAGACCTTTACTATGGCAGAGGTCATCGCTCGTGTCAAAAAACCAACTTTGATTTTGTCACATAATAAAACTCTCGCAGCTCAACTCTTTCGTGAATTCAAAGAATTTTTTCCAGAAAATGCTGTAGAGTATTTTGTCTCTTATTACGACTATTACCAACCAGAAGCTTACGTTCCTTCATCCGATACATTTATTGAAAAAGATATGTCAATGAATGAAGAGATCGACAAACTTAGGTTACGTGCCACTTCTAGTTTGCTCGAACGAGATGATGTAATCATTGTAAGTTCTGTATCTTGTATCTATGGTTTGGGTTCTCCCGAAGACTATATGAACTCTGTGGTTATGTTACGCATCGGAGACAAAATTGACAGGGACCAAATCATTCGAAAATTTCTCCATATCCAATATGCAAGAAACGATATAGACTTTAGCCGAGGTAATTTTCGTGTGCGTGGAGATACGATTGAGATTATGCCTTCATACCAAGAAGAGGGAATTCGGATTGAGTTATTCGGAGATGAAATTGACGGGCTCTCCAAAATTGATCCGCTCACTGGAAAGGTAAAAATGAAACTGGATCGAGTGGTAGTATATCCCGCAAAACACTTTATCACTTCTGGTCCTAAAATTAAAGATGCCATTGAAAAAATCAAAGAAGAGATGGCGGAACAAAAAGAAAAATTTTTAAAACAGGGTAAACATTTAGAAGCAGAACGAATTGAATCAAGAACCAATTATGATATGGAAATGTTGGTTGAACTTGGTTATTGTAGTGGAATTGAGAATTACTCTCGTCACTTAACAGGGAGAAGCGAAGGGGAAAGACCGGCTTGTTTATTAGATTATTTTCCCAACTTGGACTTTTTACTGATCATTGACGAGTCCCATGTGACGCTACCACAAATTGGAGGGATGTATGCTGGGGATAGATCCAGAAAACTAACGTTAGTTGATTTTGGGTTTCGCCTTCCGAGTGCATTGGATAACCGTCCTTTGAATTTTGAGGAATTTGAAAGACTTACTCCGATGACTTTATATGTGTCTGCTACTCCCGATCAAAATGAAATCAATAAAAGCGAAGCAGTCATAGAACAGATCATTCGTCCCACGGGCCTACTTGATCCGGTGGTGGAAGTTCGTCCGACCACAAATCAAATTGAAGATTTGCTAAACGAAATCAGACTTCGCATTGAAAAAAAAGAGCGAATTCTGATTACCACTCTGACCAAAAAAATGTCAGAAGATCTAACCGATTATTATAAAGAAGTAGGTTTAAAAATTGCATACCTACATTCGGAGATTGATACCATCGAAAGAACGGAGATCATTCGAGATTTGCGTAAAGGTGTTTATGATTGTATTGTGGGGATCAATTTACTCCGGGAGGGTTTGGATATTCCGGAAGTTTCCCTTGTCGCCATTTTAGATGCGGATAAAGAAGGTTTCCTCCGAAACTATAAATCTCTCGTCCAGACCATCGGGCGGGCTGCAAGAAATGTGAATGGTAAGGCAATTTTGTATGCTGACCGAATGACTGATTCTATGAAAAAAGCAATCAGTGAAACGGAACGTCGCCGTCTAATCCAGGAAGCACATAATAAAGCAATGGGGATTACTCCTCAAAGTATCATTAAAGAAATTCATGATATCCTTCCGCGTGAAATGGCTGAGGAGGATAGCAAAGAAGAAGCACTCAAGGAAATGGAAAAAGAGTTTACCTTGAAGAAATACAAAACCAAAGACAAGTTACGCGATGCATTAAAAAGAGAAATGTTGCGTTATGCTTCGGATTTGGATTTTGAAAAAGCGGCCATGTTTCGAGATAAGATGTTAGCACTCGGGCCCGATAAAATAGAGTCATAAGGTAGGATTTTGATTGGAAACAAATGAATTTTGGGAAAACTCAACAAAATTGGCGAGAATGGAAGACTCTCTTCCTAAACAAATTTTTCTTCTCCCCATTAAGGTAAGGCCAGTATTTCCAGGAATCATCACGCCTTTAATCGTTCCTCCCGGTCGATTCATTCAATCCATTGAAGAATCATCAAAGGGTGCTGGGTTTTTAGGCCTCATCCTTCTCAAAGAAGATGAATCTGACCTTCCCTCGGAAGATAATATTTTCCAAATTGGAGTGGTCGCTCGAATTCTAAAAAAAATTAATCTACCTGACGGTGGGATGAATATTTTAGTAAATACAATTCAAAGATTCAAAATAAATTCCATTCATACAAAAGAACCTGTGCTTCTTGCTAACGTAAGTTATCCGGAAGAGGAATTGGGTACTAGCAAAAATAATATCAAAGCCCTGATGAGAACCTTGCTTATTTTGACCAAGGAACTCGCCCAGAACAATCCTCTGTTTACGGAAGACATGAAGCTTACAATGATGAATGTGAACGAACCTGCAAAAATGGCCGATTTTGTTTGTTCGATTCTGAATTTAGAAAAAGAGGAATACCAATCTGTCATTGAAGCAATCCAAATCAATGACAGATTAGAAAAGGTTTTATTATTTCTTAAAAAAGAAATCGAGTTGGTAGTTCTTCAAAAAAAAATCCAAGAACAAATTAACGATAAAATCGATAACCAACAACGTCAATTTTTTCTCAGAGAACAACTTAAGGCCATTCAGCAAGAGTTAGGTACTGGCGAAGACAAAACAGAACTCAAATATGAAAAACTTTTAGAAAGATTAAAGTCGATACCTGTTGCAGAGGAAATCATCACTGAGGTAGATCGCGAGATTGATAAATTTAAAAACTCCGATCCTATTTCAAGCGATTACAACGTGATTCGAAATTATTTAGATTTAGTTGATTCCTTACCTTGGGAAAAACCTACCGAAAAAGATGTAAACTTAATCCACGCCAAAAAAATTCTCAATCGGGATCATCATAAACTTGAAGATGTGAAGGAAAGAATCTTAGAGTTTTTAGCCGTACACAAACTAAATCCGAAAAGTAAAGGATCGATTCTTTGTTTGGTGGGGCCGCCAGGTGTTGGTAAAACATCTATTGCTAAGTCTGTGGCAGAAGCACTAGGCAGAAAATTTTTTCGATTCTCTGTGGGTGGTGTTAGGGATGAAGCAGAAATCAAAGGGCATAGAAGAACTTATATAGGAGCCATGCCAGGGAAACTCATCAATGCATTAAAAATCACAAAAGAAAGGGACACTGTGATTCTTTTGGATGAAATTGATAAGATGTCACAAGGATACCAAGGAGATCCTCAATCAGCTTTACTAGAGGTTTTGGATCCAGAACAGAATTCGAATTTTCGTGATCATTATTTAGATTTACCTTTTGATCTTTCTGATGTATTGTTCATTGCCACTGCGAACACATTTGAACCAATTCCTCGAGTGTTATTAGATCGAATGGAAGTGATTCAGTTATCTGGTTATATCACGGAAGAAAAAGTACAGATTTTCCAAAAGTATCTTTGGAAAAAGATATTTGAAAAAAATGGATTAAATCCCGATACCTTTTCGATGAAAAAAGAAACGGTAGCACTTCTTATTAACTCCTATTCAAGGGAATCAGGTCTACGAGGACTCGAAAAAACATTTGATAAGTTAGTTAGAAAAATTGCCCTAAAACAAGTGTTAAAGGAAAAGTATTCCAAGGAAATTCGGGAAAAGGATTTGGTGGAATACCTTGGACCTCCTCCATTTGTCGATGATCGAATGACGATTCCAAAAGTTCCGGGAACGGCACTGGGTCTTGCTTGGACCAATGCAGGCGGTTCTACCTTACTAATCGAAGCAGTCCTTATCCCGGGAAAAGGTGGGATCACTCTTACAGGGCAGATGGGAAAAATGATGGAAGAGTCAGCTAACATTGCATTGTCGTTTGTTAAAAACTATGTAAACAATGATAGTTTGTTTGAAAAAAAGGCAATCCATTTACATGTTCCAGATGGCGCAACTCCCAAAGATGGTCCAAGTGCGGGGATTACAATGGCCACGGCCCTTTTGTCACTTGTAACGGATCAGGTGATTGCTCCAGGATTTGGTATGACCGGAGAACTAACATTAACTGGTGAAGTTCTTGCGATTGGTGGATTACGAGAAAAAATCGTAGCGGCCAAACGTGTGGGAGTGAAAAAAATTATTTTCCCTAAAGATAATGAAAAAGCATTTCAAGAAATTCCTGACTATGTGAAACGGGGAGTTAGTTTTTATCCTGTGACTCGTTTCGAAGAAGTTGAAAAACTAGTTTTTCCTAAATCCAAAGGTAAAAAGAAATGAACCATCAAACCAATTCTTTTCTTCTTATCCTAGAAGTATTGTATGGTCATTTAAAAGATATAATTCGTTTTTTTTGGGTTAGGCGAGTCAGATTTTTTACTTTAGGAATTGTTCTCGGGATCTTTATATCTTTTTTCTTCTTGGGTGGAGCTTACGTAGTTTGGTCTGGAGAAGAAGCACGAGTCCATAAGTCGCTAGAGAAATATAGATCAGAAGTCTCCAACTTTTATGATAGTTTCCAACCAAAGTCAGTTAAGATTTTGGACCGAAGTGGCAAAGTGATGGGAGAATTCTATAGGAGAAACTTTCGTCCGATCCGAACAGACAATTTAGGAAAACATAATGTCATCGTTTGGGCTGTTCTTTCCTCAGAGGATCGAGAGTTTTTTTCTCACTCGGGGTTGAATTATACAGCCATTGGAAGGGCTGTTGTTACTAATTTGATTCAATTTCGGTTGTCTCAAGGTGGATCTACCATCTCGCAACAGTTAGCAAAACTTACTTTAAACTTAGGAAAACGGAACTTATTCAATAAATTAACCGAACTCTATTGTACCTTCTATATCGAAAGTCAATATTCAAAAGAAGAAATTTTAGCGATGTATTTGAACCAAATATTTTTGGGAGAAGGGAATACTGGCGTAGAAGAGGCAGCAAGATATTATTTTCGAAAACCTGCATCAGAACTAAGTCCAGAAGAGGCAGCCTTACTTGTAGGAATTATTCCTGCACCAAGTGTATACAACCCTGTTAGAAATTTAGGGATAGCACTTTCGAGGCAAAAACGCGTGTTATATGATATGGCGAGGAATCCAGAACTTCATCCATCTCAAAAAGAAATACCACATAAGTTTTCCGATTCCATCGAATTGAACTTAAAGAAATTTAAAACCATCTATAAGATTAAGGAACACAAAGACGAAGAGGGAAATCCCAAGTATTCAAGTGAAATTGGAAAATATGGGGCCGATAAAGACTTCCGTGTTAATTTAGCTCCAGATTTTAATTCAGAAATTCGGCGTTTTATTTTAGAGAAGTTTTCTAACGAGGATTTGGAAGAACGTGGTCTACTTGTTTATACAACTTTGGATTTAGAAAAACAAAGGCTCGCCGAAGAAGCATTACGTGTTGGAGTGGATTCTGTCCGTGCGGATCTCACCAAACAAGAGTCAGATTATCAAACTAAAGGGAAGGTCGATTTAGCAGAAGTCACTCGTGCAATTTTACCACAGTTGAGTGGTTCCATGATCTCATTAGATCCTGAAACGGGCGATGTGGAAGCACTGGTAGGTGGTTATAAAATTTCAAACGTATTTCGATTCAATCGCGCCGAAGACGCTAGGCGACAACCAGGTTCCACCATCAAAGCACTTGTGTATGCACTAGCCTTTGAAAAACGCATTGTTAATCCGTCATCAAAAATTAAAGACGAAAAATTGGATATCTCAGGATATTCACCAAAGAATTGGTACAAAGGTTATAAGGGAGAGATCACAGTAAGGCAAGCATTGGCTCAGTCGGTGAACACAGTCTCTGTTAAGTTATTACATGAAATTGGAATTTCTTATTTTATTCAAAAATTAAGTGCGATCCTTTCTATCCCGGAGGAAGAGGCAGAAGTTCGTTTTCAAAGGAATTTATCGTTAGCACTCGGGTCTGGTGAACTCAGTCCCATGGAACTTTCTCTAGTTTATGCTACTCTTATGAATGGAGGAAGGCGAGTTACTCCAAGGAAAATTTTAAAGATCACCGATTTGGATGGGAATGAATTTTATAATACCGTTCCAAACGAGGCCGCAGAACAAATATTAGATCCAGTTGCTTGTGCAATGGCGATCAATACCTTACAATCAGTTCTAACGGAAGAAGGAACCATGACTTTGAAGAGGAAAGAAGGGGAACCTTTTTTATATGCTGGGAAAACCGGAACGGTTCAATCTCCAAAATTAACATCATCTAAATGGAAAGGTTTAAAAGGGGTTCGTGATGTCTGGTTTGCAGGCCTTACTCCAAGGAATGTGACTGTTGTTTGGGTAGGGCATGATGAAGGAGCTCCTTTCCCTGGTTCGGGATCAGGCGTTTCTGGTGGGATTTGGTATCGATTCACACAAAATGTAAAATCAAAACTTGGAATGGGGAATCAATTGATTTCAAATTTTGTTGGAGATTTTGTAAAGGTTGACGTTTGTGCTGATGACGGCACCATTATAGAATCCACTCCAGATTACATCTGTAAGGTGCCTTTGTATGCGCAGTATTACTATATTGGTGATTTACCACCCAAACGAGCAGGTTTTGTAAAACAAGAGCCATTAAACCAAAATACAAACTTAAAACCAGAACCAATGGAAGGGGACGATTCGGAAATATCTACTTATGATTCACAAGGAAGTCGTATCCAACCGACGGCTGTAGATTCAGTTGAGTTGGAACCACCTCTTATAGAAAATCGACGAGCACGTTATAACGAAGAAACTCCTTAGAAACCAAATAGTTTTCCTGGATCGACCAAAGAAATATCCAGGGTTTGTCCTTACGGATAATTTTTATAACCTGCAGTGCATCTTGGTCGCTCTTAAAAGATTTTTCTAAAATATTTCCCACGGCTTCATTTTTATAGAAGGAACGGTTCCCACCATTACCTACTTTATTAGGATGAAATAATGGGTCTAAAAAATTCCATACAGAATCGAAATCAGAATACCAAGTTAATAGCGTAAGATCTCCTTTGCCTTCTCCATTTTCTTTATACAAGGGAGCTTTTTCCATTGGCTTTAGTTTGATGGTAAGTCCAATATCTTCTAATGCTTGTTTAATGGCTCTACCTTTGGCTTGGTTTTCATCATCGCCACGCATTCGAAATTCCAATTCTGTAAATTTGATTTTTGGAAAACATTTAGATTGTTCTAGTTCTTTTTTCGCAATATCTATGTTATATGATTCGGGCGTTATAATTTTGTCTTTCGTAATTTTTTCGAAGTAGTGAATTGGAACCGGACCATAACTTATATCTGCATGATTTTCTAAAAGTTTATTGATGATAAGTTGGCGGGGAATGGAAAAATTTACGGCAGCCCGGAAGTGACTATCAAAACAAGGATTGTTTTGATTGATGGCAACATACTGAACGGATCTACCTTTTTTGGTAAGCGTAAATTCTGAATTTGCTTCAGGTAAAGAAAGAAGAAAGTCGGTGAGTTTGAATGCATCTAACTTTCCTTTGCGATATAAAAACAAAGAAGTAGAAGATTGCGGTAAGATGAGAAATCGAATTTTTTCTGGAAAGTTTTTATCATCGTCTTTTTGTCTATGGATGTCGATGTATTCATTCTTTTTCCAATCGACGAGTTTGTATTTTCCATAAGATTTGAGAGTATTCGTTTCCCATTCTTTTTTCCCAATGATAGAAGCAAAAGGTAAACTGAGTTTCTCTTTCCATTCGGTTTCCAAAGTCCCCGGTTTGAATTCTAACTCCATTTGGTTTTCAGTTAAGCGCCGGACTTTGACTAAAAACTGGTAGTCCCCTTTTCTTGGATAAGTTTCTAAAAGCAAACGAGACAAACTAAAATGAATATCATCCACAGAAGGAGCGGAGGGATCCAATTGAAGCCACCAAAGGTTCTTTGTTGGATGCGAGATTTTTTTGTAGGAATGAATCCAGGGAGAGCGGAAACCTTCTGGATTTTGTATCCAAAGACCCTGGTGGATGAATTTTGCCAATTTTTGACCCGATAAATCGGTAATATGGAGTGGATCCAAATGGGCAGGGTCTGAAGGAAGTGCCACTTTTAGATCAAATTCGGAAGTTTCCTTCCGGCAAAAAGTGAGGGACAAGAGAAAGAAAACGAGGGATAAGGTTCTCATACGTGAAGATTTACCGAAAACTCTGGCCATACTTGGCAAAATACAAATACAGACTTAGCCTCGGTGTTTTCCTGTCTATATTTGTTTCCATTTTTAATGGGGCCTCCCTCACGTCTCTCATTCCGATTTTTGACTCTTTGGGAACCGGTGAAAATTACAAGTTTCAAATCGCATTAACGAAAAAGGACCAATCCCTCCTTTCGGAATATAAAAAACCCGATCATCTGGAAGGACTCAAATATTGGGAATGGCAATTCGCAAACCTAAAGCAGAAGACAAACGAAGAACTTGCAGATAAAAAACCAGATGACTTGGTTTATCTATTTTGTCTCATCATTTTACCAATTTATTTTTTGAAATTAATTTGCCTTGCGGGAACGGTCTACTTTGTCAACTCAGCGGGACTTCTTGCGGTCAGTGACCTCAGGCAAGCATTATATAAAAAACTACAAGTATTGCCACTCAATGAGTTTTATCGTGAAAAAACCGGCGTTCTTATGAGTCGAGTGATCAACGATGTTGATATTGTTGGTAAGGTCGTTTCGAATGATTTGAAAGATGCAATCAATGATTTCTTTTATATCGTGACACATTTAATGATCTTACTTGTGTTAAGCTGGAAATTGTTTTTTTTATTGTTTATTGTAATTCCTTTAATCGTAGGTCCTGTAAGCACATTCGCTGATCGAATTAGAAGGACAACGAAGAATCAACAGGAACAATTGTCAGAATTAAACGGCGATCTTCAAGAGGTCATTTCTGGAATTCGAGTCATCCGAGCATTTTCCATGGAGGACAAAGAAGCAAATCGATTTTTAAAAGTAAATCAGAATCTATCGGACAAAACTTTTAAAACTCATTTTTATCATCAAATTGGACCCGCCTTAACTGAGTTATCTGGTTCCGTAGTGACGATGGTTTTTTTAGGAATAGGTGCATATTTATTAGAAGATTCCAGCTTTTCTAAAGGGATGTTTATCGCTTTTTTTCTAACATTGATATTCCTGATGCGTCCATTGAAACAAATGAGTATTCTTGTAAATCTAATCCAAGCTTCGGTCATTGCAAGCGATCGAGTGTTCGAAATCTTAGGAAGAAATGTTGATATTAAAGAACCAAACACACCTAACCAATTGGGTCCACTTTCAAAATCCATTGAGTATAAAAATGTTTCTTATTTGTATCCAAACACTGAAATTTATGCATTAAAGAATATCAATCTTACGCTACCACGAGGGGGAACTATTGCAATTGTTGGTTCTTCTGGAGCTGGAAAATCTACGTTAGTTGACCTTTTGCCGAGATTAATTGATCCTAGTGAAGGTGGAATATTTTGGGATGAGGTGAATGCAAAGGACCTAAGTTTAGATAATTTGCGGAAACGGATTGGAGTCGTTTCACAAAATATTTTTCTATTTAACGGTTCAGTTCGCGAAAATATTGCTTTTGGAAAACCCGATGCTTCGGAAGAAGAAATTAGACGCGCTGCTGAGGACGCATTTGCTTCAGAGTTTATTGAGGGTTTTGAAGAAGGTTATGATACCATTGTTGGAGAACGTGGTGTTATGTTGTCTGGAGGACAAAGGCAAAGGATATCCATTGCAAGAACTTTACTTGCCAATCCGGAAGTATTGATTTTGGATGAAGCTACTTCTGCCTTAGACACTGAATCGGAACGTTTGATCCAACAGGCATTCGTTCGATTGTATGAAAATAAAACTGTTATTATTATTGCACACCGTTTATCGACAGTTAAAATTGCAGATACAATCTATTATTTAGAAAATGGTGAAATAGTGGAAAGTGGTAGCCACGCAGATTTACTTAAAAACCAGAATTCTAAATACAAACGTTTGTATGATATGCAGTTTTCTGGTTCCACCTAACTAAAAGATAGGTAGTATTTAAGCCAGCTTACTTGTTCCGCAGTTAGGGCAAAACTTTGCATTTGGTACAGCAACAAACGAACCACAGTTAGAGCAAGTCCAGTTTTCATTGATCTTAGGAGAACTTAAAACAGTTACATTTGTCTTCTTGATTTTTAATTCCAATTCAACGGAATCCAAAGCTTCTATATATGGCAGTGATTGGATTTGGAACTCTTCTTCTGTTAATTTTCCTGAGTCAAAATCAGAACGAATGTCTTTGAGTGAATCGAGAAGGTTTCTTTTTTTTTCAGCAATTGGTTTGAGATGGGCATCTTCATCCTTTCCGAATGGAGATTCATCCAGTCGAAATCGGTAGTGAAATAACAAAAAGGGAGCGATCAGAATGATTCCAAAAACGAGACAATACAGATACAAGAGAAAATCCATACGTTCAGAATTTGGACTTTTTATTTTTAGGCAATCTCTTTATCTTTGGTCATAGAAGAGATTTTACACTTATGGCCGTTACAAACTCACTGATTGAAGAAAAATTAAAAACTGCAGAAGAAGTGGCAGCACTTCTACCTCAACATGTCACTTTAGGCTGTTCTGGATTTACACCAGCAGGATACCCAAAACTCATTCCGGTTGCCTTTGCTAAAAGAATCGAAGAAGAAAAACTAAAAGGAAAAGATTTTTCTATTAACTTGTATGCCGGAGCCTCCACCGGAGAAGAATTAGATGGTGCTTTGGCAAGGACGGGTGCCTTAAAATTAAGAATTCCCTATCAGTCTAATTCTCATCTTCGAAATCTCATCAACCAAGGGGAAACAGATTTCATCGATATGCACTTATCTCATGTTGTAAAATACATTGAACATGGGATTTTGCCAAAAATTGATGTTGCAATTGTCGAAGCCATTGATGTTACCGTCGATGGAAAAATTTATCTTTCTACTTCATCTGGTATGAGTGCAACATACATCCGCAATGCGGAGTCCATTTATGTTGAGTTGACTGATACACATCCCTTAGAATTAAAGGGATACCATGACATTTATCTCCCAAACCATCATGATAAGGGACTTCCAATCAATATACTGACACCAGGAGATCGAATTGGATTACCATACATCCAAGTTTCTCCCGATAAAATCAAAGGGATTGTTCGTTCCAGTAAACCTGATGCGGCAACTGTTTTTAAAACTCCAGACGAAGATTGCCAGAACATTGCGGCTCATGTATTATCTTTTATACAACATGAAATTAAAATGGGAAGAATTCCAAAAGAATATCTTCCATTCCAAAATGGAGTAGGAAATATTGCTAACGCAGTTCTTGCCAGTATGGCAAAAGATCCAAATTTTCATTCAATACAAATGTATACGGAAGTGGTTCAGGATTCTGTTTTTGATTTAATCGATGCAGGGAAATTGGAAATTGCATCTACGTCTGCATTGACTTTCTCTGAAGCTGGATTAAAAAGATTTCATGAAAATATTGTCGAATGGAAATCCAAGTTTGTCATTCGCCCGCAAGAAATATCCAACCATCCTGAAGTGATTCGACGAATGGGACTTATCGCGATGAATACTGCCATCGAAGTTGATATTTACGGAAATGTAAACTCCACTCACGTGATGGGGACATCAATGATGAACGGGATTGGTGGTTCAGGTGATTTTACGAGAAATTCTCACTTATGTATTTTTATGACGCCGTCGCTTGCTAAAGATGGAAATATTTCTGCTGTGGTTCCAATGGTTTCTCATACAGATCACAACGAACATTCGACAATGGTTTTTGTCACCGAACATGGGTTGGCTGATCTAAGAGGATGTCCTCCTAAAAAAAGAGCAGAACTGATTATCAACAATTGTGCTCATCCCATTTACCGGGATAAACTTCGCGAATATTATGAAAATGCCTTACGTGTTTCTAAAGGGAAACATACTCCGCATGATTTGGAGCGAGCTCTTTCTTGGCATGTACAATTTTTAAAAACAGGAAGTATGAAGTGATTGCAGTTGTTGGTTCTGGGATTGCAGGACTGACTGCCGCTTGGGCCATAGGTAAATTTAAAGATGTGACTTTATTTGAAAAACATCCTGAGATTGGTATGGCAGCATTTGGCGCTAAACAAGTGATTGATGGAGGAGAGGTTGAGTTTGATATCCCTTTCAGAACGATCAAACGCGACTATTACCCAACTCTATTTCAAGTTTACGAAAAAGCAGGAATAAAAACAAGACCAGTTGATTATTCCTTCCGAGTTGAATCCAATGGCGATTCTGTCTTTGGATTTCGATCCCATCAAATTTTTGGTATTCCATTTGGAATTCCGACGGTTGACTCATTTGTTTCATGGAAGGGACGCAGAATTTTTTCCGACTTATTAAAGTTTTATGCTAATGCAAAAGATGATTGGAAACGAGAAAGTAGCAATATTTCAATTTTAGATTTTCTTGTCAAATATGGTTATTCTAACGAATTTATCTATGAATTTTTACTCCCAACCTTTGCACTTGTGAATACTTGTAAAACTGAAACTGTGGGTGCTTATCCAGCAGAAACAATTATAGGATATCACTCTCGAGGATATTCTTATACACCACAAGAAACGGCAAGTTTGGGAACAAGGGATATCGTAAATCGCCTTACGAAAAATTTAGAAAACGTGACCTTGAATGCCGACATCCAAAAGATTTATAAAAAAGATGGTAAAGCAATCATACAGTTTACCGATCAAGAAAAAACATTTGATCACGTGATCCTTTCTACACAAGCAAACCAAGGAAAAGATCTACTTGGCTTTGGATTTGAGTTAGAAAAAGAGATTCTAGGTGAATTTCGTTATGAATCTAGTGATGTTGTTTTACATACTGACGAGTCGTATTTTTTAAATCCATCTGTCTCTTTGGTGTTTAAGATTAGAGATGGTTATGATAAACCAGAAGTCACTTTGGACTTAGGTAGAATTATCCCCGAGCTTAAAGGTAAAAAAATATTCCAAACATGGAATCCTCACAAACTTCCTAAGGACGGAGATATATTGAAGATTGCGAAGTTTGAAAGACCAATCATGGATGACCGAACAGCAAAGGCCATTCAAAGGATCACAGCTTTACATTCTGAACCGGACCGTAATCTTTGGTTGTGTGGGTCTTATTCTCTTTATGGAATTCCTCTTTTAGAGGCAGGTGCAAAATCTTCTTTACTCATCGCATCCCAGTTGCTCAATCAAAACATAGATGACTTGATTCAACATTGATAAAGAGTTTTTATTTTTCAAAAACGTAGTAATGGTATCTAAGACATAAATGTTTGATAAACCAATTTAAAAGGAAACCAAAAGTTTTTAGAGATGTGGGCAATTTTTCTGAATATTTAATAAACCCATATAGAACGGGTTTTGTCCAATCCTCTTCTTTTATTTTTTCGAACCCAATTGATTTTAATTCCTGAGCGGTTTCTTCTAATAACTTTAAATTCCCTTTGGGAATGAGAAAGGGAAGATACAACCACCAAAAGGGTTTCATTTTTTTTTCTGTAATTTGAAAGTGTGTGAATACAAGTCTTCCTCCTGGTTTTAAAACTCGATAACTTTCACGATAGAACTCATTTAAGTTTTTAAAATGATAGGAGGCATCTAAAGAAAAAACATAATGATAGCTGGAGGCATCCAATGTTTTTATTTCTTCCCAACTCCCTTCTAAAAAAGGAGAAATAGCTACCTTATTTTCAGTAAACAGTTGTTTTGCGAAATCGGATTGTTCTCCAGGTAAATTGATGGCAGATAATTTTTTTGGATTGTACTTTTTTGCAAAGTAAACCAAACTCCCACCAAGTCCCGAACCAACTTCTAAAATTTTCGTTTTTTCTTTTAACTGACAACGTTCGGCAAACTCAGATACAAACCGAAGTCCTGCTGTTTCATAAGAAATTTCTCCATCCCAAAACCCGAAATTGGAAAGATAAAAGGGGGACGACTGGGGAAGAACGGAGGCGGGTGATTTTGAGAAAGGGAAGGGTGTCATTTTTTGCTTGATTGAATCTTATACCCTGCCGGGTATATACTATGAGCCTTTCGGAAAACCAAACCAAACTGATCCATCGTATCAATCGAATCCAGGGACAGCTGGAAGCAATCAAGAATACCATCACGACGGAAGAAAAAGATTGCGAAAAAGCAATTTTACTTTTAAAAGCCGCCCACCAAGCCATGAAAAAATTTGGCGAGGCTTACATCCACGAATACATGGATACCTGCTTTAAAGAGAAAAAATCCGTTCAGAATATCGAAACAGATGTAAAAAAAGCCATTACAGCCGCATTCTCTCTCTAACTCCCCTCTCCCCACTTAAAAAATCATAAAAGCGCTTGCCATATATACCCCATAGGGTATATATGGCTTTAGGATCTATATACTATAGGGGGTATGGTAATGTTTCTGGCTTCAACAAAAACTTGGTATTTGGAACGAGTGGTGTATTTCATCGCTGGGTTATTCAGTTTAGTGGGAGTATCACTCGGAACCTTTGTTTCGCCTTGGTGGTATTTATTGAATCTGCTTGTGGGTGTAAACTTGGTTGTTTTTTCAACCGTTGGTTTTTGTCCAATGGCAATTCTTTTAAACAAACTTGGTTTTGAACCGAAGGTTAGGGACTAAACAATGAAATCGATCATTAGCTTTTTGCTTTTGGTAGGTCCGATGGCTCTCTCTGCAGAGGCCGTCGGGTTTAATGATTTGTGGAAGCGAATCGAAGAAAATTCTTCGGCCAGAAAATCCAAATATTTGGAATGGAAGGCAGGGGAAATTGCCAAGGATAGATCCGATAAACATTGGTTACCTCGAGTTTATACCGATTTGCGTACTTTCCAAACTAACGATCCCACTTTAAATTTTATGGGAAAACTTAGCCAACGAAGTGCGACAGATTCAGATTTTTCTACAGCCTCTACCAGATATAGACCTGGAAATTTCTTGGATTCGAATAACCAACCTTATTCGACATTAAACTCGGACACAATGAATCTTTTTGCAAAAGATACACTCAATTATCCAGGAAGTCATACTTATTCTCGTGGAACTCTCGGAATGGACTTACCTCTGTATGAAGGTGGATCAGGGAAAACTCTAGCTGCAATGAATGAAAAGCGTACTACAGGTCTTAAGTTTGAGTGGCTTGCTATCCGCGACAGAGAGTTTGCACAATCAGGGTTTTATTATAGAGCCATTCAATCTTTGAATGAATACAAACGAAGATTGGAACAAATCAAAAAAATTGAATCAAGGTTTCAATCCAACTATTCACTCGGTAACAAAGGGAATCCAGTTGGGTATGCAGGTTATCTTGCATTAAAGTCGATCAAAAATCAAATCGCAGTTTTAGAAAAACAATCTGATCTACAAATCAATGATTACAAAGAAACCTTATATGTTCTTTCTGATCTCCCTCCCTCTGAAATTGAGACCGTCGAAACTGATTTGAATGTGTTTTTAGATACATATTTCAAACGCCCTACTGGTTACGAACGATCCAACCAAATGAATGCACAAATTAAATATGCAGAGGGTGAAAGACTCAAAGCCGATATGGAAACGGCAAAGTTTTTACCTAAAGTCGGAGCCTATTCGGAAGCCTATGGATACCATGGAAGTCGAAATACTGCCAATGCCTACCAAGCAGGAGTATATCTGCAAATGAATCTATACAATCCTAAAGATATGGGTGTCGTAGAAGAATCCAAACTCAATGCAGAGGCAGCATTAAAAAAAATTGAAGAAAAAACCAAAGAAGAAGAAGCACATGTAAAATCTCTTTTTCAAAAAGAATTATCACTCAAAGAGAGTTTAGAGTTGGTAAAAGAAACTGTAAAATTCCAAGACGAACAAATTATAAATATGCAAAGACTCTTTCAAAGTGGAGCCATAAACGCCATTCAGTTTGCGGAAACATTGAATAAGTCTTTAGAATTGGCTCGTGTATTAATGGAAACCGAAATCGCAGTTTTACAAGTAAGAACAGAGACATCATTATTTTCAAATAAGGAAGGATCAAATGAATCCATTGGAAGAAATTAGAAAAGGGTTTGCAGGTCGGCTTGCTGAAACTTTTTTGCATTCACGCCTTACGCCAGTGATAGCGATTGCAAGTTTGGTTTTGGGGGTTTTCGCAGTTTACCTAACACCAAAAGAAGAAGAACCACAAATTTCGGTTCCGATGATAGATATCCAAATTCCTTCTCCAGGGTTTTCTCCAGAAGAAACAGAGCGGAAAGTTACTGAGGTTATCGAACGTGCTGTTTGGGGGTTGGAGGGTGTCGAATACGTTTATTCAACAAGTAAATGGCATGGAAGTTATATCACCGTTCGATTTAAAGTGGGAGAACCCATTGAACCTTCACTTGTGAAGATTCACCATAAGTTGATGGAATTAAAGAATTCACTTCCTAAAAATGCACTGAGCCCAATGGTCAAATCCTATTCCATTGATGACGTTCCATTTTTAGCATTGAGTTTTAGTTCAGGCACTTTGGATGATTATTCACTTCGCCAACTTGTGGCTCCTCTTGCTCGTGAACTTTCTTCTACCCCTGATTTAGCCTCTGTACAAATGTTAGGTGGATTAAAAAAAGTCGTTCGTGTGAAAATAGACCCCAGTCTTCTTAATCGTTACGGGGTCACTGCGATTGAAGTAGCAGAAAGTTTAAAACAAAATGATGCTTTGATCCCTGCTGGAAAAAATTGGTCTTCAGATTCCGTTTTTGACATGGAAGTCGGCGGAGTATTAAAGAAAATTTCAGATGTCAAAAGACTCCCTGTTGCTCAGAGGGGAGGTCGTGTGGTCCGGATCCAGGACCTAGCCAATGTAGAAGAAGGGCCTGAAGAGAGAACGAGATCTTCCGCATTGTATGATAAATCTTTGGGAGAAGGAAAACGAAATGCTGTCACGATTGTTTTTGCTAAAAGAAAAGGTACGAATGTTGTTAATTTATCAAAGGATTTGTTAGAAAGGGCAAATCTCTTTCAAAAAGATTTACCAAAAGAAATTCGTTTGAGTGTGATCCGTGATTATGGAAGTACAGCGGAAGATAAATCGCATGAACTCATTGAACACCTTTTAATCGCTACCATTTCTGTTACGATTCTCATTGCGCTCTGGATGGGATGGAGATCTGCTCTTGTCGTTGCCATAGCGATCCCAGTGACACTAGCACTCACCTTGGCCATTTATTATTTCCTCGGATACACACTCAACCGTGTGACTTTATTTGCTCTAATATTTTCCATTGGGATTCTTGTGGATGATGCCATAGTTGTTGTGGAAAATATAGAAAGGCATTTGGAAGAAAATCCAAAGTTGGGAATCATTCGAGCAACACTGGTTGCCGTCTCAGAAGTAGGGAATCCTACCATCCTTGCAACATTTACAGTGATAGCTGCCATTTTGCCTATGGCATTTGTTCGAGGGCTTATGGGTCCTTACATGAAACCAATTCCCGTGGGAGCAAGTCTTGCGATGATTTTATCTTTGATTGTTGCTTTTGTCATCACTCCTTGGGCATCTGTGAGGTTACTAAAAGAAAATCATTCTCATGTGGAAAATGGATCCAGCGAACATAAAATATCCAAACTCGACCAAATTTATATCCGTTTTATGAATTGGTTGTTAGGATTCAAAAAGAATGCAGCTGTATTTGGCGCTGTCACCATTGGATTGTTACTTCTTTCGATGGCTTTTGTTGGGTTTAAGTGGGTAAAAGTAAAGATGTTGCCCTTCGATAACAAAGAAGAGTTTCAGGTATTGTTAGATTATAAATCAGAAACAACACTTAGAGAAAGTATGAGTCATTCAGAAGAATTAACTAAAATTCTTTTGAAAAATCCCAATGTAGAAAAAATTCAAATTTTTGCAGGAGAAGCTGCTCCGTTTTCTTTTTCTGGAATGGTGAAACATTCCTTTCTTCGTAACCTCGATTCGATGAATGATTTGCAGGTGATTTTAAAGAACAAAAATGAACGTAAAGAATCAAGCCATGAGGTCATCGAAGTTTTAAGATCCGATATACAAAAGTTTGGTGAACGTTACGGTGCAGTGACTAAAGTTTTGGAAATCCCTCCAGGGCCACCGGTGATGGCAACAATGGTAGCTGAAGTCTATGGACCTACTGCTTTGGAGCGAAAACGTGTGACAGAAGAAATATACAAAGTTTTCAAAGAAGAACCAAGCGTTGTGGATTTGGATACCTCTCTTCGAAATGGTCGCCCAAAATTAGTCTATCCGATTGATTTCGAAAAGTCTGGACTATTTGGAATCAAAACCTCTGCCTTAGCTTATACTGGTTCCATTCTTTTTTCTGAATCACCTCTGGTCAGTTTGGCGACAGCGGAAGAGCCGGAAGAAGTATCAGTAAACCTCTCCGTGGTTCAGAGCGCACGCGGATCAAAAAATCCATTTCAAAACCAAAATATTATGTCTATGGAATCCGGAGTTGTTTCCTCGGAAAGAGTTTTGGGAAATGTGTATCAGGAAGAAGATAGGGCACTCTTTCGTAAGAATCTAAAGCCGGTTAACTATGTGATGAGCGAACTTTCAGGTGCAGAAGAAGCTCCCGTTTATGGGATGTTAAAACTTGCTCCTAAAATCAAATATGAAACACAAACCGCTGATGTACCTTGGAATACAACAAAACCTGTGATCAAATGGGACGGCGAATGGTTTATCACCTATGAGGTGTTCCGTGATCTTGGTGGTGCTTTTGCTGTTGTGATTTTACTCATTTACGTTTTGGTTCTTGGGTGGTTCAAAAGTTACACTGTCCCCCTTGTGATTATGGCACCGATTCCTATCTCTCTTATTGGAATTTTACCAGGTCACTGGGCAATGGGTGCTTATTTTACGGCAACGTCTATGATTGGATTTATTGCGGGAGCTGGGATCATTGTTCGAAACTCCATTATTCTCGTCGATTTTATCGAAGGTGAAATCAAAAAAGGTGTAGAACTTAAAGAAGCTGTTGTCCATGCAGGTGTAGTTCGTTTTCGACCGATGTTACTGACTGCCTCAGCTGTGGTGGTTGGATCCTTTGTCATGTTGTTTGATCCAATTTTTCAGGGTCTTGCCATCTCACTTATGTTTGGTGAAATTGCGGCCACAGTTCTCAGTCGATTTGCGGTTCCTGTCATGTATTATTGGTTGATTGGGAAATCAAGGCAAGGTGTGATCAAACACGGTTAGTTTTTGGTTTTGAATTCGAATGATACAATTTAATCTTAAAATAAAAAAGGCTGAAAATATTTTCAGCCTTTCAGTCGAACCCTTTGGCTAGAAACCAAAGGTTTTTTTGTCAGACAAACGAATTAACGAGTTCCTTCGTTTTTAATCTCACTGTGATTCTTATACAATCCAGCTGCTGTTAGAGAAGGTGCTCTCACATGTCCAGTGTATTGTGTATAAGTAGTGCTTCCACTCACGATAGAAGTTTGGCATTTATCAAGCCCACCAGCGCGGTTGTATCCACAAGAAGAGTGGTATGCCACAGCATAGTCATCTTCTCCTGGAAGGATTGCAGATGGTCCGAATGCACCTTTGTAACCAGGTACATGGTTGATCTGAATTCCACCAGTGTTGTTGTGATTGAATGCCCCACGAGCCGTGGATACGATGAGAGACTTATCCATCGCATTTCCAGCAAATCCAAACGTTACGCCATTCAGTGCAGAAGCAAGTTCCGATCCACCAGAAGCTGCAGCAAGAGCTGTTACTTTTGTAAGATTGAATCCTTTTGCAGATGCAGTCGAACCAAGGTTTGACAACCAAAATTCAATCGCATAACACCCTGCGGAGTGACAAACGATTTTGCAAGAGTTGGACCCTTTGCAATAGTTTGTAAGTCCAGTCGCAATGTTTGTTTGCGCACGGGCAGTTCCGTAAGTTCTAGGATCAGAAGTTCCATCATATCCAATGAAAATTTTAGATCCAGAAACGGTATTCGCAGAGGTTCCCCAATACGAATTTACGTCTGTTGTTCCCACGCCGTTGTGGTTTTTGTCTGATTTTCCGTGAATGAACACGGTGTATGTTTGTGCACTGAGCGATCCTGCAAACAGCATCGCAAGTACAGTGGTGATGGTTCTTCGCATTTTTTTTCCCTTTCCTGATTTTCTATATTACGACACAAATACCATAAATAAGTCAAATATGTCAAATTATATACGAAGAAGGCAAAAAAAAGGCCAACCGAAATGGCTGACCTTTTCCTTTCTCATGAAGAGAAAGAAGGAGAATTCGGCGACTTACCGATATCCCTCTGATTTGATTTCGCTGTGGTCGAGGTAAAGACCAGTCGCAGTTACAGACGGAGCACGGTAGTGTCCGCTGTATTGTGTGTAAGTAACGTTGGAATTGAAAGGCCAGATTCCTTCACTTTGTGTAAGAGAAGATTGGCATTTGTTGAGGCCTCCAGCTTTGTTGTATCCACAAGAAGAGTGGTATGCGACAGCATAATCATCTTCTCCAGGAAGGATAGCAGAAGCACCAAACATACCTTTGTAACCAGGAACGTGGTTTACGGCAACACCAGCAGTATTGTTGTGATTGAAGGCACCGCGAGCAGTGGAAACGATAAGCGATTTATCCATTGCATTTCCACCAAATCCAAAAGTGATTCCATTCAGAGCAGAAGCAAGTTCTGATCCACCGGAAGCAGCAGCAAGAGCCGTTACCTTTGTAAGATTAAATCCTTTTGACGATGCAGTAGAACCAAGGTTAGACAACCAATACTCAATCGCATAACACCCTGCGGAGTGACAAACGATTTTGCAAGAGTTCGTACCTTTGCAATAGTTTGTAAGCCCAGTCGCAATGTTTGTTTGTGCACGAGCGGTTCCGTAAGTTCTTGGGTCAGAAGTTCCATCATATCCGATGAAAATTTTAGATCCAGAAACGGAGCTAGTAGAAGATCCCCAGTATCCGTTTACGTCTGTTGTTCCCACGCCATTGTGGTTTTTGTCTGACTTACCGTGAATGAACACAGTGTAAGTTTGTGCACTGAGCGATCCTGCAAACAGCATCGCAAGTATTGTTGTGATTGAGCTACGCATCTCTTTTTTCCTTTTCCTTTCTTTAAATGATTCCTAAAAAACTTATCTCCAACCCTCGGTTTTGATTTGTCCGTGGTCGAGGTAAAGTCCTGTTGAAGAAACAGACGGAGCACGATAGTGTCCACTGTATTGGTTGTATGTTTTGTTAGATCCGAAAGGCCAGAGCCCTTCATATTGAGTGAGAGAAGATTGGCATTTGTTTAGGCCACCAGCACGGTTGTATCCACAAGAAGAGTGGTATGCGACAGCATAATCATCTTCTCCAGGAAGGATGAGTGATGCACCAATCATACCTTTGTAACCAGGAACGTGGTTTACGGCAACACCAGCAGTGTTGTTGTGATTGAAGGCTCCACGAGCGGTAGTGACAATGAGAGATTTATCCATTGCGTTCCCACCAAATCCAAAAGTGATTCCATTAAGGGCATTTGCAAGTTCTGATCCACCGGAAGCGGCTGCAAGGGCAGTGACTTTTGTTAGGTTGAAACCTTTCGCAGACGCAGTGGAACCAAGGTTCGATAACCAATATTCGATGGCATAACAACCAGCTGAGTGGCAAACAATCTTACAAGAGTTAGAACCTTTGCAATAGTTTGTGAGCCCAGTTGCAATGTTTGTTTGTGCTCTGGAAGATCCATATGATCTTGGGTCGCTTGTTCCATCATAACCAATAAAAATTCTTGTTCCACCTACAGAATTAACGGAAGAACCCCAGTAGCTGTTAACGTCAGTTGTACCAACACCATTGTGGTTTTTGTCTGATTTTCCATGGATAAAGACTGTGTATGTTTGGGCACTTAGGGATCCCACTAAGAGAAATGCTGTGATGGTTGCTAGTATGGTTCGCATTTTGTTTTCCTGTTTCTGAACGTGTGTTCCCATTGTTTTATAAGTTTGGCAAAAGATTGACAAGAAATTTTTTTACAAATTTAGACAAATTTTTAACATAAATTTGCCATTGTCAGGGTTTCTCTGACAATCTTTAGGACTGAAACCTAGGATTTTGCTAGGGGGATGCGGATTGTGAATAGGGTTTTGCCCGGTTCGCTCTCCACTTGGATGCTTCCGTTGTGGTTTTGTATGATTTTTTGGACGATGGAAAGGCCTAGTCCAGTGCCCATTCCCAATTCTTTGGTGGTAAAAAATGGCTCAAAGATGCGAGGAAGGATGTCTGAAGAGATTCCTTTTCCATTATCTTCGATTGTGATGAGGGCATTCGTTTCCTCTTCTTTCAGAAAAATTCGGATTACACCTCCTTCTTTGGGGCAAGCTTGGATGGAATTGTAGATCAGGTTGGTCCAAACTTGCACGAGTTCGTCGGCATGTCCTAAAACCACCGGATCTCCACTGGTTTTCCAATCGATCTCAATGTTTTGTTTCCAACTAGTAGAATACATAGCAAGAACTGAATCGATCCCTTCTTTCAGAGAGAGAAATTTTTGGGATTCTTTTGGGCCCGAATAAGAATGGTGTTTTAAGGCAAAAACAATTTTGGATGCACGTTCAACTGCTGTTTCAATAATCCCTAAATGAAACCCAATGACAAAATCGTTGAGTTTCGATTGGAAGGTGTTTCTTCCTTCTTCTGAATCAAATAACTTTTGGTATTCTTCCGGAATGGTTTCAATTTTAAAGTCGAAACATGTGTCTGCCAAAGAAATGGGATCGGGAACTAATTTGGATTTAAAAAATGCAATGAGTTCTTTTTTTCTTTTGAACCGGGAAGTGACTTCAGAGCGTTTTTGGGTTTTAAAATCTTCTAAAAATTGTTCTGCTAAAATTACCATTTCCGTTTTTTCAGAACTGATCACATTCATCTGCCCATCTTTAATAAATTGGATACTCCCTTTAATCGCTGCTAGTGGGTTATTGATTTCGTGAGCCACACTGGCTGCAATTTTTCCAAGAGTGGACATTCTCTCTGCTTGTAAAAGTTGTTCTTGGGTTTCTCTAAGTTCTAAGATAGTTTGGTTTAAGGATTCCGTTCTTTCTTCGATTTTTTGTTCCAATTGTAACCTTGCATCACGTACAATCGAAATCATTTCATTAAAGCTATTGGATAACTCACCGATTTCATCTCTGCTGGATACTTTGACAGTAACGAACAAATCCCCAGAATGCATTTTTCGGATCCCTGCAAGTAACCTCGTTAAAGGGTAAACAATACTTGTTTTGTGTAAAACAGGATACAACATGAAGATTGTAAATAAGGAGAATAGGAGTGTTACTATTAGCCAAACAACAGTTTGGTGGACTGAATTTCGATATTCGATGTAAGGGATGGCGACTAAAAAATGATGGTTTTTTGCATAAAAATCAGATATCCAATAAATATCCTTTGGTTCGTTAGAAAAAGACTCCAACTGAAAGGATTCAAAAGTTGCCGGTCGATTTATTTTTTGTTTAATTTTCTCTACAGTGAATTCCGTTTTGTTGATCCGGAAATTTTGGTTCTGGATATCGATTACCAGTTCGGATAGATAAACAAACGGATAATTGGAACCCAATTCCAGTTGAGTTTTAATACTATGTTTTTCGCGACTCATTTCGTTTTGAAAATCGATTCGGAATCGATTGAATAAAAAATTTGCAACAATGGAAAGGATCAAATATAAAACAGTTAAGTTGAAAGTCATGATTTTGAATCCGACAGTCGAAGGAATCGTCTCTTGATTCAGTGAAACCAAGACAAGAATGGTCATGATAATGATTGTTAGGTTAGTGAGTAAAAATAGAAATGTCGGTTTGCTGAAATAATTTAAATCGACGAGAATGTCGGTAAATGCCAAAGATAGGATTCCTAGAATGGCAAAAAGAAATCCGCCTGTGTATCGTTTTTTGGAACCTTGAAAATAGAAATATTTTGCAGAGAGTGCAGCGATTGTATTACCAAGAATCAAACACAAAACACCAGCAATGGAGACGATGGATAGTTGAACGAGAGGAGAGGAAGAATGTTGGTTAGGAACATAGAATTCCATTTTGGGATCAAAGTGGACCTCTCGGAAAAAAAAACCAATTCCGTTCGAAAGGATTGCCATCGTGGCCAAGGCAGTGTGGATGCGAAGGCTCCATGTTTTCCAGCGAGGGAAACTATTTTCTTGAAACCCAAAGGCTAGGTTCGAAGTAGCAACTCCTAAAACTAAAATGACTGGATTTTTCAAAAAAACGAAAACATAAGCGGTCCAAGGTGCGACAAAGGAATTACAAATCGACCAGGCCACAGACCAAAAAAAGAGGCAGGCCAAGGGGACAAGGAGACCACGAAATGTGGGCGTTAGGTCCTCTTTACGGGACATAAAATAGGCAAAGGCAATCCCGCTCACCAAACAGAGCCCAAAATAGAAAAAACTATAAAGATTCAGTAAGGGTGCCAAGCCAATCCAGGAATCCCCAGCAATTGACTTTCGGCAAGCATTTCGTTTCTCTCTTCGGCTTTCGTTGTGCGACGCACAAAAAGACTCTTGCCCCCAGGGGGGGCCAGGGAATCATGGGCTTATTGTGCGACGCACAAATGAAAGTCTGTAGAAAGAGGACCCGATGCGAAAAAGAAACTCACTCACTCAAATTTTAGGAACTTGCCTTTTGGTTGTCATTTTCCTAACAGAATCTTATGGAAAGATCAGCTCAGCCGGCCTTTCTTTTCGAAATGAGTCTTTCAAACGGAAATTGGAGGTATATATTGCCAAAAACCGACCAAGTCTTTCTCTTCAAGAAAGATTAGAGTTAGTTTCAGCGATGGAAAATGCAGCCCTTAACCTTCGCCTTCCGAGTGGAAATCAAAAAGAGCGATATGATAAACTAGGTTTTTTGGTAGGCCTTGTGCACACAGAATCGCAGTTCCATAGACGAGCCAAATCACATAAAGGAGCCCTTGGTCTCATGCAGGTGATGCCAACAACAGCCAGGTGGCTTGCAGAAAAAGAAGGAATCCCCTTTTCTGGAGAAAGGGATCTATATGACCCTGAAACTAATCTATACATAGGTGTTCTTTATTTGAATTACCTAATCGAACGTACTGATTCTCTAGAAGCAGCACTGTTATCTTATAATGCAGGACTTGGTGGTTATAAACGATTTGGAGGCATTCCAGAGTATTCACGATCGGTGTACCGGTACTATGAAGAATGGAAATCAATGCCCACTCCAACAGAAAGTCTGATTTCTGAAACGGTAGCCAGTCTTCTTTCTATCTAAATTTTACTTTACATAGTTTAAAAACCGACAAGGCTCTTATCCGTTTTATAAAACAAAAGGATGGGAGCGTATGGATTTAATTCGTAGATACGGTGTGTATCTAGCAGTTGTTATATTGGTCGTAATTGGCCTTATCTTCTTTTTCATTAAGGATAATGTTGGTTCTGATCAAGATGCTAGAGAGAAAGCCAGACAAGAAAGGATGGCTCGTAACTCTGATCCAACGCAAGGTGATGATAGTTCTGGAAGTGGATCTGATGGATCCGGTGGGATTCCTGACGATGGCGCCACACCTGAATATATTTTAGAAAAATATTTAGAATGGGCTGAATACCCTCCTTTCTCAAGACCGATGTCCATTCTGAATCATGATTTGGCTTTCCCTTTTATCATTGAAACTTCCCCTGACTATTCCATTGATCCAAAAACGAACGAACCAACCGGCTATGTATGTTTATTCCAACCGAAAACTTGGGCTGTGATCGGGAACAAAGACATGATGTATGTAACATTAGAATGTCGTGATAAAGCAAGAAATCGAGTCAAAGTATCTATCGATTCTCATCAAGTTTTTAAAGAATGGGAAGGACAAAGGTATGGAGTTGTCAGCGCTTCTGTGAATGACAATGGAACTGATGGAGACCAAACAAGAGGAGATAATATTTTTACATTCTCTTGGAAACCACAAAAAGCCGATTGGGGGCAAATGTCTCTTGTTGCAGAAATCACTTACGGACCAGAAAATCTTAAAACAACTCTGACTTCTAGTTTCTTTTCTAGTCCTTCCATCCCAGCCGAATTTAACGGAGTTTTTTCAGACTCTTTACAAGATGGATCACTGATTGTTCGCGCAGTGGTGAATGTTTATAAAAAAGGGA
The DNA here is from genome assembly GCF_004368965.1 of Leptospira meyeri. Classification (NCBI taxonomy): domain Bacteria; kingdom Pseudomonadati; phylum Spirochaetota; class Leptospiria; order Leptospirales; family Leptospiraceae; genus Leptospira; species Leptospira meyeri. Next base: position 1,455,437 of record NZ_SORO01000001.1, on the reverse strand, counting down.
AATACCATTTAGAAGCAAATTTAAAAGACGAAAAGAATGGAGAATATATCGCCTATGCAGTGTATGATGGTGACTTGGTTTCTGGTTCTAACGAAGTTGAATTTACTTTTTTTGGAAAAATTCTTCGTGATAAAGATTTAGATGGTCCATATCTTGCGACATCCTTTCGGGGACACCGCGTGAATTTACCGATTGATCCCGAATGGTTCAACCAAGGGGCAGAAGGTCTCAGAAAAATCCAAGCGGCAAAAACAACAGAACCAGATCGTGAACTCGTTGTTCCGTACAAAGATGAGTACAAAACAAAATATTATAAAGTGGAATCCTTCTCGAATGCAGCTTGGGATTCTGCAGACAAACAAAATCGCATTCGTCAAATCAAAGCACTACAATAAGCTATGTTAGAAAAAACTAAAAAATTCATCAGAAAGAGACCTTATTTAAGTCTCTTTCTCCTTTTGATTCTTACCCTTCCCGTCACCTTACATTTTTTGTTTTGGGGACTTGTTGCCTTAAAAGCACCTCGTTACAGCGGAGAGATTGTTTCTGATAAACTGACTTCTCCTGTGACTGTGATCCGAGACGAAGCAGGAATTCCTCATATCGTGGGAGGAGATGCAAAGTCCGCCTATTTTGCATTAGGTTATACAATGGCCCAGGATCGTATTTTCCAGATGGAATTACAAAGACGAATTGGGAGAGGGGAACTCACTGAAATTTTTGGTGAAAAACTCATTCCCACAGATCAGTTTTTGAAATCTCTTCTCTTAAAAAAAACGGCGGAAGAGTATGCCAATCAAAAGGAACATATTTATCCTGAGGCATGGAAGCAACTAGACTGGTTTTTGGATGGGGTAAATCATTTCCTATCTGAAGACAATTTGCCAATTGAGTATACCATTCTTGGAATCAAACCGAAACCCTTTGATCGAGTAGATGCCATATCTTTCCTGTTTTATATGGGTTTTTCTTTTGCGGAAGGAATTAAATCGGACAGTTTGTACACCATTATGGAGTCGGAACTAAAGGGTAGGTCTGCAAGCGAACTTTTTCCGCGTTATGATTTTGAAACCAATGCTACGATTCTGGAATCACAACCGGGTGTGCAGAGGTTAGCTTACGGTCAGGATTTTGAAAAAATCAATCCACCGATGAAACAAAACTCGAAGTTTGCTCCGACTGAGAAAGGATATCTAGCTCCGAATTTATCTCAAAATCTTCTGAGCAAAAAACAATCGGGCGGCCAGGATGTTCTAAATCTAAAACAACTTGTCTCTTTTGTGAGCCAATTACAATTACCGATTGAGCCATTAGAAGGTAGTAATTCTTGGCTTGTCGCTCCCAGTCGTTCTGAAAGTGGCGGTGCCGTTCTTGCCAATGATCCACACATCGCTCTTTCCAATCCTGGGGCTTGGTATGAAGCCTATATTGAATATCCAGGGTATGAAAATTATGGATATTTCCTTTCTATCATTCCATTTCCACTCATCGCACATAACAGAGATAAGGCATGGGGACTTACCATGTTGGAACAAGATGATGTTAATTTGTATTTAGAAACCATCGAAGATGGGAAATTTAAAACAGGAAATACATGGAAAGAATTAACTTATTATCGCGATCCAATTCGTAAAAAGGATGGAACCGAAATTCCATTTGAAGTGGGGATCACGAATCACGGTCCTCTGATAACAGAACATATCAAAGGATTTAAGGGAAGGCCAGTGAGTTTGTATTGGGCTCACCATCATTTACAAAACCCACTTCTTGATGTTCTTTTTCAAATGGGAAAATCCAAATCATTTACAGAACTTGATTCTGCTTCTTCTATGATTGGGGCACCAGGCCTTAATTTTAGTTATGCGGATAAAAATGGAAACATAGCCTATTATGCAGTGGGAAGATTCCCGATTTTAAAATCGGGAAATTCTCGTAAAATTTTAGAAGGATCTACTGGCGATAATGATGTGGTTGGTTATGTTTCGGCAAAAGACAATCCAAAGATCATCAATCCAAAAAATGGAATCATCGTCACGGCAAACAACCAAGTGACAAGTAAATCTCTCCCCGGGTTAGGAAAACCAGATGGAAACTGGCAACCTCCTGATCGTTTTCAAAGGTTAGTTGGTATTTTGGAAACAAAAGAGAAGTGGAGTTTGGAAGACCTCGCGGCAATCCAGAATGATACCGTCTCTTCATTTGCACCGGAGTATTTGGAACTCATTCTGTCTACCGTTAAAGAAGCAAAAACTCCCAACGGGAAAAAGGTTCTAGGAATTTTGAAAAAATGGAATTTTGAACATTTCCCCGAGTCTCAAGGTGCTGCTGTTTACGATGTATTCTTTTACATCACTCTTCGGGAATTGTTAATTGATGAGATGGGCCCTGCCAATTTTGAGTTATATGGAGATATGGCTGAGTATTGGAATGCTTACCGCCGATTTGTAAGGAATACAAATTCTCCCTATTGGGATGACTTACGAACGGAAGGCATTATCGAAACAAGAGAGGATATTCTAAAAAGATCCATTGAGGAAACCGGTAGGTATTTAGAAGCACATCTTTCAGCATCTCCAAGCCTCTGGACATGGAAAAATTTATACAAAATCAAACACCCACATCCTCTTGGCGTATTGCCACTGATAGGTGGTATTTTTGATATTGGCCCTCTTCCTTCTGCCGGTGGTGCCGAAGTGGTAAATAATTTAAAATACAAACTGATGAAAGAGGATTGGACTGCTTTTGCAGGTCCATCCAAAAGACGAGTGATCGATTATGGCCGTTTTGAGGAGTCCGTAACCCAACTTCCGATCGGAAATAGCGGAAACCTTGCGAGTCCATTTTATGGGAACTTAGTGAATGATTATATAAGTGGGGTCCACAGGAAAATCTTGTATTCCAAGGAACAAGTTGGTGCCGGAAAATTCCGATTGGAATTCCGACCTCAGTAGTTTCTGAAAAAATCCCCACTGGGCCAGTGGGGATTTCTATTTTTCTGCGTCCGAAGATTCTATTTTAGCCGATCTTTAAACCAGATGTTTCGCTCCTTCCTCCTTTGTATTTTGTTTGTTACGGCAACTTTTGCTCAATCGTCTTCCGATCGGTTGGCCTTTGCTTTCCGTAGCCAGGCATCGCTTGACCCTCTTCGGATGATTGTTGTGGGTGAGGTTGTTGGGATTGAAAAAGCCAGTTATTATGAAGTGGATACACTTTCACAGGAACTGGAAGTGGATACAAGACCCGATACTGTGACTATTAAAGTGGGTGACCCAAAAGGAATTCGAGTTGGCCAAACATTGTATTTATTAGAAAAGAACCAAGACCACAAAACATTTCGCGATGGAAACATCGTGGGAATGATCACAGTAAAATCCGTTTACCAAACTACTTTTTTTGGATGGCAGGTTCGAGGGGAAGGGTATTTGCGTCTCATTGAAGATCGCCCTGTAACAGCCGCAAGGTTACTAGATACCACAAAATACGATGAAGCCTTTATGGCTAAAAAGAAAGGAGACCATTATTTTGCCAAAGGGCAAATGGAAGAAGCCCTCAGAATGTACAAACATTCTGTTTCTCTTGACCAAGGTTCACCTGACTCTCATTATGCGCTAGGTAAAGCTCATTGGAAAGATGGGGAAGGTTATGTATCAACCGCATTTGAATATTCGATGGCTTGGAAAAACAGAGAAAGATTTTCTAATGCACAAGAAAAGTTGTTATTCCTGGTTGATTATTTGCGATTTTTAACTTTCTATTTTAAAGTAGAAGGGAAAGAAAACAAAAAACAATTGGATTTGATGCCACAAGTGGCAAAAGAAGCACGCACTCTCTACCCAAAAAATTATGAAGTTTGGCTTTATAGTTTTGAAACTTCCTTTCTAAATCTTTTGCATTCGAATATGGCCGATACTGGGGTGGACGGTCGTAAAAAAAGAGAAGAGTGGTCGGAACGTTCCGAAGAATATTTACAAAAGGCCTATGCCCTTAGAAAATCAGATTATTATCTCCATAAACTGGCTTGTGAATTCTATAATCTAAAATGGAAAGAAACACGGGGTTCTGTCAAGGAGACGGATTATCGAAATAAACTAGTTGAACACGGAAAGTTGTTACGCCTTTATTATACAGGAGAAACTACTTTGTCTGAAGATCTTTTGAATGCCATTCGACTAGCTGAAAAACAATCAGGATCACTCTGATAAAATTTTCATACTCTTTTCAAATAAATAGGATTCCAAATACAACATATCATCAGGGGCAGAGCTGAAATAGTTTACCCCGAGATGGAAATGATCTCCCTTATCTAAAAACCGAATGATTTCACCTCGGATGATCATTGTACGTTCCTTACTTAAAGGGATAAACATTTTAATGATATTGTGACGTTTTAAATATTGAAACAATCGTTTGTCGTAAATTTCGAAGAGGAGACCATCAAGAGAAATATCCACAACCTTTGTAGTGGATTGCATGGTTTCATAACTTCCATGTTGGATAGCGATTTTTGTGAATACATAACTGATGATTTCTGCAAGTTCAAAAATATATACTGCTTGGTTATGGGAAATTGTGAATCTTTCCATCGCAGTGGAATAAACTTTAATAAAACCAACAACATCCTCATAAAGACGAATGGGTGTAATCACATAAGAAACATAAAAATTTCTCGATTCGTGTTTGCGCATGGACTCAAAGTATTCTAAAGCAAATTCATCTCCAAATTCCTTTGTCATTTCTTTATATTCATTGAAATAATTAAAGAGGACATCATCCCCAGGGTCATTGATATAGGAAGTGATTCGATTACAGTCGGGGATATAAATGGATTTCCCAGTTCTTAAAATGGTTTTTTTAACAAAGTCATCGTATTCGTTTAGTTTTTCATCCGGTTGAAAAAAATGAATTTCATAATCTTTGGAAATTCGTTCGATAGCCTCGGTTAACATCACGTTGATGAGTTTGCTATCCGGCCTGTCTTTTCGTACTTCTTTCATTAGATGAGGGAACCGACTTTCAGCGTAAAGGTTTTTCCCCACTTCTCTCGAACCACCAGTTAAACTTCTAAATAGAATGATAAAGTTCATAAACAAATCATCCACTGGAATTCGTTTGTTGGTTCTGAGTTGGTAAGATTGTAACTCAGTGGGAGTTTTGATTACCGTTTTATCTTTTTGGATATCTAGAATGACTACCTCAAACTGGTAGTTAATGTTCATTACTTCGAAACGGACACGGGCTCGCCGGGAACCTTGTTCCACCAAATCCGGAATCATTAACGTGACTGTATGAGATTCAATTTCTTCTACAGCGGCGACAAGGGTGTCCTCTTCGTAGATAAATTCGAATTCTCTGTTATCGGCTTTGAGATAATAAAAGAGATGTTTTACGATATTGACATCAGAACCGATGATAGTCTCTTCAAATAACGATTCTAGGATCGTTATGAGTTCCTGCATCGAATCGGTTCTTCCAATTGCCATACTAAAATTATCGATTTTCGAAAGGCGAAAATCGATTTTCTCACAAGGAAAATGTGCTGGGAAACGACAGAATTCGCCGAAATGGGAAGTATATGGAACTCACTCTGCCAAAACAAGTCAATCCTGAACTATTGCCAATGATCCGCCAAGGACTCCTCAGTCCGGAGAAATTAGCCATTCTTACCGAATTGTACGCCATTGTGGAAAGGTTTGCCGGTTCCTTATATACTGACGAAGATACTCAAAAGAAGATTTTGGAACTAACCGGGTCTTTGCCTGATCTCATTACTTGGAGTGATTACTTTCAAACAGAAGTAGCCTCTCGTTATTTTCTAGAATCAGAAGATTCACTTCGAAGAATCGTTGATACCATTCGTTTTGATTTAATCTCTGCGCATTTGATTTTTAGCGGAAAACCAGATCATTATAAAGATAAAATTAGAGCAGAGGTTTTGGTAAGCAAAGGAATTGATTCTCTTCTCCCCAACCAAGATCAGGAAAGCCAACATCTAGAAATTTTACTCAATTACTTTGAAAATATGGAGATCGGGAATAAACCTTTATCTTTACAAGATAAAGCCTGGTACGAATCCTTTCAGATAGATGAAATCGCGATTTGAAACCAAAGAGTATGAATTCCTAGAAATTGAATCCCGTGATACTGAAGACGGAAAGATTGTTTCCATCTTCCTAAACAATCCTACTTCCCGCAATTCTATGACCTGGAAAATGGGGGAAGAGTTTGCTGACCTGATCCATTCCATTAAAAAAGAAAAAGTCCTTCCGCGAGCAGTCATCATTTCCGGTCGAAACGATGTGTTTTGTGCGGGAGGTGATTTAAATTTATTAAGATCTTTTTCTGAAAAGTCTTTCTCGCAAAACAGGCGTGATATGAGGAAATTCTATGGTTTCTTTTTATCTGTTCGTAAACTTCCGGTTCCAGTCATTGCGGCTGTGAATGGCCATGCGATCGGCGCTGGTCTTTCCTTAACCTTTGGGTGTGATTTACGAATTTTTGCAGACGAAGGGAAGTATTCTTTCAATTTTGTAAGACTCGGAATTCATCCAGGTATGGGATCTAGTTTTCTTTCCCCTGAACTCCTCGGAAAAAGTTTAGGAGGAAGGTTATTACTCACTGGTGAAACCTTTGATGGTAAGTTTGCCAAATCTTGTGGGCTTGCACTTGACAGTGTTCCCAAAAGAGAAGTGTATGATCGTGCGATGGACCTCGCATTGTCATTGTCAAAGGCTGCACCTCTCGCCTTACAGGAATTAAAGCGAAATTTATACTCCTGGAAACAGTTGGATTCAGCCTTAAAAAAAGAAGCAGAATCCCAGGCGCGGAACTTTATTTCGGACGACTTTAAAGAGACGATCAAAAGTATCTTAGAAAAGCGGGAACCAAAATTTACCGGCAAATGAAAAATTTAGAAAGTTTCTAAATTATGGCTCGACAAGGATTTTTCAAGGGGTTATACCGAAGCTGAATGGCGGATCTTCCACTCAATCCTGATTGTTTTGCTTGTGATTATAAAAATCACAATGTCTTGCACTGTGCTGCGCATGAGACCATTGAAAGGATCAACGCAGGCAAAGACTTCACTGTCTTCCCCAGAGGAAAACATCTTGTTTCAGCTGGTGAAAAAGCTGCGGGTTTTTTCTTCATCAAATCAGGTCTTGTCAGAAGTTATGTACAACTTGCAAGTGGTAAGGAACAAACCTTACGCCTCAGTGGCCCAGGGGATTGGGTTGGATTTCGAGATTGTATCTCTGATTCGGTTTCCCATCACAATGTCGTAGCAGTTGAAGACACCCATGCTTGTTATATCACTGGAGATCTGATCGATGCTCTCGTAAAGGATGATACCAACTTCCAGAAAGAAGTTTTCAAACAGATGGCGAAGGAATGGCAAGAGATGGAAGAACATGTGGTTTCTCTTGGAACCAAACAAGTCCATGAAAAACTAGCAGAAATCCTAATTGTTTTAGACAACGCCCAAGGTCGAAAAAATCAAGTGGAACTCAAAGTCACACGTGACGTCCTCGCCACATTCATCGGAACCAAAACGGAGACTTTGGTTCGGGCACTTTCTGACCTCAAAGCCAGAGAATTCATTTCTGTCGACAAAAACCGCATTGATATTCTGAACAGAGAAGCTTTGTATTCCCTTTCAAAAATCGCCTAAATTTTTTCCTGAATCTATTAAGCCTCCACCTCGGAATTCCGATGGTAGAAATGATTGATAATCAAGGTAGGGTCTGTTGCCTGATTTTACCTTAAGTCACTCCCGGGGGGCTTCCGAAAGGATTCCCCCTTTTTTTATTTCCCTTGTTTCTTTCTAAGCCATCTAGATTTTGGAAGTTACATGTCTAGAAATCGAGGCCAGAGTCCTAGTTTATTTGGGAATCCCATCCTTCATCCCCTGAATGTAATTCTCATCATCAACTGTCTTATTTTTTTTCTCCAATACTTTGCAAACCAACAGTTAATTTATCGATTTGGTTTAACACCTGATTTTGTGTTAGGTGGTGCAGTTTGGCAAGTGTTTACATATGGTTTTTTACATGCTGTGGATCTTATCCCTTTCCACCTGCTAGTCAATATGTATGGTATGTATATGTTGGGATCCAACATCATCCCCATCATTGGCAAAACTAAATTTACCATTTTATACTTTGCCTCACAAATTGGAGCGGGAATTTTTGTTGTACTTTCTGCTTATTTAAATGAGTTGTTAGGTGGCAATCTTCCTTTTTTAGAATCAATGACCACTCAAACCATTGGTGCTTCCGGCGCTTTATTTGGGTTACTTGCACTTTTTGGAATTTTTTATCCTAACGCCGAACTCTTATTATTTATTTTTCCAGTAAAAGCAAAAAATGCCGTTTGGGTCTCCCTTGTCATTGGATATGTAATTTCACAACTGGGGAATGGTGCCATTTCTAATACTTGCCATTTGGGCGGGGCACTCACTGCTTTACTTCTCTATAAAATTTTCCAAAAACAAATCAAACCAGGGAGTTTGCCATACATCCCAGGACTGGAATGGGAAGCACCGAGAGAGTCCAAAATCAAAGAGAAAGCCAAACCGGCGGTAGTAGAGGATCTCTTTCTTGACCAAAAAAAGATCAATGAAGGTGTTTTGAAACAGATTGATTCTAAAAAAGATAAAGAATCGGTAATAAATTATTTACAAGGAATGCAAGTGACAAACGCCAATATTTGTCCTCCTTCTACGTATAACACCGAGGACCCGATCTGTTTGCGTTGTGAATGGCTGGCAAATTGTGCACTTCGTAAGGCAAAAGAATAATTTTTCGTCTAATTCCTTGACAGACTCCTGAGATGGGGATAATGAAAATATGCCTGTAGAAAAGAAATCCTCTGTGGAAGAGGTTCTCAAACGCGAAAAATTAGCCAAAGAATTTGAAAAAGAAAAACGTGTTTCCGAACAAAAAGCGATCGAACAAGCGGCCGCTAAGTTATCAGCACAAAGCCCGGAAACTACAGAACCAGCAAAAACATCCAAATTTATCACCAATATCGATATTGTTTTTTCTCAGGCAAAAACAGATTTGCGGTTTTATTTTTTAAATGATGGAACCTATGCGGAAGATTTTAAGCGGATGTTCCAAGAAAACGAATCTTTATTCAAACGTTATGGAATCACAAGCCAAAAGTATTTAGAATACATTCGCGAATCCTTTGATCGTTATAAAAAAATTCATGATATGATGCCTCTGGATCCAATGAAACCCAAACATTTTAAATATGTAGAAGATTCTATTTCGGAACTCGTACGAATGTTCAACCAACGTTTCGGAAAATAAAATTTCGAAACAATCTTTTTCTAACCCATCGGAATTCCCTAAAATATGAGAAGTTTTCTTAGGCCAATTGTTGGTTCTAATAGAGGGACTTCTTTGCCAGAACATTGGAAACGCATTCTTATTTTTTCGCTAGTCGCAACGGTTTATCTTTTTTGGGTTTTTGTCGGGTATGATTTAGCTGGGGTTCTAGGTCTCGCTTCCTAAACCTCCCCACATTCTCTCTTGACACCTGGGTTTTCTACCAAACATGCTAGGAATATGGTGGAATCAAGAAAGACATCCGAGACAGACATTCGACTGGACCTAAACGTCCGAGGTACGGGTGTTTACAAGTTTGATACAGAAATCCCGTTTTTTGAGCATATGCTCTCCCATATCTCCAAACATGGCCTTATTGATATGGATCTAAAGCTCAGAGGAGACATCGGGATTGATTGTCACCATTCTGTGGAAGACACCGCCATTCTCATGGGTCAAATGATCCATACCCAGTTAGGTGATAAAAAAGGAATCTTTCGATACGGACATTTTACCCTACCCATGGATGAAGTATTAACGACTGTCGCTGTCGATTTGGGTGGACGTTTTTATTTCAAATACACTGGTCCTCCTATGGATGGGAAATTTGGGATTTATGATGCCGAACTATCTCTCGAGTTCCTTCAGAAATTTGCCCTCAATGCTAAGATGAATTTACACGTAGTGGTTCACTATGGTGAAAACCGCCACCACATCCACGAGTCTATCTTTAAAGGACTTGGTAAGGCGTTACGGCAGGCTATAACGATCGATTCACTGGCAAAGGATCAAATTCCTTCTACAAAAGGAATGTTAGAGTGATTGCAGTTTTAGATTTTGGAATGGGGAATATCCATTCCTTATTGAAAGCCGTTTCCTTATACACAAGTGATTTTCAATTTACCAGTGATCTCGAGACAGTGAAGAAGGCGGATAAAATCATTTTGCCTGGCGATGGTCATTTTGATAAAGCCATGCAGAATTTAAATGAAGCTGGATTTTCTTCTGTTTTAAAAGACCATGTTACTGCCAAAAAACCACTGTTTGGAATTTGTATCGGCTATCAAGTGTTATTTGAAGATTCGGATGAAACTTCAAAACCAGGGGCAACCATTCCTGGTCTTGGATTCATTCGAGGAAAAATTAGGAAGTTCGAAGGCAAACCAAACTTAAAAGTCCCTCACATGGGATGGAACAAACTATTTGATATAAAAGCAAAAAATACAAAACTTCTGAAAGGAATTCCGAATCAATCATTTATGTATTTTATTCATTCCTACAGACCAGTTGGTGTGGACAGATTAGATATTACGGCTAACTGTCATTACTATGGAGAATCATTCCCAGCAGTCGTAGAAAAAGAAACTATTTTTGGTACACAATTTCACCCCGAAAAGTCAGATACAACAGGACTAGGAATCCTAAAAAACTTTATAGAACTTTAATATGTTAGTATTACCTGCGATTGATCTTTTAGATAACGAAGCTGTTCGACTACTCCAAGGAGATTACTCTAAAAAGACTGTGTATTCTTCCGAACCGGAAAAAATGATCAAAGTCTTTGAAGAACAAGGTGCCACTCTCATTCACATTGTTGATTTAAATGCAGCAAAAACAGGTAAGTCAGAAAACGGGAAAGCCATCCGTAAAATCAAAGACAACTGTTCCGTAGAACTCGAGCTTGGTGGTGGGATTCGTTCTTTAGAAAACATGAAGTTTTATGATGGGCTCGGAGTTTCCCGGTTCATTTTAGGAACTGTGGCTGTAGAAGATCCATCTGTGGTAGAACAGGGATTGAACACCTACGGCCCCAATCGGATCGTGATCGGCGTGGATGCCAAAGACGGATATGTACGCACCAAAGGTTGGGAAACCAACTCCGGTATCAAATATACAGATTTTTTAAAAACAATGTTTGGTATGGGCATTAGACATGTAATTTTTACAGATATATCCAAAGATGGGATGATGGCTGGACCAAACACGACCGTTTATTTGGAGTTGTTGGCAGAGTTCCCTGGTTTACAATTGGTGGCATCCGGTGGAGTTTCTTCCATCGAAGACTTGGTAAATTTGTATGATGCTTCGAAAGGAAAACTTTTTGGGGCCATTACGGGAAAAGCAATTTATGAAGGAAAATTAGACCTAAAAGAAAGTATCAGGATTCTAAGTAAGAAGAGGAATGAAAATTGATGAATCGTAAGAATTTAGCATTAGCAGGAGTAGTCGGTGGAGTTATAGGACTCATTGTCTCTTTCCTATTGGCAATCGAATACTTTGGCATTGGAACCGAAAATATTGCCAATACCGCATGTTCCGCGCTAGGTGGAGGTGACTCTTGTTTAAAAGTAGCAGAGAGTTCTTATTCTGCAATCCCCGGAGTTCCCTTTTTGGGGAATGTTCCCATTGCCTTACTCGGTTTTGGATTTTACGGGTTACTAACGTATTCTTTCTTTTTGGTTACAAAAGCAAAATCGAATGAAGAAGTTTCTAAGTTCATTTCTCTTTTATTCCCTGTCCTGGTTTTAGGACTGTTATTTGATTTGATCCTTTTTGGGATTTCAGTGGGAATTATCGGAACTATTTGCCAACTTTGTTTCGTGACTTACATTGTCACGATAGCTCTCCTCGGTATTTTGTATTTACTTTGGAAAACAGAAGGAAAACCAAAACTTGAGGTTCCAGTGGCCTTAAAAGAAGGAATCACCACCCTTGGGCTCGTTTATTTTTTTAGTTTTTCTTTAGGTTTTGCAACGAGCAAAATGTGGGTAAGTAAAGCAAGTTCCAATACACTTGCGACTTCAAGAGGGATGGATTCAGCTGAAATCCAAACTAAAATTGCCGCTTATTTTCAAGAACCCACTCTTGGAATCAATGTTACCGGTTCTCCTTTCATCGGTAAAAAAGATGCTCCCATCACAATTGTTAAATATGCAGATTACAACTGCGGCCATTGTCTTCATACAAGTCATATCTTACATACGGTCCTTTCTGAATATGATGGAATGGTTCGTGTTGTGTATAAAAACTTTCCATTGGATGGAACTTGTAACCGTTTGATGCAGCAACCAAGACCTGATGCATCCTCTTGCGTCGCTGCAATTGCTGCCATTTGTGCGGATAAACAAGGTAAGTTTGAGCCTATGTATCGAGGGCTTTATGATAACTTAGAAAAGGGTGTAGCTCATTCTGGATCCAGTGTAGTAAATTTAGCAAATTCTATTGGGCTCAATGTCAATTCTTTGAAAGCATGTATGGGTTCTAAAGAAGCGCAAAACCAATTGAATGCTGAGATTGATGAAGCTGAGAAGTTAAACATCCAATCCACTCCGTCTCTTTATATCAATGATAGAAGGATAGAAAGCGGAACTCCTAATCCTATTTTTCTAAAAACACTCCTCGAACAAATCATCCAAAAGATGTAATTGTAAAAGACACCTAAGTAGACTTAGGTGTCATGCGAACTGGTCCTTCTGGTAAAAGAGAAGGATCACCTATTCGATTTAACTCCCAAGAATTCAAAACATTACTTTCATTAGTGTGCAGAGCAGGTCTTAAACTAAGAATAGAATTTCCTTTTTTATATAGGGATCTTCTGCCATAGAACCAACCACCGGTTTCTTCAGGATGTGTGTTTTTACCATAGACCCCACCCATTTCAAAACTTTGTTTCAGATCATTTGCCAATTTCGAAAACGTCATTGGGTCCATTGAAATTCCGTGGTCTGGACCATCTAAATTTCGATCCAAGGTAAAGTGTTTTTCAAAAACCACGGCGCCCAAACCACAGGCCACTGAAGAAGCCAAGGTTCCGTCCGAATGATCGCTAAAGCCAACAACATAGTCTGTTGTATCCAAATAAAATGGAATTGACTGAAGATTTACTTTATTGAGCGGAGTGGGATACATCGAAACACAATGAAGTAAACAAACCTCCGCTTGGTGTTTCTGAAAAAGAGAAATAGCCCTTGTAACTTCTTCAAGTAAAGCAGCACCAGTGGACACAATCAAAGGTTTCCCCGATTGTAGGGATCGATTCAGTAAAGGTAAATTAACAATATCACCCGAAGCAATTTTTAATACGGGGACATCGAGCTCACATAACAAGTCAACAGCGGACTCGCAAAGTGGTGTGGAAAAAAAATCAAGTCCTAGGTCTAAAGCTGTTTTTTGGAATTCTTTATGTTGTGACTCGTTTAATTCGTATTGTTTAAAGATATCGAATAGAAATTTAACTTCGGGATTGGAACTGTCTATAAACTCTTCTGTTCGATAGGTTTGGAATTTGACCGCATGCGCACCTGACTCCTTCGCTTTCGCAATGGTTCGTTTGCCAATTTCAAGGTCTGCGTTATGATTGAGTCCAATTTCTGCAACCAAATACGGTGCAGATTTTCTGGTAAGAGTTTTTGTTCCTATATGAAAATCCAAGTTTTTCCTCTTTCATTGATTGTCGGCAGTTTAAACAAATCCTAGAAGTTTTCCGAACTGAAAAATTAGAAAGGAAGCAGTGAAAGCAAGGGTGGTCATATAAAAAAACTGAACCATGGGCCATAAGATTGTACCGGTTTCTTTTTTTGTGACAGCTAAGGTTGACATACATTGGCTAGCAAATGCAAAAAATACTAGGAGTGACAAACCTGAAAGTGGCGTCCATACAAGCGATCCATCAGCTCTTTTTTCTGTGCGGAGAGTAGATCGAAGAGATTCACCTTCTTCGTTTTCATCTGAACCGTATAGCACAGCCAAGGTGGAAACCATTACTTCCCTTGCTGCAAAAGAAGTTAATATAGAAATACCAATTTTCCAATCAAAACCAAGTGGTTCGATTGATGGTTCCATCACCTTGCCTATGGATCCGATATAAGAAGATTCAATGGGACTTGTGTTCCATTTTTGATCTTTGTACTCTGCTGGGAAGTGACTTAGAAACCAAAGCAAAACGGAAATGTATAATATGATTTGCCCGGCTGTGGACAAAAATGATTTTACCTTCCCGTATACAGTATGAAATAAACTTTTTATAGAAGGGACATTGTATCTCGGAAGTTCCATTACAAAATAAGAAGAATCTTCTTTGAAGACTGTTTTGCGGAAAAGGAAAGCAAACCCAAAACTTGTTATCATTCCAAGAAAAAACATCGAAAACAAAACAAATCCTTGGACATTAAAAATTCCAAATACTGGTGGGAAACTAAATACAGTTCCAACAATCAAAATGTAAACAGGATACCTTGCGGAACACATGATAAGAGGTGATACCATTATCGTTGTAAAACGATCAGATTTGTTTTCGATTGTTCTTGTGCCGAGAATTGCTGGAACAGCACAGGCAGCAGAAGAAAGCAGGGGAATAAAAGATTTTCCTGACAATCCAAACTTACCCATGACTCGATCCATTAAAAAACTAGCACGTGCTAAATATCCTGATTCTTCTAAAATTCCAATAAATAAAAAGAGTAGTGCAATCTGAGGGATGAAAACAATCACACTTCCTACTCCTCCGATAATTCCTTCCGTCAAAAGAGATCTAAGTAACCCTTCGGGTATAACGGACTCGGCAAACGATTGTAAATCGGAGATCCCTGATTCGATTAAGTCCATTGGGATCTCTGCAAAACTAAATAAACTTTGGAAAAGAAATCCCATCAAAAGAAAAAAACAAATAAATCCGAGGACGGGGTGTAATAACACTCGATCCAGTTTTTCTTCCCAACTTCCTGGAGTGGATTTAGGATAGGTAATCACATCGGCCAAAACCTTTTTAATAAAAAAAGAGCGATAGATCATTTCCTCTTGGTAAAAAAAGGAATAACCCTTGCCTTCCACCTCGGATCGTAACCAATTTTTTGTTTCATTGGGAAATTTAACAAAGTAACGTTCTTCACTTAGATTGGGATCTTTATTTAAATATTTTAATGATTGCGATAAAAAGAATTCTGCTTCGTTGGTATTGATTCCTAATTTTTGTTTTGCTGTTTTTAAAAAAGATTCTTCCTTGTCTCCCCATCTCCATAACCTAGGGCGTTTTTGAAATTGACTTTGATCTTTTAAAACTTCCTTTAGAACATCGACACCTTCTCCAGACTTTGCATTTACCAATAAAAATTGAAGACCAATGGATTTTTTAAGTTTATCTAAGTCCAATTGAATTCTTTTTTTCTCCAACACATCTTTCATTGTTAAAACTACAAGTGTTGGAACACCCATGTCGATGATTTGTAATAAAAACTGGAGGCCTCTTTCTAGATTTAACGCATCTAAAACATAAATTACTAGTTCATCTGATTTTCTTGAAAGTAATACTTCGTAAGCAATTTTTTTGTCTTCTGCGGTTCCACCTAGGCCGTATGTACCAGGTAAGTCGGTGATGGTCCACTCTAACTGATCTAATACTAAAGTTCCTTCTCTTTTTTCTACAGTGACTCCACTAAAGTTTCCTGTTTTTTGTTTAAGCCCAGTCAGTTGGTTAAATAAAGTTGATTTCCCACAGTTGGGATTCCCAACTAAATAAATTCGTTTGTCTTTCATGTTTGTTTCAGTTTGATTTCGATTGCTTTCCCATCATCGATTCTTAATGCAATTGTGGTTCCACTTAAAACACAGACCATCTTCCCCAGTAAAAGCGACTTGTTTTGGAGTGTGATTTCTGCTCCAGGAAAAAAACCGAGTTCTAATAATTCGGTTATCATCGGTTTCGGAAGTTTTTGTGAATTCAGTGAAACAATCTCTGCCGTCTCACCGATTTTTAAATCTTGTATAGTCATTCGTATTATTTAAGAAATCGCAAATTTTTGTGAATCGCGGAACAAGTTGATTTCTGGTGCTATTGATTTAACATATCTGTCAAAGTATAACATTTGTTTCATGAGGAGTGCAAATTCTCTCGGAATCTTCAGTCCATTTTTTTCTGCAATTTCCTTCATGTCGTACATGATTCGATTTACCCTGGATTCGTCAAACATCTCATTATCGGTTAAATGGACATAAACGGATTCTAATTCATTAAAAACAGAATCCAATTCTTTTGCAAGGACAGTCGGATTAACTCCGCTATTGGTTGAGTCCATTTCGACCAAACCTTGTGCAACTAATGTTGGTTCGCCGATGCCGATTCCTTGGGTAAATAACATCAAACCTTTCCATATTTTTGGAGAAATTCGTCCTACGATACCGAAATCAATAAAACCGATGGTTCCATCTTTTAGAATCATTAAATTTCCAGCATGCACATCTGCATGAAAAAAACCTTCGTTAGATAAAGAGGAAAACCAAATTTCTAAAGCATCACTTAGAACTTTTCTAGGATTGTTTGTAAATTTACGCAGACCAACTTCATCGGTAATGGGAACACCGTAGAATCGTTCCATAGTTAAAACTTTTTTGGAAGAGAGAGTATGATACACTCTGGGAACCCTTGCTCTAGATTCTTTGGCTCGCAAAAGATAATCTTCAAACTCTTCAATGTTTTTGGCTTCTTGGATAAAATCGATTTCTTGCAAGATTGAGATTTGAAATTCTTCGAACATAGCCGTGAACCCTGATTTTTTAAAGTCAGGTGCAATGAATTCCAAAATTTTGGTTAGAATTCCGAGAATTTGCATGTCGGTTTTTAATGTTAGGTGGACATCCGGCCTTTGGACTTTTACAACAACATCAAGACCTTCTTTGGTAACCGCAGCATGAACTTGTGCAATCGAAGCTGAGGCTAGGGGAGTTTCTTCAAAACTATGGAATAAATTTTCGAGTTTTCCACCCAATTCTCGTTCTACGGAAGATCGTATGTCCCGAAAGGCCACAGGTCGTACAGAGTCCAAACATGCTTGCATTTCTTCTACATATTCTTTGGGGAAAAGGGAGGGGGCACTGGCGATGAATTGGCCTAACTTGATATAAGTGGCACCTAGATGGGAAAATGCCTCTCGGAGGGTGATGGCAATTTCTCTATGGTTGGGTTCTCCTTTGGCAAGTTGGGTCAGGATCCCAAAGGCTTTAGAACTGAACACAAAACTGGAATGGGCGACTCGTAGGCTTGATTGCCAACCAAAAGAAACGATTTCAGAAAGGGAATCCATACGCCCTAGTTTAAGACCTAAATCGGGATTGGAAACGAGAAAATCTCCTTTGATCCTGCAATTGAAATAGAGTTGCAGGAATAGGTCCCAACCAAAAACTTATCAAATCGCACCCATGAGCCAAGAAACTGTCCTGTACCAAGAGTTAGAGAAACTCGATCTCAACGAGATCAAAAAAATCGCCAGCCTTTGGAACATCCAAAAGATCCCGGGAAAGGACAAAAAATCGACCATTTTGGGACTTATGGAGATTTTCCAGAACGAATTTTACCTCAAAGGGGTTCTGGAAAAGTTTACCCCACTCCAAGTCAATATTCTAACATCCATATTAAAGAACAAAGGGGTGATGACACTTGGTGAAATTTCTAGAAAGGTAAACATTCCACCCATTAACGTGGAGATGGAGCTCAATGTTCTTAGGAAATACTACCTTCTTTACCAAAGAAAAAACCGAGAGCGTCTTACTAACAATTTAGATAAATACCATACTTATGATGAATATTTAAAACTCATCAAAGTGGAAACAAACCCTAAGGGGGAGAAATTTAAATTCTCCATTGAGAAGGCTTTACACAAATCGACTCTTGCTGAACTCCCTGAAGAATGGAAAGAAGCTGTTGGTGCCAAAAAAGGCGAACACATTGAAACATTCTTAAAGAATGCTCTCGAGAGGGAATTCCTTCAAAAGTTAATCGAAGACCTTTCTGATTTTGATAAAGATATTCTCCATCAAATTTATATTCATGGCGGTGTGATTGAAGCGGATACCATTCGTAATTACATCACGGTCAACCGCGGTAAGTTTGAACAAACTATTCCTCACCTAACATCACTTTATCTTGTTCGTGACTTATATTATGTAGAGGATAAATTTATTCGGGTCATTGTCATTCCGAAAGAAATTTTAGACCATTTGCAGTTCTCTCCTATTTTACCTCCTGTAAAAAAAGGAACCAGAGTGCGTCAGGAAAAAATTTCTGCCAATGGACTCGATTTTTTCCTAAATGTCAAAAAACTCATTTCTTATATTTCACGTAAAGGTTTGAACCTTGCAAAATCAGGGAAAATCAAACAGGCAGACCACAAAAGAACCGAAACGGAACTTTTATCTCCTGATATAGAAATTTTCCCTGAAAAAAGTCAGGTCTATCAAATTGAACTCATCCTTCCGATCCTAAAACTTTTGGGATATGTGGATATCAAAGGTGAAAATGTAATTCTCATCCAAGAGACCGATGAATTTTTAAAGAAAGACATCTTTGAAATCATGAAACTCGTGATTCATGAAGTCAATGAAGCAAGAACACGTCGTTTAAATCCTCCTGAAGTGTTTACAGCCACCGAAGTTCCGTTCTACGAAAAAGGTATTTTGGATAAAACTGTAAAACTGATTATGGCACATGGAAAGATCAATACTTCTGTGATTTTTTCACATATCATTCGTGACCATCTGGTGTTTTCACCGACTTTCCAAATCAAAACGTATGAAGAAGATTTGGCAGATTTACGAAAAGAAATCATCTCTGCTATTTTTTACTTACAACTCTTTGGTCTCATCGAGGTGGAATACCCACAGCGAAACCTAAGCCTCTCTGAGCTTGGTGCTCACTATTTCAACCATGAAGCACTGGTAACAGTAACAGAAAAAGGTGGAATCACCATCAACCCAGATTTCTCGATCATTGCCTTCCCTGATCGGGTTTCTTTACATGGTATCCATTTGTTAAAGGCTTTCTGTGAGTTAAAAGATTACGATCGCGTTTACACCTTTTTACTTACCAAAGATAGTTTCCAATTGGGAATTCTTTTAGGTTATGACAAAGAAACTTTTGTTCATTTTTTACGAGAATCATCCAAGGCGGATTTAGCACAAAACTTACTCTTCCTACTCGATGATTGGGGTAACAACTTACCAATTGTTACCATTACGGAAGATTCCGTCCTTCTCCGAACCAAAGACTCGCAAGTGATGGAACTTCTACTTGGTCAAATCAAAGGGAAAAAGTTTGTTTTGGAAGAAGTTAGCCCGACAGGAATCATCATTGAAAAATCAAAGGTGATGGAAGTCATCGCCATTGCAGAAAAGTTGAACATGATCATCCGACTGAATCGGTAGTTTTAAAACCTAAAAAAACAATAAAAAAAGACCAACATTTGTTGGTCTTTTTTTATGTACACAGGGCCTAAACGAAGGACAACACAGGCCAGGTATTTGATCGTTTATTTTTTTTCGCCAGCTGCTAGCTCTGGGTCAGTGACTTTGATTTTGTTTTTAAAATCCCATTTACGAAATGGAGAAACTGCATCCAAACGTTCTTGAGTGACAAAGAACAATCTCTCACCGTATTTTACGAGCCCACCCTTATAATAAGCATACTTGGTTTTGTGGTCTACCATTCCCACTTCCATGACCTTATTCCAATCTTCGCAGGTCTTTAAAGAAGGTACCTTTCGGAGATACAATTCCTTAATTGAGTTTTCTTTCACCGCATCGCGAAGTATTTTTTCCCATTCCATATTCGAATAGCCTTTCTTTCCTTAGCTAAATTTCAATTTCATTTTTCTTTTTATGAGGGACTAACTGAGGTGGACTACGGAAAAAAACAAAAAATATTAGAAAAAGGGCCATGATTCGCCAAGGACTCGGGCCGAATTGGAGATAAGGCGTGGTTCTCTCCTTGGTCACTGTTGGTAAATCAAGATAACCGATGGCTTTTTGGAATGTTTGTAAATCGCCCATCATTTCTCTACCCCATGGATCAAAAGCTATGGTGAGCCCTGTGACCGCAACACGAACGACCGGCCTACCAGATTCGATCGATCTTAGCCTACCTGCTCCCGCATGTTGTTTGGTTTCCGTTAAACTTTCAAACCAGGAATCATTGGTAAGATTCAGAATGAACTCAGAAGGAGAATGATTGACTATCTTTCTAACAAATTCGGGATAAAGAACTTCATAACAAATCAGCGGACTAAATGTAACTGTTTCGCCCGTTTTTGTTTGGAACCCTAAAGCATCTGTTAGTTTTCCTGGAATGTGACGGCTGGTTTCTGGGAAGATAGTTCGTAACCAAGGAAATTCTGTTTCCCCCGGTAAATACTCTCCAAAGGGTAATAATACTTGTTTGTATCGTCTTTCTGATGATAGGGACAAAGGATGAAGGACGGTGAATGAGTTCCTTGAACCTTGGTCCCAAACTAATTCATTAAATGCGAGAGGGGTTTTGCCAATTTGAACCAAACTTGTTGTAATATCCACAAAACTTTTGCTATACGTTGAATTAGGATCTTTTGAATCAAGAGTGCCCAAAAAGGGAATCGAAGATTCAGGCATCACCAGTAAATCAATGGGTTTTGGAGAATTTTGAATGGCCTCAAGTCCTATATCATAAACGGATTGGATGGTTTTTGTCATCCAGTCCTGGTTTTCTTGAATTTCTTTCTTCGCATAAGTCGTATTTGGTTGCAGTAATGCGAGGTGGATGGTTGGGCCTTGGGGTATGGTTTCTGCTAGAAAATAGAGATTCATCGAAAAAAAACAAAAAATTGGGAATAAAAAAGGGAGATAACTTTTTACTCCCTTAGCGGATTTTAAAAGCATTAAATACAGGAGGGAGGCAGAGACCACGGAAACAAAACCCAAAACCTCAATGCCGAACCTTGCCATTTGGCGCCAAAGGATTTGGTTTCGAAATAGATCACCCCAATATACGGGAAATACCATGGGGCAAATCCAATCAGATATTAAAAATAAAGAAGGAAGGACAAATAAAAATAAATGAGAGTCCTTGATGGCTCGATGTTTGGTTAAAAAAACAGAACCAAAAAAAACAATTCCTATTTTATAAAAAGAAAGAAGTGCATAGACCAAAAAGAGAAAAGCCGAGACCAGAACCCCTTGGCTAGAAATATTGCGAATGGCATTCCAGATCCAATAAAAACTTGTCAATGTCACAAGTGAGGAAAACAAAATGGTGCCAATAAAGGTTTTTTTCCAACTAGAACTAACCGTTAGTTGTTTTGTGAAGTGAAGCAATAGAAAGATACAAAGAAACCCCGCAGAGGTGAGTCCAAAGGGTTCTAAGGCCAGTGCAAAAAAAACTGAGACTGGAAAAAGTATAAGGATTGGATATTTAATTTCCGGAATTTTTGAGTGTTTTCTCATATTCCATTCTTCTTGTGTATTCCTCTGCTAGTTCTTTACTTCCCAAGGTTTGGATACGAAGGTCCATCAGTTTCTTTTCACGTTCTGACTCAGAAAGATTGGGAAAGTTTTTTAATAGTTTTTTTTCTTCGACTTGGAGTTTAGAAATTTTTTCTTCCTCTTCTTTCATCTCCTTTAAAACCTTCTCCATCCTTTCGTTCCCGTCTTTACCAAAATAACGAATTCGAACTTCTTTTTCTTTGACTTCCCTTTCCGGACCAGACAACTTAGAAAGTTCAATTTGTCTTAAGTCCATTTCGGTTTCGAACTTATCAAACTTAGGTTCTCTTGCTTCAACTGCATTGTAAAATGCCCCAAAAGTTTTTTTGCGATAGTCCTCATATAAACGAATTCTTTCGTCGGCTTTTAGATTTTTGGTTTCATCTAAAAAGTTTTTTCTATTGAAACTAAAATCTGCTGTTGCTTCTTCTAATCCGAAAATGAGTTCAGCATCTTCTTTGGCAAAATACTTTCTACGAAGTTGTTTGATTTGTTCGTATCTTTCTTGGTTGGTATAAGATTTACTGGAAGGATCCAAATGCACCATAGCTTCTTCATATTTTAAATAATTGGAAAGCATTGTAATCAGTCGTTTGGCTTCTTCTCCCCCATATTCATTTTGGAGAAAGGCTTTGATGTATTCGTGGCATTGTTCGCGGGTGCTCCCTTCCGGACATTGTCTTCGCAGGTTCCAAAGTTCAGAAACTAAATTCAACTCACCCGATTTTGCTTTTGCTAATATTTCTTCAAAACGAAGGAACTGGCCATCGGCTGAAAAAATTGTTTTTGCGGATTCTAAATAAAAAGGGTCCACCGAAAATCCATCACTTTGGGTTCGAAAATAGGACTCTGCTTTGTCGTTTGGATTTTCCTCATTTGTGGTTTCTAACTCACTTGGTGAGAAGATTCGAAAGGCAAAGTAGATAAGAAGAAGGGCGCCAATGGCATAACTTAGATAACGAAAAATTTTAACATTCATGGGAGATGGTATCGTAGTAAAGGATGGATTGAAACATCTGGAAACAAAAAAACCCAAGCCGAAGCTTGGGTTTTCTTAAAAAATTCGAAAGTGAATTACTGATTTGCCTTCATGTTAGAAGCCATATCTAGGTAGAAACCTTCCACATCATACCAAAGACTTCCTGAACGGAGAGTGTTGGATACTTGTAAGTGGTCAATTCCAGTTGTGAAGATTCCATAGGAAGGTCCACCTTTCCATGTTCCCCATTTTTGTGAAGAAAGTGGAACGAGCCCATCGTTTGTGAAACCTTGTCCTTGGAAAAGTCCACCGGCCCCACAAGCAGGGTGAAGGATCCCCATGAGCGGGTGTTGGATTAGGTCAGGAATTGTGATAGAAGATCCGTAAGAGAAATACTTCACACCGGATTTGTTTGGAGTGTATCCGTTAAAAGCAGTGAGTCCTTCTTTTGATAGAGAAGCTAAGGCCGCCAAAGCATTTTGTTGGTTGGTTCCACCATAAACAAGTTTTACAAGAGTTTCTACTACACTAGCAACAAAGGGTTGGATCCAACTCGGAAGAACTGTTTTCACAATGTCAGCAATCGGAGAACCATAGTGAGGTGTGTTGAGAGTCGTGAGTGTTGCTGTGCGACCAGAAAGTCCTAAGTTAGAAACCATATAACGGCTATCAAGTCCACCTTGAGAGTGACCAAGGATGTGGAACTTTCCAGTGTAGTTTGTTGCTGCGGCATAAGTAAGGATAGCGGCTTTTAGTTCAGCAGCTCGCACCTCGTTTGAGTTGGCTGCCGTTTTCCCTGGAGCAAATACAGTAGCCCCTTGGCTTCTGAGGTAATCGTCCGTTCCACCCCAGTAGTTGACGATGCTGATGATTCCACCGGAGTTTTCGCCCCAGCCAAAAAGACCATGAGAAAGGATAATGGGATAAGTGCCTGCGAGCGGTTTGGAAGAAGAACCCGAACTAGCGAGAACAGGACTTGCTAACGCAACCGTGATAAAAATGGCCAAAAGACCTTTGCGAATCATATATATTTCACCTCTGAATTTTCTAAGATAAAACTGTGTCAATTTGCCTTATTTGGGGCAAGGATATTTTTGCTACAAATTCGAAAAAAGTGGGGTGGTTTGGGTCAAATTGAACATCTTTAGATATGGAATTGTGTTTGCCGAATTTAGAAAATTAGTTCCAGAGGATTGGATATGGACCAACGGGATTGGTTTTGGGATTTGTTTTTTTTACCGTTTCCCATTAAGGTAAAGTTAGGTGAAATTAACTAACAAACGACTTAATTTCGGAGTAAAAATTTCAATCCACTCGTTTGCGGTAACGAATGTAAAATCTTTCAAAGGAGGAGTTGTCCCAAAATTCCACCGCCTCTTTATTTTGTAAAATGGCCCGTAGTTCGATCGAAGGGATAGATTTTTCTTTGCACCAAAGATCCACATCCTTCAAAAGTTCAGACATATATCCTTTTTTCTTTTTACCAAGTTTGGTGACTGCAAGATCGATAAATAGGCTTCTTTCTTCTTCTAGGTGTGGTTTCTCTTCGATTCGGCCAATGAGTAAAGATACAAGTTCCGAATCCACAAAGAACCCACGCATATAGACCTTGCCGGTTCCTATGAGTTTAAAGTAGATATCAGTAAATTTCGTAGCGGCGCGAGGACGGATGCGAAAAAGACCATCTAACTCGAGTTCGTTTACTTTTCGGTAAAACTGATTCACGAGTTCGATGGTTTGGTTTCTGTCAGATTCTGTTAAATCTCGAATCACCTATACCATTCTGTTGATTAGGTAAGATTTGATTTCTGTGATTGCAATTCTTTCTTGTTTCATTGAATCTCTTTCCCGGATGGTGACGGTTCCATCACTCATGGAATCATAATCCACTGTGATACAAAATGGAGTTCCGATTTCGTCATGGCGGCGATAACGTTTTCCGATGGCGCCACTTTCATCGTAATCTACATACCAATGGTTACGAAGGTCCGCATAAATTTCTTTTGCTTTGGCATCGAGTCCGTCTTTTTTCATCAAAGGGAAAATTGCCACTTTCATTGGGCTGACACGTCTTCCAAAACGAAGGACAGTGCGAATGTCGTCTTTTTCTAACTTTTCTTCTTCGTAAGCATCACATAAAACAGCAAGGAAGAGGCGGTTAAGACCAAGGGCAGGTTCGACTACATATGGAAGGTATTTTTTCTTTTGGTCGAGATCATGGTACTTTAAATCTTCCGAAGAAAATTTTTCATGTTGGGTAAGGTCATAATCGGTTCTCGAAGCCACACCCCAAAGTTCCCCCCAACCAAATGGATATTTGTATTCGATATCACTTGTGGAATCACTGTAGAAAGAAAGTTCTTCTTTTTCATGTTCTCTCACACGTAAGTTTTCTTTTTTTAAACCAACCACATTCACAAGCCAGTCCATGCAGTAGTCCACCCAATACTTAAACCATTCTTTCTGAGTTCCTGGTTCGCAGAAAAACTCCATCTCCATTTGTTCGAACTCACGTGTGCGAAAGATAAATTGGCGAGCCATGATTTCGTTTCGAAAAGACTTCCCAATTTGTGCAATTCCAAACGGAACTTTTTTCCGAGCGATTTGGGTTACATTTTTAAAATTAATAAAAATACCTTGGGCCGTTTCTGGGCGAAGGTAAATGTCAGTGGCACCTTCTTCGGAGGCACCATGCGATGTTTTGAACATCAAATTGAATTGGCGGGCATCCGTAAAACTTCCCACAGTGCCACAAGTTGGACAAGCATAGGCTTTGTCTCGGATAGTATTTGTAAGTTCTTCTAGAGTTTTTCCTGTCGCTGCACCTTCGCCTTCTTTATCTTCCAAAAACTTATCCACGCGGATCCGCGTTTTACATTTTTTGCAATCCATTAGGGGATCGTTAAAGTTAGAAATATGACCAGAAGCTTCCCAAACGCGTGGGTGGAGGAGGATGGAGGAATCAAGTCCCAAAACATCGTCCCGTCTGTGTACAAAGTATTCCCACCAAAGTCGTTTTAGGTTGTTTAATACTTCGATTCCGTTCGGGCCATAGTCAAATGTATTGGAGAGGCCTCCGTAAATTTCGGATCCTGGGAAAACAAAGCCCCTTCTTTTGGAGACTGCAACTATGGGTTTGAGCGACTGCTCTTCTTTCTCTTTCGGCTGTGCCATATCCGCCAAATTTTTTGTTTTCCATGAAAATTCAAAGTATTTTCCTTGAGATAAGACTAAAGAATGGATTCGGCAAATTCAAAACAACTCTCTCCCTGGGCTAAAAAATCCTTAACCTTCTTCCTTTGGATGTCCCCTCTCTTTTCTCTTGGGCCATTTTTGGCATTGGGAGTTCTATTTGCTTTCCCCAGAGAATTCCGTCTACGCCTTCGTGCCACCTCGGTGATTGCAGTTTATATTCTATCTTGGGTTGTTTTTTATCCCATTGAACTAGTGCACAGGTCGGGACTCGAATGGGAGGCAGTCATAAATGAATTCCTAGCGAAAGATTCTCGGGGGCTCCAGCTAAAGTTTGGGTTTGTGGTCATTTGTTTTCTTTTGCTCCTAACAAACTACATTCATAGCCACAAAAGAAACAAAAAAAGAGAATCCATACGAACGACCCGATTGCAAACAGATCATCCTTACGGAAGGATCCGAACGGAGATGAGAATTCGCGATTCCAAGTTTGATACTTTATTGTTAGTTTTGTTTCTTGCTCTCCTACTCAATTTTGGATTCCAATACCTTTCTGAAAAATTACACCCGATCAAATCACTTTCTCCATTGGCACCGCTTGTGGATCTATACCAGTTTGTTTTTAATTATTCGATTTCACTTTGTATCCTTCTATTTAGTTTCAATCGAAACAAAATTCCGTCTCTGATTGCAAAACCTTATCTACGTTATATGGAAGGGATTCGTATCCGAGAAAGGTGGAAAGCAGCTGTTGTTTCACAAGGAAGATTCCCATTTCGGTTAGAACTTATTGTTAAAGAAAAGGCAAAATTCCGAGACCATATCCTTCCTGGATTTGGACATATTTATGTTTATGAGTATTGGCGTGGGTTCCCGATTTTATTTTTAACTTTGTTGCTTTTTTTGTTTTCTGCTGTTTGGGTATTCTCGTATTTAAGTCCCATTTTTGGAATCCAGTTTTTGGCAGGATTTGGATTAAAACCGGGAGTCCCCGATAAAGATTTTTTTATCTCATCACAAAACATTGCCTATGCGGGCTTTTCATTATTAGCACTTGTTGGAATTTACTTTTACTCCTCTTATTTACTCGAAAAATCCTTTAGTTTAGAAAATTTAGGAGTTAAAGAAGATAAAGTAGGTGAGTCAGAACCCTTTTTCAAACCTGGTCTTCGAAAAGGTTTCAGGAATGTTTTACCACTTTCTTTACTCTTTCATTTAATTTTGATCTCTCTTGTTTTTCTCATCCCGATCACTCTACAACGTGGTAAAAAGAAAGAACAATCCTCACAGAAGAATGATCACTTCCGTCCTGAAAAAATGGAATTCTATTTTATTGATCCTAATGTCCCCGATGATACCAAAGGCCTGAATGGTGGGGTTGTGACGGGGAATGAAACAGAAAACAAGGAAAAAGGAGAAAAGATCTCCAACGAAAAAGTAGCAGATAACGGTCCAGTCAAAGGCCAGATCAAAAAAATTCGAGGGAAAAAAGTCCCACCAACTTACTCTAATTATATCTCTGCAAAAATGCGAATCCCTGAAAGTTACATGGACTATTGGGCCAAGGCCCCCCATCCTTATTCTTCTGTGGTCGCTTATACCATTACCCAAGATGGGGATGTGATTGATGTAGAACTTGTGGAAGCATCGGATTACCCAGACCAAGACCTCCGTACCTTACAACTTGTAGAAAGTTTGGGACCACTTATGCCTCCACCAGGAACTAAAAACGACATCCGCGTGACGGAACTTTTCTGGAATGGACCCATTGATCCTGAATTTGTTCCCACACAATTGCAAAAAGAAATGATCAATTTATTTGACGGGCGTTATATGGAAGAGCTACCAGAATGAAAGAAATTGGACCCATTGATTATTTGATTGGAGCATTCACGATTCTTCCTTGGGCCATAGTCATTTGGAAGGCATACAAACCAAAAAAAGGTTGGCAGGAAGTTTTTGGCATTCTTTTGGCTTTGTTCTTTGGTTGGTTGTCCACAGATCTGATTCTTAGACTTCATCCCATCCTTTGGCCAGAAACTGATTTTATGCCAAAGAAAAAAGTAAGTATGTTATCCCAAACAGCTCATTTGGCTTTTATCCAAGCGGGGATCACTGAAGAAACATTTAAGATATTTTTTATTATGGTTTTGTCTTTTATATTGGGTTATGATAAAAAAACAAAAACCTTTTCTCCTAATGTGGTTTTGTTTGGATCTTTTGTTGCAATGGGTTTTTCTTTTATCGAAAACACCCATTACATTGCAAGAGAACCGGACGAAAAAAAATTCGACCTCTTTATTGCAAGAACCGTTCATTCATCCAATATCCATTTGCTGATCAATCTTTGTTTTTCATTGTTTTTGTTGAAAAGTAATTTGAGGATCGAAAGTGCTAACAAACGATTATACATAATATTGGGTTTTGCCTTGGCAGTCATGCAACACGGGGTTGTAGACTTTCTATTGATTCCCGGTTCTATCATTGGCCTTTGGATCGCTACTGCCCTTTTCGTTGGGATTTGGGTTTGGACAGTGAACGATTGGCGGGAACTGGTGGTGGATGGGAATCTCCAACCAATTGAAAATTTAACAAATAGAGAGGAAGTAAAATGAAACCCAATCAATTTTTACTGATTGTTATGTTTGTAGTTTCATTTGGACATAATTCATCTGTTTTGGCTCTGAATTCCAATGAGAAAAAACAAAACGAAGTTTACTGTAAGAACTTCCAATCAGGTTCATTTGTGAACCAATGTTCTTCAGGTCATACATCTAAATTCAAAAGACTCGATGGGGTTCAAGTTCAGGAATATGGTAACTTTTATCTAAAGGAAAAAAATGTATGGACTGCTCCATGTGAGTATAGAAATACACTACTTGAAACAAATGATCCTGAAATTCGTTTGTATGTTGGTAATAGTATTAGTATCAAAATGGTAAATGTCACAAAGACTAGTTATCGAACAATAGAAGCGAATTCGGGTGACAAAAATATATTTTGCGAAGTGAAAAAAATAGGTGAGATTGAACCTTCTACTACTTTGTAGATAAAAAAACTCTGATCCCAGCTTCCGAATATTCTTCCCAATCAGTTTGGTAAGTTCTGATTCTGGGAATCTCTGGATGGTTCCAAATTTCTGCCCAAAATTTAGGAACAACTTCTTCCGGTGCCCCGGGTTGGATTTGAAAATAACGACCGTTTTGTGGTTCGATGTGAACTAACTCCATTCCGGGTAATAACTTTGTGTTTGCTTCTACGGCATAACCTAACAAAAAATCATAAGCACCGTTTTCGTCAGATGTGTAGTTGAAATAAACAGCAAAAAGCGGATCATACTTTCGAAACGTTTCCATCTGTTTAGGGATGTCTTCTTTGTAAAACCGAGAGTACGTTGCGGGTATTTTGATATCAGCATCACCAGGTGCGTTGGAAGTCCGGATTTTAAGACCCATCACCGTGAATTTTTCAGTTTTTACCAATGGTTCCATCAGTTCCGACATAGAGAAAAAGTTTCAGCTTCCTAAAAAAACGCAACCTTTTCTTACTGAAAGGTTTGACTTACTGAACCTCTCCGTACATATGGTAATTACTCCTGGTGATTATGGAGAGAAGGCCATACCCGTTCCCATTCCGAACACGGAAGTCAAGCTTCTCATCGCCGATGGTACTATTGGGTTCGCTCAATGGGAGAGTAGGACATTGCCGGGTTAGCACTAATAACTCTTTAGAAAGCGTTCACGAAAGTGAGCGCTTTTTTTGTTTGTGGAGCGTTTTGTGATCCGGCTAATGTCCGCGACTTTTGGCTACGCTCCGCTGCTTCGCCCGCCAAAGTCGCCTGCTCGTTCCCTATGGGTCACTGCGCAGGATTGCGGGTTAAAATCTTTTTCTTATCTATTAATATAAAAAACCCAAATCATACCGCTAGTCACCAGTTGTTCGCGAAATGACAGACTTGCGACCCATAGGGAGCAAGGCTCGGACACTCGCCCGCGGTAGCGGAAAAGCGAGTGGGGGTGGAAGTAGGACATTGCCTCTGTTAGCACTAATAACTCTTTAGAAAGCGTTCATGAAAGTGAGCGCCTTTTTTATTTGTGGAGCGTGGTGTGAGCCGGCTAATGTCCGCGACTTTTGGCTACGCTCCGCTGCTTCGCCCGCCAAAGTCGCCTGCTCGTTCCCTATGGGTCACTGCGCAGGATTGCGGGTTAAAATTTTTTTCTTATCTATTAATATAAACCCCAATCATACCACTAGTCACCAGTTGTTCGCGAAATGAGTAAGGGTTTCGACGGGATAGGTCCTTGTTAGGTGGCATTAGATAATTCTATCGAATACTTAATGTTTTTTTGTGATTTTATTTTGAAGTATATTTTTCTTGTATGGGTTGGATTACATGATGGATCGAAATAAATTAGGATGCGCTTTCTGGGAAGTTCTGTGATTTCGACGTTAGCCATCCTCGGTTGAAATTCAAATTGGTATTTTTCTTCAGGAAATTTTGGATAAATATTTTCTCTTTTCCCTCTTAGAAGGACGAATTTGATATAATCGTAACGATAAATTTCATATTTGGTCGCAATACAATCAGGATTATCAATTTCGATTTCATTTAGCCTATTTAAATCTTCTAATCCGTTTTCTGCGAAGACGTCGATGATGAATGCGAAATTGGATATTTTAATATCTTTAGAAATTTTTTCCAAGTTTTTATTAAAGTTTGGATTTAGTGAGGAAAAGTTATTTATATCAAACAAAGCTAATTCTAAATTTTCATTGCTCAGTTTAAAAACATATAATTTATATTTACTATTGTCGGTTGGATTTTTGGTCTCATTGATCGTGACTGCTAAATCTGAGTTGATGCCAGGTGAAAGTATATATCGAGTGCAATTTGAAAATAAAACAAGAAACAATATTGGATATGTAAGTTTCATAGCAGTAGTGATCCCCGATTGTAATTATTAAATATCTCTTATAGCGAACTATGCAAGAAATAGTTTGGCATTATGATTTGATAAGAATCGATTCCATTCCATTCCATTCCATTCAGTTTTCTAATAAATCTGTAGCTGTTTGGGTTCCAATTTGTTCGGCAAGTCCAATGAGGATTCCTTCCACTCCCCGAATGTAACAGAGTTTGTATATATTTTCAAATAATACAACTTCTCCTACTACTGTGGTACCGTGTTTCTTGAGTCGTGATATTAATTCTTCTAGGTTGTCCACTCTAAACATGATCCGAAGATAACCAAGCGAATTGACAGGAGCGGTTCTGTGGTCTGCGACTGTTTTCGGGGA
This sequence comes from Leptospira meyeri, assembly GCF_004368965.1. Taxonomy (NCBI): domain Bacteria; kingdom Pseudomonadati; phylum Spirochaetota; class Leptospiria; order Leptospirales; family Leptospiraceae; genus Leptospira; species Leptospira meyeri. The sequence continues at coordinate 1,424,360 of NZ_SORO01000001.1, read as the reverse complement.
AATAAATTGAGAGAGTTCAATGCGAGTGTGTCCATCTGGGGTAACCATCATGGCAATCTCTACTTCCTGATCCTTAAGTCCTGTGACTTTCCCTGCCCACTCGCCAGCAACGACCATACGGCCTTCCAGTGTTAACCCGATTTCTTGGAAAAAAGAAATGGCATTGTCGAGTGATTCAACAACAATACCGACATTATGCATTTCTAGTAGTTTGCTTTTTGCCATGACTTCCTTTTTGTCTGAAGTCTAAAAAGGTCAAGATGATTTATATCTGTCGCGATTTTAATAATGAATCCCTTTCAATCTCAGGGATTTAAATCTAAAGGATAAGTTTTTATGAGTGGAATTGACTAAAAAAGATTCAAGATGATGGAGGTGAGCCCTTAATTACTTTTGTTTCGAAAGGGAATAGTGACGGTTCGATTAGTAAATCGAATTTTGGAGAATAGAAAAAATGTTCAATATTGCTATTCTTTACAATTATATTTATGAATGGGTATAAACCTGCCAATTTTGCCTTCAATGGAAAATCGGTTTCCGATTGGCAAATCAACATAATGTAGTAATATGTTGCATTCCAGCTATCTAATAAGTGACTATCTTCTTTCAATTCACTCATACTTTCATATTCTTTGTAATATGAAACCTTTGAATCATCTATTTTATATCCATCAAAGGCAAAATTAGTTTCGATTAATGAAATCATAACTCTTTCTTCTGAGCTTGAAATTCTTTCGTAATTTAAACCATGAATGGTATGAATTAAGGTCAACTTTTCTACTCTATCTCCACAGAGGAACTAACAGTTGCTTTGAAAAGTTGTATGACATCCATTCCTTCCGGAAGGACTAAGTGTCCATCGATGGCAAGAGAGGCGATTCCATGTACAGTGGCCCAAGCACCAAGTGCTCTTGCATGAGCTATTTTTTTACTAACCTTTTCATTCGCAAAAGCAGCAAACAACAAACGAAAGGGGCGCTGAGAACTCACCCATATCTCTCTTTCAATTGTCTCGGAACCCTTTTTTTTTCCCAAATCAATTTGGTTCATCATCAAACGGTAAAGGTTGGGGCTTGCGATGGCAAAATGGATGTATTCCACACCATAATGATAAGCCATCATTCTACCATGAACATTCGGATGTTTTTTTTGGGCCTTCAGCATATTGGCTGCCAGTTCATCATACCCAGATGCGGCAACTGACTGGAGTAGTTCTTGTTTCCCTTTAAAATGTGCATAGGGGGCCATATGTGTGACACCAATGGCGGAGGCTATGGACCGTAAAGAAAGGGCATCGGCCCCTTGTTTTTGTAATAAACTTCGTGCGGCAGAGATGAGGGCAGGGCGAAGGTCTCCGTGATGGTAGGAAGTCGTTTGTTTGTCTATTTTCTCTTTTTTCCCGGCCATTACAACCTAGTAGGCTCCCATGCTTCACTGGTAAAGCCTTTTCGGTAAAGGTTTAAAAGATAAGTAATTCGAGCCTGTTTTTAATGGGTGGGTGATTTTTTAAAAAATGGATCAGAAAAATGTTTGCAATCTTTACAGTGTAAAGATTGGGTGTTCTTCATAAGGATTACCTTGGGGAGAATGAAAAATGCTTCATTATGACACTGTTGTAATTGGTGCCGGTAACGCCGGTTTAATGGCAGCCACTCGATTGCAGCGAGAAGGTTCAAAAACTTTGTTACTGGAAAGGCATAATGTCCCTGGCGGGTGTGCCACTTCCTTTGTGAGAGGGGATTTTGAATTTGAAGTGGCTCTTCACCAACTGAGTGGGGTTGGAACGGAATCAAATCCTTTCATCATGCGTCGTGTATTTGAAGAACTTGGTGTTCTGGATAAGATAGATCTAGTTCAAGAAGAAGAACTCTATCGTATCGTAATCCCTGGAAAATTAGATGTTACATTACCTGCCGACTGGGAAGAATTAAAAAACCACTTAAAGAGTCTTTTTCCAGAAGAAGAGAATTCGATTGATCGTTTTTTTGCTCTTAGTGAAGCCGTTGTCAATGAATATTATTTTGTGTTACCAAGGGTCAGATTATCTAATGATCAAGAAAAAATTCGAACAAAGTGTCCTACTTTTTCAGCATATGGACTTCGTTCTACAACTGATGTTCTAAATGAATTTTTTAAAAATGAAGACTTAATCAGTGTAATCACACCTTATTGGAGTTATGTTGGAATACCTACGACGGATTTGGTGTTTGCTGAATTCATCGGTATGGTATATTTTTATTGTGTTTATAAACCTTGGCATATCAAAGGTGGCTCCCAAATGCTTTCGAGTGCACTTCTTACTTCCTTTGAAGAAGCCGGTGGAGAAGTTCGCTTCCATTGTGCGGCGGAAAAAATCCTTACGGAACATGGTGTAGTGCGAGGGGTTCTTTTGGAAACAGGAGAAACTGTCAGTTGTGATGCCGTTGTTTCCAATGCTAGTCCTCTCCTCACTTATCATGAAATGTTGGATTTAGAAACTCCTCCTTCTGTTTTAAAAGATTTCCAATCAAGACGAATGGGTGTTTCGGCAGTTTGTTTATATTTGGGTTTGGATTGTTCTCCTGAAGAATTAGGATTCACAACTGCTTCGACCTTTGTGATGACAACAGCTAACTCAAAAGTCACAGAAGACCGCATGTATACTTTGGATGCTCCCGATTGGGGGATGGTCACTTGTTATAATTATATCGATGAGGAATTGGCCCCAAAAGGAAAATCAGTCGTCACTCTTGTTGCATTACAATATGGAGAGGCTTGGAAGGATGTACAACCGGAACAATATATTTCCACAAAATATGAGTTTGGTGATAAACTTATCAAACTTGTTGAGATGGCATACCCTAAAATCAGAGCACATATTGAAAAAGCAGAAGTGGCCACACCAATGACGATGATGCGTTATCTAAATACACCAGGTGGTGCCATTTATGGGTTCAAACAAAATTTACAAGATGGTCATCTATTCCGTGAACCTTTGGATGCGATTGATGGACTTTATTCAGCCAGCAGTTGGACAAGTATGGGCGGCTTCCAACCAACGTATTTGAATGGTTACAATACGGCGCGGAAGATTATGAAACGGTCGAAGATTCTTCGTAAATCAAATACAACTGCTTCCACTCAATGAACAATTTAGGATTTGAATGAATCGATCGACTCGGATGGATAGGAAATAGAATATGTTAGATAACAACAAAAAATTAGAAACAAACATTTTGAACTCTGTGGTTGGGTTTAAGGAAGCAGTTTTAAAAAAAGAGGAGCTTGAAACAAATGGCTCAAACTTTAAAGAAGAGAAAGGCCTTGTCCGAGAAAAAATAAATAGCCTTCATCCAAAACGACTAAAACTACGTGTAGAAGAAATTCGAGTGGATACTCCTTCCACAAAAACCTTAAAAATGGTCTCTGTCGATGGTAAAAAATTGCCTCCCTTCCAAGCAGGACAGTACATCAATTTATTTGTTTCTCTTTCGGGTGTCTTGACTGCGAGACCTTATTCGATTTCTTCTTCACCAAAAGATCTAAACTCGTATGAATTGACCATCAAACGAGCAGAAGGTGGTTTTGTGAGTCCTTATCTATTAGATGAAGTTAAGATTGGACAAGAATTTGAATCTACAGGACCAATGGGTTCTTTTCATCACAATCCTCTTTTTCATGGTTTGGATCTGGTATTCCTTGCTGGTGGATCAGGGATTGCACCCGCGATGAGTATGTTAAAATCGTTTTTATCTTCAGACGAAAACTTTCGATTCCATATTATCTACTCTAATAGTTATGAAGATGATGTTATTTTTATTGAGGAACTTCGTAACTTAGCTGCTGCCCATCCAAACTTTATTTTGACCGAGTTCCTTTCTCGGGAAGTCAGTCCTAATTTTAAAGGATACCGTGGTCGATTGGATTATAAAACATTACAAACCTTACTGCAAAATCCTCCATCTAAGATGTATTATGTCTGTGGCCCCACTCCTTTTAATGAACATGTAGCAAAACTTCTTTTTGAACTTGGAGTGAGATCGGGACGGATCTTAATCGAAAGTAATGGCCCACCTGCAAGACCCGATACAATGGATGGTTGGCCGAATTCGGTTCTTCCAACGAAAGAAGTGAAGATCAAAGTAGGAAACAACCAAGCTTTCCAGGCGAAAGTTGGAGAGCCACTCCTGAATAGTTTAGAAAGAAATGGATATTTTACAGAAAATGCCTGTCGATCGGGCGAATGTAGTTTGTGCAGAGTGAAACTGAAATCAGGAGAAGTATTCAGTCCCCAAGAAGCCAAAATTCGCAAGTCCGATAAAAAGTTTGGATGGATTCACTCTTGTGTTGCCTTTCCTGTTACCGATATAGAGATTCAACTATAAAAACTTTTTCACGGATCTGTTGGTGTTTGTGCGATGAAAAAAACTTATTTCGTTTGAGGACTTTTTTCATAATTTTAGTAGAATAATAGACTTTTCTTTGTTCCTGGATAGATAATTAATTTGTTCAGGATCAATCTCATTCGATGAAGCTAAAATTTTACAAATTCTATTCCGTTCTTGTTTTGTTGTTTCTTCTTTCGAATTCGATTTTTATCAAACCAGATCGAGATGTTTTGTTTTATGATGAAACAAATTATTTAGAAGCAGGAAATCAGAAATTTGCTTTTGTTGATTCTGCCATTTATCAGCTTCATTATAAAATTTTATCCAATTTTATAAAGGATCCAATTGATCGATATTTCATTAACTATCAATTTTTAGTATTTCTTTTTGGCGTTTGTTTCCTTTTTGTAGCACGATCAAAAAAGGAATTAATCCTAATTGTAACTTTCCTAATTCTTCTCTTTTCAAGTCGATTTTTATCAGACCTTTGGCCCTTTATTACTTTGTTATCTAGTATATGGTTAGTATTCTTATACACTTCGTTTCGTTCGAATTATGATTTCCTCTCGATTGTCTTTTGTTTTCTCCTCGTATACACAAGAGTGGAGTTTCTTTACGTATACTATTTATTATTTTTTCTAATTTTATATAAGTCATGGGGAGATAAGGAAAAAAAGAAACTATTACTTTTTAAGATCTTTTTATATTCTTTTGGATTCATTGTCATTTTTACTCATAATCCCAGTGATGGTACAAGGTCCTATAATGCTTTTTGTCAACACTATGCATTCTCGCAATTTGTAAGAAAGCTTTATGTTGAAGATCCTTGGACAACATGCGATTTACTCTTAGCAAAGGATTTTGGGAATGCAAAAGATCTTTTGGATCTTTGGATGTTGAATCCTAAACACCTTGGACTCCATCTTTTTCACAATTTGGATTTATTTTTAAAGAAAATTCAAGAATTGTTTTTAGTTCCGCCTTTTGTGAGTTTTGGTTTAATACTCTTGTTTATATTCTTTGAGACAAAGGACTTCATTCGAATTTGTTTCCAAAGAAATAAAAGAAAAATCGCAACCCATTTGCTTCTTTATGTTTTGCTCAGCATTAGTTTGATTACGATTTTATTTATTTTCCCAAGGGAACATTATATCTTGCACTTTTTAGTCTCAATAGTGCTTTTGTTGATTCAGCAAAGAAACTTTAATAGAATCCTTCGATCTTTGCAATCCAATCCAATTTGGTTGTATTCTATAGTGGCCGTCTTTTTGGTGGTTCTTCTATCTTTTTATTTGCAGAAAGCAAAGATCATTCGATCTGAGGCTCTCCGTAATCCATGTAGTAACGTATTTACAATCCAAGTGTTACGGAATTTAGAGTTAAAAAAATATCATATTTTGGCATTTGATGGAAGTGTCTGCGCCTATCTCCCGAACACCAGCTGTAAACAATTTCACATTTCTGATAAAAATATAAGTTTTGATGAATTTTTAGAACAAAATAAAATCAACGTATTAATTCTTTCTGAACATTGGGATCGGGATCAGAAGTATATTAAGGATGTCGAATATCAATTTTTCATTTCCCATCCTTACAAAACAAAAACAACTGGTGACCAATTTGAACTAAATCAATTTTCCTTATGCTCTAACCGAAAAATTTTATTAAAAAAAGAAACAAAGTATTGATCCTGGAATTTTTTCATTGCTACAAATTTTGTTTATTTTTAGTTTAAACAAAAAATATTAGATTTGGTTATGCGATACTTTTTATTAGTTTTTCTTTCCTTTTTGTTTATCATTTGCCCTTTGTTTGCTGATGAATCTTCTGACAAAGACACTATTTCTCCAAATGCAGAACCACAACGAACGAAGTATTTTTCCATCAATCCGGGAGTAATGATTGAAAGCGTTACCGTTGATATTTCAGGAAGAAATCGAAATGCAACAATGACACAGGAAGGTCCAGGGAAAGTTTCTTGGATGTTGGATATCAAATCTGCTGATTATCAGATTACAAAGTATTTTGGTATTAACCTTCTTTTACATAACTCAAATTTTTATCTTGATCGTCAGTTTGTGTCAAAACTACCTTCAGTCGATTCTCCATCGTCATCAACAAGTGGAAGTTCATCCAGTTCCAGTGGAACAAATTCCGGTCCCAATCAAAACAATCGGGTAAAAGATGATTTGGATACAAATGTCGAAGGCACCTACTCTATGTTAGTTCCTATTTTTTATATTGGTAATCCTGAAACATTTCGGTTTGGATTTGGGTTAGGTCCCGCAAAGGTCCGAATGCGGGGGAATGCTGATTTTCAAGATCCGGGCACTGGTTTAGCTCTAGCACTTTCGAATCGAGGCAACCGGGCCGATTTTTTAAATAATGTCAGCGCCATACAGTTTGCCTCCGGAAACATCAATCCTAACGATGATCCCACACTTTCTTATCTTTTGGCTAATTTAGGGACTGGAAACAATTTGGAACTTCTTGGATATTATTTTGCGAGCAATGGTTTACTTCGACCTGACCTAACAGCACTCAGTGCATTTTCAACAGGAAGATATACAGCGGTTGAGTCTATGGCTTTAAGTAGTTTGTTTCGAAACCAAATCAATATTAATTCTAATGCAAGGTTTGCATTTATGTTTTATGTCGAAACTCCACAATTTATGGGACTTCGTGGCCGTCTTTCTTTTGGTGGTCCAATCGTCAAAGAAAACGGTTACACATACGAAATGAGAACCTTTCATATTGCAATGTATATGCCTTTAGAGTTTTAAGTTTTAGTTTATATTGTATAAATTTTTATTGAGTCAAACCTTTGTTGCTTGTTATTGGATGTAGAGGTAATTCAAATAATGAAACGTAGTCTCATTTTTTTTCTAATGATCATGTCCGCATTTACTGGTTCTGTATTTGCGCAAGGAAAAGTGGATGGAAATACATTACGATTAAAAGGTGCTTTATTTCTTGGTAGCCTTCGTCCCGACTTTGAAAAAAGAAATTTTTATAGCGACATCGTTGGTTTGGAATACAACCAGGACTGGCAAAACAATCGTGGGATGACCTTTATTAATGATTTAGGGTTCGACTACTTCCATTCCTTGAATGCAGGAATCTTAAGTAATGTTTTTTTAGGCTTACACCTAAACCGGTTTGGTCGTGGTTATGAATGGAATTCGTATTACGCAAACGGCTTGGGTATCAAAGATGCCGACTATCGTCTGCTCTATTCTGACATCAACATTGGATTTACACTTTCACCTGTTTCCAATTTTCGAATCCTACCCAAATATGTTTTACGAAGTGTTGGCCAATCTTTGGAGGGAAGTTACCTCGGTGTAGGTGCTCCTGTCTACTTGGGGCAAGATACAAAAACGGCAACGGGAACTTCTGGCCTTCTCGGAGTTGGTTTTGAATTCGATTTAAACGAACGAGCTACACTCTTTGCTGATTTCTTAATTTATGGACCTTTCCTCTTAAACTCTACCGGTACTTATAATTCAGAACAGTTCCGAATTTATAATAATGGAATTGTATATAACTATGCCAGCGGTGGTTACACTTTTTATTCTGAGAAGATCAGTGTAGGTGGAAGCATTGTCGTTGTGCCTAGGCTTCGTTTGTTTGCAAGTTTTGAAAGTGAAAGGATGACTGCTAAGTCCCAAAGTCCCATTGCTTTCAGTGTTTCTGAAAACGGAATCAGTAGTCTGGGGACTTTAATGGAATTTGTATCTGCAACAGCAGAACACAATATCCTCGTCTCTGGATTAAAATTTGGTGTGACTTACGATTTAAATTTGTAAATTTTCTTTTAAATAAACTTGCAAATCCAGCACACTTAGAAGTAATGGTAATTACTCCTGGTGATTATGGAGAGAAGGCCATACCCGTTCCCATTCCGAACACGGAAGTCAAGCTTCTCATCGCCGATGGTACTATTGGGTTCGCTCAATGGGAGAGTAGGACATTGCCGGGTTAGCACTAATAACTCAATAAAAAAAGCCAGCCGAAAGGTTGGCTTTTTTATTATACAGAGTAAAATCCATTGGGCGAACCCAATAGTACCGCTAGTGACTAATTGTTCGCGAAATGACAGACTTGCGACCCATAGGGAGCAAGGCGCAGGGCTCGCCCGCGGTAGCGGAAAAGCGAGTGGGGGGTGGAAGTAGGACATTACCTCTGTTAGCACTAATAACTCTTTAGAAAGCGTTCACGAAAGTGTGCGCTTTTTTTGTTTGTGGAGCGTTTTGTGATCCGGCTAATGTCCGCGACTTTTGGCTACGCTCCGCTGCTTCGCCCGCCAAAGTCGCCTGCTCGTTCCCTATGGGTCACTGCGCAGGATTGCGGGTTAAAATCTTTTTCTTATCTATTAATATAAAAAACCCAAATCATACCGCTAGTCACCAGTTGTTCGCGAAATGACAGACTTGCGACCCATAGGGAGCAAGGCAAGGACACTCGCCCGCGGTAGCGGAATAGTGAGTGGGGGTGGAAGTAGGTCATTGCCGTTAGCGCTTATCACTCAATAAAAAAAGCCAGCAGCAAGGTTCACGTTTGGTCCATTCAAATAACTTAATTTTCTAAAAAACCTATCAACGACGAGTCTTATCGAATGGAAGAGGTGTCCTTCTGAAAATACGTAGATTCACCCATATCTACGAATTGTCGGTTATCGCTTGCACTTTTTTCGTAGGGAGTTTTTGTGATTTGGGTAATGGAAAATTTAATTCCGAGCGAGGTGTATTCTTCGCTAATTTTACAATATCTCTATGACGCAGTAATTGTCACAGATATGGAATTCCGAATCATAAATTGGAATTTAGCCGCTGAACGTATTTATGGATTCACGGCAAAAGAAGTGATCGGACAATCTACCGTTTCCATTTTAAAAACGGAACAAAATGAAACCACAAGAGAAGGTCGGATTTCGGAACTCCAAACCAAGGGAATTTGGCAAGGCGAAGTATACCAATACAACAAAAATTTGCAGAAATTGAAAATTCGATCTGCAGCCAGTTTTTTAAAAGATAAATCTGGACAAACAATTGGACTGATTGCGATCAACCGTGACATTACGGAAGAAAGTAAGTTCCAAGAAGAACTGGCAGATCGCGAAGAACGATTCCGCATGAGTTTTGATAATGCTGGAGTTGGAGTTTGTCTTCTGGATTTAGATGGACGTTTTGTCAGAGTGAATAAAAAACTAGAATCGATGTTAGGTTACGAATCATACGAACTCATCGGACGAAGGTCAAATGAGTTTGCTTATGAAGAAGACAAACAAGTTTTTGATTCATTTCGAGAATTGGCCCTCAGTGGTTCGAAAGAGAATATGATTTATGAAAAACGGTTTTTTTCGAAAAATCAAAATATTTTGTGGGTGGAGATTTCTAATACTTTAGTGAAGGATCGAAGTGGAAAACCTTCCTATTTTGTAGTTCACTTAAACGATATTACAGATCGAAAAAATGCTGAGTTACATCTTCTCAATGCCAAAAAAGAAGCGGAAAGGGCCAATCAAGCAAAATCAGAATTTGTTGCGAATATGAGTCACGAGATTCGGACTCCTTTGAATGGAGTGATCGGGTTTAATGAATTATTACTAACTACTAATTTAACTTCAGACCAGAGGGAGTATGTGCAAAATGCAATCAGCAGTGCACACGGACTTTTGGGTATCATCAATGATATTTTGGATTTTTCAAAAATTGAAGCTGGAAAATTGGTTTTGAATGAAGTGACATCCAGTTTGGAACAAATCATCAACGATTCGTTAGGTGTTCTCAAATGGAAAGCCAATGAAAAGGGAATTGATCTCAAACTCGAAGTTGGACTTGAATTGCCAAAAATTATTTTGGTAGATGCGACTAGGTTACGCCAGATTCTAATTAATCTGCTTGGGAATGCTGTGAAATTCACAGAAATAGGCGGAGTTGTATTAAAAGTGAGTGCGGCCCAAGCCTCACCCCAAAAAACAAAATTGGAATTTATCATTACCGATACTGGAATCGGAATTTCGGAAGAACAAAAATCTCATCTTTTTCAATCCTTTTGGCAAGGAGAATCTAATTCAACAAGAAGGTATGGCGGGACTGGTCTTGGGCTTCGCATCACAAAATCTTTGTTAGATTTGATGGGAGGAGAAATTGAGGTCCAATCCAAATTGGGAGTTGGAACAGAATTTCGATTTGTGATTGAATGTAGTGCTGAGGGGCAAACTCCAAACCAAATGGTGGCTTTGGAAAATGAACTAGATAAGGATTTTGTTTCCAATAGAAACCACCCAAAACTAAATGAAATTTCACCAAAAATTTTGGTGGTAGAAGACAATGAAATGAATCGTAACCTGCTAAAACGTATGATTCTGAAATACATCCCCAAAGCCAAAATTGTGGAAGCCGTGGATGGACTCGAGGGAGTTCGTTTCTTCCGTGATTTAATTCCTGATTTAGTTTTTATGGATGTTCAAATGCCAAATATGGATGGATTAGAAGCAGTCACAGAAATTCGCAAACAACCATCTGGTCATTCCGTTCCCATTGTTGCACTCACCGCAGGTGCCTTGTATGAAGAACGAAAAAAATGTTTTGATGTGGGAATGGACCAATTTTTGACCAAACCGATCGATATTTTAGCCCTCAATCAAATTCTATTTCACTATTTGAATCAATAGACCTTCGAATAGAGTAGCAAAAACTAATCCAACCAGTCATTTTGTCCAAAATGAGACGATTTCCTTTTTTAGCTTATCTTGGTCCAGGCCTTCTTTATGCAGGAGCTGCCGTTGGTGTTTCCCATCTTGTGCAATCGACTCGGGCTGGTGCCGTATATGGATACGGATTACTTTTCGTTGTTCTATTTGCTAATTTGATCAAATATCCTTTTTTTGTCGTCGGAACCAGATATACCATCATTACCGGTAAATCGTTGTTAGATGGGTATGAATCATTGGGTCGACTGCCAGTGTGGATTTTTTTTCTAATTTCCGTTGGAACAATGTGTATTATAGTCGCTACTATAACGCTTGTCACATCAGGATTATTTTCCAATCTTCTTGGTATTTCAATGGAACCTTGGTTACTTTGTTCCATAATTCTAATATTCTGTTTTCTTTTACTTGCGATTGGTAAATTTGCTGCTTTAGACGGCCTTATGAAATGGATAGTCGTTTTGTTAACCATTTCAACTATCGTTGCCATGGTCCTTTCCTTTTATGCAGGAATTCCCAAATTAGAAACAGCCGGAAAAACTTTTTCAATTTCGGAACTTGGAGACGTAGCCTTCCTAATTGCCCTTATGGGTTGGATGCCAATTCCTATTGAAGCTGCGGTATGGCAGTCAGATTGGACCTTAGCGAAAAAAACACCCGATGGCAAACTTCCTCCTATGAAATATGCGATGATCGATTTTAATATTGGTTATATTGGGACAACCTTACTTGCTGTTTGTTTTTTGGCACTCGGTGCAAACATGATGTACAATACGGGAGCGGAGTTTTCTTCACAGGCAGTGAGTTTTGCTTCAGAACTTGTTAAGTTGTATACAACGGCCATTGGTTCCTGGTCTTACCCCATTATTTTGATTGCTGCATTTTTTACAATGTTCTCTACAACACTGACTTGTTTTGATGCTTATCCCAGGGTGGTTTCTAACGCAAGCCGCAGATTGTTCAAATCGTTGGAAAAATTTCCCACTGAAAAATTGTATTGGTATTGGATCCTTCTTGTAGGTGTGGGTTCCATTTTGATTTTGCTTTTTTTTAGAACCAATATGAAGAGTTTGGTGGATTTTGCGACTACAGTTTCTTTTTTGAATGCGCCAGTGCTTGCTCTTATTCATCATTTGATTTGATTTGGAAAAGAGATTCCCAAAGAACAAAGACCAAAACCTTGGATGAATTTACTTTCATGGTTTGGCATTTTGTTTTTATTTGGATTCTCCATCTATTATATCAATATTACTTTTCTTTAAAGTATGAAGAGCGAGAAAACACACTCTATGTTTTTTTCGCTCTCTCCGCTTTTTTATTTAATTCTTTCGATTCTTTTTTTTCGATTTGTATGGATTGTTCCATACCCTCATCCTCTAGCTTTGTTGGTTGCTGGTCTCATTGCTTTTTTGCAACGAAGGTATCGAAAGTCTGTATTTTTAAAATCATCTTTTCGCAAAAATTTTTTCTCTGTATTACCGGCAATGGAGATTCTTTTTTTTGTTGGCATGCTCATCGCATCTTGGGCTTATTCAGGAGTACTTTTAACAATGATTCAGGCAGGAATTTTGTTTTTGCAGCCTGATTATTTTTTGCCTTCGTTGGCAGTTGTTGCAGCCATTGCCGCTATGGTTTCTGGTTCTTCTTGGACCACTGCTGGTACATTGGGTGTTGCACTCATGGGAGTTGCCGAAGTCATTTCGTTTCCAGGAACGATGGCAGCTGGAGCTATTGTTTCAGGCTGTTATTTTGGAGATAAATTGTCCCCTCTTTCTGATACAACCAATTTGGCATCCAGTTTAACTCATGTTCCTATCTGGAAACATATCCAACATATGTTAAAGACAACATGCATTAGTTTTGGGATTGCTATATTAGGGTTTTATATTTTAAATCTTTACGTTTTGAATTCTCATGCGAATGCGGAATTATCTTTAAAACCGGGACTTATTTTTTCTCTACCTTCTTCCAGTATTTTATGGATCAAGTTAATTCCTGTGATTCTTGTCTTCGGGTCTTCATTTTTTAAATTGCATATTAGGATTTCATTGATACTTGGAATTGTATCAGCCATTGGATTTAGTATAGTTGAACTTGGTATCCAATGGCAGATTTGGGAAACATTAGTTTTTGGTTTTGAATCAAATACTGGCAACGAGGTTTTGGATCGGTTTTTAAGTGGGGGAGGCGTGGTTGCAATTCTTCCTACGGAAATACTAATACTTTCAGCTGTTTGGTTTGGTGCGGTTGTGGAAGGATATGGTTATTTGAACGAAATACTAATCAAAATCAAAATTTGGGCAAAGGACAAATGGGACATACTTCTTTCGACTATGGCAACATCGTTCCTTTTGAATTTAGTAACGGCAGACCAATACTTATCGCTTGTAATTCCTGCTCGTGCCTTCCGAAGTTTAGCTGAGGAAAATTCCATTCCAGAAAAAGACATCTCGCGTTCATTAGAGGATTCTGGAACCATCACATCACCACTAATTCCTTGGAATAGCTGCGGTGCTTTTATGTCTACTTCGCTCGGAATTTCTGTAATGTCGTTTTTCCCTTTTGCTTTTTTTAATTTATTTCATGTGATACTTTCAGTCTCACTTCTGTTAATCGAAAAAAATAAATTTAAAAGTTCGTAGTTGAACAAACCAAGTTCATAAAACGGAAGATACTCTCTCTTCATATATTATAATAAAGTTTCTTTCTTAAATGGGTGATTTATAACTTCCATCCATGTTACCAAGAATACTAGATGAAAAAATTTTACCTTTGATCGCAGAAGCAAGAGCCAATCATGATCTTAATATTGTGAAAGAACAATTACCTATCTGGATGGTAGACCGGTTGGCTAAAAAAAGGAAAATTACGGAAGATGAAAGTTGTGAGATGGTAGTGACGATTTTGGAAGTATTTCCCAAAATGTGGATTTTGAGTCTTAACTACCATATAACCAATGTTCTTGGCTTTTTTGTTACTTATGCCTTCAATCAGTATCGGAATAGGTTCCGTCGGACTGAAATTTCTGAGTCGGGGGAGTTGTATTTACAACTATGGAACTATGATCTCCCGGCCAATGAGGAGAATCCAATCGACATTTTAGACATTGAAAACCCGCTGAAGGCGGAATTGGAAAAGTTACCAGCCCTAACGGCACTCGTTTTGTCCTTACAGTTTGATTTGCCAATGAAACAGAATCTAAAACAACTCTTGCTTTGGAAGTTACGTGAAACAAACCATGACATTGATATTTTTTATCGGGATCTAGATGAGAAACGGTTGCGACAGCGCCAAATTTTATCCCGACTTTCAGGGATGATTACGAGGTACACACGCAAACTCTATGAAGCAACGGATCAGAATCGGCGGAAATGGTATCTCAAACAAAAGAAACTCTGGATTTTACGAAGAACAAAAACAATCGATCGCAGTTTTCTTTCGGAGCGAGAGATTGCAAAGGTCTTAGGAATTTCCAGAAAGGCAGTTCGCAACCATTTGTCACAGGGAAAACATCAACTCCGAAGGGCCGGCAAAGATTTATTGTACTATGCATAAAAATTTGCTTTACATTCAGCAAAATCAAATGATCTTAATGGCAACACCACCTTCCGAAGGGTTATGAAAATCAAAGTTACTAGTAAAAACGACGTGCACATCATTAAAATTGAAGGTGCCATCAAAGCCGGAAATGAGTTCGAGCTGTCTGAAAAGATTGAACAGTACATCAAAAAAGGCCAAGTCCCTAAGTTTATTATAGATTTGAAAAAGGTTCCTTTCATCAACTCCGCTGGATTAGGAACGTTTCTAAATATTTATAAACACATCGACGGCCTGAATGGTAGACTTGTATTTGCGAACTTAAATTCCGATATCGAGAACCTAATGGAAATTACAAAACTTTCTAGCGTTTTCGAGATTTATAAAACTCTGGAAGAGGCTGAAGACTCCTTCGAATATTAATCGCACGAGGCGATTCTACTAATGAATCCAATCCTGAAGGTAAGTTTAGGAATCGCCAAAACAAAAACCTTTCGTGGACTTTTTGTCCTTTTCCTACTTTATAAATCTTTATTCAATGCCTTCACAGCGGATCTAATTGTTCCCAAACTTGTATCTCGTTTTACATTGGGAAAAATGGAGGGGAACTTTCGTAGTTTTTCTCTGTTTTTCGGGATTGAGATAGAGGACTTTCGACTCTATCCAGGCGCTCCCTTTGAAAGCCAACCCATTGTGGAAGCAAAACGACTTTGCCTTCGTTACAACCTTCCTCTTTTGGTTTTTGGAAAACTTAAAATCTCTGAAATTGGTATGCAGAATGGAAAAATCCAAATTGAAGAAAGTTTGGGCCACTGGAATTTTGTTTCTCTCCTAAAACAAAACAAAGCAGAAAAGCAGGAACCTGCTCCGGAATCAAAAACGCCACTAAAAGAAATCAAAACCTATCTTCCGTTACAGGCAAGTGTCTACATCAATATGGATGCGGTCGAATTTCAACTAAAACGAGATACAGGTCGCTTACATTTTTTTTCTGTCCAAGATATTTCTTTGCAAACGGAATTGGAGACCAATCGATTCACATCGATTCCATTTGATCTTTCCGCACTCAATCAAATCGATCATATTCTCCTCTCTCTGAATGCCTCCAAACCAATTCCACTGGATTTAGATTCAACAGAGTTACGATGGAAACAAACAGTTCCTTTTTCTTTACGATTTGAATGGGACCGGACAGTGTCTCCCGAAATGTTTTTGTTCACAACAGACATTGGTAAGGATGATATTTTACTAGAAGTTCGGAAAAAACCAGTTCAGTTAGGCTTACGTCTGTTATCTGATATTCATTATGATAACCAATTGGATCAGATTAGATTGAACCAGTTGGATCTGAGAGTCCTTGGTCAATCTTGGCTTAGTTTTTCTGGTTCCATTTTGGATGTTTCAAAGGAAAAACCTAAAGTTGACATTGCGGTTGTACAATCCAATATGCAACTCACAGTTTTACAAAGATCACTGGATCAATTATCTGGGATTATCCCAGAAATGAAATTGTCAGGAGATCTTTCTCTGGAAGGTACAGGCATTCGTGGAGATTGGCAAAATGCAGAAGCAAATTTAAAACTAAAAGCAAATCAGTTATTCTTGAAGATGGGAAAATCCAAAGCCCATTCGATTTCTTCTGCATTAATCGACATTGGATCCCGATTGAATTTTGCCGATACCAAACTTCAAACTGCTGAGAAACCTTTCCCTTACGTAAATACCTTCGTCATGGCCCCTTCTCATATCAATTATAACGGAGCCTCGTTATCATTCTTTGGTGATTATTCGGAACCAAAAGGATTAAGCCTTCATTTAAGCACAGATAAACTTCAGTTAGGTGAATATATCTCAAACTTAGGTGGAAAACTGAAAATGGAGGCTGATGTTTTAGGAGATTCATTTGCAACACTTTCCATTCAGACAAATGCAAAAATTGACGGTTTCCGTTACCAGTTGGATCGTTCTCGTTCTCCTTCTTCTTTACTCGGCCTTAGTCTAAATGCAGATTTACTTTTTGATCGACCCTTTGGATTATCGGAAATCAAAATTACCAACTTAAGGCTCGATCAAAAAACCATCACAGGTAACAAAGCGTTGGAATTGGACCTAAAAGGGAATGTACAACTGGGTTCCCACCTTTCGGCAAACTTAGCTCCATTAAGTTTAAACGTATATACATCTAATCTTTTGCTTGTCCTTCCTTTGGTATTAAAAGAGAAAGTATCTCCGCTCCAAAATCTATTAGGAAATCATCCAAAATTAAAACTGAATGCTCGTTATTCTGGATCAGAGACTTCAAAACAAATTAAAGCAGACTTAGGTGCAGAATTACCTGGATTGGAAATGAAAGATTTGAAATTGGTTACGGATCTTTCTCTTTCTGGAAACGATACAAACGAAATTTTAATCAAAACTTTAAAAATGAATGCCTTCGGTGGTATTTTTAATTTAGCAGCAAGCGGTAAGTTAGGAAAAACGGGAAAACCAAAACCACCGTTAGGTCCTTATTTTGGCAATTTAGATTTATCTTTTGGTCTTGTATCCGCAACTAAAGAGTATCTAACCAAAGGAATTAGTTTTCAGGGAGATCTGGGGCTAAATTTAAAAATTCGTGATTATGATATTACTGGTGAATTCCATTCTAAAGTCCCGGTGATTGCTTATAACAATCAAAAATGTCCTGGGGAACATTGCAAAGCATACCTTTTGGAAGAAGTAATCGCAAAAATTCCAATCCAACATAACCTCGCACGTAATGTTGAAGATAGTTTGATTGTTGGTGATAAATCAATATTTATAAAAAACTATGGAAGAAACCAACCTGCTAACCTAACAATTGGACATGTCCTCGGAACACATCCCAGTATACCAAATTTACCATTTGAGTATGTGAAACGGCAAAAAGACGGACCAGGTCTTACTGCTTCCATTGAATATAAAGAAAATTATGCGAACATAGAATCCTTACGATCCTATTCTCTGGATGGATTGGTTCTTGGAAAAAACATGGTCTTTAACTTAGGAAATCTGGATCCTAAATCAATGGAATTTCGGGGAAATTTTCTAATAAGAGATATTGATTTAAAACAATTGATGGCTCCCAAAGTTCGAGATAAAATTGATGATGGAAAACTAAAAGCAGATCTTAACATATCGGTAAGAGATTTGAGTGAACCTGTAGCCAACCTGGATTTGTTTTTTTCCATTTTCCAAATTGGACGTGATTTTGGGAAAAGCGCTTTAAATGTTATTTCTCCGCAAAATTTCATTATTGATCGTATAACAGATAGCTATACGATCAATAAAATAGATGTGTCTTTGTCCAAGGGATTGGTTTACGCAGATGTATATTTTAATCGATCTCTGTTATCTTTGCTGGTAAATTTAGAAGATGGTAAAATTTCTCAACAGAGAATGCCTCTGGCAAATTTTTTGAAACGAGCACAAAGCGAAATCCAAACATACCAAGAGTGAGGTATTTATGAAACGTCTTATTATCTTATCCCTTTTGTTGGGATGTAAATCTTTTTTAAATCTTAAGGTTCCACCGATCACAATCACCAATGCACAAACGGCAGCCGAAAAACAAATGGTGGGAGAGGATCGAGAATTAGAAAAAGAAGGTTGGATGATAGCATCCATCCAATCTTCCTCAAACGGTAGATCAAATCGTGAAAAAATGGCAACTGAAGATTCTGACCCAGATATCAAAGCTCATCGCATTCGTTTAAATTATTTGATGCCAGAGTTAAAAAGATACAAAATGCACGGTATTGTTGGAGAAACGCCTGTTGGTCTGGTCAAGTTAAATCCTTTGGCGAGTGGTTTGCCGAGTTATGCTCAGTATGAAATCCCTGCCAAGAGGAAACGAGTGGAAGACGTGGTTTTATTCATAAATGAATCAAGAAAAATCATTTGGGAAAAAGAAATCCTTAATCAAAAGAAAAAAGGTAAAAAAGAGGAAGAGTTAATTCAATTCAAACAAACCTTGTTAGATGAGTATTATAAATCTGTTTCGGCAGGAGAATATTATGAAACAATTAATGGCAGATGGGAGAAATTCCAATGAAACCAATTCCTCGGTTTCTTTTTTCCCCAATTTTTCTTATTCTTATTCTTTTTTCAAACTGTGTCCTATTTCAGAAAAATGTTAAAATGACAAATGTCGATTTCGACTATTCTGCCATTTCAAAAAACTATTTTTCGCCAACTCAATCAAAACCTTTCCCACTTACCGTTCAAAGAGGTAACAATCTTTATAGCTCTACAACAAATGATGGTAGATATTTATTTTACGCAACAGATCAAAAAGGAAATTTCGATATTTGGTTTCGTGATTTAAAAAGTTCTGTCGTTGTGCCGGTAACAAATCACCCTTTTTCTGAATCAAAACCTTCTATATCACCTAACGGAAAGTATCTTGTGTTCGTTTCGGAGGAGTTTGACTCTGAAGGTGATTTGATTTTGTTGCCAATGGATATTGAGGAATGGACGCATGAATTGCTAAAAGGCAATCGTTTCGTTAGTGATGAATTCATTCAGCTTACCAATAAACCAAACAAAAAAGGGGAATACACCAAGGGAGTCATTGATACAGACCCTGTTTGGTCCCCAGATGGAAAAATAATCTATTTTGTTTCAGATCGTTTTACTCCTGGTTTACCAAATATTTGTGCTATTAAATTAGAAAATCAGGACAAAATAACGCAGGTTACAACTCAAGGCGCTACTTCTCCTTATGTTTCTGCGGATGGGAATCATATTTATTTTATATCATATTTTGAGGAACCTAAAGGTGAGGTTTATCGTATAGGTCTTCAAAATTCTGAAATCCAGAGAATAACAAATAATTCTTATTTAGATTTTTCTCCTACCGTTGATCCCAAATCTAAAAATTTATACTATGCTTCAATCCGAAAGGATACAAATCAAAATGGGAAATTGGATGAACGTGATAACAGTATCCTTGTTATGAAAAATTTGGAAACTGGTGAGGAACGAGTTCTATCTTCTGGTGAAACATCAAATTTTGATGTTCGTTACTCAAATTTCAATGGAGGTTCAATTCTTTTTTCTGCATCCTATTTCAATGCGATTAATATATATTTTATTCCGGAAAATGGAGCCATCCCTAAACAACCGAACATCCGTGAGCAGTATCAATATGCAAAAAATTTTTCTGCGGGACAAAGTTTAGAATCATATTTTTTGGCTTTGGATTCGGTTGAATTGTTTTACTCCGATGATCCTTTGTTTTCGGTTTATTCTGCAAGAGTAGCAATTTTAAAATATATTTCTTTGGTGCGAGTTGGGAAAAAAGAAGAAGCGCGAATCTTTTTTGAATCTTATCGTCAAAAATCAGCACTGAGCCAAAATCAATTTGCCCTTTTTTTGTTACACTGGGAGGAATCGAATCAGAATCACAAAAAATTCGACTTTTTAAAGGAAATACAGGCGGTGACTAACTCTAAGTGGACGAAAGATGCTTTGGCAATGTTATATCATCTTCATGTGGATGAATTAGAGAAAGATAAAAAAAATACCGCTGCTTTTGATAATTTGAGATTAATATACGAACGTTTTCCAGATTACCATCAAATCGATGAAATAAAGCGAAGGTTAGGTGGTTTTGAATTCCAACCTAATTCTTTAAAGTTATCACAATTATACAAAGAAATGATCCAAGGATGGGAGCAGGAGAAGGTTCGTTATTTATCAAACCCGAGTCTTCCGTTTTCGAATAATCACAAAAGGGATCTTCGGTTTCTTTTGGAAGACGTAATTCAAAAAATAACAGAAAACCGAAACAGCGATTCAATTATTGCTTACGTTGATACATTGCTTGCTGATCCAGATACCAACCAAATTCAACAATATTCTATCGCACTAAAATATCTCAAGGCCAAGGCTTTGTCGGATATTCGAAAGTTTAATGAATCAAATACAATTTTGGATTCTATTATTCCTATACCTATTCAGGTGGATTTGGAACCTCCAGGAAAACCTTCTATTTTTGAAACACCATCGTTTATTGCTGAATACAAAAGCCCCATTTTATTGCGTGCCAATTTATTAAAATATTATAACCAAAAATCTGCGGGCAATACCTCGGATGCGTTACGAAACTTAAAAATATATTTAGAGTTTTACGATCCGGTTCTTGGTGTTGATTTAGGTGAGGAAGATATTCAAAGTGCTTTCTTCTATTTCGAAAACAAGGCAGTTGAGTTCGAAAGAATTGGTGATTTACTTCAATCTTCTTTTCATTACTTCTTTAATAATCAAAACATGTTTCTTGTAAAAACTAGAAATCTATATTTAGACTCTTTATACAAAGAGTATGCAATTTATTACCAGCGAAAGATGGTGGACACTATTTTTTTGTATGGGAAAAAAATACGTGAAGAAGAAGAACGCGCTTTATTGAATCAACTTAATATCTTGAGTAAAGATAAACTGAATGTGGTAGGAAATATTTCAGGTATAACATCTTTGCTTACTGATAACGAACTGCTTCGTGGTGTTGTTGATATTAAGGATTTTGAAAAAATTGAAGTCCTCTCCGAAAAAGCGCTTAGTTGGACCGAATTATATTACAAACAAGCTGTACCTCGTGCTAGGCCATATTTGGACCTTGCTACACTTTATGGATATTCGTATTACCTGATTAATAAATATGTAACTTTTGAGTCTTATTATTATTCTACGGGTACAATGACCGATGCTCGTAAGACAGAAATTTTAGAAAACTTCAAAAGAGCAGAATTGGAACTTCGTTGGATCATTTATGCTGACCCAACGCATTATGATGCATACCAATTACTTGGTTGGCTTTATCAGTATGTTGATTTAATTAAAATGCAGAAGAACCAAAAGTCGGGGGAGGTTGATTCTGAGGTATATGAAGCACTTTATAAAAAATATTTTCCTGATAAAAATTTAGAAGCTAATATTGAGCTATATAATCAGATTTTAGTTTTTTTGGGTGATGAATACGGTGATCGTAAGGTACTCTCTGATCTTAATTTAAACCTAGGTAATAATTATTTCCTTTTAAGCAACTTTCCAAAAGCCAATGAAAGTTATCGCAAAGTTGAAGATGTATCTGCTTATTTATCTGTTAAAAATCAATTTGAAGGATATAAGCAAGAGGCAATCTATCGATTTAATTATGGGAAATCATTAATTTATCAAGGACAATATAAAAAAGCATCCGAACAATTTTCTAAATCAATAGATATTTATTTTAAAAATGAATACTACCAGTCTGTGAACACTTATGCTTCCGAACCGAATTCTTTTTCTTTAGGAAAATTAAATGAAATTCGATCTAAGTTGGCTCTTTTATTTTCATTAAAAGGTTTATCTGAATTAGAATTTGGAATTTACGAAGAAGCCATTGCTTCCTTTCAGACTGCCATCGCCTACAACAAAGATGTGAAGTTTATTAGTCCAGTTAACTTGGCAAATTATTTGGCGATTGCATTTCAAAAAATTGGTCGCTTTCGAGATTCCTATCAAATGTTAAATTTAGCAGAAAGCGAATATAACCAGAATCAAGAATCCGTTGTAACACGATTTCGAAAATGGAGTTTTTCTAATTTGTTTTTTGGTGATAGCTTTCGTGTTAAAGGGGAAGGTAGATTCCCTGGTGAGTTCCCAAATGATTTTAAATACTTATTAACCTTGGGAATTCGAATCGAAAATCATATTGAACAGGAAGAATACACTGCTGCTCTCTCAGAAATCCAAACAAGAAATGAATTAATCACCTCCAAGGATTTAGATGAGACAATCATTGGTAAAAACATTCTCGCAAAATCAAGACAGGTAGAGGCACAAATTTACCAAAGAAGTAACTTACAAGTAGAAGCAGTCGAACATTATAAAGAACTAACCAACATTCTTTTTGAAAATAAATCAAATAAGGGAATAGAAAATTTATTTCAAAATTATGCTCACTCGATTTTTTCGCTACAGGAATCCTCTGATTTTTCTTTAGAGATTAAACGTAAGTTCTTAGAGCAGTTTCTGCACCAATTAGAAATTTGGAAACAAAGAGAAGTTGCCAATTGTACCGAACCGATTGAGTTTTGTGAAAATCAATTCAGGTCAAACAATCCAAAGTTCGACATCGTATATGGAGCCACTTTGTATTATTTATCTCTTCATTTAGAGAGCGAAGGAAAAGATTTTCATCATATATTGGGGAGAGCCGTTGAGGCGTTGGAAAACCCTGGCTTGGTGGATCCTAGGATCATCGGTTTATCAAACGACCCTATTCCAAGACGAACGAGAATACGTGCTCAATTAAATCTTTATTCCGTTTACATGAAGTTAGGTGACATTTTTATGGCGGAAAAAAAATGGAAAGAAACCTCTGAGTTAGCATATGAATTTAGATTAGATGAAGAGATGTTCTGGGCGAATGCGCAGAGATTTAAGTGGGAAAAATTTAATATTGGATCTGAAAAAAAATCTAATCATTTGCTTTTTGGAAAGGAGGCTTTTCAAACTTACCAATCCAACTTAAATGTTCGTCTTTTTTCTCCTAAACATCGATTGGTTGACTTTTTGGAAACATACTCAGAAACACAGCTGACATCGAATGAAACAAAAGCTTTTGTCAATCACTGGGAGAACTTTAGAAGTCTTGAATTGTTTCGAGATTTAATCTCGGCACAATTTGAATTTGAAGATTCTAAATTGAATTTATATTATCAAGATTTAGTAAAGTGGGTTAAGGGTTATCGCAGGCTCAGTAATTTAATTTCTGAAAAGGCATTAAAACGGGAATCTGTAGTTGCTTCCTTAAAGCAACAAACATTGGAAATTCAGAATTTAGATGGAATCCTTGGGAAAATAAAACAAGTGTCACCTGAACGTTCTCCTTTTTTGGAACCAAAACGTTCTGCAACAGATTTGTTTCTAAACGGTTGGATTGGATTTTATCCTACGAATGGATCGAATGTTTTTCTTTATTTTCAGGAAGGAAAATTAAAAGCAGATGTTTGTAGGATCCAAGCTGATTTGAGCGCTTGTATTCCCAAAATACAAAACACATACCCAACCATACAGCTTATCGGAATGAAGGCAAACGGAGGTTTGGTGAAGTCTGTTTTGATGGAATACCATAAATTAAACATATACCCAACAATTTATTTCGACAGAAACCACCACGAATTATTTTCGGAAAGAACTGAACGTCGGTTGAAATGGGTAACTATCTATGGCGAAAATGAAAAGAAAAGACAAAATCAGAATGTGAGGGCTCTACCTTCTGGAAATTTGGGTATTTATTTGTATGACACCGATTACCTAGTAACAAACCGACCTCTCAGCAATCAGACAAGTTTGTTCGGTGATGAAAAATCTCAGGTGTTTCCTTTGCGCGAAATATTCCAAGGCAGCGGCTCTGAAATTTCCATGATTGGGATGAATGAAGCAAGTTTTGACACAGAGAAAGAATGGAATTTAATCAGTAAACTATTTGAAGTATTACGATCAAAACGAGTTCAGAATATTGTTTCTTATAACTCCAACAACAGCGAAGATTTTTCTTCCAAGAGGTTAGACGAATTTGCAAAAGATCCTAACCGTTTCTTGCTAGGAAATTGGAAAGAATTTTCAATTTCTAAAGATGGTTTAGAAAAAAAAATAAAACAACTGATTGAAGAAGGCTTCTTAAAAGAGAAATCGAAGGAATTTGTAGATGCGTATGAAAATTATTATACCGCATCCACTCTGTTAGATGATGGTGACCAGTTTTTACCAGGTCTTGAGTTGAAATTGGCAAAAATAAAAACGGAAATTTTCCCTAATGTTCCTAAAAAAACAATTTTTAGACCTCTTTGGATTAAATATTCTAAATCACCATTTCAAAATCAAATTCGATATGAGTATTTGGTTTCTTGTCTTTCTTCTAAGGAGAAAGAGGATTGTAAATATAACTCCTCTGATTTTATCGGTGACGAAAAGGATCTCTATTTGGGTGCCTTAGAGTTTTACTTTCAACTTCGTAGTGGGAATGTGAAAGAGATTGCCTCTAAAAATGAACTTCGATCGAAAGTAGAATCAAAAGAGGATCCTTTTTTACAAGCATATCGGTTGGGTACATTATACATCCAGAATTATATGTTTTACGAAGCAGAGTCAGAGACAAACAAACTGGCTAAACTTGCTAAAACTGCTAAAGAGAAAACAGTAGTCAAAAATCGTATTTTGGAAATATATTTCCATAAAGGATTTTTGTTAGGTGACAAGGATATTTATCTAACAACTCTCACTTCTACTTCAGCCTACAATTATGGGTTTAAAAAGGATTGGAAAAATTTTGATGAAAAAGTCCTTTCTCGGGATTTTACGAAATTTGGATATGCAGATTCCATTTATGATTCATATCGATTGAGACTATATACAGCTTGGAAAGAACAAGTCCAGACGGGATATTTTGAGCCTATGTCGTTAACACCAGAATACCTAACTAGTGGTGAATCGGTCTTGACGAAACTTTCACATTTAAACCGAACTTTATTTTATCATTTACTTTTGACTTCTATTCCATTCCAGAAAAACCAGGAAGTGAATTCATTGGTTGAGTTATTGCTTGCGGAAGAGGTGAAGGAAGGGCGTAGTTATCGAACACTTTTTTTTCGTTTGGAACTGGCAAAGGCTTTATTACTTCGTGGCGACTTTGAAATGGCTTCGTCTATGGTTTCAAAGATTCAGTCCATAGATAAAGAGTTAGGTGAAGGAAATCGGTTTTGGCAAGAAAAGTGGAATGATTTGAAATGGAAACTTGATTATTTAAAAAACCAACCTTCCTCGATTCAACATTCGAATCCATTTTTGAAGTTGTTCCAGTTGGCAAAAACCCAAAAACCTGAGGAATACATTGGCATCTTAAATGAATTTAATCGAAAAAACCGAGGAGAATTTTTAAGTCCTGAATTGAAAGAGGAGTATGAGTTTTTTTTCCATTTTCTTTTGCAACAAAGTTTAGAAAAAAATAGTTCGGAAAGTTTTTTTGATCTAGCGATTGCTCGCGATATGTTTCGATTTACTTCCAGTCGTTTTTCTGATGGAGATTTGTATGTAAAACACATCCCAAATTTTGAAGTACATTCGGAAAAATTAAAGAAAAAGATGATCGGTAAACAGGAGTTTCATGGGATTTTCGATCATGGTAAAAAAACATACCTATTAAGCTTTGCATCGGGTAAGTCTTTAGGGCGGGAAATGTTTTCTGATAACAAATTAATCTACAGAGAGTCTGTCAGGTATTTCCGATCTGCTGAATCGGGAAACCAGGAAGTGATCCTACGAGAATCTTTGGTCGATAAATATAGAACGAGTTTACGACTCAATAAGACAAGTCGTCACTATATCTATAGTTCCGGAATCCATGCAGTGGTGCCTATGGTTTTACCAGATATGGAATATTATTCTGTTGCTTCCGTTCCTGATTTTATCGCAAATCAAACGATCAAAATTGCTTCTATTTCGCCCAAAAAAACTGATGTATCCGTTCTGGGTTGGAAGTCATCTTTAGAGAACGAAATCAGTGCCAATCTTTTGTTATGGGAAACAAATGGAAAAAAAGATTCCAGTGCAGCATTTAGCGTCGATTTTGCGGAAATCGGTTGGTGTCAGAATCATTATTTATGTAGTGGTGGAACACCATTGTTTGACACGTCTGGAAGATCTGGAAGTGTCACTAAATTATATGCAAACCAAAGAATAGGAAATTCCGCTCAATATACAAATGATTTTAGTGGAGTCGCTTACTATCTAGCTCGAGAAAATAGTGGCTTGTTTGTTTTGCATTCCGGAATTCAATCTGGTGTTCATAATTTGTTTTTTCTAAAACAATTTTTGCAAACAAGTGATTTGCCAAAACCTTTACATGTTCGATTAGTAGAGGGTAAGGAAGCGGCGCGGAATTCGACAATCGATGACCGATTTTGGATTGGTTATAAGTTATATACTTCGGCCATGATTGAGGATTAAAGAGTTTCGTTTAAAAATTTTTTGCGTTCTTCCTCTGATAGATCAAAAAGTTTTTTTACTTCTTCATGAAATTTTTGGAAGTTATTGTTAGATTTTTGAAACAAAGTTTCAAAACTGACTTCACCCGAATGGTAACGAAGTGTACCTAAAAAATCTTCGTTATTCCATTCCCTTGCTAAAAATTCTTTGGATTTTTCTTCGGGGACTAATTTTTTTTGAATCACTTCTTCTTTGAATTCAACCATAAGCAAGTTTTTTTGAATTCTCTTTTGTTCATTCTCTAGAGGAGAGGCATACAGTATTTTTAATTTTTCCGCATATTTTTTCAAAAGATGCAGGGTAACTTCTCTTCTTGTTTTATCTCTACGGAATTTCTCCAAATTGGCACTTTTTTCCCCTTCCTTCTTAGTATAATATAATTCGATTCCCTTTTCTTCCACATAACTTGCATAAGACTCATTTAATATGGAATCCCCAGCGAGGTAAACAGTTGCATGTGCCATTTCATGAAAAACGAGTCCCACAAGTCGATAGTCTGGCCATTTTAACTGGGGAGACAATACTGGATCAGAAAACCAACCAAGTGTCGAGTATCCTCCGATAGGGCGGATGCGTGTGTCTAAACCTTCTCTTTTTAATTCTTTTTCTAAAGAAATGGCCATTTCTTTTTCAAAGAACCCTTTATAGGGAACAGTACCAGCAATGGGAAACCACCATGTATAAGACTTTAACTCTAATGCTTCTGAAGCACTTACATTCCAACCTATTTCTTCTCTATCTAATTTTGTATAATATTCAAATCCACCTTTTTCGTTTAGCGCGAGTTCCCCGATGGCAAACATTCTTGCTTCTCGGATTAAGTTTAATTTTTGTTTTGTTTGCGAATCCAAACCTTGGTGTTTTAGAATTTCATCTATTTTTTCACGACCCAAGATGATCGAAGATTGTTCCTTCCCCAGATGAAATAAATAAGGCAAACACCCGGAAAGAAAAAGCGGAATCAGTAAAAACAAGAATATTCGAGGAATCTTTTTGGTTCGACAAGGAAGGGGAATCGGCAAAAGTGGAAGGGGTTTTGGCATTCTATGGAAAGAAAAACTTCGATTCCGCCAGTCGTCTACATTAACTTTGCCTTAGTTTTTGTACTTTTGTTCGCAATCTTCTTTCCCGAGATTCGATCAGCTGTCACAAAACTATTTGCATCTCCTAAACCAATTTCATCTAGCAAACAAAGCCAGGCCATTCAGATCCAAACTAGTTTTCGTAATGTATATCGCGAAGCCCAACAATTTGTCGTTTCGATTCGGACCAAAAAAACAGAGATGATTTTCCATCCATATGCTTTCGGCGAAAGCAGGGAAGATCGGATTTCTTCCATTGGCAGTGGTTTTATCATCGATGAGAGAGGGTTTGTTGTCACAAACTACCACGTCATCAAAAATGCAGAGATTATAGAAATTATCATGTCGGATGGTCGCATTTTCCCTGCTCGTTATGTGGGAAGCCATGAACGGGCGGACATTGCCTTGTTAAAAATCCCAAGTAACGACCGTTTTACTCCGGCTTTTTTAGGAAATTCGGATGAAATTGAGGTCGGGGATTGGGCCATTGCTGTTGGCTCGCCTTATGGACTCGAAAAAACATTTACTGTGGGTGTGGTATCTGCCAAATCTCGAGAAGATTTGGACGAAACGGGACAAACCCATATCCAAACGGATACAGCCATCAATCCAGGCTCCAGTGGTGGCCCGCTATTGAATATTTATGGAGAAGTGGTGGGAATCAATCGTATGATTCGCTCATCGTCTGGGGCGAGCGCCGGGATAGGATTTGCAATTCCCATTAGTTATGCGAAACGGGTCCTACGACAAATCGAACAGAATGTAGGACAGAACATTCGTCCTGCCACTCTTGGTGTAATGGCCACTGCTCCGCTACCTGATCACAGGCGTTCTCTTGGAATTCCAGGAGAAACCGTTGGAGTTTTGGTTTATGACATAGAACCAAATTCTTCTGCGGAAAAAGGCGGACTGCGTCGGTATGACTTTATAGAGGGTGCAAATGGCCTCCAAATCCGCCATATCAACGATTTACGAGAACAAGTGGGACTTGTTGGTCTCGGAGGCGTCTTACGGTTGAAGATATTACGGGATACCCAAGAGATGGAATTATCGATCCCTTTGGTCGAAGCCGCCTATAAAAAGGGCCAGTAAATTTTATGAGAAGAAATATAGTCCACTCGGGTGCTGATGCACTCATTTATGAAATCCGCCAGATTGTTGCCCTTGCTAAACAAATTGAGGCAATGGGAGTTAGTATCACCTGGGAAAACATCGGTGATCCCATCCAAAAAGGAGAATCTGTACCAACTTGGATGAAGGATATCGTCAGTGGACTTGTAGCCCAAAACAAATCTTGGGCCTACACAGCGACACAAGGGGACGAAACCACTCGTAAGTTTTTAGCATCCAAAGTCAATGAACGTGGTGGGGCACAAATCACATCTGAGGACATTTTGTTTTTTAATGGTCTTGGGGATGCAGTCGCAAAAATTTTTGGTTTTATGAGACGAGAAGCAAGGATACTTGGTCCTTCTCCCGCCTATTCTACGTTATCTTCCGCTGAAGCAGCACACTCTGGATATGAACACCTTACTTATGAATTGAATCCAGATAATGATTGGATGCCTGATTTAGAAGATATTGAAAATAAAGTAAAATATAATGACTCAATCGCAGGGATTCTACTGATCAATCCAGATAATCCAACCGGTGCTGTTTATCCAAAAGAAGTCATGCGAGAGATTGTCAAAATTTGCGAAAAGTATGATATCATTTTAATCTGCGATGAAACTTATGCACATGTAAATTATTCAGAATGGGGAAGTATCCACTTATCAGAAGTCATAGGTGACAAAGTTTGTGGTTTTGCTCTCAGATCCATCTCTAAAGAATTTCCATGGCCAGGTGCTCGATGTGGTTGGCTTGAGGTTTTTAATCGTAAAAATGACCCAACTTTTGAAAGATACATTAAGTCATTATTAGATGCAAAGATGTTGGAGGTTTGTTCGACGACTCTTCCGCAACTTTCCATCCCTCTTGTTTATTCCCATCCAGAATTTTTAAACCATTTAAAATTTAGAAACCAGAAGTTTAAAAAGAAAGCAGAAAAGGCTACAAAGATTCTTACCGGGATACCTGGTGTTAAAGTCATTCAACCCAAAGGTGCTTTTTATTTAACTGTCCTCTTTGAGGACGGGGCATTGAAATCTCATATGACACTTCCAATTGTAAATACAAAAGTTCGTGATTTTGTGGCGCCCTTAATGGATAAAGCTGCTTTGGATCGAAGATTCGTATTGCATTTGTTAGCTTCTGCAGGAATCTGTGTTGTTCCTCTTAGTTCATTTTGTTGTAATCGAAATGGATTTAGAGTCACGCTATTAGAGGAAGATGAAACAAAGTTCGAGTGGATTTATGAAACTCTCGCTGACAATATCAGGAAATATTTAGCATCTTAGATGAATTCACGAGGCCGTTACAAAATTGGAATTTTTGACTCAGGCCTTGGCGGTCTATCTGTCCTTAGGACACTCTGGAAAGAAACGTCTAATATTGATTACATTTACTTTGGTGACTTAATCAATTCACCTTACGGACAAAAATCCAAATCGGAAGTCTTGGAACTTTCGAAAAATGCCTTTGAATATTTGTTAGAAAAAGATTGTGAAGCAGTTTTGTTTGCTTGTAATACGGCAACGTCGGCAGCAGCGGATTTTTTGAGAACAAAACACTCTGTCCCTATTTTTGGAATGGAACCTGCTTTGAAACCAGCAGTAGCAGAAAATCCTGGAGTAAAAATTGCGGTTTTTGCAACAGACTTAACTTTAAAAGAAGAAAAGTTTAAAAACCTGGTTTCAGGATTCCCTGCGGGAACTGAGATCCTTCCTGTCCCTTGCGAAGGTCTTGCTAAATTAATCGACAAAGATCTTTGGGAAGATGCTTGGAATTTATTTGATTCAAAAATAAAAACCGTAGTGAAAGACTGTGATGTTTTTGTTTTGGGTTGCACTCACTATGTTTTTCTCAAAGAACGAATTATTTATAATTATCCAAAAGTAAAAGTTTACGATGGTAATTTAGGCACTACATTACATATGAAACGAGTTTTGAATCTTCCTGACTTCCAAGAAAATAAAAATCAGTTGGATATTCTTTTAAATACTTCTGATTCGGACTATGTTCATTTGGCAGGAAGGATTGCAAAAACAATCACTCCTAATCACACTCTTTCGCTCATTAATACTACTACAGGAAAACTCCATGTCTAATTCAAACAAAGTTACGTATAAAGAAGCTGGCGTTGATACCGAAAAAGGGCAAGAGTTTGTTAAACGAATCAAAACAAATGTAGCATCTACGCATAACAAAAATGTTTTAGGTGGGTTAGGTGGATTTGCCGCCTGTTATGATGTTGGTTTTTTGAAGTCTTACCAAGAACCAATTTTACTTTCTGGAACAGATGGTGTTGGTACCAAGTTACAAATTGCACGGTTACTTGATATTCATGACTCTGTTGGGATTGATTTGGTCGCAATGTGTGTGAATGATATTCTTGTGAATGGTGGGAAACCATTGTTTTTTCAGGATTATATTGCCTGTGGGAAATTATTTCTGCCAAGAATGGAAGCCATCGTATCTGGTATCGTTAAGGGTTGTCAGTTGGCGGATTGTGCTCTTGTTGGTGGGGAAACGGCTGAACACCCAGGAGTAATGCCTGATGATGAATATGATTTGGCTGGCTTTGTAGTTGGTGTTGTTGAAAAACAAAAGATGATTGATGGCCGTACGATCAAAGTTGGCGATTCTATCATTGGGCTCGGTTCCTCTGGACCACATAGCAACGGTTTTTCTCTTATTAGAAGATTATTATTAAAAGATGGAAAATTACCATCTTCTACTGCGGAATTGGATTTTTTAAAAGATCATATTTTCCAACCAACAAAAATTTATGTAAAAACTATTTTGAGTTTAATTGAAAAGTTTTCCATTAAAGGAATGGTTCACATAACTGGAGGAGGATTTTATGAAAATATCCCGCGAGTATTACCCAAAGGAATTGGTGCGGAAATCACTCATCTTCCAGAAAGTTATGTTTTTTCCAAATTAGAAAAAGATTATGCATTGGATCGTCACGACATGTATGGGACTTTTAATATGGGGATTGGATACATTCTTGTAGTGGATCCATCTCATACGGATGATGTGATGTCCGAATTGAAATCTCTTGGCGAAGATGTTTATTTGATTGGTAAAACAAATTCTACAGAAAAAATTACAATTAAGTAGTTAAGGGAAAAATCACTTTAAAAACAGTTCTTCCTGGGTTAGATTCAAATTCTACATTCGCATTGTGCCTGTTTGCAATTTCTTTTACTAAATATAACCCAAGCCCGAGGCCATCTCCGGTTGTCTTTGTTGAGAAAAAAGGCATAAACACTTTTGTTTGATTTTCTGGTGAAACTCCAACTCCTGAATCTTCAATTTCTACAACAACTGTTTCTGATTTTTTAAAACTTCGAATCTGGATTGTGCCCTTGGAAGCAACCGCTTGAATGGAGTTCCAAATGATTTGGCTCCAGAGCTGAACTAAATCTCCTTGAATGCATCGAACGTTCCCACTATATTCTAAATTTAATACAAGATTGATATCACGTAAAAAATATTCCTTATAAAGGGATACTGCTGAATGAATTGTATCGGTTAATGAATAGTCGGATAATTCTAAGTTGGATTGTAGTCCTGCAAAGTTTTTAAGAGTGTATGTAATTTTTGAAAGCCGTTTTACTGAATATAAAATATGTTCGGAGGATTGTTTTACGAGTAAAATTCTTCTTAAAATTTGGAAATCCTCTTTGTTCTGAATGGTTGATTTGATTTTAGAGATGATCGGGTGAGATACATTGCGTATCCCCGAATCAACAAAGAGTTCTGCAAGTTCTTCGCTAAAAGGAAGTTCATGTTTTCTGAAACTATCAATCAGTGATATGCGAGCTTGCCTATTGGATAGTCCCGTGATGATACGAAGTCCACTAGGATCAGTATCCAGAATTAACTTAATCAATTCGCTAATACGTAATGTTTTTTCCTGGATCCTTTCTTCTTCCCATTCGGAAATTAATGTTTCTACTGATGATTTGATCATCCCAATGGGATTGTTAATTTCATGCGCAAGTCCAGAAACCAACTGTCCAAGAGAAACCATTTTCTCGCTTTGAATTAATTTTTGTTGTGCTTCTCTTAAAGCAAAAAGAGCAGAGTTCAATTCAAAATTACTAGATTGTAATTCTTTGGTTCTTGCTTTCACTTTTTCTTCTAGAGATTTATTCAATTCTTTGAGCTCTATTTCTGCTGCACGTTTTGATGTTTGATCAATTCCAATCCATATGATCTTCGAAGGTTCGCTACGGTTATCACGAATGATCCCTAGTCTCCATTCTAAAAAAAGAATTTGGTTTGTCGTGGTCACACATCGTAAAATTAAACTTTCTGCAATGTTTTGGATTTCATTAACATCATCTAACACATCTTTAAGATACTCTCTGTCTTCCGGTAATAAAATTACATCTTGAATGTATTTTCCTAAAACATCTATTTTTTGTATTCCTAAGATAGTTTCCGCAGCAGAGTTGATACTTTCAATCAATCCTTTTGCATCTGTTAACAAAATTAAGTTTGCAGCATTATCAAATACAGTGTTGTTTAAATTTTTCTCCTGTAATAAGGAAATTTCTGTTTTTTTTGATTTCGTAATATCGAGTGCCACTACATCAATACGTTTTTCGATTCCCAGTATATCAAAAGAAACATTCACATAATGTTCTGTCCAAATGAGTGAACCATTGGCGTGAATCATCCGAAGAATCACCGGCGAGTGACCAGCAAACAATTCGGCGATTTTGTGTTGGTCTTCTGGGATCACAATCTCCTTGAAAAAATCTGGATTTTCATAAAAGAAATTCAGGCCATAACCAGTGATTTCCTCCATTTTCGGGCTGATATAAGAAGTCCTTGGTTCAGGTAAAAATTCAATATTATAAATGATAGCAGGCAGTTGGTTGTACATGATGAGAAGTCGGACATTTACATCTTTGATTGTTTTCTGTAAAAGTTCTAATTCTTCTAATGATAAGTTGAGTTTTTTTGTTTGTATGTTGAAATTAAAGATTATACAGCCAACTCCAAATAAAAACATAAACAAGGTATTGATGATATAACCGAGAGGCCTATACCATTCTAAACTAAAAAGGTAGGGAAATGCAAGCCTCTGCAGGGCAATGATCAAACATGTAGTTAAAAAGAAGATTCTAAATGCTTTGGGATAGGTATTTAGTTCATAAACAATAACTCCAAATATAACAAGGACTCCTGCATTAAAGAGAGAAGATGGGAAAGCGATCCAAAAAAAACTTATTTCTGTTAATAGAAGAGTAACAAACAATAGATAAACAAAAATTGAAATAAAATATAGGTAGGTTGGTTTGATTTTCTTTGTCGCAACAGGTGCTATCGCAGCTATTAGTAGATAAGAACCAAAAATTGAACAACTTTCCGAGAAGAAAAAAAAGATCTTTTCGTTTTCTTCTCCAAAGAGATAAAGGGCAAAGTTTCTAAATACGAGAACAGCTAAAAAAAAAGCCGTATATACTAACTTCACTTCTGATTTGGAGTGTTTTGATAGAAAGTAAATTATAAACGCTAATGAAGTATTGAATATTACAGATATTATGGTAACTGCAAAGATTACGTTTACTTCCAAGGATAACATTAATATAGAAGCTCCGCTACTTGTTTGATTAACTGTTCGTTGTTGAATGGTTTCAGCATCCAGGCATCTGCACCTTGAAACAAAGCGTTAGAGATGATTTCTGGTTTGTTCTCAACAGATAAAACTAATAATTTGAAATTACTGTTCCCAACTTTTTTTTTGGTTTCGAGAATTAAATCCACCCCACTTAAACCTGGCATGTTGAAGTCAAAAATACCGAGACTAATGGATGGGTCTGCTTTCAGAATTTCTAAAGCTTCTTCCCCTGAATCGCAAGTAATGACTCTATGACCCTGACTACTCAAGGCCAATCGAACAATTTTTAAAACGGCAGAGGAGTCATCGACTACAAGAATAGATGCCATCGTTTAACTACGTTAATTGAGAAATAAGTTTAACCAAAGATTCGTTGGCAAACGGTTTTACAAGCCATCCCACTGCGCCTGCTGCCTTCCCTTTGTTTTTCATTTCATCACTTGATTCAGTTGTGAGCATGACAATTTTCATGGATTTACCATTTTCTGTTTTTAGTGCCTTTTCTGTTAACTCAATCCCAGTCATTCCTGGCATATTCACATCAAAAATTCCTATGTCAAAACTCGATGATTCAATTTTTTGAAGTGCATCTGTTCCGTTGGTAGCTGATGTAACTTCGTGTCCTTCTGTTGTTAAGACCAGGTTCAGTATTTTTAAAACTGCCGGTGCATCGTCAACTGTTAGAATTTTTGCCATTTTTATTTCTCCTTATCAAACAATGGAAATCGAATTGTTAAACATACATCTTTTGAATTTTCATTTCTAAAGTTATTCTCTATATTATAAATTTGAACATTGGATTGGTGTTGGTCTAAAATTTTTTTTACCAGTGGCAGGCCGAGCCCAAATCTGAATTGTTCAAATTTCGCGTAACTATCATCGACTACCGATGAAATTCTGAAAAAAGGTTCGAAAACGAAGGTTTCATATTTTTCTGGAACTCCACTGCTTCCATCGTCATTTTGATATGCTGGATTAATTACCTTTAATTCTAAAAAATTTTCTTTGTGAAAGAAAATTACATAAATAATATCTTTATCTCTCGAATATTTGATGGCATTGAGTAGAATTTCTCGAATGACATAGGAGAGTTTTGATTCGTCAAAACGAATTTTTTTACCTACAACTGAAGTTGGGATTTGACTTAAATTAAATTTTTGTGATTTGATTGTAAGTGCTTCGTTTAAAATTTCCATTTCTCCATTGATAATGGATAGAAGTTTTTGTGGAGATTCTTTGCTTTCAATAATTGTTTCATCATCGATGACCGATTGCGAAATAGACATGCTGTCAAACATACTTTTGGCAGCGTCATAATTCTCTACTAATAAATCCATAATGGCTTTGGGTATGGAATAATGTTTCCCTTCATCATCTAATTTGCCTTTAGATATTAGAATACTGACAACACTCATTAAAGTTCCAATTCCACTGCCTTGAAATAGATTGATATTCATTTGGTGAATGATATCTGATGCAATGTTTTCGTTTTCTTTGTGAGAAAGGGATTTTTTCCAATCAAAAATTTCAACCATACGTCTATAGAGATGATTCTCTGCTTCATTGATGAATTGAGATTTTAGTTTTGTTAAAAGGTATTGAAGAGATCTGTCTAATGTAAACTGTAACTGGTTTATTTCTATTGGTGTTTGAATAAAATCATAAACCATATGTTGTTTTAAGAGGGATGCTGTGGTATCCCATTTGGTTTTGTCAGTGATGACAAGAATTAGCGTTTGTGGAAAATGTTTGGTGAGTTCTGTAAGTTTCTTTTGTTCTTCATCATTTGTTACATCTGCAACGTGAAATATTAGAAAATGAAATTTTCCATCTTCCAAAGCTTTTGCAATTTCTTCAAATTGAACTACTCTTTCAAAGGTATAATTTATTTCCTTTAATAATTTTGCAGTGTGTTTTGTGTTTTCGCTATCAAATAACAAACTATGCGGAATCATAATGAGGCAATTTCCCTAATTTTATCTACCATCATATTTAAAGGAACTTGATAAGTGACTGCTCCTAATTCGTAGGCAACTTTTGGCATCCCATAAACAACGCATGTTTCCTTATTCTGTCCAATGGTGAGGCACCCTTGGTTTTTTAATGCCAATAGACCCGAAGCTCCGTCACTACCCATTCCTGTAAGTATAATGCCGATGCTATTCTCTGCGATTCCTAGTTCGCTTGCCGATTCGAATAAAACATCCACAGATGGTCTATGCCCATTCTTTTTATCTGTTTGGAATATTTTTGTATAATACTCTGGACCAATCTTTTGGATCCCAAGGTGGAAATTCCCGGGCGCAATGTATACATGGCCAGATTGTAAAACTTCTTTGTCTTTTGCTTCTTTCACCCGCACCTTTAAATCAGCGTTGAGTCGCTGTGCGAACAAAGCTGTAAAGTTCTCGGGCATATGTTGCGCAATCAGAATCGGTGGGAAACTTTCATCGACGTTGTTTAACAAATTTCGTAAGGCGGTTGTTCCCCCTGTTGAAGAACCAATGAAGATGAATTTTCTTTTGAAGGTTGTCTTTTGGTGATCTTTTTTTGTTGTCGGGGGTTCAGTTTGAGAGTCAAAGCTAATCTTTGTTAAATTGTAATTTAGGCTTTCTTTTAATTTTGAGAGCAAGTCTTCTTTTGTTTCAGTTAAACTTTCTGGTGTGCCTATGGGTTTGGTTACATAATCAAAGGCACCTGCTTCAAGTGCTTCCAAAGTTATACTAGCCCCTTCTGTGGTTGAGGAACTAAACATAATCACTGGCATAGGATATTGTGGGAGAAGTTTTTTTAGAAAAACAATTCCATCCATTCCCGGCATATGAACATCTAAAGTCATCGCCTCTGGTTGTTTTTCTACTATGAGATCTCTGGCTTCATAAGGGTTTGCTGCTTCTCCTACGACTTCCCAGTTAGAATCAGATTCAATCCAACGTTTAATCATACTGCGCACAGATTTTTGATCATCCACAACAATGACTGTATGTTTCTTCATATTGTAACCGACGATAGATGGTTGCTAATTAGTTTTCTTACATCAAGAATTAAACCTGCATGGCCGTTGCCAAGTATGGTGCAACCGGCAAGACCATTGATGTTTTTAAATATTGGTGATATGGGTTTAATCACAATCGATTGGTTTCCTAGGATTTCATCAAAAACAATCCCCATTTGTTTTTCATGTGATTCTGTAACAATTAAGTATTTTTCTTTAAGATACCTTTGATCGTTTAAATCGGAATCTTTTCCGAATAATAAGTTTATATCGACAATGGAAATCTGGTTGGTTCTATATTGAATACTATGGTTATTCTTATATAGTTCGTTGATAGGTTCATTGGAAAGAAACATTGATTCCTTTACATCTATGGAAGGTAAGATAAAATAAGTATCCGACTTTCGAACAACGAGTCCTTCAATGATGGCAAGAGTCAAAGGGACTCGAATGAGAAATGTTGTTCCGTAGCCATAATTCGAAAATACATCGACGAATCCTTTTAATGTGGTTACATTTTTTCTAACGACATCTAGGCCAACACCTCGTCCGGATAAGTCGGTAACTTGGTTTGCTGTAGAAAAACCTGGATGAAATAAAAATTCCCAAACATCTTTGTCTTCAAGATTTTCTGTTTCCGATTGATGGATGAGTCCAAGTGATATCGCTTTATTTAAAATTTTTTCTCGATTTAAACCTTTTCCATCATCGCATACTTCGATCCATACTTCTTTACCTGATTGATTCG
This sequence comes from Leptospira meyeri, assembly GCF_004368965.1. Lineage (NCBI taxonomy): Bacteria > Pseudomonadati > Spirochaetota > Leptospiria > Leptospirales > Leptospiraceae > Leptospira > Leptospira meyeri. The sequence continues at coordinate 1,386,123 of NZ_SORO01000001.1, read as the reverse complement.
CTGTTAGTTGGATTGTCCCTTGAGGTTGTTTGCCGGCTTCTTTTCTTTCTTGTGGTGTTTCTAATCCGTGATCGATGGCATTTCGAATGATGTGGACTAAGGGGTCATACATTTCTTCAATGATGGATTTATCTATTTCCGTATCTTCTCCGGAGATGCTAAGTAACACCTGTTTGCCTGTTTTTTTTGCAGTGTCTCTCACAAGACGTTCCATACGGGTGAAAATTCCGGCAATCGGAACCATTCTTAAACTAAGAGTGATTTCCTGAAGATTTCTAATTAATTTTTTTAACTGGAGAGCCGTTTTTTGAAAGTTTTCTAGTTTGAGTTTTGTGATATCTGGATGATCGGTTACCATCGGTTCGGTGATGACTATTTCTCCAACAATGTCGAGAAGAGAATCTAACTTATCTGTATCAATTCGAATATCTTTTTTGATAATAGATTTTTTTTCTGTTTTTAAAATTTCCTCTGTTTTTTTAAGAGATTCTTTCCCAAAAGGTTCTTCTTGTTTTGCAAATAATCCAAACTCTTCATTTGGTAATTGTTTAGAGTCATTTGAGAACAGCCCAAACTCTTCGTTAGTATTCGGTGCCGAATTTTCTATGAATAAACCAAACTCTTCATTTTGATTTTTGTTCTCCTTTGTTTCAGAAAACAATCCAAACTCAGACTCATCCTGTTTAGGCTCTGAGGTTTCTATTGTTTGAATTTGTTTAACACGGATTAAATCATTTTTGTCGTTCAATTTTTTTAAGAATTTGGTTTGTTCCTCGTTAAAAAAATCGCCACCAGATGGAGACGATTCTTCGTGTTCCACTAACTCGTTCAAGTGGTCGAGGGCAGTGATCAGTAATTCTAAAGTGTCTTCGTCTTGTGCTTCTGGATTGTTTCGCAAATAATCGAGGAGATTTTCGGCTGCATGGGCCATTTTTACAATGGCAGATAATCCAAAAAAACCAGAGCTCCCTTTGATGGTATGGAAATGTCGAAATAATGTATCAAGCAGTTCTCTTTCTACTAGGCTACCATCTAACGTTGATTTCTCGAATTGTAGGAGTTCCTTTTCGATGTTTTCAAGTGTTTCCCGTGCTTCTAACAGATATTCTAATACATCGTCTCTTTCCATGGATTAATTTCCCGGAATGTCCTTAATCAAAACTGTTTCTTCTTCAGTCAGTAATCTTTGTAGATTGATAAGAATCTTTACTGAATCACCTACTCGTCCAGTGGCGTAAATGAATCGAGAAGATTTTGATTCTCCAATTTTTGGAGCTAAGTCAATATTTTCTGAAGGAATCCTTAAAACATCGTTAACCGTATCTACGATCAAACCAAGTGGTAAACCATCCAACTCAACAAGAAGGACACAAGTTCTTTCATGATAAGGTTTAAAAGGCATATCAAACCGCAATCGAACATCCATCACTGGTATGATTTTTCCTCGTATATTGATCACACCTTTCAGAAAGGGTGCCGTACCTGGGATTGTAGTGATGGCAGGGAGTGCCAATATCTCTGTTAGGTGACGAACTTCAAATGCATAATCCCTATTTTCCAAGCTAAAACAAAGATACAAATCTTTCATGGTATCTTCGTCTGCACTCATATCCCACGATTTTAATTGCTGATTCATCACTGGCCTACAAAACAATTCTTGGTCTTTCGACCCGAGTAAGGGCTGTTGATTTAGATCCATCATCTTTTAGCTTAAAACTCATGATTACAGACCGCATAATTTCAACTTGTCGTTTTAAGGTTTCGCTTGATGCGGCCACTTCTTCGGCAGAAGCCGCAGTAGTTGAAGTAACGGTTGTTACCTGGTCTATGCCTTGGGTGATTTGTAAAACAGCAGATTTTTGTTCATGAATGGATAAGGCTAAATCTTTTGTGAGATTACTTACGTTCTCTGCACTATCAGAAATTTGGCCAAGAACTTCGGCGGTTTTTTCCGTGGCATCGTTTCCTAGTTTTACTTTTTTCATCGAAGACTCAATGAGTAGGGTGGTTTCATCAGCAGCATTTGCACTTTTTTGAGCAAGGTTTCTAACTTCTTCTGCGACGACAGCAAATCCTTTTCCATGTTGACCAGCTCTTGCTGCTTCAACTGCTGCATTGAGTGCTAAGATATTGGTTTGGAATGCTATATCATTGATGACCTTGTTAATTTTTGAAATTTGGTCAAAGGAATTACTAATCTCTCCCATTGCAGAGACTAGATCCTTCATTTTTGAATTTCCTTCTAATGCTTGTTTTGCGGTTGATTCCGAGAATTCTGTCATTCTTTCTGCATTTTCAGCATTTGCAAGGAAACTGTTGCTTATTTCTGTGAGGGTTGCCGAAATTTCTTCTACAGCACTAGCTTGTTCGCTGGCTGCTTCCGAAAGGGAAGTGCTGGCATCCGCTAATTGTTGGGCTCCCAAATCCACTTCTTGTGAGGAAAAATAAAGTTTTTCTACTACATCAGATAGGTTGATCAGCATACGACGCAAACTCAGACCCAGTTGGTCTCGTTCTGATTTGAGTGTGACATCGGCACTGAGATCTGAATTAGCAATTCGTTCTAAGTGTTCTGCTCTTTCTTTGATAAAAGAAACAAGTTCCATAAAAGCTTGTGAAAGTTGTTGAATTTCGTTTCCTTCTAAGTGTTTTGCATTGGCATGAGTTTTATGTTTTGTTTCTAAATCAACATCCAGATCCCCGATGGATACTGTTTGTGCTACCTCCACAATTTTTTTCATAGGAGCAGCAATGGAATCAGAGAAAAAGATCGCAATGACAAAAACCAAAACGAAAGCAATGGCTACAACTGCAGTGACAATGGCCAGAGAACTTTTGAACTGTGCTTCCGATTTATGATATTCTTCTTTGGCCACTTTTAGTTGAACACGAATCAAATCATCTAAGTGGTGAGTAAGTGGTTCAAAGATGGGGTACATATCCACAGTGACAAACTTTTCTAATTCAACTTCGTTTCTTGTTTCTAGGAGGATACGAAGTTGTTTGACTCCTGCTTTGAGTGGTGGAAATTCTTTTTCCATCTGATCGATGATCGCTTTTTCTTCAGGAACAAGATAGGTTCCTAAATAAACTTTCCAAACTGCATCTGCTTTCGTTTCTGATTCTCTGATTGATTCAAGTGCTTCTTCAACAGTAATTTTTTTGGCGCGGACCTTATTGGCTGAATCTACAATTCCAATCAAATAGGCATCAGAAACTTCTTTGATTTGACTAATTGGAACCACTCTGTCTTCAAACACAGTATGAAGTGACGCTAAAATTTGACGTGCAGAATAGAAGCTAGCTCCTGCGACAACAATCATCAAAAGAATGGTTACCATAAAAGCCAAAAGTAATTTGACTCGAATTTTAAGATCGTGAATCCATTTCATAGTTTTTCCCTAGAGGTGGACGGAATTCTAATTCATGAATTTGGTTAGTCAAGCGTTTCCTAATATTAAATAATAAAAAACAGAAATAGCTAAAAAAGTACTAAAATGTTTTCGAATATCCTAAGCTAACATAGAATAAATGAGATGGGATTCTTTGTAAGGTATATGATTCCCTGAGCCAGGTTTTTGCAAACGCATCTATAAGGGAATTCCCAGTATTGATTTGTTCGATTGAGTTAAGAATTGAGGTATTGTCCGCACCATAAATCCGAGAAGGATTGGTAACTTTTCCATCTTCCGAGCTTCGGTTCCAATGTGCTTTGTTTGGATCCCCTCCTGCATATCCATAATAATTATTTGTGTCCCAAAGGTAGAGGTCAGGACGAAAGATATGTGCGAGTTTGATAAAAAAATCTCCAAAGAAGAAGGAAGTGGAAGTGGTGACGTCTTGGATTCCGTTGCGATTATCAACCGCATTATTGCTCATGGCATAACCCAGATTGAAATGAGGCATAATTCTAAAAAATTCCTCCTTGCGAAATGTATAGGAAGCACTCAAAGAAAGATAATTTTTTCCAGACATAAGTCCACCATTCTCAGTAGAATACTGTGTGTAGTAGGAGAGGGTAGGATTCACAATTTTTAGAAAGGGGAGTTTCCATTGAACAAAATACTCGTGCCAAACAAGTCTTGTGATGGCGTCCGGATTATTCGCATTTTGTGTGTTAGATGGTCCTCCGGAAACGTAAGGATTCTGTTTTTGCGTATTCGGAGCAAGAAGTGAACTTGGTGTTTTTTGGAATGTATTATAAAACCAAATCCCAACTACAAAATCTCCATACCGACTGGGATCAAAATGATAACTCATAGAAAAAAACATTCCATCCGATCGACTATTACCGTTCGGTTCTTTTTTAGGGCCATAACCTTCATTGGGACTGTATCCCATACAGGGATCAGAACCATTTCCACCACTAGAGACTCTTTCTTGGATGGAACGAACACAAGGGTCTTGTTCGTACGGATCAAAGAATTTTGGTTCTTCTCCCAAATAAGAGGGTCCAACCCCACCAGGTTTTGATTGGAAAATGCGCCTATCCGAATCTCTATCGTCTCTATTTGTTAGTTGGAAGTTTCCAAAAAGTGACCATTGGAATTTTTTTTCCGGCGACCAAACAGTGATGGATGGTTGGAGTGCGGGGGCATAAGTAAAACTTTGGTAACTCGCACCATTCCTTCGGTTTTCGGCTTCACCTGCGAATGAATTCCCTCGCCAAAGAAAGTCCGATACAATTTCTGTATTGGTTTCAATGAGTAGGGGTTTGGTATCATTAGAAACAGTTTCCGAATGAAGAGAAAGAGAAACCATGAAAATCAAAAAAAGAAAGCTATAGACTTTGATTTGCGAAAATGTTCTGGAATGTTTCACGAAATCTTCTCCCTCCTTCTTTTCGAATCGGATCAAGTAGGACTATTTCCGAAATTCCATTGGAAGTCAGGATGACTTTGTATTCGTTTTTGTATAAAAAAACATGTACATATTGTGCAAATGCTTCCGCATACGTATCATCCGCATTTGTTGCTGCATATAATGATACAAACCCTGTGTTGTTTAGTTTTTTATAAATCAGTTTGCCTTCAGGAAATAATGATAGGGTAGGAGTATTTTGATAAAATTTGATCTTGTTTCTTTCGGGAAAAAAAGTTGCTTCGTATGGAGAGTAAGTTTCTGACCACCAAATCCCATCAAAGAGAGGAAAATTCCTAAAATCTCTTTGGGTTTCTGAAAAGTCAGGTGTATGCCCTTGTACGACAGATAAAATATGTCCTAATTCATGTAAGATGATGAAACGTAATGCGATTTGTTTGGAATTCGAATGATCCAAATGGACTTGGATGGAGTGTTCTTTGGTAGGAAGGAAGGCCGTAGTTTCTTTTTTGGTTGCCCAATCATTACAGCCATCCATTAGTAAATTAGAATCTAGAAAAATAATGCCACCAATGGGTTTACCTTCTTCATTTCTCACAATCCCAGTGAGTCCAGTAGAACCTAAGTCGGTAACAAAATAAATTCCATACACGAGAGAGTTGGTAAGAACGTTCAATTCTTTCGGCATTGATTGGAAGATTTGATTTAATTCCACTTTCCAAGGGGATAAATCCTTAGTTGGTTTGGGAATGTCGGTAATTTCATCAATAGCATTGATGGTTGTGAGTGTTTCCAATCGTTTGGAATCCAAAGGATAAACTCTTGTATTCCATGTGCCTTGGATCTGCGGAAGATTCTTCGATTGTAATCCAATATTATTTTTTGCCCAATGGGCGTACGGGTTTTGAGGAAGGGAAAACGAAGTGGGTATGCAGAGCCAAAAAAGGAAAGGAACTAAGGATATGATGTAAGGATTCGATCGCATTTGCCGATTGTATTTCTATATGAAAGGATTTGTTGGTCTATGCTTTTTTTTACCCGGAATCCTTTTCGCTGAAATCAATCCGTGGAATTTACGACCTGATGTTCGGATTTTAACTAGAAAAGAAGTATCTCATATTGTGATGGAAAGGAGACCTGACCACTACCGGGTGACACTCATCGTTTCCGAACGATTCCCTTACAATTACAAAGCCCTTTCTCACCCTTTTTTCTTACGAATGGAAGATGAGAAAAAAGCGTTCGAACTTGCGAATCAAATGGACAAGTATTTGGATTCCGGAAAACCTTTCACCATCACCTTGAATGGATCAGAGATCCAAACTTTGGTATGGGGAGAACCCTGATTGACACGTTCGTTTTATTTATACTTTAAAGAAATCTTTCGTAAACCTACTAAATCAGAATGGGAGATTTTAAAGTTAGTAGAAGCCCGCTATGATAAAGAATATACGTTTTATATTTTTATCACTCATATCATTGTTTATTCCTTATTAATTGCACCTCCGTTTTCTGAAATTCAAATGCGAATTTTGCCTTATCTTCTGGGTGTATCGATAGCTCGGTTAATTTTACTTTTACAGTTTTATACAAAGAACATTCCCATCCAAAGAGTCATTTACTTCAGTGGATTTGTTGGTGATGGATTGGTATATGTTGTTTTTATGATGGGAATCCATTCTTTCCCATCCCTTGGTAGTTTTTATTTATTAAATTCCTATCTCATGTCTTTTATTTTCCCCATTCTTTTGTATAGCACAAGGCTTGATCCCAAGGCATGTATTTTGAGTGCTTTTTATTTTTCTATATTACATATTATTTATATATTCAATTTACCTTCTTCTGTTTCGGATCAATTTTCTTTTTTTAGTAAATACTTTTTGATTTTAGTGTATTGGGGAAGTGCCACACTCGGAACAGTTTTTGTCTTAAACAAACGAAAGGACACCACTGACATGTACAGTCTTTCTGAAGAAAGAAGGTTCATGTTACACGAGTTAGAACTTGCAAAAAAAGTACAAGATGCACTCTTTCCTGGAAATATCAAAATTCCCAGTCTAGCATTTACTTATTATCGAAAAAGTCCCAATGTGATCGGGGGAGACTTCTTTGATTTTGTACAACTTCGGGAAGGAAACGTTGGAGTTTTTTTAACAGATGTGGCTGGGCATGGAATTTCTTCCGCAATGGTTGCCTCCATTATGAAGGTCCTTGTTTCTACCATTCCCTATCGTTTTAAAACGGCACCAGCCAAACTGATGGATTATTTAGATGATCGTTTGGCCCATGACTTGAACAAATACCATGCCTCCGCCATTTATTTATTTTTCGATTTTATCGAGAAAAAACTAACCCTGGGAAATGCTGGTCATCCCTATTTGATTTTGGCTCACAAAGGAGAAGACTTTCAGGAATTGGAAACCCAAGGAGCCATTCTCGGTTTTAATATTAAAATCCCACCGATTTCCGAAAAAACGATACCCATTGCTCCAGGAGATCGTTTTTTTATTTATACAGATGGGCTCATAGAATCCACAGATCCAGAAGGAAATTCTTTAGGAACAGAAGGCCTACTTGCACTTCTCAATCGACATAGACAAAGTTCTAATATCAAAGAACTTGAACTTTGTTTGCTCACCGAATTAAAAGCCAACTACGGACTCGATAGTTTTTCTGATGACACCATGTTTCTCATATTGGAAGTAGAAGAATAAGGAGAATTCATTTGTCTTTTTTAGATATCCAAATTAAATCCAATTTTGCTCTTGTCACCATCAAAAGGCCAGAGGCCCTAAATGCACTGAACGATGTCGTCATCACACAAATTGGTGAGATGGTAGAAGAGTTGGAATCCAATCCAGCCGTGAGAGGGTTCATTTTGACTGGGGAAGGAAAAGCTTTTGTTGCTGGAGCAGACATTGCTAAAATGAAAGAGTTTAATGTAAGAGAAGGACAAGCTTTTTCTGAACTTGGACAAACAGTTTTTAGAAAGCTTGAATTATCAAACCTCATCTCGATTGCTGCTATCAATGGATTTTGTTTAGGTGGAGGAATGGAATTGGCAATGGCATGTGACATTCGTTATGCGGTTGCATCTGCAAAATTAGGTTTACCTGAAGTGACACTAGGATTACTTCCAGGTTTTGGTGGGTCGCAAAGGCTTCCAAGGCTGATTGGAGTCGGAAGAGCAACAGAACTTATTTTATCCGGGGATATGATTTCTGCAGAAGAAGGATATAGACTCGGGATCATCAATAAGGTGACTGAACCTGCCGAGTTATTAAATGAATCGGAAAAAACACTTTCGACCATATTATCTCGTGGACCTAACGCCATTAAGGCGGCAAAAACAGCCATTCGCCAAGGTTTGGAAACCAATATGGATCGTGGACTGGATTGGGAAAAACAACTTTTCGGTGGAAGGTTTGCCGACGAAGAAACCAAAGAAGGCCTTTCGGCTTTTCTAGAAAAAAGAAAACCAAACTTCAAAGGATAGTCTATGAAAACAAGGATTGGAATTCTACTAGTTTTATTGACTCTTTCTGTTTGTAAACAGGCAGAATCCTTTCCGTCGCAAACCAATACTCCCGAGGTTCTTTTCGGGAGTGTGGCTGACCGCGTTTTAAAATTAGAAATTGCCAACAATCCTTCGACAAGAGCGACAGGGCTTATGTATCGTACGAAATTAGGGGAGGATGAAGGGATGCTTTTTGTTTTTCCTCGTCCAGATTATCTAAGTTTTTGGATGAAGAACACACTAATCCCTTTATCGATTGGTTACTTTTCAGAAGATATGCGACTTTTAGAATCATTCGATATGAAACCCAATCAAACAGAAGAAGTTTATAATGCAAGAAAACCGGCGATGTATGCTTTGGAAGTCAACCAAGGTTGGTTCGCCAAACATAAAATCGGGAAAGATGCGGTCCTTACTTTGGAACGAAAGGTCTCTGCTCGCGATTAAATTTTCTCTTTTTACTTGAATCTCTTTCTGTAGTTCTTTACCATCCTTTAGCATGGTTGTCAACAATCCTCGTTTAATTACCCTTTTATCAGAAGAACAAAAAGCCGACTTGGCTTCGATGGAAAAACAATTTGCTCACCATCTTGAATATACCATTGGAAAAAACAGGTTCAATCTTAAAAACGAAGATATATACAAAGCACTTGGCCATACCATTAGGGATTTTTTAATCGATCGGTTGAATGTCACTCACGAACGATATAGGAATGAAAACCCAAAACGAGTGTTTTATTTTTCTTTAGAATTTTTAATGGGCCGCACTTTAATGAATGCGCTCATCAATCTTGGGTTATACGAAACAATTCAAGTAATGTTAAGAGGAATTGGCTTTGAACTCACAGATGTTTTAGAATTTGAAACTGATGCGGGACTTGGTAACGGTGGGTTAGGCCGGCTTGCCGCTTGTTTTTTAGATTCGATGGCCACATTGAATGTCCCTGGGTTTGGGTATGGAATTCGTTATGATTATGGAATTTTTAACCAAATCATTGCTAACGGCAGCCAATTGGAAATGCCCGACCACTGGGATGCAGATGGAGTACCATATGAGGTGGTAAGGTCGGATATCTCTTTTTCTGTCGGTTTTTTTGGACATACGGAGACTAGGGTTTCGGGAAAAGGAAAAATCCAACATGATTGGGTTCCTGATGAAACGGTTCTTGCTTCGGCGCATGATTATCCCATTCCTGGATTTAACACGAGTACGGTGAACTATTTAAGGCTTTGGGCTGCCAAATCTTCCGAAGAATTTAATTTGGATTATTTTAACCACGGCGATTATATGAAAGCCGTACAAGATAAATCTATTTCAGAAAATATTTCCAAAGTATTGTATCCCAATGACACCACCGAACAAGGAAAGGTGCTAAGACTCAAACAACAATATTTTATGGTTTGTGCCTCTCTCCAAGACATCTTAACTCAATATCGTGAATCTACACAAAACTTGAAAGAACTTCCAAACTACGTTGCCATCCAATTGAATGATACTCATCCAAGTATTGGGATTGCTGAGCTTATGCGAGTTTTTTTGGATAATGAAGAGATGGATTGGGAACCCGCTTGGGAGATCGTCACAAAAGTTTTTTCTTATACCAATCATACAGTTTTGCCAGAAGCTTTGGAAACTTGGCGAGTGGAACTTTTTGAAAAACTTTTACCAAGACATTTGGAAATCATATATGAAATCAATCATCGTTTTTTGACCGAGGTTCGGAACAAAGGGATTTTGTCAGATGAGGAAATCCAAAGAGTCAGTATCATTGAAGAAGGAAATGAAAAAAGAATTCGTATGGCAAACTTGGCGGTCATTGGATCTTATCGAGTCAATGGGGTAGCCGAACTACATTCTGAACTCATTAAAAAAACCATTTTCCAAGCATTTACCAAGGTATTCCCTGAAAAATTTAATAACAAAACCAATGGAATTACTCCTCGTCGTTGGTTACTCCAATCAAACCCGAGTTTGGCGAATCTAATCTCCAAACGAATCGGAAACGAATTTACAACAGATCTTTCTCACTTAAAGAAACTGGAAACTTTTGTGAATGATGTCGACTTCCAAAATGATTGGCGACTTGTAAAACAAACTGCCAAAGATGAATTGGCCAAACTCATCAAAAGCGAAACAGGGATCACCATCGATCCAAAATCACTCATCGATGTACAAATTAAAAGGTTTCACGAATACAAACGCCAACTTCTCAATATCTTGCGAGTGATTGCTTTGTACAGACGAATCAAAGAAAATCCTTCTCGCGAAATGACACCGCGAACCGTTATTTTTGGCGGGAAGGCTGCTCCCGGTTATTATATGGCCAAACTCATCATCAAACTCATCAACAATGTGGCATGGATCATCAACCGTGATCCTGATGTAGCGGATAGGCTGAAAGTGGTTTTTTTGCCTAATTACCGAGTGAGTTTAGCGGAAAAAATCATTCCAGGTAGTAATCTTTCTGAACAAATTTCGACAGCTGGAACCGAAGCCTCTGGAACAAGTAACATGAAATTTATGTTAAACGGTGCATTGACCATTGGAACTTTGGATGGTGCCAATGTGGAAATCCTTGAAGAAGTGGGGCCTGAAAATATTTATATCTTTGGACTCCATACAGAAGAAGTGTTTCGTTTGAAAGAAGCTGGATACCAACCAGCCGATTACATTCGCAAAAACGACGAACTGCACCGGGTTCTCCTCATGATTCGTGAGAATTTTTTCTCTATGGGGGAGCCGGGAATTTTTGGCCCCATTTACGATAGTTTGTATTATACGGACAATTATTTACTGATGGCCGATTTTAATGCCTATGACGAAACCCAAAACCTTGTGGCGAGGGATTATTTGGATGAGACCACTTGGACTAAAAAATCAATTTTGAATGTGGCAAGGTCAGGCAAATTCTCTTCTGATAGAACCATTCGGGAGTATGCCAAAGAGATCTGGAGGGTTCCTCTACTTGACACAGTTCCTCCAAAAACTATCTACAAATTGCCACAAAACTGAATCGACATAAAAGAACTAAGGTTGTATTGTTCCAAGGAAAGGGTCCCAAATGAGTAAAGGTTATATTATATGTGTCGATGATGAAGTATCGGTATTGGAAACGCTTGCGGAACAACTCCTGGCACGATTTGGCGAATCCCATATCATTGAGACTGCCGGTAGTGCGGAAGAAGCGCTCTCCCTCATCGACGAAATCATCAGTAGCAACGACATCGTAGAGTTGATTGTTTCTGACCAAGTGATGCCTGGAATGAAAGGGGATCGATTTTTGGAGCAGGTGCACCACCGCCTTCCTGATGCGATTAAAATCCTACTGACAGGCCAGGCGGGACTTGATTCTGCCATATATGCCATTAACAACGGAGGACTCAGTCGGTATGTCGAAAAACCTTGGAACATTGAAGAACTATCCAAAGACATCAAAGACCTACTCGATAAGTTCAGACAAAACTTGGAAAACCAACACCTCATCCAAGCCCTCAACCGTCGCATCATCGAATTGGAATCCCAGCAGCAGTAAAAAAAATCTCCTCTTTATTCTTTTGATTTTTATTTCTCTTTCTTCGATTTGGGGGAAAGAGAAAGAACTCAGTCCAGAACAATTAGCCAAAAAAAAAGATGTGCTTTCCAAGATGGTTCGTTATGGAACTAGTCAGGAAAGGAAACAAGCATTAGGTGAACTCACTCGTTTTCCAAAAGAAAGTGCAAGTGAACTTTATATATTAGTTGGCGAACAATTAAAAACAGAAAAAGACATGGGGATGAAAATTGTCCTCTTAAAAACCATTGGTGACTTAGATTTAAAAGAAAATAAAGACACCATCATTGGTTTGTTTGAAGATGCAAATGAAGATGTAGCTAAACAAGCAGTGACTTCTGCTAAAAAAATGAAATTAGCAGAAGCAACGAGTCCTTTACTCGAAAAAGTAAAAAAAGAAGATTTTACTAAAAATTCTAACTCACTGAGCCTTTATATTAGCGCACTTGGGGAATTACCAGAGGGAAAAACGGCAGCTCCTTTCTTAGAAACCAAGTTCCGCGAAAAATTTAATAATGCCGATATGCGCGGTCAAATTGCTTTGTATTTCGGATCGGTTCTTTATGCAGATGCAGAGTCGGCTCTCATGGAAGTTGCCTTTGATGAAATCCAGCCGACCACTTTACGATGTTATTCGATGAATACATTAGGGAAATTAAAATCTGAAACAGCAAAACCAAAGTTATATGAATTACTTGATTCTCTCAAAAAAACAGCAGGCAAGTTGGATGCCAAAAAAGCTCAATCCTTAAAAATTTATGCCATTGGTGCTCTTGTCACGATGGGAGACAAAGAAGTATTCCAAGAATTGAATGAATTTGCGCGAGATGATGATAGTATGGTGCGACTGCGGGCCATCGAATTTATGGGAAATTTGAAAGATCCCAAAGCTTTAGAATTATTGGAATACAAAAGAGACCGAGACCCAAGCCCTAAGGTACAGAAAGCTGCTAAAAAAGCCATTGATCAAATTAATGGAAAAGAAACGTTGCCTGATGAAGAAAAATCACCGGAAGAAAAATCGGAAGAAGAGCCGAAATGAATTGCAGAGTTTTCATTTCTTTATCTATTTTCCTTTTTCTATTTTGGGGAATTTCTATTTATTCGGAAGATGATGGGCGTTATACGGGTCCTATTTCTCGTTCTGAAAAAAGAATTTTGGATGGGAAATCAGAGTTCCAAAAATCGGGAACTTTTCCTTTGGAGTGGAAACTGTTTTTTAAAGGAAAACAAGGGGATTTTGTTGTTTTTTATGACTTAAACGGAGATGAAATTCATTACCGATACAGACGGAATAAATTCGATTTGGATGCGGAATTTTTTGTGAAGGACTTATTCCCAGGAAATCCTTACCGAGTGAAAGGTGAATGGATCGGCTATTATTTTTATTCTGTGGATGAGAGAGGGAGACGTTCCTCTCTCCCTACACCTAAAAAACTACCAGCAGAACCAAAAGAATTTGCCGACAGACAATCGGTCCCTATCTTTAAGTTGATTGAATACATAGAAGTTAGAACAGATGATCTTTTGTATTAAAGATCAATTTTTTGTAATAACTGAAAATTAATGAATAAAATGGGATTGGGATCATTCTCTTTTTCAGAATAACTGACGTTTAGTGAAATAAACGGACTTACCCATTTGAGTTTAATGATTTCAGCCCTATCGGTTAAGTTGATATTAAAATCAGTCGCGTAAGTCCAATTTTCAAACCAAGCTCTGGTAAGTGGATTTCCTTCTCTAAAAATTCCACTTAACTCAAGTAAGTTGTTTGTTCCAAATGGGATTGCTAGTTTCCCTTCCCACTGTCCCCCGCTTTCTCTGGATTCAAATCCAAAGGAGAGCACAGCTTTTTCCTTTCTCCATTCATAAAATCCACCTCGGCCAATTTCGTTCCAATTGTAGTTTCCTGATTCATTGTATTCCCGGTATCTATAGATTAAGTTTCCCCATTCACTGAAGAAAAGTGGAAAAAATCCTGATCTCCCATTTTCATACCGATGGCCTTCTACAGAACTTAAGAACTCCGATCCAATTAAATGTTTAAAACTCACTCTAGTATAACCCAAACTTTGTGGGATTTGTGGTCTCACTTCTTCTGGTGATACAACGCCGTAGAGCAAAGGAGAGTCTCTATATGCGGTGGCATCAAAGAAGAATTGGGATCCAGGTGATTCTGATTTTAAATAAACAAACCCAACCGATTCTTGTTTGTTGGATATGGATTCGGATTGAATTCTGTGTGATCCCAAATCTTTGGAATTCCAAGAATCATTGATGTACAAACTGGATTTGTTATCTCCGGCCGACCAAACTCCCGAATAGGATTTGTTTGGTGACACAAAATAAATCCCTGGATAGGAGGAAAAGATTGCGGCATGGTAAATCCCTAGTTCATATTCCCTTGTATCAACTAACAATCGATAACCGAAAAAATTTGAAAATGTAATGGGTTGGGGTAGGGGAGAACCGGTTCGTTCCAATTGAGAATAGAAGTTTGGATCTTTGGCAAAGTAAAAGTGGGGAATGGGTTTGTAACGACTCCCAGAGGTGAATCGAAATGGTTTGTAAGTAAGGTTTACTCCATAGGAGAATTCTTCATCTCGTTTTTCTAAAATCCAAATTTGTCCCTTGCCTTTGCCGCCCAAAAAGACAGAAGAATGGTTTTTTTCTTTTCTTGGTAGATACCTGACATCTAAATTTTGGTAACTCATTCCAAAAAAAAGTTCATCACTAAAATCCGGTGCTTCTTTTGTTTTCGTTGTTGTTTCTTTGGTTTTTGGATTCTTTTCTTTCTCTGGATATCTTTCTTTCTTTTGGTATGTACTTTCTTCAGCTAACTTTTGTTTGTTTTCGTAAACTGTAATTTGTTGTTCTTTCCAAACCTTGGAAACAAGGGCTGCTTCCTTTCCTTTGAGCGATTTTTTCCATTCTAAAAATTTTTCTGGGGATTGTTTGGACTTTTCTTTCCATGCGGCGGCCAAATGGGGTGGGAACCCTGCTTTTAAAAGTTGCGGAATGGTGACTTGGTCCGGCTTTTTTTCTACGGCAAATAAAGTCTGTACGAAAGAAATCCACAAAATAACCCCAATTTTCTGCCAATCCACCAGGATTGAGGTTGGAATTTTCGATTTTTTGTCCTAAGTCTGGTTGCTTTTTTCTAAAAAGGGACATATTCTTAACCTCCCAATGAAAAAAAATCAGGCCAGGGCGGGTTTTGTCCCAGGGGGATGCTAAATTTATATATAGAAACCGATAAGAACGTGAAAAAAATATTGACTTAACTTTCCAAATGTTAAGTAGTGTAAACAAGCGTTTAGTATATTATTGGTATTATTTTTTAGTTTTATGTCGTCTAACATGATGACGGGGAGGAAAAACCTATGATCGTTCGATCCATCCAACAACCCGCTTACAACCGCCACAAGGACCAAGGCCTCGCAGGCCAAGGTCCGAAAAAGGGATTTTCCCAGAACCAAACTGGGAAGACCTTTGAAGAGTATTTGCTAGAAGCCTTCCAAGGGGAAGTGGTTCAGAATGGAGAGTGGGTGTCCCCAGGTCTCTCTGCTCTTGGCCAAAAGAACCTGAAAAGGATGTAGGACCAAAAACAGGCTTCCCGTTCTAGAACTGGGTGGCACTGGCCGACAATCAAAGTATGGAGAAAGTATCCATACTTTGGGCCCTTGTTCGACGAGACTACGCATTGCAGTATGCAGGATCCTTTTTGGGAATCTCCTGGATGTTTTTGCAGAACCTAGTACTCATTAGTTTGTATGCACTTGTTTTTTTGGTGCTCAACTTAAAAACTCCTTCCACACAAGAAGATTTTACCGCCTATCTTTTAACAGGACTCCTCTATTGGATCCCCATCCAAGAACTGTTGGTTCGTGGAACAGGGATTCTCACCGATAACCGAAGTTTACTCAAACGTTCCAGTCTTGGCATTGATTTGTTTTTATGGATTCCCTATGTTCAGTTTCTCATTCATAGTTTAGTCACTTCCATTCCTGTATTTTTATACCTGGCTTATTCTGGTAAGCTAAACCTGCCTGGTATTTTTGTTGGATATGTCATCCTTGTTTTTGCTGGGTTGTATTTGATGTTACTTCTCCATTATCTTTCAAGGCTAAATATTTTGTTAAAAGATATTTCACCTTTGATCCGTTTGGTGAGTCAGTTGATATTTTGGGGTATCCCGATTTTATATTATCCTACCGGTTATTTAAAAGATTGGAATCGACTCAATCCATTTACCATTCCTTTGGATATCTTTCGTACTTCTGTCATTCCGGGTTATACTCCACAATTTGACTGGATTCAAATTTTACCTTTTCTTTTGTTTTTCCTTCTTGTCTATTTACTTGCCAAACGTAAATTTCAGTCGGTCATTTTGGACCATCTTTGATCTATGCCTTCCGTTGTCTTAGAAAATCTAACTAAAGACTATCATGGATTTTCAAAACCTTGGAAACGAATTTTAGCAGGAATCAGTTTTGGATATTTCGGCATAGATTTAAATTTTACCGCTATACAATCGTTAAATCTACAAGTTGGTTCTGGTGAAATCTTAGGGATCATTGGAAAAAATGGAGCAGGTAAATCAACACTCTTAAAATTAATTACGGGTGTTATCAGTAAAGATAAAGGAAATCTAATTGTGAATGGTTCGGTTCGAGCACTCCTCGAACTTAGCGTCGGATTCAATCCAGAACTTTCTGGAGAAGAAAATGTATATTACAATGGTCTTGTTTGGGGATATAAACCTTCCGAAATCAAAGATCTAATCGATTCTATTTTTGAGTTTGCTGAGCTGAATGAATTTCGAAATTCACCTTTAAAGAATTATAGTTCCGGAATGGCAATGCGCCTTGGTTTTAGTCTCGCAACTGCAAAACGCCCAGACATTTTAATTGTAGATGAGGCATTAGCCGTCGGTGATGCGAGTTTCCAACAAAAATGTTTGAAACGGATCAAAGAATTTTCTAATCTTGGGTCTTGCATTTTGGTTGTAAGCCATGATCTTGGATTGATCTCTTATTTTTGCACAAGAGCAATCCTTTTGGACCATGGCAGTTTGCTGTTTGATGGAAGTCCAAGGCTTGCTATCGAAGAATATATGCACGTATTGGCCAAAAAAGCTGAACCTTCCTTAATCCCAAATTCTGAATTGATCCAAAATGTTTTGGTTTCTCTCCGAAATGATAAGGGCTTGGACACAAGACACCACTTCCTGGGAGCCAAGGTCACTCTGCGAATTGAATTCCAAACAAACAAAGAGATCCACGACGCTACTATTGGATTCCATATTGATAGTGAGAAGGGGATTCGTGTTTTCGGAACCAATTCATATCACTTGGGTAGAAAAAATTTAAAGATCCAAGAGTCGGAACGTTCGGTAGTCGAATTCCAATTCCCCATCCAATTTAGTGATGGGAAATACAGTTTGGGAGTTTCTATCCACAAAGGAGAGACCCATATAGAAGGGAGCTATTTTTGGGCCGAATCCATTTTGGACTTTGAGGTAGAAAGAGGAAAAATCGAAAAATTCGTAGGTCTTTGTCATTTACCTACGGAATTTCAAATCCAAACCGTTTCCAAATCGGAATAGAAAAACGGTTTCCCTCAAAGGAAAAACCTAAATTCTGGAAATCCTATGAAAGTTTGTGTGGTCGGAACCGGATATGTGGGCCTAGTAGCAGGTACCTGTTTTGCCGAGTATGGCAATGACGTCATTTGTATTGATAAAGATGAAAAGAAAATCAATGACCTAAAACAAGGGATCATTCCCATTTACGAACCTGGTCTCTCCGAACTTGTGGAACGCAACCACAAAGAAGGAAGGTTGCATTTTTCCACTTCCTTGAAGGATGGAGTTGAGTCTTCGGAATTTGTGTTCATCGCTGTTGGGACTCCAACCTCTGACAATGGTTCCGCTGATTTACGATTTGTTTTTGCCGTCGCAGAAGAAGTCGGTAAAACAATGAACGGATATAAAATCATTGTAGATAAATCAACAGTTCCTGTTGGAACTGCAGATCAAGTGAAAGCAATTGTTGCAAAAAACACAAAACACCCGTTTGATGTTGTTTCTAATCCAGAATTTTTGAAAGAAGGTGCTGCGATTGATGACTTTATGCGACCAGAAAGAGTTGTGATCGGAGCTGAGTCAGAAAAAGCAGCTAAAAAAATGAGCGAATTGTATTCTCCTTTTGTTCTCAACGGCAATCCAATCATTACAATGAGTATTCGTTCAGCAGAACTTACAAAATATGCATGTAATGCCTTCCTAGCCACAAAGATATCATTCGTAAATGAAATCGCAAATTTATGTGATGCGTTAGGTGCAAACTATGATGATGTAAGGAAGGGAATGGGAACGGATTCAAGAATTGGACGCCAGTTTTTATATGCAGGTATTGGTTATGGTGGATCTTGTTTTCCTAAAGATGTAAGAGCATTACTTCGAACCGCGGAAGAAGTGAATGCACCTATGCATATCATTCAATCTGTAGAAGATGTAAACGAAAAACAAAAAACTCGTTTGACAGACAAAATTTTTGAACACTTCAAATCAACGGATATGAAAGGAAAAACTTTTGGCATTTGGGGATTGGCTTTTAAACCAGGCACCGATGATATGCGAGAAGCGCCATCTATTCCTCTCATTTATGAATTACATAAAAATGGGGCAAAAATCCAAGTATTTG
The DNA here is from genome assembly GCF_004368965.1 of Leptospira meyeri. NCBI lineage: Bacteria > Pseudomonadati > Spirochaetota > Leptospiria > Leptospirales > Leptospiraceae > Leptospira > Leptospira meyeri. The sequence continues at coordinate 1,367,527 of NZ_SORO01000001.1, read as the reverse complement.
ATCCAGCTGCTGCGGAAACTTCAAAGTATTATTTTGATGGGAAAGTAGAATATAAAAAAGACGCATACTCCGCACTCCAAGGTGCGGATGCGATGCTTTTACTAACCGAATGGAGAGAATTTAGAGAACCTGATTTTAATAAAATAAAATCGCTTTTAAAAACTCCTCTTGTATTTGATGGAAGAAACCAATACAAGCCAACTCTTATGAATGAGTTGGGTTTTACGTATTACTCAATCGGTAACCGATAAACCTTTTAGTCCAACCAAGTTTAGTTTTGGTTGGACTAAAAACCTCTTTCTATTTCCGACAAAGCCTCGTTACACATAGATTTATCTGTTTCCGATACCAGTTGTGGTTTTATCTCGGTCAGAATTGACTTTGCAAGTTTTGATTCTCCTGCATCTTTTAATGTAAGGCCATAATAAAGTTTAGCAGTAGTTTTGCGGGATGATGTCGGGTATAATTCTAAATATTCTTTCCATGATTTTACTGCAGAGTCTTTAGGACCGTGTATGGATTTTACCAAGTTTAGGTTAAAATGTGCATTTTCTTTTAAAACTGGTAAAGTTTTTGATTTTTGAATGGTTTCTGTGAATTGTAATTCCGCTTTTTCGAATTCTTTGTTTTGAAAATACAATAAGCCTAACCGAAAATGAATATCGGGGCTGCTCTGATTTTTTCTAAGTTCTGTCTTGAGAAAGGATTCCAAACTTGGTTCTTGGAGGATTCTTTTGGAAACGCTTAGAATGTCTTCTTTAGTTGCAAGTCCAGAAATCTTTGTGACGTAGTTCCCGTCTCCATCAATGAACAGGATCGTAGGATAACCTTCAATATTGTATTTTTTTCGAAGGTTTGGAAACTCTTCTCCATCTAACCGAACTCTTACGAATTGATCCAATACTTTGCTTACTTCTGGATCAGGGAAAATTTCCTTTTCTAAAACCAGACAGTATGTACACCAATCCGCAAATACATCGACGATGATGAATTTTTTGTCTTGTTTTGCTGTTTCGAATCCCTTTTGGATTGAACTTCCCCAATTGGATTCGGCAAACAAGGAACTTGAGATGAGAAAAAAAAGAATTGGTAGAATCTTACGAACCATCAACTGAATTCTATTGTTTTCTCATTTGTTTGAATAGTCAATTTTCGCTTTTTCGAAATGGAATGGGCAGTTTCTATGGTCGCTAGAAGGTCGAAATATGGATTTTTTACTGAAATTGGAAGAACTACTCCGTAAACGTAAGGAAGAATTGCCTGAAAAGTCTTATACAGCAGAACTTTTCCGAGACGGAGTTGACCGAATCCTTAAAAAAATTGGGGAAGAGGCAGGCGAGGTGATCATCGCCGCAAAGAATCCTAATGAAAAAGAACTGATTCATGAAATTGCCGATTTGATTTTTCATTTGGAAGTGCTTATGGTAGAAAAAGGCATTAGTTTATCTACCATTGCGAAAGAATTGGAAAAACGACACAGCTAACGATTGTTTCCTGTCGGGAACACAATGAAAATATTTCTGTATATACTTTATCCCTTTAGTTTGCTTTATCGATTTTTGTTTTGGTGGCAACAAAAGGGAATTAAATCCTTTCATCTACCTAATGTACTTGTTGTCAGTGTTGGTAACATTACTGTCGGTGGCACTGGCAAAACTCCTTTTGTCCAATATTTGGTTCATTTTTTTAAAGAAACTTACCCGGGTTATGCGATTACAATTTTATCTCGTGGTTATAAAGCAGAGAAAAGTAGGGACGGAGCCATTCTTCCCAATGAATCAGATCCAAAACTCTATGGTGATGAGCCAAGCCAACATAAGGAAGTTTTCCCGGATGTGCAGGTAATCATTGGTCGCGATAGAAAAAAAGCATTTTTAAATTACAACAAATTCCAATCTTCAAAACATATCGTGATTTTGGATGATGGGTTCCAACATAAAGCACTACATCGTGATTTTGACTTTGTTTTGTTGGATTCAAATTCTCCTTTTGGAAATGGATTTACAATCCCTTTAGGTTTTTTAAGAGAACCAATCCATCATCTTAAAAGAGCAGATGCAATTGTTTTTACTAAGCTAACTTCTAACCATCAGCAGAAGTTAAAGAAATATACGAATCTTTTAAATCACGCTGGAATTAATACTCCAGTTTTTCATTCTACATTTAAAGCTTCAATAAGCGAAGTGATCATTGACCAAAGTTTTTCGAAGAAATCTTACGAACCTAATTCGGATGGAAAATACTTTTTGGTAACTGGTGTTGGGAATCCGAACCATGTTTACTCAACGGCAAAGTTGACTTTGGATTCTGTTAGAATTCGTAAAAAGTTCTTCCCCGATCACTTTGAGTTCCATTCCGGTTCGTTAGAATCCTTAGTAGATGAAATTGAAGTGGGAGAGATCTTGGTAACTACCGAAAAAGATTGGGTTAAGATGCGGTCAAACCTCCCATTTGTCCAAACATTGGAAAAAAAGAAGATTCGGTTATTGTTAATTTTGATTCAAGTATGTGTAAATGAAGATCAAAAAATAAAATCTATGTTAGCTGCTCTCGTTTCCACATACGAAGCAAAAATCGATCAGGTCTCAAAGATTTAGAAATGGATTCTGAGGTTATACGCTCTTCTGCAAACATTTCGGAAACCAAAATTTCTGCAGCAAATAAGGCATGAGTAAGTCCTCTCGACCCAAGGCCATTCAGAATTCCTACTGATTCGAAATAAGGAACCTCCATTTGTTTTTTTCCATTTCTCAATACATTCTGGTATTTCACAGATAAATCTAGTTTTGAAATATTGGGTAATTTCCCAACGACTGGGTGTCTATCTTGTGATTGGGTGCGGTAACTGACTCTTGTTGGAAACAAACTCGGGTTTTGTGGTCCCCAAGGTTCAGAAAGATTTGGTAGTTTTTTTGACAGTTTTTGCCAGAGCAAAATAGACTCTTCTTCTCTCGGGGTTTCTTCAAGTTTGTATTCGTCAAATGTTGCACCTAATACCTGATAACCTTCGATTGCTGAAGTGATATAATCACCATAAAGAATTCCATGTGCATTGGTAGGGATTTGCTCTGGGAACTTTAGAATTTGTCCTCTCACCTTCTGTAAGGGTAGCCAATTCAAATGCGGATCGTCTGCAAATTGGTATCCTTGGCTAAGGAATAAGTAGTCGCAATGGATTTTTCCTTCTGAAGTTTGACAAATTATGTTCGTTTTATTTTCGGATTTTTCCCAGCTAAACAATGTACAAGAATACCTTGTTTCTGGATTGGAAATTCTTAGAATTTGTTTTGTTAGGTTCACAGGGGAAACCGATTTCCCCTGTGGGAAAAAAATTGCCGGTAAACCAGAATATGGTTCGATTTTTTCGCATCCTACGTGGACTGGGATTTGATGGGATTTGATTGCGTTCGAATAACGATCGTAAGTAGCCGGATTGTCCATTAAAAAATAAATACCATCTGCATGAGGGACAACTGATTTTAAATCGAAATCTTCCCAAACCGAAAGAAAATAATGAAAAGCTGCAAGTGAAAATTCTGACTCGGCTAGCCTGTGTTTTGTGAGGAAAGGATATACGACACCGATTGGATTTCCACTTGCATGGTGTGCTGGACCTGCTTCAGCATCGAGAAGAATGGTTTGGATATTCCTTTTTTTTAACGCTAAACAAATACTTGCACCAGAAATTCCAGCTCCCACTACTACGGCTATTTTCACTTTTGTGTTCATTTGGCTGATTCTAAATAACCTGAAATCATCTCTCGTTTGCGGCCAAATCCTTTTTTCTTTTCCACAACAAACCCAAGTTCGGTGAGACCTCTTCTTAGAAAACCAGCAGAGGAGAAAGTTGCTAGGCTAGTTCCTGGTTTGGACTTCTTTTTTACCCATCCTAATGTTTCTTGGGACCACATATCTGGATTTTTACCTGGTGAAAATCCGTCCAAATACCAAACATCAATTTCCGGAAATTGAGGGAGGCAATGTTTGATATCACCAAAAAATACTTTTAAATCAAAAAAACATTTAAGATTAGGATGCTTCCAAGTGTAAGTCCAGAGATTCCGGTCGTTGTCTTTTTGCCAAATTTCCAAAGCATTCTCATAAGATTGGATTAATTGATCGATCCAAAGAACTTTTTTCGGATAACTATAGTTTAACGAAAGGAGGACTTCCCTTGGTAGGGGGTAACCTTCTAAGCTAATGAACTCAGTCTGTCTAGGTTGATCCAACGAGTTCCATAATTCTAATGTTACGAAAAGATTGAGTCCTGATCCAAATCCTAACTCTCCAATTCGAAATTCGGATTTTCCTGTTTTTTCTAGTTTGGAGGCGACACTGTTCCCATCGAGGAATACGTAATTCGATTCTTCCCAACCACCTTCTTTGGAAAAGTATACATCATCAAATAACAAAGATATGGGGACTCCGTCTTTGAACTCGATGGTATTTTGGGGATTGTTTCTTTGATTGACTGGTTCCATCAGGATCTATCCCCATCTTCCGCGGCCCCGGTCGCACTGGAAACCGAATCTTTTTTTGCCATTGCTGTAAAAGGAAACTCACTTACTTTTTACACTCGGTTTCCTTAGAAACTCATTTGCAAAGGAAAGCTGGGACCTTTCGGTATCCGTTTTCAAAATTAAGTAACTAACCCAAAAGTCACCCGCAGAATAACCGACTTCCGACCCTAGTTCTCGTTTTAAAGAGAATTCAGCCCGACGTATCAAACTGACCCACTTTCCTTTGAAACCCATGCTCCAAAGAAAGTAGAATTCCCTTCACCTTCCTTTTCTTTAGTAACTCAGTTACCTTTGGTTTTCCATTCACTAACTACTTTCATCCAGATACTGAAAGTAAACTCTCTACTGAAAAGCCCCAATTGAAATCGCTAGATTTCCAAACCCACAGTTCTCTGAATTTATTATGTCTCATAAAAAAGACTTTCCAAAAGGAGGGTACTCTTCATATTTTTCCCAGGTTCGGGGGATATTCTATGGATTTTGTAAAAATCCGAGGCAAAGACTTACAAGACTGCATCATGCAGATGAAAATGAAATACGGTCCAGAGGCTCACCTCTATGACCAAAGGGTGATCACGGAAGGTGGGCTTTTTGGTACAGGGCTTATGGCCCAAAGAATGTATGAAATCGATGTAGGTGTTCCCGAAAAACAAAATTCCAAAGAGAGAATTGAACGCAAGTTAAAGGATCTCAAAGAACTCATCAAACAAAAGCAGAAAACAGAATCCCTTCCTGAATCTAGTCTTGTTGGAATTGGATCTAACCAATCTTCTGTTGGAAATTTCCCACTTCGCAAAAAAAATATCGATGCTGTCCGTCCTTTTTCTGAGCGCCGTCGTAGACAAAATCCTCCTGTTTACGAAATTGAAGCGGAAGAAGAAAGACCTGTTGGATTATCCATTTCCGAAGCAAAAGATTCCATGCTGGAAATGGCGACCCCACCGAAACAAAGACCACCAGAAAGACACCCACATATCCAAAGACTCATAGATCGTCTGTTAAATGAAGGAATGTCATTCAATTTTTTAGATGAAATGGCAATTGCTTTAGAACGTAGGTTATCTGCGGTGGATCTCACTCGTTATGCGAATGTAACCGAAAAGGCTGTAACCTATCTAGAGGAAAGAATCCAAATCGACTCTGATCTGTTTAGCGGAACTCCTCGCGGAAAACGAAAAGTGATTTTTTTTGTAGGACCGACCGGATCAGGAAAAACAACGTCCATCGCAAAACTCGCAGCAAAGTACAGTTTGCACATGGGTAAAAAAGTTTCCCTGTATACAACGGACAACTATCGGATTGCGGCCATCGATCAACTTAAGTTTTATGCAGATGCGATGGGTCTTCCGTTTTATGCTGCCAAAGATTTACGCAAATGGAAGGAAACCATTGTCCGCGACGGATCAGAACTGATCCTTGTCGACACGGCTGGTTATTCCCATAGGAAGTCTGAAAACCTAGAAAAACTTCAGGAATTCTACCAAGTTTTTGGGGAAAAGGATTATATTGAAACAGTCCTAGTGCTTTCCTCCACCGTGTCCAAAGACAACGCCTTGGCAGTGGCAAACGCCTATGAATCGGTCGGATATAAAAGAATTTTATTAACGAAGCTGGATGAAGCAGAATTTTTAGGTTCTGTAGTGGAATTAGCCGATACTATTCACAGGGAATTCGCATTCTTAAGTGTGGGCCAGGATGTTCCTTTTGATATCCTAAACGCCTCGAAAAAACTTCTTGCCGAATGTGTGATTTTTCCGGAAAAATTGAAAGGGATAGCGGGGGAGGTCTTCGAAAAGACCGTGTAACCAACTTCGTTATCCTTAAGACCTAGGGGTAACGATGGACCAAGCTGCAAATCTTAGAAAGCTCACTGAAACTGGTACTGGTTTAAAATTGGTTCAACCCCAGGACACAGTGAAAAAAACCAAAATCATTGCGGTTGCGTCTGGAAAAGGTGGGGTGGGAAAGAGTACTGTCTCCGTCAACCTCGCCATCTCGATCGCAAAAACAGGACTCAAAGTTTTAATCTTTGATGGTGACTTGGGTCTTGCGAACGTAAACGTCCTTCTTGGCATCATTCCTAAATACAATTTATACCATGTTGTAAAAGGTCATAAGTCTTTAAAAGACATTGTGATCTCTACCCCAGAGGGAGTCGATATCATCGCAGGTGCCTCTGGTTATTCTCAGCTTGCCAATCTCAACGAAACACAAAGAAATAATCTAATCAAAGGATTTGCAGAACTTGACCGTTACGATGTAATGATCATCGACACCGGTGCTGGAATCTCTGCCAACGTCATTGGTCTTGTGATGCCGGCAGATGAAGTGGTGGTGGTCACAACACCGGAACCAACTTCCATCACTGATTCGTATGGTCTCATCAAATCCATTGTTTCCCAATCTAAAGACAAAAATCTCAAAATCATCGTCAACCGAGTTCGTTCTGCAATAGAAGGAAAAAAAGTAGCGGACCGTGTCATCGATATCTCTGGTCAATTTTTAGAAGTCCAAGTGGAAAACTTGGGATTTATTTTCCAAGACGAAGAAGTAGAAAAATCAATTCGGGAACAAAAACCATTCATTATCGGAGCTCCTCGCTCTAAGGCAGCTGCTTGCCTCACAAGAGTTACTCACACCCTCTTACAAACCGAAGGTGGGTTTTCTGATGAAGAAGGACTTACCGGGTTCTTCAAAAAATTCTTTAGCTTTGTGGATTTCAAAGAAAAGGAAATGGATGAGAAGATGGAGGAAGACAACTAGGTGTTGGTCGGATTTGTACTGGGATTTGCGATTCTCGGAGCCATCATCAGTTCGGTTTGTGGGTTTCTTGTCGGGAATCGTCTCGGATATATCTTCTTTGTTTCTCTTATCTCCACTTTTGCCTTTGGCGGTTTAGGATTTGGAGTTTTTAGTGTCCTACAAAAGAAAGTCCCTGAATTTTTAGAGTTTCTATCTGCTTTCTCTATCGGAGGATTTGGTGGGGAAAGCCACTCAGATGACCTAGACCACGAACATGACGGGATGGAACCTTCTCGTTCCGAATCGATGGGTTCAGATGACTTTGGAGTCCAGCAGGTGGGGGATACGGCTATGGATGCGAAACTTGCAATGGCCAAGTCAGGAAAATTTGGAGATCACATCATAGTGGACAAAATTGCGATCAAAAACGAGCCAAAACTCATGGCAGAGGCCATTCGTACCATGATGGCGAAGGATGATACCCAAGAGGGCTGAAAAATTACGGTTTTTAGAGGACATAAGAAAAAATCCTCTTGTAATTTCCTCTTCTTTACGATTTTTTCTATAAAGTAAAGAGATTCCGTACTTCGGTTCCCTATGTCAAGATTGCTAGACAAATACAATCAGTTTGATGAGACAGATCTTTGGAAAAAATACCGCGTCACAAAGGATGCGGAAATCCGAAGTTACCTTGTTGAAAAATATTCACCTCTCGTCAAACACGTGGCAGGGCGGATTGCTATCGGTATGCCTCAAAATGTCGAGTTTGAAGACCTCGTCAGTTATGGCGTCTTTGGTCTGTTAGATGCTATTGAAAAATTTGACCCTTCCAGAGAAATTAAATTTAAAACATATGCGATGACCCGTATCCGTGGGTCCATCTTTGATGAACTTAGAAGTGTGGATTGGATCCCGCGTTCTATCCGTCAAAAAGCAAAACAACTAGAAAACATCATTGCCATGCTTGAGAACAAGGAAGGCAAAAAAGTGGATGATGAAGAGATCGCTAAAGAACTTGGCGTCTCCATGGAAGAATACAATTCACTCCTAGCTAAACTTTCAGGAACTTCTCTTGTTTCCTTGAATGATATTTGGTTTCTCGGTGATGAGAACGACGAGGTTTCCTTTATGGAGACTTTAGAGTCACCGATGAATATGAATCCAGACAATATCATCGAAAAAGAAGAAATCAAAAATGTGATTGTAGAAGCCATTCAGTCGCTACCGGAAAAAGAAAAGAAAGTAATAGTTCTCTATTATTATGAAGATCTCACTCTCAAAGAAATTGGTGAGGTTTTGGAAGTTACGGAATCAAGAATATCCCAACTTCATACAAAGGCAGTCGCAAGACTTCGTAGTAAACTCTCCAAAGTAAAATCCGCGATCCAGAAAAGGTAAACAGATATGTCTCTCTCTGAATTTCTTACAGAGGAACTGAAAGAGTTCGACCGTAAGGAAAAAGAACAAGTAGAAGTCATTGCTGATACAATCGAAGAGTGTCTGGCAATCGCCTCACAGCACTTAGGTCGCAAAGTTCATGAAATCGATTATACTGTTTTAAAAAGAGGAAAGAAGTCTCTATTCTTTTCGGAACCTTATCATATTCGTGCTTCCATCATTCCTGACGATTTATTATTAGATGAATTGAGTTTACTCGATGAACATCTAACGGGTGGTAGTGGGAAATTAGTTTCCAAAGACTTAAAAGAACTCGTAACTCCTAAAAATAAAGATGGACGAGTCACGGTAAAAATTTATAGAACGGGTGTATTTTTAACAGTTTACCCTCCTTCTGGGGAAGGTTTGGAAATGACAATGGCTGATGTTTCCAAAAGGCTTTCCTTTCGCGGAATCGCAGGTGTTGACCAAACATTGATCAATAAAATCCTCAAAGAAAAAAAAGGGGAACCTGCTCTTATCTCCAATCAAAAACCAAAGGCCGGAAACGATTCTAGTTGCAACGTAGAAATCGCCCAAGAAAACATGCGGGCATTTGTAACAGTGTTTCCACCAAGGCCTGGTGGACGTGATTTAGAAGTATCTGACATAGTTGCAGCTCTCAAAGGAATGGGAGTGGCATACGGACTCAAAGAAGACGAAATTCGTAAAAATCTAGATGAAGATGTTGTGAACAAACCTTTTATTGGGGCTGAAGGTGATTTCCCTGTAAATGGTAAAAATGCGGAAATCAAATACTATGTTCGCACAGAAAAGAAAATCAACTTCAAAGAAGACCAATCAGGTCGAGTCGATTACAAAGACTTAGATATGATTGAAAACGTTGTCGTGGGACAACTGTTAGCTGAAAAACTTCCGGCAGAAAAAGGAAAGTTTGGTCGCAATTTATTTGGAATGGTTTTACCAGCCAAAGATGGTTTGGATACTGAACTCAAACAAGGAAAAGGAACCATTCTATCGGAAGACAAAATGCGTCTTACCGCTGAGGTCAATGGACAGGTGTTATATGCTGCTGGTAGACTTTCTGTAGAAACCGTTTACCGAATCAACGGAGACGTGGGTGTTCGTACGGGTAACGTTACCTTCCTTGGTTCCATCATCATCACAGGAAATGTGGAAGACAATTATTCTGTCAAAGCGGCTGGTAATATTGAAATTTATGGAACGGTCCAAAAAGCGATCGTCGAAGCGGATGGAGACATCATTGTCCGCCAAGGGGTAACTGGAAGAGAAGAGGCAAGGGTAGAGTCTACTGGTGGAAACATTGTTGCAAAATTCATCCAGAACGCCACTTGCATTACGGAAAAAGACATTGTGGTCCAAGAGGGAATTTTACATTCCCATTTGATGGCTGGTGGAAAAATTTCCTGTAAAGGAAAACGGGGCCAGATTGTGGGAGGAACCATCCAAGCCGCCCAACTCATCTCTGCCAAAATCATCGGCTCCCAAGCCAACCCACAAACCGACCTCATTGTGGGGAACAACCCCAAGATCCTGAAACAGATCCAGGAATATGAAGAGAAACGAAAAGAGAACCAGGACAAACTGGACCAACTCACAAAGACCATGCGCACTCTCAAAGCAAGAAAGGAAGCTGACCCAGCCAGTTTTACCGCTGAACAGGATGCCCATTTGCAGAAATTAGAAGCAGGGACCAAAAAGCTCGAAAAACGCATTGCCGAGGCTGGGAAGGACATCCAAACCCTCACCGAATACATGGACGAACAGGCTGCCAGTGGTCGTATTTCGGTCGAGAAGACCATTTTCCCGGGTGTTACTATTCGCATCCGCAATGCAGAGTTCAAACTCCGCCACGAGACCAAGGCAAAAACTTTCTACGAAGAAGAATCCCAGGTCCGCAGTGCGCCATATGAAGATCCAGACGAAACGAAAAATGACTGGAGAAAAAAGAGAGGGCGTGGTAAGTCTAAGAATTAAGAGGGTTCCCGATGATTCTAAACGAAAACTTCGCGAGTATCGCCCACCACTACGATTTTGCACGTAGGGCACAGGCTGAGAATCCTTTTACCCACCAAAACCAAGTGGTGGAATTGCAAAAGGTTGTGATCCAAACCCAAAATAGAGCCCAAACGGTTCCAGAGACAAAGTCAGGTAACCAGGGTTCGGCGACGAAACCGAAACAAGACAAAGAAAATTCGGTTCACGCTTATTCAAAGGAAGGAGTCATTTATGATCGTCCTAGTTTTGAAAGAGGATCTCGTTTTGATTTAAAAGCTTAAAGCACTCACTCCGGAATGTTGTTGGAAATGTTCTGTAGGAGAGCGGCATGGAACTCTTTTCTCTCGTTTTAATCAATTTACTATTTTGTGGGATGATGTATGTTTTCATTTCTGCAAAGGTTCAAAAAGCAGTCGCGGAATATTACGATAAAAAATTAAACCGAGCCATTGATATGGCCACGGCAGAAACTATCCGTGAATTGGATGCCACAGTTGCGGTTATCGAATCAAAAATGGTAGCCCTTCGTTCTATGATGGAAAAAGGGGAAGTGCTTGTAAAAGAATTCAAACATTACCAGTCTTCTGGTCTTTCCATGAAATCAGAGTTAGTTCCTGAACCTCAACTGGAAGAAGAGTCAACCCTCGATATCAAAGAACAGAGAACAGGAATTGGAAAAATTTACCAGTCTAACCAAATTCCCGTTCCTAGTGATGATGTGGAAACAACAGAAGGGGCAGTGAACCAAGCCTTTGGAAAACTAGGTAAAGCAGTCAAAGGGATTTTTGGTATGGAACAAATCAATTCCCCATCAAACGAAGCCATGGATAATTTAGAGGTCCCAACATTCCAACCTAAGATGAATTATACGGTAGGTGGAAATCCTTTTGCAGAAGAAAAACCAACGGACTTGATTCGTAACGAACTTACCCAAGGTCAGAAAAAAAGAGATTTTTTAAACGAAGTTTCAAAAGCAAATGATCCGAGTTTTGCTTCTTATCAAAAAATGAATTTAGATAAAGTGGATCTTTCCATTGAATCGGCTTTGGAAGAACTCCCAATTTCCGCAACAAAGATTGATAAAGTCGTTCATCTGATCAAAAAAGGATACAAACATGATGAAATTTCAGAAGCCATGAATATCGGCATTCATGAAATTCATTTAATAGAAACGATTCGACTTGATCGATCTAGAAGAATCTAAAAATATGTTTCCATGTCTTCGTTTCCGATACTCAATGTTGGTTTTTCTAATGTAGTATTTGTATCGAAAATTCTTACGATCCTTCAGGCTGATTCTGCTGGAGCCAAAAGACTTCGTTCTGAGGCCAAATCAGAGAGTCGTTTGATTGATGCCACTAGTGGACGTAAGACAAGGTCTGTCCTCGTTTTGGATTCTGGCCATATCCTTCTCTCAGCCATTCGCCCAGAAAGTTTGTCCAAAAGACTAGAATCTGGGGACAACCACATTGGTGAGGGAGAGGAGGACCAAGAAGATTGAACGTTCGTCCTAATTTGTACATCATCTCTTCCGTGGCAGGAGGTGGAAAGTCGACTATCATCGCTGCTCTCCTCAAAGAATTTCCTGATTTTTATTTTTCCGTTTCTTGTACCACTAGGGAACCAAGACCGGGAGATGTGGAAGGTAAAACATATTATTTTTTATCTACCGAAGAATTTCGAAAACGAATTGCAGAAGGGCAATTTTATGAATGGGCGGAAGTACATGGAAATTATTATGGTACGCCAAAGGGTCCGATTATAGAGGCCATCCGTGACCACCGTGTTGCACTTTTGGATTTGGATGTGCAAGGTGCCAAGTCAGTGAAAGACCTCCGCCCCGAATCTGTTACAATCTTTATTGAACCTCCGAGTCGAGAGATTTGGATTGAGCGATTGATTCGTAGAGGAACCGATTCCCAAACGAGTATTGAACGACGGATTGAAAATGGGATTCGGGAATTAGACGAGGCACCAAACTTTGATTATGTGGTTGTGAACGATCAATTGGAAGACGCCATTCGAGATGTCAAATCCATCTTGTTTGGAACCAAAAAATAAATTTTAAAACTGAAAATTTAAAACCGTACCGAAATCAGTTTATCTTTTAAGACGACAGGATTCACTGTTAAAGGAACTGGTTCCTTGGTTAAGGTTCGTCGTTGTCCTCATCAATGCTTTTTCCATAGTTTGGAACATTTTTGGCTCCCGCATCCAACCACTTATTGGAAATCACTGATCTTCTTTCTGCAGGGAACAAAGTGAGTAGGTAAGTGGTAATGGTTTGTCTTCCATCTTCTTCCGCATCTCTATCCATTTGTTCAAACACTTCTATGATATCATAATCAGGCCAATTGATTAACATATCTCTTGCTGATTCAGGCGGCATGTTGGCAACTTTGTTTGCGAGAACTTTCACTTTTTCGGCTCGGGCATTGTCCTTTTTTTGTTTGTCCGCCATTTCTTTTTCTTTTCGTTGAATCCCTTCCTTGAGTTCTTCCAAACGTTCTTTATCAGCATGAAGGGAAGAAGATTTTTCTTCTAATTCCCGTTTCATTTGTTCTAGTTCTTCGCGGTCAGCAATTAGTCTTTCTTTTGCTTTTTCCATTTCTAATTTTTCAAGTTCGGTTGGAGAAAGAAGGTCTTGATTCACTAGCCCGGCTTGTTTTTTTAAGAAAGGTAAATAGTCTTCTGCATTGATGACTTGAAAGTAATCGAATACAAAAAAACCAATGGCGATTAAGAAAAAAATGAGAACAATTAAGAAGAACGATCTTGTGCTATCGGTTACACTTGCCATTATGATTTGCCTTGTCCTAGGTAATATTTTTCATAAAAATCACGAAGAGTTTTGAAGTCGGATGTGAGTTCATCACCTCCATCCTCTCGGTTCAGAATTTTAAAAGTTCTTGGAACTTTTTTAGATTTTGAAGGTCCAAAAATTTCTGTCGAATCGAATAATGATTGTTTGCTTAGCTGAAGATTAAATTCTTCGACTTCCCTTCGTTCTGCTCGATTTCGTTTTTTCTTCCATTCGGCAAATCGTTTTTCTTTTAAAACTTCGATTACCTTTTTGTTCATCCTAGCCACCATCACATCTTTACGAACCAAGTTCACTTCTTCGTTTTGTGCCTTGATCCGGTCTGTCAGTTCTTCATTTCGTTTTATGAGACCTTTGATGTATTGTTCGATAGAAAGATAATCGGAGAGACTTGTCCCCACTTTGGAGGAGGAAAGGATCGCTTCGTAGGAAGACTCGATTTCGCGTTCATTGGATTCTTTTTCCCCTATGAGCGCATTGAGTTTTGAGACAACATAAGAAAGTCGACGGATTTCTTCTTCTTCCCGCCAACCTCTTAATTTGAGGACTGTCTCTAAACTAAAACGAAATCGTTTCACACCTGTCTATTTCTTCGGTTCTGAATAATTTTTGTACTCTTTTTTACTCGTATTTTTAAAAAAATGAGTAAAACTTGCAATATTGTCCTATAAATACTTACATCTTTTGGCTTCGGCCAGCTTTCTTTTCTGCCTAACCACAGCACCATTGGTGGCATTCCCCCCGGCAGAGATCGTGAAGAAAAGCCAGGGAAATCCAGTTCACTTGGAAGGGGAATGGGATTTTTACCCTCATATTTTCCTTTCGGAATCGAAAGAACTTCCAAAAACAAATCTCAAAATTCAGGTTCCCGGGATTTGGAATTCCGCTCTTGGTTCAGGAAACGGGTTTGGGACTTACCGTTTGGTTTTAGAACCACCGGAAGGAACAAATTCTGATACAGTGTATGGAATCAAACTTGTGGATATGGCGACCGCTTCCCGAGTGTATTGGAATGGAAAACTTCTTGGTTCTTCTGGGGTGGTTTCGAAAAATCCGAAAGAATCTGAACCTTCCTACCAATTCCAGTTTTATCCGCTACCTTGGAAACAAGGACCTAACGAACTATTGGTGGAAATCTCTAATTACCATCATGACAAAGGAGGAATGTGGGAGCCACCTTATGTTGGTGAATGGAATAAACTTTTTAAAGCAAATGAAAAGGACCTTGCCTCCTCCTTATTTTTAGCGGGGGCGGTGTTTATCATTGCATTATACCATTTCGGGTTGTTTTATTTTCGACGTTCTGATAAAGGAAATTTATTATTTGGTTTTGCTGCTCTTTTATTGTCTCTAAGAACGTTGTTTACCGGAGAAAGATTTGGCTTCAATGAATTATCACCTTATATCAGTTGGAATTTTTGTCTTAGGCTTGAATACTTAACCTTTTATTTATCCCCTTATCTTTTTTTCGCCTTTTTTCGTGAATTTTATCCCAAATATTATCCGCGTTTGATGGATCGAATTCTCTTAATTCCTACTTTAATTTTTATTAGTTTTTTGTTGGTTTTGCCAACTACCGTATATACAAAGTTAAATGATTATTTCCAAATTGTATTTCTTGTCGGGGTCCTTTTGATATTACAAGGTGTATTCAGGGCTGTTATAAATAGAAAAGAAAGTAGTCTTTTGTTTGCTATCGGAATTATATCGGTGGCAATTGCTGCTTTTATTGACTTACTCAATGCCTATCAAGTTGTTTACACGATTGAAGCAGTCCCAATTGGAATTTTTGTATTTATTCTGGTGCAGTCCCTTACTTTATCTAGAAGGTTTAGTCGGGCATTTTTAGATGTTGAGTCATTGTCGAAAAGACTTCTTGTATTAGATAAATTAAAAGATGAATTTTTAGCTAACACATCGCATGAATTAAAAACACCATTAAATGGAATTATCGGAATCGCCGAATCAATGTTTGATGGAATTGGAGGAAAACTCAACCAAGAACAAAGACAAAATTTGGGAATGATTGTTAGTTCTGGGAAACGTTTGTCTTCGCTTGTAGATGATATTTTGGATTTTTCCAAAATGAAAAATAGGGATTTGGATTTGGATCTAAAGGCAATCGACCTCCATCAAATTTGTGATTTGGTTCTTGTGATTTCTCGTCCACTCTACGTAACAAAAAATCTAACAGTACGCAATCATGTACCAATGGATTTTCCGCCGATTTTGGGTGATGAAGCAAGGCTCCAACAAATTCTTTTTAATTTGATTGGGAATGCGATCAAATTTACTGAAAAAGGTAGGATCGATGTCTCTGCCGAAATTATGGAAAGGATGCTCGTCCTCTCCATTAAAGACACAGGAATAGGAATTCCAAAACAAAAATTTGCAGATATATTTAAATCCTTTGAGCAAGGAGATACTTCCACCACACGGAAGTTTGGTGGAACTGGCCTTGGCCTTGCAATTACCAAACGGTTAGTGGAATTACACGGCGGAACCATCTGGGTAGAATCGGTTGAAGGGGAGGGTTCTGTCTTTCGCTTCACACTTCCTTTGGCGAGGGAAGGGGAAATCCCTTTGGAAAAACCTCCTCTGAATCAATCCGATTTATGGTTTGGGGGTGAATCTCCAGAATTTGAGCCAATTGAAGAAACAACGGAAGAATACGACGGTGAAAAAATCAAAGTACTCGTTGTAGATGATGAACCTATTAATAGACAAGTCCTCAAAAACCACCTAAAACTTATTGGTTGTGACGTACACGAGGCTTCGAATGGAGGAGATGCCATTCGTATGGTTCGGGATGATGGTCCCTTCGAGTTGATGTTACTCGATATAATGATGCCAGGTATGAGCGGATACGATGTTTGTACAGTTTTACGTGAGTCATATTCATTATACCAACTTCCGATTTTATTTCTGACTGCTAAAAACCAGATTACCGACATCATTGCTTCCTTAGAAGCTGGTGGTAATGATTATTTGGCAAAACCTTTTGACAAACGTGAGTTAGTCTCCAGGGCAAAGAACTTAATCACTCTAAAAAAAGCAGTCGAAGAGCAGAACAAATTCATTGCCTTTCAAAATGAATTGGGCCTTGCTCGGAAACTCCAAAGTTCCATCCTACCTGAAGAAGCGCCTAATATTCTTGGGATCAAAACAGAATTTTATTATGAACCAATGGAAAGTGTCGGTGGAGATTTTTTTGACTTCCATGCCATCTCCGATACGGAACTAGGAGTTTTGATTGCAGACGTTTCAGGACATGGAATTCCCGCGGCTCTCATCTCAGCTATGTTGAAGATTGCGTTTTCGACGCAGGTAAGGTTATCGAGAGAACCGGCGGGACTAATGACTCAAATCAATTCCACCTTACTTGGAAAAATGAAAGGTGCTTTTGTCACTGCTTCCTATATTTACATCAATCTCGAAACAAAAGAATTGGTCCATGCTCGGTGTGGACATCCTCCACTCATTATCAATCGGAAGGGAGAGCCTAAACCGAAACTGAGTCTTCCTCAAGGAAAACTAATTGGATGGATTCCTGAGTTAGACATCCAAGAAGATCATCTGTCTTTGAAAGCGGGAGATCGAATTGTTTTGTACACAGATGGAATTACAGAAGCTACCAATGCAGACAAAGAAATGATCGGTCAGGAAAATTGGGAAAGTATCGTACAAAGATACAGTGGTTATCCTATTTCAGAATCCAAACGTTTGTTACTTGAAAGAATTAAAGAATTCACTGGAAATCGTTCTCCTGATGATGATGTGACTTTAGTGATTTTGGAAATCGAATAATCTAAAAATCGTCTTCTGTGCGGGTTGCAGATTGTAGAATTTTCGCAAGTCGATTGGTTGCATCGTTGTAAGTTGATTTTTCTTCTATCCTCTGTCTTAAATAATCATCAATTTGTGATTTTTTATCTATTGCCATGTCTACCTTTTCGTCGGCTCCACGAACATAGGCATTGAGTAAAATGATGTCTTCAGAGTTTTTATATTTAGAGATTAGTTCACGAACAATGGAGGAGCGCATGTAATGGTCTTCGTTCACAATTTTTTGCATAAGCCGAGAAAGAGAAGCCGGAACATCGATGGCAGGATAATGACTTTGTTCTGCTAATTTACGTGTGAGTACAATATGTCCGTCAATAAATCCCCTGACTTTATCGGCAACAATATCATCCATATCATCTTCTGCATCGGTCAACACAGTATAAAATCCCGTGATAGAGCCTCCGTTATGTGATGTCCCGGCTCGTTCTACAAGTTTTGCCATTTTGGTAAACACACTGGATGCATATCCTTTGGTTACCACTGGTTCTCCAATGGAAAGTTCTCTGAGTGCTTCCGCATAACGTGTGAGAGAGTCCATGTATAAATTGACAGACATTCCTTTTTCGCGAAAATACTCAGCAGCGGAACATGCTAAATTGGCACAACTTACTTGTTCCATTTTGGAAGAATCAGAAGTCGCAACAAAAACAACTGATCTGGCGAGGGCTTCCTTTCCAAGTTCCACATGTAAAAACTCATTTACCTCTCGACCTCTTTCTCCAATTAGTGCCACCACGTTTACATCTGCATTCGTATAACGAGCGATCATCCCGAGTAAACTCGACTTACCCACACCAGAACCGGAAAAAATTCCAATCCTTTGTCCGCGGCCTACTGTTAACATACCATCAATGGCTCTGACGCCTGTTTCTAAAATTTCAGTGATGGGAGGTCTATCCAGTGGATTTAGAAATCTTGGTTCCGATGCTCTTTCTTCTTTAGTGATTAGAATTCCTTTGCTATCGATGGGTTTGCCAAGGCCATTTAACACGCGTCCTAAAAGTTCTGGACCTGCATTGAGAGTGATTTGTCGTCCGGATGAAAATACAAATGCATGGGGAAAAATTTCTTGTGTATCGCCTAGCGGCATTAAGGTGTAAAGGTGATCTTTAAATCCAACCAAAACGCAAGCCAAATATCCTTTGTCCGAACCACGTTCGACTTCTAAAATCTCACCCACCTTTGAATCGGGGGGACCTTGCGAATAAATGACATTGCCCACTACGGATACAACGACCCCACTTTTGCGAATGGGCTCAATTTTTTCGACGACATTCAAATATTTCGAAATGGCATCGATATGTTCCGTAAATTTCTTTTCGATCATGGGGGCTTTTCACTCATCCAATCATGTGACATAATTAAATCAAGCGAATTGAGGATGGGAAAAACGGTTCAGGTGGATTCACCTTGTGTTTAATGGAGGCGGAACCTGCCGAAGCTCCTTTGGAATCGGAGCCTCGGGTTTCGTTAGAACCTGGAAGGCCTGGGTTCGTTTTGATCTAGCGACAGAGTTTGATTTGATCGATATTGGAAATTTGGCGAGGAATGGGTAATTTTTTTCCCAGGAGGATATTTCCACCTTCACCGAGTTTTGCTGATTCGTAGGCCCATTTTCCGAAGTTTGTGGAGACCGTAAAACAGTCGGGGAAAGATTTGGTTTCTTCAATACCAGATCCGTTCCATAAAAGAATTCGGTCCGGGGTTCGGAGATAGAGTTTTTTTCCATCTTCTCCCCAACGAATTCCGTAGAGTGGGAGGGCGGTCCAGAAGTTGATCGGAAAACTTTGGATTTTTTTATCCGAGAGTTGGATGATGTTGAGTTCAAATTCAGAAAACTCACCTTCATTTGTGGGGCTTGCTGTCACAAGAGCCACTAAGTTGCCGTTAGGGGAAGGTGCCATTTGGAAAATGATTCTTTTTTCTGGAGATGCCGGATAGGAAAAGGCACCACCCGATTCTGGATAAAGGGATAAAGTTTGGTTTAACGTTCCATACTCATCATCTTTTCCATATAACACAAATAATGTGGACGAACCAGTGTGATAAAAAATTCCATCACCCAGTGCCCAAGAAGGTAAGTCCCATTCTTTGATGGTTTTCCCACCAGTGGCAGAGTTTTTCACCAATTTGATTTTGCTTTTGTAATTTCGTTTGTCGGTGGTTCCGTTTAAAGGGTTCCAAGAATCCTTTTCCTCGTATGTGACAGTGAGAAGCAAGTTTGTGTTTGGATCGTTGCTAGGAGAGATTTCTTCAGCCAATTGTGCTTGGCGCCAGACCATTTGAGAACATCCAATTAGGGTTAGGGCTAAAACTGGGAGGAGGAACTTCATGACAAAAAGGATAAAGGGGAGAAATGGTCTGTAAACAAAAAAGGGGACCAAAGTCCCCTCTTAGTTAGAAAAATGCAGCGAAAGGTTTATTTTCCTTTTTTTGCTTTTGCTTTTTCTTTGTTTTTTTGGTCAATTTCAGCTCTGTGAGTGTCACAAAGTCTGTAAAGGATTCCAGTTACCGGGTTTTTACGAGTTACTTTGGTTCCACAAACGATGCAAAGACCTTGAGCTCTTCTTCTTTTGTAGAGTTGTTGTACTCTTTCAGCTCCGGAAGCTTTGTATTTAGAAATTTGAATTCTGAATCCTTTGAAAAGGTAATTTCCAATGGATTTTTCAGGATCTTTTTTCAAATCCTCTGCAATTTTGTCGATTTGTCCTGGGCCTACTTTTTGTGGTTCCATAGCTTTCTTTTCCTTTAAATCTAAGTTTTATCTTTTTTTTGACGAGGGAAATTCCCTTGCCCTAACAAGGGTATCTCTCTCCTCTCTGAAAAATTCAAGATATTTTTTTCATCGAATAACAATTTTTTGATGTTTTGCGGTGTTTTATTTTTCTAAAACGATTGATAGGCGATCGCTATTGTTTTTTGAATTTGATTTGAATTGCTTTTGGAAAACTGGGACAAGATTCAACACATAGCCCACAACCTGTACAAGATGATGATACAAAAGTCGGCAAATTCCCTTTAAATTTGACTGTTTTTTCGATAGGACAAGTATTTAAACAAACTTCGCAAGTAGTTTCACCTGTTTTTTCGTTAATACAATGTTCTGTGATGGCCTTCGCCTTACCGAAATTTGGTTTTTCACCGGACAAATTGTACGGTAGGAGTGCTTCCTCAGGACAAACACTAATGCAGGGCCAGTCGGAACACATGTGACAGGCTTTTGCGTTGGGATCAAAATGAGGGTAGGACTTTTCCGATTCTTGTGCTGTAACAGGAAATAAGACGGCATAAGGACAGGCAAAAATACATTCATTACAACCCGTACAAAGGGAAAAAAAATCAGGAGATGCTCCCGGAGGTAGGGCGAGAGTCTGGAACATTTTTGTTTTTCGTTTCCGGACAATTGTTGGCTTTGTTATCGACTTTCGTTTGTCAGATGGTCTTTTGGAAGTTCTTGAAGATTTTTTTTGGTGAGTTTTTTCATCCTCCCAAACTTCTTTTATGGCTTCAGTAATTTCGTCCGCTTTCGTGAAGGTAAACTGGAAAACCGATTTAAAACCTTCTCGGAAAAGATCCTTTCGTTTCATCTAATCAGAAACTCTTTCGATTTGAGCACCCAAAGATCGCAAACGGGTATCAATCGATTCAAAACCTCTATCAATTTGAACAATGTTATGAATTTCACTTTGTCCTTCCGCACAAAGGGCAGCAATGATCATGGCCATCCCAGCTCGGATATCAGGGCTTGCAACTCTTTGGCCATACAAACGATTGGCCCCAATCACAATGGCTCTATGTGGATCACATAGAATGATTTGAGCACCCATTGCGATGATGTTGTCTACAAAGAAGAGTCTAGATTCAAAAAGTTTTTCGTGGATGAGAACAGTCCCCTTACATTGAGTTGCTGTAACTAATGCCACCGAAGTCATGTCAGCTGGAAATCCAGGCCAAGGTGCATCATCAATTTTGGGTGTGGCACCGTGGTAGTCGGGAATGATTTCCAATTTTTGGTCGGAAGGAACAAGGATTCCATTTTCAGTAGGCCTTACTTCAATTCCTAAACGAGAATAGACCATTCGGATCATACGAATGTCTTCTAAGTTGACATCAGTGATGTGGATTTCGCCACCCGTTACAGCAGCAAGGCTGATAAATGAACCAATTTCTAAATAGTCCGATCCAATTCTATGTCGGAGTCCGCCCGCAGGGGACTGGAGAGAACTAACACCTGTGATGGTTAGGTGGTTTGTCCCTACACCGTCAATTTTGGCACCAGCGGCAATTAAAAATCGACAAAGGCCTTGGACATGGGGTTCAGACGCAGCGTTACGAATCGTTGTTAGGCCCTCTGCATAAACAGCGGCCATCACTGCATTTTCTGTAGCTGTGACCGATGCTTCATCTAATAAAATGTCTTTTCCAACCAAACGATCGGCAGTGATCATATACCCATCAGGGAATACTTCAATTTTGGCACCAAGGGCCTCTAAAGCAAGTAAGTGGGTGTCCATCCGACGTCGGCCAATTTTGTCTCCCCCAGGTTTTGGAAGGAAAACTCTGCCAGTGCGTGCCAGGATGGGACCTGCGAGAGTGACTGCTCCTCTTAGTTGCGAACAAAGTTCGTAGGGAAGATCCGATTTCACTGGATTTTTTTTCTGAAAGAGGTATGATCCTTTTGTATCAAGGGCAGTGATTTCCACTCCAATTTGGCGGAGGACTTCCATGAGTTTCAGGACATCGGCAATTTCCGGTAAGTTGTCCAGGATGACATCTCCTTCCCAAAGAAGGAGGGCTCCCAGAAGCGGGAGTGCTTCGTTCTTATTTCCTTGGGGAACTACTGTCCCGTTGAGAGGATTTTTGCCGATAATTTTGAAGTAGGATGAACTCACCTTGCTTCCATTCGACACAATACGGATATGAGGAAAAGTAAATTATGAATTTTATAGCACAAGTCGTTTGGATTTTTCCCAAATTTGATACGATCTACCTCTTTTACATCTTTTTAATGGGTGTTGCCGCCTTTATTTACGTGAAGGTGATGAATTATTTGCAAAACAAACAATCCAGTGTTGTCAACCATTGGGTAGAATTCCAACGGTATGCCGTGGCAAGAAAATGCAACCAAGTGGAGTTGAACATCCTCCATTCTTTTTATGATCACCTAAATGAAGATGAACGTGAAATTTATCTTCTGCCTGAAAACAGAAACAAATTAAAAAATGCACTTTATCGATATTTTTTAAAATCAAATGCTAATACAACTGAGAAAGAAGTAGATCTTTTTGATAAACTGTTCCGGTCCGGGGTAGAATTCAAAAAAGAGATTCTTTCCTTGAATGAATTAACAGTAGGGGAAGTGGCAGCTTTAGAAGCAGATGGAAGAGAAGAACTTACCTATGTCATGCAAAAAACTACGGATGAACTCCTACTTTCCATGAAGGGACTTTCCAAAGATTTGTTAGTCCCAGGTAAGGAAGCAAAACTATATGTGTTCAGACCAAGTAGCGGTGGTTATCTGTTAGAAGGAAAAGTAGTTCGAACCAATGAAAGTGGTATGATCTTCCATTTTAATGGAAAAATTGAAAGGAAGGGTGAGTCACATTTAATGTTAACAGACAAACTTTCCATCACTGTTGCGCCTTGGCCCCCACCTGATGAAAAAAAACAAGTTTTGGAATTGGATAAAAATAAACTTCTATTAACGGAAGAAAATATTGATAAACAATTAGAAGTTTTGAAACGAATTGCCAAAGACCAAAAAGAAAATAACGAAAAACGTTTTGATATTAAGGAAACACCAAGACCTTTTATTACTCTTTCGGAAAGACTTTCTGATCGAGGGATTTTGTTTACTTTTCCTGTGGAGATTTCACCGGAAATTTGGAAACAACAAGACCTTTGGGAGGTAAGTTTCGGTTTTGATAATGGACCTATGTTCCATATTCGAGCAAAGATGATGCCCACCAAACAAAAGTCAGATTTGTATCTTCTTCGTTATGTGGATGCTGATGAAACTGTGCGGAAAACTTTATATGAAGAAATCCGCAAACGAGGTGGTATCAGAGAAGTATTGTCTTAAGAATTATAACCTTTCGGGAAAGGCACCTTTTGATGGTGTCTTTGATCCTTTGGGTAGTAAAATCAAATCCACTTTTGGAATTTCTTTTCCAGAAGTGAGATTCTCACCAAAAGCTTCCCAAGATCCTTGGGTTAAGGAAAAAGAAAGTAAATATTGTAAATTTGGGTATTCCGGTAGTTTGATAAATGGAGTTCCCCCATGTAAGATGATAAAACGTTTGTTGGGGTATTTTTTTGCTAAGGTCGCAATCGATAAAATTTCGTTTTCGGAAGTCGAATCAAAAAGAAAAGTTGTAATGGATTTATCTTTTGTATGAGTTTGGAAGGATTTGAAAGAAGCGGTGTTAAATTTTTTTACTTTGAGTGTTTCTTTTAGGCGATTGTTTTTTACAAAAGATAAAGTTTCTACCGGTAATATTCCCAAAGTTTGAACTGATTTTGGATAAGCACGAATGGAGTCTTCGTTGATTTCTTTCACAAAATTTTTGGATTCGTTTAATTTGTTATACCTTTGGTGTCTTTCTTCGTTCCAGTGGGAAAGGAATTCTTTCTGTTTTGGGTTTTCATCGTATACTGTTGGTAAGATGGAGTTTTCATCATAAAGGCCAAGTTCTAATTTTTTGCGAATTTGTTTTTGGACCGCATCTTTTAGTTTGTCTTGTTCTTTTCCGTCTTTGTCTATATAACGAAACTCACCGTTTTTGTAGGCATCCGTTAATTGGGCTTTGAATTTTCTAGCTGTCTCTCCCCAACTCGTTAGCAGGACAATATTGGCACCAGCAAGGATGGTAAGGACTCCCGGTCTGTCTTTTTCGTAATTTTTTGAAATGGCGTGCATCTCCATTGCATCCGTGATAATGATTCCATCAAAGTTTAAGTTTTTACGCAAAACATCTGTTAGTATGATTTTAGAAAGGGTGGCTGGAAACTTTGGATCAATTTTTGGATACACAATATGGGCTGACATCACCGCTTCCGCTCCACCAGCGATCGAACGTTTGAAAGGTACTAGTTCTAATGCTTCAAGTTCTTCTAAACTTTTATTAATGATGGGTAGTCCCAAATGGCTATCGACAGTGGTATCGCCATGACCTGGGAAGTGTTTAATGACTGGCAAACATCCGCCAGCGCGTGCTCCTCTTTCATAAGCTACAGCAACATCAGAAACTCGTTTGGAATCAGAACCAAACGAACGTGTATTGATTACTGGGTTTAATGGATTGTTATTGATATCGAGAACAGGTGCAAAAAGAAAATTGAGTCCAAGGTTACGAAGTTCATAGGAAGTGACAAAACCAACGACTTCGCCCCATTCTGTACTTCCTGTTTGGCCAACTGCCATCGCACCTGGATACGGCGTGATTCCATCTTGGACACGGAAGACGCGACCTCCTTCTTGGTCCGTAGAAATAAAAAAAGGAGGAAGGCCTTGGTCTTTGGCTGCAACTTGTAATCCTTGAGTGAGAGAAAGAATTTCTTCTTTTTTACCCAAGTTCTTTCCGAAGAGAATGATCCCTCCAGGTTTGGTGGCCGCAATTTCTTCCAAAGCCACAGCATCCACTGTCTTTTGTGGAATGGCAATGTGAATGGTTTGGCCCACAAGTTCTTCTTCTGACATTGCGTTTGTGATAGTTCTGGCTTTTGTGTCCAACCAAGTTTTGCGTTCATTGGCAACAAGTTCGGTAAGATAAAATCCAAAACAATAGGAGGAGCCAAAAAATCCAAAAAGGAGGAAGAGGGAAAATGAGGTGCGAAGTAGAACTTGGTTCATAAGCTATGTTGGTACGATCTACGGATGGCTTTTCCGAGACAACCAAGAAAAAAATCTACATTCTTTGCGAAACCATCGTCTGAGTTTCTGTGGATGATTTTTATAAAAACCTAAAACCAAGTCCTAGTTTTAAAAATCTTTTTGATGGTGGGGTGCCCACAAAAGTTCCCGATGATTGGTTTATCCTGATTACCGACATTGTTGGATCGACAAAGGCAATTGAAGAAGGTCGATACAAAGATGTAAACACCGCTGGAGGGCTTACCGCCATTGCTGTTGCCAATGTCTATGGACATATGAATTTTCCTTTTGTGTTTGGCGGAGACGGAGTTACTTTTTTACTTCCAGTTCATTTATTGTTTCCCATTCGCTCTGCCATTGCCGATACCATCTCCCAAGTGCGATCTGCATTTGGATTGGATATGAGAGCCGGGATTGTTCCTGTCCAAGAATTGTATCGCGCAGGTGCTGAGTTATACTTAAGTAAGTTTCGTGCCTCTGCCCAATACGTCCAATGTTCCTTGTTTGGTGATGCCTTACCTTTGGCAGAAACATGGATCAAAGAAGGAAAAGATGAATCTTATCTTGTCCGAGAAAATGAAAAAATTCTACCTGCTGATTTTACAGGATTTACTTGTCGGTGGCAAGACATCCCAAGTGAAAGAGGTGAGATAGTTTCTCTCATCGTAAAACCCATCCACAGAGACATAGAAGTTTGTAAAAAGACAGTTACCCGGGTTCTTAATTTCATTCGTTCCGAATATGGGGAAGAAGGTGAATACCATCCGCTACGAGTGAATCGGATTGAACTAGATTCGGGGCCATATTTACGAAAGGAGGCACTGGCTCGTGTTGGAAAATCAAATGGAATTAGGTTTTATCTCACTTTAGCAAACATCTGGTTTGAAAGAATTGTCGTAGCAATTGTGATGCGATTTGGGATTCCTCTTCATTCTGGTCATTATTCGTTAAATAAACTAAAAGATTACCAAGTTCTTTCTGCCGATTATCGAAAGTATGATGGAACTCTCAAGATGGTAATCGATGGCTCTCATGAACATAGAGAAGCTCTCGTTTCTTTTTTAAACCAAATGGAATCCGAAGATTTTCTTCGTTATGGGATCTTTGTTTCCAATAGATCATTGATGACTTGCGTATTAAAAGTGGCTTCTTCCGAAGAGGTACATTTTGTGGATGGAGCAGATGGCGGCTTTACGATGGCCGCCAAATCTTTGAAAGAAAAGTTAAAAGTGCTTTAAACGGTTATTGCTCCACGCAGATTAGTTTTTTCTGCAAATCACATCTTCTTTCTGCGTTCGATACGGAACCATTGCCATTGCGTACCCAAATTTCTCCATAGAAGTAAGTGGAAGCATTGGTTGTGCAGGTTTCGTAGTTAAATCCATGGCAATTGTGGCGATAGGTTAACGATGCATCGTTGCAAGTTGCTAAAGTTGGTGTACTCGCTTGTATAGCTGGATTTAACGTATTGGTCATCCCAGTCCAAAATTCATCTGATGCAGTTGTAGAAAAATCGCGAGACATTGATGTTGGACTGAATAATGCAGATCCATTAGCGATAAAAAGTCTCGTATGTTCATCGCTACAAACCGTATACCCAGAACCTGTACAGCGATAGTAATAATAGTTAGGTGATAATACCCAGTTGATTCCACCTGGGACCCGATGGTTGACAATAGACGTATCTCCAACACTATTGCTGATGATCAGTGCTTTGTAAGTTCCTGAAACACCTGCTGGTTTATTATTATTACAAGTAAGGTCAGCACCAAAAACACCATCGGTCCCCATTTCGCCTTTGTAAGTTCCTGCTGTCGTAAAAATTTTCTTTCCCGTTGGTTCGTCGTCTTCATTAGTGATGGAGCGATCTGCAGGTTTTTGTGCATTTTGGTAGTTCGTATCTGTATTGGCCACTAAAGAAAATTGGATATCAAATGCTTGGTTGCCATCGGCATAAGTATCATCTTCTCCAGAGACGGTGAAAGATTGTTTGTAAGCTGAACTAGCACAACCTGAATCAGAAGCATTCCCTGGTTCTACTTCGCTATTCACTGGGAAAGTAATTTGCGAAGGAGTGATTGTTTTGCACTCGTTGTAGGCGGCTTCTGTCGAGGTATATGTTTTACAGCTAATATTTAAAACCACTGGTTGGGTTGGATTATTCCCACCTAGGCAAACATGTACTGTCGCAACGTTTGTAGTTCCTTCTCTTGGGGAACCAGAATGGGTTACATAGAAAGCTTTCTCATCATCAGTCGTAGATGCATATATATCAATTGGATCGTAAGCCAATCCACCAGTAGAAGTCGCTGTTGTGATGGTCCAATTTTGTGTGAGGTCAACCAAAGCATCATCCACATGAGTGAGTGCAATTCTGTTTGTCGCACCGGTTTCCATCGCATTGTAATTACTAGAATCGATCGTCACATTTGCGGGAACGGTTCCTTCCGTAGTATCTGAAGAGGTCAAGCCAACGGTTACTGGCGATGAAGGCGAAGACTGAGTGATGAGCCAAATTTGAGTGGCACCACCTTCTTGCGCCGAAAGCCGGTCGCTTATCAGGGTTCCGCGAGGAGGACCGGAGTAGTTACAAGGTTGGATGAGATGAGTTCCATCATTATCACAAGAACGAATGGAAAAATTGGGCTTGTATACTGTTGTACTATAAGTTGAGTCCGAAGAGTTAACAGTAAAGGAAACAGTGTAATCCTGGTTTCCCGAATTTGCTGAATCAGACGCTCCAATCGAACGGAAGGTTTGGTATGTGTTCCAATCAGTCGGTGTAAAAGTCAAGGAAGGTGTTTGGATTGTACATTTACTTCCGCAGTTGGAGGTAAAATTTAATGTGACGTTGTTTGTTGGTTTTGAGCGCAATCTAATTTGGAAGTTAGCATACTTATCTCCAAATTGATTACTTTCATCCGTGGCAAATCCCGTGATCGTAGGAATGCTTGCACTCGCTGAACTGATCGTCGAACCACCGCTAAATTTTAGCACAGTGAATCCAGGCACACTTTGGTCTAAGTTATAAACCACTACATTTCTTGGTTTAATTCCGTTGTATTCTGCATCAGTGCTAGTTGTTTTTCCAAGTTCGATCGTATATGATTTTAAGCCATCTAGCTCCAAATCATCGACGGAATCAACAGTGACTGTTTGATCTGTACACCAATTTCCGGTTCCAGGGCAGGCTCCAGAAGTGAATGTTAATGTTTTCGGATTTGCGATTCCTTCCCTATTTCCCACATTCACGGAATCGTAGGCATCATTGATGGGAATGGAAACATTTGCGGCCGGCGCAGTTCTGAGTCTGACTTTGAAAGTTCCGTTAGTGGTATTTGCCAAAGGACCAGGTTCTTCCATCACTCGGATGTTTGAGACCCTTACACCAGGGGCATCTGCATCCTCGACAGAAACGGAAATATCACAGGCATCTTTTCCTGAATAGGTTCCCGTCGTTTCATTTCCACCTGCATCTTTTTGTACCATTGTACCTAAAACCAGTGTCATTGGATCCACAACAGGATTTCTTAGTGAATCATGCGAGGTAGTAAATCGGAAACATTGTCTAGCAGCTAGGCCGTTGCCATTGAAGGTAAGTTTTGAAGGAAGGGCTACTGGACCAGGTACTGATTGAGTAGAGGTGACTCGTGAACCATAGTTAGATGATACGGATACAGGAATTTCTACTGATCCAGTGAAAGGGGAATTAGGATAAATACATGTTTCAAAACTACTATACCCAAAGTCGCTGTCAGTCGGTGCAGGCGTAATACCTGAATCTTCTGTTGTACTGAATGATGCTGATACATTCCCATCTTCAACAAGTGACACTGCCTTCGTGGTAATGGTTACATCACTCGAACAAGCCACAGTGTTTCCAAGCAGTCGATCAAACCGTTCACTGAATCCAAAAAGGAAAGTATCTCCAGCAGAAACCTGTCCACTGCAACCTTGGAATAGGAAGAATGAGAGAAATAGAATTAAAATTGAGGATTTTATCTGTTGGTAAAAGTACATAATCATTTCCAGTTTCCAATGGCTTTGGCTTGTCCAATTGTTTCGAGCAATCAGATCGGAGCAACGAAAAACCAATCGTGAACAAATTTTGAATCAATCTTAGTGTCTTTGTTAGTTGGTGATGAAAAAACGAGCAGATTGTAGTGGAATCTAAGGTGAAGTTTTAGGGTGAAGTCCCAAAGTATGTGTCAACTTTATGGAATCATGATTTTCTTTTTTATTTCTAAATCTGTTAATTTTAGCTGAACTAATTTTCATTTGATTTTCCCAGTCACTTCTCAAGATAAGGACTGTTGGCTTTATGCGTAAAAGAATATACTTATCAATCCTAATCCATTCCACCTTCCTTTTGTTATTTGTTATCAATTGCAATAGTATTGTAAAACAAGAGTGGAAGGATTCAGTTGCTTTTCAAAAATTTTGCGGATGTGTCACTCCTAAAGAGGAGAAAGCCGGCGACTATTTGGGGAGTTTGCCCGAAGGATCTTTGGATAAACTGGGAACTTCGGAATATTTGGAGAAATTATATAAAGGTCTTCGCAGTGATTTTGAACACTCCGGAACTCCATTTGAGGAAGTGGGAGGAAGTCTTGTCGGAAAAGGGGTCGAACTCAAACGCATTGAAGATGATGAAAAAAGGTTACGAGAACTTTTAATTGTGATCGATGGGGACGTAGCTTTTCCATCTGGAAAATCAACTCTCACTCCAAAAGCAAAAGAACTCATCGCAAAGGTTGGGGACGCTATGGAAGCATACCCTGAAACCAATTGTCGAATTGGTGGACACACGGATAGTGTGGGTGCATTCGCAATGAACCTTAAGTTAAGTAAGGAACGTTCTCAATCCGTAAAACTTGAATTAAAACTAATTCACAGAATTGTTGAAGCACGTTTTAAGGAAGTGGATGGTTTCGCAGATTTACATAAAATAGTAGATACAATGCTTGCGGAAAAGAAAAACCGCAGAACAGAAGTTTATGTTGGGACGGTTCGCATTGTTTATTAAGTGCCCAAAATTGATTTCATTAAAATTATCTTCAGTTCTCTTTTCTATTTTATTTGTCTTAGCGGTATTTCCTTTGATGTCAGAGGAATCAAATCCAGAAGTAACTAACGCAAATGCAAACACTTCTATACCATTAGCAGACCGGGAAGATAACAAAACACAAATGGATATCTTCAACCAAGTGTATGAACATAGGTTGATGTTTCGTGGTGGTTGGGGGATCGGGAAACTATCACCAGCTATTTTAAATGAAACAGGACCGGCTTGGTTTCAGAACTCACTTTTTCGCCAAATCACAGAACCAGGGGCTCCCCTTTCGATTCCTTACAAACCAGCCAAAGATTTGGGAGTCAATTCACAATTTTGGGACATTCGGTACGGTTATAAAAATAAATTTGAAGTCCAGTTCGCAGAAGATACCTCGCTTGGTGTTTACAGTCGTGACCTACCTGCATCCAACAACTTCTTTTCTCCAAGAACCGATACTTATTGGGCCAGCACCTTTGAAGGGAATCGTTTGCTTCGATTTGAAGGTGTAAGCCAACACTTACGGTTTTCTTATACGCACCCTTTTTCTAAAATTTTTATGATTGGTCCTTCCATCAATTTTCATCGTTATACGGAAAGAAATAATATTTCCTATGGTTCCTATTCGACGAGCCGGCCTGAGGCATCTGTTCCCAACAAAGCCACTTGGTCCATTGGTGGGGATGCCAATGCAGAATATTCGATGAAAGGAATTTTGCCTGGAATTTTTGCTAAATTCAAACTGCGTGATTGGTGGGAACTTCGGGCTCGACTGGAATTGTTAGACCGAAAAGGCAATTTCTCTGTGTTAGGTTCTCAAATCATCCAAGAAGTATTTTCGGAAGGAAGTTCCAATCTGAATGGAGTTGTTCCGGCGTATGGTGGGAAAGTGAGAGATAAAGGAACCATTTTAAACATCGAAACTTCGTTTCAATATTGTCGGTTTAGTTTGGACATTGGAATGATCCGCCAAGATGTCAAACGAACCTATGATAGTTATTTGGGGGATACAATTGGAAACGTTCCTCGTAGTGACTATTCTGCAAGGAGTGTTTACATCGGGTTTGCCGAAATGTCAGATTCGATCAAACATACTGTGACAGAGTTTTACATTATGCCGGGTGTTTCTTTTTTCTACGACTCAGACCGAATTTACTGATACTTAATTTTGCCTTTGGTTTATGGTTCATTTTTCCTAAACCAAAATGCACAAATCACTTTCATCTTTCTTTTTAAAAATGTTTGATTTTTCTTTCCGTCCAAACAATCTAATGGATGATGCGGTATTTTCTTTTTATTAGCTTTTTTTTAATGATTTCTTGTGGAAATTCTTCTGACAATTCCAATTCTAACAAGCAGGAATCCACAAGTTCTAACGACACAAAACGAATTATCTATTTTGGTGATTCGCTGACAGCAGGGTATGGACTTCTTGATTATGAAGATGCTTGGCCTCACGTCCTTACCAAACGAATCAAAGCGGAAGGGTATTCCTACCAAATGACAAATGCCGGTGTTTCCGGTGATACAACGAGTGGTGGTCTTGGAAGATTGGAATGGGTTTTGGCAGAAAAACCATCCATCTTTGTACTCGAGTTAGGTGCCAATGATATGTTACGTGGGATTAGCCCTTCGGTCACAAAAGAAAATTTACGGTCAATGATTCGACAAGTGAAATCTCAATACCCTTCCACCAAAATATTGTTAGTGGGAATGTACGCAACTCCCAATATGGGAAAAAAATACGCTAAGGAATTTAATTCCATTTATCCGGATTTATCCAAGGAAGAAGGTGTGCCTTTGGTTCCATTTATTTTGGAAAAAGTTGCCTCCATTCGCAAACTCAACCAAAAGGACGGGATTCATCCAACGGAAGCGGGTCACAAACTGGTATCTGATACGGTGTATCCGTATCTCAAGCCCTTACTCGTAAAATAATTTGATTGGAGCCAAAAATGACTAGTCCCTTTCCTATCCCGAGTTTTGCAGAACGTTGTAAGTCATCCGCAAAACAATCATTTGGTGCTTCATTTTCCCATCCCTTTGTTTTGGCTCTTGCCGACGGATCCTTAGATCCAAAAGTTTTTCGTTTTTACCAAATCCAAGATGCCAAGTATTTAGAATCTTTTTCAGATGCTTGTGCCATTCTCTCCACAAGGGTGACTGACCCTGAAGATAAACTTTGGCTTGTTGATGCAGCTAGGATGGCTCTTGTTGTGGAAAGCCAACTCCATATGGGTTATGGAAAAACACTAGGTTATGATGCCAAAACCATTGCCGAAACAGAACCAACTCCCAACAATTTAGCTTACCAAAACCATATGATTGCCTCCGTTGTTAAAGGTTCTGTTGTGGAAGGATTTGCGGCTATCGCCCCTTGTCCGTGGCTTTATATTGATTTGGGACAACATTTGTTAAAAGTGAAAG
Organism: Leptospira meyeri; assembly: GCF_004368965.1. Lineage (NCBI taxonomy): Bacteria > Pseudomonadati > Spirochaetota > Leptospiria > Leptospirales > Leptospiraceae > Leptospira > Leptospira meyeri. The sequence continues at coordinate 1,334,828 of NZ_SORO01000001.1, read as the reverse complement.
GATCCATTCCGGAAGACCATCCTTATGCCTCTTGGTTACTGATGTATTCCGATCCAGGATTTAATGAATATATGACAAACCTTCTTTCGCGGTTACAAAAATATGCGGATCTTGCCGATGAAAATTCTAAAAAAAGGGCCGTGGCGGCCTTTCAGCAAAGTTGTAATTACGAATGGATGTTTTGGGAACAGGCTTGGACGGAACAAACTTGGCCTTCCCGTTAAGTTTCTGTTAGTTGGCTCCCTAACTTTTCGAGTGATAGGAATTTGGACGTGAGGAGTTCGCACTCCTTTTTCCGATTTCCCTATTACTTTCGATTTTCCTCCGCAATTTCCGACTTTTTTCCTTGCCGATTTGTCCTGATTCCAAATGATGGTTTCACAAACCTTCTGCGGGAATAGCTCAGCGGTAGAGCATCTCCTTGCCAAGGAGAGGGTCGCGGGTTCAAGTCCCGTTTCCCGCTAATGAAGGTACGCTTCTTTTTCTTTCCACTACACTCTCTTTATTTACACTGGATATAATACGATGGAATTTACGGCAAAAAAAAATAACAACGCAACCTGTGACTTAAGCATTCAATTTAGCGCTGAAGAAGTCCGCACTGCCTACTCTAAGGCTTACAAAAATGCATCCGAAAAAGTTAAAATCCCCGGTTTTCGTCCCGGAAAAGCACCTCTTGGTATGGTCGAAAAAGTTCTTGGTGATTCGGTTATGGATGATGCAGCCAACATTATGTTAAACCAAGCAATGGCAGATCTATTTGATAAATTGGAACACAAACCAATTCGTCTGCCACAATTCCAAATGGAAACATTTGATAAAAATACTGGTGCCAAAGCCAAAGCCACTTACGATACCAAACCAGAAGTCACCTTACCAAAGTTAAAGAAGATCAAGATCCAACCGAAAGAAATTAAAATTTCAGATGCGGACATCCAAAAAGAATTGGAAGGGATTCAAAAAAATATGGCTCGCAACACTTTGAAAGAAGAGGGCGAACCTGTAGAATCCACAGATCTTTTAGAAATCAATTATAAGTTCAAAGAAACTGACAAAGAATATCCGGAACAAGGCCAAGTGGGAAAATTCCAAATGGGTGCTCCTCAAAACCCTCCTGGTTTTGAATCCAACCTTCTCGGTATGAAACTAAACGAAACAAAAGAGTTTTCTTTTACTTACCCTGACTCGTACCCACAATCTCCTGAGTCCGCTGGAAAAACCATCGTTTACACTGTAACCGTTTCTGCTGTTTACAAAGTGACTTATCCAGAAATCAATGATGACTTTGCATCAGAAGTGGATGGATCTGCCAACTTACAAGAGTTAAAAGAAAAAACCAAAAAACAATTAGTGGAAATTTTTGGTAATGCACTCACAAAACGTGCCACCGACGATGCTTACAACGAAATCATCAAAGAATCCAAATTCATCATTCCTGAATCTTTAATTTACGAAGAAACAGAAACCGTTTTCCAAAACTTTATGCGTGAATTTGGCCTTCCTGTTTCCTCATTAGCGGACTATGCAAAACGATTGAACAAGGAAGAAAAAGAAGTTCGTGAATCTTTCTCCAAAGCAGCTGAAAAACGCATCCAAACCTATATTTTGAAGCAGAAAATCGCAGAAGACCACAAAATCCAGATTTCTGACGAAGAAGTGGAAGCCGGATACGAAAAAGAGGCAACTCAGCAAGGAATTACTGCCGAAACCCTTAAAAAAGAAGTCCAAAAACAAAAGGCGGAAACCTACTACCGTGACAAATTCCTGTTTGATAAAATCGACGAGTTTGTATACGCTGAGGTAGAAAAGAAGTCGCCTAAGACTATTTCAACGGAAGAAGCTGAGAAAATTCTCAGCGGGAAAGAAGAGTAAACTATGTCTACACTCATGCCTTATGTAATCGAACAAACAAGCCGTGGCGAACGCCAATACGACATTTTTTCGCGGCTTTTGAAAGACCGGATCATTTTTCTTGGATCTGCTATCGACGAAACCTATGCCAATGTCATTTCGGCACAGCTTTTGTTTTTGGAGGCTGAAAATCCTGACCGTGACATCTATCTTTATATTAATAGCCCTGGTGGGTATGTGAGTTCTGGCCTTGCCATTTACGATACCATGCAACTCATCAAACCTGAGGTAAGAACACTTTGTATTGGACAAGCATCGTCAATGGCGGCCCTTCTTCTTGCAGGTGGTGCCAAAGGGAAACGGTCTGCACTTCCTAACTCTAGAATAATGTTACACCAACCTTACGGTGGAGCAGGTGGACAAGCTTCGGATATCGAAATCTCTGCCAAAGAAATCATCAAGATCAAGGACAAACTCATCGATCTTTATGGAAGACATACTGGAAAATCTTCTGACCAAGTCCGAAAAGACACAGAAAGAAATTTCTTTATGAGTGCCGAAGAAGCCAAAGATTACGGCATCATCGACAACGTCATCCAAGAACGCAAACAGATGCCACAAGCTTAAAAGAGGGGCTACATCATGACCAAACGTCCAAGCCAAACGGGTAATTCCAGAGAAAAATTACATTGTTCTTTCTGCGGAAAGGCCCAAGACGAAGTAAGAAGGCTTGTTGCAGGTCCTGGTGTTTATATCTGTGATGAGTGCATTTCTTTATGTAATGAAATCATCGCAGAAGAGCCGCAAGGTGGTGAAAAAACTGCCATTGTTGGTGACATCCCAAAACCAACCGAAATCAAAAAAATCTTAGACCAGTATGTGATTGGACAAGAACAAGCAAAAAAAGCTTTGTCGGTTGCTGTTTATAATCACTACAAAAGAATTTTCCATAACGAACGTAAGGCGGGTGACGTGGAATTGGAAAAATCCAATATCATGCTCATTGGCCCTACTGGTTCTGGAAAAACGCTTCTTGCGCAAACACTCGCTCGAATTCTCAAAGTTCCTTTTGCAATCGTAGATGCTACTGCCCTTACGGAAGCCGGTTATGTGGGGGAAGATGTGGAAAACATCATCCTCAAACTCATTCAGAATGCAGACAATGATGTCAAACGTGCCGAGATGGGGATCATTTATATCGACGAAATTGATAAAATTTCCCGTAAATCGGATTCTGCCTCCATCACTCGTGATGTGAGTGGGGAAGGAGTACAACAAGCTCTTCTTAAAATCATTGAAGGTACTGTTGCCAATGTGCCACCACAAGGCGGACGTAAACACCCACACCAAGAATACATTCCTGTAGAAACCAAAAACATCCTCTTTATTTGTGGGGGAGCGTTTGTGGGTCTTAGTGACATCATCAAACAACGAGTTGGTGTAAAATCAATCGGTTTTCATTCGAATGAAATAGTTAATGATAAAGGTCGCAAAATCGAAGAAGGGGAATCGGTAGTCCATCACGTGATCCCTGATGACTTAATGAAATTTGGACTCATCCCAGAATTCATAGGACGACTTCCGATCATTGCCACTCTCGATGAACTAACTATCGATAGTTTAAAATCCATTTTTACAGAACCAAAAAATTCACTTCTCAAACAATACCAAAAGATGTTTGATATTGAGAATGTAAAACTCAAGTTCACAGAAGCAGCTATCGAAGCAATTGCCCAAACCGCCATCAAACGTGAAAGTGGGGCTCGTGGACTCCGTGCCATCGTAGAAGAGATTATGATGGAACTCATGTTCCAAATCCCTTCGCGTAAAGATGTTTTGGAAGTAGTTGTGACAGATGAAACGGTTCTGAAAAAAGATGCACCAATCACCATTCTTAAAGGCGATATCGAAAAGATTGCTTAAAGTTCAAATGACAATCTTTGGATTTGAATTTTGAATCCAGAGAAACAATATTAAACCTATCGTTTTGATAGGTTTTTGTTTTTATAGAGGTGCCAATGATGGATTCTCATCCGAAAAGATACCGACAAACTTTCCCACTTCTCTTCACTCAGATTCGACTTTTTGTTTTGCTTTTGACTGTTTGCATGGTGTTTTCTTTTTCCCATTGTCATTTGCAAAAAGACTCGGATCTCGCACCTACCACCCATGCCAGCGCTTCTGGTTCAAACGAGATGGAAGTGCAAAAAACAAACCATCTCGAATGGGTCAAAATTAAAGAAACGGTTTGGATCCATCGCAGTTTTGGAGAATTTGGTGGGCAATTGTATTCTGCCAATGGCCTAGTGGTTCTCACAAACAAAGGTGCTGTCGTAGTTGATACACCGTGGACCGAGTCACAAACAGAAGCATTATTTTCTGAGATTCAGACTAAGTTCCAAAAAGATATTTTGTTTTTAATTGTGACTCATGCACATGACGACCGTATGGCGGGAGTTTCTCTTTTCCAAAATAGGAAGATTCCTGTTTATAGCACTTCCTTAACGGCAAAATTAGCAAAAGAAAGAGGGTTTGGAAAAACAAATCCTATTCTTGATATCCAAACAAGACTCTCCGCTGGAAATCAGTCGGTAGAGGTTTTTTTTCCAGGCCATGGACATTCGTCAGACAATATTGTGGTATGGCTTCCTGAAAGCCATATCCTCTTTGGAGGATGCCTCGTCAAGGCACTGGATGCAAAAGATCTTGGGAATGTAAAGGAAGCGGATTTGAATGAATGGCCAAATTCTGTGAAGAGGGTTTTGTCACGGTATCCAGATGCAGAAGTAGTGGTTCCCGGTCATGGCGACTGGGGAAAGTTAGACTTACTTCGCCATACGATTCGTTTACTTGTTTCGCCTAACGACTAAAATTGAAAGTTTTTCCATTGGGTTTGTAAGATTTCTTTCTGCACCTAATGCACCCATCTTTTTGGCAATCGCAAGTAACATCTGTCTAGACGAGCTTGGTTTTAAGTCTAAAAGATAATCTACGAACTCTTCCATAATTTCAAAAGATGTAAGTCCAAACTGAGTGAGAGTTCTGTCACTTGCCCAAACCAAATAATCTCCAATTTCAATTCCATCGGCCATCGAGAGTGGATGTTTGTGGTTCGGATACCAATGGTCATCTCCACTCCCTTCAATCACTTGGATTCCATGATCAGAAAATTGAAAGATAGGCATGTCCATATAGTGTAAAAAAGACATTTTGTCTTCTCTATTTTGGATTCCAAAAGCAGAGATTTTTAATTTTAAAAATGTAAATTGGTGAAGGGCAGATTTTAGTTTCTCTAAAATTTCTTCGGTAGTAAAAAGACCCTCACCAAAAGAAGAGATGATTCCATGTATAAATACCTTTTCAGAAGATTCTAAAATCCCTGGTTCCATATGTCCCGCAAGGATTCCAAAAATTCCATCCTTTGCTCTGACAATCCGAATGTAATCTGCTCCCGCATAACGCATGACAGAAGGAAATACGGAGACATCGAATCCGGGAATTTTTGGGATCAAAATGTCAGGGATTTGTTTATTTACGGAAACGGCTTGGTTTGTTTTCCAATCAAATTTGTTTTCAAATTGTTCTTCACCTAAACTTTCATCTCCTTGGAGGAGCGTGAACCGAACCGACTTATAAATTTTGTATTCTTCAGTTTCTTTGTTTAGATTTCGAATGTCTTTTGGTAGTTCGTTGTCTTGGATATGCGCTATTAAATGTAAAATATACTGATATAAAAATCCGAGAAAATAATAGGTTAAAAAACCAATGAGGAGAGAAAATACAAAAGAAGAATAAATCCCAACCAAATTGAAGTTAAGTGCATTTTCTCCTTTGGGATTTTGCCAATGGGTAAATGTAAATTCTGCAAATAAAAAATGGATAAAAAAGAAAAGAAAAGAAATAATACCTAACAGTACAGGAAGTTTGACTCGATAACTCATTTGCGGTCTGTTGTTTCCAATACTTTCATAATGATGGCAGAAAGAAAGAATAGAAAACTAAGAGGAACCAGTAACATCAACATCGAAAAAACATCAGGGCCCGGAGATAAAACAGCTGAAACAACTGCGATGACAAGCACTGCCTCTCTCCATCTGGAAATCAGAAAACGAGAAGAAAGGATACCAATCCTACCAAGTAAGATGAGAACAATTGGTAATTGAAAAGAAGCACCAAACACTAGGTGCAAATTAAAAAACAAATCGTAGTATTCGTCAATCGGTAAATACGGATCCACTCCATCCGGCCTAAGTACCACAAGGAAAACCCGAAGGAAATTTTCGAAGACGGTAAACCAACAAAGAGCAAGCCCCGACCAAAAGAGTAAGGTGGAAAAAAGAATGATAAATTTTCCCCATTTTTCTGTTCTTGGGTCCACAGCAGGAGCGATGAATCCCCAAAGGATGTATAAGAGAAATGGCAAAGAAACAAGAACCGATAAGATAAACGAGGTTTTGAGATAAATCAGAAATGGAGCCATGAGCTGGATCTGAAAAAAATGGGCATCGGGTCCCAGGACTGATTTATAGGGTTGGATGAGAAAAGTATGGATCTCGCTTCCAAAATACAATGTTCCTACCATAAAGGCAGAGACCACTAAAATGGAATAAATGAGTCTTTGCCGGAGTTCTTCTAAATGATCCCCCAGGGACATGTATTTCTCCCTGGTTTCGGAATCCTCCGGCAGTGGCAGTGGTGCGGTTCTTTTTTTCCCGGCCAAGGTTTCTTCTTATGCTTTTTTCTTTTTTCCGGATTTGGAGGCACCCGTGGATGCGGACTTTGGTTCTTCTTGTGGAAAACTAGTTTGAGATGGCTCGTCTTCCTGGCCGGTTAAGGACTTCCGAAATTCTTTGATTCCAGAACCCAAATCTTTGGCAAGGCTTGGGAGTCGTTTTCCGCCAAAAAAAAGTAACGCTAAGAACACAATGAGTGCAATCTCCCATGGTCCTAAATTAAAAAAAGCAATAGGTGCTTGAAAAGAAAACGGATTGGATGGCATATTTCCCTCTTAAGGCAAGAGTTATGCAATCGAATCTAGAAGCAAGCGGAATGATAGAATTCTTTAAGGTCTTGCCCAACCTATTTTCCGGTGGGGTTTATTTAACAGATCCAAAAACCGGTCAGATTTTATTTTCAAACGATTTTTTTAAAAACAATTTGGGCTGCGATAAGTCGGGTGAGGAGTGTTTGGAGTCCGATTTATTGTTATGGGTTGCCGAAGAAGACAAAATAAACTTCAAAGATCAGTTTTTATCTCCCAACAAACATTTTGATCGGGACACCATCACGGGCGACTACCGATTCTTGATGCCGAATGAAGTTCTTGTTCGATGGTTTCAATTTGAAAAAAGAAAAGTAAACATTCCAAACATGGATTCTGATTTACAAATTGTTTTTGTTCGTGATGTTACGAATGAAAAAACAAATGAAATCAATATTGTTGAACAAATTCAGTTTTTTCTCGGCCTCTTTGAAAATGCATCGGTCGGAATGGCCTTACAAGATTGGGAAGGTGGATACTTCCGCATCAATCCGAGGTTTACAGAGATCACCGGTTATAGTTTTCAGAATTTAACAGATTTGAATATCAAACGAATAAAAGGCGAACCTATTTCTGAAGAAGAGATGGAATACTTTGGTTTTTTTAAAGAGGGAGCCGAAGAGTCGAGGTTAACTAGAAAAGATGGACGCCGAATCAGTGTTTATCGACGAATTAGTGCCTTTCGTAACTCACAAGGGAAACCTGATTTTTATTATGTATTTCTGGATGATGTTACAGAAAAAAAACAGCTTGAGTCTTATCAGTTACATTCCCAAAAAATGGAAACCATTGGAAGTTTGGCTACGAACATTGCCCATGACTTAAATAATTACCTCCAACCCATTCATGTTTTTTCTCAGTTAGGGGAAGAACAAATCCAATCCGGAAAATTTGATCAAAATCGAATTTTGGAATATTTGGAAAAAATTAGAATGGGTGCAGATAATGCACGTTCAATGATCCATCGAATTATTAAATACTCTAAAGTAAAAGATGAAAACTCCGCTACAAAAATTGAAATTTCTTCCGTAGTGGAATCCTCAATCCCTCTTGTAAATGCGGGTTTACCAAAAAATGTGGAAGCCCAATTCGATTTTTACAAATCTCCATTATATACCAAGTTAGATGCCGTGCGGTTTTCCAAAATTCTCTGTGAATTAACTTCGGGAGGACTTCTTGTTTGGGATGATCGAAAAAGAGGGCTTGTTCGGATCCAAACTTCCTCAGCGGATGAATTTAAACTATTGGTTTCTATGGAATTTACAGGCCTATCTTTACCAAGTCTTTCAGGGCTTAATACACTTGATTTTGTGAATTTCGGTGATGAAGAATTCCAATGGGCAGGAATGCACCTAATCAACCGTTATGTGAAGAACTGGGGTGGTGAGTTTTATATCGAAAAACCAGAACCAATGACTGTCCTCATCAATATTTTCCTTCCTTTGGAAGAAGGACAAATTGTTTTGGGGACTCCTCCTCATGTCCATGGAAACAATCCAAAAGATGTTTGGTCAGAGATTTCTAAAAAAGAAATTTGGATCGTAGAAGATGATGAGGCAGCAAGCGAAGCAATTTGTTTTGTACTTTCACAGAAACAAGTTGTACCAAAAGTTTTTCGCAGTTCGTCTATGGCTTTGGATGGACTAAGGGATAAAACACCCGATTTTATTTTATCAGATTATAGAATGCGAGAATTGAACGGCTTAAGTCTCATTCGAAAAATTAAAAAGGTAAACCCGAGTCTTTCTGCGATTTTGTATACGGGAAATATGGATGGACTTGATTCGGAGGAGTTGGATGCAGAAGGGATATTGGTTCGTTCTAAACCAATATCCGTTGATGAACTTTACGAAACAATTTTGTTATCGTTTGGGTTTCTTTAGTTTCGGAACTTCTTCCGCTCCCGTGCTGTCCTTGATGAATTGAATGAGTTCTTTTTCAATCAGTTCTTTGTCAGATTTTACATACTTTGAAAGTAAAACATGGGAACCATTTTCAATTTTTAAGAGTTTGTTTTTTGGGTTTGGATTTTGTCCGGACTGGATTAAATCATAAACATGTAACATTGCCGGAATGGAAGCAACAAAATCATGTTCACTTTCTGATTTATAGTAGTACATGAGTAAGGTGGGTGCCGTAATTTTGGGATAAGGATTGTTATGATCCATAAAACGTTTTAAATCCAAAATATTTTGAATGGCTCCATAGTATTGGTCTAGATACCAATATTTCGCTGATTCATCTTTAGGGTCGGTTTTGGAAATTCGCATCTCTCCTTTGATTGCGTTGATAAAAGACTTCCCCCAATGAAATCGGAAAATATGTGCAGTTGGATCATCAAAATCATAAAATGGAGAAGCAAGTATAAGTGAATCTACAAGGTCAGGGTACTTTGCAGCTAAATAAGAGGCAATGTTCCCGCCCATGCTGGTTCCAATGAGAACTGTTTTTAGCCCGAGTTCTCTTGCATAAATCAAACTGTCTTCTGCATCTTGGAGATAAGTTTGAAAATTTGTATTTAAGTGATCTTCTGCATTCGTTCCATGCCCGGGTAATCTTAAGTAATAGGTATTGGCACCAAAGTATTCAGAGAGTTTGTTTGTGACTTCTTCCCCTTCACCACGGCTAGCACCAAATCCATGAATGTAGACAATGGCGATGGGTGTTTTTTCTTCTGAAACTCGAACCAGCAGTTCTTCGTTGTTTGGTCTCGTATTTTCTTTGGCACTGATTTGCAGTTCGTTTTGGTAGAAGGCGTCAAAATTTTCGAATTTCCGCGAGGAATCATAATTGTATTCACTGATAGACCAGTTGTAAGTGGATACTAGAAATGAAGATAGAATGAGAGTGATGGCAATCACCCATTTGATTATTATTCTCATCGAGGTTCTCTTGTTACGAAAGTTAAATATAACAAATGCAGGATTTCTGTTACTAATTCAAGTCAATTTGTTTGTTTTCTGTCACAAACAGACAGCACCCATCCAACTCTGGATGACACCACCCCCAGAAGTAGCAAAAACTGCCGCCGTATATGGTGAAATTAGAAATCCTTTCGCAGTCGATGTGGAGATTCGAAACATTCTCAGTAATGATTACAAAACTGTTGAGTTCCATGAGACCTCCATTGACAACGAGACCCAAGTGGCAAAAATGCGTAAGTTGGAATATCCTATCCAAGTAAAAACAAATCAGACGATTCAATTGATGCGATCTGGTAAACATTTGATGTTATATGAGAAAATAAAACATTCTGAAAAAATAGAATTAGAACTGGAGTTTTCAAATGGAGAAAGAAGAGTCGTTATAGTAGAAGAGCGTTCTTTATGAAAAAAAAGTTTATCTTAATTTTGGTTATTGGGATTTTTTTGGGAGGTTGCGGGTCAGCTTTCGAATTTACAGACCTACCGATAGGAGGGAATGTAGAGGCAAAAGATAAATCAGGTAAATTGATTTCCTTTCGATCTTTCCCCGAACCGGTGTTACTCGTTTTTTTTGGGTATACATATTGTCCCGATTTTTGTCCGAATACACTCGCCAAAATAAAAGCCGCTGTGGAACCCCTAACCGAAGAAGAAAAATCAAAATTTAAGGTGGTTTTTATCTCGGTAGACCCTGTTCGTGATTCACCAGAGACAACCACAAAGTATGTCCAATTTTATTTGCCTCAATCGGTGGGCCTTTCTTTTTCAGCAGATACGACAAACCAAATTTTAAAACAATACGCAGCCTATGTTCAAAAAACGGAAGATGGTCAAAGTATTGACCATTCTACTTATATTTACGTTTTAGATCAAAATCGTAAGACCCGAAAACTAATCAAGTCCACCGATTCTAAAGAAATAATCACAAGATCCATACAGAAGTTAAGCGGCTATTCCATTGAGTCGAAGTAACGCATCGATCTCAGGATCTTTTCCATAAAAATCTCGGAAAAGATCCATCGCATTTCCTGAACCACCTTTTTCTAATACAGTTTTCCTGAAATGTGCTGCATGATCTAGATCGAAAACCCCTCTATCAACAAACGAATAATAGGCGTTCGCCGATAGAAGTTCTGCCCATTTGTAAGAATAATAACCAGCAGCATACCCACCAGCAAAGATATGGGTAAAGGAGTTTTGAAATTTGTTATAAGCAGGTGGGAACACCACAGAGAATTCTTTTCTAACTTGGTCTAAAATTTCCTGAACTCTTTTTTCTGTTGGTTTTTCCATATGAATCAACATATCAAACTTAGCAAATTCCAATTGTCTCACCACTCCCATGGCCGACATAAAGTTTTTGGCTTTTACCATAGTTTCGATATAGGAATTCGGAATTGGCTCTTTGGTTTCGTAGTGTTTTGCAAAAAGCTCCAAAACTTTTGGTTCATAAGCAAAGTTTTCTAAAAATTGGGAAGGGAATTCTACTGCATCCCACTCAACCCCGTTTACTCCACTCACAAAAGCTTCGTTCACACGGGAGAGAAGGTGGTGGAGAGCATGGCCTAGTTCATGGAAGAGAGTCACCACATCACTGGGGCGGAGTAACGAAGGTTGAGTTTTTGTGGCTTTTGGAAAACTTGCAACAACAAAGGCAACAGGAAGTTCTGTTTTTCCGGTTTCATCTTGGAAATGCGGTTTCCAATTGTGCATCCAAGCACCACCTTTTTTTTCTGTTCTCACTTCTAGATCCAAATACAAACGAGATATGGTTTCTCCTTCCACGATGAGATCATAACAAAGAACGGATGGTTCCCAAACAGCTGTGTTAACTTGTTGGAACTGAATGCCTAAAAGTTTTTCTAAAAATAAAAAAGTTCCACTGATTACAGTTTCTTTTTCGAGATATGGTCGGTAAATTTCTTCATCATATGAAAAAGATTCTTTTTTAAGTTTTTCTGAAAAATACGTGAGATCCCAAGGCTCAAGGTCTGCATGCCCTAACTTTTTAGCAAAATTTTTAATTTCGTTTAGTTCTTGTAAGGCGATCGGTTTTGCTTTTTCCCCTAGATGGTCTATGAAATCGATTACTTGTTCCGGGTTATCTGCCACTTTGGTAGCCAAACTCAAATGGGCAAAGGTGGGAAAACCAAGAAGTTTTGCTTCTTTTTCTCTGAGATCCAAAATTTCTTCTATTAATTTCCCGTTTTCTGGAGCACGTGTGCAATAACCATCATAGAGTTTTTTTCTAATTTCTCTGTTTTCGCCATAAGTCATATAAGCAATGTAAGATGGAAAGTGTAAGGTGAATAAATAGGTTCCATCTTCTTGTTTTGCAGATAATTTTTCGCTTTCGGGAAGTCCTTTTACTTCTTCTTCTGAAAGTTTAAGAGAAAACGCATTCGTGGCATTAAGAACATTCTGCGAAAATTGATTGGAAAGGTCGGACAATCGAATATGAAGTTGTTTGAGCTCTTCTTTCGTTTTTACGTCCAATCCCACTCCGGACAATCGAAAGTCTCGAATTTCATTTTCTAATACTTTCTTTGCTTCTTTTGTTAAATTTGTTTCTGTTGATTGGATTTTTAAAAATGTAGAAAAGATATCTTCGTTTTGCCCAAGGTCTGTATAGTATTCGCTTAGTTTTGGTAAAAGCCGGCTGTAGATGGTTTGGCTTTCCTCATTGTTTTTGACAGAGTTGAGATGTGAAACTTCTGTAACAAGATCCCCCAATTCTGTTTGGATTCTTTGGTAAGGTTTGATAAAGTTTTGAAAAGTTGGTTTGTCGTTTTTTAGTAAAGTTTGAATGAATTTTTTGTTAGACTCCATTTTTTCTAAAATGGCAGATTCTTTTTTGGGAAGATTTTCAGAATGAAATTCAGGAAACATAAAGACCTCTATGGATTTAGACTCGATTTCAATTGATACTTCGTCAGTTTGGAAGTAGAGGGAAAGGATGCCACCGGAAAAAAGTAAAATTGTTTTCTTTGATGGAATTTGTCATTTGTGTATGGGATCGGTCCAGTTCCTTTTGAAAAAAAACCAAAAAGAAAATTTATATTTTTCTGCCATTGGTTCGGAGACTTTTCATTCCTTGTTTTCAAAAGAGATATCACCAAAACTTCCCGATAGCATTTTATATTGGAGGGAAGGGACTTTGTATTTAGAATCCGATGCCATTTTGCAATTGGTTCGGGAACTTAAATTCCCTTGGTTTTTATTGTTTGGGTTTTGGATGGTTCCCCGAATGATTCGAAATCCTCTTTACCGTTTCATCGCCAAACGACGATATGTTTGGTTTGGCAAAGCGGAAGCTTGTATGGTCCCTGCGCCAAACATAAAAAAACGATTTTTGGATTAAGGTTCTATCGTTTTTACGAGTCTAAGATTTAGTTTTTTGTTTCGATCATATGCATAAAGAGAAAATGGTTCTCCCACGGGTTCCCAGTAAACTCCCATTTCTTTCCAAACCTGATAATCAGAATCAGAAACAAATAAATATCCCTTTGTTGTTTGGATATCTTTCCAACTGATCTCTATTATCGGGCGATTGTAATAAAATGCAAAACTAGGAATCCCGTGGGCTCCAAATGAATGTAATGTTTTTTCTTTTGGAACGTATCCGCTAACGATCCTTGCCAGATTTTTTGTGTCTTTTCTGATTTCAGCAAACTTAGGTAGGATCATAAAGGAAATGATGGCAGCCATCACAAGCGCAACAGTTAGATAGATTCGATACATATAAATTTGGTTGTGTTTTCTTGAAAGTTGATCTCCCAGTAGAATGGAAAGAATCGGATATGCGGAAAGTGGATAAGAAGGAAGTTTACTTGCTAAAACTTCATAAAAAATCCAAGAAAAAACAAGTCCGAGGAATAAAAAACGTTTTGGTGTAAACGTGTAATCCATCTCTTTCCATTCCCAAGGGAAAAGATTTTTAAATATTTTAAACCCGTTTGTTCTGAGTAAGGCAAATAGTTTCCAACCATTTTCATAGAGAAATGAAAGATAAATTCTTGTCCAAGGGAAAAGAGTTACAACAAATAACATCAGATAGGTGCCAGGTGGACCTGACTGACCAAATACTGGATCAGTCGCACGACGAAAAATATACCAATCCAACATCCATCGTATGAGTTCTCCGTTGTCTTTTTGCCAAGATAAATAACCCCATAAAAAAAGTGGAAGTATCGCTAGAGGAAACCATAAAAATGGATGGAGTTTCCAAATCCAAGAACGAATTTGATTGATGCTTAAAAGGAGAGCACAAGTCCCACCTAAAAAAATCAGGATAGGTGGCCCTTTGACAAGAAGTCCCAAACACACACTGAGCCAAAACAAAAATACGAATCGTTTTTTGTTTGATTTGATCCAGTGGTACAGAGATACAAAGCCTGACATTCCGAAAAATACTAAAAGAGAATCGACCAACGCAATCTTTCCATTCAGCGGAAAGTATAATGAAAAACTCAATATACTAAAAGCATATAATGCCGTCCTTGATCCAAACATAACATTTGCAAGATGGTATGTTAACAAAGTTGTTCCCAGAATACAAAGTGCGGGAAATAAACGTAAAACCCATTCAGAAACTCCGAACCATTTGAAAAAAACAGCGGTGGTCCAAAAATGGAGAGGTGGTTTTCTATGAGGGGTAGAATAGGGAAATTCCATTCGGAGATAATCTCCATTTTCCACCATATTTCGAGAAAATCCTGCATAAGCTGCCTCATCTTGGTCCACCAATGGAGAGGAATTTCCATAAAACAAAAATACGGTTAGGACAAAGAGAAGGATGAGGAAAGTGCGATGGACAGATAAGAATTTCACAATCTCACGAGAGGGAACCCACGCTTCTTTGTCAAAGCGGAATTGAGTTTTTGGTTTTGTATCCATTTTGTAACAAATCTGGAATCAAATTGGAAAAAAAAATCGATACAGTTTCTTTATGCTTTTCAATGTTCCTGCGCCCATCGTTAACACCGAAAGGCAAACAGAGAATAAACCTTCCTTGTGGAAGTATCGTTACGTTCTTTTTTTGTTCTCTTTGTTCGGGATTTTATTATTTTATCAATTAGCTGTTGTTTTACTTCTTAGAAAAACAGTTCTCCTTCCTTCATCTCCCTTCCAAGGATCAAAAATAGTCAATCCATACCAAAATTGGAATGGGGAAGACCAGGAAAAAATTTCCTTACATACTCATTCCGATGAAGTTTGGTTCACCCCAGAAAGACATACGGTATCTGAAATTATCTCTGAATACAAAAGGGAAGGATTTTCAAATGTTTCCATCACGGATTACGGTCAAATATCTGATACAGAGAATCAAGAATACATTCGTGGTTTGGAATGGGGGCAGAATATAAAAAAACGCCATCTTTTAGCGATTGGGATTAAAAAGTCATTTTATGATTATTTTCCAATTTACGCAACGAGAGAAAATCTCAATTGGGTGATGGATCGTATGCATAAGTTAGGTGGTTATGTGGTCATTCCTCATCCTAAATTATTTGATTCATTTTCCAGAGAGGAGATATCTTCGCTTGGAGGTTTCCAAGCAGTTGAAGTTTATTCTCCCTATGGAGATGACCCTAAAATTTTAGATTCATTACTTAGCCAAGGCAGAAACGTCCATTGTATGGCCAGCGATGACCTACATTATTTTCCAGAATCCTCAATCAAACGTTTTGACCAACCGAGTTGGAAGAATGCAATCCAAACTTTGGGGAACCAAAGAGGACGCAAAGGGGAGAGTTTTCTACGTTATATTGTGACAGAGAAAGGAACAAAAGACCAGTCATCCGTTCTATCGGCACTCCAACAAGGTTCGTTTTATTGTGTGAAAAAGTTTTTTCATGGAGCTGATGATCCGAAAGTCCCAACGATACAAATGACAAAGGATCAGACAATCCAATTGAGTTCAAGGGAACGTTATCTTGAAATTCGTTTTATTGGCCAAGCTGGAGAAGTTTTACAAGTGAACCCTGACACAAGTTATGCCGAATATAAACTTAAAGAGAAGGATTCCTACGTTAGGTTGGAGATGATCGGCCTCACAGGATCGATTCTCTCCAACGCAATTTATAGAAATAATTAGTAATTAAATTTTACTACCGTTATTTGAAGTTTAGATTTTGGTCTGAACCATCAAATGCATCCAAAAATGCTTTGGAAGTGGTTTCGTATTGTTTTACCGTACCAAGTGCTGCTTGTCCCGATATGCTTGCACCAAAGGCAACATAGGTTCGATTAAATGCTTCGTCTACGGACATAAAATCAGCTCCGCCAACAGTTGGACTAGGGTAGTCGGCTGGAACTTGTGTTGCTAACAATTGATCGGTTACATACCCATTGATATTAAAAATCCCATATGACAGGCGAACATTGGGAGCAGAAGGTGATTCTGGAATTGCGCAGATGGTTTCCGGTCTTGCCGCACTCATCGTGAAGGTTGCTTTGGCTGTAGTTTGGAAAGGTGAATCGAACTTTTGCATATAAGCGAGGTTATAGTAGATTTGGTCGCTTGATCCTGTTCCTTGTGCAGCGTTACAAACAGTTTTTAAATTATCTAAGGCTACCGCTCCCGATGGGTTAACTTCTTTCAGTTTGGTAAATGTCAAACGTACCACGGAACGAAAACAAAGCTGTCTTCCTGCATCAACTTCAGTAAGAACTACTCTTCCATGTCTGCTAATCCAACTAGCATTTTCAGGACCGTTCCTCCAAGTATAGGTTTGGAATTTGGTTCCGTAAACAGAGTCGTTTGCCGTATAACTTTCGGTGATGACATTTCCTACGTTGGCAAACTGAGGATTACCAAAGTCAACCAAACGATAGTAAACCAATGCTCCATCGTTACCCAGAGTTGTGTTTGGATCGTCGAAAAACAATTGTAAGGAGGGAGTTGAAGCACCTGTTTTTTTGATCTCAAAAAAATGGTTAAAGTCTTTGGTTCCAGTATAGGCAGTGGAACTAACTCCTGTCGTGGGTGTGCTAATTTTAATGGTTAGTGTGGCAGAACCAAATCCACTTAAATTGACATTGTTTAATACATCATTGCGTGGTGTTGCATTGTTGAAGTAACCTGCGTTTTTTAACGCAAGGATGAGAGAATCGATGATCCCTGAATTCCCTCTGGCCCAGGTTGCAGATTGGCGGACAAAACCCCAGTTGTCGGCACTTGTAGCCGACCAAATTTTTTCAGAACCAATTCCCAGATGGATGGCATCTCGAAAGAGATGGACGAGTTGGTCGTTCCGATCCAAACGAGTGAGTTTATTAAAGTCGGAAATCTGAAGGCTCATTCCAAAAAATACAATGGCATAGAGGATCTTTTTCATGGTTTATTCCGCAATTCCCTTGGGGATACAGATGGTAAACCCAGACTTTGGACCAGAGCAGCCGGCAGATTGGTTGTAAGCCCACACAGAGAGTAGGAGGGCCCCTATGAGATCTTCGTCTTTTTTATCATCTTTTTGAAACATCGAACAAGCGACGAGTGTGCTAAGTGCGAAAAGGGCGATGGATTGAATGATAAATCTTCTCATACCTTTGTTCTAAAAGATACGAGAAGTTTTTGCAAGAATTTATCGAGAGAGGATTTGGTATTCCCACTCCATCACTGGACTTTGTTCAATGGAAGCAGTAAGTGTGTTCGGAACTATCACCATTGATCTGGCAGTGGTTTTGGTTCCTGTGACAGCAGGAGGTAAGAGTCGATAGAATGAATCTTCTTTTTTGCCTCGGAGTTGGAATTCCTTCCATTCTTCTCTAGAAGCAAAGGCACGAATTCTATCTTTGGAAGGAGTCGAGGAGGCTCTAAACGAAATTCGTTTATCAGGAATGGTCACTCGATCTCCCTTGCGAATGAAATTATCATTTTGGATTTGGTTGGGGAAAAGAAGGACAGGCTCTCCTTTTTGGTTCTCAGGAACTAAAACGACATACACATAATTGTCTTCAGCCGATTCGATTTCAAAACGAATGGGTTCCCCTGCTATATAAGTGGGCTTTAGGGAATTAATTTTGAGTTGGGTCGCAGATCCTGAACCTGTTTCTGACAAAGCCAAATATATATTTTTTTATCTAAAAAACTCAGGAAATCAGAGACTAAAGTTTTAGAAAGACTATCCGGGAGGGAATTGCGGTATTCTAACTTTTGGTGTAAAACATCTACAAAGGAAATCACAGCTTGTCCATCTTCTGTTGATACAAGCAGAAGTTTGTCCATACCAGAGAGACTTTTGAAGTTGCGAATGGTTTCTTCAGAAGGATTTCCTTCTTTATCAAATTCCCAAGTCCCTAATTCAGAGTGTTTCAAAGGAAGAGTTACCAGTCCGCGGGAAGTGGATTGGATTTGTTCTTTGATAAAATCACGAAGGACAACGTTTTCTTCTGAATTTGAAAGAGATTCTACTGCAATTCTATAAACAGGTAACTTCCCAATTTTGTCTGAAGAAAAAAGGGAAAGAGAAATGATTGATGAGAGAATTAAAAATTGTTTCATTATTCGTCTACCCTACCTTGGCCTTTGTATTCATTCATAAGTTGGTCGTTTTTTTCGTATTGTTCTTTGATCCGTTGGTAGTTTTCTTCTTTGATGGCTTTGAACTCTTCAAAAATGCGCATTTTATCTTTTACAAATTCATCTAAAATTTGTTTTTTTAATTCTTTTCCAGATACAACTACTTCTTCATTTTCAGCAACGAGAGTTTGTTTTCCCTTTTTATCCGGACTGACTGCTACAGTCCCTTCATTGACATAAACTCCCGTTTCCACTTCGGTCAGGTCTTCGTTGACTCCACCGGTGTCCGGGGCAGCCGCTAAAAATTCTGTTCCTCTCACTCCTGCCACAAAGCTAGGATTGACAACACTGAGTTGGTTTTGGCTTGGGACTCCTGGTCCTGGTTTGTGTGCTTTGACAAATAATTTTCCACCCACAAGTTTGAGAGTAGTGGATTTGGATTTAGGATTGAGCAGGTCCTCGATTAGAACAGATGAATATTTTGACAAACGAACAGTTGCTTGTGTTGCCAATTGGATCTCGCAAGTGCCATTTTCAGTTGTGATTGTATCCCCTTTTTTTAGGATACTACCTAACTTTACGGGCTCTTTTGACCTTTTGAAACGAGGTCCAGAAAGGTAGTTTGTTCCTTGAATGAAACTAATTATCCCCACTTCCTCTGCGGCGAGGGTTGTGGTCAAAAGAAGAAACAAAATGGACACAATAAATCGAATCATGCCACTTTTATAGTAGAACTCACTCCTCTTACAAGCTAAAAAAACTAAAAAAAAAATCAAAAATTCCCCTACAAAAATGGTGAGCGAGGACCAATCTGCAAATTTACCACCTATCTTCTGATATGTGGTATAAGTTTTTTTCCATATGTTTTTGTTTGGGATTTCTTTTTTATCCTTTGTTAGCAGAGGACAATTTGTTCTGGGAAGACTGTGTTTGGATTGGGATGGAACGAAATGGAAATTTAGGTTTGGAACAGGTTCGTTCTGAAATATTTCCGATCCTGACTCGTGAAAAATGGAAACAATACCTTCCCAAATTAGGAGTTCATTATTTTGGAATTTTCTCAAAAAATCCAGAACAGATCGACCAAGAATACCGAGACGTTCGTTTGCAAATCCAACAGTTATTGTATGATGGAGGAGATACCGAAAGAGAAAAACAAAAATTAGAGATTCGAAGACTGATTCATTCGGAAGAGAAAAAACTCCTTCGAGAAAAAATATTTAAGTCAATTTCTCTTTCTTATCTTTCATTTCAAAAACGACAGTTAGTAGATTTGATCTATCAACTTAGATCAGAACGATATAAACTAGAACAAAAAAAACGAAAAAAAGAATTGGAACTTGGGTTATCTTCAAAAGGGGAATCCGAGTGGCGCAAAGTTTGGGAAGTTGAATTTCAATCAAAACAGATACATTCAGATACAAATAAAAAACTGGCAGTTTTGGAATTACAACAAGCGATGTCACTTGAGCCGAATGTTCGCATTACCCTAGCAGGTGGATTTACAGAACGCATTCGATTGTTTGATCCAAATTCCAAATTATTGGCTCCCAATGAAAACCACCCACTTCGGAAAAAATTGAGACTACAAATTGAGTTAGCAGAACTAGAAGAAGAAAGTTTAGACAATGAATGGAAACCAAAACTAATATTAGGTGGTTATATTGGGAAAAATGGCAATGGAGGTTTCCCGCTTCAAAATGAAATTTATGGACTGAGTGTGGGAGTCCAAGCCAATTTAGGAGGAACAAGTTTTCAGTCCAATACGCAAAATGGGATCCAGTCGGAAGGAAACGGAATCCAAAGAATTCCAGGGTATGGACCGCAGCCAGTTGGTCCTGGTGAAAATTCTTTTCAAAGTGGATCAATTGGTTTATTCGATGATTTGGGTCGAAACAAAAAAATCTTCGATTCAAAAATGAGTTTGTTACAAGCAAAAACTGATTGGAAACAATCGGAGATCGGTTTTTTGAACCAAGTCCAATCGATTGAAATTAAACTAATTGAATTGTATCAAAAATATAACCTCTATTTGGAAAATACAAAATCCAATTTAAACCAACACAGAGCCAAAAGAGAGGAAAGGAACCTTGGATTTATCTCAGAAATTGAATACTTAAAATCAGAAGAAGAAGTATTTGTTAGTTTGGAATCCGTATTGGAGCCTTACTTTCAATACATATCCACTGCTTTGGAACTTGTTTTGTTACTCGGAGATAATCCTTTTGACAATCGTTATTACCGCGTAGAGTCAAAACGCATCCCAAGTGATCTCTCCAGAGTTTTAGAAGACTGGAAAGAATTTCCTGAAAGCGAAAAAAGAAAAATAAACGAACCAATTCAAAAGAAACCTTACCCATTTTTAATGGAGGATTCGTATGAAGCTCGTTAGATGGAATCTGTTGTTTTTATTCGTATCTGTTTTATTTCAATGTTCTTCCAAATTGGGTTCATTTGATGACTGGATTGGAGTTTTGAATTCTAGTGATGCTCCCAAAGTTCTTGTTTTTTCTCCGGCTTCTGATTCCAACAATGTCGAACCAAAAACAAATATTTCTGTTGTATTTAGTAAAGCAATGTCCATCCAGTCTTGCGTATCAGCTTTTTCATTGGACCCACCAGTTCGAGGAAGTTTTGAAACAACGGAACTTTCTTTAAAATATTTTCCAAATACGGAATTGCCATCTGGTGGTTATGTGGTTCGACTCACCAAACAATGTGAAGATAAAACTGGAAAGGATCTGGACCGTGTTTACACCATCCCTTTTCGTGTGGGAGAAAAAGATAATCCTGGTCCACCGATGATAAATTCAATAATGATTTCGACGGGAACAGAATCGGAATGTTTGCTCGGTGGAAGTTTTACCAATATATTATTAGGTGGAACTGAAATTGTTTGTTCCGGGGTTCCTGGTCCTTCACCAATTCAAGTTCAATTTTCAAAACCAATGAACCAAACGGAAGTGGGCCTCGGACTTCGGATTGAGCCTGCCATCTCTTACCGATTGGAATGGGAAAGTCCGACTTTACTAACTGTTTTACCAGACCTCAATTTTTTACCGGAGACTCGGTATCATATTTTATTCCCAGTAGGATTGCATTCATTGGATGGTGCCGAGTTGTCGGAAGTAGTTCGTTCCGATTTTTTTGTTGGCCCAGATTTGAGTGAACCAGAAGTCATTGGTTTTGGATTGGAATCACAAAACTGTGGTTTGGGGATTCAGGAATTAGGATCGATTGCCGGAGGTCGTTGGGATTCAGGATTTTGTTTTTGGAGCCAAGGGCTGCCCATTCTTAGTCCTAATCATTATCATTTTCGCGGGGGAGACACAGGCTTTGGAGGACCAGCTACGAGTTCTGACTGTGCAGATGTAAATACAGATAACTTTCGGATTTTTTTTGATCAGTATATGGATACAACTTCAGTCATCGGAGCAACAAGATTATCGAGAATTTCCCCTCCATCAACAAACATTCGTTTGTCAACTTGGGTTTGGTCTCATTGCCAAACAGAATCCCCGTTTGGTTGTAAACAATTAACTTATTCCTTTGCTGAAAGTGAAGCAAGTTGTAACGGGACTTTGTTTGGAAACATTTCAACCGGTGGCGATTTTAATTTATCTTATTCTGCTCTTGCACCAAACTTTTATCCATATTATGAGTTTCGTTTGGATCCGGATGCAAAATCTATTTCTGGGAAAAGGATGAAAGTTGGTTTTGTCATTCAGGTTGAAGCAAAATGAGGTATGTATTTGTTGCGAGTTGTTTTGTGTGTTTATCTTGTGTTGGAAATACAATGGCTTTCAGGAAGCTTACTTATCCCATACCGAATGGTAAAAAGATCTTGTTTGTTCATTCCGCTTCACCTTGTTTTTACGATAGTTATTCAGAAGAAAAAGAAGTCAGCTTTCAAATACAGGAAGAATTAGAACAGCTAGGTTATTCGGTATTTGTTAGAGAAACAATTTGGAATGAAGTTAGTTCCGACCATTCCAAAGATCCTTTAGGGGACTTCCAAAATCATTTAAAAAGATTACCTACGGAGAATCAGTCGCGGATACAAATTTGGAAAGAACAAGCGGATCAAGTTGGAGCAACTGAAGTTTTGGTTTTACGGTTCGCTTTCCCATTCAAACAAAATCAAAATTCTATAAGAGTGATCTGGTTTGATTTTTCTAAAAGAGAAGTGAGTCGATTCGATTGGATCTGGGACAAAAAAGATCCATTCCCTTTTCGTGATTCTATCCAAAATCTCTAGGAGTCCCGTAATGAAAAATGGATTTATTTTGTTTTCTGTTTTTGTTTTCTTTCGTTGTTCGCAGGTAACTATCCCAGAATCGAATGATCTAAAAGTTCTTTCTGAAGCTTATTTATCTGGTCATTTAACTGTCGTCAGCTCCATTTTGAAGGAGAAAAAGAAAGAACAAAAATTGTTACCTTCAGAAGAGCTACTTTTTTGCAAATCTTTGTTTTATTTGGGTGATTGGAAGGAGTTTTTTGCTCATTGGTCAGAAGTTTCTTATAAAACACCTGAATTGATATTGTTATATTTTAAGGCGGTGCTTGTATCAAAATTTCCTGTCACTATTTCCTCTGAAGATGAATCAAGATTAATTGAGTTACTACCCATTTCACCTGAAGCTTGTTTGTTGTATTTGAAATTAAAGAATACTAAAGATCCAACAAAACAAAAGAAACTTTTTTTGGCCCAATGGAAACAATTCCAAACCCATCTAAATAGATTAGAAAAGGAATTGGGTAAAAAATGAAAATATCTCTTCTGAAAATTCAGCTTAAACAATACCAAAAGCTTCTATTGAAAACGTTAAAAGAGAGATTTAAGGGATTCTATCTATCTCCTTTTTTCTTCCTTACTCTTTATTTTATACTCTACGGAGTTCATTGTTTCTGGAATTGGGATGAGTTTATGAGTAACAATCGCAATTTAGAAATGGATGCGATAAGCTCAGGGAAACAAGTTTCTCTTTGGAGTTTGTATCCATTTCAAATTGTTAGTGTAATTTTTGTTAGCGTATTGTATTTGCTCCTTTCTATTTCGATCAACTTTCTTTTTTCTTTCTTCAAGAGAACAAAAGAAACATTTCGCAACAATTTGGGAAAGTTAATGAAGAGTCTGATTCATCAATTTTTTTTCTTTGTCTGTCTCCTGTTTTTAGGAAACCAAATTTTAGGTCATTTCCTGGGTTCTAATTTTTATTCCACATTGGTAGTAGTATTTTGGACAACGTTGTTTATATTGTTTCTTATTAATAATGGGGAACTATACAAACGGTTGTTTGTTTCTAGTGACCAATTTGTAACTTTTCTGTCTCGTTGTTTGGGTTATTTAAATCCAATCTTATTTGTCTTTTTTGTTTTGATCTTGGCAAATGTATGAAAGGGAATTTTAGACATTTACTAAAAGTATGGCTCTGGAAATTAATTTTTCTGGTAATTTCGTTTTCTGTTTTGTCGATTCTCTATACATACTTTTCAACACCCGCTATTCGTCTCCGATTCCCCTTTTTGGCTTCATTTCTATACTTTCCCAATCAATTGGGAAAACCCAATGATATTTCTGTTATGGGCTCACCAAATCAAAATTTGGTGTTCAAAAAACCAAGAGTTTTAGAGGAAAATAAGGTTTTGGAATACCCTTCTGTTGTGGAGCCAACTAAAGAAATTCAATTGCATAGCAAACAAACTGGAAGAGTCAAAAAGATACTAGTAGAGGAGGGGGACTTTGTTAAGGAAGGCCAAATTCTTTTAGAGGTAGATGATGAATTGATTCGATTGGAGGGGGAAAGATTAAGTTTATCTGCTGATATCGCAAAATCTCAAGTGGCAATTGCTTTTGAAAAATGGAAACATGCAGAGAAACAAGTGGAAACTAAACTTAGAGAGATCGATAAAAAAACGGAATGGATTGAACTTGCGGAAAAAGAGCTGGCGTTAGCCCGAGATATAAAAGAAAAAAAAATAATCCTTTGGAGACAAGGTTTTTTATCTCTCTCCGAGTTGGAGAAAATAAAACAAGAAGAAGAGTCTAAACAAACACAGTATAACAATTTATTGCGAGATCGGGAAAATCTGCTATCTGGTGTTTATTTAGGATTGGAATCAGGAGAGATTCGTTTTGAGGAAAAGTTAAAGGTCTGGAGAGAAAAAAATACCTCTATCGAACGTTCTGAGTATGAATTGAGTTTGGCTCATTTAAAAATCATTCAAAACCAAATGGAGTCAAATAAGCAATTGTTAGCCGATACTCGTTTGCGAACTCCGAAATCTGGAAAAATATTAAAAATTCAGACAAAAGAAGGGGAGTTAACAAACCAAATTCCTGCAATTATTTTAATTGAGAAGGGGGAGCTTTCAGCTGGGTTCCAAATTCCTGAATCTGATTTGATTCATTTTTCTCCAGGGAAATCAGTAGTTTTTTTGCCTTCACAAACCAATTTACCATCAATCAGAGGTAAGGTGGAAAGGGTAGGAGGTTTTTTGGAAGCAAGGTCTCATAGTATTGGTATCAAAGTTCGTTTGGAACAAAATCATAAAATGATTCTGCCTGGTATGTTCGGGCTTTCGCAAGTGAAACTAGATGAGGTTAGCAAAAAAATTTTGATCCCTGCATCTTCTCTTCACGGAGATGAAACAAATGGTTTTTTTGTGAACGTAAAAAATGGACAAAAGGTAGAAAAACGTTTTATACAGTATAAACCCTATTTGTTAAATGAATTAGAAATACTTTCTGGTCTTTCTTCTGAGGATGAAGTAGAATTTAGTCTAGTTTTATGAAGATTGAAAGTTATATTCTTTCTTTATACAAACACAAAAAATTATATTTTGTTATCAGTTTATCGATTGTCATTGCCGCTTTTTTTAGAATTCCAGAATTGGAAATTTGGTTATTACCGAAATTAACACCCTCTCGGTATTTTGTTGTCACTGAGTATCCGAATCATTCGGCTGAAGATACAGACATGATGGTGAGTTTACCAATTTCAGAAATGGTCTCTGCTGTAAAGTCTGTGGATCGAATACGCACAATTTCTGAACACAGTAAGTCAATTGTGGAAATTGATCTACAATTTGGTGCTTCTATTCGTGATTTTAAAGAAGAATTATACCAAACAATTTTAGAAATGAAAGATAAACTGCCATTAGGTGTCGGTATTTCACGTTTGGTTCAAGGAGAAATAAATGATCGCCCGTTTCTTGAGATTATTATCCCGAATGAAACAATCGATGGTCTTAAGAATTTCAATTTTCGTTTAAAACAATTGGTGTTCCAATTGGAACGAATCCCTGGTGTTACGGAAGTTCGAGTTGTAGGAAACAGAAATAAAATTTCTATTATTTCCATAAATCCCCAGACTTTTGATTTGTTTCCGATTAACATCCGTGATTTGGAATTGCAACTCCAAGCAGGGATTCGCCACGGATCACTGGGGGTGGTGGAAGAATACAGAAAAGAAACTGAATTGAAATTTTCTCCAGAAGTTCTTTCTCACCAAAATCTTTTTGAATTTCCCATTCATTTAGGAAACGGAAGTTCCGTAGGGCTTGGTCGACTAGCAACAATCTACGAATCAGATTCTCCAGGTGAAAAACTAACACGATTGAACGGAAAAAGCTCAATTTATCTCGCAGTCTTTACTGATCCTTTTTCAAATCCATTGCGGTTATCTTCAGAAGTTAAAACAAAACTAAGAAGTTTAGATTCCGTAATCCATTCAGAAATTTTTTTTGATGGATCGAATGAACTTGAGGATCAAATCAAACAAAGTAGTTTTAATATAATTTGGGGATTGGGATTCGCATTCCTCTTTTCATTCCTTTTATACCGTAGTTGGGTTCCGGCTATGATTTTACTTATATCAGTTTTATTTTCATTGGTTTTCTTTTTTCATTTAATTTTGTTTTTTTCAATTTCAATTAACTTACTTAGTTTAGGTGGGATTTCGGTTGGAATTGGAATGTTATTTGATGCCAGTAACCTGATTGTATTTTCCATACGAAAAAATTTAATACTGGGGTTATCGAATCTAGAGGCTGTTACAAAGGGAATTCGTTCTGTTTTGGTGTCACTAGTTTCCTCTTCACTCACTACCATCGTTGTTTTTATCCCTCTTCTATTATTCCCCATGAAATGGAAAGAATTCTTTTTCGATTCTGGAGTCTGCATAGCTCTTTTGGTTTTTTGTTCATTGATCTCTTCCATTTTGATTGTTCCATTGTTTTCCATTTCTTTAGCAGAATCATTAAAGTTGGAACCTAAAAGTTTCGAAAGAGAACAATCTATATTTGCAATTTATAATAAAACGTATTTTTTGTTTTCTAAGATGAATGTTAGGTTGGGTACGTTCATTTTTATTATCATATCATCTCTCTATTTGTTGGCGTTTGGACCTAGATGGAAAATTTTTCCAGACCAAGTTTCGGTAGGTAATCGATTGCAAATGATTCCTTGGAATCATTTGAGTTTAGAAGAAGAACTTTTGTTTGTCGAAGATTTGGAAAAGAAATTAAGAACATTCGATCCATCTCTTTCTATTTTTCTCTCGCCATTAAATGTTTATGATACAAGGAATCAGCATCCTAAAAAAGCAATTGCAATTGAATGGAAATTTTTTGGGACAAAGAATGAAAAAGAATTAGAAAGATTGATTTCTAATGAACTTTTGGGATCAAGATGGGATTGGCAATGGGGGCCTATCAACTCACAACTTAAAACAGCATTGCCTTTCATTCCTGTTGACTCGGTAGTTTTTCTTCATGATCAATGGGAAGAGTTAAACAAAATTGTTAGGGATTTCCAAACTCAGTTAAAATCTAATGGGTTTGTTGGGAAGTTTGATTTTTTGCCAAAAGAAATTCGATTAGAAGAGTGGACTAGAAATCAGATCCCGACTCCGGACTGGAATCCAAATGAAGAAGACTTAAAACAAAAATTTTTATACGAACAAATACCTAAGTATTTAGGAACTATTGGCGAAACAAACAAATCAGATTTATATCTTGGTTTCGATTCCTTTCTTTCAAACCATACAAACGCAAACGATATTTCTAAAATTAGTTTTAAAACAAAAACCAATGATACAACGTTCCTTAGTTCTCTTTTTAAATCAAAACCAAGGGGGAGTTGGAATCAGTTTCGCCGTGAATCTGGATTGTTTTCTGTCGAATGGGTTGGTCAAGCGATAGACTTTGATCTTAAAAAATTAGATCCAAAAGGCCATTTATCTTTGCTAAAAGTTTCGGCAAGCGATGAAATCAAAAAGTTTTATTTGGTTCTTGCGGTCCTTTTATTAATTTCCTTTGTTTTTATTTATTTAGCCCTTGTGGGAATTTACGAATCATTTTGGATCCCATTTTTTTATCTTTCTATCTCCTGCTTCTACATTTTGGTTACGATCGTTTTTGTTTTTTGTTTATTTTCGGAATTTCATCTAGGGCATTATATCGGTCTCGTTGTTTTACTTGGATTGTCTATTGATAGTATTTCTTTATTTGCGGAAAGGTGGATAGAGGTTCCCAAAAATGAAATGGGTTCCGAAAAGCGAGAACACGTTCTTCGTTGGTTGTTCCGGCCAATTTTATTAAACTCAGGAACTACGATGATGGGTCTTTTTCCTGTCATTCTCTTTGAAGGCCCTGGTTCTGATTTTTCAGAATCAATCGCAAGCACGATGTTTGTTGGCATCTTTCTTTCTTTATTTTTTGTTTTTTATGTTTATCCGGCTTTGTTTGTTAAGTTTTGGGACAATAAACCATGATGGCAAATTTAATTCAAAATTACCGGTATCGTATTTTGGCCATAGTTTTGTTTTTTAGTTTACTATCTGTTTTGCAATTAAGTTACATATTGTTAGGTGCAGAATCCTTTTTGCAGTCCTCGGAATCCATTCAAATTACGATCCAATGGCCCGGTAAAACAGCTTTACAAGTGGAAGAAGGAATCACTAAACCTTGGGAACAACTTTTAAAAGGAATTTCTGGTTACAAAGAAATTGAATCCATCTCAGAACGAGGAAGTTCCCAGATCCATTTGGAATTAGAAGAAGGTATAAAAAAAGATGTTATTGTCTCTGCGATTCGAAATGAATATCTTTTGCAGAGACAAAGGTTCCCTGTTGATTCACTTTCTCCTAAAATCCAAGTAAAAAAGTCAGAAGATCAGTATATTGTTATATTGCAAAAGATATCAAAAAACTCTGACCGCAGTCACAAGGGTTTGGAAAGCCAAATTCGAAATATCGCAGGGGTTTCCTCTTTTGTTCATCATCCGGGGTCTGAAAAAGAAGTGGTTTTGGAAATTCAACCCGACCGGATACAAAGTTTTGAATTTCCCTCACTGTCCGTTGTTTATGATGCCATTCGAAATTACAACTTTGGGTTTTATTATGATTTAGGAGAGGGTTTGTGGTTCCAAAAAGATTTCCCGCTCAAGCCAAGTGATTGGTCAAATTTAGGTATCCCTTCGCGGTCTGGAGAAGGTCTTTTGGTTTCTTCTTTTGGTTCCGTATCATTGAGAGATAAAAAATCTCATCATGGAACAAGAATCAATGGATTACAATCTGAAACGATATTGATTAACGCAGAGAATGGAACTTCTTTGTATCATATAACTAGAGAACTAAACACTTTATTATCTAATCATAAAGATTGGATTTTGTTATACACAAGTTACCAAGATTTTTTTTCTGATTTGTATCGGTTTTTCTTTCTATTTTTTTTGTTAGATTTGGTTTTAGTTCTGACTCCTATTTTGTTCCCGATAGAAACGAAACCAATTCTATATAATTTGTTATCATTTTATACAACCTCTCTTCTTTTTTTAGGTATTTGTTCTTTTTTCTCGTTTTCGATTTGCCGATCTACGTTGTTTCTATTTTTAGTTTGGAAATTCTTTTTGGTTTTATTCCCAGTTAGAAAAATTGGGAAATGGACCCTCTCAGTTCTTGTTTCCGTTTTGATACTTTGGATTTTTGTTTTTTTCAATTGGATCCCTAAAACCTTAGGTATATTTTCTTTGGTTCATTTATATTTTTTTATATTTGTTCCTTTTCTGAAAACTCTCTTTCAATCCTTTTCGAAAAAATCGATTTTGTCTTTTTCTTTGTTCGCTCGGAGAAAAAAATATCCAAATAAACAAAGGACTAAGTTGGGGGACCAAAATTCACAGAAAAAGAGCAGTCTATTCCTTGCCGTCATACTTCTGATCATTAGCATTTCATTTTCTTTGGTTTCTAGTTTAGAACTTACGCCGGTTACGACTTATTACGGTACTGTTCAGATTGGAAGATTAGAATTTCCCACTTCATTACCGGAAAAAGAGTCAATACGAATCACCAAACAGGTAGAAAACGAAATACTCTCGAGAAAAATAACTGATCTTTTGATTCTCAAACAAAATCCTTCGAGTTCCGTTTTTTATTTTCGATTAAACGAGTTAGGTGGAATAAACGGTTTTAAAAATCTTCCAACAGAATCAGGATATTTTCATTTTTTTGGAGAGGCGGAACCAAATGCAGATCGAAAAATTCGATTTTCAAATGCAAATACGGAAATTTTAGAAAAAAAAATAATTTCCATCCTCCCTTGGTTGCGGACAAAAAAAGAAATTGAAGAAGTTGTTTTGTGTTTTCAGCCTTCAACCGAAGGATGGGATATTCATTCTTCTGCTAAGTATAGTAACTTGTTAGGTTTCGATTTGAATGATTCACTAAGAGAAAGATCATTGGATTTACAATCATCGATTGTTGGAAAAATGGTTTTAGATAAAAAGATAACAGATATTCGTTTTTTAGTAGAACCGGATAAAAAATTAGATCGTTATCCCCAAAGGCCAACAAAAATGGCATCAGGCATTCCCGTTTTTACGGAGTCGTTTACAAATTATCAAACTATCAATAATCAAGGAAGGATCTATCGTAAGAATGGAGAAACAAGTTTAGAAATTTTGGTGAAGGGAAAATTCATTGATTGGGAGGAGCTGGAATTTAAAATTCGAAATTTTTTGGGAAATGATATCGTTCAGTTATCGGAAACTGTTCCCAAAAAAGAATCATTACCAAAATACAGACCTGTTTTTGTCCTTATAATTTCAATTTTGTTATTATATCGAAAGAAAAATAACCTATTCTGGCTTTTCCCTTGTGTTTGCTTTTTGTTTCTTTGGCGAATCAATGTTATTTTGTTAGGTGGAGATTATTTTCTTTTTGGAACTACAATTTTATTTTTGTCTTTTTTGCTTCTTTGGATCCCACGCTCCTCCTTACATTGGGATCTTTTGATTTCTTTTTTCTTTTTGTTTGGTTTGTCGTATTTTCTCCCGGGTGATGGGGGAAGATTTTTTATGGGAGGATTCCTCCTTATCTCAGTTTTCTTTCTTTTCTATTTAAAAATGTTACAAAAGTGGAAAATAATGAAAACCAAATTTATTTTTTGATACCTAAGAGAGCTGAGGTTCTCTATGATTTCAAAATCCTCTTTTTGCTCTTTTTTTATTTTTTTAACTAGTTTTCTCGCTTTTACTTATGCCGTTGTTGGGCAATCAATTTTAGAAAGTTGGACTCCTCCAACTTACCAATCTTCTGCTTATTCTGAACTTTATGGAAATGTTTACTTTTCCAATTCTATCGATGAATGGGAATCAAGAGTTCATGAAGTTTTGTATTTGTCAATGGGGCAGTGGGAAGAAAATGCAAATCGAATCATTGAACAAATTCTTTCAGAAGAAAAGGGAGAAGACAGTTTTGTATCGAATGAAGGTTATCTTGATGAAAGAAGAAGGTCTCTTTTTTCAGAAATTTCAGTTTTTTATTCTGCATGGGAAAGGGATTTGATTAATGATTATTTTGATAATCGAAATGTTTTTTTAGAGAAAATAGAAACAGGTAAAGTGGATGTTTTGTATTTTAATCGAATTGGACAGGAATCATTGTATGAAGATTTTACTGCTGAAGAACTTGCAGTTGCAGAAAGCAGAAACCAAATTTTAGAATCGGCAAAAGAGTGGGAGTTTCAATGGGACAAAACAAGGCAGGAGGGTTTGGATTCTTTTGCTAATTCTATTTCGCAACTCGAAACAGATTACCAATTATATGTTCAATCTTTGTCCGATACAGAAAATAAGTTTTTAGAAAATTTAAATGCAATTAACTCATATAAAGATACAGTTAAGGTTGCTGTACGTGAAATTGTATCTCAGTTAAAAACAGGTTTGGAGGCTTCATGTTCTGTGTCTACAGGCTGCCAATATAAAAATTATGACGGAACTTATAATGATGCAGGTAAGTTATTTTCCAAGTTTATTGGGGATCTTTCCCTTCAGTTGAACCAGCCTGAAATTGATCCAGATTCTATTCTAACATCTATTTCGACGCAAATTAGGGATTTTTTATCTGATGAATCAAATAAGGCATTTTCTGAATATTCTATATTTAAAGATCAGATTTATACTTACCAAACAGGATTTCAAATTCAGCTGAATCAATCAAAATCTAACTTTGATCTGGCCGGAGCTGAATGGAGGATCCGTAATCAAACTTACCATGACCTTTCTTCTGCATATACATACGAAAACTGGCTGACTGGCGGAGGTGGGGAAGTTGGAATATTTTCGGAAGTTTATGATCTTGAGATGCGCGGAATCTTTCAGTCGATTCATCACTCTGATTTTGGTCGATTGATATCAATCATTAATAGTCGGTTAGGCGAAGGACGACGGGTGCAATCTTTGGTGTCGGCCAATTTGTATACTGATGCCTATCATTTTGTTAATAATCAAAAAATTGGGGATTTTTACGTCCCTTTTGATCAGCCAACTTATACTCGCGGTAATTTGTTGTTAGATGGAAAAAATAAATATGGTTATTGGACTGCCGACCGTTATTTAACAATCCTTACACCAGGAACCGTTAGTTTTCAAATGGGAGCTGTTGGTTATTCAGTTCTTTATGAAATGTACGATGAAAATTCCTCTCAAACTTCGTTGTATTGGAAAGATAATTATTCTCAGTTAGATGGACAATCGAACCATTTTCAGAAAAATCTGTTACCTGCTGTATCGCATTGGGAAACAAAGGTAAAAGAATATTCAAATCGTTATGAAGATTGGAAAGAAAATAAAAACAATCTTCTTGTTGAAGCGAGCGCAAATTTAGAATCCAATCGGTTAGAAATCGAACGTTCAAAGGAAGTTTGGTTAAAGAGTTTAGATGAGGAAAAACATGATGGATTGAAATCCTGGGCAGAGTTATACGAATCCGCTGATTTGAGAACTAATCCTACTCCATCTATTTCTGCTTGGAAACCTAATCTTAAAAAGGAAGAATTCTCTGTAGCGAATTTACTGGAATTTCAATCCTTAGCAAATTTTGGAGAACCTACAGAGGGAATCCAAATTGGTGGGAATGGGTTATTGCAAGAATTTCATAAAACGATTACGGGGGTGGGTCAATACGCTTCTTTGTTACAAATGAATCGTGACTTAGAACAAATTCAAAGTTTAGAACAAAAAAAACTAATTAACCAAATGTCCTATTCGATCCAATGGGAGTCGTTAGGTGGTCGTGAGTTGAAAAAAGAAGAAAGGATTTTGCTCGGTTATCATGATACTTCTCAATTGAGCGAGGCTGAACAAAATCGGTTTGGCTCTTGTTATGAAAATCCTAATGCAGAAATATGTAAAAACTTATTGAAGAAAGAATACGATGTGACAATCGACAGCAAAAATGGAGTCGTTACTTTAAAAAAAGAAATTTATAATGGCTTACTTGCTGGTAAAAACGCTGAAGGTCAATACAATGCAGGGAAAACTGAGGAAATTCGTCAGGTTCAGTTATCTTCCATTGGGAAACTCAACGTTGCCAGTGGGAATAGTTTTTTTACTCCATGGAGTGAGGAAGATTGGTCTATACTCTTTCAAAAGAAAGCGGATACAACACAATCATTTTTGACAAACTCACTCCAGAAAGATAAACATTCCATTAACTCAAATATTAATTCTATTCAAGAAAAAGATAACCGAAATAAGGATTTATTTTTAGCAAGGAAGGAAAGTCAAGAGAATCAAGACTCCTTAGTTCAGGAGTTAGCAGTTGCTTATTTTACTGGAGGAATTGGAGGTGTGAAAGCATCTTTGAAAGGAAAGTTAGATTCGGCAATTAATAGTGAATTGGCAAAGGCTTGGATCACTGCAACAGGAGGAAGTGAGTCAGATATTCAAACTGCGACAATGGTGATTGATTTTATGAGAGGACGTATTGATGCTAAAAAAATCCAATCGCGAAACCAATTTGTTTCTTTGAAAAATCCAATACAAGCCATCGAATCCATTACTGCAAAAACTATGACTTCTAGCTTAAACGTTTTGGACAAAGTTACTTTGGGCCAATCTACAATGATTTTAAATGCATCCTTAGCTCCTCATTTAGGGGTGTTTAAAAATTTGATTGGGGAGAGGCAGTATAATAAAATTAACGACCAAATGGTAGGTCCAGAAAAAAGACTTAGTGAAATTAAAGAAAATGAACAGATGTTAGTTAAGAATGGCGTTTCGATGGCACTATCACAAAGTACGGGAATACCTGCTGAAGCTATATCTAAAATGTTAGGTGATAAATATAACCAGATCAAATCAAAACAAGCAAATAAGGCAATGGCAAAAAATCCCATTATGGATATTGGTTCGCAAATGGTCGGTGCCTTTGGTGGGATAGTCAAAACTGCCGTTGTTGCATTTGGTACAAGGGAAGATGAAATTCAATCTATAATGGAAGATACTAATGGAGTATTGAATGCGGGAAGTTTAAATCAAAATGCTTCCACAAGTACAAGTTTTGGTTATACTTTGCAAGCATTTGGTATGCAAGCAGGTTGGACAAAATACCAAAGTCAATATTTAAATTTAAGAGATTCAAAGGCAGTTGTCGAAGAACTTGGACAAAAAGCACTCGCAAAAGAATTAGCAAAATCGATGGGTGTTGATGAAAGTGCCATAAGTCAAATTGTCGGTTCAACTTATTCTACTTACCAAAAACAAAAATCAGATAAAAAGGCCAGATCAAATGCTGTTAGACAGACTGTTGTCAATGCAGCATCGATAGCGCTTACACTAGGTGCCAGTGGTATGTTAACGGGAGTTAATTCCGCACTTTCATCTATCGGAAAGGCAATCAGTAGTATTTCTAATGGATTATTACCTGCCACAACACAAATAGGACAAGCTGTCGCCTCCACATTCGTGCAAACGATCGCAGGCAGCCACGAAGGTCCCAGGGGAGCATTGGCTGGGTTCACCAATGGTGTGTTAGGAGGAATTTCTCAAGGGATGGGGAAAATTCAATCTGGATATTTTAAGGGGATGGTTCCTGGAGTTGGTATTACATATTCTGATAAAAATGGTTGGGGAGGATCTTTAGGAATTGGAAATACAATTAGCAATGTAAGTTTAAGTTTTTCTGAAAAGGGAAATACCACCTTACAAACTTCTAAATCCCTAGGTGGAGGGGTGCAATTGGCCGCAGATGTGACAACAAATGGTGCTGCCAATGTTGGATTTAATTATAATCCTACCGGAAAAGGTACTCGGACAGATTGGAATTATTCTATGATGTATGATTTGAATGGTGGTGGGTTTAGCGGAAGTATTGGGTATACAGATCCCAATTCAAAACTTGGTTTAAAGTCTTCTATTGATAAGAATGGTATCTCCACCTCATCAGAGTTACAAGGGGTTACTTTGGGAACTAATTCTGAAGATGGATTCGAAATGTCAGAAATGAATTTTGCCGAACAGAATATCAATGCAGCCCAGGATGTTAGTGGTTCTGGTGACCTTGAAACTCTATCGTTACAGGAAAACGATTCTGATCTTTTTTCTGACTTTGCAACGGCAGCTGGTACTATGGGAACTTTATTGTTAAGTGGGATTGGTTTAGGTTTGGGTTTGCGAAGTCGTTTCAATGGTGGTCTTAGTCGTTCTATTTCTGTTGGTTCTGATTCGGGATCAGTTGCCATCGGAGCATCTTTTGGAAATACTTTTTTGGAAATTCTAACGAATCCTTTAAAGAGTGGGGTCCTTCGTTTTGGGGAAGTGGTATCAAGATTTGTCGGTGGATTTACCAAAGAAAAAAATACCTATGACAAAAAGAATCTTAGCCCAGATGAGAAACAAAAAACGCAAAGTGAACAGATTAAAAAGATCGAAGCCAGTATAATTGATGATTATACAAAAGATAGTCGTATCGATACGGAAAAAAAACTTTATGAATTACGTAAAGCCGGAGTAGATACAACAGAAATTGAGGCAAAGTTAAAAAAACTTAGAGGAGGGAAAGATGTTCCAATCCCCGCTAAGACTGAAAAAGAACTAAAGGAATACATCCGGTTACGAGAAGGTAGTTCTTTGTATCCCTTTCATCCAGAAACAACGATCTTAGTTTCTTCTACAGAGGCACTGGCAGGAATTAATCTGAACCATGATCCTAAAAAAGAAACAAATGCTGCCTATTTGAAGCGATTGGGGAAAGAAATTTCAGAGGCTTCCAAAAATGTAGATCTTTCTACCAAGGAACTGATCACCGAACACGCAGTGAATGTAGCAAAGTTATTAGGGAAATCTCTGAAAGGAAAAGTTTCTTATGAGCAATATAAAATAATCGATGGAAAAAAAGATGTATCTGCTGTAAATCCGGTAGATGCAAATGGATTTCGCGCCGTGGATGGTCTCGATTGCATTCGGTTCATCGGAGCAGTCTTAAATGCCTCTGGAATTACCACTAATGGAAGTTTTGCGAATTTAAACACTGAACTATACCAGATGCCAGATGAAATGAAAAATATGGATTTAGAATATGACAATCGAAATGCACATTATAACGGGGTGGAATACTTTCGCCAAGCATCTAACTTTATGACTTTGGTATCGGATCGCATTACGACAAGCAAGGATTTGGCTCAACACAAAGCCAATTTTCAAACGAAAGAATTAAATGTGGGACTAATTGGTATCACTAGGGCAAATGAAAACTTACCAGATAGCAAGATTTCAGCGGTAAAATCAGACCATGTATATATGATTACTGACAAACGATTTAATCAAGAGTTAGGGATTTTTGAGTATCAAATTGCAGAATCACGGGGGAAAGTCGGTGTAAGTAATCCTTGGATACGATCTGAATCAAATCAGGCGCTGGAATTAAGTTTAAGGTCAGCTTTAAAAACTAAGAATCTTTCTAAACAAGAGATAAATAGTTACATAAAAGATGTATTAAAATCCTCCGAAGAATCTAGTTATTTAAGACGTTCGGAATTTTATGAATTAAAACCGCAATTTAGAAAAGAGGTTTCAAATGAAGTATGAGGGTATATTATTAATAATCCTTTTTGCAAATACTACCTTTTGTAAAAAGGAAGAGCTTGTTTTTAAGCAAGAAAATCCATTTTATATAAATTCATCGGAAACTTGTAACTTAAGTAAAACAAGTAGCGAATTTCCTTGCATACAAAAAAAAGAAGATTTGGCATGTCATGCAATATTTAAAAAGGCAGAATCTTTCAATATAGATCAAATTTTTAGGAACACGAAATGGACAAGTCCTGATCTCGAGTCAACGTTTAATTACTACTTCAATAATCAAAATAATATGTCCATTTTAGAAGGTGGACCATCAAGAAACATTAGTGATTTTATTAAGATAGGGAATGGTAAAATTTATCAAGAAAACAGAAATTGGATTTATGAGCAATATTGTGATTATGAAAAATGTGAAGAACTCAAGCTTTTGATTGAATACGTTGGTTGTTCTGTAAGTTATTCCGATAATAGTAACAAACACCGATTATTTTTGACGATAGGGAATCGATATTATGATCAATACGACGATCCAAATAAAAGAAAGTTTCTATCGATTGTTCTTGAAGAACCTGTAAAACCCCAAATCCGAAACGGATTCGAACTCTACTTAGTTCCTCCCCCTCCTAAATAAATCTTAATATTCGTAGATCCTTGCGCCAGCGATTGAAGCGAAAATCCTTTCGCTTGGCGAAAGATTGCAGCGGAAAGCGCGGTCGATTGGACGTAGGAGTTCGGTGCACCAAACCAGTGCGAGGCGCACAAACTTCTAAACTTTCCATATGTAAACAAAATCGGTTCGGTCAGCCCAAGGAAGTTCGAATTCTATTTTGCGTAATTTGATTTCGCCGGCTCGTAAATATTCGCGAATACCTCTGTCGCGAAAGATGGTTTCACTAAAGGAAATTTCTCCAGAATTGGTTACGGACTGAAGTTTCGCAGTGTAGTTGACTGTATTCCCAAAATAATCAATGTTACTGTTAAGGTTCACTGCCAAACAATTCCCTGAATGAATTGAAATTCGTATTCTTACTGGTGTGTGTTTGTTTTCGGGGTGAAACCATTCCTGCATTTCTTTTGCGGCCTTTAATGCTTGTAAGGGGGAAGAAAAACTGGCCATTACTGCATCTCCGATGGTTTTGACTACAACACCGCGGAAGTTTTGGATGATTTGGTTGGTTTTGATAAAGTGTTCACGTACTTGTAAAAAAGCACCATGGTCACCTTCCGATTCATAAAACTTTGTAGAGCCAACGATATCTGTGAAAAGAATTGTTTTGATACCGATGTCGAGTTGTAGATTTGTGGCGATGGCTTCTTCGGAAAATAAGTCTCGAAATTCTTGGTAATCAAATATTTCCGATGGTCTTAGGCTTGTTTGGTCTTCACTTCTTTCTTCTAATACAATCGTAATATCATCTTCTGATTCGTTTTCAAAAACGAGGTTTGGTTTTGGCGAAACTTTGATTTCTTCCTCTTTTGTTTCAGGTAACCACAAAATATCTGTTTGTTGGTTGTTTGGTTTGATGTCTACTAAACGATATTTTTTCTCTCCTTTTTTTCTAAGTCTGAAGATTCCTGAGCCAATCAATAAATTGGAAGAGAATGATTTTTTACCTCCAATTTTTTTTGTAAGGAGAATATGTTGTTTTGTTGCAGGCTCTGCTGCACAATACATCTGTTTTTCGATGATTCGAATTCCGGGATGTAGATGAAAAGTTACCTCTATGGAATTGACACCTGTTGTATCAAAATCAATTTCGCAAACTTCACATTGGTCTTTGGAAGGGATGTCGCTGAGACGAGAAAGGGAGGTCCTTGCTCCACGGCAATGCGGGCATACGATGTCCCAACTGAGAGTAAATAATCCAAGTCGACAGCCGTGTAAAAAAAGAAATAAAACTTCGTCGGGATCTAAGTTTAAGTTTCGGCTAACTTCTTTTATACGGATTCTATAAAGTTCATTATCT
The DNA here is from genome assembly GCF_004368965.1 of Leptospira meyeri. Lineage (NCBI taxonomy): Bacteria > Pseudomonadati > Spirochaetota > Leptospiria > Leptospirales > Leptospiraceae > Leptospira > Leptospira meyeri. The sequence continues at coordinate 1,296,157 of NZ_SORO01000001.1, read as the reverse complement.
GATGCTGATTTGATCCAATCAAAAATTGAAGCCACTGTGTCTTTTGAAATTCCTAGTTGTACCAATCGGTCTTTTTCTTGGTCTAGTTTTTCCTGATGAATCCATTGAGCATCAGGTGCAAAAGAAGTTTCTTTTCCAGGTTTGGTAACTTTTTGGTGTTTGCCTTTTTTAATTTCTTCGGCAATTTCATTTAGAGATTTGTGAAAATCTTCTCCCATTTTGGGCATTACGAATTCTAAAAGTTTCCGCATAAAAAAGTTTCTCGGAATCCAGCCAAAGTAAACATAAACTCTACTTCTAGATTCACCCAGAGGTTCTAAAAATATTTTTCCTCTAATGTAGTGTCCAAAACCTTTTGTATAAATCCTTGCATGAAAGATTTCTTTTAGATATTCCCATTCCCAAGGGACTTCTTCCCATTCAAATGAAAAACCTGCCACTTTGGTTTTCCCTATTAGTTTCCCGTTGACTTCTTTATAATCAAATCGTGGCATTCCCATTCTTTTGTTTAGAGAAGAGGTGTCAATGAGGTGGGGCCACATTTCTTCTCTGGTAACAGGAAGGTCGATTTCCCAGAGATAGTCCATTGGCTTCGCAAGTGATTTCCATTTGTCTTCCCAAGGATATTTTTGAAGTAAAGATTGTAAATCGATCATAGTGGTTTTAGGATGAGAATAGCCTTTCCTCCATTTCCTTTGACTGTTACTTCACCATCTGTTTCAGAAATTTTTTCTGCATTGGAAAGTACAACCTGTACACCATTGGGGTAAACGAATCTAGGAACCTTGATGATACAAGGCGCATTAATAGAGAGGTCAGATAACCATTCAAAATAAAATTCTCTGTTTTCTAAATTATATTTCATTTTGATCGGAGTGCCTTGGATGGAAGCTGCATATGGTCGACAGAATCCCTCGATGGCCCGCCCACCACCTCCATAAACATCTGGATCGGATCCCGGGATGATTTGGTCTTTGGAAAATATACTGAGGTCTTCTTGGTTCCAACCATCACCTACCATTAGATCGTTTTCATTTGATGCTGTGTAGTTCCAAAGTGTATTGGATAAAAATAGTTGGTCCATTGCATTATACATTGCATCAAGGGCCATCACATGGCGTTTCCAAATTTTTGGAGAATGATTCCCTTTTTTCCATTCTCTGTATGCTTTCCCACCTTGTAAGTCAAATGGAATTCCAAATTCTCCAATTAGACTTGGAATTTTTCCAGGAACCGAGTTTGCTGTATTTTTAATTCTCGTTAGTTGGCGTACATACATTCCCTCTATTCCTGACTTACCGAACACCGGCCGTTTCGTGAGTGTATCAATTGCAACTGGATATAAAAATGTTTTGAATAAAAGGGTGAGGATATCATACCAATGGGCTGCATTTACGGCAAGTTTGGGAACTTCTCCATTGAGATGAGGATTTGTGAATGCATCTGACGCTTCCCTTTCGATAAAAACCATCCAGTCGCTTCGAATTTCTTGGATGGTTTCACCAACTGTACGCATAAAAGGAATAAGATAATCGGCATCAAAGTCAACAGTTCGTCCATTTACCTTTTGGAAAAAATCATTTTTTTCGATAAATGGAGTTCCATCTTTCGTGATTGTATAAGCTCCCTCTAATTGGAAAGGGTCGTCAGGAGAGTCTGGCAACCAAATTGAAACTTGATTTTCATTCACCGTGACTGTTTTTGTTGGAACAAATCCACCTTTCCAAACTTTTAAAGTGAGGTATGGCAAATCAATTGAATGTCCATGAGAAGAAAACAATGCATCAATGGGAGACCATCCAAGTCCTGGTTTGGATGGATCTTCCTCGGTATTTTTTAAACCACGATCATTCATGGCCCGACCTATAAAACCTTTTCCTGGCTCGTTTAAAGAATCAAAACCCAATACAAAGTCAAAACCTTTGACCCGTTCTGCAATTTGTTTCATACATCCTAAGTAATGACCTTGTAAATAATCTTGAACATTTTTTCCGTTAATAAGAAAGTTCGGTGCAAAATCCCTTCCGCCAAAAAATAAAGTCCAAAGAATCCCATTCCCGGCATAACGGTAGTTTTGTGACCAGCACATGGTGGGATAATTTTCTTCCTGACGAATCCCAGGGTTTGTGTAGTCATACGCTCTTTGCATGACTAAGCTTGCATCAGCTTCGGAAAGCTTGCGAAAATCGATGCCAAGTTTTTCAAAGATCCAACCGGGGGCACCATCACCTCCCGTCATACGGGACCAGACGTCTTGGTGGAAATCAATAAATACATAAAAACCATATTCACCCGCCAAACGGACGATTTCTGTAAAATAATCTAAGTAATCATGATCATACTCATTCGGACCTTTGTGTTCCACTGCTTCCCAGGTGGTTAATAATCGAAGTGTATTAAACCCCCATCTTTGGAGTCTCGTAAAGTGAATCTCTGCTTCTGAAAGTGGAAATGGCCTTCCAATAAAACTAACTTCTCTATGGTCGGAAAAATCTGAGGGAAACTGTGTCCCTCCATTGGGATAAGGAACCTTTGTATCTCCACCTAAGTTGACTCCGCGCAAAATTACTTTTCTGCCATTTTGATCTATAAACCATTCGCCTTGGGGTGAGAGTTTTTTTTGTGCCATTGATTTATCCTTCTTTCTTCAAATCCGTTTTATTTTTTTCAGACTCGGCATAGAGGTTGAGATAACCGAGTAAAAAGTAAAATACAATTAGAACTTCATCATCTTGAAAATAACATTGTAAAAGTCCAGAAAAGAAAAACCCAACAAGTCCATATGTCATAAACCTAATTTTTTTAGGAATGTTCCCATTCAGTAAGGTATACAGTATGATACCAAATAACATAAGATAAAGAATTCCCTGCGGACCACCAAAGACAGCAGTTAAGTGAAAGTAATCATTATGGGCATGTCCCCTTTGTGTGACCTCATAAAAAAAGCTGAGTTCCTTGTTTTCTTTTTCTTTTTCTTTTCTTGAGAATTCTATTTCATTTTGGTAGTTCCCAGATCCAATGCCGAAAATAGGATTTTTTTCGATTAACGGAAATGTGGAATCCCAAATAAAAGTTCTCCCCGAGTCAGTATGTTTTTCCCCACCAAACAATGGATCTACGACTCGTTTGACGGCGTTTGTGCTTTTGTATCCTACAAAAACGCAAACGAATATCAAAAGGGTAAAAACTCCAATGCGTTTAAGCATTTTCTTAGAGATATCTTTATCGATAAAAACAAGAATATAGATCCCAAAAATTACACTGACTAATGCTCCGAGTAGGGATGATCTAGCGTTGTTAAATAAAAAAACTATGGATACTAACAAAAGCAATATGGCGTTTGTAGAAATTTTAGTTATAGATTCTTTTTTATACCAAGAATCATACAAACGAAATACGAATCCAGGAAAAATGAAGGCGAGTAGTCCCCCAAAGGTGAGGTGGGTGTTCATAAGGCCAATTGGAAGATAAATGTTAATGTTCGTGATTTTACCGTAATGGTGTTGGTAGGGCCAAGATGCAGAAGTTTTGTATAAGTCTGAAATTAATCTGGAGAGCCTTGTCATCGAGAATATAGACACAAATCCTGTGATTACTATCACTAAAGCAAAAATAAAAAATGTTTTGTATAGGAATTGTCTGTCTTCTGGTTTGATTCCCTGGACGGAGACAAATGCAGTGACAAGGAAAATGTCCTTCATTTCATCACGAAACGCATGTTTAATGGAAAGTAAGTCGAAACCCGATCCTGCGAAATGATACAAAACGGTTACAATTTGCCAGGCGTAAAACAGGAAGAGAATTTTTACCAATTGACTTTTGAATTTTGGTTTTTCGGGGAGAAAGAGAAAAAAAACAAATGAGAGGAGTAAGAAAAGTTGGCTTAATGAAACGGAAAGTGCACAGGAAATGATGGACAAGGCGAGAAAAGAACGATAGATTCGGTAAAACATAACTTTGGATGAGACTAATGCTTTTCTCCAATTTGTAAAGAGGTAACAGTTGCGAGTCTTATATTTTTCCGATACTTTTTTGCCAAAAACCGATGGAGTCGCAGTTTCCATAAAGAATTTTTCTGAACTTTTAGCTCTCCGTGGCCATGAGTTTTGTATTTGTGCGCCCAAATATGGAGATGGGGACTTTGATCGGATGACAGATAAAATCCAGGTAGTCCGATTTCGCTCAGGATATCTCCCTAGTTACCCTGATATCAAGGTAGTTTTACCCTCACCAGGAAAAATCAAACGTGTCATCGAAGATTTTAAACCAGACCTCATCCATATACATACACCAGGCCTTCTCGGGTTATATGCTGTTAATGCTGCAGAACGATTTGGAATTCCCACAATAGGAACCTATCACACTTTAATGGCGGAACAGGAAATGTATGTTTCTTTTTACCGTTTGTTTAAACTTGATAAACTCTTTTTTAAGGCCAATAAGTTCAAAAAAAAACTGAATATTGATGAATTGGACAAAATTGTAAAATTTGATAATTTTAATATTCGTAAAAAAATAATCCTAAAAATTTGTAATGATATATATAACAGATGTGATGTGGTAATTTCGCCAAGTCATCTCATCAAAGAACAACTCATTGAATATGGAATCACTCGACCGATCACAGTGGTATCCAATGGAATGGATTTAAAAAGATTCCAAGGGACTCCTCGGATTTATTCTAGTGGTGATGCTCCTAAGTTTTTGCATGTGGGCAGAATTTCGTATGAAAAAAATTGTGATGTAGTTCTCAATGCATTTAAAACCATTCATGAATATTACCCAAAGGCTACACTCACGATCATTGGAGAAGGTCCTGCCATTCCATCTTTACAAAGACAGGCCGAACATTTGGGCATTCAAGATGCTCTCAGTTTTAAAGGTTTTATTCCCAATGCTGTCTTACATGAAGAGTATCCAAAGTATGATGTATTTTTAACGGCTTCCACAATGGAAACACAAGGGCTTGTTGTATTGGAAGCAATTGCCTGTGGCTTACCTGCAGTGGGAGTGGATGCATTTGCATTACCTGAACTCATACGGCATGGTGAAAACGGATACATTGCTAAGTCTTTTGACGCCAAAGGAATTGCACAAGGAGCACTCGAGATGATTCGTAATCCTGATGAGTATGCAAAGTTTTCTAAAAATTCCATCCAAATTGCATCAGGCCATGAAATGGAAAAATGTGTCGATGCGATGGAAGAAGTATATTCTAAAGTGGTAGAAGCAATGAAGGGTAAGGTCAAAAAATCTAATATCTTTGATTTGTTTTTTGATTTTATGCAATGACAAGTTTTATACCTCTGGGTTTGCGTTCCCTTATTACAGGGTTCGCAATATTATTAACTTTTTACGCATACATTCCTTATATCAAAGGGATTTGGACGGGTACTATTCGTCCCCATGTATTTTCGTGGATCATTTGGGGAGCCACCACCTTTATTGTGTTCTTCGCACAAATTGCTGGGAATGGGGGGATTGGTAGTGCTCCAATTGGTTTTTCGGGAATCATTACCATTTTAGTCGCATGGATCGCATACAAAAAACGTGGTGATATTAAAATTACCAGATTCGATTGGTTTTTCTTCTGCCTTGCAGTTTCTAGTTTGCCGTTTTGGTTTTATTTTTCGGATCCTTTGGCAGCGGTGGTTGTTTTGTCTATCGCTGATATTTTGGGTTTTATTCCGACTTTTCGTAAAGGATATTTCCATCCTAACTCCGAACCAGTGGGTTTTTATCTAATCTTTGTGTTTCGTAATTTTTTGGCTTTGGCCGGACTTGCTGAGTGGAACATAACAACCTTATTGTTCCCAGGATCTGCCGGAATCGCTTGCGTGGTTTTTGTGGTTATGATAAAAATAAGAAAATTAAAACTAGAAATGATATCTTAGTTCATTCCTTGTCTTGAACTGGATAAAAAATAACGGACCGAAGCATTCGACCTTCTTCCGTATCTTCGTAAACAACTTCGGCTTGTTTGGCACGAGCCGGTAAATACATTTGCACTGCTTCTACAATTTCATAAGCACTGAGGGTATAGTCTAGAGCTTTGATCGCTAGTTCTACACTAAGAAATCTTTCTCTACTTACCGTTTTTGTTTCTGTTTTTTTTGCAATGATAAGCCATTTGTATAACCTTGCTGAACGATTGGTGTCTAGTAAATTTCCAATATCCAGTTTCATTACAGGAAGGGTGGCGGGAGTTTGGTTGAACCTAACTTCGATTCCGCGTGAGGTGGCGTTTTCCAGTCGCATTGATAGTTGTTTATCAAAAAGTGTATCATCTATGTATTCAATTCGATCGCAAGTGGAATACACCGTGTTACATAAATTTCCATAATTTTTATGGAAGAAAAAAACTTGTAACACCTTCCCAGTGGAGGGATGGTATAGAATTTTTGCATTGTAGTGACCCATCCTTCCAAATTTTATTACTGAACGAATTCGTTTGTATAAATTGTAACTGAGACCAAATAAATCTTTGATGATTGGGACATCAGTGACACCAAAACCTCTCGTTGCAATATAAAATGGTTCTAAACTCACATGACCATCACGTTTGGCTATTTCACGCAAGTATTCTGTGAGATCATCCATTTTGGATTCACTGAATGAAAGTGGATGGTCTAATAAATCGACTACTACCTTACCGCTGTTTTTTCCTAGCTCTAACCAAACTTCATCCAGGTAGGTTCCGTCTTCGGTATAAGATATCTTTTTACAATACAAGTCTTGGCATTTGATTTGTTCATCGTAATCGGCTTTGTTGGGAGAGGGAAGGAAAACAGGTTGGAATTCAGAAGAAAATTCTTCTGACCAAACTTGTGAATGTCCAAATAAGGAAAAAAATAAATATAAGGAAATAATAACTGTTTTTTTTCTGTTAAAACTAAAATGATTTCGATGAGTGAAAATCTGGTTTTTGAATTTTAGAAAAACAGGAGAATGAAAACCTTTTTTTCGAGAAAACATCGAAACCTCCAAGACCTACTTCAGTGGCTATAAACCTAAACTACCAAAGTGTATTTACATTTTGAATGAGTCTAATTCGTCTAACAACGTCTAATGGGTCTATCAGTTCCATACAAGCATGATCCCCTCGCCAACACTTGGTGTTCCCATAAATGGAACAAGGGCGACAAGGTAAGTCCACTTGCAAAACACCTGAATCTTCTTGGGCAAAGGGACCAAATCCGGAAAGTGGGTGCGTGGTTCCATAGATTCCGATCACTGGTTTTTTGAGAAGGGCTGCGATATGCACGTTTGAACTGTCCATACCAATCATGACATCCAATCGATCCATAATTCCAAGTTCCCCGCGGATACCTAAATTCCCACCCTGAACGATATGAGCACGTCGATGGCCGTTCCTGAGAATTTCTAGTTCTTTTGCCTCATCCTTTCCACCAAACAGAAATACGTTGCAATCCGGAAATTCATCGAGTAAAACTTCCACAAGGCGTTTGCATTTTTCAAAGCTCCATTCCTTGAGTTCGTGTCCAGCAAATGGTGCGAATCCAAACCATTGACCTTCTTTTTTGTCAATGCCAATGGATTTAAAAAAATCCCTCGCATACACTTTGGATTCTCCATCAACATTTAACCATGGACCTTTTCGAATGGGTGCATCAAATCCTGCTTTACGAAAAACATTTAAATAACGTTCTACTGTATGAGGAAGTTGGTTTAATTTTTTATTATAACGTCTTGTTTGTGCTAATTTTTCCCTACGGCCTTTGATGATTTTAGAATAGGGGACACCTTGGCTTCGAAATAAAAAAGCAATGAACCTGGAACGGACAGAACCATGTAAATCAATTACATGACCGAATGGACCTAGTTTGGCGATGTCACGATACATCCTCCAGAGACCTAGAATCCCTTTATATTTTTTTAGATTTATTCCTAGAACATTGAGATTAGGGATATTATAGAAAAATGGTGCGAAGTTTCCTCTTGTAACAACTGTCAGCTGAATATTTGAATATTTTGCTGCTATGGCGATGAGTGCTGGGGTCATCAAAGCTACATCTCCCATCGCCGAAAATCGTAATACTAAGAGGTTTGTCATTTTTGATTCTTATACAATGATGGATTTAGATTTTGATCATTGTACATCTTCATTTGACGATAAACTTTTACTCTTTTGATTCCAAGTGAGTAGTCCGAAAAAAGTTCGTCCAAACATTTTTTGAGATCTTCCCTTTGGTCTAGGAGAATATCGAGTTTTGTTTGGCATTTGGCTATATGTTCTTTTGATGCAGACGCATCCTTTCTGGAAACTTGTTCTTCCATATGGTAGATCTTTAGTTCCAGGATACTCATTCGATCTAGTAACCAAGCTGGTGATTCGGAGTTTAGTCTCGCATCTGGTTTGGGAGTGATGGAACGAAACATCTCAATGACAAAGTCGTCGAGTTTTTCCACCATATCAGTTCTATCTTGGTTTAGTTTATCGATCTTTCGTTTGAGAGCTACTACTTCTTCCAAAGCAATGTCCGGCCTTCGGATTTCATCTTCAATGTGCCATTGGATGGTATCAATATGGTTTTTTTGGTAGAGAGTCGATTCGAGACTTCCTTCTGGGTAAGGGTTTGGATGAGGGGCTTCTTTTTTATGCCAATCCAGAACGGATTCCTGGAAAATTGAGACGGCTTTTATGGCTTCCAATGCTTTCATAATGTACTGCAATTCATGATTTAATATGGTTTTTGGCGTTCAATCTAAATATTTCCCAGGTTTTTCGCTTTCTTTTACCTTCTTTTTTCGTTTTTTTTACAGGGATGTGCTTAGTTGTGATCGCATATAGGGTTCATCCGGATTACCCTCTTGTCATTGTCTCCAATAGAGATGAGTTTTTTGAAAGGCCAACGGCCTCCCTTCACTTATGGGATACGAGTCCTAAAATCATTGCGGGAAAGGATTTAAAAGCAGGGGGAACTTGGCTTGGTGCGAGTTCTTTAGGTAAGGTTTCCTTTCTTACCAATGTCAGAAATTTTCGAAATCCTTCGCATCCCCATCCAAAATCAAGAGGCAAACTTGTATTAGATTTTCTGCAATCACCCAAGGACCTTTCTTCTCGAAATTATAGGGCAGAAGTTTTCTCTAATGCGAGCCAGTTCGAAGGTTTTAATTTATTTTTGTATGATGGCAAAGAAGCAAACTATGTGGGAGGAGATCCATTACAAGAATCTGAATTGTTACCAGGTTTTCATGCAGTGAGTAACGCGAGTTGGAATACGGTTTGGCCAAAAACGGCAAAACTAAAGGCGAACGTGAAACAGGTGTTTGATTCCATTCCGATGAATGACAATTGGATCTCCCGTGTCACTTTAGAGTTCTTTCGTTTACTTTCTGATGCTGACATTGTGAAAGAAGACTCTCTTCTGCCCGACACAGGGATTGGTTTGGAGAGAGAAAGGTATTTATCATCCATTCGAATTCGTGTTCCAGGTTACGGAACTCGTGCATCTACGATTTTATTTTATGGCAAAAAAGAAGTGGAGATTGTGGAAAGAACCTTCCCCGATCCGCTTTCCAATGAATATTCGGAACGGAGAGAGGTTTTAGCATTTAGCGAGAGTTAGTCTTCTAATCGGAAGTTTTTCATTGGAAAAGCAGAAGTAATTTCTTTCACTCCTGCTTTTACTTTGGATTCCCAAGTAGAATCACCAAAATGATCCAGGTAATCACAAATTAGATTTCCTACTGCTTCAATTTCTTTTTCTTTTAAACCGCGAGTAGTAAGGGCAGGTGTTCCTAGTCGGATTCCTGAAGCAACTGCAGGAGGATTTTTATCAAAAGGAATTGCATTTTTATTGACTGTCACTCCTACATGATCCAACCCATTCGCAGCATCATTTCCCGTGAGTCCTTTTACTGAAACATCAAGAAGAACAATATGGTTGTCTGTTCCGCCAGAAACCACACGAAATCCACGTTTTTGGAATGTATCTGCCAGAACTTTTGCATTCTTTACTACTTGTTGGATATAAGTTTTGTAATCTGGCCTGAGAGCTTCGCCGAAGGCAACGGCTTTTGCTGCAATCACGTGCATGAGTGGTCCCCCTTGGATTCCGGGAAACACTCTTGAGTTTAAAATCTTTTCGTGTTCTGCGGAGGAAAGAATGAGTCCTCCTCTTGGTCCACGTAAAGTTTTGTGAGTTGTCGTTGTTACAAAATCACAAACTCCTATTGGACTTGGGTGTTCTCCTGCAACTACAAGACCAGAGATATGTGCAATATCCGCCATGATTTTGGCCCCAATTCCATTGGCAATTTCACGGAACTTATTAAAATCAATGGTTCTTGGATAAGCAGATGCACCCACAACAATTAGTTTTGGTTTGTGTTCTTTGGCGAGTTTTGCCACTTCATCATAATTGATCGTTTCTGTTTTTTCATCCACACCATAAGGGATTGGCTTAAAATACTTTCCACTGATGTTGACAGCACTACCATGAGTTAGGTGACCACCATGAGCCAAATTCATTCCAAGGAAACTATCTCCTGGTTCGAGTGTTGCAAGAAATACTGCCATATTCGCCTGTGCGCCGCTATGTGGTTGCACATTCGCATATTCGGCACCAAACATTTTTTTTGCTCGTTCAATTGCGAGTTGTTCTATCTTGTCTGCGTTTTCGCATCCGTTGTAGTAACGTTTCCCAGGATAACCTTCCGCATATTTGTTCGTAAGAGTGGAGTGGTAAGCTTCCAACACTGGACGGGATACAAAGTTTTCACTAGCAATCATTTCTAGGGAATGTTCTTGGCGTTCGTCTTCTTTTTTTAAAGCGGCGTAGACTTCTGGATCTTGTTTTTCTAAATAACTCATGTTGGAATTTCTCTATGAAGTGTGTATTCTGGATTTTGGTATTTCTTCTTGCGAATAGATTCAGATTCTTGGAGCACGTGTTTCCGAAAAGTAGAAAAGTCAGAGCCAAAGAAGGAAATTTTTGAAAAATCCTCTGGCTCAGATTCTCCTAAATAAGAAAAAACTTCCCGAACAAGATCTTTTGCCCAAACCTTTTCAGAAAAAAAATTGGGAAGGGAGGTAAGAAATTCTTTGTGACTTCTTTCTTTACGATAGTCAGGTTCTTCGGGAGGGTGGTACAGGACTTCTGCCACACGTTCAATTAATCGATCTTCCAAAATGAGTGTTCCATGTTGGACAATACAATTCCGTTTTCGAAATTGAGCGTTTCCTGAAATCTTTTTATAGATTCCATTTTTTTCCAGAACCAAATCGGATTTCCCTTTTGGAAAACATTGGATGTTTTGTCTTCCCAAGGACTTTGCTACAATTCCAAGGAGGATATCATACGAATCTTTGACAGGAAAAAGATCCTTCCTCTCATCCAAATTAAAATAGAGAGAGTAATTGATATTTCCTGAAAGCGAGTGAAAGACCGTCCCCCCACCGGAAGCTCGTCTTGCAATATAACAAAAATTAGGTTTTGGCTTTTTATGAAACCCAACAGTCCTTGCAACCGATTCGTATTTTGTCACCACTTCTTCTTTGATGTTTCGGAATGGATTTTCCGAAAGACCCAAAATGATGGAATCAGGATTTTTCCATAACCTCACCCCTGCCGTGATCCCTTCGGAAACCAGTTTTAAAGCTATTGCCTCCTCGATCGCCAAGTTATAGTAAGGTGACCTAGGTGGTATTTCTGGAAAAAAGAATATTTTGTTGGAATTCACTCGTTAAAATATTTCTGTGAGGCTTCGTTTAAAAACTTTCTTTCACTTCGGGAAAGGGAATCCATCCCATTTTTGGAAATTTTTTCCAAAAGTTCATCCACTTTCGTTTTTGCGTTTTCTCTTTTTGCCATTTCTTCCTGGTAACGCATAAACCTGCGTTTTTGCAGATACCGAGAGAGAGACCAAGTCGGAAGGGAACCCACTTTCTTTTTCCAGCCAGTGTAAACTTTCATCAAGAAAAAACCTCCAATGGCTCCTCCTAAATGAGCAAAATGGGCCACTCTTTCCCCTTGCGCAAACAGTACCATAAGCATTACAATCATGACAAAGTATTTGGCTCTCATGGGAAAGATGAGAAAAACAAGAAGTTCTCGGTTTGGCCAAGTCATCGCATAGGCAACGAGTAGTCCATAGATACTCGCGCTTGCCCCGACCACTAGTCCTTGGGGAAAACCAAAAAATTGGGCAACGACAGTACCCACCCCGCCAAGAAATGCAGTGAAAAGATAAAATTTTAAAAAGGCTCTTTCTCCCCAATTCTCGGCAAGTTCTGAACCAAACATCCAAAGGCTCAGCATATTAAACAGAATATGTAAAAAACTCCCGTGTAGAAAGGCATAACTCAGGAGTTGCCAGACCCAACCATTGAAAACCAGTTCCGGGGTAAGGCCGAAATAAAGTTCTAGAATGGGAGAATGGAAAGCCAGTTTCGTTATCATCTGCAGAAGGAATATTACTGCGTTTATGATGATGAGAGTGCGTACAACGGGAACCATTGGGGGTCCAAATCGGAGTTCATATCCTGGGTAACGAGAGGCCATAAATTCAAGGTCGCAAATCTTGAGTGACAAGGAAAGTCGATTTCCTAGCATCGAGGAAGTGATTGTGCAACTCTACGGAGTCCGCGGCTCCATTGCGAGTCCCCTCCGAAACCAAGACTACCGCAAAAAAATTATCGATATTCTGGACCTCTATCGGCAATCGGGGGCTGGTGTTTCGGCCGATGAATTCTGGCAAGACCTCCCATACCATCTCAAATTTGTCACGGGATCTGACACAACTTGTGTTTCTGTCACCGATGATGATGGCGAAGTTTTTGTTTTGGATATGGGAACAGGGCTTCGGAATTTGGGAGATGAACTTGTCTCCGATTATCTTTCCAACAAATTAAAAAGGACAGTCTCTTTCTTTATCACGCACACCCATTGGGATCATATCCAAGGACTCCCTTTCTTTAAGCCCATCTATTTCCCTGACTTCCTCCTTAATTTTTACTCTCCTTATTCCGATTTAGAATCCCGTTTGCAAAAACAACAAGAACCTGAGTTTTTTCCAGTTCCCTTGGATGGAACCGGATCTGCGAAAGATTTCAAACTCTTCTTTCCTGGGGATGTTTTAGAATTTGGATCTGGGATGAAGGTGGAATGTTATCCTTTAAAACATCCGGGGGGGTCTTTTGCGTATAAGTTTACCAATAGAGCCGGTAAAATTTTTATTTTTGCCACTGATGCGGAATTTACGGGAGCAGATATGGATCTAATCCATGAATGCCAACCTTTCTTTGCAGATGCTGATTTACTTATATTAGATACCCAATATACTTTAGATGAATCTTTTTCCAAGTTTGATTGGGGGCATACCGCCTACACTATGTCAGTGAATTGTGCAACATCCTGGCGCGTAAAAAACTTAGTCCTAACACATCATGAACCAAGTTATTCAGATGAAAAAATATACGAAATTTATAAGGATGCCAAACTCCACAAAGAACAGTTAGGCGAAAAAAAATTAAAAATTCATTTAGCAAGGGAAGGTTTACGCTTCCACCTATAAGACCATGAACAAAGAAAAAACACTTCGAATTACAATCACTACTTTCTTTAGTATTGCGCTCCTTGGCGGATTCTTTTTTGGATACATACTTTCTGAGGTAAATAAAGGAAAGGAGTTACAAAAGTTGGCATCTTATCAACCAACCACTCCTACCAAACTCTACGATTCGAATGGAGTTTTGTTCGCAGAACTGTATCGCCACAAACAAGAATTACTAAAATACAGCGACATTCCTCCTCATGTCATTCATGCATTTTTATCAGTAGAAGATGATAATTTTTTCAATCACTTTGGTATTGATTTTTTAGCCATTGTTCGTGCTGCCATCAAAAACGTTTTTGCCGGACGGATTGTCCAAGGTGGATCTACTCTTACCCAACAGCTTGCAAAAACAATCTTACAACAAAGGAAAAAAACATTTGGACGTAAGTTTTTAGAAGCACTCCTCACTTTGCAAATTGAACAAGAGTATACTAAAGAAGAAATTTTAGAAATCTATTTTAACTTAATTTATTTAGGACATGGAACCACTGGTCTTTCTTCTGCAGCTAATGTTTATTTCCAAAAAGATGTTAGAGATTTGAGCATTGCCGAAGCTGCCATGCTTGCGAGACTTCCCAAAGCACCTGTAACGTATTCTCCTTTCAAAAACCCCAAAGAAGCAAAACAGGCTCATCTGGTGGTTTTGGGGCTGATGGCAAAAAATGGTTTTATTCCCAAAGACCAAGTTCAAAAAATCCACGATGAATTTTGGGAAAGATACTGGCCAGTTGTGATCACACAATCTCCTTCTCGTTCCACATGGGGTGCAAAACTCAATAGAGCTCCTTATTTTACGGAATGGGTGCGCCAAATTCTAGAGAAAGAACTAGGAGAAGAGGCGTTGTACACTGGCGGATTAAGAGTTTATACAACGCTTGATGTTAGAAAACAAGAGATTGCAGAAGAAGAACTTAGGAAAGGTCTTATCGAACAAGATAAATATGCTTTTGGTGCAAACTTCCGTTATGTGGGAAGAGCTGATAGGGGCCTAGTTTCCTTGTACAATTTGTTCGGTTCAATTTTTCCCGTTGGTGTTCCTTACGTTACAAGTTTGGATGATAGGCAAGTATTTCGGCTTCATTTAGAAAAAGAAATGGCACCTGCGTTGGAACTTTTGACCGATTTCACTCCTTCTGAAAACGAAAGTTCCGCAGTCAAAGAATTTCAAAGGTCTTCTCTTGTATTTTCTTCCAACTTACATGTTGAAGGTGCCATCGTCACGATTGACCACCAAACTGGTTATATCCAAACGATGGTGGGTGGATCCAGATTTTCCCCTAAAAATCAATTTAACCGCGCTATGCAAGCGAGACGTCAAACTGGTTCTGCATTCAAACCATTTGTTTATGCTGCAGCAATTCAAAACAGAGCAGTTGGTTCTGGCACTGGAATTATGGATGCACCTTTAACAACAATCACCGAAGAAGGGGAAGGTTATTCTCCACAGGATATCTCTGGTGATTTTAGAGGAATGGTTCCGCTTTCTCGTGCTTTATCCTTATCTCTTAATATTGTTTCTGTTCAGGTACTGATGAGAACTGGAACTGATGCTGTCATTGATTTTGCATCCAAAGTTACCAAAGCAAATAAATCCAGGTTCCCTACTGGTCCTGCATTGGCTCTCGGAGTGGCGGAGTTAACTCCCTATGAAATGGCATTGGGTTATTCTATTTTAGCAAATAAAGGAAAAGATGTAATTCCGTTTAGCGTTCGTTATGTTTTGAATCAAAGTGGTTCTGTTGTTTATAATAAAGAGAAGGAAGTCCAAGAGACTCTTGCGGAGGAAGCAAAAAACGGGACGATTCAAATCATTCCTGAAGCAACTGCTTATATCATTAAGCAAATGTTAATTGGTGTTGCTATGGGTGGAACACCAACCCAAGCTCTTCGTGCTTCTGATAAAGGAAATTATAAGGGCGAGTCCGGTGGAAAAACTGGTTCTACTTCCTCTTATACCAATGTTTGGTATGCAGGCTTTGATCCAAAATACACATCCATTGTTTGGATGGGATTCGATAAATCCTCACTTTCCCTTGGTAAAGGTGTTACTGCCGCAGGTGTTGCTGCCCCGATTTGGGGGAAGATGTACTCTCGTTGGTACAACGAAGGCCCATACCCCGTATTCTATCCGAATGGAAAAGCAGAGGAAATACCTGCTGATGTGGTCAAAGGTGCCACTTGTGCTTTTAATGGACTTTCTCCTGGACCCAACTGTCCTTTGACTGGAAATTTATTTTTAAAACCAATTACCATAGCAGGTCGCACTCTTGCTGTTCCAGGTGGGCGGCAGTGTGACGGGGACCGTGATCACTACCGCTCGATGGATCTAACCGACTTTCTCCAAAGAGAGTTGGAAATCTCTGATGAGGAATTGAAATAAACGAACCTTATACCTTTGCTTTGTCACAGGAAAGTAGCTCACAAAAGTAAGTGACTTTCTTTTTTCATACACTCGGTTTGGCAACTCGCTTACCAAGGAAACCAAGGCACAAAAGTAAGCGGCTATCCTTTTTCAGTCAGTTTCCCTTTCGGCAGCAGAATTTATTTCCAATTCTACATTTTGCGTACTTTTTAAGCAAATACACTCCTGTTTTCTCATTGGTTATCCCTTTGTTTGGCAATCTCTCTGTGTTTAGGCCACTTTGTGCCTGGCACGATAGTTGCATTAAACTAATAGAACCGTTGGTTCGGAGGGAATATGAAAAAGGCAATTCTAACCATTCTAGTTTTGGCACTTACCGCTTCCATTTCAGCTGGAGAGTCTTCTTTGATGAATGAAGACCTGGATTCCCTCATCAACCAATATGATAAAGAAACGCTCACTGCGATCTCAAATGAACTTGTGAAACTTGCAAGTGAAGAAGAGGTGATGGGCGAGTTTGATTTAGCATCCGGACATTATTCGAGAGCAATTAAAATTAGAGAAGCAATTGGAATGAGCGAACACAAGAGTTTTGCTTCCATCCAATACCTTGCAAGCCAGGCACACTCAAAGGCGGGAAACTTTTGTGAAGCATCCACACATGCCAAAAAAGCGAGTGAAGCTTTTCGTCAACACGGGATTACAAAATTCGAACAAAAGGCAAATGTAGAATACAAAGAATATGCCCGCGCTTGTGCTGTGGTGGCACTCAGATAAAAACTGTATGTAATGATTCTTTCTAGAGATGGTTACCCTTTTTTGATTCTTCTTCGAATCAATCCAACTTCACGTGGTTGTACACGTGGGGTTGGAATTCTTTTTTTCCGTATTTCAGCCTAGCTTTTTCGAACAAACTAGATCTTGTGTAAGGTAGATCGGATTCCCACGCAATCCCAAAATCCGCTTCATGATAACCTGACTCAAATTGTAAGGGATAAAGAGATTTCCCGTCATAATAATACAACAAACGATGTTCTATTCGGCGATTGGATTTTGGAGTTTGAAGTGAACACGGAAACAAGGAGAACCAATCTTTTCTCTGAGGGATTGTTTTATCTTTTTTGGTTGATTCGCATTCCACTTCGGAAATTGAGTTTGTTTTAAGTAAAACCCACTCTCCAGATTTTTCAAATGTACCCAATCCTTCTTTTTGATGGAATTCTGAATGATCCTCGTAAACCTTCCATACACTCCAGGTTTTCACAAACTGAGAGTTTTGTTGGAGGTGGATTTCTTCTTTCCAATACAAATGGAATTGTTTTGAGTTATATGGTGATTTTTTTTCCGTTGGTCTGACATAGACACCTAAAGAAATCTTTGTATCTCGAGGAAGATCCGTAGGAAGTGCACGGATCCAATCTATTTTGGGTGCACAATGGATACTAAGGAATAACAAACAAATGGGCAGAAGAGTCAAAGGAACTCTTCTGCCCATTTGTTTGTTGCCTACTTTACTTTTTTGAAGTAAGGATTTAGAACTGGAAGTAAATAAAATCTTGCCCACCATCTCCAAAAATTCCGAGCAAAAGTAGAATGACTACTGATAGAATAGGAAGGAGAATATTTTGATAAGGTTTTAGTTTTTCATACACATAGTTTGAATATTGAAACCAGTTGAACATCAGTCCCAAGGCAATGAAAGTAGGAAGTTCATCCACTCGGCTTAAAGTTTCACCCGTATTGCGGAATGTTAAAACACCTTTGAAAATTTCAAAAGCTACCGTCATAGATTCTTCACCCCGGGCCGCTGCTCGAAAGAAAACACCCGAAAAAGTAAATATGATAAACACAACAATTGTTCGAATGATTCCCACAAATGGAAGAGTATCTGGTAAAAATTTCTTTTTCCCTCGACCTAAATACAATGATCTTTCCACCCAGATGAGTGCCCCTAAATAAGCACCCCAAAATACGAATGCCCAGTTGGCACCATGCCAAAGCCCGCCGAGGCACATAGTGATAAAAGAGTTTATGTTGGAACGAAAGATGGAACCTTTACTTCCACCTAGTGGAATGTAAATATAATCACGTAACCAGGAAGAAAGTGTGATATGCCATCTCGACCAAAGTTCACGGAAAGACTGTGAGAAAAATGGCCCTTGGAAGTTTTCTGGAATCTCATATCCTAGTAAATTTGCAGAACCACGTGCCATATCCGTGTATCCAGAAAAGTCACAGTACACTTGTATTGCGAATGCGATCACACTAAAAAAAATAGAAAAACTATCGAATTTTGCGGGATCCATAAAGATCGGTGAAATGATGGGTGCTATGTTTTCAGCGATAATTACTTTTTTGAAAAGACCACCAATGATGAGAAACAAACCTTTTTTCATTCGATCTGAATCGATTGTAGGATGGTCGAGCTGCGGTAAAAAATCTTGCGACCGCATGATTGGACCTGCAATCAATTGCGGAAAGAAAAGAATGAATAAAAAATAGTCCACAGCAGACATTCTTTTTTCAATGATCCCCCGGTGAATGTCCACTTGCACTGCAATGATTTGAAAGGTATAAAAACTAATCGCTAGAGGTAAGAATATACTCCAAGAGCCTGAAATTTCTTTAAATGCGGGATAACCTGTCAAAGAAAACAAGGATCCAGTGATAAAGTAGAAATACTTAAAGAATCCTAAATTGATTAGGTTTAACGCAACGATGGCAAAGAGTAAATGCTGATAGGATTCTCCTTTGTCTTTTTTGCGAAAAATCCATTCGCTAAATCCATAGTTGACTAAAATCACCAAAAGGAAATGAAACAGAAAAGGAAAACTGAAATAAGCATAGAAAATTAAGGAAGAAGTAACAAGTAATGGTTTTCTTCCTTTTTGTGGGATATTCCAGTAAATTAAATAAGTAAACGCAAAAAGAAGTAAATAAGGAATAGAATTAAATAACATTGATTAGTTGGCCTTGAAATTATAGATCCCAAAGATAAAGAAATTTAGCATTGGTTCCCGTTCCTAAAATTTTATCTGCAATTCCTAAAGAAAACGGATTTTTATTAATATCAGTGGCTTGGTAAATGTTATCAACTCTGCCTTTTCCTCTTTGGTAAGTGATCACCCGTGGATCTCCGTGTCGATTTCCTTGGAATTTAGGGTGCTGCATGATCTGATAAACAAAATCATCAAAATATCCGATGAAATCAACCATACCTTCTTTCTTTGCTTGTTCTGCTGTGAAGATTCTTCCATCGCAGATTTCTCTGAGTCGAGTTTCTGCTACGTTCGGTCTTCCTTTTTTGACTACTTCAAAAAACCTGCCATACAAACTGTCGATGATAGATTGAAGAATTTTTCTTTGTTCTGAAGTCATTTCTGAAATAGGTGAACCAAGAGCCTTGTTTGGGCCAGAGGTAAAAGACTGATCTTTGACTCCAATTTTATCCAATCCTTCTTTTACATTGATCCCTGACATGATGACTCCCACTGAACCTGTAACAGTTGTTGGGTGAGCACCGATTCCATCGGTGGCCATTGCTATGTAATAGGCTCCACTTGCGGCGGTATCCATAAATCCTGCAAAAACAGGAATGGATTTTCTATTTTTAAATTTCAAAACTTCTTGGTAAATGATATCGCTTGCTGTTACGGTTCCGCCTGGTGAGTTGATTTTTAATATCACTGCTTTGACGTCTGGATCACGTTCCGCATATTTTAAGGATTCTTTGATCCTTGCGACCATGGATTCGGTCGGCGGGCCGAAAAATGAATCCTTGGCATCATCCGTAATCATTCCTTCGATGGAGATGATCACGATTTTTTCTTGATCTCTTCCGGCTATGAGTTTCTCTTCGAAATCAGCCTTGCCACTTTGCGGAAACAGGTTCATACTGTTTCCAATAACACAAGATTCGGTAAAGAGAACCGAAAGCAGAACGACACAAACGAATAGAAAAGACTTTCTTGAAGGCATACAAACCTTTCTAAGATCGCAAACTATGACTTCAATCATTTTTGGGAGATAAATCTTGTACCAACTGAAAACAAAACAGTCTTGTTTTGAAATCCACCCAACGGGCGGTGGCCAATGGCTTGGTTTGCATCTTTTGTCGCCGGTTGACGGAAAATCCGTCTCAGTGGTTTCAGGACACAAGGCCCCCGATCCTTTTTTCGCTTCCGGGTCTTTTCTCATGTTTCCTTGGGTGAATCGACTAGAACCAAACCCTTGGGCCCGGGAGCCATTTTATCCCAGTACACATTGGCTTACTGATGGGAACGGAATCCCCTTGCACGGCCTTTATCACAACCTCCCCCGGCATTTGGTAAGAGAGGAGATCACAGATGGGGTCGCCTATGCGGAATTTGAAATGGAAATTCCTACAACATGGAAGGGTAGTTTGCTTTCTCAAATCAAAGTCAAAGAATGTTACCAATTGTTTCCTTCTGAGTTAAAAGTGATCTACCGATTGACTAATGGATCTGACACAGAATTTCCTTTTGCATTGGGAATTCATCCATACTTTCGGTGGAATGAGGATGAATCCATTGATGATCTTTTTTTATTTGGAAGTGGGTTTCATAAAGTGAAGTTAGGAGATTATCTCCTTCCGGAAAAAGTTCAAAAGGAAGAAGTCATTTTAAATTCAGAAGAAACTCTTATGGGTAAAAATTTGGATGAACTCTATGCATCCATCGATGGAGAAAATTCTTACATCGGTCTTTTTTCTATGAATAAAAAAGAAAAGCTGATGATCCAAGGTGGAGAGTTTTACCAGGTATATACTCCACAAGATCGAAGATCTATAGCGATTGAGCCTATGACAGGCACTGGGAATTTTTTACACTTCCCTGGTGGTAATCCTAAAACGATTGCACCTAAGACGGAAAAAAAGATCGAATTTTCTATTCGATTGGATCGTTTTTAAAAAAATATCATCTCTTTATCGAACAAACTGTCTAAGGTAATAGAGGTTAGTCCAACAATGTCAGATGCACTAGTGAATACATGCAAACAAATCAGTAAAAATTTATTAGAGATCAAATATTTCGCTGAAAAGAAAAACACTAGCCGAACTTCTGTTTACCGAGCGTTACAAGATAAAAAAATCAATGAAGTTGTGATTGGAAAAAACTCTCGTTTTATCATTTTGGATGATTCTGCGAAGAAGTGGAAACCTGGTAGACAGTCCTAAATTCTAATTCATTTTCAAAAAGATTTTTCTCCTTCCATTCTGATTGGATCTGGGGATGGACCACCTTCCATATATCTACAGGAATTTGATTTCTGATTGTGTTTGGTAAAACAGAACGAAATCCCCAATACGGTAACAGGTATTCGTCGGTCTCTTTTTCGAGCATATACCCCAAAAAAGTGTAAAACACCTTTCCAATCGTTTCGTCACTGTGTTTGTCACGTGTTTTGACATATACTTCTGCAAATCTAGGATATGGAAATTTAAATTCTTTTTTGATCAATCGGTAGTGGATGGATTTTAGATATCCTGTGCGGAAGTAGAATTTTTTTTCTCCCATATAAACGAGAGGAATGGCCGTGGCGGTGGAATCCTCTTCTAATTTTAGGTCCATTCGAAGTTTTGTAAAACCTAAGTTCAACCAAACAATCGAAATGGGAGTGTTCCAAAATTGGTTCCATAAGAAACGAAACCCATTTGGTATTGTTTTGTTTTCTCGAAATAAAACAGCATCCCGTAAAATTTCTGTTAGTTTGTGTTGCCTATTTTGGATGTAACTTCTTGGGAAAAACCAGTGGTAAATACTTTGCCAAAATGATAAACGAATGGATAAATTGATACTTAACTTGGCTTTTCCCAAGGCTCTTGGTTCTGTGTTCCAATCCATTACCACTGCAGGACGGAAAAAAGAAAACCCCTGGTCCTCCCAATCCAAGCAGATTTGTTTCAATTCTGTTTCTGTCATAGGGAGATGTTCTAATGAAATTGCGATCGGGATTGTTTTTTGGATTTTCCGCATTTTTTATACCATTCGGTCGATCTATGATAACAAGATGAATGATTTAGCCTTTGAGAATCAAAGTTTTTTATGGGGAAACGAAGCGGGCCCTGTTCGGATCCTTTCTGAATACCTCCACCCCAAATCGGAATTCCAAACACATGGAATTACAGATACAATTGTTGTGTTTGGTTCGGCACGCATTCCTTCTCCAGAAACTCCCAAATCAAATCCACCTTCCCCGATCGAATCCTTGAGCCATTATTATACAGAAGCCTGTGAGTTTTCTCGATTGATTTCCGAATGGGCAGATTTGTTCAAACAGGAGAATCCGGATCGAAACTTACACATCTGCACTGGCGGTGGGCCCGGGATCATGGAAGCCGGGAATAGAGGAGCAAGAGAGGCAGGATCCAAATCCGTCGCCCTCAATATTGTTTTACCTCATGAACAACATGTAAATCCCTATGTAGATCCAGAACTTGCTTTTGAATTTCATTATTTTTTTATGAGAAAACTTTGGTTTATGAAAACCTGTCGTGGGATGATTGCCTTTCCTGGTGGATTTGGAACCTTTGATGAACTTTTTGAAACCCTTACTTTGGTGCAGACAGGAAAAAAATCCAGGATTCCCATCTTGTTGTATGGGACAGAATTTTGGACGAGTGTGATCAATTTCAAAAAGCTGGCAGAGATGCGCCTAATTTCGGAAGAAGACCTCCATTTGTTTGGGTTTGCAGATACACCCATCGATGCGCTTCGATTCTTTCAGGAAAAGATTCGTTTCGAATTGACCCATTCTGAGGGTACAAAAACATAGCGAAACAAGGTAATAATTATGGCTAGAACATGTGTAGTAACCGGAAAAGGAACGACGGCAGGGAACAACGTATCCCATTCTCATAAAAAGAACCGCCGTATCTGGAAGGTGAATGTGATCACAAAGAAAATCTTCTTAGAAGACGAGAACCGTTGGGTTCGAGTTAAGATTTCTACACGTGCTTTGCGAACTCTTCGTAAAAAAGGTTTGAAAGTGGCAATCAAAGACCACGGTGGCGATATCGCTGCGATCACTCCTAAAAAATACGTTGGGATCACTCCAAAAGCACAACCAGCAGCTTAAGTTTTTTTTAAGCGCAATTTTGGATTGAAACAATCCAGAAAAACACCCAAAGTCACCGAAGTCTACCGTCTCCTGGAGGCGGAGTTCGGTGCAGTAGAAACCCCCCTTCATTTTTCTAAACCTTATGAGTTGGCCATAGCAGTCATCTTAAGTGCACAATGTACGGATGAACGCGTGAACCAAGTCACACCGGAACTCTTTCGCACTTTCCCCACTCTTGAATCTTTTGCAAAGGCACCTCTTGCGGCCATAGAGAAAAAAATTTTCTCTACTGGGTTTTATAAAAACAAAGCCAAAAGTATCCAGGGTTTTGCTCGGATGGTTCTTGATGAATTTAGTGGTGAAATTCCAAAAACAATGGAAGAGGCCATTAAACTTCCTGGGTTTGGAAGGAAAACGGCCAATGTGGTTCTTGCAGAAATTTATGGAGTTGTGGAAGGCTTTGTTGTGGATACCCATGTGAAGCGACTCACCCAACGTTTGGGTTTTACAAAAAAAACGGATCCCGTTCAAATTGAACGTGAGATGATGAAAATGACTCCTAAGGAGATTTGCCGAAACCTATCTCTGTACCTAATATTTCTCGGTCGTAAGTATTGCCAGGCGCGCCGGACATTTTGTTCGACTTGTCCTCTTTCTTCCCTATGTCCTTCGTTTTCGGAATAGGTTTTTCTAATCCTTCTTCTGTTTCCGATTCTTTTCTTTGTTTCCAGGAACGATTTCTATCTGTTAAATTAATGGATTCTAATTTATAATCCAAACGAATTAGGTTGCGTTTGCGATAGAATAAATTTAAAATACCTAGCCTTCCATAGTCTTTCGGGCATTCAATTTGGTGTACATTGGATAAATATCGAAACCGGGAAATAGGTTTCCCTTCCACAAGAAGGAAGAGGGGGAGTTCGGAGTGGTTTTGCCAAGGGAGAAGAGGAATTTTTGTTTCATCATCGCTTCTTACATAAACAATCCAACCATCATAGTCCTCAATGTTTTTGGCATCGATGAGTTCTTGGATTGAACCTAAACCTAGTTTGACGGGGCCATGATTCATCTCACTTGGTTTTCCCAAGCTGAATCCATCAAACGGAAATTCAAGGAGTTTGTCTTTGGGTTGAAAAGGGTACAACATGTACCCCTTCCCACGTTTTAAGTCTAAATCCATTTTTTCTCGTTCGACAAATCCGAGGAGGGCACTTAAGCCCCCGCGTCCTTCATCATCCATTGTGGTAAATAGTTCCTTACCACAATGGAAAAAAATTCTTAGAGGTCGGTCTTCTAAGCTTGGATGAGCAAAAGAAACTGTAGAGAGAAGAAAAATCCCGAATGTAACACTGGGAAACGGGGATCTTCCAAGAAAAGAAAGACGGATATTCATAATTTGGGACCTTGGTTCTAAGAACGGAAGAAATCGAATCTGAATGAACCAAAAAACCTTCAGTCTGTCTAAACTAAGGGCAGAAAGGATGCCATGAACTTCTTTAAAAACCTTATTCTTTACGCAAAAATGGTCAAATTTTCCCACACACTCTTTGCTTTGCCCTTCGCAGGAATTAGTTTCCTCCTGGCTTATCTAGAATCCACCCTGGATACCGGTGACTTGCTCCGGATTGGAGCCCTTGTCCTTGTTTGTATGGTCACCGCCCGTAGCGCAGCCATGGGATTCAACCGCTATGTAGATTCAGAAATCGATGAAAAGAATCCTCGTACACAAAATAGAGAAATCCCTTCTGGAAAAATTTCCAAACTCTCAGCTCTTCTCTTCATTGGGCTTTCTTCTTTTATTTTTATCTTTGCCAGTTTTTTTGTGAACAAACTGGCCTTCTTACTCTCCTTCCCTGCACTTTTTGTATTATTCCTTTATTCACTCACAAAAAGATTCACCCTATTTTGCCATTTGGTTTTGGGATTTGCAATTTCTCTTGCTCCTCTCGGTGCCTGGATTGCCATCACTGAAACTGTGAGTTTAGTTCCCGTTTTATTTTCTTTGGGATTACTCTTTCATATTTCCGCCTTTGATGTGTTATATGCCATTCAGGATATGGACTTTGACGCCAAAGAAAATCTTCATAGCATTCCTTCTCGACTAGGGGAAACCAAATCAAGAGCCATTGCTGTCATTCTTCATAGCTTTTCTTTTGTATTTTTTATTTATGCAGGGATCAGCGCTGGACTTGGGCTTATGTATTTCCTTATCCTTTCCGTGATTGGAATTTTGGTTTTGTATGAACATAGGATTTCTTACCAATATAAGTCCAAAGACCTACCTATTATTTTTTACCAAATCAATTCTTGGATCAGCGTTGTTTTATTTCTGGCAATTCTATTTGATAAGTGGAACGAGTTTCGATTAAAAATTTCTTCGGGTATTAGTTTTTAATGAAACTTGTTGTGGGCCTTGCTGGTGCTAGTGGTAGTATTTATGCTGCTCGGTTTCTTCGTGCCCTCTATGAATTAGAAGGGGAGACTTATATTACGGCAAGCCCTGCTGCTTTACGAATTTTTTCCGAAGAGTATGAGACAAAGGTTGAGTCTTGCGAAGAGATTCTTTCTTTTGTCGAAACAAAATGGAAACCACAAACGAAACATAGGTTTCATGTTCGTAATTTTTTTGATATTGGATCTGATATTGCCAGTGGTTCGAACACTTGGGATTGCATGGTTGTGATTCCCTGTAGTATGAAAACAGTGGCTTCGATGTCAGCAGGTCTAACAGAAAATTTAATTGAAAGAGCAGCGGATGTCACATTGAAAGAAAGAAGAAGGTTGATTGTTGTTCCAAGAGAAACTCCTTACAACCGCATCCACCTTAAAAATCTTTTGGCTCTCGATGAAGCTGGTGCGATCATCCTTCCCGCTTCTCCTGGGTTTTATCAAATGCCAAAAACATTGGATGATTTAGGAGATTTTATTGCTGGAAGGATATTCAGTCTTCTGGGAGTCAACCAAACACTATTTCCTAAGTGGTTGGGGTAAAATTCCGAAAGTAAGCAGTTGGTTTTCCGTTGTCACCTAAACAAACGTAGGTGATGTCACTTTCAATCACCGCAGACATTTTTCCCGTTTGTGGGTTATTCGTAATGGCCAAAGTTCGGGATGTCACCGAAGATTTTCCGTATTTTACGATTTTTCCGTAGATCTGGATGATGTCTCCGGCCCGAGCGGGGGAACGAAATACCACATTGTCCATACTCATGGTAACAATATTGGTATAACGGATTTTATTCATCACATACATTGCCATCCCTTCATCAATCCAGGAGAGCATTTTCCCTCCAAATAGATTGTTATGGTAGTTCAAATCGTCAGGTTGGACCAGATGTTGGGTAACCAGTTCCATATCGAGGAGTTTGTTCTGAATCGTATCGACCATAAATACCAAAAAATATGTTTTCGATTTATTCGATACTAAAAACCCTAGAGAAAAGATTTCTGACTTATGCACTCTTACGCTCACAAAAACATACTCGACACCCTCCAATTCTCCAAAGAGGACTTAAACTTCCTAATTGAGAAGACCCAACGTATGAACTTACTTCAGGAATCCGGAAAGGCTTTCGGAATTCTGAATGGAAAACTTCTGGCATCCTTGTTTTTTGAAGCAAGCACAAGGACTCGGCTTTCCTTTGAAGCGGCCATGGAAAGGTTAGGTGGAAGATTAATTTCCACCGTGGGGTTTCAGTTTTCTTCAATCTCTAAAGGAGAGACACTTTATGATACCATGAAGATGATCGAAGCCTATGTAGACATAGCCGTCATTCGCCATCCAGTGGAAGGATCTTCTCGGATTGCGGCAGGAGCAGTCAATATTCCTGTGATCAACGCAGGAGATGGGGCAGGCCAACACCCGACCCAAGCTCTTCTCGATTTATACACGATTGTATCCGAAAAAGGAAAGATCGATGGTTTAAACATTGCGTTTATCGGAGATTTAAAATATGGAAGGACCATCCATTCTCTCATTAATCTATTAAGGCACTATCCTGTGCATTTGTATCTGATTAGTCCTGAAGAACTTAAACTTCCAGAGAAATACAAAAAAAACTTGGAAGGTTATCCTATGACTTGGGAAGAAACCACGGACATCAAAGCTTTTTGGGATGCAGATGTTGCATATGTGACTCGGATCCAAGAAGAACGTTTCCCTGACCATAGAGAATATGAAAAATTAAAAGATATTTATAAAGTGAATAAGGAACTAGTTCTTGCTTCTAAAAAAGAAACGATCATTCTCCATCCACTTCCACGTGTGAACGAACTTTCTACTGACGTGGATGATCTTCCCAATGCAGCTTACTTTCGTCAGGCGAAGTATGGTGTGGTGGTAAGAATGGCATTACTTTGTCTCAGTCTTGGAGTGAATTTTGACTAAAAAGATTTGGACATTAGGTGAGGCAAGGGAAGTCCTCCCTCTCGTTCGTGACATCACCAAAGAATATTATATAAAGGCCAGTATTCTTGCAGATGACATTCGGAATAAACTATTACCAGAAAATGTTTTAGAAACCAAAGAAGAAGAAATTAGTGAAATTGTAAAACATTGGACAAACGAAATTTTGGCAATGCAGATCGATGTCAAAGGATTGTGGTTGGTAGACTTTGATCATGGCAGTGGGTTTTATTGTTGGACCTGGGGCGAAGAAGATGTGTTATACGAACACGGTTATCATGAAGGATTTAGATCGAGAAAACTCATAGAGGAAAATAAAGAAGAAAATGACTCAGATAAATGAAAACTATTTAAAGTTGAAAGCAGGATACCTTTTTCCTGAAATCGGAAGAAGAGTGAAGGCTTACTCTGAAGCCAACCAAAGTGCAAAAATCATTCGCCTTGGGATTGGAGATGTGACTTTACCGTTGGCACCTACAATTGTCAATGCAATGGTTGATGCAGCTAAAGAAATGGGAAGCTCTGGGGGTTTTCATGGGTATGGCCCGGAACAAGGATATTCCTTTCTCATTCAAAAAATCATTGCTCATGACTATACCGCTCGCGGTGTCCAAATTGCGGAAGATGAAGTTTTTGTTTCTGATGGATCCAAATGTGACTGTGGTAACATCCAAGAGATTTTTTCTCTAGATAGCAAAATTGCTGTCGTTGACCCCGTGTATCCAGTGTATGTGGACACAAATGTGATGGCAGGTCGCACGGGAGAAGTGGGATCGGATGGAAGATATGCGAATATCATTTATATGCCAGCCACAGAAGAAAACAATTTTGAGCCGGACTTCCCAAAAGAAAAACCCGATATCATTTATCTTTGTTATCCAAATAACCCTACCGGTATGGTGGCAACTAAGTCTCGTCTTACGGAATGGGTGAACTTTGCCAAAAAAATTGGAAGTATCATCCTTTATGATTCGGCTTATGAATCCTTCATCCAAGACCCAGAAATTCCTAAATCCATTTATGAAATTCCTGGTGCCAAAGAAGTGGCGATGGAATTTCGTTCGTTTTCCAAAACCGCTGGATTTACGGGGACTCGTTGTGCCTACCTTGTGATCCCAAAAGACTTAAAAGGAAAAACCAAATCGGGAGAAGAAATCAGTTTCAATTCCCTTTGGAATCGTCGCCACACAACCAAGTTCAATGGAGTGTCTTACGTGACACAAAAAGGTGCAGAGGCAGTTTTTTCTGCACAAGGGCAAGTGGAGATCAAAGAACAAATTTCCTACTATATGCAAAATGCAAAGCTCATCCGAGAAGGTTTGGCGAAAGCCGGATATACCGTATTCGGTGGCACCAATGCTCCCTACATTTGGTTGAAAACCCCACGCGGGCTAAAATCTTGGGAATTTTTTGACGAACTTCTCGGAAAGGCCCAAGTGGTGGGAACCCCAGGTTCGGGTTTTGGCCCGGCAGGAGAGGGATATTTCCGACTTTCTGCCTTTGGAAAACGCGAAGATGTGATTTCTGCGATCGAACGTATCCAAAAAATGTAAAATTTAGTCCTGGTTTTTCCCGTAGCTCCGATATATAAAAACAAGGTAGAGCTATGGGAAAATGGAAATTCATCCTCTTTTTTGCAATGGTTGTGGGTCATATCTCACATATCAGCGCAGTATCACCAGAACAGACGAATCTGGGGATTCTAATCTTTGAAAACAAAGAAAACTTAAATTTTATCAATGTTGCTCTCAGCAATTTGGCTCCTTCGCAAGAAGAAGCACAAAGCACAGGCCAACCAGGAGCTGAAACTCCCCAAGCGGATCCTTCCAAAAAGAATTTGGACTTTGATTATTTCAAACTCCTAAAAGCAGCCAACCAATCTGACTTTAGTGGGAACATGTGGTACTTACAAAGTAATTATGTGTATGGATTTCGCCAACTCCGCCAAGCCCAAGGGGAGTTAAAAAATATTTTTGAAATCGTTCTTCAGAAGTATATTGAAGACGCAAGAGCTTTACTCGAAGCAGCAGCCCCGACCATCATTCGTTCCAATGACAATAACGCCAAAGCATTGTTACGTCTTGGTTTTCGTGACCTTCGCTCTTCGGAAGACCTTTACACAACAGGTCTTAACTCAAGCCCACACCAATACCGATACAAACTCACTCTTTATAAGGAAGGGATCCTCACGTTGCGACGTGCGAAACGTTTTGCTATCCTTGCGATGATTTATAGCAAAACTCCAGACGAGGACAAACCCGAATATCAATATAGATCTAACGAAGATCTAAAAGATGCTCGGAACGAAGAAAAACAACGTAACTATGAAAAGGTGAGAGATACCATCATCAACTTCGTAGAAAACAAACGTATGGAAAGAACGGTGGTTCCTCCTGGAAACCCGGATGCAAAACCTTTGGATCTTTTAGAACAACATGATGACAATTACGGACTCATTACTTCTAAAAAATTAGATTTACTGATGGAAGCCAATGCACAAATCAAAGAGACAGAAGGTGCGAGACGTGAGTCAGTTCCTCCAACTCCAAAATTTGATGAAAACGGGAAAGCCATCTACCCAGAAGAAAAGAAAAAATAATATGAAGTGGCTGACAAGTGTTATCATCTTTAGTTTCACTTTGGGACTTGTGGCAAAAACCACAATGTCGTATCGGGAACGTAAAAAACAATTAGATGGGAAAATAGCACTTGTTCTTGATATCAAAGAACAGTTGAAGTTGGAACCAGAAACTGGGAAAACTTCAATTGAATCCATACGCACACAAGTGGAAGAAACATACCGAGCCGGCAACCGAGTGGAAATTGAAAAAACACTTTCTCTTGCCGAAGGGGATCTTCTTGTCACTCAACGCAAACTCTGTTTTCCCATGGAAGAATCAGCAAATGGGCTCTACCAAAAAGCCATGGGACAATGGATCCTTCTCGAAGGAGAAGATAAAACTGGTGCAAAAACTTTGGAATGGGATACCAAAGAAAAAATCCAAAGATACCTTGTGATGGCAAAAAGTGAAAAAGATCACGCAAAAGAATACTTTTTGTCTGGGAATTACCAACTATCACTGCATACATACAAACGTTCGCTAGTTTATAGTCTTATGTCTTTACGATCGCAGAAAGCGGAGATTCCGGAAGAATTTCAAACTGCTGATAGTGTTTGGGTCCAACCTATTTGGATGGGGCTCCATAAACAAAAGCAAAACACGATTCAAGAAAACTAAAAATTTCGATTTTCACTGATAACAAATTCGAAAGAATGACTGCTTAGTGAAGTTCGAATCACTTTATCGTCATTTTTTGCTGACTAAGGCAACCCATCTTCCTGTGATTTCGGAAGAAGGGGAACTTTTAGGTCTCCTTTCCAAAGACCGGGTTCACCGCGAATTGTCTGATTTGGGGAGAGAAAGGGAAGATCTGGATGAAATTCCTTTGGACATCCTCGAAAGAGAACTCCACGAAAATCTTCTGCTCTATTTCAAAGAATCCGCACAAATCCCGGTCATTGGTTTGGATGGTGAAAAAAAGGATCACTGGGACAAACCAAGGTTTCTTGCGGCTTTCACTCGTTTTGATTCTTCTCAGTCTCGAGATCCCAAACTCGAAGAAATCGAATCCAAACTAGAAAAGAAAAAAGAAAATGCAGACTCTGTCCAATGGTTTATGGAACTCATCCTTTCTCATTTTCCCGATGGACTTCTTGCGACTGATGTAAACGGTTCTACAATTTTTTATAATGAGACCTTTGAAAATAACATTCTCACCAAACCTTTGTTTCGTGATTCATTGCAGTTGGCAGAAAAATACCTTCATAATCTCAATCGGGAAGTCCTTGCTAGTTATCTAAAGGATCATGATTTGACTTTGGGCAAAGATGCGGACACAAGTGTATTACATACTAACATTGCAGAGCTACGTGCAGATCTTCGCATTATCACTTTAAAAAAAGAGAAAAAGGTCGTTGGTTTTTTATATCATTTTTCGCCATCAAAATTTGCCCATCCTTCCGGAACTGGAAATTCCGAATTCCCGAATTTGGATGAGGCTTTCCGTTCTAAACTTCCGTTAGAGTCAGTTTTGGAAGAAATGGAAGCTCATTACATCCATAAATCACTGGGAAGAAATTCTAATAATATCTCACATACCGCTACGGAACTTGGTGTACCAAGGACTACCTTACAAAACAGAATTCGCTTTTTAAAACTTTCGGAACGGTTTCAGAATGAAGCTAAGGTAAAGT
Source organism: Leptospira meyeri (assembly GCF_004368965.1). NCBI lineage: Bacteria > Pseudomonadati > Spirochaetota > Leptospiria > Leptospirales > Leptospiraceae > Leptospira > Leptospira meyeri. The sequence goes on along the minus strand of NZ_SORO01000001.1, from coordinate 1,264,474 downwards.
CCGTAATTCCGAGGAAACGCTCCGAAAAACCGGAAGAAAAACAAAAAAAAGTTTCTCCGAAAAAGAAGTCACTCTCTCCAAATCAGGCAAAAACTAAGGAGAAACCTTTAAAATCTTCAAAACCAAAGGCAAAAGCTAAGAAACAGAGTCCAAAACCAACGCAAGTGGGGAAAAAGTCGAAAAAAAGACGTTGACGAAAACACTCGGAAAAACAATTTTTTCATTACCGTTTGAGAAAACACCTCCGCACTTCGCTGTTTCACTTGCATACTTAACTTGCACAAATGGTTTCCCGAATTTAATCAAATACCTTAACAAATCAATGTAGAACAATCTATGGCATCACGCAAACAAGAAGAAATCCAAGTTAATCCTCCCGAAGAACCAACCGAATATACAAACGGCATCATGGACCAAGAAGACGGTTCCGAACCCCCAAAACAGTTTAAGAAGAAAAAGAACCGATATGAAGGTCCAATTCCTCCTCCTCTCGATTTAGTCGAACTCAAGAAAAAAAACATCAATGAACTGGCTGACCTTGCGAAAGGGTTAGGAGTGGAAAACACTCACGGACTGAAGAAACAAAACTTGATGTTTGCTCTTCTCCAAGCACAAACCGAAAAAGACGGTCAGGTGCATGCAGCCGGAGTTATGGAAAGGCTACCTGATGGGTACGGTTTTCTTCGTTCACCTGACTACAATTATGTGCCAGGTCCAGATGATATTTATGTTTCCCCCTCTCAAATTAAATTGTTTGGTCTTCGCACAGGTGATACTGTCACAGGTCTTATCAGACCACCGAAAGAAGCAGAAAGATTTTTTGCGATGTTGCGTGTGGAATCCATTAACGGTTTCCCTGTGGAAGTTGCCCAAAAAAGAAATTTATTCGATAACCTAACACCACTTTATCCAAATGAAAGAATCAATATGGAGTTTGATCCAAGCCATTTGGACACTCGTGTGATTGACCTTATGTGTCCGATTGGGAAAGGGCAGAGAGCTCTCATTGTTGCTCCGCCAAGAACGGGGAAAACAGTTCTCATGCAATCCATTGCCAATGCGATTACACGAAACCACCCAGAAATTTTTCTCATCGTTCTTCTGATTGATGAACGTCCAGAGGAGGTAACGGATATGGCTCGCCATGTAAAAGGAGAGGTTGTGAGTTCTACATTTGATGAACCTGCACAACGCCACGTCCAAGTAGCTGAAATGGTCATCGAAAAAGCAAAACGTCTTGTGGAACACGGAAAGGATGTGGTCATTTTACTCGACTCGATCACTAGGCTTGCCCGCGCTTACAACCAAGTGGTTCCTACTTCTGGAAAAATCCTTTCCGGTGGTGTGGATTCCAATGCCCTCCACAAACCAAAACGTTTCTTTGGAGCGGCAAGGAATATCGAAGAAGGTGGGTCTCTTACCATCATCGCAACCGCACTCATTGACACTGGTTCCCGAATGGATGAGGTGATTTTTGAGGAATTTAAAGGAACGGGAAATATGGAAATCCATTTGGACCGAAAACTCGCTGACAAACGAATTTTCCCGGCCATCGACATCAACCGCTCCGGAACCAGGAAGGAAGAACTCCTCCTACCGCAAGATACCCTCACTCGAGTCTTTATCCTTCGAAAAGTACTTTCTCCTATGAGTATCACCGAAAGTATGGAACTATTGATTGAAAAAATGCGTGGTGCGAAGACGAACGACCAATTCCTCGCCAGCATGAATACGAACTAGAAGGGCCACCATGAAAACTGACATACATCCAAAATACGTTTCTGCAAAAATCAAATGCGCTTGTGGTACAGTGATCGAAACAAGATCCACTGCCGGGGATATCAGTGTGGAAATTTGTTCCAACTGCCACCCATTCTTTACCGGAAAATCCAAACTAGTGGATACAACGGGACGAGTAGACAAGTTCAAGAAAAAATACAAAATGAAGTAAGAGGCCGAGGCCTCATCCGTCTAATAAACATACGGGGGAACAACTCATGGCAGTAATGGACTTTGCTCGCTACAAAGAAATCAACGACCAAAGGATGAATTACCGTGAGATGGATGACGCAACAGTCGTCTCCTATTACCGCAACACGGGTTGCGGGGACGGATACCGCATTTATTTAAAGTTAAACGATGACCAAGTTGTGGAAGACGCCAGTTATACCACAACAGGTTGTGGGTTTGGGATTGTGGCTCTTGCTATGGCAACTGAGTATGCCAAGGGTAAATCTCTCACCGATTTAAAAAATCTCACTCCTGAAACCTTAGAAACTCTATTTGAATTTCCTGAAAGAAGGAAAAACTACCCTGAGTCTGCTGTTGCTGCTCTGAAGAAAGCAGTAGAGGATTTTGAATCCGGACAAGGTGTCCCCAAGGAAAACCGAATTACAAAATCGCAAACCATGGAACTTCTTCATAACCAAGGTCACCTTCGTGAAGCAAAGTTATCCAGTGTTATGTTAGAAAAAGAAAAGTTAGACGGAGTTGATTTTTCTGGTGCTGACCTTCACAACGCTTTCCTTCAAAATTCCAGCTTTGTCGGTGCCAACTTCCAAGGTGCCAACCTAAAGGCTTCTTTTTTTAACGGTGCCGATCTTCGAAATGCTAATTTCCGTGGTGCTGATTTACGTTTTGCGAAACTGGCTTCTGCAAAAATTGATGGTGCTGATTTTACCGATGCCATTTATGATATTGGGACTCGAGTGGACCATAGCCAAATGTACATCTTTGATGTCATGAAAAAAGCAGGTAAGGATCTCTATTTGAAAAAAGAGGATGGGGAATGAAGCCAGGCGATAAGGCAAAACTCATCAAACCAACATTCTTGAATAAAGGCATTTTTATCTTCACTGGGTCCACTGTGGAAATCAAAGAAATCCAATCAGAAAAAGCAATTGTTGTTTATAATGATAAAGAAGGATATCCGCACGATTTAGAGATGAATCTGACGGATTTAGCCCCACTTTCCTAAAGCCGATTTTCTTGACACAAATCCAGAGAATCGTAACGTATTGTTAATCCAACTATGTTGATTCTAAGCCACCGTCAGGAAAATCACCTGCTTCTATCGATCCAAAGGGATGTCCTGATGGAAAACTCAAGGGAGTTTTACCAAGAATTTGAGAAGGCGATCGACAGTCAGAATTTTGGAAAGCTGACCATGGACTTTCACTCTGTAAAGTTTTTGGATTCGAGTGGGATCGGTGCAGTGATTAAGGCTTCTTCAGCCCTTCACAACCGTGGTGTTGAAATCTTTGTTACCAATCTGAATAAAAACCTAAATTCCGTATTTCGACTTTCTGGGCTCAATCATATTCTTTCGATTTTGACTTTAGATGAATACCTTTCTAAATTTCCAGAGTTTCAAAAAACTCTAGAGGCATAAGCGTAATGAAACTTTTCCAAATTTTTTCCCTAATTATTTTATCAATCCTCCTGAACTCATGTGCCTCAGGTGTAAAGTCTCGAAACCTTTTGTTTCGCAGTAATGAATTTGCAATTTATACAGTAAATCGAGACAAAATAAATTTAAAATCCGAATCCTCAGTTCCTAAAATCTTGGATCATCCATTAGAAATTTCAGAGGAAAAAATTTTGGATTTACTTGGAAATATTAGGTTTCGTGAAGAAAGTTCTTACGGAGATGTAAATCAATATATCTTTGAAGAAAAAGAAATCAAAGAATTCGCTATGGATCTTGCCGACGGTTTACAGAAATTAAAACCGGACCAGATTCTACTCGTTATCTCTAAATACAATCCTGTGAAATCCGTGGTTTCTCATTATTCTCGAACAGGATTTTATATTTGGTCATCAGATACTTCTATTGAGATTTTATTTGGGGAACTTCAAAAAGAAATAACCTATGATGAACAAGGGAATTATTATGATTGGTCCAATATCCCTGACATTCCGTTTGAACACTTCCCAGCATCGACATACGTTTTACAAGGTCCAGGTTTTTCCTTTAAAAAAGTTTCTGGCTTTAGAAACAAACACTGGTTAGTTTTTGATAAATCCGATTTAGCTAAATTAAAATTTGAAAAACGGAAGAAAACTACAGTTCCTGAAATAACGAACTCTGTTGATGCTGATCTTAAACCTGAAAAAAAAATTTCTCGTGATGAAGAAGATGGAATCATCAGCGAAGATTAAATAGATTCATCGTTTAATCTTCTTTTCTGATGACGGTTCGTTCGGTTTGAATGCTACCGTCAGTTCCTAAATAAAAATGCGTTTTTCCTATTAGCGAATTGATACCCAAACGGTAGTTTTTGCCAGCTCCAAAACTTAGATCCACACCGGGAAAAACTTCTCTTTCCACATCCACAAAGGCATCTGGATTTGGTTCATAAGAACCAAGCGCAGTTTCAAACTGTTTGGATTCTGTTTCTAAAACTTTCGTAAACTTTTCGTTGGCATCCTTTAGTTTGGAGATGGTTTCTTTTTCTTCTATAGTAAGTTCTTTTTTTTGGCTTTTTTCGACAAGTTTAGTGAGTGCGAGTTGGACTTTGTGGAGTGTAATTTCTTTGTCGGCGATTTCTTTTTTCATTCTGTTGAGTTCGTCGAGTAACTCTGGAGGAGTTCCTATGGCCACCTTGGTTTTAGTTTCTACTACGGCACCAAGTTTGGAGCAGGTAAGAGAGTTCCCGGCAATGATAGTTCCACCCATCACTTCTCCTCGGCCCCCTAAAACACGAATGAAATCTTTGGCAGAAATTTCGGAATGCATCACAGCCTCTTCTACAAAGATACTGCCTTGGGCTGTGAGTTTTCCTTGTTCTACAAATTTAGCGTAAATATTTCCTTCGGATTCAATATATCCTTCGCCACGCCCCATAAACCCACCGGAGAGAACTATATCTCCTTTGGCTTTGAGAAAGGCCTTACCCACAGAGTTACGAATGATGATACTTCCATTTGTGGTTAAAGAAAATCCATCGCCGATTTTTTCTTCCACGATGATTGTTCCTGGAAAATCTATATTTCCTGTGGAATAATCCACAGCTTCTAATTGGATCACTTCATCGACTTTAATTTCCCAAGTGGCAGATAAAACAGGACGGCCAGCAATTTTTGCGTACAGTTTGTCCTCTTTTAATTCGACATTGGGACCAAGATTCCAATCGACAGATTTTTCTTCCTGGTAGGGGATGATGGTTCCATTGACTGTTTTTCCAAATTCACCTTTTTTGGGTGGAATCCTCTCAGCAATGAGATCCCCCGGTTTTACGGATTGAATGACTGCAATGTTTTTATAATCGATTCGACCATATTCATCCTCTTCTAGCTGGGGTTTGTTGTCGGAACGAAAGTAAATTTTGATTTCTCCATCCTTGCCTGGAACAGGAGGAATCCCTTTGGCAATGGTATAAGGGACAAAAAAGTTTGGGTTTTTGATTTGGTTTTGAATGACAGAATCAATGATACCGACAGAAATTCCGACAGAAGCTATTTGTTCACGTAACTGATATTCGGTGAGTAGATCCCCTCCGTGTTTAGGTGGGTGGAGGACCATTTTGGCTTCCATATGATCTTCGGAGATTGTGATGTCTGCATAAGAACTGATGGGATCACCCTTTGACCAAGTCCCAATTTCCACAGGTTTGTTTTCTGCGAGGGCAACTACCTTTTTAATTTGTTCTCCGTTATAACCTTCTACACCAAAAAGTTGAACTCTGGCAATGACATCCTTATAATCGACTTTTTTGCCTTTGGCCCCGGGTTTTGTGATTTTTAATACGGCTTTGCCACCCGAGTTTTCGATTTGGAAATAACCATTTTCTGAGGCTTCTAAATCTTGGAGGATTCGATCTGTATAGGAGTCTGGACCAGGCATTTAATTGTATTCTAATAAGTGTGAAACAACATCCTCTTCTCCATCGGTTTTTAATTCTAACTTCGGAGTCATGGAGTCGATTGTATTAATTAGAGTCAGCACTTCTTCAAATTGACAAGAAATTATTCGGGAAAGGTCAATATACGCGGAGCGAAAGTATAAATCTAATGCATTTACCAAATGGATGTATTCGCTAAAATCGCCACGATCGGTATAAAGAATCGGAGTTTTGGCATAATAACATTCTGCTAAAATTCCATATCCAGGTTTGGTGCACACGTAATCGACTGCTGTCACTAGATCCGGATAATGTGAGACTTCTGGAATTAAAATTCCTTCCGATTGGATTCCGGGAACTCCATAAGCTACAAGCTGAATGGACTTGGGTAATTTTTCGGTTTGTAGTTTGGTTCCTTCGAGACCATAAGCTCCAAAAGATAAAAGAATGTACGTGGTGTTTTCATTTAGTCCAAATAATTTCCTTGCTTGTGATTTGGATAGGTTTGGTTTCCTTCCCACGAGACCAATGTTAGCCGAATCTAAAAAAGGTGGCATGGGGCAAGAAAAAGGTAAAATAAGGGCTTCGGTTACAAATCCATATTCTACTTGGAGTTGTTCGCTAAGAGTTCCAAAATAAGAATCGTCCTTCTCGTAATTTTTATAAATAAAATCCCAAGTGAAATTCCCAATAAACATACTGGGAACTCCCGCTTCCAGAGCAATGGTGATGGGAAAAGAAGAGCTATCGGTTAGGATCAAACCGATTTTGTTTTTCTTACAATATTCAGTTTCCTCTTTTAGAAGTTGTGTTTTCTTTTTTTCGAAATCGACGAGTTCTTCTTTTGTGGTTTGTAAATCAATTGAGAGTGAGTTCTTTTGTGAAACACCTACATCGAGTTTTAGATTCCGCGTTTTTAGTTTTGGATGGGTGAAATCCAAAAAAGAGATTCTTGTGCTGACTAAATGAATTTCTTCAATGAATTCTTCTTTTAGGAGGCGACGTATGATATTGCCTGAACGACTGATATGACCAAATCCATGGCCTGAAATATAAAAATAAAGTTTCATTTGTTTCTTTGGCGAATGGATTCATACAAAACAATTCCACAAGACATCGCTAAGTTTAATGAGTCTGCTTCCCCGAGCATTGGTAAGTGAAGAGTATCATCGGAAAGTTTTTTTGCATCTGTGCTTAGTCCATATTGTTCACTTCCAAAAAGAAACACTGATTTTTCTTTCATATTGACGGATGTATAAAGTGTTTTCCCTTCAGGAGTAACCGCATAACGTTTGTAACCTTTTGATTTGAATTTGGTCAAAACTTCGTTTAAATCACCAATATAAACGGGTAAAGTAAAAATAGTTCCCGTACTCGCGCGCACAACATTTGGATTAAAAAGATCGATCCTTGGGTCGGTGACAATCACGAGTTCTACGCCAGCTCCCTCTGCAGTTCGGAGGATGGTCCCGAGGTTTCCTGGTTTTTCCACCCCCTCAATGATGAGAATAGGATTTGTATCGATGGATTTTATTTTGTCCCAAGGGACATGGGCATCGGGAGTTTCTGCCACTGCAATCAGACCGTCAGGCCGATCTCTGTAAGATATTTTTTCAAATATTTTACGAGGAAGTTCGAAAATCGGACAATGAACGGACCCAATGAGGGCCTCTTCATTTTCTCCTAAAAAACATTCTGGGGAAATGAATAAACTTGTAATCTTCACCGGCAAACAAGGAATAGGTGACTTTGCGTTACTTGTGATGGCTTTTTTGATTTCACGATACCCTTCGATGAAAAACTTTTTTTCATCATCGCGATTTCTTTTTTCTTTGAGTCCAGCAACCCATTTGACCTTGGGATTGGAAAAACTGGTGATATATTGTCTTTTGTTCGGCATGGAGTTGGATCTGATCTTTAGATTTGCCTGGTTTATTTAGTGAAGAAAGTACAAAATCCAGCCGGGTATTTTTTTCCGGATTTTTCTGGAATGAATAACTCGGAAGTCTGGTAAATTCCTTTGGTTTTGATTCTTGAAGATAAAATTCTTTCTAAGGTCAAAGGACTATAGCCCTGGCTATGGCAACTAAGGATGACAAATTCTGGTTTGGAATCCGAGAGTTCCATCAGGGCATCCATCAGTTCACTTAAATTCTCTTCAATTTTCCAAACCTCTCCTTTGGAACCACGTCCAAAACTGGGTGGATCAAGAATAAGACCTTGGTATTTTTTCCCTCGTTTGATTTCTCGACGGATGAATTTCATCACATCATCCACAATCCATCGCACGGGTTTGGACTCGAGTCCCGAAAGTTTTGCATTTTCCCGAGCCCAGTCAACCATTCCTTTGGAGGCATCTACATGGCAGACACTCATCCCTGCATCGAGACATGCAAGAGTGGATCCTCCTGAATAAGCAAATAGGTTTAATACTTCGAGGCCTTGTTTCTTTTTTCCAATCTCTCTGATGCGGTCCCAATTGGTTTCTTGTTCTGGGAAAAGGCCAATATGACCAAAGGGTGTGAGTTTGATCTTAAAAGTTAGATTCGAAAATTCGATGGTGAAACTTTCCGGAACTTTTTTTTGAAAATTCCAATGGCCTGAGCCAGAATCATTTTTGATGTATTGTGCATGGAGGTCATTCCAAATTGTTGGAGTTTCTTTCCCATAAGCAGAAGTAGGGGAGGAACGAAGGAGTTTGTAACCACCAACGATTTCTAATTTGGATAAGTCACCGGAATCCAGGAGTTCGTAACTTTTTGTCATACCAATTCCAGGAAAATAAAGGTTAGGTCGTCGTCCCAGTCTTTTATTTCTGTTTTAGAAAATGACTCCAAGTCTTGGATGAGTTTTATTTTAAAAAGATGATTTGGTATTTCACGGTTCACACGTAAAAACTCGAGGAGTCCCACTTCTCCATACATTTTGCCTTCTGGATTAAAACATTCCAAAACTCCATCACTAAGGATGAGGATTCTATCTTTGGGTTCCACACGATGTGTTGTTTCTTCAATTTGGATTTCAGGAAATACGCCGATGATTTTTCCTTTGGGATGCACTTTTAAAATTTCCCCGCTGGCCCTTTGCAAGTATGCACTCGGATGGCCCGCCCTTCCAAATCTCCAAACTTTTGTAGATGTATTAAGATATACATAAGATGCGGTTACATATTGCGGATTACAATTACCGTATAACACGCGATTCATTCCTTCTAGAACTTGTTTTGGGGATGAGATATTATCTTTTTGTGTGGTAAAGGCAACTTTTCCCATCGCAGAGATGAGTGAAGCTGGAATTCCATGTCCCGAAACATCGCAAAGAACTATCCCAAGTTCATAAGGATTGGGAGAAAAGTATTCATAAAAATCTCCTCCTACATCTTTCATTGGTTGGATGTAAATTTGCATTTGTAAATTCTTTACATCTGGAATTGTTTTCGGAAGGGACTGCATGAGAATGTCCCGAGAAATTTTTCTTTCCTTTCGTAGACTAGTGACTTGGGCAAGAGCCAAATCTTTTTCTTGGCGGAGCAGTTGGATTCTATCCGCTAATGCAAAAGCAAACAAGGTGATGTCGGCTAGGGAAGCAATGGGAAATAACATTTCTTCCAAAAATGGATTGGAAGAAAGGATTCCAAATTTGAGTAATCCATACACAATGCATGTGAGGAGTAATAAAGCGAAGGCGATGGCAAAATAATAAAAAGACCTAAGTCCTTTGTAAATTCCCCAAATTAATACTCCAAGTAAACTAATACAAATTAGTAAAGATAACCATGTCACCCCAATGGATGCTTCTTTAATACCACCAAGCAAGGAAATGGTGGCATTAAGGAGTGAAAACAATCCTAATACTTGAAAACATCTCGCCATTTTTGGAGTTCTGACTTTTAGTTTTAAAAAATTAGATGTAAAAAGAACAAAGAAAAAGAGACAAATGCTAAAGAAAAAAGGAATTCCAATCCGTTTCCAAAAATAAGAATCGGGAACAAAAAAATAACTCCAGAACCCTAGTAAAGAAAGTTGTCCGAGCCCAAAGAACAATACATAACCAATATAATAAAAATAATTTCGATCTCTCACAAAAAATGCAATTGCGAGATTGTATAAAATAATAATTCCCAAACTTCCAAAAAATAATCCATAAACCCACTGGGTGATATAATCTTCTCTTTGAAGATTTCTTTGGTTGGTGAAAATAAGGGAAAACTGCAAAGAAATTTCAGATTTGATTGCAATGAGAATGGTTTCTTTTTCATGTCCAATCCGAAACACAAAATTTCTATGTGGGATTTCTCTTTGGAAAACAGGTTGGATATGTCCCGATTTGGATACAATATATCTATTTCCATCATTCTTATGGAATAGTTCCACCGAGTCTATGTTATGTGCATTAATGAGGAGGAGTGGATATTTAGAAGGATCTGGGAAATCTTTTGGGTTGAGACGGAGCCAAAGAGTTCCTTTTAAAAATCCAAAATTTACAAAATTATCTTCTATTTCTTTGAATTCACCTGTTTGAAACACAGACTCTACGGGTATGGAAGAGTTTGGGTCAATCCAATAAGAAAACTTTGTGGTGTGAATGAGTTTTTCGCCAATATCGTTTTGTGTTTCAGAAAAAAGGGAATCGGTAAAAAAAAGTGAAAGGACTGAAAGAAGGAAGAAAGTCGAATCGACGAATGGTTTTTTCAATTGTGGCTATGGACAAGGGATTAAACCCTTGTCCTCTTTTCGATCGGTCTTAGGCCTGTTTTTTGGCCGCTTCGTAAGAAATTTCTTTCGGACCAGTGTAAATTTGGCGTGGGCGACCAATCTTTAAACTAGGATCTTCAATCATTTCTTTCCACTGAGCAATCCAACCAGGAAGTCTTCCCATAGCAAACATTACTGTAAACATATTGGTAGGAATTCCAAGAGCACGGTAGATGATTCCTGAGTAGAAGTCTACGTTTGGATAGAGTTTTCTTTCTACAAAGTATGGATCGTTCAGTGCTGCTTCTTCCAATTCTTTGGCAATGTCAAGGAGTGGGTCTTTGATTCCTAGTTTGTTTAAAACTTTATCACATGCAACTTTGATGATTTTCGCACGAGGGTCAAAGTTTTTGTAAACGCGGTGACCAAATCCATTCAATCGGAAACTGGAATTTTTGTCCTTGGCTTGTTCTACGATTTTTTTCACAGAAAGCCCGCTCTTTTTAATTCCTTCTAACATTTCCAAAACTTCTTGGTTGGCACCACCGTGACGTGGTCCCCAAAGTGCTAGGATTCCTGCAGAAATGGCACCATACAAGTTGGCTAGGGAGGATCCCACCAAACGTACAGTAGATGTGGAACAGTTTTGTTCATGGTCTGCATGTAGGATTAGAAGTAAGTTGAGTGCAGAAACAATTTCTGGATCGATATGGTAATCTTCAGCAGGAACCGCAAACATCATATTCATGAAGTTAGATGCATAATCTAACTCGTTAAGTGGATGGATGATCGGTTGTCCGATTGATTTTTTATAAGCATAGGCTGCAATGGTGGGAAACTTTGCAAGGAGTCGAATGATGGAGATTTCTCTATGTTCCTCATTCATTGGATCATAACTATCTTGGTAGTATGTAGACAAACATCCCATCATACAAGACATGATCGCCATCGGGTGTCCATCTTTTGGAAATCCGTTGAACAGACGTTTGAGATCTTCATGGATCATTGTATGATTAGTAATGGAAGTATTCCACTCTTTGAGTTGTGCGTCGTTTGGAAGTTTGCCGTAAATGAGTAAATAAGCTACTTCTGTAAACGTAGATTTAGCGGCCAAATCATCAATAGGAATTCCTCGGTAACGGAGGATCCCCTGTTCTCCATCGAGAAAGGTAATCTCACTGGTGCAAGCACCTGTATTTAAATAACCGGAATCAATCGTAACATAACCGGACAACTGGCGGAGTTTAGTAATATCAATTGCCTTCTCGTCTTCACTTCCCACTAAAATCGGAAGTTCGAACTCTTTCCCATCCACTTTCAGAATTGCCTTTTCGGACATATCTTCTCCTGTATATCTCTGTCTATTTCAAAGGATAGACAGGGGAAAGGGTGGGGAAAAGTCATTTTTTACAACTTGTGGTATTTTTTCATAATGTCATAGGCGTAGAAATTAGAGACCACGATGCGACAGTAATCTCTCGACTCTTTGTAAGGAAGGTCTTCCAAAAAATGGTTAAAATCACCGGTATAAACAGACTTCTTCCACTTTCGTAAATTCCCTGGGCCTCCGTTGTAAGCGATGGATGCCCATTTCAATTCATTTCCGTTCGATTTCAAAAGGTAGGCTAAAAACTTTGTCCCGAGCCTGATGGAGGTTTCGGGTTCATAGAGGGAATAGGAAGTAATTCCCATACGTGAGGCGAGTTCCTTTCCTGTTGCCGGCATAATTTGCATAAGGCCCCGTGCATTGGATCGAGAGGTGGCCGTTTCCTTAAAAAAAGATTCTTGGCGCATCAGAGCATAAACTTTGTCTTCGGAGATATCATTTTCCTGGGCATAACGTGAGACAATGTTTTGGTGGGGTCTTGGGTAAATGCGTACGGAAAGGGAAGTGGGGAGTAGGATGGGGTCATCTGGGATCAAATGTCTTTTGAGAAGAGACCTTGTGTGAAAAGCAGTATAATATGTGTTATATGTTAAGTCTCCAATCCCCACTAAAATTTCATCTTTTTCTTCTTCGGAAAGGTTCTCTCGTTTTACATGAAAATTAACCAAACTTAAACCTAGACTATCTTCTCCGACTCGAAAGTATTCTTTGGCAAGGTTCAGAAGTTTATGCCCTTGGATTCGTGAACTCATCCCTCCCAGTTTATTTCCTAATTCATAAGAATCTTTAGGATACACAAATCCTAGGTTTCTACCGAGGATAGCATAAGATTCTTCGGGAATACCTGCGGTATAAGATAAATATTCAAATAAATATTCTTTATTGTAAGTAGGATTGTCTGGTTTGTTTGATTCTTTGATGATCGGCAAAAATTCTTCTCGGATGACTCGCGTATAATAAGAGCCGGGGCAAAGTGCGTAGTATCTTTTTAGTTCTTTTTTTAATTTTTCTGTATCACCGCTTTCTTTTAGAGATCGTAAATACCAATAAACGAGTCGGCCTTTGACAGGAAGGTTTGGAATTTCAGCAAGGGCTCTTTCAAATTTTGTAATTGGAGCATAATTTGATTTTTCTCCTTTACGATCCACTAAATATTCGATCAGTCTGTCCTGATAAAAAAGATTAAATGGATATTTTCCTAAATATAAAATTAAGTTTTCAAAATACATCTCACGATCGCCTAATCTGTCATAAGTGGCTGCAAGAACTCTGTAGTATCCTGCATCTTTACCAGGAAATGTTTTTAAAAGTTCAATGGCATTTTGAAATTTGTTTTGTTGGTATAATATGTCTGCAAGGGATACAATATACGAAGAATCCATATCCACGAAGGTTTTGTTTGCACGTAAAACCCTAAAAAGTTCGTTGATTTTCCCCGTTTTGGTTAGAATAGAAGTGAGATGTTTGAACCCTTCATAATAAGCAAGTCTTGTAGAGAATAGTTCTGGTCTTGTACGAAACACGGCTTCTTTGTCACTATTGTTGATCGCTGGCAATAAGAGGGTGAACTCAGATGGAGCCAGTTGTAAAATACTTCCCGACCCTTTGTATTTGGACCAGTCGGCCGCAATCATCTGTACAGTGGAATCGCTAAGTCCTTCTCGTTGCAGGCAAATGAGCCATTCTTCGACGGCTGCTTTTTCGTCGCCTAACACTAGTTTTGCTTTCCCGTATCTGTATTGTGTATCCCCTGTCAAAAGGTAACGTCTATGTGATTCTTGGATGGAGTTAATTTTATCTAAAATTTCTTTCCATTGGTTATTTGCTGCAAGGAGGCGAACCAGTTCATCAAGAAGCCTGCGGCAAATGGGATCTTCTTCCAAATTCAATCGATTCAAAAATTGAATTCTTTCTTGCGGAGTGAGATAGTTTCTTTGCGTGATTTCGGTGTACAACTTCCAATAACTAAGTTTAAAAAGGGTTGTTTGGAAGGGCATAGTTTGTGTCAGGATTTTTCTGACCTCTTCTTCCGAGGATTCTGTGACAAAAACTCCACGTACAAGAGAAATCAAATATCGAAATCTTTTCTCCTTGTCTCCGTTAGGTGCTTTTTCATGAAATTCAATTAAACTATAAACTTCACTTTCACGGGAAGGGTTTGTATTTCGAAAGTGACTTTCGATTTGACCCCACTGATGAGATTTGATTAAATACTGAAGGTCAGTGTCCGCAAATAGGGATGTTGTGAAAAAGAGAAGAATTCTACTTGCTAACCAAAAATGCCTCATGCATACTTCCTATGATTACGAATTTAGAGAGGGAAGGTTCCTCTCCTTATGAGCTTACAAACAGAATACAAACTGCAATGGCCGGAATACCGGATTGAATTCCACCCTGGTCCTCTAATTTCGAAAAAGGCCAACCTGAATGAACTTTGGCCAATCCTTCGTGCCTTTTTTTCGGGCAATCAGTCTCGTTTTGCAAACTATCTCTTCTATTTATCGACCGATTTTTCTGGGGGGTTCAGCCTTTGTTCCGTTCTAGGAGAAAATGAGCTCACCTTTCGCTTCCGGGACCCGCAACTGGTCTCTCCCTCTCCTTTCCCCATAGAAACTTTGGAACAAATTTGGGACCTTTGCCAAAAACGTGAGTTTGAAGAAATGGAAAGAGAGGACTGGGAACTCATTGGATTTGGTTTTTTGTATTTGGGAAAGGTCCTTGAGTTTCGAAATTGGGTTTTGAAAACCAAAGATTTTTTCGGCCAAACGGATGACAATCGTAGGTTTTTGCATTTGCTTGGTTGGGAAAGTTCTGATTTTTCTTTTGAAAACTCCATTTTACATATGTTAGTTGAATTTGAAAAAGGAAACAAAGATGTTATCAATTTTAAAACACTTACCGATGCAGTTGTTTTTGATTCCCATTGGCAAATTTCTGGCGTTCTGTTTCATGCGATCGAAATTGGTTTGTTTACAGGCGAAGAAACTTTTCGGTTCTGGAAATTTCTTATAGGATTTTATGAAGAATGGGAAGATTGGGAAAAACAAAAATTCCGTTCTGTTTCACTTGGAAAAATTCCTGCCTTTCCTGCTTTGCGTTATGCAAAACGATATTTTCCAGAAAACACTTTCGTTTTATACAGGCAGGATCTTGAAACAAATCTTAGAGGTGATTGGACCTATGGAGATGGATTTGGTTATGAACTAACTCACCAAATGGATCCCTTTGTGGAAACAATCGTGCGGTTTCGTAACGATAAAGAAAGGTTCGAAGAAGAATTAAAAACAGAATTATGGAAGAGACCTTATTCTTACTTTATCAATTTGCAGTTGGCTTTTATTAGTTTTGTGAAAAAAGAAAACCAACATTTTTTGGAGTTTTATAAACAAGCAGGAAGGCTAAAATATTTACCTCTGGCTCTCAATTTGTATTGGAGGGTTTTGAAATTAAATGGGGAAGAGATTCTCTCAAAATCCATTGAACGAACGCTAGTTGCTACTGGTGAATCTACTAACATTCCAGAAGGTTGGGAATAAAATGCCTCTTTCACAAGAACAGATTATGGAACTCTCCAAATTGCAGAAAATGCTAAGAAATTTGGAGAAAATTGAAAGAAATGCCAAAAATGATCTGCAAAAAGAACGTGTGGCATTTGACATTGAGCGCTACAGGCGCCGGATGCAAGAAGTATCTCCGGAAGGAATTCCTGATAATTTAGAACAAACGATGCGCAATGCAAAAACTAGAGAGGAAAATCCAGAAAACCTCAAACACAAAGTCATTTCTCAGTATCCAGTGATGAAAATTACTCCCAATTCGAATGATAGCGAAATCAATCAAATTGGAACACTTGTGAATATTATGGATTTGGAATACATTCCAATCCTAGGGGATGGTCATATAAAATTCGATTATTCACATGCCACAGAAAGAGATTCTGTTCTCAAATACATGGAGAACTTACGTCGGAACATGAAAATTCTAGTGGAAACCGTCGAAGAATATGCTGCTGCCGACAAACAGGAGTTTCGTGAACAGCTCTCTCGAATGAAAAACAAACAATCCCGAATTTTTATTGCTGAGTCTTTTGAAACTCTTGGTAAATTTCGAGATTTCCTGACAGCAGTAAATAAAGACATCAAGGATGGGGTAAATGTCATTATGAACATGGAAGAACCGATCAAATTCAATCCTAGGTTTGAAAAGGCCACGGTTTTGGAAGGTCGTTCGATTATGGAAGGGCTTCGCGAATTTCAAGAATTTGCAGAGGAAGCTTGTGATTTGATTCGACTCCCGTCCTTTCGAGGGTAAAAAAACCTTTTCATTCCCGGGGGGAAACGCACACTGTGAAAAATCACATACACGGACTCGCAAACGCATGGCATTAGTCAAAAATCAGACCGAAGTTACCAATTCAACTATTGGTGAGAATTCTTACTTCAACGGTAAGTTCTTCATCAATGGCTCCTTAAAAATTGACGGTAAATTCGAGGGAAAATCCCTCCAAGCCGAACACCTCTATATCGGTGTTACCGGAAAGGTCAAAACCAACATCACTGCTGCCAGTGTCATCGTAGAGGGAATTGTTGTTGGAAACGTCACTGCTAGAAATCGTGTGATGCTCCTACCTACCTCTAAAATTCTAGGAGATATCAAAACTCCAGAGCTCATCATCCAAAACGGGGTGATTTTGGAAGGTCGTTGTATGATTTCCAACGACCTCAAACACAGTGCCAAAGACCTAATTGAATTGGAATACTCAAAAGATTCCTTAAGTGTTGAGAAGATTTTTGGGAAACAACCAAACGCAAAAGAATAATTGAAAACCATTCTGATTTCGGAAGGCGATCCCACCAGTATCAACTATGAACTTTTGGTTTCCGCCTTCCCTCATTTGTTAGCTTTGGGGAAACACCACCGCATTTACTTGGTGCGTGGGCCTCACAACATCACCGTTCCCTCTCTCCCAAACCTCACCAAACCTAGTACGGAACCAGGATTTTATTCAATTCCTTGGTCTGGTTCTAAAAAAACTCACTCATTTGTTTTGGGCAAACCATCCAAAACATCTGGCCAGATGGCTTATGATTCATTACTTGCCGCACTGGACCTACAAAAGGAACTTGGAGCCGACCTCATTACGTTACCACTTTCCAAAGAGTGGGTTGGAAAGGCGGGAATCAAAGGATTTCGAGGCCATACAGAAACCTTGGCAAAGTATTACAAACGACCTACCTTTATGATGATGACCGGCGAAAAACTAAGTGTCATCCCCTTAACCACCCATGTCCCTTTGAAAGACGTGGTAAAAGAACTAAAAAAATTTTCTTGGAAGGAACTCACTAAGGCCCTCGTTCGTTCTCCATTTTTAAAGAATCCAAAGATTGCCTATTTGGGCCTTAACCCTCATGCCGGAGAAGGTGGAAAGATCGGGGATGAAGAATTGACCATCCTTGCCGTAGGTGCCAAAGTGCTACGCAAAGCTAAGTTTTCTGTAGACGGACCGCTTTCTGCCGATTCTGCATTTTTGCCAGGGGCCCGGCCGTACGATTTGTATTTGGCTTCCTACCACGACCAAGGACTCATTCCATTTAAATTGCTTGAAGGGAAAAAGGGAGTCAACATAACCTTAGGACTGGATTTTACCCGTGTGTCCCCCGACCACGGAACTGCCTTTGACATTGCAGGTAAGGGCAAAGCAGATGCAACAGGACTCATCTCCTGTTTAGAACGACTCACGGAGAATACAAAAACAAAACCATGACACTATTGGAAGTCCTTGCCTTTCCGGTTCTTTTTATTTGGTTTGTGGGCCTACTTCTCACTCTTTTCCGGAGAGACTTGGAATCCCATTGGAAGTTTTTTTTCTTCCTCGTGTTTTGTTTTTATTTGGTTCAATTTTTTCCTGAATTTTGGGAAGGGGTGGCTCGTTGGAAGGAAAATCCTAAGGCAGAAGTTCTTCTTTGGATTTCGGCTATGGGAAATTCTATCTATGTATTTTTATTCTTTTTGTGGCCCCTTGTTCTCATTCGAATTTATTATTCCGCATCCAATAATTTAAGTAAAACCTTGATCCCCGCACTTGCTTATGGGACAGTTCTGTATTGGGTTATGTTTTTTCTTTGGACCATGTATTCCAAAGAGTTCAATGGTTGGCTTCATCAAGTTTTCATAATAAGTAAATAAAAAGGGCATACAATGGCAGTTCCATTTATAGATATCAAAAGATTTGAACCAGGATTTTTGGACACCTGGAATGAAAAAGTAAAGTCCATGTCCGTAAACGCACAGTTTATCGGTGGAAACGAAGTTACCGATTTAGAAACAAATCTCGCCACTTGGGCAGAGACAAAGTATGCCATTGGTTGTGCCAATGGAACCGATGCTTTGCAATTGGCTCTTCGTGCAGTTGGTGTGGGTCGTGGTGATAAAGTTTTGTTACCTGATTCAACATTTTGGGCGACCTTTGAGGCAGTGGTGAATGTGGGTGGTGATCCTTATACTGTGGATACCAATCCAGTTGATTTACAAATGGACTTCCAAGTATTCAAGGAAGCTGTCGAAAAAGTAAAACCGAAAGCAGCTCTTGTGGTTCATTTGTACGGATGGGGAACAGCAAACATTGAAGAACTCCGTAAATTCTGCAAAGAAAAAAATGTAGCCCTCATTGAAGATGGGGCTCAGTGTTTTGGTGTAAAACACAATGGTAAGTCTTTGTACAAAGATGCTCTCATTTCCACAACTTCCTTTTATCCTGCAAAGGTGTTAGGTGCTGCCGGTGATGGTGGTGCAGTATTTACCAATGATGAAGAATTATCTGTTGTAACACGTAGGCTTGTCAACCACGGAAGAACTTCTCATTATGAACATGGACTTGTCGGTTGGAACTCAAGACTTGATTCTTTACAAGCAGCCTTCTTAAATTTATCTTTAAAACACTTGCAAGCAAGGATTGATTCAAGGAAAAAATCGCAAAACATATACTATAAAGAACTTCCCGGTTTAGGAATTGGAGTCATCCAACCGCCGAAAGGTTATGAGGAAAATGGATACTGTAATGTGACTTTGGTGGACCCTGAAATTCGTCCCAAAATCGAAGCTGTTCTCAAAGAAAAAGGGATTGGATTTGGAAATATTTATCCGGGTGCTATGTCCGACCAACCAGGTGCCAAACCATACCTCATCGAAAGATTTGGAAAGGATGGAAATGCACGCCGGATTTCTAAATCAGTTCTTAACTTTCCACTATTTGCTTATATGTCAGATTCTGAATTGGATGAAGTGTTTAGTGCGATAAGAGCATATAACGCAACCTAATAATGGAAAAGTTTAGAGTCGGAGTTTTTTTATTCTTTTTACTCATTTTGGCGGTGCTAACTTTTAGTTTGTCTAAGAGTTGGCGTCTTTATGACGATGGGTATGAAGTTACTGTAGAAACTCCCGAGTCTAAGGAAAAAGACAATAAAGATAGTGCCCCCGAACCTTCTGATAGTTTAGATTTAGAAGACGGTAATGGAAAAATCTATTGGAAACAATTCTTCATTTACCCACATGGACTGGTAACGGAATCCGGTGGGTTTGGTCCTGATGGGATTTTATCACATGCGAGAAATCTATACTCCATCAATCTAAAAGATGGAAAGGTTCAAAAACTCTTTCCTCATGATGTCTACATTTGGGATTTTTTTGTGGGTGATTTTGCCAAAAAAACGGTGTCGAACACAATCGATGATCCTAAAGAAGATGTTTTATCTTTGGAGAAAAAAATCATCATCCTTGCAGTCACAGAAGATAGTAATTTGGATGGGGTTTTAAATTATAAGGATCATAAATTGGTTTATCTTTTTGATCCAGAGACAAGTGGTTTACAAACGGTAATTCCAGATGGATTCCATTTTCGAAAACTCGTTTACAATTCGGCAAAGAACCACCTTACTTTAGTTCTAGGAAAGAATCCAGAAAAACAAATCAATAAAAGAAGAAAACTCCCAGAACCTGAAATCAAACTTCATATTTTTGATTATGATGCGAGTACTTCCAAAGGAATTTTAAGTGGATCTTTAGAAGCATTGGCAACACCAACAAATTCCAATCCATAAATTAAAATGGCCTTGAGTATTCCCCCAAGGCCATTCATTACACAATCATTTATTGTTCTAAGATGCTTTTCTTTTTAAGACAAAGCATCCTTTACTAAATCTTCTTGTTCTTTTAGATGAGTGACCACGTGACCACAAGCAGGGCTCGGGAACTCGGAACGACCTGCATAATGGAGACGTTTGTTCTCAGGCATCACCGCTTCGATACGATCCCGAACAAAGAACCATGCCCCTTGGTTTTTTGGCTCCTCTTGTACCCATACAAATTTTTTCAGTTTTCCATAACTTGTGATCATTTGTTTGATATGGTTTTCTGGGAACGGGTAGAGTTGTTCAATGCGAACGACTGCTACGTTTTCCAGTTTTTGCGCATCGATGGCTTTGCGTAAGTCATAGTAAACTTTTCCTGAGCAGAAAAGTAACTTCTCCACTTTTTCCGGTTTTGCCACTGGATCAGGAAGGATCTTTCTGAAGGCACCAGTTGTGATGTCTTCCAAACTAGAAGCTGCTTCTTTCAAACGAAGGAGTGACTTCGGTGTCATGATGATAAGCGGTTTTCTAAAGCTTTGTAAGATTTGGCGACGCAAAATGTGGAAATACTGAGCCGGTGTGGTTAGGTTTGCCACCTGGATATTGTCCAAAGCACAAAGTTGTAGGAAACGTTCTAGTCTTGCTGACGAGTGCTCAGGACCTTGTCCTTCGTACCCATGAGGGAGTAAACAAACAAGACCAGACATCCTTTGCCATTTGATTTCCGAACTCGAAATGAACTGGTCAAAGATTACCTGTGCGTTGTTTGCAAAGTCACCAAACTGAGCTTCCCACATCACAAGGCTACTCGGATCAGCAAGCGAATATCCATACTCAAATCCGAGACAAGAATACTCCGAAAGGGAAGAGTTTACGATTTCTATTTTTGCTTGTTTTTCGCTAATGTGATTGAGAAGAGTGAGTTTTTTTCCATTCACGATATCCGAAAGAGTGGCATGTCTGTGAGAAAAAGTTCCCCTTTGAGCATCTTGTCCCCCGAGACGAATCGGAAATCCATTTTCCAAAATGGATCCAAAAGATAGTGATTCTGCAAAACCCCAATCGATTGGAAGTTCTCCCGCACCCATCTTTTTACGGTCTTCTAAAACCTTGATGTGTTTTGGGTTCGCTGTATATCCTTCTGGAAGGGTAGTAACTGCTTTGACAATTCCACCTAATTGTTGTTGGAGGAGTTGTGTGTGGACATCAGAATCCAAAGGTTCTTTTGTGTATCTGGACCAAACTCCACCGAGAGTGTCTACGGTAATGCGAGTGTCTTTTTCCTTAGCTTGTTGGAAAGAGTCTTCAAGTCCTTGTGCAATTCCATCTTTTATGAATTGAATTTCTTCTGCAGTGATGTCACCACGTAGCAACAATTTCTCTTCGTAAATTTTGATGGTTTTGGGATGTTTTTTGATGATATCATACATCTGTGGTTGTGTGAAGGTTGGTTCATCCGTTTCATTATGACCAAGCCTTCTGTAACAGATTAAATCGATGATCACATCTTTTTTGAATTTTTGACGGTATTCTAACGCAAGTTTTGTGACTCGGTAGGTAGCTTCTGGATCATCTCCGTTCACATGGAAAATAGGAACTTGGAATCCTTTGGCAAGGTCAGTTGCATATAGAGTAGATCTTGATTCGCTCGGTAAAGTGGTGAATCCAATTTGGTTGTTGATCACGATATGGAAGGTTCCACCAACAGTATAACCATCTAGGTTCATCATATTGAGAGTTTCTGCCACAACCCCTTGTCCAGCAAAGGCAGCATCCCCGTGGATGGCCACTGGCATAAATTTGGAGCGGTCAATGTCTTTTGCCATTTCTTGGCGGGCACGAACCGATCCAAAGATGACTGGGTCTACGGCCTCTAAGTGAGAAGGGTTGAAGGCAAGAGAGAGTTTGACTTCTTTTCCGTAATGTGTCATGACATTGTTTGAATACCCGAGGTGGTATTTCACGTCTGCATAACCAAGTTGGCCTGGATTTAGTTTTTCTTCGAACTCAGCAAAGATAAGGCCCGCCGGTTTACGAATGATATTCACAAGAACGTTGAGTCGTCCCCTGTGTGCCATTCCAATGACAAGCGCATCCATTTTATGCCCACCTGCTTCTTCCACAAGGGTATCAAGCATAGGGATCATGGTTTCCCCACCTTCGAGAGAAAAACGTTTTTTCCCTACGAATTTTTTGGCGAGGAAGTTTTCAAAACTATCGGCTTGGTATAACTTTTCAAACAAACGTAAGGCGGTCTTTTTGCTGATGGGTTCGCTGTTGGCAAGAGGTTCCATCCGGTTTTGTAACCACTCTCTTTCCTCATCATTAACAAGGTAGTAGTGTTCACAACCAATCGAGCCGCAATAGGTTTTTTCAAACCAATCGATGACGTCTTTTAGTTTGGCTTTTCCTAGGTTGGCAACACCGGAATCTACTTCTGTTTCTAAGTCAGTTTGTTTTAAGGCTTTGACTTTGAGATCAATGAATTCCCGGTTGGGTTTAGTGATTCCCAGTGGATCTAAATTTGCCGCTAAGTGCCCTTGCCTTCTGTAGGCATTGAGAAGGTTGATGATCCCGAAGTCACTGAGCGAAGAACCTTTCCGGTGTTCGGTGGAAGCGTAGTTGACGTATCCATTCCCACCGAATCCATTTCCGTTGGATCCGTTACTCGAAACGGAACTCCTTTCTAGTTCTCCAAAAAAGTCGATCCAGTCTTTTGATAAACTTTGTGGATCTTCTTTGAATTGTTTATAATACTCTTCCAATAATACGACGTTATCGCCGTATAAACTCATCATCTGGTCGGTTGTCATATACTCTCCCTAAAACAACAAAACAACAGTTAATTTACGAATGGATGGACCATTTTGCATCTGCATCCATCGCCGCTTCCCGAAGGACTTCGGAAAGAGTGGGGTGGGCATGTGTGGAACGAGCAATGTCTTCCGCACTCGCACCAAATTCAAAAGCTATCGCAGCTTCTGCGATCATGTCCGAGGCTCTTGGTCCAACGATATACACTCCAAGAAGTTTATCCGTTTTTTTGTCTGCGATGACTTTGACTTGTCCATCGGTTTCGTTCATGGCTTTGGCACGAGCATTGGGTTTGAACATGTACTTACCCACTTTGTATTCAATCCCTTTGGCTTTTAGTTCTTCCTCACCTTGTCCCACCCAAGCCACTTCGGGCCAAGTGTAAACAATCCAAGGAATGGCTTTGTAGTTCACATGGCCATACTTACCACAAATGAGTTCGGCAACGGCAATCCCTTCATCTTCTGCTTTGTGTGCCAGCATGGGGCCATCCACGACATCCCCAATCGCATAGATATTTGGGATATTGGTTTGGAATTTGTTCAGTTCTACTTTGACACGGCCACGGTCCGTCATCTCGACTCCAATTTCTTTGGCACCGAGTCCGTCTGTGTTGGGACGGCGTCCGATGGACACAAGAACCTTGTCTCCTTCGAGAATGGTTTTTTTGCCGTCTTTGCCTTCGATTTCGACTTCTACTTTTTTGCCTTTGACTTTGGCGCCATGCACTTTGGTTTCAAATAGGAAATTAATCCCTTGCTGTGTTAATAATCTTTCTGCAAGACTTGCCATCGCTTGGTCAGCCGTTCCGAAAAGACGTGGCATAAGTTCTACCACAGTGACTTTGGCACCAAGGCGTAACCAGACAGAGCCCAGTTCCAAACCAATCACACCTGCACCGACAATGATGAGGTGTTCTGGAACTGAGTCTAGAGCGATGGCATGGTCTGAGGTAACAATATTTTTTCCGTCCACTGGAAGGGGAGGGATTTCAATTGGGGTAGAACCAGTGGCAATGATGATATGGGTTCCGCTTATGGATTCTTTTTTACCATCTTCTGCGGTGATCGAAACTTCTGTTTTAGAAACAAAACTGGCATGACCTAAGTAACGAGTGATTTTGTTTTTTTTCATCAGGTAGTCTACACCGGATGTCACTTCACTTACCACTTTGTCTTTACGAGCCATCATCTTCGCGATATCGATTTTTACATCTTTTACGGAGATTCCATGGTCAGCTAACTTGTGTTTTGTTTTGTGATACTCTTCGGAAGAGTCGAGAAGGGCTTTGGAAGGGATACAACCTACGTTGAGGCAAGTTCCCCCAAGAGTTTTTCTTTTTTCGATGATGGCTACTTTTTTACCAAGTTGGGCAGCGCGAACTGCCGCCACATACCCACCAGGACCTGCACCGATGACAATGATATCATATTGTTCCATAAAATCCTCTTATACCTCAAAGAGGAGTCTAGTTGGATCCTCTACCATTTCTTTGATTTTCACAAGGAACTGAACCGCTTCCTTTCCATCCACAATTCTGTGGTCATAAGAAAGAGCTAAGTACATCATAGGGCGAATCACAATTTGGTCATTCACAACTACCGCACGTTTGACGATATTGTGCATTCCGAGAATTCCCGATTGGGGAGGGTTGAGGATGGGTGTCGACATCATCGATCCATACACACCACCATTGGAGATAGAGAAAGTTCCACCTTCCATATCTTCGAGAGAGATTTTTCCGTCTTTTACTTTGCCAGCAAGTCTTGCGATCTCTTGTTCCACACCAGCAAAACTCAGTAGGTCGGCATTACGCACAATGGGAACCACAAGACCTTTTGGTCCACCCACGGCCACTCCGATATCATAGAAGTTTTTGTAGACGATGTCTGTTCCGCGAATTTCTGCATTGATGGCAGGATAGGCTTTGAGAGCTGCCACCGCTGCCTTTGTGAAAAGAGACATGAATCCAAGACCAACACCGTGAGTTTCTTTGAACTTGTCTTTGTATTTATTTCGAAGTTCCATAATCGGAGACATATCCACTTCGTTGAAAGTGGTAAGGATGGCTGCCGTATGTTGTGCACTCACCAATCGATTTGCGATGGTTTGGCGAAGTTTTGTCATCGGCACCACAGTTTCTCTAGGACCGGCATTTGCCGAAACCACAACCGCTTTTGGAATCTCAGGACTTGCCGCTGCTTTCGGAGCCGCTTGTGCGCTTGCGCCACCTTTTTCCATAAACAGGATCACATCTTCTTTTGTGATTTGTCCGTTGCGACCAGTTCCCGTGATTTTTGAAATATCTAATTTATTTTCTTCGATGAGTTTACGAGCGGCAGGAGGAAGTTCGTCGTTCACTTTGCCCGTGTTAGGCTGCGCACTTGGTGTTTCCGCTTTCGGAGCCGCGCTACCAGAACTCGCAGGAGCCGCCGCAACAGCACCTTCTTCAATGGCACCGAGGATATCTCGCACATGAACCACATCTCCCACCTTTTTGGCGATGGATTTTAAAACCCCAGATGCGGGAGCAGGAATCTCTAATGAGACTTTGTCTGTTTCTAAAATAGCGAGCACTTCGTCTACTTTTACAGCATCGCCTTCTTTTTTGGTCCAAGCACTGATCGTTGCTTCGGTTACGGATTCCCCCATCTCGGGGACTTTGATTTCTATTGCCATGAAATGTTCCTTAGCAGGTTTTTAGAGAAAAATAGCGTTTTTGAGGAGTGAGATCCCATTTGAATCTAAGACTACCGTAACTTAGCCAAAGGTAAAAACGCAAGCGGAAAAACGAAAAGACCTTGAGTTTCAGTTCGATCCCCTATGTTTAGCAAGTATGATCCGTTCTTTCCAAGGCCATACACCTTCTATCCACCCTTCGGCCTGGGTGGCACCCTCAGCTGATGTACTTGGAAAAGTCACAATTGGCGAAGAGTCTTCCATTTGGTTCCAATGTGTTCTTCGTGGTGACGTAAATACCATCACGATTGGCAAACATGTGAACATCCAAGACATGACTCTCGTACATGTGGCAAGAGATCTCTTTCCCGTCACCATTGGGGATTATGTATCCATCGGCCACCATGCCACCATCCATGGTTGTGTTTTGCGGGATCATAGTTTTGTGGGGATGGGGGCGATGCTTATGGACGATGTGGAAATTGGAGAATGGTCCTTTGTGGGTGCCGGCTCCCTCGTTCCCCCTGGGAAAAAAATCCCACCTGGGGTTCTTGTGATGGGAAGCCCCGCCAAAATCATCCGCGACATCACAGACAAGGACCGCGAGATCATCACCCGCACGGCAAACAACTATGTGAAGTATAAAGAAAACTATCGCAGTGAAGGCATTGGGGGCACATCCCTTTCCTGACGGAAAGGGACCGGGCTATCCGCTCCAATCTTTCGCAATGGCGAAAGGATTTCCGCTTCTATCCCTTGTGCGCTTCTTTGAATTTCAATGATTAGTATGTTGGCCTTTCAAAGCAAGCCGTTGGTTTCCGTTGTCGATATTGATAATCTGAGGTCCGTCCAAAAGCAATACTACAAAAATTATTATGATCACACTTATATCCGTAACTATGTGTGGTATTGTAGTAGGGTTTGGTGAGGCCGACACTTTTTTCTTCTTTGAAGTAGATTTTAATATAATCGAAACCAGATGGAAAAATAAGGAGAGGGATGGGAATGAACCCAACAATTACACCGATAAAATTCCATTCCAATCCATCGCGGTAGGCAATATAATCACAGACCACATCCTTCCCTATGTTAGATGGTTCTCCCCATTTGGCGATGATATCTGCTTTCGAATAAATTGGCGGGTTTCGAAAGTCGGTTGCGTGTTTAATTTTTTTTCTCTCTTCTGTAATTTCAAAGGATTCATTCACCCATTCTGTGGAACCGATTCTTGCGATACCATAAAAACACTGAATGGATGTTAGGGAAATTAACGTGAGTGTGGTGAGTAAACTAAATTTCCTCATATATTTCTTTGGTCTGGTTTCAGAAATGATCACTTAACGTTTGATGCGATATATGAATTTACAAAATGTCAAAACAAATTTGATGTGTTTGTCTTTCATCCATTCTTCTACAAGACTCCATAATGATCTAAATGAATGAAAATATCTTTTTGGGTGAGACCAAAAAATCCATGGAAAACAAGAAAGGGGGCATAAGGATATAAAGCAAAAGTGGAACTTGTGCCTAATGAGAAACTAGCAAACAGTGATAAGATAGTGCTTTCTGGATTGATTTGGTCTGGTTCGGAAAGGGAGAACTCGAAAGTTTTGTTGTTATAGGATAATTCTAGATTTTCGCAAGTGTGGAAGGAATAATGACTCGGTGTTCCCATTTGTGCATAACCTTTGCTGAAATTACAATTGGCTAGAGATGTTTTCAAAGTAGTATCATTCCGATTTAGACCGAAGGACAATACGTGATAGCCTTTGGTTCTTTTGTAATAAGGAATGAGATTTGTTGATGTTAGTTTTAATGAACCTACATAGTCTCCTTTTGGTATTTGGATATCGATAAATTCACCATCAGTAGTTTCTTCAAAACTATACTGCGATTCGAATTTATAATTTTCCGATTGGAATGACTTGTAATCTTGTAGAACCAAACTGATTTCTGTTTTGAAATTTCTAAAGTTGTTGAGTTTGATTCTTATGAATCGGTCAGTCTCATTTTTGACTTCCGGATTCAATCGGTTCAATTTGATTGTATCTTTCGTAGAACAACAGATAATTGAGAATGCGATTACAAAAATTGAAAATATTATTTTCATTCTAATGTTTGGTATGGCTTTAGCAGTATATAGTCAAATGATTTCATTGAACTAGTTGTTAACTAACATTCTCTAAATCTAACAAAAACAATCGGATATTCTCTTTGGCCGTATATTCGTATGCTCGGTTTGCTCTGTAGACACCAATCAATGATTTGCTGGGCGTTGCAGTTCCTATTGAATCTATGATAAATATTTCGTCATTGATTTTATTCTTAGTTTTTACGTTGGGGGCAACCATTTTGTCCACTCTTGCAGGGATAGCACAGTTTAACAATGTCAAGGTTATGGCTGAGAAGATTAATTTTTTCATTGTATGTCCTTTTTTTTGTTATGATTTGTTTAAATTGCTATTCCTGCGTAAAATGAAATGAACATATATTCGCTGTTCGGTTTATCCCTATCTCTAATGATGAATTGCTCAGCGACATAGCTAGGTGGGGGGCCATTGAAGTATTGTGGATTAAATGTGTAATGTTGGTTTGTTTTTCCTGAACTCATGATCCCGTATTCAAATTCAGTTCCGAGAATAAAATATTCAAACATTTCTCTTCTGTATCCAATCCCTGCAGAAGCAAAATGGCGATCAGAATAAATCGTACTTTTGGAATAAGGCATTAATTCCACATTGTTTCCTTGGAATAGTAAAAAGTTTTTTTCTTCAATTCTATATCCTTTTTCTATGCCAAGATTGAAACTTCCGTAAACATTTCCGCCGAAAAAGTATTGAGTTCTAAAAACAAAATATTCTCCTTCCCTCGTTTTTTTATAATCTTGAGTTCCTGATGAATTTCTTTGCGTCGTGTAAGCAAAGATTCCTCTCTCTTCTGGATTTTCCCCCCGACTATAAGAAATACCCATATATAGGTTATTGGTAAATCCATAGAGAGTTGTAAGAGTTTTTTTCTCGGGCCTAGATCTGAATGGGTACTCCGTATATCTTGTTAAGTAAATAGGAGTGATGTAGATATGGAATTTTTTTCTTCCAAGGTTCGGTTCCGAACTAATATCCGGTTCCGCTTGTATTCCAAAAGTGAAAAGTATTAAGGAAAAAAATAATCCTGCGAATATGTATTTGGTTTTTTTCTTCACTGTGTTCTTTGCTCTCTTACTTATTTTGTTTTTTATTTGGTATCAATATAGTGATTCAACGAGCGTATCATTCTTTTAAATAGTTATAGATACGGTATCGCTATTTTACTGATGAGTCGTTCTAAGATGTAATACATGAAATGTCGTTAGTCTTCGTTTCGTTTAACTCATATGATTCGACTTCCACTCATAATAAAGTAAACGATTATATTCAATTTTTTGTATGGATTTTATTTTTTATCGAATTTTTTTAAGATCAATATCCACTACCATTCATTATGTAGTTTGATTTTTGATTCTAGTAGGTTTTCCTGGAAATGTTTTTTGAATTCTTGGGTGATACGGGTATATCCACTATTTCCTTGCACTTTTTGATGTTTCTGTTTTTGGGATTCTCCCACCAATTCACAATTGAAAAATATCCCAATTTTTGATTTGTGCTGGTTCCTGCGAACTAAAATATGATTCATAAAAGATAGAGGTTAGAGTTTGTACACACTCATTCGTTTTGAAAACGTAGAATTAGCGCATATCCAAGTAGAGAAGGGAGGAGTGAAATCTTTCCTTTGTGGTTTTGATCCTTCCAAACAAACAATGGAAAAATCGTCTTTAAGATTGGATCTAAAAAAAATTAGAGTGGCAGTGGCCAAATCGGCAAATGCTGATTCCGATATTTGCGGAACCTGTGTTGGTGCTTTATACTCTAATTGATCCATTTGAATTGGTATAGGTCACAAATGAAATCCGCTTGCCTTGACTTAACCGGAATGGCAAAACATCCTTAGGTTATGAAACGATTATTGCAGTTTGTCTTGGTATTTGCCTTATCATTCAGTGTTTCTTGTAATTTATACTATTTTTCGTTAGCGGACCGGGGATCTAAAAATCTAGAAGCCAATGAAACCCTGCAGCAAGGAAAAATCCGTTTTAATCTAGTGAGAAGAGTTGAATCTGGAAAACCAAATTTATATAATTCTTCTGCGCTTGAATACGAATTAGCAAAATCAAAATTATTCAAGTTAAGCCAAACCACCAAAGTAGAATTAACTTATACATCATCCTCTGGAGTGAACGGTGCAGGGATCTCCGCGGTTCTTTTTCTTTTGACACTTGGGATTTTTCCTTCATTGGAAGAATCACATTCCTGGGTGACCTTTACCCTTTCCAACAGAGAAGATAAAAAACTAATCCGAGATTACACTTACCCAATCAAAGGGAGAAGGATCAACTCCTGGCTAACAATTCCGTTTTATCTTGTCCTTCCTATTTTTTCTAAATCCTTTGATGGTGGTATTGAATATAACACTTCAAGCGCCTCCATTCGTTTGCTTGTGGATGCATTTGAGGCAGATTTTGCAAATGATTGCAAAGATAATCCTGAATTATTGGAAAAATTACAATCTCTTAGTCGGGAATTGATTGAATTATAAAAGAATATAGTTTGTTATTTAGGCCTTTTTTGGGAGGAGATAAGAAATTTTTTATCAGAACCTAATTCTTTGTTAGTTGACGGAGGGATCACTTTGTCAAAAGTTAGCTGGTGAAGTATTTTAAATTTCTTCTTTTTATTTTTCTTTTTATCAATTGTAACAATCTTGGAAAATCAGGGATTGGGGAAGAAACCATTCTTGGCCGGGATATTTTTGATGAATTGAATGTTTATATCGGAATTTTTGCACAAGATGTGGCAAATGATCGAGTCAACTATTCTCGTAGACTAACAGACATAGCCATTCTATCTCGTTGGTATGATGCCATGGGAGTGAGGTACCAAAAGAGGGATTTGTCGTTTAATCGAAAAAAGGCAAAGTCTTGTATAACACTTACATCCAGTTACCTTTTGGCCACAAGGGACGCCACGGGGACATTGCTTTTAGCTGCGGGTTGTAAACTCGATCCAGTGGCACCCTATCCACTTCCTTAAAAGGGAAATCTTTGTTTCGCTTGATTCAAGATTTTGCCAAAAAAGAATCACTTCCTATTTCTTAGAAATTCGTAGATCCCCCTATGCCTGATTGACAAATATCAACATGGTTTGTCCATCAAAAATGGACAACCGAGTTGATTCAAATTCCCATCATTATAGTTTACGATACGTTAGCTGAGAAAGATGGGAGAAAACAATTGAAAAATGTAAAAGTAAATTTAGTTGAAAATGTTCTTACCGAATCTGATGTCATCATCTCTCGCACCGATGCCAAAGGTTTGATTACTTATGTGTCACCTGACTTTGCAAGAATTTCAGAATATTCTGTTGAAGAAATGATTGGGAAACCACATAATATAGTTCGGCATCCTGACATGCCAAAAATTGTATTCCAAGAACTTTGGGACTATATTAAGGTAGGGCTGCCTTGGACCGGAGCAGTTAAAAATAGAGCAAAGTCTGGAAATTACTATTGGGTTGATGCCACAATCACACCTGTCTTAAACGAAGAAAGAAAAGTTGTCGGTTATGTTTCGGTTCGGAAAAAATTAGCTGATGATAAAAAGAAGTATTATGATGATTTATACAAAAAAATGAGAAAACAACGGTTTTCTTTGGGGAAAAAAGGAAAAGTGGTAAAAAACATCAGAACCGTCAAATACCTGGAAGTATTTTTTGTATTGGCAAGTTGTCTTCCATTTTTAGGTCTTTTCGGTTTTTTATGTTTAGATAAGCCATTGTTATGTGGTATTTTGTTTTTATCACAAACGCTGCTTGCTTCCAGTTTTGTCTATCTATTGTCTCAAAAAAATAAAAAGTTACAAAGAGCAACGGAATCAGTGATTTCTGTTTCATCCGGTAGATTTCAATACCCAGATCATTTCCATAATGATAGTAGGGATGAAGTAAAAATAATGTTACTCTCAATGAAGAGTATGAGCATTAACCTTTGGGGTATTGTTTCTCAAATTCAAAGAGCAACTCATGTTTCTATTCGAATTTCCGAGGAATTAAAGGACCTCACCAATCACTTTTTCACTTCGACTCATTCCATGGCTTCTGGAAGTGAAGAAGCGGCTGCCTGTATGGAAGAACTGACTTCTGCTCTCACCAATATCAAACAAATCACTGCAAATCATTCTGTGATCATGTCGGATATGAGAGATTACATGGATGCAGTGAATCAAAATTTAAACGGAACACAAAATGCTTTAAGAGGATTGGATGAGTTATCAGCTAGATCGACACAAAAAGCCGATTTAGGAAAACAAAAAATATCTGATTCTTTGGAAGGGATTGAAGCCATCAAAAAAGTTTCTAGTAAAATTTTAAACATAGTTTCGATAATAACCGAAATTGCCAATCGAACCAACTTGCTTTCGTTAAATGCATCTATTGAGGCAGCAAGAGCAGGAAATGTTGGCGCTGGATTTGCGATCGTAGCCAAAGAAATGATGAGTTTGAATGAACAAATTGCTGTGTCTGCAGAAGAAATTAAATCCTATGTAGATGAAACATTGTCTGTGATCCAAGAAACTTCGACAAAGGTAAAAGATGCTTCCTTGGAAATATTTTCTGTTTCTGATTTGTTTTATGAAATGAAATCAATTTTAAATAAGGTAGCTGCATCCTTATATCACGACCTACAAGAATCAAATCGAGTGAAGGTAAAATTAGAGTCTGTCGAAGACCAAGTCAAACAAATTGATCAATCTGTTTTAGAAGCAAATTTGGCTTCCAAACAAATTTCAAGTATTCTTCTTGGGTTATCGGAACAGGCTCAGGTCATTGCCTTTAAATCAGAGACCTTACATGAAAAGAGTTCCTTAGTGGTCTCGGAACCTAAAAAAATCATGGATTTAGTCGAACATTATTATACGGGTAGCACCGAAAGTATGGAAATCGTATCCTAAAAGGTTCTGGATCAGGATACGATCCTTTTTAAATCCAATATTGTTTTAGTTCTCATTGGAAGTTGTCACTTGATTCGTTAAATTCGATCGACTAACAAAACGGTGACATCGTCCGCAAAGTCATTTGTTCCCACATACTCTCTAGCAGCTCGAATGAGATCGTCTGCGGAGTTTTGGGAATCAAGTGTCTTTGATTTTAAAATTGCCTTTTGGAATAAATCTTCGTCATAACGTTTGTTATGGTCTTTTGACATATGTTCAGTTATCCCATCGGTATACATAACAAGGCGATTCCCGGGTGTAAAAGGAAAGGTCTTTTCTTCGTAAAATAGATCGGAGATGAGCCCTAAAATTTTTCCTTTCACATCAAGTTGGATTAAGGGTGAATCCTTTTTGTCCAATAAAAATGGGGCGTGGTGACCTGCGTTAGCACAAAGTAGGGTATTGTTTTTGAGATCAATAATTCCATAGAAGGCAGTGAGAAAATTCCCGGCTAACTTACCGTATAACATATGGTTCAAGGTTGTAAGAAATAATGAAGGGCTTTGTTTTATATCTGGTTCAAAATTCTTTAATACCATATGGGCCATTGCGGCAAGAACAGCAGCCGAAAGCCCATGTCCAGAAATGTCCGCAATTAATATTGAAAATTTGGAATCTTCTAATTCGGTTACGTCATAAAAGTCGCCACCAACTTGTTCTAGAGGAATGTGTGCCACCCCGTAAGAAAGTCCATTTGACTTGGGAAGAATCGACGGCATAATTTTTTTCATTATGTTTTTTGCCCGATTCAACTCCTTTCCTGTATCTACAATTTGATGGAATAGTTGAGCATTTTTAATTGTACTACTGAGTCTTGCAGCAATATTTGTTAGTAAGTCTAAGTCCGAATGTTGAAACGCATATCCAGATACTTTGTTATTGATGCTAATGACACCAAGGAGTTCCTCCTGGAATATTAACGGCGCAGAGATGAGAGATTTGGATTCAAATTTATATGGTGCGAGTTTGTTATATCTCGGATCTAAATCCAAGTTGTGAATGAGAAGGCTTTCTCTTTTTTCTGCTACCCATCCTGAAACCCCGGTCCCATAAGGAACTTTGATTTGGTCGTAAGCATCTTCTGGAATTCCTTTTGCAGAAAGAATACTTAATTCTTGTTTGTCTGCATTTGCTAAATAGATGGTTCCTGAAGAAGCACCCAAGTATTCCAAAACTCGATTCAGTATCCATTTACCTAGTTCGTTCAAACTTTTTTCGGAAACAGATAATCTTTCAAATTCATATAATAAAGATAATTCGAGAATGCGTTTGTCCAAACTGTCTTTGGTATTAGCATTTTGGATGGCAGTGGCTGCAACTTCAGAAAGAGAAATTAAATATTCCAAATCGGAGGAATCAAAGATTCTGTTATTTGTTTTGTTGATGACTTCCAAAGTTCCAATCAATCTTTCTTCTACAAAAAGAGGGACACAGATAAGTGATTTTGTTTTGAATCCAGTGCGTTTGTCCATACTCGCATTGAATCTTGGGTCTTTGTAGGCATCTTCTAAAGCGATTGGTTTTTTTTCTCTTGCTACCATTCCTACAATCCCTTCGCCTAACTCCAAACGAGCATATTGTTGGATGATTTCTCCCTTTTCTCCTAATGCCACTTCACAATACAAAAATTCTTCATCTTCCAAAAGAAAAAGCGAACTTGCTTCTGCTTCCAGTAGATCTTTAGAATATAACATAATGAGTGGTAGGAGCTGGTGCAAATCTAGGTTTGCATTCAGAATGGAAGAAATATGGAGTAGGCTACGAAACTTACTAAGGCTAGTTTGAGGGTCTAACGACATGGACACGGTACCCATTTTTCTCTTAGTTTCGAATCCGTCGATTTAGAATTTCAACTTAGTTTTGCCTTAAAATCAGAAAACAGAGAAAAAATACTTCTCGATTCTCCATTTTTGTGCATTTTGTAACGTTTGCACTCAGATCCATTGATTTGTGTCAATGAGGTTTGCGTTGACATAATTTAGAATGAGACCAGAGGATACGGAAATGCATACAAAACTACAGAAACCCAATCGGTTTGGGATTTATCTTCTCTTTTTGGTTATGACAAGTTCCTTGTCTGTTTGTTCAGGGCAAAAAACAGAAGAAGCCAAACTCACCTATGCCCCTGAAGTACCACCTCATATTGATCGTACGAACGAAGCCAAAGTCATCGTCAATATGGAAACTGTGGAAGTAGTGGGTAGGCTTGCTGATGGAGTCGAATATACGTTTTGGACTTTTGGTGGATCAGTACCTGGGCCAATGATTCGAGTCCGAGAAGGAGATGAAGTAGAGTTTCACTTGAAAAACCATCCGTCAAGTAAAATGCCACATAACATTGATTTGCATGCTGTAACAGGACAAGGAGGAGGAGCCGCTGCTTCTTTAACAATTCCTGGTCATGCTTCAAAATTTTCATTTAAAGCTTTAAATCCCGGTCTTTACATTTATCATTGTGCTACTTCTCCGGTGGGAATGCATATTGCGAACGGAATGTACGGTTTGATTTTTGTTCAACCCAAAGATGATCTTCCTAAAGTAGACAAAGAATACTATGTTGTGCAGAGTGAGTTTTATACCAAAGGTAAAAATGGGGAACCTGGGCTTCAACCCTTTAGCATGGAAAAGGCGATTACCGAAATTCCTGACTACGTTGTTTTTAACGGTTCTGTAGGCTCCTTGGTCGAAGATCGAGCCATTACTGCAAAAGTGGGGGAAACAGTGCGATTGTTTGTTGGGAACGGTGGCCCGAATTTAGTGTCTTCATTTCATGTGATTGGCGAAATTTTTGACAATGTTTATACAGAAGGTGGAATCCTTCCTAATCAAAAAAATGTACAAACCACTCTCATACCAGCCGGTGGTTCTGCCATTGTAGATTTTAAAGTTGAGGTACCAGGTACTTTGATTCTAGTGGATCATTCTATCTTTAGAACGTTTAACAAAGGTTCGCTTGGGATGCTAAAAGTTGAAGGTGAGCCGAATGCAACTGTTTATTCTGGAAAACAGGATGATACTGTTTACCTTCCCGAAGGACCAGCCATCCAAAGAATGGTAACCGAGGTAAAACCCAAAGTCTCTGCGAAAACTCCAAAAGAAATTTTGGCCAATGGGGAAAGAGTGTATAAATCAGTTTGTGCAGCTTGTCATATGAAAGAAGGACAAGGTGTTGTTGGTGTGTTCCCACCCCTTGCAAAGTCCGATTATTTGAATGCGGATAAAGCTCGTGCGATCCAAATTTTAAAAAAGGGGCTTAGTGGTCCAATTACAGTCAATGGACAAAAATATAATAATGTCATGCCTCATTTGGAACTTTCAAATGAAGAAATTGCGAGTGTCCTTAGTTATGTATACAACCAATGGGGAAACAAAGGAATTATGGTTTCTGAAGCAGAGGTAAAATAAGTTTACAAATTGCATAGTCACACAATGAAGCTTTTTTTTGTTTTTTATGTCTTGGTTCTTAATATTTCTCTTTCTGCTGAGATGGTAAAAATACCAAGAGGAAGTTGGAAACCATTCTTAAAAGAGAATGAATCTGTGTTAGGTGGCTCGGTAATTATAAAATCTTTTTATTTGGATGAATATCCTGTTACAAAAAAAGAATATTTTGAATTTATCGAAGCCAATCCTAGTTGGAAAAAAGGGAAAGTCTCCAGTTTGTTTGCGGATGAGGGGTATTTGGGAGATTGGAAAGAAAAAGTTCCAAAAAGCCACGATTTGAATTCTCCCGTAACTTATGTTTCTTGGTTTAGTGCCAATGCTTATTGCCAGTGGAAGGGGAAACGATTGCCTACTGAATCAGAATGGGAATTTGCAGCAAATGTTCCTCCCACTGGAAAAAATAAAAAAGCAGTCGAATCAGTAATTCTTAATTGGTATGGAGAACAAAAACCTGAATTTCTTCCATCAGTTGGAAAATATAAAAATGGTTTGGGTGTGTATGACCAACATGGAATGATTTGGGAGTGGGTTTTCGATTTTAACAATACTTCTGTGACTGGAGATTCAAGACAAGATACCGATTTAGAAAATAACCTTTTTTGTGGTGGTGGTTCATTAAAGGCAAATGATTTTTCTAACTATGCGTCTTATATGCGTTATGGATATCGAGCTGGATTAAAAGGATGGTATACTGCCAAATATTTAGGATTTAGATGTGCATCAGATATTTTAAAATAAAGGACAATCCATTATGAAATTTCAATCAACTTATAAAATATTCATTTTCTTAATTTGTGTGGTTGTCGGTTTTGGCTGCGACGACCATAATTCAAACAACCACCATCACCATGGAGAGGATCATGTTTTAGCTGCAAACGATGCTGCTCAAGGCAGTTTGTTTGATTTAGGTTCCAAGTGGACAACAGAATCCAATCAAATGATAGGATTTAACCATTACCGAGGTTCTCTTTTTATCATTAGTATGTTTTATGCGAGTTGTCAGTCGG
Source organism: Leptospira meyeri (assembly GCF_004368965.1). Taxonomy (NCBI): domain Bacteria; kingdom Pseudomonadati; phylum Spirochaetota; class Leptospiria; order Leptospirales; family Leptospiraceae; genus Leptospira; species Leptospira meyeri. The sequence goes on along the minus strand of NZ_SORO01000001.1, from coordinate 1,227,393 downwards.
TTTGCCCTAGACTTGTTGCTGATATGGAACAATTAGCTAAAAAAATAAAGTTATCCATCGGACAGGAGCCTCGTATAGTTCTTGTTAGTTTTGATTCGGAAAAAGATAATCCTGATGTTCTGAGCAGCTACAAAAAGAAAATGAACCTAAATGATAACTGGACTCTACTTACTGGGACGGAATCCGACATTCGAATGTTATCCGTTGTTCTTGGTATCAATTATAAAAAGATTTCGAATGGAGAGTTTAATCATTCGGCAGTTTATAGTTTGGTTTCTAAAGAAGGTTTTGTTGTTTCTCGAATTGAAGGAATTGGTTCGAATACGGATGTATTGATTTCCCAATATCAAAAATTAAAATAAACCTTTTTTATTCATTTTGGTCCCTTCAAACTTTGTGCATATTGTTGCTTCTTTAGGCGATTTCTTTGTTACGAGGAAAGGGACTAAATTTCAGAATTGATTTGCATTTCATTCGCTTGGTTTTATTACTACCTAAGAATCTAATTTAATTTAAGGTAGTTGCCGTTGTTTTCTTTTGATTTGTTTCGTTTTGTTCGTAGTTATTTCCTTTTTCTAATTCTTTTTACTTTTGTCATTTCCTGCAAAAAAAAATCCGAAGACACAGAAGAAGATCTGGTCACTTTGCTCGGGCTTGGGTTGTATGCGAGGTCTTGTGTGGGTCAAAATACATTTCCTTCAAGTGGTTCTGTTGGAGCGCTGACAAGACTACAAATCCAACCTTCCCTAACTTCTTCTGCAATCACTTCATATCACCAGCCCCATCACGTTTATCCTCCACAATCGGGTGTTAGTCGAAAAAACGTTCTTTCTGTTTTTTATCCTGGAACGGGTTCGACACCTTGTGAAATCGGTGCCATCCTACAACAAGGTGCTTCTCGCGGATATCATATCATTGGACTGAGTTACCCCAATGGAGAAGCGGTGAATAGCCTTTGTAATCAAGGTGCTGCAAGAAATGATGTTGGATGTTTTGAGAACTTACGAAGAGAAGTGATTACAGGCGCAGATGTTTCTCCCTATGTCTCTGTAGATGTAGCCAATTCAATAGAAGGTAGGTTACTTAGCCTCATCCAATATTTAGTCCAAACGAGACCAGGCGAAGGTTGGGACCAATTTCTTTCGGGCAATGTTGTCAACTGGTCCTTAGTTTATGTCGGGGGACATTCGCAAGGTAGTGGACATGCTGCCTTTCATGGAAAAATTCGAACCCTTGGAAGAGTCTCTATTTACAGCGGAGTTTCCGATTATAGTTTGCAATTTGCTACTTTGCCCAGTTGGATGGGAGCAACCCAAAACACACCAGCGGCATCTTATTATGGGCTCATTCATGAAAATGATACTGTTGCTAATTTTAGTGGAGACACAAATCAAGTAACAGATGCTTGGTCAAGTCAATTTTCTATGACAGGGACTCTGACAAATACAAATGTTGGCTCTCCATTCGGAAATAGCCATCGTTTGGTGACAAGTGCCTGTAACGGAATGGGGGCAGCGGCATTACACAGTTGCCCTATGATCAATGGATTCCAGTCTATTTGGAACTACGTCAGTTACCCGTAATTGTTTTCATATTAAAAAGGAGGAAGGCGTTTGAAGATCCATTCTGGTATCATTCGAATTGCCATCATGATCCACCTCCACGGCCAACGAATGTAAACTAAATTTTTTTTATTTAATCCTGCCTGGACTATGAGTTCTGCGGCATCTTTAGGTTGTAAGGTGAGCCAAGGGATTAAGTTATGACCCTCTGACATTTTAGTATAAACTGGTCCTAGTTGGACGGTTGTTATATGGACTCCCTTTGGAAACAAAAGAGTCCTAAGTCCAGATAGGTAGGTGGTAAGCCCTGCCTTTGCACTTCCATATATATAGTTCATTTGTCTACCACGGTCCCCAGCAACAGAACTAATGGCAACAATGATACCCTCTCTTCTTTTTTCCATATCCAAAGAAATGATGTTTATTAGAGAAACAACAGCAGAGTAGTTTGTCTGAATGGTTCTAAGAAGTTCATTTTGATCTTCTCTTGCTTTGGTTTGATCTTCGTAGTATCCGACTACGAAAAAAACAATATCGGGTTTTTGGGAAAGTGCATCATAAAATTTTTGATGAAAATGAAAATCGGTAACATCCCATTCAAAAATTTCCACAGGAACCAAAAGTTCAGACTTAATTTTAAATTGAGTATCAGCTAACTTTTGTTTATTTCTTCCTGATAAAGAAAGAGAATATCCTTTTTTTGCAAGAGATTCTGCAATATAAATTCCAATGTCGGATGTAGCTCCAACAACGAGTGCATTTTTCATTTTTTAAACCGAACCCAAATGGATCTGACTATATTCGGTGGCGAGATTTTTTGTCATTGAAAATTCCACCAACCATCTACACTTCCAGATCCAGTGAATTCAAAACTTTCGCCAATTTTCGGAACTTGCAAATTAAGTTTTATGTTTTGGGAAGCAGCGAGGACTCGTTTGATAGGATCATTCCAAGGATGGAGTGATAAAATAAATTTCCCCCAATGCACTGGTACAAAAGACTTAGCACCAATATTCGCTGCGGCCAGAGCCGTTTCTTCAGGGCGCATATGTATGGAAGGCCAGTCGTCACCATATTGACCACATTCTAAAAATGCTAAATCAAATGGTCCGTATTTTTTACCAATGGATTCAAACACAGATCCGTATCCTGAATCTCCACCAATAAAAACCTTATACTCTCCAAGTTTCAAAACATAAGAACACCAAAGACTTTTGTTTCTGAGTACACTTCGTCCAGAGAAATGTCGTGTTGGAGTGGCTGTAACAGTGATCGTGGAATCAATTTCCTTTGTTTCAAACCAATCCAATTCAATGATTTTTGTAAGAGGTACTCCCCAAGACAATAAATGAGCAGAGACACCTAACGGAACGATGATTTTTTTGGTCCTCGGATGAATTTTTAACATTGTTTCATAATCAAGATGGTCATAATGATCATGAGTGATGATAAGAATGTCTAAATCTGGCATATCTTCCGGAAGATAGATATCAGTTCCTTCAAACGATTGAACTGCAAAAGGCACTGGAGATGCATAACCTGAGAAAACAGGATCCACTAATATTTTTTTTCCTTCTGCAAGTAGGAGGTAAGAAGAATGTCCGAACCAAATGTATTGCGCTTTATTTGCGTCTAGTTCCTTTAAATTGATTTTGGTAGAGGGGATGGGAGAGGACGGGCGAATGGAATTTGGTTTTTGCCAATATTTGATTGCCATTTTCCAATAGGAACTGTTAGGTGCTAACATTTCCGTATGTTCTATGTTTTGAAAACTTCCAGATTGAAAATGTTCAGACTGAGAGATCCGTTTGAGAATATCACCATGTGGTAGTTTACCGAGAGTTGTTGCCAAAATTTAATCCCTAATGATTGGACGTTGCCAAATTCTTTTTTGCCCATTTTCTTATCATAAAATCGAGATCGTGCAAAAGAAGTGGTTTTGTCATAAAATCATCCATTCCAGCGGAAAGACATCGTTGTTTTTCTTCTTCTAGAACGTTGGCGGTAAGAGCGATGATGACTGGTTGTTTGGATATAGTTTTGGATTGGCGAATGCACTTGGTGACAGTGATTCCGTCCATATCAGGCATTTGGATGTCCATAAATACCAGGTCCGGTTGTTCAGAGCGTACCATATCCAAAGTTTTTTCTCCGTTATCAGCTTGTAAGGCGGTAAACCCAAGTTTTTTCAAAAAAAGATCCGAAACTTTTTGGTTGATTGGGTCATCATCTGCGATTAAAACTTTTACGGGATATTTATTTGCAAGTTTGGAATCCCAATTGGTTTTTGTTGAAAACTCTCCTTGGTTTGCCGAAACATCGGGACGAAAGGAGTCGGGAGGAATTTGTGAATCAAATTGGAAAGAAAAGTTGGAACCCCGTCCGTAAACACTTTGAACGGAAATCGACCCACCCAACTCTTCAATTAATTTTTTTGTGATGGCAAGTCCAAGCCCAGTACCAATTGTTTTTTCAGTAAGATGGGAATGGATTTGGGAAAACGGTTGGAATAAAATTTCCATTCGATCTTCTGGAATTCCTATTCCCGTATCTTTCACTGAGATCGACAATCGTACTTTGTCTTCTAACAATGGGATTGATTCCACAGAAACAGTGATGGTGCCTTTCTCCGTAAACTTAACAGCGTTGCTCAAAAGATTGGAAAGAATTTGAGTAAATCGCCTTTGGTCAGTAATCAGGAAATTTGGCGGAGGGTTAACAAGTTCTAATGAGATGAGGAGACGATTTGGATCAGATTGGGATTTGAAAAGATTGATACAGTCATTTAGAAATTTTGGTAAAGCAACCGGCTCTAGGTGCAACTCAAATTGCCCTGACTCTAATTTTGTTAAATCTAAAATATCGTTCACAAGTAACAACAAATTGTCTCCACTGAATTGAATTAGATTTAAATATTCTTTTTGTTCTTCTGTGAGATCAGTTTGTTGCAAAATTTGAGTCATACCTAAAATTCCATTCATGGGAGTTCTGATTTCGTGACTCATTGTTGATAAAAATGAGGTTTTGAAATTTACTTTCGCTTCTGCATTTTCTTTTTCTTGTTTTAGTCTTTCCTTATTTTTGAAATTCTCAATCATCCTATCAGCAATAAATAGTGCTTGGGACAAACCAAACACTAAAAATCCGTATTGCGCCAGATAGGCGGTTCCTTTTTTTGCAAACTCGGTAAGTATATCGAGAGAGAACAATGCCATCGTTGCGATTACAGAAAAAAGGAAAAAACGGCTACCCGGTTTTTTTAAAACCACACCGTCTATGATGGGATATAAAATTCCAAATAAAGTAAATAAAGAAAGAATAAGATGGATGCCTAGGAATTTCGAAAATGTTAAAATATCAAGTGGCAAAGCAAAGAATAGTAAAGAGGCAACCAAGAAATTTGCCCGATACACAAAACGATATTCTTTTGCGTTATAAATTTCCCTTACATACAAAACAAATGAAAGGTAGAGTAAAACAAAACTAATTCCATTGAATTTTACAATCGTTTCATAAAAACCAAGCGGAAGGTAGTTATAGATGAAACGAGTTTCACCAGTGGTGAATAATCGTATTGCAGCGATAAAACAAACAGCAGCGAAAAAAACATGAGTTTTTTCATCTCGCCAAAAAAGATATAAAATCAAATGGAAAAAAGCTAATGTAAATAAGGACGCCAAAACAAAGACGTCTCGACTAATGGCTTCCAAAAAAGATCGATTGATTCCGGAATTTGATCCAAGTTGATAAGGTGTTGCAATTCCACAGATATGATAATGAAAACAAGAGATCCTTATGACTAAATTGATTTGGTTGTTTTGGGAGTGGGGTAGAGAAACTGTTTGAATATTTAAGTGAGGAACTTCCTTTGCGAAATTTTCTCCGATGATTCCAGATTGATAAATGGTTTCCCCGTCCACGGCAATCTCGAAAGCATTCCGAGTGACTCCATTTTGAAGATAAAGATTTTTTGTATGATCGGCAACAAGGATCTTTAAACTCAGTGAAGCAAATCCGGTTGGGTATTTTTCGCCCGAAAGATTTGTCCAGTGCCCCGGTACGGTCGTCAACTCGTATTGAGGAAGATTTTCATTAGGATTCCAATCTTTCCAATGAATCTTCCACTCACCATTGAGAGGGACATTCCCCATGGTTTCGAAGTTCCATTGTCTTAGATCTAAGACGGCATTTTTAGCAACTGGTATATCGACATTTTGACCAAAACCGCATTTGCTAAATGATGTGGTCAAAAATACCAACAGGAAGATTTGTTTTGTGATCTTCATTGCCTTCAACTTATTGGACGAAAGAAAACAAAAAAAACTGCATTAATAACTAGAGAGGAACCACCGCCTTATGTGGAAAAGGACCCATACAATCCAACTTACTTTCCGTAGATACCCCAGTTTAATTAGATTTTCTTTGTTTTGAAATCCTTTTAGTTTATCAGGATTTACTAAATTAAAGATGGTGTCGATTTGTTTGTTTTGGATTGTAAAAATTTGAACAAAACTTGGAACATCGTCCGAATATCCAACAAGTGCTGGTGAACCGTTGGCATACCCAAAATAGAATTCTGTTGATTTTGCTTTTTTCTCTGTCGTCTTTTTTAATAATGTAACAACTCTTTGGATTCCTGGAATTGGGATTCTTGCAGCATGAACTTTGCCACCTCCATCGGAATAGGCAATGACATCTTCACATAAAAGTTTGGTTAGAGATTGAGTGTCTTGGTGGTAACAGGCAAAACTAAATTCAAGTAAAAGTTTCGAATGTAGTTTTAGATCCGGTTCAAATTTCTTTTTTCTCGATTGGATCGCCAAACGCGCACGGCTAAAGATTTGCCTACTATTATCAGGAGTTTTTCCTATAATTTCTCCGATTTCTTCATAAGAAAAGTCGAATAACTCTCGTAATATGAATACTGCCCTTTCTGTTGGATTTAGTGTTTCGAGAATGACAAGAAATGCAAAGTTGATTCTTTCATCATCCATTGATTCCACAGTTTCCGGAATTGGTTCTGGTAAAAAAGGTCCAATGTAGGATTCTTTTTTTCTGGAAGCTTTTTTTAAAAGATCAAAAGCAAGTCTTGCCGCAATACTTCCCAAATAGGATTTTTCATTTTGAATATTTTCTTTTTTGGCGGAGAGCCATCTAAGATAACTCTCCTGTACAATGTCTTCTGCATCCGCATAACTTCCTGTAATTCGGTATGCGATTGAAAAAAGATAATGTTTCCATTTTAAAAATAATTCGATTTCATTCATGGAATCAAACTCCGATAGGGATTGGGTTCTTCTGTAATTTTTTTTCCATCTTAATTGGATTTCCTTTAGGCCAAAAATAGAATCGGAAAGGGAGGATTTTTTCCATCTTTAATGAAAAGATTGTAAAACGGTTTACCATTTCTTTGATACGAGCTCCCCATTTCCCTTTGATGATTTTTTCTTTCGGTTTATCATCGTTGTAAGTAAACTGAATGAGTCCTTCATTTCTACCCAAAGATATGCATCTTCCAAAAAACTGAAATGAAAAAGGGGAAATGTTTTTTCCTCGAATGAGGTTTGCGAGGTGATCCGCAATATATGCCCCCATCGGTAAAGCTGTCACACAACCCATTCTTAAATAAGAATTCTCTAAATAAGCTAAATCACCAGCAACAAAAACTTCAGGATGTCCGATGGATCTCAGGAATGGATCTACATACACTTGGTTTCTTTCGTTTGTTGGGAAACCTGCTTGTTTGGGAAGGGATGAACATTGAAATCCACTGCAGTTTAGAAGGGCATCGAACGAAAGTTTGGTTTTGTTTTGAAAGATGATTTCATTTTCCAGAATCGTATCTATCCTCACTTTATCTAAGATTTGGATTTGGTTCCTGGACAAATAGGATTGTAAATAATCCTTTGCTTTTGAGGAAAAGGAAGTTCCCCATTCGTTTCGATCAACGATTGTTACGGAAGAGTTGGGGTGGTAGTGCTTCCATTCGGTGGCCATTTCGATTCCAGTCAGTCCCCCTCCAATGATACATAGATTTTGTATTTCTCTTTGTTTTGAATCTTTCAAAAACTTGGAAACAGCTTCCTTCGATTGAATGGAATTTTCAAGATTGGATTTTCCATGGATTCCGGTGCTACCTAGACAAAGAATAAGATAATCATAGGAGAGTGGTTCTGATAAACCTTCGAGTAAAACAGATTTTTCTTTTGGTAAGATATTGGTGATTCTTGACTGTAAAAATCTAACTCTTGTTCTAAGCAGGTCTTTGATTTGAATTTGTTTTCTCTTGTCTTGGATGGCAGTTTCATGATTTCGAATTCTTTCTTGGAACATGTTAGATTCGGAGATTAAATTAATTTCGACCTCATCCAATTGTTTGTCCAATCGATTTGCAGCCATAATTCCTGCATAACCGGCTCCTAATATGATAATTTTTGGTTTCATTTTTATACCTCAATACCAAGACGATTTCCCCCTTCGATTTTGTGACAGAGTTCGTAAAAAATTTAGGCTTGATTTAACGCCTGATAAAATAAAAGATCACTCATGCAGAAAATGAATTGGATACATTATCTTGCCTATTCTGGAATTGTTTTTCTTTTCCCGGTTTTGTCGGTAACAGCAGAAGGGTTTGAACGTGGGAAATTAATTTTCTATGGAAATGGCGCTTTTGGGATCGGTGAAAATTCGGGAACTATGGAAAAGAATGTAGAAAAGACAAATTTTCCCAATTTTCTAGCATTAAACTCTCCTTATGCGGATAACCTCTCCACTTATATCAATTATTATACTTTAAGTGCGGTGAATCAACATAGAACTGAACTTTCTAGTCATTTCGGTGAATTGGGTTTTGAATATGGATTGTTTCGTTTTTTTGGAATCGGTTTATCTGTTTCTGACCAAGTGATTCGCGCTTCTAACTTTCGATCTGTAGACGAAAGACAAATCATCATTTATGCATTATCTGCTTCTAACTATTCAACTCTCCTTACTCGATTAAATCAGGGGGATATCTATGATACAGCAGTCCAAAAAAGAAGGGACGTCTTCCATTCTACTTCCGGAGATTTGAATCTTTTTTTCCACTTCCAACCAAATGATCCAATGGATCCATATATCCGAGTAGGTGGTGGTGCAGGATATGAACGATTGTTTGGAGGTGGAACCAATCGCATATTTGGTGCTGTTGGTTTGAGGTATCATTTCGACAGTCATTTTTTTGTGAATGCTGAATTAGAACATTCTAATGTTTATATTGTGAATTATAGTGCCCCCAGTTCTGGCCATAGGAACAAAGGGAATTTTGAAGAAACATATTACAAAATAGGTTTAGGGGTGAGTTTTTCTACGTTAGGTGATGTGAAGCCAGCGTTAGAGACAAAACCAAATTCTGTCATTGATTTTGTAGGTTCTGAAATTCCGATTCAATCCAAAGAACCGATAGTGGAAAGTAAATTGGAGAGATTTGTTTTTCTTGCAAGTGAGATATTTGATTTGCCCACCAGCAGAATCCATTTAGAAGGGAGAGCTCGTTTAGATGCCATTGCCCGCAGTTTAGAAAATGAGTATAAGGACTATGACGTCCTCGTGATTACTTATACCAGTCCGTTTCGGGAAGATGTTCCAGGAAATTATGAAAACTACGACCTAGGTTTTGAGCGTTCCCAAGCCATCTCAAGGATCTTAAGAGATAAGGGGGTGAGTCCGAGGCGGATCATAGACTCCACCCAGGGTTCTTCTCTTTATACCGTTGAATCAAAAGAAAAGGTTGTCATTGAGCTTCGAAAGAAGGTGAAATAATCACCCGAATCCCAATCGTTTCTTTTTGTTGTTACCTTTTGAAACCAACATTGGTTTTTTCTGTTTGGTTTAGTTCCAAAAGTTCTGCAGTTTTTCTACGGCTCACCAAACAAACTTCCGAGTTATCTTTCATGGATTCACCATAACTTGGAATCATTATCTTGAGTTTTGATTTCCACTCGTCGGATGACATTTCTTTCGGAAAACAATCTGATAAGACTTCTAACATAATTGAAACGGAAGTGGATGCGCCGGGACTCGCTCCGAGTAATGCGGCAAGAGATCCGTCTTTTGCTGAAACTACTTCTGTTCCAAATTCCAAAACCCCACCTTCTTCTTCATCTTTTTTGATGACCTGTACCCTTTGTCCTGCTATCACCAATTCCCAATCTTCTGACTTTACTTCAGGAAAGTATTCTCTTAATGCATCGATACGATCTTCATGTGACTGCATGGCTTGGCCGATAAGATACTTAGTCAATGGAAGGTTGTGCATCCCCGCAGATAACATAGGAAAGATATTGTCAAACTCCAATGATTTAACTAAATCCAAATAAGACCCTTTTTTTAGAAACTTTGTCGTAAAGCCAGCAAATGGCCCAAATAATAATTCTTTTTTTCCTTCTATGATTCTTGTATCTAAATGGGGAACGGACATTGGTGGAGAACCTACATTCGCTTTACCATACACTTTTGCAAAATGTTGTTTGATGACATCTCTATTGCGGCAACGCAACCATTGCCCACTAACAGGAAATCCACCGAAGCCAGAAGCCTCAGGGATATCCGATTTTTCTAAGAGTGGGAGGCTACCGCCACCGGCACCAATAAATACAAATTTGGCTTCATGGTGTTCTTTTTCATGGGTTTGAATATTATTTGATGTTAGGTGCCATAACCCATTTTTACTTCGTTCTAAATCTTTTACATCTTCAAAATAATTTACATGAACATCTGGAAAACTTTCTAAATAACGAAACATGGCTCTTGTTAAGGTGCCGAAGTTGACATCGGTTCCTAATTCCATTTTGGTAGCGGCAAGTGGTTCTGAAAGATCACGACCCGACATAACAAGAGGAAGCCATTCGGTTAAAGTTTCCGTATCGTCTGTATAAATGAGATCCTTAAAGAGTTCGTATTTTTTTAATGCTTCGTAGCGTTTTTTAAGAAAAGATACATTTTCCTCTCCCCAAACAAAACTGTAATGTGGAATGGAGTGAATGAATTCATCTGCATCTAAAATTCGTTTGGTGCCAGATAAATAACCCCAGAATTCTTTCGAAATTTCAAACCACTCTGCAATTTGGAGAGCTTTTTTTGTTTGGATCGAACCATCTTCATTTTCGATTGTATAATTCAATTCACAAAATGCAGAGTGTCCTGTTCCGGCGTTATTCCAAGCATTAGAACTTTCCCTTGCTGCAGCATCTAATCGTTCCAAAACAGTGATTGTTAGGTGAGGTGCAAGCTCTTTTAAAAGAACTCCGAGAGTGGCACTCATAATCCCGGCGCCAATTAAAATTACATCCGACTTCGTTCTAACTATATCTTTTTCTTTCATCCTCAACCTTCTCTCTCATTATCGGCAACTTTTATGATCTTTTTTATGTCCAAAGAATAGGGTGACTCAATTGAAAGCATTCTTCCTATTTTTGTCCGTTCTCACATCGCTACTCGGATTTATCTATTATTATTCTACCTTTCGATTGATCTCAGGACTTTCACTGAATGGACCCGTGGTTTCCGTGATTTTATTAGGAATTGGAGCTTTGGTTTTGCTTGTGCCACTGACCTATACCTTTAGTCGGATCTCCAAACGGGAAAAAACACAAACAATCTTTGCTTATATCACCTTTACCAACTTTGGTTTTTTTTCCATCCTCTTTACTTTGGTACTTTTTATGGATTTTTTGCGTTGGGTGGATTTGGGAATTATCACTCAATATTCACAAGTTTTGTTTTCTAGTTTAGTTCATTTTGGATTTCCGTTGGATGGAATTACTGAAGTCAAAAACTTTAGTTTGGCTTTTTCAACCATTGTTGCCGCAACGGCTCTCAGTTCTCTTGGATTTTTTAATGCACACGTTCGATTGCAATACAAACGAGTGTCAGTTCCTGTTAAAGATTTACACCCTGACTTGGTCGGTTTTAAGATTGTCCAAATTTCGGATGTTCATATTGGACCCACTATCAAAGAAAAATTTTTGCAAAGAGTTGTGAAAAGGATTAACCAAGAATCCCCTGATGCAGTTGTGATTACCGGCGATTTAGTGGATGGTCCTGCTTCCACATTAAAACAACATCTGAAACCACTTGCCTCTATTCAGGCAAAATACGGCACTTTCTATGTAACGGGAAACCATGAATACTATTCTGGTGTTCTTTCTTGGTTGCCTGAGATTCAAAACTTAGGAGTTAAAATCTTACTCAACCAAAATCAAATTCTTACTGTAGGAAAAGCAAAATTATTAATGGCAGGAGTTACGGATCTAACCGCTGGTAGAATGATTAAATCTCACCAAACAGATCCTAAACGAGCAATGATTGGTGGTGAAAATTGTGACTATAAAATTTTATTAGCACACCAACCCAATAGTATTTACGAAGCAAACGAAGCTGGCTTTCAGTTGCAAATATCTGGACACACCCATGGAGGACAATTTTTCCCGGGTAATATTCTGATTTATTTTGCACAGAAATTTGTTTCAGGCTTACATCAATATAAAAACTCCTTAATTTATGTTAGTCGAGGAACCGGATATTGGGGCCCTCCGTTTCGATTGGGAGCCCCTTCTGAAATTTCCATTTTAAAACTCGAAGTCATATAAATTCGGCTTTTTTAGCCTCTCCATTGGAATCCTGAACCAATGTCACTGGATGTTCCTAGCTAAAAAAAATACGAAAGTAGGTGAAGTCCTTTGGGATTTCTGAAATGATTGTCAAACGAAATGGTGGATCACAGAGCATGAACCAGAATCAACTCATCAAAAAATTGACAATTGCAATTGAAGCTCCTCTCTACTTGCTGATTTTTCCTTATTTTATAAACTTTTGTTTGTTCGCTTCACGTTTTGATGCAACAACTCTCATCCAACTTGCCATTCTTGGTTCTCTGCTTTCCCTTATTCCGTTGGTCATTGGTATTTCTTTGCGGTATCGTAGGTTGAAACGACTGTTAGCTTATTCGAATCAGACGGATGGGAAAACGTTAGAGGTTTTGAAAAAAGGTCTTTTGGAACATCCGCATTGGGAAGGCAAAGTCATCCTTATTCGCTGGGTTACTTCTATTTTTGGGTTTTCTTTTATGGCTGCAACTGTATTGGATCTTCCTTGGAAAGAGATTTTGGCATTGCCTTATGCATGTGTGATGTTATCTCCCATCATATATTTGGCGTTTTATTTTCAAACTGAAGTGAATCTTAGCCCCGTTCTTAAAGTTAAGGAATTGTCTTCCGTTCTTTTGGATGAAACGAAAATTCGAGTTTTTGGTGTATTCCAACGAAATCTTTTCACTATGATTGCGGTTGCTTTGTTACCAATGTTAACTTTCGGATATTATTTGTTTTTGATTTTATTAACTGAGTTTCGTTCTCCTTATTGGTTTTACCAAATGCCAATTGTTTTTGTGATGATGGTAGTGATTATCATCTATGCCGCTTATGTAGGTAGTAAATCTCTTAAAGAAGATATTGGCAATTTAAACCATTCGATAGAAAAACTATCAAATGGGGAATTATCGGAAACCATCCCACAGCTTTCAGCCACAAACTTGAGTCATACGATTACCAAGTTAAACTTATTCATGGAGTCCTTACGTCATTATTTTCAAACCGCAAAAGGAGAGGCTATTTCTCTCCTTTCCACTTCCAGATTAATTTTAGATAAAGGCAGTGTGATCGACTCTCAGGTAAGTGCTGAAAAAAATAAACTGGACTCGACTTTTGAATCAGTCAACCAAATCCAAAATTTATCCCGAGCCACGTATGATCGAGTTCTATCTCAAAAAGATAAAACTAACTATTTAGCGAGTGAACTCACACGTGTCACAGATGAAATGACCGATCTTTCCATAAAAGCGGATGGTTTGGCACAAAATACAATTCATTCCATTGGAACCATTCAAGTGGCAAAGGATGCCATCCAATCTGCTTATGAAAAGGTGGAAGTCATGAATCAAATGAGTGAAAATATTAAAGAAACTATTTCCATTGTTGAGGGTATTTCTGACCGAGTGAATTTACTTTCCTTAAATGCATCCATTGAAGCCGCGCGTGCTGGTTCAATGGGAAGGGGATTTGCAGTTGTTGCTGGTGAAGTTTCGCGGCTTGCCGATGAAACAGCAAGGAACATAGAGGAAATTAAAAAAGTTGTGAAGTTATCGCAAGTTGCTTCCAAAGAGAGTTTGGAATCCATGAAGAAAATTATCTCTACCAACGAAGATGTGAAGTTAAAGTTTGAAGAAATTTCGAAAGTGGTGCAGATGTTTGGACGGACAAGTGAAACGAGTTCTGAGAATGTAAAGTCTTTAAAGGACCTTGTGGCCCAATTCCAACGGGATGCCGAACAAATTACCGAAGAAATGAAACTACAAACAGGATATACAGAAGAGTCGAATACGAATTTGCAAGAGTTATGGGAAAACCATTCAAAAATTTCTACAACCTTTGGTGAAATTTCTGAAGAAGCAAATCGTCTACAGACTGTATCGGATTCCATGGAAAAGATTGTTTCTCGGTTTCGATTTTAAAAACTTCTTTATGATTTTTTTTAGATGATTGCCTAAGAAATTAAGGCGGTTTTTATAAAGTTTGAGATTGTTATCTGTTGAACAATGATCAAATATTAGATCCTATGTCTCTTCGTTTTAGGAAGGCGATATGTTAGTAAATCTTTTATTTACAAAAATTGTCGGACGTATAAAGTTCTGATTGGTATTTAAGAAAATACAGTTTTTAGATTTTTGCAGTGAACTAATAAAAATTGAGATCTTAAAAAAATACTTTCCATTCATGGGAAGTTTAGTTTCCTCATAAATCACACAAAACTTTTAAAGTATGATAAAACAAACTCTCCATAAACTCTATTCTCTTAGTATTCGTACTCAGTTGATGATCTTCATTTTTTTGGTTCTCAACTTAGTACTTGGCCCAGTTTTTTATCTCGTCTATCAGTCTGCTAAAAACCAAATCGTAAATCTTGGTGGAGAGTTATTTAAAACTCTGGCAACAGATTCGGTAGCTGTTATCGATTTGTTGAATGAAGATGTTAAGGCTGGGAAAATAAGTTTAGTGGATGCCCAAGAAATGGCAAGGATCTATATTTTGGGTCCTAAAGGTTCTGATGGAGTCCGTGATTTGTCCAAAGGAAAAATGTCTGCCAAATTGGATATGAGAGTTTGGGCTTCTCATCCGAATGGTGTTTTTACAATGAACCCTTTCAACATTGAAGGTGTTAATCTTTGGGATTACCAAGTAGATGGAAAGTATACGGTTCGCGACACTTGGTCCAATAAGGAAAGAACCGGGAGAATCGTATATGAATTATGGCAAGAGGGGGACGAACCAACTCATTCTTGGATTGCCTATCAGATCTATTATGAACCTTGGGATTGGATTGTTGGTTCTGGCGGAAGAGAGGCCATTTTTTACGAAGAGCGCCTTAAATCCCTTTCTTACTTATTTCTCTTCGGTGCTATATTTGCATCTGCCATTTCGTTAGTTTTTTCCTATTTTTTTGCAGCTATTTTTGCGAGAAAAATTAACCATGTGAAGTCACTCATCGGAAAAGCGAGAGAAGGGGATCTAACTTCAAAATCGAATCAACTATATAAAGATGAAATTGGATCACTACTGACTGATTTTGATCAAATGACAAATAGTTTACGAACGATGATTCAGGTGGTTTCACAATCCTCAAATGAAGTTTTGAAATCTGCAGATCAGCTGATCGAAAGTGCAAAAGGTTCTGCTAATGTAGCTGCTACGATTTCAGAATCAATGACTACTGTGCGAAGCAATTCAAATACTCAATTGGAAGCTTTTTCTGAAAACAAATCGGCAGTCGAAGAAAATACTCTTGCGATTGCGAAAATTGCGGAGGCGACGTATGTGGTTTCAGAACTGTCAAATGGAGTTTTGGAAAAAGTAGAGGAAGGTCAGGATATTGTTAAGAAAACAATACATCAGATGGAGATTATTAATTCTTCGGTAAATGGAATTTCTTCCAGTATCAACACTCTTGGTGCAAACTCTAAGGCAATTGGACAAATCGTTGAAACGATCAATCAGATTGCTAGCCAAACAAACTTACTGGCTCTCAATGCAGCAATCGAAGCGGCTCGGGCAGGAGAGGAAGGAAAGGGTTTTGCTGTGGTTGCTGATGAAGTTAGAAAATTAGCAGAACGATCAGAAAGAGCCACTAAACAAATTTCTGTGATCATTGATGAAATCCAAAAAAACACACTTGAGTCAATCCAGATGATGGAAAAAGGAAATCAAGATGTGGGGGTTGGAGTGGAAATGGTGAATGTTGTTGGAAATACCTTTCAATCAATTATATCTGCCATTAAAAAAGTAAATGATGAAATTCATGGTGTTTCCTCCACAACAGAAGAGATTTCGGCTAGTACCGAAGAGCTTAACGCAAACACGGTTCAATTGATTGAGTTAACTAACATGATCAATGAAAATACAAAAGAAGTTTCTGTTTCTTCGGATTCTCAGCTATCAGAAGTATCTGCCGTAAAAGAAGCTGCGAATCGATTAAGTGAACT
Source organism: Leptospira meyeri (assembly GCF_004368965.1). NCBI lineage: Bacteria > Pseudomonadati > Spirochaetota > Leptospiria > Leptospirales > Leptospiraceae > Leptospira > Leptospira meyeri. Next base: position 1,211,259 of record NZ_SORO01000001.1, on the reverse strand, counting down.
TGCAAAGACTTTAAACGAGGAAATACGGAAGTTCAAAATTTGAAATACTCTTTGAGACTTTAATATACCTTTTCTTTTCAGATTGTAAAAAGAAAGCAATTGCCCTAAATAAAAAAAGATTCTCATTCAGATCCACTCAGAATGAGAATCTTTTTTTTTATTTTTACTTTTTTAAATAACCTTTTTCTTTGATTTCTGCATAAACAGAACTCAACAATTCCCTTCTTTGTTTCTCAATTTTTACCGTTGGATCAGCGAAAGGCATTACAAATAGGAGTAAAATCTGGCCCACTTCAGTTTTGTTTTCCTCCCTACTCATTTCCGCAAGAACCTTCCCCTTTTTATCCTTTACTGTTAAGTTCATTGTCAAATGAGATCCGGAGTAAAAAGGTATAATCCCAAGAGTTGGTAATGAAAGCCAAAGGGAAACTTTTGCAGAAAAGTATCCCAAGTTTTCTGTCACTTTGATATCAAAAGTGTAATCTGCGTCTACCTGACTTCTGGTGGAGAAAACATCTTCACTTTCGTTTAATAGTTTAGCAGATTCATTTTGCCATTTTTGCGTTAAAGATTCATGGAGAGAATCAGACTCGCCATTCACAGTAACTTGGTATGCTGCATACACTTTCACCGCTATTTTCTTTTTGGAATCAAAGTTTTTAACTACGGGAGTTCCTTCGTATTCGCCACTTCTAAAACTCAAACAGTTGATTGTTAAAATTCCAAAGCTAATGAATATTAGATTTTTTAAAAAAGGTTTAATCATTTGTTTTCCTAATTGAGTGAGCAAAATTTATTTTTTAAATTTGCTTAACTTTTTATCAGCAATTTCTTTCCAGTAGGAGTTTGGATTGGCCTTACTCACACCTTCCAAAAATACATACTCATCAAAACCTGGTCTGCGTAAATCTGGGTAATAGTATTTGTCTTTGAGTGATTCAAGATTTGATTTAAGAATGAATCCGTTATCTTTTTCTAAAACAAATTTTCTTTTGTTCGATAGGCCAACTAACTCATCTAATGTTGCTGGAAGTGCAAACTGGTCATCTGATGTTGTTTCCTTTAATACACCTTTAAACAATCCCAGATATTGAATTTCACCTGGTTTGGCTTTGATATTCAATACTTTGGCTGTATCTGCTGGATCCAAATCTATATAAACATTTTTACACTGCTCTTGGGTCGTAGGGACGCCGTTTACAAAGACAATTCTGGTTTGGCAATGAACAAAACCAGTAGTGGAGACTGTATAGGATTTT